>CAMUBY010000001.1 GCA_947087265.1 uncultured Clostridia bacterium
TTTTGCTGACTTTGTTTTGAGTACTATTGTTTGCTCAAAAAAATTGACAGAAACTTGTTTTTGTGTTACAAAAAATCGTTTCCTTCTTATTCTATTTTTAATCTGCGTTACCGAACAACAGTCCGGGCTATCCGAATTTTCAGCAACTTTTCTCGATTTTTTCGGGGTTTTTGCCCTTTCAACCGATATTTTGTTGCCTCTCTCGCAGACAGCCTACTTATAATATCATAATAAAAAGGGCGTGTCAACTGTTTTTCGCAAAATTTTTTAATTTTTTTTAATATTTTTTCGGGTTTTTTTACAACCACAATCTATTGTTTTTTCAAGGTAATTATGCTACAATATATATGATTTTATTCGTTCATTCGGGAAAGAAAATGAAGATTTTACAAATTATTTTTTGTATTTTATCCTGCCTTTGCGTTGCCGCAAGCGTTTTTGTGGGCATCTTTTGCGGCTGGGGCTGGTTTGCCCTCGTTATTGCTTTTGCCGTACTTTTCGGCGGGGCAATGTTCCTTGTGAAACGGAAAATCAACCCTCCGCAACGAACGACCGATTTTATGAACTCCGACGAATTGAACGAGGAAATCAAAAAAGAAAACGAAAACAAATAAACCGTTTTATCAATATATAATAATGTATAGAAAAAGCCGACCGCGATGCGGTCGGCTTTTGTTTATTCCATTCTGTCGATAATATCCAGCAATTCGCTGATGCGGTCCAAATCGTCGCGCGTATAATAATCGATATAAATTCTGCCCTTTTTGTCCGTGCCGATGAGCGACACTTTGGTTTTCAGCGTCATGCGGAGCCGCTCCACCAAATGTTTAAGTTCGGCGCTCATGACAGCGTTTTTCTGCTCTTTTTCTTTTGCGAGCACTTCGGGCGGATTCAGAAGCTGTTTTACCGCACGTTCCGCTTCACGCACCGACCAACCGTTTTTCACGCATTCGTTTGCAACCTCTACCTGTTTTTCCGCAGGGACTGTAACAAGTGTTCTTGCGTGACCGGAGGAAAGTTTACCCTCGCGCACCAGCGCAATCACTTCTTCCGCAAGCGTCAGAAGACGCAATGTGTTTGCGATTGCAGGACGGGATTTCCCCAAACGCTCCGCCAAAACTTCCTGCGTGAGGTGGAATTCCTCCATGAGCCGCTTCATGCCGTACGCCGCTTCGATAGGATTCAAATCTTCGCGCTGCAAGTTCTCGATAAGGGAGATTTCCTGAATTTCGCGCTCGCCGAGCTCTTTAATAATAACGGGCACTTTTTCAAGACCCGCCTGTTTGGCGGCGCGGTATCTGCGCTCACCGGCAATAATCATATAAGTGCCTTCGCTCGTACGGTTGACGACGAGCGGCATAATTACGCCGTGTTCTTTAATCGAATTTGCAAGGTCGTTCAAAGCATTTTCATCGAATGCCTTACGGGGCTGGTCGGGATTCGGGAACACTTCGGAAATATCAACTTCCGTCGCGCCGCTTCTTTCAACTGCAGCACCTTCCGTCTGCGCGTTTTCGTATGCCTCTTCCGTATCGCTGAACAGCGCGGAAAGTCCTCTTCCAAGTCCTTTTGTCGTCGCCATGATTTATTCTCCTTTTCCTTCGGATTTTGTTAAAAATTCTTCCGTGAGCGCTTCGTACGCGCGCGCGCCCATACACTTCGGGTCGTGTAGCAAAATGGGTTTGCCGTGGCTCGGCGCTTCGGAAAGACGGATATTGCGCGGAATGACAATCTCATACAGTTTTTTTGTGAAAAACTTTTTGATTTCCGCCGCAATCTGTTTGCTGATAAGCGACCGTCCGTCGTACATCGTGAGCACAACTCCCTCCACTTTCAGACTTTTGTTAAGGTGTTGACGAACAAGCGAAATGGTGTTCATGAGTTGCGAAAGCCCTTCCAAGGCGTAATATTCGCTTTGAATGGGAATGAGTACGCTGTCCGCAGCCGCCAACGCGTTAATCGTAATGAGTCCGAGCGAAGGCGGGCAGTCGATTAAAATATAATCGAAATTCGCCTTAATTTTATCCAGAGCGGTCTTCAAAACTTTTTCGCGGCTCTTTTTGTAGACGAGTTCGACTTCCGCACCAGCCAAATCGATATTCGCAGGCAATAGAAACAAGTTCTCCATCTCCGTTCTTAAAATATTGTCGTTGGCATCGTCGCCGTCAATTAAAACGTTATACACCGACTTTTTCAGCGAACTTTTGGAAAAGCCCAAACCCGTCGTCGCATTCCCTTGCGGGTCCATATCGATGAGCAAAACTTTTTTGCCCGTGTTGGCGATATAAGCCGCCATATTTACGCAGGTCGTCGTCTTACCAACGCCGCCCTTTTGATTGGAAAAGGAAATGATTTTCCCCATGTTTTTTACTCCTTGTCGGATTTTTCTTTCGTATTCTCTTCGGGCTCGGCAGTTTCAACACTTTCCGTTTTTTCCGCATTTTCGTTCGTTTGCGTCTTTTTGGACTGCTCCGTCGGTTCCGACGCTTCCTTGCCGTCTTCGGGTTTTGTTTCTTTCTTAACAATATTTTCTGCCGTGCCGAACGGGTTATCGGGCTTCTCTTTGTCATGCTCTTCCATATAATCGAGCACTTCCTGGTAACTCGCACCCTTCATGAGCATATTGACTTCGGCGGTATATATGGTTTCACGCTCCACAAGTACTCTTGCCATATTGTCAAGCACTGAACGATTTTCTGAAAGAAGTTTCTTTGCCCGTTCGTACTGCGTGCCGATGATACGTTTGATTTCTTCGTCGATAAGAGCCGCCGTTTCTTCGGAATAAACCGTTCTTTCCTCGTAATCTCTGCCGAGGAACACAGGCCCGCTGCTGCCGTAAGCGATGGGACCGAGCTTTTCGCTCATACCCCATTCTGTGACCATTTTACGGGCACGGCTCGTAATGTGCTGGATATCGCCCGAAGCTCCTGCCGAGAAGTCGTGAATGACAAGTTCTTCCGCCACACGGCCGCCGAGAGCCATACAAATGTCGTCGTTTAATTTGTTGACGGTATCCGCACGGTCATCCGTTTCGGGACGGGAAAGCGTGTAGCCTGCCGCCATGCCGCGGGGAATAATCGACACTTCCTGAACCTCGTCGCAATGCGGGCACAGTTTTGCAAGAATTGCGTGCCCCGCTTCATGATAAGCGGTATTTTTCTTATCCGCTTCCGAAACAACGCGGCTCTTCTTCTGCGGCCCCATAATTACTTTGTTGATTCCCTCGTAGAGGTCATGATTAGTAATGACCGTTCTGCCTGCACGAGCCGCAAGAATTGCCGCCTCGTTCAAAAGATTTGCAAGGTCGGCTCCCGAGAAGCCGCTCGTAATGCGAGCAATCACTTTGAAATTGACGTCCGCGGCAAGCGGTTTATTGCGTGCGTGCACTTTTAGAATTTGCTCTCTGCCTTTGACGTCGGGTAAATTGACGTAAATCTGTCTGTCAAACCGTCCCGGACGGAGAAGTGCGTTATCGAGAATATCCGCACGGTTGGTTGCCGCCATCACGATAATTCCTTCGTTGGTATCGAACCCGTCCATCTGAACAAGAATCTGGTTTAAGGTTTGTTCGCGTTCGTCGTGTCCGCCGCCGAGTCCCGCTCCGCGTTGACGCCCGACTGCATCGATTTCGTCGATAAAGATAATGCAGGGCTGGTTACGTTTTGCAAGGTCAAACAAATCGCGCACACGCGAAGCACCTACACCGACGTACATTTCCACGAAGTCGGAACCGCTGACCGAGAAGAACGGAACGCCCGCTTCGCCCGCAACCGCTTTCGCAAACAGCGTTTTACCCGTGCCGGGAGGCCCCACCAAAAGTACGCCCTTGGGAATCTTCGCCCCTAAATCGGAAAACTTTTTCGGACTGCGCAGGAACTCAACCACTTCTTTGAGCTCTTCCTTTTCTTCTTCCGCACCCGCGACGTCGGAAAAGCGAACTTTGAGGTTAGTGGAAACTTTCGCTTTCGTCTTGCCGAAGTTCATGACTTTTCCGCCACCGCCGCTGGTTGCACGCAAAATAATAAAGAATGCAACAACGCCGACCACAAGAATGGCAATATAAATGAAGTTCGTCCAACCCGAACCCGCGTTGGGGTCGGCAGCAGATACCTTAAAAGTTATCCCTTCCTCTTTCAAGAGGTCTTCCCATTCGGCAATCTTTTCATTTAACGGCACGCTATTCTGTGCCATGGTAAGTTTTGCCCAATAGGAATAATTGTGCGAATCGACGCTGGTATAACCGTAAATCGTAAATCCGTCTACATGGATTTTCACAATTTGTTCGTTATCCCAATATTCGCCGATTCTATCTTCGTCTTTCTTGTCGGTGGCCTTTCCGCCGTCGCCGCGTTCGTCTTCAATTAAATTGAAAAACTCCGACTGGTCAACTTCCTTGTTGTTGCGAATCGCCGTCGTCACCCAGTAGTAAATGCCGATACCGAGCACCGCAACAATAATAATTGCAATAATTGTTTTTACTGTTTTGCTCAAAACAAATCTCCTTTTATAATATATGAATGGCTCATCTGTTAGTATGCGGTTTTCACGCTTAATTATTTTATCACACGATTTATTATTTTTCAAGTAAATCTTGGAAATTCTTTCCGATTTTACAAAAATATCACATAAGACAGCCAAACGGTATCAAATTCACGGTTTTACAGCCATTTTAAGTTTGCGCACCCCTAAAAAAGGGTCAAAATGTTTCATGTGAAACAACTCCCGAATTTTTATGCCGATTTTGCCGTGTTTCACGTGAAACATTGAGTGCAAAAAAATATAAAGAAAACCGCCCATACAGGCGGTTATCATACTTTCATTCGCTATATATTTACTTTCCGAACCCCAAAAAGGAAAACGTCGACGCTTCGATAAACCAATCCCAATTAAATATCGCCCCGACAATCGTGCTGGACGAAATAAAGTTTTCAAAGGAAGCGAGATTTGCCCACCCTATCAGATACTTAAAGAACGTTAATACAAGGAACAACGCAACGGCAGATTTCAGAAGACCGAGCAGACCGCCGAGCAGTTGGTTGATGACGTTAAACGCCGCAACTTTGCTGATGACCGCCGTTCCGAGTTTCCCGAGCAAATAAGCGGCCAAACGAACAAGCGTAAACAAAATTACAAAACTGATAGCAACGGCAATCCAATATGCGGCGGTTTCGTTTCCGATAGCGTTTGCAAGCGCGCTTGTCATACCAAACCAATCTTCCAATTGCACCTGCAATGCGTTACAAAATGAGATTGCCGCAAATATGGAAAATACCGTTCCCGCAAGTTTGCAGATGCCCGCAATAAATCCGCGGTGAACGCCGATTAAAATTCCGCCGATGAGCGTTATGATAAATATTACGTCCAGAATCCAAGACACGGCAAATCTCCTTTATTTCTATTATAACATAACTTTTCAAAATTGTCGAACGTTTCTGCCTTTCGGGTTATAAAATCGAAACGGATGGAACATAATTGAAAAGATTACGGAGGGATTATGGACTACGCTTTTCATTTTTATAATTCAATGGCAGAAACGGGAATTATGATGGCTTTGGAACGTTGTTTAGGAGAAATGCAGGCACCGCCTGTCGTACTGTGTATCGGCAGCGACCTTGCCGTAGGGGATTCGCTTGGACCTGTTACAGGCACAATGCTCAAGCGCAACCCCGAATTCCGCGGTTTTGTGTACGGCACCTTAAATGCGCCTGTCACCGCAAAAGAAGTTAAGTATATTAACAATTTTTTGAAAAAAACACATCCGTTCAGTAAAATTATTGCTGTTGACGCCGCCGTCGGCGAAGATTCCGACGTTGGACTCATCAAAGTTTCGGATAGTCCCTTGCGCCCGGGTTCGGGAGCGAATAAGCGTCTGGGCAAAGTAGGCGATATTTCCGTTCTCGGCATTGTGGCGAAAAAATCGGCTTTTTCCTATTCTGTGCTTAACCTGACGCGCCTGAATGTTGTATATACCATGGCGCAGGCAATTTCTTCTGCCGTTTCTACGCTGTCGTTGCGCTCGCGCGAATTGCGAAAAAGTGTAAATGAATAACATTTCACGAACAGGCAATGGGGGGCGCAGGTAAATTTTGTTAAAAATTCACAAAAATAACAGCATGTTAAATTGATTTCGTGAATTATTGACGAAAAGTTCACATGGGCGTAAAATAAAATTAACATTTTATGAAGGAGATGCGAACAATGATTAAAACTATCAAGACGAAAACTTATAACACCGAAACGGCTACTGTTGTGAAAAAAGTAACTTGCGGATATTACGGCGACCCCAAGGGATACGAGGCTACGATGTACCAGACTCCCGAAGGAGACTACTTCCTTTACACTTACGGCGGCGAGGCATCCGCTTATGCGAAGGAAACCATTACCGCTTATACCAAAGCGAACGCGCAAAAATGGCTTGCGGAAAACTAATTCTTTTGGAAAAATACTCCTGAAATCGGGGTTCTTTGATAATTTTTTCGGGAATGCTTGACAAAAATTCATCCTTCGCGTAAAATGAAAGTAACTTTATAAAGAAGGAGCGGAGAATCGTGATTAAGCAAACGAAAAAGAGAACTTACGACACGGATACGGCTACGATTGTAAAGAAATGCACCAGCAAAAATTACGGCGACCCCGAGGGATATGAACTGACGATGTACATAACCCCCGAGGGAGATTATTTTCTGTATTGCTACGGCGGCGAAAAATCTCCCTATCCGAAAGAAAAAATCAGAGGTTATGCAAGAGCCGGTGCGCTTTTGTGGCTTGATTTGAGATAATTAAGAAAAAAGAACGCCTTTTGGCGTTCTTTTTTCGCTCTGTCGTTAATTCTCAGCGAAGTTTTTCATAAAATTTTTGTTTTTTGGGGAAAATTTTGCCTTTTTTTTGTCAGAAACAACGTAAGAGCGCGTTTTAGCGGGCGTTTTTCAGGAAAATTTACCGATTTTGCGCGATAATTTGTAATTTTATTTTTGTTTTTTCTTGAATTTATAACCGAACGCCAAATTTACTACAGGGCAGTATTTTATTGCGGCGCTTGTAATCAACGTTGCCGCAAGCGAGCAAAAAGTAGAAAGCAAAAATATAAATGCCGTATTTTGAGTGACACGTGAAAACCAGTACTCAAACGCGACAACCCAAACAAAATGAACAATATATACGGGAAATGAAACGGACGATATGAAGCGTGTCATTGCATTTGATTTATTGAGAAAGATGTATCCCGCCGATATCATTGTCAATAGTCCGAAAGCGCCCGCGAGTAAATTTAAGATTGTACTTAATACCGTAAGACTTTCGTCTGTCCAAATAAAAAGCCATACGTTTAACGCCGTCAGCACCAACCAAACGCCAAGAAATATCCACTTTAATTTTGAAAGACGTTCTATGACGTTTTCTTTCTCAAAAACATAGAACCCGAAGAGATATAACAACAAAAATGTTAAAATACTTTTACCGCCTACCTTTAAGGGAAAAGCAGCGAAAGCCAACAAAACAAGTAAAATTGCCGCCCAGACCGGCGTGTTGTCAAGATTCCATTTTGCGATATGCTTCCCAAATAACAAATCAAACAAACAACCGATTAGCCCGATAACAAACAGATATAATAAAAACCACAAATGCGCGATAGTAAAACCGCCGTCATAACCTGAAATATCCGTCCATTTTGTAAAGAAAACAGTAAAATGACTAAAATAGTTCCCTTCATAACCGCAATTGGTTTTGTCTGCCATGTAAGATAACAGCGGCGCTATAAAAAGCGTCCCGATAATAAAGGGTACTAGCAATTTTAATACGCGTTCGAGAATGAATTGTTTTTTTGACCGTTTGGCAAGTGATAACCGAGCGCTGATTCCTGCCAATAAAAATAATAGCGTCATAAACCACGGGGATACCGCGACGATAAAAGAACTTATTACTTTATCGGAACCTAAAACAATATAATTCCCTTCGCCCCAACTGTTATATGCCATTGCGATATGATACGGAATCAACAATAAGATACATATCCATCTTAAATTATCGATATAATGCTTTCTTTCCATATCATCTCACTTCAAACATTGCTTGTTTTTCAACTATTATATTATAAAACAATTAAAAAGTAAAATAAATTACCCCGCTCCCTTGCAAGCAGGGCAGCGGGGTATACTAATTTTTGTTTTCAAATAACGCCGCCGCAGAAACTGCGGCGGCGTTGTTATGTTGCGTTTTATTATTCTTCCGAATCTTCGGTAGGGGTTGCGGAAAATTCGTCCGTTTCGTCTTCTTTTCCGAGATACGTTCCGAAAAATCCGTTATAGCCGCCTTTTTTGTAACTTGTGCCGGAAGTCTGCGGCGTTTCTTCGGTCGGAAGTTCGCGCTTGGGGTACTGCTTTCTCTCGCCGAATTTCTGTTCGTGTTTGTGTCCGTCTCTTCCCGTACGGTTTCTGTCGTTTCTGCCCTTGCCGTCGCGCTGTTTTAAGTTTTTCGGAATAATCACAACAAAGCGTTCGGGTTCTTTGCCTTCGCTCTTCGTGGTTACTTCCTCGCTGTCTGCAAGTGCGGCATGGATAATTCTTCTTTCGTAAGGATTCATCGGTTCTAAGCGGACGCGCTTTCCGAGACGCACCGCCTTTGCCGCAAGTTTATTCGCAACGCGTTTTAACGTTTCTTCGCGCTCTTCGCGGTAGTTTCCGCAATCTACCACCACGCGTTTATAGTCGCGTCTGCCCGTATTGGCTACCGCGCCGGTAAGCACTTGAACGGCGTCAATCATTTCCCCGCGTCTGCCAATAATTTCCCTTGCCGCATCCGCCGAAAGGTTGATGACTATTTTTTCGCCTTCCTCTTGAAGTTCAGGCTCTGCATTGACGCCGAGATGGGGAAGGAGTCCGCTTAAAAACATTACGGCACGTTCGCCGTCCGTTTTTTTCTGTTTGGGTTTCAGCGCAACGCGCGCCGCAACCGAACCGAATAATTTCTTTTTTCCTTCTTCCAAAACGGTTACTTCCACTTCTTCCGCCGTAAGTCCGATTGCTTGTAAGCCCGTTTCTACCGCTTCTTCTACCGTTTTTCCGCTAAATTCCTGAATGTCCATGTTGAATCCTCTTTCAGAATAGTTATTTTCTGTTTTTATTGTCCTTTGTTTTTTTGCCTTTTTTGTACTCTTCCTGCTGTTTCATCCAGGCGGGAATGCGCGCATTCTTTTCCTTAATTTCCGCAACTTCCTTTTTGTGGAAGATATGCCCGATTATCAGATTGGAAATCAGCGTAACGCAAATGGAAATGAAACTGCTCATGACCATATAGATAGAGAACGCAGCACTGTACAGGAAAGCAAAAACCGCATAGATGAGCGGCATCACCACCAGCATAATTTTTTGCGTGCGCGCGCCCGAACCGTCCACCGTCTGATATTTACTGCTTTCTTTCTGACTCTTCATGGAAATCAACTGCGACACTACCATGAGTCCGATGGAAAGGATAATGAGAATGAAATAACCGTTCGGCGCTTTGGTATGTGCCGACATCTCCATGGTCAGATAATTATACTGTTTTTCGTCGAGCACGTTCGCAAGTTTTTGTTTTTCTCCGTCCGCCATTCTGACGTTGCCGAATTGGGAAGCAAACGAGCTGTAACTTCTCTTAATGGGGTGTTCGTAAGATACGTCGGGCGACCAAACGTTTTTTACCCAAAGGAAGTGTGCGTCGTTACCGTCTTCATACCATTCTTTTGCAGCCAAAGCTCCCCGTTTTGCATAGTAAAGACGGCAGGCTTCGTCCTCGGAGACAGGCGCCGTTTCATCATTTATCAGGGCATCGATTTCCGTTTTCGCTTCGCCGCCTTCCGTTAAAAGTTTGTCTTTATCGATTTTATATTCTTTCGCGCCCGCGGTATATTCACTTACTTCCGCCGAACTTTTCAAAAACGGATACTGATAAAAAATACATTGTTTGTCTGTCGTATCCCCCGATTGGACGATTAAATACTTTGTATCGGAAATCACCGTCATGGAATAGGAAACGCCGTTTTCTTCAAAAGAAGTATCCGTCTCCCAGCTTTGCACAAAGCGGATTTCTCCGTTTTCTAATTTTTCACAGAGTACGTCCTCGCCGTTGAGATAAAATTCTTTTCCTTCCACAATGTATTCCGCAAGCGCCTGGTTATAGGCGTGCGACATCTCTTCATACATTTCGAGGTTCGCGGAAGTGGAATAACTGCGGAAACCCGAGAAAGCGATAATCAGAATTACCATGGACACGATAATGGGAATGCAGGCGCCGAACATGCTGTACCCGTTCTTTTTATACAGTTCCATCATCTTCTGGTTGTACATCGCTTTGTCGTTTGCGTACTGCTTTTGCAGCTTTTCAAGTTCGGGTTGCATTTCGCGCATAACGAGCGTTTGCTTTCTCATTTTTACGCGCTGATAAATATCGAAGGGCAGCGTAATCGCTTTCAGCACGAGCGCAAACACGATGATGCCGAGGCCGATAATTCCGACGCCTTCGATTATAACTTTCGCAAAAGTACCGAGCGCGCCGGGGTCGATATAATAACCCTCTTTCAAAACGGGGGCGTCGGTAATATTGCTTAAAATCGAGTTCAATAAAGTTCCCATGAAATTCCTTAATTCACACAAGCCATTTTTTCTTCCAAAACGGCTCCGGTGCAGGGTCGATTCCTCCTTTGGAAAGAGGGTTGCACCGTAGAATGCGCCAACTGCCGAGAAGAATCCCGAAAAGTACGCCGAAGCTGTTGATGCAGCGTTTCGTATATTCCGAACAGGTGGGGCTGTAAAGGCAGGTATGCTTGGAAAAGTGCTTTTGATAAAAGCAGATAAGCCGTATAAAGAAACCCTTCAAGTACGGCTTAAATATCTTCCGTCGGCGCAGATATCTGACGTTCTGCGCCAGCAATTCCCGAATGTTGATTTTCAATCAATCGTTCCTTTTTGAGAATTTTTCCGATATCCCTGAAAAATGCGGAAAATGAATATTCCTCTTTCACGCGCGGAATTAAAAGCACCGCGCACGGTTTCATTTCTCCTTGCAGACGGAACGCTTCGCGAAGCAGCCGTTTAATGCGGTTTCTCTGCACGCTTTTTCCGAATTTTTTTCCCACGCAAACCGCCATTTCCGTTTGCTTTTTGGGAAGATACACAATTGTGAGCGATTCCGAATGCGCGCGCTTTCCCGTTTTCAGGATTTTGGTGATATCGTTTTTCCGCTTAATCCGCAGATATTTCATCGGTTATGCGGAAATATGCTTTCTGCCTTTGTTTCTTCTTCTTTTCAGCGTTTTGCGGCCGCCCTGCGTCTTCATTCTCTGGCGGAAGCCGTGTACTTTGCTTCTCTGTCTTTTCTTGGGCTGATAAGTTCTTTTCATATTATTTACTCCTGCGGTTTATTTTTTTCTTGATTATAAAGTTTTTCAGCTTGTCCGTCAAGCGATTATTGTGCGTTTCTTACAGGCAAAATCAGATATAAACTGTCTTTCTTTTCCTTATTTTGAAGAATGAAAGGCGAAACCGCTCCGTTGAGAGAGATGACGATTTCATCTTCGTCCAAAGCTCTCAATGCGTCCAACAAAAATTTCGCGTTCATGGAAATGACGAGTTCTACGCCTTCCACCGTCGCGTTTACGCTCTCCGAAACGTTACCGATTTCGGAAATAGAGGAAACTTTTACGCTTTCCGCCCCGATTTCCAAAGAAATCAGGTTATTTTTATCGCCGCGGATGAGAATCGCCGCACGCTCTACGCTCGAAATGAGTTCGTTTTTGCCGAACGTAACGCTCGTGGAAAACGAAGGGGGAATGACGTTTTCTTTCTTTATAAAATCTCCCTGATACAAGCGGGAAACAATCACCGTTTCGTCCGCTTTCACAAGCAACATTCCGCCCTGCGAATAGAGGGTAATTTCCTCGTCGTCGTTGGTCAGCATTCTGGAAATTTCCGTAAGCGTTCTTGCAGGACAAATCAATCTGCTTTCTCCGCTCTTGGAAACAATATTTGCCTGCGAAAATGCAAGGCGGTAACCGTCCAACGCAGTCATCACGAGTTTATCGCCAAGTTCCATTAAACATCCTTTGAGAACGGGACGCGTATCGTCTTGCGCACAGCAAAATACCGTTTCCGCAATGACTTTTTTCAATTCACCCTGATTCATGACAAAAGAATTTTCGCCGATTTCCAGACTGATTGCAGGAAATTCTTCGGCGCGGATGGTCTGCATGGAAGTTCCGCTGTCGCGGTAAGAAATTTCCATGCCTTTTTCCGTCGTGGAAATGCAAACTTCTTCGTCGGTGAGTTTTGTTAAAAAATCGGAAAACAGTTTCCCGGGCACGCAAGTTTCCCCGCTTTCCAGAATTTCTGCCTTCACCGACTTTTGAATGGAAAGTTCTCCGTCCGTTGCAAGCAACGTCACTTCTTCCTGCTGGGTGGAAATTTTAATACATTCCATAACCGGAGCGGTCGTACGAACCGCACACGCTTTGCTCACTTTTTGCACCGCTTCCGAAAGCGAAAGCCCGTCGCAAATAAATTTCATCAGAAATCCCCCTTTTGTAGATGAGTATTATATAATAATAAATAAATATATAAATAGTATTAGTGACTGTGGAAATGTGGACAAGTTGTTTTTAATACACAGTCAACGCAAAATCTACCTTATTATAACGGAAAAAGCGGAAAAATTCAAGCGATTTGCAACTTTTTTATGAAAGAATTGCGATTTTCGGAAGTGGACAACTCTGTGGAAGAAGTGTGGAGAAAAACGAGTTGTCCACGCATAGAATCTCAGAAAAGGAAGCGCGGAAAAAACGGCAAAAGTACTCGGAGAAAAACAAAGTTAGTTATAAACAAAATTATCCACAGTGTGGAAAAAGAAAGCGGTGGAATTATACAAAGCGTTGATAAACGGAAATAATTATGATATAATGCAAATATGGTGAAAAAAAGTGTCGATTTTGCAAAAATAAAAGGAATATATACGGAAAATACGGAAAAATTCCGTATTTTCAGAAATTTAATTTTAGAATATCAGCAAAAATATAATTTAACAACGATACTCGACGAACAAGAAATGTTGATAAAGCATTTTTATGATTCGCTTGCAGGCGAAGTTTTGTTTCCTTACGGAGCGGAAGTTGTGGAAATCGGTTCGGGCGCGGGCTTTCCGTCCATCCCTTTGAAAATAGTGCGCGACGATTTGCGCTTTACGCTTGTGGAAAGTACGGGAAAAAAGTGTGATTTTCTGAAAACGGCAGTCAAAGAAATCGGGTTGAAAAACATAACCGTTTGTAACGTTCGCGCGGAAGAACTGGGCAAAGACGGCAAATTTCGGGAAACGTTCGACGTTTGTTGTGCGCGCGCGGTAGCGCGGCTGAATACGCTTTGCGAATATTGCCTTCCGCTCGTCAAAGTCGGCGGAACAATGGTTGCCTATAAAGGAAAGGCGGAAGAGGAAATTTCGGAAGCCGAAAAAGCGGTTGCTCTGCTCGGCGGCGGAAAAACGGAAGCGCTGTTTTACGAATTGCCCGACGGTGCGGGCGAAAGAACGCTCGTCTGTATCGGAAAAATCAAACATACGCCGCCGAAATATCCGCGCGGAAACGGAAAGGAGCGGAAAAACCCCATTCTATGAGAAAATCATGCGCGCTTACGGGGCATAGAGAAATTTCCGAAAAGTTTGACGTCAACACCGTTTACGATTGTTTGGAAAGTCTGATTTTAGACGGTTGCGACACTTTTTTCTGCGGAATGGCGCAGGGGTTCGATTTGCTTGCGCTCGGCTGTCTGGCGGACTTAAAAACGAAATACCGAATTTTTATCGAGGCGTGCATTCCGTTCGAGGGGCAGGAAGAGCATTATCCCGCCGAGGAGAAAGCGCAATACCGCCGTTTGCTCGCATGGTGCGACCGTAAAACGGTGTTTTTCGAGAGTTACCGCAACGGCTGTTATCTGGCGAGAAACCGTTATATGATAGACTGCGCGGACGTCGTACTCGCTTACTGTATGAAAGAAACGGGCGGAACGGCGTACACGGTGCGATACGCAGAACAGAAAAAAGTGCCCGTTATTAAAATAGGATAAAAGTTAACGCACGTAAACCGCGTGCGTTTATTGATAGAATCACAAAATCCGCAAAAAGTTGCCAAAATCCGACGCTTCCTTTTCGTTAAAATGGACGGTGAAACCATATAACAAGGAGTGAAAATTATGGCATACGAAAAACGCGTGTGCGTTCTCAAACAAATCAAAAAGGGGTTTTCCGCAGACGGCAGCGCACTCACGGGCGCGGTATATGCGGAACGGCTGGGCGGCGTTCTCACCATCAGCGCAAAAATTTCCGCCGCCCCGCTCAATAACGGAAGATACTGCATTGCGATTTGGGCGGACGGGCAGACTTACTGTTTTGAATACGAAAAGGTGATTACGCTGGAAAACGCACCGACGCTTGCAAGAGGGTTTTCTGCGCTGTTATGTTTTGTCAAAGGGGAGGCGGAACCGGTTGCCTACGGCGTCTGCGGAGACGCGCCGAGAAATTATTCGCTGTTGCTCGACGCCATCATGAGAATGGAGGAGCCTCAGGAGAAAAAACGCAAGCGCAGTCAAGTACCCGAAAAGGACGAAACGAGGGAGGACGAGAGCGCAAGCGCCTGCTTTCAGGGCAAGTACGACGACGAAGCCATTGCCGCAACCGACTACTTTGCCCTATCCCAAAGCGATGAAGATGACGGTGCTGACGCTGGCGGTAAGGAACAAACAAAGGCAGCGCAGGCGAGGCATGACGCTGCAAAAGATGAAGGCGGCGTATCGCACTTGCCGCCGCGCGGAAGTCTTACATACTACAACGAAGTGAAAGAGAAATTAGACGAAGTGTTCGCAACCCGCCCCAAAGACGAGCGACTGAAAGCAATCTTCCCCATGTCGGAATGGGTGAATTCCGAGGGGGCGCTGTTAGGCGTGATTTATGAAGACGGACTTCCGCGCTATCTGTGCGTAGCGGTGGAAGCGATGCAGGAGCCTCCGCAGGAAATCAAAGAGCGCGGCGTATTTGTGCCCCGCACGCAGTTTTCAGACGAAGAGGGATTTTACGTCGTCTTTCAGGACGCCGATACGGGCGAGTACGTTCGCGTATATGACGCATAAGCCGAAAAATTCATTTCATTTTGTTTACATTACCAAATTTTGGTGGTATAATAAGATATGGAACGTTTGGCTGTTCCATATCTTTTTGTTAATTTATCAGGAGGATTGATATCCATGAAAACGCTTACCGATAACAAGAAAGTGCTCGACTTCGTGAAAGAGAGCGCAGAGCTCGCACGTCCGTCCGAAATCGTCTGGATTGACGGCAGCGAAAAGCAACTCGCCGCCCTGCGCGAAGAGGCTGTGAAAACGGGAGAGATGATTCGCTTGAATCAGGAAAAACTTCCCGGCTGCTACTATCACCGCACGGCGGAAAACGACGTTGCGCGCGTAGAGGCACGCACCTTTATCTGCTGCAAAAACAAAGAAGACGCAGGTCCCGTCAACTACTGGATGGACCCTGCCGAAGCGTACGCACTCTGCCGCGAGATTGCGCGCGGGAAGATGGAGGGGCGCACCATGTACGTCATTCCCTACTCCATGGGCGTGGTCGGCTCGCCGTTCTCCAAAATCGGCATCGAAGTGACCGACTCCATTTATGTTGTACTCAACATGGCAATTATGACGCGCGTGGGGCTCGATTGCTATAAGGCGCTCGGCAAGGACGGCGACTTTATTAAGGGCTTCCACTGCAAGTGCGACGTCGACCCCGAAAAGCGCTACATCATGCACTTCCCCGAAGACAATACCATTATTTCGGTAAACTCCGCATACGGCGGAAACGTGCTTCTCGGCAAAAAATGTTTCGCGCTCCGTATCGCTTCTTACCTCGGCAAGAACGAGGGCTGGATGGCAGAGCATATGCTCATTCTGGGCGTCACCTATCCCGACGGCAAAAAGAAATACCTGGCGGCGGCGTTCCCTTCCGCTTGCGGCAAGACCAACCTTGCCATGCTTATTCCCCCCAAACATTATCTGGAAAAGGGCTATCGCGTAGAGTGCGTCGGCGACGACATCGCCTGGATTCGCGTCGGCAAAGACGGCAGACTTTGGGCGGTTAACCCCGAAAACGGATTCTTCGGCGTTGCTCCCGGCACCAACGAAAAGAGCAATCCGAACGCTTTGGCGGCAACGAAAAAAGGCACGATTTTCACGAACGTCGCCATCAACCCCGAAGACAATACCGTGTGGTGGGAAGGGCTGTCTAAACCCGCGCCCGAACACCTTATCGATTGGCTCGGCAACGAATGGACGCCCGAAAGCGGCGTGAAGGCGGCGCACCCCAATTCGCGCTTCACGGCTCCTGCCGAAAACTGCCCCTGCCTTTCGGAAATGTTCAATTCCAAAGAGGGCGTGCCGCTCGACGCTATCGTATTCGGCGGAAGAAGAGCAACCACCACGCCCCTTGTATACCAGTCGCGCGATTGGAATCACGGCGTGTTCGTCGGCTCGATTATGTCGAGCGAAACGACGGCGGCGGCAACGGGTGCGGTCGGCGTGCTGCGCCACGACCCGATGGCGATGAAACCTTTTGCCGGATATCACATGGCGGACTATTTCCAGCACTGGATAGACATGGGCAAAAAGGTTTCCAATCCTCCCAAAATTTTCAACGTCAACTGGTTCCGTCAGAGCGCGGACGGCGAATTTTTGTGGCCGGGCTTCGGCGACAATATGCGCGTGCTCGAATGGATTCTGAAACGCTGCGAGGGCGCGGTAGACGCAAAGGAAACGGCAATCGGCTATGTTCCTTACGCGAAGGATATCGACCTTGAAGGACTCGACTATTCCGAGAAAACGTTAGAGAGCATTCTTGAAATCGACAAACAGCGTTGGAGTGCGGAGGCGGACGAAATCGCGGAATACTACAAACAGTTCGGCGACAGACTTCCGAAGGAACTCAAAGAGAGTCTTGCAACGCTGAAAGCAAATTGCAGCAAATAAGCGAACTATATTTTCATAGAACAGAGGGCGGAGATTGTTGAAATCTCCGCCCTCGCTGTTTATCGGAAACCGCGCACCGGCGTCCAGCCGAAAAATGAGGAAAAAATTTCCAAAGAGTATGGACAAGCACTTATAAATCGTATATAATATGGGCTATAAAAATAAGGAGGGAATATGAATCTTAATCTTTTAACAATCATCGTAATGTTTGCGGTTGTGCTGGGACTCGGTTATGCCGCACTCAACTTCGTACTCACCAAAAAATTAAAAGAGGGAAACGAGCGGATGCAGGAAATTGCGGCGGCAATCCGCGAAGGCGCGAATGCGTTTCTGCGCTACGAATACAAAATCGTAGCCATTATCGGCGCGGTAATCGCGTTGGTGCTCGGTTTGTTTATCGCTTGGGAAACGGGCGTGGCGTTCGTTCTTGGTGCAGTGCTGTCCGCGGCGGCAGGGTTCGTTGGCATGAAGATTGCAACCTATGCAAACGTACGCGTCACCAACACGGCGAACGAAACGCGGCACATCGGTAAGACGCTGAAAGTCGCCTTCCGCGGCGGTTCGGTCATGGGGCTCTGTGTTTCGGGCTTTGCGCTTCTCGGCGTGCTCATCGTCTACCTCTGCTTCGGCTGGGCGGCGGGCATGCTCGATTTTACGGGCAACGTAGTGGAACACGTCAACCCCATTACAAAGCAAAGTTATAATCTCTCGATTATTCTTTCGGGTTACGCGCTCGGGTGCAGTATCATCGCCATGTTTAACCGCGTAGGCGGAGGCATTTACACGAAGGCGGCGGACATGGGTGCCGACCTTGTGGGCAAGACGGAAGCGCACATTCCCGAAGACGACCCGCGCAACCCCGCGACCATTGCGGACAACGTGGGCGACAACGTGGGCGACGTTGCAGGGCTCGGCGCCGACCTTCTCGAAAGCTACGTCAGCGCGATTATGGCGACGGTGATTCTTGCAATCGAACTCTTCGCGCATACGGCGGCGTTGCAGATTCCCGGTGCGGCGTCGCTCTATCAGAAGATGATGCTTTTTCCCATTCTGTTTGCGGGCATCGGGCTCATCGGCTGCGTATGCGGCATTACCTTCCCGCTGATAAAGCGGAAAGCGTCCAAAAATCCGCATACCGACCTCAACCTCGCCACCTGGATTTCGGCAGGCGTTACGCTTGTCGGCGGCTGTCTTTTAAGTATCTTCTTGTTCCAGGGAGAGGGCGAATTGCTCTCGGTAGCCAAACTTCGCGCAGGTGCGGTAACGCCGTGGATAGCGGCGGCAGTCGGCATCATCGCAGGGATTTTAATCGGTATGATTTCCGAATATTATACGAGCTACGACCATAAACCCACCCGAAATATTGCCAAGGCGAGCAAAGAGGGAACGGCGCTCACCGTCACGCAGGGCATGGCGACGGGCATGATTTCGTGTATGCTTCCCGTCGTCTGTTTGGGCGTTGCGATTTTCGCGTGCTATGCGCTGGGCGGAATGTTCGGCGTAGGGTGCGGCGCAATGGGAATGCTCTCCTTTGTTGCGGCAACCGTTTCGGTAGACACCTACGGACCTATTTCGGATAACGCGGGCGGCATTGCGGAGATGAGCGGACTCGAACCCGAAGTGCGCGAAATTACCGATAAGCTCGACAGCGTAGGGAACACCACGGCGGCAATCGGCAAAGGTTTTGCCATCGGCAGCGCGGCGCTCGCCACCATGTCCATGATGTCGAGCTACCTGTATGCGGCGGCGGAGAGTGATTTGGATTCGCTTCTTCTCAACATTATCAGCGGCGATACGCTGGTCGGTGCGCTTCTCGGCGCGGCGTTGCCCTTCCTGTTCAGCGGACTTCTCATCAACGCGGTTGCGAAAGCGGCGCGTAAAATGGTAGACGAAGTGCGCGGACAATTCCGCGACCGTCCCGGCATTCTCTCGGGCGAGGAAAAGCCCGACTACAAGCGGTGCATCACAATTTCTTCGCAGGGCGCGTTGAAGCAGATGATTCTTCCCGCGATACTTGCAATCGCGTTCCCCATTGTGTGCGGGTTTCTGTTCGGCGCACAGTTCGTCGGCGGTATCTTAATCGGCGCAACGCTTTCGGCAATCATGCTCGCTATCTATACGGGCAATGCGGGCGGCGCGTGGGACAACGCGAAGAAGTATATCGAATCGGGCGGCGTCGAGGGCGCGGGCAAGGGCTCGCCCGAACACGACGCGGCAGTCGTCGGCGATACCGTGGGCGACCCGCTCAAAGATACGGTAGGACCTTCGCTCGACATTCTCATTAAAATTATGAGCACCGTTTCGCTGGTCTGCGTAGTAGTTTTCAAAAATTACAATCTGTTGCAAATTCCTGCTTTGCAGGGTTTGTTCGGCGGTTAAGCAAAAAGAAAAAAGCCTTCCCGAAAAGGAAGGCTTTTTGATTGCCGTTTTTTACATGACGACGATATTCTTTTCTTCAAACAACTCTTTCATGTCGGAAGGGAAGTTGCCGTCGGTGATGAGCACGTCGATTTCGCTCATGTGGCAGAATGTGTAAGGCTGCACTTTACCGATTTTGGAACTGTCGAGCATCATATACAGCGACTTTGCTTTTGCGCGTACCTTTTTCAAAAGGTCGGCTTCGATTTGCGACGTGCAGGAAAAGCCGTTTTCGGGCGTAAACGCCGAGGCGGAAATAATAGCAAGTTCAAAGTTGGTATTGTCGAAGTATGCCTTTGCCATGGGGGAAGCCGTGGAAAGGTTTTCTTTCATTACCTGACCGCCCACCATCGTAACGTTAATGTTTTTCTTTTTCGCAAGCTCCATGGCAACCGCGAGACCGTTTGTAAATACGTGTACTTTTACGTCGGGGAAGTTCTTGGCAAGGTACATTGCGGTTGTGCCGCCGTCGATGAACAGCGAGCAGTCCTCGTCGATAAGGCTTGCCGCCTTTTCCGCAATCACGATTTTTTCGTCGGTGTGAATGGTTGCTTTTTTTACGTACGGCTCGCCGGAAACTTTCTGCACTTCTTTCACGGACATTGCGCCGCCGCGGACGCGGATAATGCGCCCCTGCTGTTCGAGCTGAAACAAATCTCTGCGCAGAGTCATCTGCGAAACGTCGGGAAAAAACTCGTCGAGTTGTTCCAGAGAAAGTTTGCCTCTTTTGTCTAAAAGTTCTGCAATTTCTTCGATACGGTCCCGTTTCATAAATTTACTCCCTTTTCGATTTATTTGTGTGAAAAATTCTAACATGAAAAAATGAAAAAGGCAAGCGTTTCACAAAAAATTTTCATAAAAAATGAAAATTTAGTCATTTGGTTACATTTTTTCGTATAATTCGTGATAAATGTAAATTATTCACACAATGAAAACGCGTCAACGGCAAGGAAAAATCTCTTTTCCGCACATGGGCGGAATGCTTGCTTTTTGATACGGAAAATGCTACAATTTAAGGCGCTCGAAATTTTCGTTTTTCCATGCGGAACGGTTTGGAGCCTCTGTCGATATAATAATAAAGAATTATATCGGAAAAGAGGCTTGGAAAGTGTTTTTTTCAAATCTTCGCAAGGACGTGAACGCCGCAAAGCGGAACGACCCCGCCGCGCGGAATAAATTTGAAATCTGGCTCACCTACTCGGGCGTGCGCGCACTCATCTGGCACCGCCGCGCGCACCTACTGCACAAAATGCGCCTCAAACTTCTTGCGCGGATGTGTTCGCAGTGGGCGAAATTCCGAACGGGAATCGAAATCCACCCCGCCGCCAAAATCGCACCCGGCGTATTCATCGACCACGGCGCGGGCGTCGTCATCGGAGAGACGGCGGAAGTAAAAGAGGGCGTTGTGATTTATCAGGGGGTCACGCTCGGCGGCACGGGCAAGGAAAAGGGGAAACGCCACCCCACCGTAGAAAAGAACGTCACGATTTCGTGCGGCGCGAAAGTACTCGGCGGCTTTACCGTGGGCGAGGGCGCAAGAATCGGCGCTGGCGCGGTCGTCTTAAAACCCGTTCCGCCCTATGCAACCGTGGTGGGCGTGCCCGGCAGAGTCGTGCGCGTCAACGGCGAAAAAACGCAGAATTCTTCCGCCGCAGTGGACGGAAATATCAAAGAAGAAATAAGCGCGCTCCGCGAGAGAGTGCATGAACTCGAAGAAAAATTAAAAAAATTTTGCGCGGAAAAGGAGAATCACCGTGAAGATATATAATTCGCTCACCCGAAGAAAAGAAGCGTTTGAACCGCTTGAAAAAGGGAAAGTGAAAATGTACGCCTGCGGCATCACCGTATCGGGCGAGGCGCATATCGGGCACGCGTTTCAGGCGCTCATTTACGACGTGTTCCGTAAATTTTTTGAAAAGCAGGGCTACGAAGTTTCCTATGCGCGGAACTATACCGACGTAGACGATAAGATTATCGCGCGCTCCAAAGAGACGGGCATTCCCGCGGACAAGTACGCCGCAATGATGATTGAAAAAATCGACCGCGAGATGGCGCGCGCCGAAATCGACGAGCCTACGCTCTGGCTCAAAGCCACGGAAAATATCGGTAACATAATTTCCTTTATTCAGGAGCTCATCGACAAAGGTCACGCCTATGCGGCGGAGAACGGAGACGTGTATTTCGACGTCGATTCTTTTCCTGCTTACGGCGCGCTTTCGGGCAGGAGCAAGGAAGATATGCTGGACGGCGTGCGCGTGGAGAACGACAGCGCAAAGAAAAACGCCTACGACTTCACGCTCTGGAAATCAGCAAAGGAAGGGGAAATTCAATGGGATTCCCCGTGGGGGAAGGGTCGCCCCGGCTGGCACATCGAATGTTCGGCAATGAACCGCGCGGCGTTCGGCGACCAAATTGATTTGCACGGCGGCGGCAGAGATTTGATTTTCCCGCACCACGAAAACGAAATCGCGCAGAGCGAGGCGCTCACGGGCAAACGCTTTGCAAAGTACTGGACGCACAACGGTCTCATTAAGGTAAACGGACAGAAGATGAGCAAGTCGCTCGGCAACAGTCTGCTTCTTTCCGATTTGCTGGACGAATACTCGCCCGACGCTATCAAGTTTGCGCTGCTCTCCACCAACTACCGCGGAGATTTGAATATCACGGATACGCTGTTTTCGGAAGCGGAAGAACACCTCGCGCGGTTTTATTATCTGATTCTGAAAGCGGAAGAAACGTTCCCGAACGAAAGCGGCAGGGCGGCGGAAATCGATAAAAAGTTCGACGAAGCCATGAGCGACGATTTCAACACCGCGCTTGCACTGTCCGATTTATTCGGTTATTTCAAAGAGGTTGCGCGGCTTACGGCGGAGGGGAATCCCCGCGCAAGACAGATAACCAACCAAATCAAAGAAACGTACGCGCTGTTGGGGATTTTCAAAAAGCCTGCGGCGGAATATCTTGCAAAGTACGCAAAAAGTGCAGAGATTCCCGAAGAAGTTAGGGCGGTTGCCGAAGAACGGCAACAGGCACGCAGAGAGAAAAACTGGGCGAAGTCGGACGAGTTGCGCGAGAAGTTAAAGGAACTCGGCTATGCGGTGAAAGACCAAAAAGACGGCTTTGAACTGAGCAAACTGTAAGGAGAAATTATGAAAATTACTTCCAAAGAATTAAGACAAAAATGGATTTCCTTTTATGAAAGCAAAGAGCATATCGACATCGGCGCGGTGTCGCTCATCGGCGACGGCACCACGGGCGTCATGTTCAACGTTGCGGGAATGCAGCCGCTCATGCCCTATCTTTTAGGCAAGCCGCATCCGAGCGGGAAAAAGCGTCTTTGCAATATCCAGGGCTGCGTGCGCACGGTCGATATCGATTCGGTGGGCGACCCCTCGCACTTCACGTTTTTCGAGATGATGGGGAACTGGTCGCTCGGCGACTATTTCAAAAAAGAAAAAACCGCCTGGACGTTTGAGCTTTTAACGCAGGTGTTCGGGCTGGATAAGGACAAGCTGTGTGTGACCGTGTTCGAGGGCAACGATTCCGTTCCGCGCGACAGCGAAACGGCTGAACTGCTCAAAAATCTCGGCATTGCGGAGGAGCATATTTTCTATCTGCCCAAAGAGGACAACTGGTGGGAACTCGAAGGCACCGTCGGCACGCCCTGCGGACCGGACAACGAATGGTTCTATCCGCTCGACGGCGGCAAGAAAAATCCCGTCTTCCCCGACGACTACGTGGAAATCGGAAACGACGTGTATATGCAGTACAAAAAGACGGCGACGGGCTACGAGCCGCTCCAAAATAAAAACGTGGATACGGGGTTCGGGTTCGACAGAATGCTGTTGTTCTTGAACGGACTTTCGGACGGTTATCAAACGGATTTGTTTCTGCCTGCGATTGAGAAACTCGAAACGCTTTCGGGGAAGCGTTACGCGGAGGGCGGCGAAGCGCAGAAGGCGATGCGTATCATCGCAGACCACACGCGCACGACCGTGCTGTTAATCGGCGACGAGCAGGGTATTCTTCCCTCGAACACGGGTGCGGGCTATATTCTGCGCCGTATCATGCGTCGTGCCATTCGCTATTGCAAATCTATCGGCATTTCTTCGGATGCGATGACGGCGGTTGCAGAAATCTTTATCGGCGAAGTGTACGGCGAAGCGTACCCCAACCTGATTGAAAAGAAAGGCTATATACTTGAAGAGATTGCAAAGGAAGCGGAGCGTTTTGAATCCACCCTCGCGCAGGGCATGAAAGAGTTTGAAAAGTGCGTGAACGGTCTGGAACGCAAGAATGCGTTTATGGCGCAGAGCAATCCCGATTATATAAAGGAAACAGTCATCGGCGGTAAGCAGGCGTTCCGCCTTTACGATACCTACGGTTTCCCGCTCGAACTTACCGAGGAACTTGCGGCGGAAAAGGGGCTTAGAGTAGACGTCAAAGGGTTTGAGGAAGCGTTCAAGGAACATCAGGAAAAGAGCCGCGTGTTGCCCACGGGGCAGTTCAAGGGCGGCTTGGAAAGCCACTCGGAAAAAGCGACGGCATACCACACGGCAACCCACCTTCTGAACGCTGCGCTCAAACAGGTGCTTTCGCCCGACTGTAACCAGAAAGGCAGTAACATTACGGACGAGCGTATGCGCTTCGACTTTAATTTCCCGCGCCCCATGACGGAGGAGGAAATTGCGGCGGTCGAGAAACTCGTCAACGAAAAAATCAAGGAAGATATTACCGTCGTTTATCAGGAAATGAGTCTGGAAGAGGCGCGCGCGCAGGGCTTCGTCGGCGTGTTTGACAGTAAGTACGGCGACGTTGTAAAGACGTATTCCGTCGGCGAATTTTCCAAAGAAATGTGCGGGGGGCCGCACGTGGAACGGACGGGCGTGCTCGGAAAATTCAGAATCGTGAAAGAACAGTCGTCCTCTTCTGGCGTGAGGAGAATCAAGGCGGTTTTGGAATAAATGACGGAACGGGAGAAAATGCTCGCAGGCGAACTGTACTACGACGGCGACAAGGAAATTCTGGAAGGGCTTGCGCGCGCAAAGGAGCTTTGCGAAGAATATAACCGCACGCCGAGAACGGCGACGGAAACGCGCAGGGCGATTATAAAAAAGCTGCTCGGAAAGACGGGCGAGAATTTCAATATCGAAAGTAACGTGTGGTTCGATTACGGTTGCAATACCGAAATCGGCGAAAACTTTTATTGTAATCACGATTGCGTGTTTCTGGACTGTGCGAAAATAACTTTCGGCGACAACGTATTCATTGCGCCGCAGTGCGGTTTTTACACGGCGGGGCACCCGCTTGAAGCCAAGCTTCGCGCCAAGGGCTACGAATTTGCGAAACCGATTACGGTGGGCAGTAACGTATGGTTCGGCGGCGGCGTAAAAGTAATGCCGGGCGTAACTATCGGCGACGGAGCGGTTATCGGCGGCGGAAGCGTCGTCGCTTCCAATATCCCGCCGAACTGCGTTGCGGTAGGAAATCCTGCGCGCGTCGTTAAAAAAATAGAACAGTAAAACAATCGGGCAGAATTTTCTGTCCGAAATTTTTTATTATTTTCCGAAAAAACTTTCAAAACCGAATGCAAAACCGCTTGACGGATAATTTTTCACAACCTATAATAAGTGGGTAAGCTGAAAGACGGAAGCGTCTTACGGCAAAAGCAACGGAAATATTCCCGGTATATTTAAGGAGTAGTACGGCATATGAAAACCTATATGGCAAACGCCCAAACGGTTGAAAGAAAATGGTACGTCGTCGATGCGACCGGCATTCCTCTCGGAAGACTGGCTTCTAAAGTCGCGTCAATTTTGCGCGGCAAAAATAAACCCGACTATACCCCCAACGTCGATACGGGCGATTTTGTGATAGTCATCAACAGCGATAAAACGCTTCTTACGGGCAAAAAACTCGAAGATAAGTATTACCGCTATCATACGGGCTACATCGGCGGGCTGAAAGAAATTTCTTACGGAAAACTAATGAGCGAACGCAGCGACCTTGCGGTTTACGAAGCGGTGAAAGGAATGCTTCCCAAAAATTCGCTCGGCCGTCAGATGATTAAAAAACTCCGCGTTTACAAGGGCGCGGAACACAACCACGCGGCGCAGAAGCCCGAAGCACTGAAATTATTTTGAGAGGTAACCGGATATTATGGCAAAGGTGAGTTTGAAGAAAAAGTTACAGTTCTGGGGTACGGGTCGCAGAAAGAAGGCAATCGCGCGTGTGCGTTTGATTCCCGGCGGTAACGGCGCAATCGTCATTAACGACCGTTCTTTGGAAGATTATTTCCCCATGGGAACCCTTCAATACATTGTGAAACAGCCTCTCAACGAAGTTTCCGCAGACGGAAAATACGATATTTTCGTAAACGTCATCGGCGGCGGCTACACGGGTCAGGCAGGCGCTATCCGTCTCGGCATTGCAAGGGCACTCTTGCAGGCAGAGCCCGAATCCCGTCCCGCACTGAAAAAAGCGGGTTTCCTCACACGCGACCCCCGCGTCAAGGAAAGAAAGAAGTACGGTTTGAAAAAAGCGCGCCGTGCTCCGCAGTTCTCCAAGAGATAATCAAAAAGACGCCTTTCAAAGGCGTCTTTTTTCCTTTTATTCAAATTTGAAATTTCCGTCGACAATTTATTTGTTTTGGTCGATATTTTTGGAAATCGCATCGTGCCGCTGTAAAAATGCGTCGAGCGCATTCCGCTCGGCGGGCGCGGCGACGGGCGGCGGCTCTTCCGCGGAATAAGGGGGCGGCGCAAACGCGCTGTCTGGCTGTTTGGGTTTTTCGGACGGTTCCGCGTCCTTGAGCGGCGTTTCCGCAGGCGCGGCTTTTTCCTCCCGAGAAGGCGGATTTGCCGCCATAATTGCGGAAAGAGTATCCAGCAATTCAAAAATTCCGAATTTTTCCAAAAAATGTTACCTCCAACGAAAATTTCTCAAAGAAAAAAGCGTAAGTTTTACTGTTTTTGATTGTCAAAAACCTTATTTTAATATATAATAAACAATGTATCGTTAGAACCAAAATTTTTCGATAAGGATAAGTTCTATGCGTAAGTTTACGAAAAAAACATTTTGCATTCTCACGGCGGCGGTCATGTCGGTCGGCGCACTATCACTCACTGCCTGCGGAAACGGTTTTTCGCCCGTTGCAGAAGACAAATCGGGGAACGTAGAATCCAACGGCGGCTTTGTTGTCGCTACAAACGATTATTACTACTTCATCAACGGCATGGAAGACTATACTGCCGATAACACCTACGGCGACGTCGTCAAGGGTGCGCTTATGCGCGTGAAAAAGACCGAAGTAAAAGAGAACAAATACGAAACGGTCATTCCTTCCCTTTTCGCTTCGGGAGATTATGATGCGGGCGTTTATATTTACAACAACCGTATTTATTACGCAACCCCCAACAACGTAAAAAATACGTCGGGCGTTGTGGAAAGCGATTACCTCGATTTCAAGAGCGCGAAGACGGACGGCTCGGATGTCACCGATATTCTGCGCGTGGAGAGCAACTCCTTGCAGTACCGTTATATCGAGTCGGGCGAGGGTGCGGAAAAAATCGTTTATCTCGTATATGTGAAAGATAAAGAACTGCACTCTTATAATACCGAAACGGGCGCGGATACTTTGCTCGTAAAAGACGGAACGTACCTGTTCAACGACGCGGACAAAACCGACCCTTATGTTTACTATACCATGAGCGTTGCGGACAAGCAGGACAGCGATTATTCCGTATCCTATAAATACAATCAGATTTACCGCGTGCGCGCGGACGTCACCGAGGGCCCCGAATACACCTGGAATCAGGAATGGCTTGACGAAAATAACGAGGGCAAAGCGCCCTACGTCAACCTCGGTCAGCTTGTGCTCGACGGTATCGGGCAGTCCGACCTCGGCATGGAAGATAAAGACAACGCGAAAACGCAGTTTAATCCCGACGCGGCGGAAGATTTATCGAATTGCCCCGCTATCGGTTACGTGTACACGTTGCAGAACTATACGAACGACGGTATCTATTTCAAACGCGCGCTCACCTATACGCCCGGTTCTACCGTTGGCAGCGAAGGGGAACTTTACTATCTTCCCGCTTCCGCGCTCACGGCGGAGTGGAATACGGTGGACGGAAACAGCGGACTTGACATGGTGGCGAATTCCATCAATCTTTCCAAGGCATCGTCCTCGGCACTTTTCTATCTGGAAAACGGCGAACACCACTATCTGTATGTAAGCGGTTCAAACATCTACCGTGCCGACGTCAATAAAAAGGACGGGAGCAATCAAACAAAAGACCTGGCAATCGCGCACAGCGCAACGGGCGCAACGCTTGTATCGCTTGACGCAACCTCGGATGAAACCTATCATTATGTTTATTACACGCTTTCTAACAGCGGCGGTCTTTCCGTAGAACGTGCGGTCTACAACGGGACCGAGAAAAACTATTCTAACCTTGTGTTTGGGGACGCGCACAACGAACCTTACGAGCCTGTGAAACTTCTGAACGTTCAGCACGCAAGCGGTTGGTACGAATACGAAATCATCGATAATAATCTGTTCTATGCGAATTACGAATCGTTCAACGCGCCTTTGAATTATATCTATACCGTTAATCTGAACGGTGCGGACGGCACGCTTCTGAACAATGAAGAACTGTCGGAAATCAACGAAAAGTACGACGCTATTTTCTCGACCGACAGCAAGAAAGGCTACCTTGAAAAGGTGAAGGTAGACGTCAGCACCGATTATTCCAACGCGCTCAAATATTATTTCTATACAGGCGAGTCGGAATTATTCTGGGAAAACATCGAAGACGCTCGCAAAGCAGGAAAGAACGAAAAATATATCAACAAAAACCTCTATTCCTTAGAACAGCAGAAATTGTTTGCGGCGTTCACGGGCGGAGAAGATAAATTTGAGGGCTTGGAAAAATCGGAAGATTTGCAAAAGTTCTACGACGAAAACGAACAGTTCTACTTCTCGCTTGGCTATTTCACAACCATGCTCGGCGAAATGAAAGAATCGGATGCAGACGAATACCGCGATTACTGGAAAACAAGCGTTTTGAAGACGTATGTCGAGGAAGCCGAAGAAGACGGCGAAAGTCTTGCGTGGTGGGCATGGTTGCTGATTGCTCTTGCGATTGCCGCGGTTGTTGTCGGTGCGGTGTTCGGCGCGAAGCATTTCAGAAAACGCAAGGCGTCAGACGCGCCCAAACCCGAAAGAATGCGCGTCGACACTACGGACGACAAGGACGTAGACGTTTACAATACGGCGGAAAATCAAGAGCCTGCCGAAGAACCCGAAGCGAGCGAAGCACACGAAGAGGTGCCCGCAGAGGAAGTAATCGAGGCGGAAGAGAACGCCGCGGAGGAATTCGCGGAAGAGCCTGAGCAATCATCGGAAGAAAATGCGGAAGCAAGTGAAGAGCCTGCGGAAACAGCGGAAGAGCCTGTGCCCGAGGCAGACGAGAACGACCCTTATCACGAATAACAAAAAATTCCCCTGACGGAAAGTCGGGGGAATTTTTTATAAATAAAGAGGCAGGGTGTGTGCATCAGTGCGGCAAAGCAACGGAATTCGCGCCGATTTCTGAAAATAATCAATAATTTTTTGCAAAAAGTATAAAAAAACAGTTTACAAAAAAAATAAATACTAATATAATTTATTAGCCTGTAAAGCCGAAGGCAAAGGGCTGTTTAGGAGGAAATACGATTTATGGTTCGTTATATGAAATGTCCGCGTTGCGAACTGAATTATATCGATGCGGAAAAGCAAACGTATTGCGACGTTTGCCAAAAAGAAATGAAGGGAATTTCATTGGATATCGACGAATTGGAAGACGTTGAAGATTTTGCAACGGAACTGTGCCCCGTCTGCAACGAAAATATGATGCGCGCAGGGGAAAAGATGTGCGAGGAATGCCGCAAAAAAGCGGAGTTCGACGAGGAAGGGGAAACCGACCCCGAAGAGGACGACGAGTGGCGCGAATACCTCGACGACGATACCGACGACCTTGACGACGAACTCGGCGAAAGTTTGAAGGAAGAATTCAGCGACGCCGAATTGGAAGAAGAGGAAGAAGAGGAAGAGATTTACGAAAACGAAGAAGAAGACCTCGAATACGTCACCGGCGACGAAATTTATATGATTTCCGACGATGAGGAAGATGACGACGAGAACGAAGACGACGATTTTTAACACAATCCAATCAAATAAACGAACGGCAGGCGCCAGACGGCGCCTGCCGTTTATCTTTTGAAAACGCGAATAATACGGTAACTCCGTAAATACATTATAACACGGGTTTCATTCGACACAAAATTTTTGCCGAAGCGAGAAATCAGACAAAATCAGTGGTTGTTCGGCAAAATCAGCCCTGTTATGTCATAAAAAAAATTGTATCATATAGGTGTTGCAATGCGGTTTATAACCATTCGTTTGAAGTACGCCGTGATGGCGTTCGCGCTGATTGCGCTCATTACGGTAGGTGCGTTTACGGCGAGCGCGGCAGGCGCGGCAGAAGTGTATTGGACGGGTGCGCGGTCGCTTCCCATTTATAACGTGGAGCGCAGCGACAACAAAATTTCCATATCGTTCGATTGCGCCTGGGGTGTAGACTACACGGACGAGATTCTATCCCATCTTGCCGAAGCCAAAGTGCACGCAACGTTTTTCACCGTGCAGTTCTGGACGGAGAAATATCCCGAGTATATCAAAAAAATTTCCGATGCGGGGCATGAAATCGGCACGCACAGCGCAACGCATTCGTATATGTCGAAGCAGAGCGAAACGGAAATCCGCAGCGAACTCAAAACTTCGTCCGAGGCGATTACAAACATTACGGGTAAACCCGTGGAACTGTTCCGTCCGCCTTACGGCGATTACGATAATCTCTTAATCGATACCGCAAACGCGGTAGGCATTTATCCGATTCAGTGGGACGTCGATTCGCTGGACTGGAAAGACCTGTCTGCCGCCGACATCGTATCGCGCATTGTGGAGCGCGTGCAGAGCGGTTCGATTATCCTTTGCCACAACAACGGTTTGCATACGGCGGAAGCGTTGCCAATCATCATCGATACGCTTCGTGCAAAAGGGTTTGAGTTTGTGCCCATCGGGCAACTCATTTACCGCGAGAATTACACCATCGACCCCACAGGCAAGCAAATTCCCCAAGGCGCGGCGTGAGTCTGCCTTTGAAATCTTGCGAGGGGATTTAGAAGCGAAAGGAAAAACTTGGAGGTATATATGGATTACAACTCGGAAAAAAACAACAAAGTGTACTTTATGGGCGAAATCGTTTCGGAAGCAAAGTTTTCGCACGAGGTTTACGGCGAAGGGTTCTATGAATTTTTCGTAAAGGTAATGCGTCTTTCGGGGCAGGCGGACGTTCTTCCCGTCACCATTTCAGAGCGGCTCATCCAGGGAAACAACTTTCAAATCGGAAGCACCATCAGCGCGCTCGGACAGTTCCGCAGTTACAACAAATTAGAGGGCGGAAAATCGCGGCTGATGCTCACCGTGTTTGTGCGTGAAATCGTGGAAGCGTCGCCGTCCAATAACCCCAACAGCATTGTTCTTTCGGGTTATATCTGCAAACCGCCCGTCTACCGCACAACGCCGTTCAACCGTGAAATTGCCGACCTCTTGATTGCGGTAAACCGTGCCTATAATAAATCGGACTATATTCCCTGTATTGCCTGGGGGCGCAATGCGCGCTTCGTGCAAAACCTCAAAGTGGGCGACAGGGTTGCGCTTTCGGGCAGAATCCAAAGCCGCGAATATCAGAAACGGCTTTCGGAAACGGAAGCGGTTACCATGACGGCTTACGAAGTTTCTGTATCCAAACTTGCCGCATTCGACGACAGCGAATCGTTCGATTTGGAGGGCGAATTCGATTTGTACGCAATGCCTTCCGACAATGCGAGCTGATAATATTTCAACATTCAAAAGGCTGTTTGCATAAGCAATCAGTCTTTTGTTTTTTTATGGTAAAAAAACGGTGGCGAGGTTTGCTCGGAATCTACAAAAGTGCTTGACATTTATGCTGATTGTGTTATGATATTGCTATGAATTTCCCTCAGGATAGCGCCTTGCTGCTCGGTTTTCTGAACATGAAACTGCGCGATTTCTATCCGTCGCTTGCTGCGCTATGCGAAGACTTAGAGGCGGACGAAGATGAAATCAAGGCGAAAATGCTTGCGTTCGGATACCGTTACAGCCAGCCGCAAAACGCGTTTGTCCCTGTTTGAGGGAAAGTTATCCACACGCGAATGTGGAAATGTGGATAACTTTGAAGGAAAGAAAATGTCGCAATCCGATTTCATGAAACTCTTTTCCATGTACGACGGGGAAATTTGCGAGAGCGATTTTACGCCCGACGAACTGCGCGAATATCTGGCTTACGCGCAGCAGGAAGAAACCCCGCTTTCTCCTGCGGCGTGGAAAGAGAAGTACTTTGAGTTTTACGACGACGTAAAAGACAAGACATTGAAAAAGCAGGACTGGTAAAGAAAAAACCGCCTGCGTTTGCAGGCGGTTTTCGTGGAACTGTTTAAGACTGCGTTTCTTCCGCGACGGGTTCGGGAGTCGGTTTTTTGTCGAGGAAGACGGAAACGCCCTTTCTTCTCAGGCGCAGAACGCCGAGATAGAGCGGCGTGCCGAGCGCGTATATCCAAACGCTTTCGGTGACTACCATGGAAGCGAAGAAAGCCCAATAAGCGGCGGAGGCGCTTGAAAAGCCTTCGGTGCCGCCGCAGAGATAGACGATGACGACGGGAATAATAAACGCGTTTACGAGAACGGGCAAGAGTCCGCCGAGCGAAATTCTGCCGAAGTGTACGACGGGTTTATGCGATTCTTCGCGGATGAGCCGCCCGACGAGATAGGTGCCGAGTGCCGCGAACAGCGTTGCTAGCGAACCCACGAACACGTCGTAAATCAAAAACGGCGACGCTAGGTTGCTCAGCATACAGCCCACGTACAGGGCGGGCACTGCTTCCGGAAAGAACAGCGGAAGAATGCAAAGCGCCTCGGCGGGGCGAATCTGAAAGAGTCCGCCGAACGCAAGGGGCGCAAAAGCGTAAGTAAGCGCAACATACAGTGCGGCAATAATTCCCGCACGGCAGATGCGCTTCGTGGTAAATACCTTCTTCATATCAAATTGTACCTCGGTTTTTTTATTCGGAAGTGTTTCCCGAAAACCTTCCGTGCCTGTATGATACAACAGTTTGCGCGTGTTCGTCAAGCAATTTTTATTCAGGATAAAAATTTTGTCGGGCGGAAGGCGACGAGCCAGAACAACAGCCAAAGCGCGCAAATGCCTGCGAGCGAGAGTACGCCGCGGTAGAGCGCAACGTTTCCCGCGGTAAGAAAAAGCAGGAGATTAAACCCGACGAGCGCATAAACGCTCGCGCAAATGCCGAAAAATATTAAAAGCGCACAGCAAATCCAGGTAGTGATTTTCATATACATAGATTGTGCAAAACAACGAGAAATACCCAAAGGAGAAATATTATGTTGCAGATTATTACCGATTCCTCCGCGGAGTTTACGGAAGAAGAAGCAAAAGAACTGGGAATCCAAATCGTACCGCTTACGGTGGTGTTCGGGAATACCGCATACCGCGAAGGCATCGATATGCCCAAAGATGAATTTTACGAGAAGTTGAAAGAGGACTTTCCTCATACGTCAATGCCCTCCACCGACGACTTCACGCAGGCGTATATCAAAACGGGCGGCGAAGAAACGCTTGTGATTCTTATTTCGTCCGCACTGTCCGGCACGGTGAACACGGCGCGCCTTGCCGCGCGCGACGGCGGTTTTTCCAAAGTCCACGTTTACGATTCGCTCTGCGTGACCGCAATGCTGCGTATTTTGGTGGAAACGGCTTGCAAGAACCGCGACAAATCGGCGGAAGAGGTCATTGCGATTCTCGATGAACTTCGTCCCAGAATCCGTCTGGACGCCTGCCTCGATACGCTCGATTATCTCTACAAGGGCGGTCGCGTGAAAAAAACAGTTGCAATTATCGGCGGCTTGCTCGGCATTAAGCCGCTCATTGAAATCAGAAAAGACGGCACGGTGGGCATGAGCGGCAAGGCGCACGGTCAGAAACGCGCGCTGAAATCGCTTGCGGAGCGGTACGGTAGCGCAAAAGTCGATTCCGAATATCCCGTCTATTTCTTACAAACGGATACGGACGTACCGACGCGGAGCGTGATGGATATGCTCGGATTATCCGAAAACCGCATTTTCAGAATCTGCTGTTCGGTCGGTTCGCATATCGGACCCAACGCCGCGGGTCTTGTGTACGTCGTAAAAGAATAATCGCCCCGACTTAATCAAACGCGCCGACGGCTTTGCCGTCGGCGCGTTAGGTTTTGGTATAACGAAAGGGAGAACTGTTCGCGCACGTGGCGCGTTCTTTTATTTGCTTCCGTTTATCAGCTCGTCAATACAAACGTCGAAGAGCTCGCACAGCTTTCTCAGCATTTCGATGTTCGGCTCGGTGCGTCCTTGCTCCCAATTCGCATAACAGCTCTCCACTACGCCGAGTTTCATAGCAACCTGTTTCTGCGTGAAGTTACATTCCTTGCGCGCAGCTTTCAAATTTTCACAAAACAAAGTATCCATAATTTTATTATTTGCAAAAACTAGACAAATTGTCTTGACACTAGATAAAATATCTAGTATAATAATAAAAAATATTTTGGAGGGATACAAATGAAATATTGCAGAAATTGCGGTGCGTTAATGGACGACAAAGCGGTTGTTTGCGTAAAGTGCGGCTGTGCGGCGGAAAATGAACCGTCGCAGAAAAAAGCACCGTCGACGTTATCGACGGTGGCGAAAGTGTTTATGGTGCTCGGGTGCATTGCGGGAGCGTTTTGCTTTTTAATTCCCCTGTGTTGGACGATTCCCATGACGGTAAGTTATTCCAACGCCGTGAAAAACGGAAAGAGCGTCAGCATCGGCTTCAAGATATGCGCGTTGTTGTTTGTCAACATAATTGCGGGAATCTTGATGCTGTGCGATAAAGACGGCGAATGAAAACTTGAAAAACTTTATAAAAAACGCCGCCGCCCGAAATCACTCGGGCGGCGGCGTTCTGTTATCGGTCAATTTCCGTGATTGAATTGTAGCGTCGGGTCGTCGTACACGTAGTCGATACTCGCAGTCGTGCGCTCGTATTTGGTGTACACATAATCGGGGATTGTAGTTCCGCCGGTTATAACCTCGTAATCGGTTAAAGCATAGCCGTTGCTTTTTTCAAGATAGATTTCTCTCGCGGATGCGTGTGCCACCACCTCGTTCGTGTATTCGCCCATGAACTGTTCGTTGGAAAGCCATTTGTACGATACCTGAATTTCAAAACGGTCGGTGGAGTTCTCGCCCGTAAAATCGCCTTTCGGCGTTACGGTGATATAGAGTTTCGCCGTGTCTTGCATTCCGGTCGGAATTGCTCTGATGGAGATGTCGAACAGCTCGTCGTAGGGAATGGAGTTGGCGTCGGGATTCATGGGGACGACGGTCGAATCCGTCCAGCCCGCGTAAACGTGCATATCCTCCGTGATATGCGTGCCGATTGCGCTCTCTGTGCACGCTTCGTCGAGATACCAACTGTCGAAGAACCAGCCCTCGCGTTTGGGAGTCTTGAACGGAGAAGTTTTCGAAATGTAATCGCCGTGCGAAACGGTGATTTGCTGCGGCGCAGAACCGTCCCGCAAATCAAGCGTAACGACGGGCTGCGAGAGGGCGGGGGGATTGTCGCCGCAACCGACGAGCGCGGCGCTCAAACAAGATAACGCCAAAATTCCGCAAAGTACTTTTACAAATTTTTTCATATTATACTCCTTTTCAGAAAATACATTTTTCAGTGAGGAAGGCAATCACGCCGTTTAAGTCGAGGCGGATTTGTTCCATGCTGTCGCGTTCGCGCACGGTCACGGTGCCGTTTTCCAACGTATCGAAGTCAACCGTAATGCAGTAGGGGGTTCCGATTTCGTCCTGACGGCGGTAACGCTTGCCGATAGAACCCGCTTCGTCGTAAATGACCGAGAAATACTTTTTGAGTTTCTCCCAAAGTTCTTTTGCCTGCGGCGCAAGATTTTTCTGCAAGGGCAGTACAGCCGCCTTGTAAGCCGCAATTGCGGGGTGGAAGCGCATGACGTTGCGAACCTCGCCGTTTTCAAGCGTTTCTTCGTCGTAGGCTTCGGAAAGGGTCGCAAGCATCAGGCGGTCTGCGCCGATGGAGTATTCGATGACGTAGGGGATATAGCGTTCGCTCGTAATCGGGTCGATATAAGTCATCGACTTACCCGAAAATTCCTGATGGCGCGTGAGGTCGTAGTCGGTGCGGTTGTGAATGCCGTTTAGTTCGCTCCAACCCATGGGGAATTCGTATTGAATGTCGCACGCCGCCTTTGCGTAGTGCGCGAGTTTATCGTGGTCCTTAAAGCGCAGGTGCTTTTCGTCGAAGCCCAAATCGAGCAAAAACTGCCATGCCTTTTGTTTGAACGAATCGTAATATTCGCCGTCCGTGCCTTCTTTGCAGAACCACTGGTGCTCCATCTGCTCGAACTCAATCGTACGGAAAATGAAGTTGCCGGGCGTAATTTCGTTGCGGAACGCCTTGCCTACCTGCGCAATGCCGAAGGGCACTTTCGCGCGCGTAGTGCGCTGTACGTTGAGGAAGTTCACGAATTCGCCCTGCGCCGTTTCGGGGCGCAGATAAATTTTATTCTGGCTCTCGTCGGTAACGCCGCGCGAGGTTTCAAACATGAGGTTGAAGGTGCGGATATTCGTCCAGTTGAATTTCCCGCAAATGGGGCAATGCACCTGGTGTTCCTGAATGTATGCCTCCATTTCCGCATTCGACATGGTATCGGGGTTGACTTTCCCTTTGGAGTGCGCCTCGATGAGCGTATCCGCGCGGTGACGGCTCTTGCATTCCTTGCAGTCCATTTTCGGGTCGGAAAAGGAGGTCGTGTGTCCGCTCGCGTCCCAAACGCGCGCGTTCATGAGAATTGCCGCGTCCACGCCGTAAGAGTTGTCGCTCTCCTGTACAAAGCGTTTCCACCAGGCGCGTTTGAGGTTGTTTTTGATTTCAACGCCTACGGGTCCGTAGTCCCACGTGTTTCCCATTCCGCCGTAGATTTCGCTGCCGGGGAAGATGATGCCGCGCGCTTTACAAAGCGCAACGAGTTTTTCCATTGTAACTGCTTTATTTGCCATGATATCTCCTTTCGGAATATATTATTCTTTCACATAAAATTTGTCAAGTAATCAGTCGGATAAGCCCAACAAATAATCGGAAGTCACGCCGAAAAATTTTGCAAGCACTATAACAACAGAAGCGAGTGGAATTCTTTGACCATTCTCCCAAAAGCCGATTGCACTTCTGCTTAAACCTGTTTCATTTGCAAGCTGAACCTGTGAAAGCTTTTTTTCCAATCTTAATTCTTTTAATCTTTCATAAAATTTATCCATAGCTATATTTTACCACAATTGTGGCAAAATGCTTGACATGCCACAAGTCGAGAGTTATAATTATACCACAAATGTAGCAAGGAGAAATATATGAAATCGGCAATTGAGGATATCATCAACGGAAATCGCGGAAAGATAGACCAAATGAAGTTAAGCGAAGAATACAAAGCGGCATTGCACGCGGCGTCGGAAGCAGAGGAAGTATTTATGCAAAAACTGCAAGATAATGCCGAGGCGCTCGAACTGTATCGCCAATTAAGCGACGCGGTGGACCTTACGCGTGAGATGGAAGTCGAAGATATCTACAAGGAAGCGTTCCGCTTTGCTTTTTTGATTGCGGTTGACGTGTTTTACGGGACTTAACGAATTTTGGAAAACGCGGTGCAAAAAGTATCAATTTCTAAAAAAAAGTGCTATAATTATGCAAAAGCCCTTTACGGAGAAAAAATTATGGCAGAGCCGAGTAATTTTATCGAACAGATTGTGGAGTCCGACCTCGCCGAACAGAAAATCAGCGCGGTGAAAACGCGCTTTCCGCCCGAACCGAACGGGTATTTGCATATCGGGCACGCAAAGAGTATGTTCGTCAATTTCGGCACGGCGCAGAAATACGGCGGTACTTGCAATTTATTTTTCGACGATACCAACCCTTCCAAAGAAAAAACGGAATTTGTAGACGCAATCCGCAAAGATATTTTATGGCTGGGCTATCATTGGGAGAAAGAGGTATACGCTTCCGACTTTTTCGATATAATCTATGAGTACGCCGAAAAACTCATTCAGGAAGGCAAGGCGTACGTGTGCGATTTATCCGCCGAGGAAATCAAGAACACGCGCGGCACGCTCACCGAACCGGGCACGGAAAGCCCGTACCGTAACCGCTCCGTCGAGGAGAATTTGCGGCTCTTCCGCGAAATGCGTGCGGGAAAATATGCCGACGGCGAAAAATGTCTGCGTGCGAAAATCGATATGTCCTCGCCCAACATGAATCTGCGCGACCCCGTCATTTACCGCATTTTGCGCGCCACCCATCACCGCACGGGCGACAAGTGGTGTATTTACCCCATGTACGATTACGCGCACCCTATCTGCGACGCGTTGCAGGGGGTTACACATTCGCTCTGTACGCTCGAATTTGAGGACCACAGACCGCTTTACGACTGGGTAGGGTATTCACTCGGCTTTGCGCCAAAACCCCGTCAAATCGAATTTGCGAGGCTAAATTTGACCAATCTCGTCATGAGCAAGCGTTATCTCAAAAAATTAGTGGAGGAAAATTCCGTACACGGCTGGGACGATGCGCGTATGCCCACGCTTGCGGGGCTGAGAAACCGCGGCATTCCCGCCGCCGCCGTCCGTGATTTCTGCGGCCGTATCGGCGTCGTAAAAGCCAATTCCGAATGCGAAATTTCGTATTTTGAAGCCGTCGTCCGCGAATACCTCAACGCGCACGCGCCGCGTGCCATGGCGGTGGTGGAACCGCTCAAACTCACGATTACCAACTATGAGGGCGAAGAGGAGATTGATTTTGAAATCAACCAACTCGACGAAAACGCGGGCACGCGCAAAGTGCGGTTCGGAAAAACGCTCTATATCGAACAAAGCGATTTTTCGCTCGACCCGCCGCCCAAATATCACCGTTTGAAAATCGGCGGGGTTGCGCGCTTGAAAAATGCCTATATCGTGCGCTGCGACGAAGCGGTGCAGGATAAGAACGGAAAGGTCGTGGAAATCAAATGCACCTATCTGCCCGAATCGCGCAGCGGTAACGACACGAGCGGCGTCAAGGCGAAGGGCGTCATTCACTGGGTGAACGCGGAAACGTGCGTGGACGCGGAGCTCGTCCGGTACGACCATTTGCTCCGTGACGCGGAGTATGCCGGGCAGGATTTTTCCGAACGCATCAATCTCGACAGCGAACATATCTTTGCGGCGAAAGCCGAGCCCTATCTCGAAGAAGCGGAGGAGGGAACGGCGTTTCAGCTGATGCGGACAGGATATTACAAAACTTGTCGGAAAAACGACAAACTTTGCCTTTCGGAAATCGTATCTTTGAAAGACAACTTTAATAAATAAAGAGTAAAAGAGTGACTGTGGAGGAACCCGTATGATTGCAAATTTGCTTGCCGATATGACAACGCCGATGTGGATAGCCGTCGGTGTTCTCGGCGCGCTTTCCGTTGCTTCCGTCGTTTACGGCGCCTTCCGCAACTTCGTGCGCATGGCGTGGACAAGCTGGCAGATTCTTGCGGTGTTCGCGCTTACGCTGCTTTTGAAAGTGATACCCGTGCCCGACGGCTGGCAGGGCTTTGCCGTTTCGGCGGCGTTGCTGTTCGGGGCAACGGTGTTGGTGCTGCTCGTCGGCGCGGCGGTACGCCGCGCGATGCTGAGTCCGAAGTTAAACGCAAGCAAAGGTTTCCGCGTTTTTAACAGGATTCTCGGCGCAGTCACTTCGCTGTTGAACGTTGTGCTTTTCGTTGTCGTGCTCGGCGGTTTCGCGCTTGGCGTAATTGATTACGTCGTGCCCGTAGCGGGCTTGGAACAGGTACTTTCGAATGCGGTTTGGACGAAGTTCGGCGCGGTCTATGTGCAGGACCTGCTTCTCGTCAGCGTGTGCGTGTTCTTTGTCAGGGGCGGGTACCGTATCGGCGTTGCGCGGTCGTTGCAGACGACTGTCATGATTGCGCTTACGCTGGGCTCGATTGTCCTTGCCATGTATCTTACGCTCAGCGTTTCTTTCCTGCGCGGCTGGGTTTCCTCTATCGGAAACTCCATTGCGGGCGGCGGACTCAATATCGTTATTGCAACGATTATTGCGTATTTTATTATCGCAACCGTTTGTTTCCTTATTTTCTTTGCCGTGGTGATGCTGCTCGGCTTCTTCCTGAACAAACTCGTCCGCAAGTACCGTTCCGTACGCGTGCTTAATATCATTGACGGTGTAATTCTTTCGGTGGTGTTCTTTGCATTTTTCCTTGCGCTTGTGCTGGGGGTCTATCTCGGCGTGGATATTCTTGCCAACGGCAATCTCGAAAGTCTCGGGCAGGCGGGCAAAATATTAGAGGGCGCGCGCGAAACGATGCTGAAAATCGAACAGTTTTTAACGGCTTCTCCGCTTACCGAGATGATGTACCGTCATAACTTATTCCGTATCTTATTCTTCTGAATGACGCGCGGTTGAATCGCACATACTGTTTTCGGTAACAGTATGCTGGACGAGAGAACAAGCAAACTTCTTTCCGCAATCAACGAAAGCTGCGGCAGCGGAAGTTATAAACTGATGGACGAGCGGGAACTTATCAACTGTTTTCCGAAAGCGTATCGCGTGGACGGAGACGGACTGAAAGCCATGCTTTGCTATCTCGAAGAACACAAGTATATCGAAGTCGGTTATGCGGAGGAGGGCGAATATTGCCTGCGTCCCCTGCCCGAAGGAAGACTCTACTTCGAGCGCGCAAAATCGGGCAAACGCGAACGGTTGTTCCGTCGGATTGAGGCTTTCCTGCTTGCGCTCTTCGGCGCGTTTGCGGGCGGGTTCTTGGGCGCTCTTACGGTATCCCTGTTGCCATAGGTGAAACCGTGATTAACGATAAACTCAACAAACGCGAAAATCAAGTCATGCGTGCCGTTTATTCTTTATCGCTCGGTAAGGAACGTTTCCTCGCCGCGCCCTGCGAAATTCTTGCCGCGCTCCCCCCGAAATCGAGAATCGACGAGGAGGCGCTCGAACGCATTTTACGCTCTCTGGAACTGGACGGCTATTTCGGGCTCATTGCTTCGGAACGCAAGGGCGAAAAGATTTACGTGGTATTCATGCACGCCGCAGGGCTTGCCTATCAGCGTTCGGACGTGCAGCGCAAACGCTCGGTGGCGTTTAAGTGGGGCGTCGGCGCAATCGGCGCTTGCATTACCTTTTTTATCGGCGTTATTTTGCGGCTTATCTTCAAATAACGTTAAAATTTTATTGACAAATTCACGCGGAAAAGTTACAATAAGCGCAAACGTATGTTTGCGTTATTTTTGAATGATGGAACACTTTGAATTTCAACTGAAATCTCCCTTTTCTCCCACGGGCGACCAGCCCGAGGCAATCCGTCGTTTAACGGAAGGGGTGGAAGACGGAATCCGAACGCAGGTTCTCGTCGGGGTTACGGGCAGCGGCAAAACGTTTACGATGGCGAACGTCATCAAAAACGTAGGGCGGCCCGCGCTTATCATTGCGCATAATAAGACGCTTGCGGCGCAGCTGTGCAACGAATTCCGCGAGTTTTTCCCCAACAACCGCGTGGAATATTTCGTTTCCTATTACGACTATTACCAGCCCGAAAGTTATATTCCTTCGACGGATACTTATATCGAAAAAGATTTATCGATGAACGACGAAATCGATAAACTCCGCAACGCCGCCACCTGCTCGTTGGGCGAGCGCGACGACGTGATTGTCGTTTCTTCCGTTTCCTGTATTTACGGTTTGGGCGCGCCCGAGGAATTTTTCCGCTTGGGCATTTCTTTGCGTCCCGGGCAGGAACTTGGGCGCGACGAACTCTTGCGCCGTCTGGTGGAAATTCACTATTCGCGCAACGATACCGATTTCAAACGTTCGACCTTCCGCGTGCGCGGCGACGTGGTGGAAATTTTCCCCGCGTCCAATTCCGAAGTCGCCATTCGCGTGGAATTTTTCGGCGACGAAATCGATGCGCTCGGCGAGGAAGACGTCGTTACGGGCAAGGTGATTTCTTCCTTAAAACACGCCGTCATCTTTCCTGCCAGCCACTACGCGGTGGGGAGCGAAAGGCTTGCTTCCGCGCTTTCCGTCATCGAAGAGGATTTACAAGGGGAAGTCAAGGCGTTCGAGGACGCAGGCAAACTTCTGGAAGCGCAGCGGCTTCGTCAGCGCACCGAACACGATTTGGAGATGCTCCGCGAAATCGGGTACTGTTCGGGCGTGGAGAACTATTCGCGCTATTTCGACGGGCGCACGCCCGGGCAGCCGTCCTTTACTTTGCTTGACTATTTCCCCAAAAACTTTCTCGTATTCATTGACGAAAGTCACATGACTCTGCCGCAAATCCGCGCCATGTACAACGGCGATTTGGCGCGCAAAACCAATCTCGTGGAATACGGATTCCGCATGAAATCGGCTTACGACAACCGCCCCCTGACTTTTGAGGAGTTTGACGCGCGAGTGCCCCAACTCATCTGCGTTTCGGCAACGCCCGCGCCCTACGAACTCTCCGAGGCGGGGCAGGTGGTGGAGCAACTCATCCGTCCCACGGGGCTGTTGGACCCCCCTGTGGAAATCCGTCCCACGCGCGGACAGATTGACGACTTGCTCGGCGAAATCAAAACGGTCGTCAAGTCGGGCGGACGGGTGCTTGTAACAACGCTCACAAAGCGCATGGCGGAAAGTTTGACAGACTATCTGAAAGAGAGCGGCGTCAAAGTGCGCTATATGCACTCGGATATCGATACGTTAGAGCGCATCGATATTGTAAACGGATTGCGCGCAGGCGAGTTCGACGTGCTGTGCGGAATCAACTTATTGCGCGAGGGCTTGGATATGCCCGAGGTGAAACTCGTTGCCATTCTCGACGCGGACAAGGAAGGCTTCTTACGAAGCGAAACTTCTTTGGTGCAGACCATCGGACGCGCGGCAAGAAATGCGGAAGGGCGCGTCGTCATGTATGCCGACGAAATGACGGGCAGCATGTCGCGCGCCATCGGCGAAACTAACCGCCGCCGCGCCGTACAGGAACAATACAACAAAGAACACGGCATTGTGCCAAAGACCATCGTCAAAGAAGTAAAATCGTCCTTGCAGATTACGGCAAAGACGAAACGCACGGACGACGTGCGCATGAAGGATATTCCCGAAGAAATCGAAAAACTCAAAGCCTTAATGAAAGTGGCTTCCGCGCAACTCGACTTCGAGCGCGCGATTGAAATTCGGGAAACGATTGCGGAACTGAGAAAACGCATGAGGGGGAACGCATGAAAATCGCAGTCGATATCGATGACACGCTGAATATCGTGGAACGCGCCGCGCGTGCAGGCGCGTATATTGCGCGCAAAGGCTTGCCCTTCAAACTCGTCAACGAACATTCCAATATGTTCGTCAACGTGTTCGATTGGGAACTTTCCGACGTACTCGCGTTCATTCGCGACGGGGGCGTGTCCGCGTTTACCGAGGCAAAGGCGCGCACGGGCGCAAGGGAAGCGCTCGCGCACTGGAAAGCGGAGGGGCATGAAATTATCATTCTCACCGCCCGTCAGAAAGAGTGGTTCGGCAACCCCGTTACGGTCAGCCGCGACTGGCTGGAAAAGCGCAAAATTCCGTATGATGCAATCGTTGCCGACCGCTGGGATAAGGGCGCGTACTGCAAGACGAACGGAATTTCCGTGCTTGTAGACGACAATCCCGATTTGCTGAAAGAAGCGGAAACGCTCGGGGTTACGGGCGTGCTTGCGGTGGGCAGACATAATTTGGAGCGCGTAAAAGAGTTTCATTATTACGGAGAAAACTGGCGGCAGATAGACGAAGCGGTTATGCAAATTGCCCGCCTGAAACAGTTAGATACATAAGCATTACGGAGAGAACATGAAAGAAGAAATTTACGTTAAGGGCGCGAAAGCGAACAACTTAAAAAATATCGACGTACACATTCCGCGCGGCTCGCTCACCGTGTTTACGGGTCTTTCGGGTTCGGGCAAGAGTACGCTTGCGTTCGATACGATTTTTGCAGAAGGACAAAGGCGGTATATGGAGAGCCTTTCTTCTTACGCGCGGCAATTCCTCGGCATGATGGAAAAACCCGACGTGGAGAGCATCGAAGGACTTTCGCCCGCCATTTCCATTGACCAGAAAACGACTTCGCACAATCCGCGCTCCACGGTGGGCACGGTCACGGAAATTTACGATTATCTCCGTTTGCTGTTTGCGCGCGCGGGAACGCCGCACTGTCCGAACTGCGGCAGGGAAATCCGCCGCCAGACGGTGGACGAAATTGCCGACCGCGTTATGGCACTCCCCGAAGGCAGTAAAATTCTCGTCAACGCGCCTGTTGTGCGCGGCAGAAAGGGAGAGTTCGTCAAAGAATTGCAAGGCTACCGCAAGAGCGGATATGCGCGCGTGAAAATCGACGGCATTATTTATGACTTACAGGAAGAAATCAAACTCGAAAAGAACGTGAAGCACAACGTGAGCGTGGTCATCGACCGCCTAGTGGTGAAAGACGGCATTTTGAAGCGTTTGACGGAGAGTTTAGAAGCGGCATTGAAACTTGCGGACGGACTCGTTCTCATCGATTTAGGCGGCGAGGAGATTCTCTATTCTTCGCGTTATTCCTGCCCCGACTGCAATATCTCTATCGAAGAAATCGAGCCGCGGCTCTTCTCGTTTAACACCCCTTGGGGGGCTTGTCCCGAATGTACGGGTTTGGGCTTCCGCCAACTCGTCGACCCCGACCTCATCTGTCCCGACAAAACAAAGACGCTGCGCGAGGGCGCCGTTCATGCGAGCGGCTGGATGCTGGAAAGCAACTCCACCAACCTCATGTATATTTCCGCGCTTGCGAAGCACTACGGCTTTTCGCTCGACGTTCCGGTAAAAGACCTGCCCAAGAGCGCGTACGACATTTTGATGTACGGAAACAAGGGCGAGCAAATCGATTTAAGTTATAACACGCGCACCTTTTCGGGCAGTTACAAAATGGCGTGGGAAGGGTTTGTGAATAACTTGCAGCGGCGGTATCAGAGTACTTCGTCCGAGGGCGTAAAGTGGGATATCGAGCGTTATATGCGCACCACCGACTGCCCTGCCTGCAAAGGCAAGCGTTTGAAAAAGGAAGCGCTCGCCGTCACGGTGGGGGGAAAGAACATTGCCCAAATCTGCGAAATGCCCGTCAAAAATCTTAAAGAGTTTTTGGGCGGATTAGAGTTGAGTAGTACCCAGCACGCGATTGCGGACGTCATCTTAAAGGAAATCAGAAACCGAATCGACTTTTTAATCGGCGTGGGACTCGACTATTTAACGCTCGCGCGTTCGGCGGCAACCCTGTCGGGCGGCGAGAGTCAGCGTATTCGTTTAGCAACGCAAATCGGCAGCGCGCTCACGGGCGTACTCTATATTCTTGACGAGCCGAGTATCGGGCTTCACCAGCGGGATAACGAAAAACTGCTCGCCTCGCTGAAAGGCTTGCGCGATTTGGGCAATACCCTTATCGTGGTGGAACACGACGAAGACACCATGCGCGCGGCGGACTACATTGTGGATGTCGGACCGGGTGCAGGCGTGCACGGCGGAGAAGTGGTTGCGTGCGGCGCGGTGGAAGACATTATGAAGGAGCCGCGCTCGGTTACGGGTGACTTCCTTTCGGGGCGGCGGAAGATAGAAGTTCCCGCCGTACGCAAACAGCCCGACGGAAGATGGCTGCGCGTGGAAGATTGCAGACAAAACAACTTAAAGGGCATTACGGCGGAAATTCCCGTCGGTCTGATTACGGCGGTAACGGGCGTGAGCGGTTCAGGTAAATCCTCGCTTGTTAACGAAATCGTTTTGCCGCTTCTTTCAAACGGGTTGGGCGGAGCGCGGCTGCCGCTCGGCAAAAGCGGCGCGTGTTCGGGGCTTGAATATTTCGACAAAGTCATTGCCATCGACCAATCCCCCATCGGCAGAACGCCGCGTTCTAATCCTGCCACCTACACGGGCGTTTTCTCGGCAATCCGCGACTTGTTCGCCGCTACGCCCGACGCGAAAACCATGGGCTATAAATCAGGCAGATTTTCCTTTAACGTGGCAGGCGGCAGGTGCGAAAACTGCCAGGGCGACGGCATCATGAAAATCGAAATGCACTTCCTGCCCGACGTGTACGTTCCCTGCGAAGTGTGCGGCGGAAAACGCTACAACCGCGAAACGCTGGAAGTCAGATATAAAGGCAAAAACATTTCGGACGTACTCGATATGACGGTAGAGGAGGCTTGCGAATTTTTCAAGCCCGTGCCGTCCATTTACAACAAGATACGCACGCTCTACGAAGTGGGCTTAGGGTATATCAAACTCGGGCAGAGTTCCACAACCCTTTCGGGGGGCGAGGCACAGCGCGTGAAACTTGCCACAGAGCTTTCGCGCCGTTCCACGGGTAAGACGTTTTATATCCTTGACGAACCCACGACGGGGCTTCACAGTTACGACGTGGAAAAACTCGTCGGCATTCTCCTGCGGCTTCGGGAGGGCGGCAATACCGTGCTCGTCATCGAGCATAATTTGGACGTCATTAAGATTGCCGACTATCTCATCGACCTCGGGCCCGAGGGGGGCGACGGTGGCGGTACGATACTTTGTACGGGTTCGCCCGAAGAGGTTGCAAACGTCGAAGAAAGTTATACGGGTCAGTTTTTGAAGAAGATATTATGATACAACCGCAAAATTATTTCAAATACAAACAGGCGAATTTTTCTAAATTATTGCAGTTCGGCTTTTTACAGGAGCGCGGTGATTACGTTTACCGCACTGCAATTTTAGACGGGCAGTTTTTGCTTGCGGTTACCGTAACGAGCGTGGGCGAGGTGCGAACTATGCTTACCGACGAGGGCACGGGCGAGCCGTACACGCTGTACCTCGTAGAGGAAGCGCAGGGTGCGTTTGTGGGCAGCGTGCGCGCGGCGGTGGACGAAGTTGTTGCGGAAATTTCAGAGAGATGTTTTGACGCGGAAATTTTCAAAAGCGCAGGCGCAAAAGCGGCGATTGCTTACGTTCGCGAAAAGTACGGAATCGAACCCGAATATCTTTGGGAGAAATTTCCGAATAACGCCGTCTGGCGCAGGCAGGATAACCGCAAGTGGTTCGGCGCCATTCTCTCCGTCGCCGGGCGGAAAATCGGGCTGGATACCGAACGCGTTGTGGAAGTGCTCGATTTGCGGATGCCGCCTGAGCGCGTACCCGAAACAATCGACTCCGTGAACTTTTTCCCCGCCTACCACATGAACAAAAAAAGCTGGATTACGGTGTATTTGGAAGGCGGGCTTCCGTTTGAAACGATTGCCGCGCTGTTGGACGAAAGTTATACTCTGGCAAAAAAGTGAGGGAGAAATATGTGGAATCAGACCATGCAGAAACTCGGCGAAGAGCGTTCGGTCATCCGCGAAATATTTGAGTACGGCGCAAAGCGCAAAGAAGAAATCGGCGCGGAAAACGTGTTCGATTTTTCCATCGGCAACCCCAGCGTGCCAGCGCCCGAATGCGTGCGGGAAGAAATTGCAAGGCTGCTCAAAGAAATACCTGCGCAAGCGTTGCACGGCTACACGTCCGCGCCCGGTGCGCCCGAAGTGCGTGCCGCGGTTGCAGACTATCTGCAAAAGTCGTTCGGCGTGCCTATGCGCGGCGATTTGGTATATATGACGTGCGGCGCTGCGGCTTCGCTTACGATTACGCTGAACGCGCTGTTTGAAGAGGGCGACGAGTTCGTCGTTGTTACTCCCTACTTCCCCGAATATAAAGTATTCGTTGAACGCGCGGGCGGCAAGGTCGTTGAAGCAAATACGGACGCAAATTTTCATTTAGACAAAACGGAATTGGAGCGCGCTATCGGAAGGCGTACCAAGGCGGTGATTATCAATTCTCCCAACAATCCTACGGGCGCGGTGTACGGCGAAGACGAATTAAAAATGCTTGCCGCGCTCCTCAACGGAAAAAGCAAAGAAAAGGGCGCGCCGATTTATCTGATTGCCGACGAGCCCTACCGCGAACTCGTGTACGGCGTAAGCGTGCCCTGTGCCATGAACTTTTACAAAAACACAATCGTGTGCTATTCCTTTTCCAAATCGTTAAGTCTTGCGGGCGAGCGTATCGGCTACGCGGCGGTGTGCCCTGCCTGCGAAAACGCGGACGAACTGTTTGCCGCCGTGTGCGGCGCGGGCAGAAGTTTGGGGTACGTGTGCGCGCCTTCTCTCTTTCAGCGCGTGTGCGCGAATTGCCTCGGCAAGGTGAGCGATATCAACGTGTATGACGAAAACCGCCGCCTGCTGTACGGCGCGCTTACCGACATGGGGTACGACTGCGTGCTCCCCGAGGGGGCGTTCTATTTGTTTGTGAAGTCGCCCGAAGCGGACGCAAAAGCGTTTTGCGAGCGTGCAAAAAAGTATGAACTGTTGCTCGTGCCGTCCGACTCGTTCGGGATAGAGGGATATGTGCGCATTTCGTACTGCGTGGATGGCGGCATGATTCGCCGCGCTTTGCCTGCGTTTGAAAGCCTTGCAAAAGAATATTTTGGTTGAGTAGAGGTTAAATTTTCATAACAGAATACAAAGAAATATTTCTATATTGGTATATGCATAGCGGAATAAACTGTATTTGAAAAGTTTGAAAAAAATATTTTCACGTAGGTGTTGATATGGATATATTAGAATGTATACTTATAACTTTCGGGATTTTTTTTGGTATAAGCGTTTTAGGCACCGTTATCTTTGCGCTGAAGACACGGGGTGATAAAAAAATAAACGATAAAGGAACCATTCGCACACGAAATTCAAAATTGCTTCAAGGCTTTTTCCTCGGGTTTGCACTTCTTGTCTTTTTCGGCGGCGCGGCGGGATGTATCTACTGTGCTATCGCAGATGCGGAAAATACCACAGTAACAACGGTTGCCATTATAGTCGTTTCTATTGTTGCCTTTTCCGCGCTTGGTTTGTTTGGCTTTTTGTATGTTCATTTTAATTACGTTATTTCTACGGACGAGGGGTTAGAGGTGCATAGTTTGTTTCGGAAGAAAAAATTTTATCGCTACGAAGACATATTGTATTTCCATGATACGACTTCCCTTGGATTGATGGGCGGACTTGTAGGTTACGGCAAGCATGGTAAAAAAAATTTTTGCCGTGGAGGCAGTTGCGATTGGGGCGAATAAAGTGGCGGAGCGCTTACGTGAGCATAACGTGCATGAAAGAAAAGATATACGCCTCCGTCGCTTTTGACAATCAGAAACTTAAATAAAAAAAGAATAGAAACTTGTAACCTCCGCATAATGAAAATATACGGAGGAATTTTTATTATGAAAGCAACGGGAATCGTGAGAAGAATCGACGAACTCGGCAGAGTGGTTATTCCCAAAGAAATCAGGCGCACGCTGCGCATTCGGGAGGGCGACCCCTTAGAACTCTTTACAGACCGCGACGAACTTATGCTGAAAAAGTATTCGCCCATCGCTTCGGTGGAACGTTTTGCGGAAGGCACGGCGAAATCGCTCAACGAACAGAGCGGCTGCCTTGCCGTAATTTGCGATACGGACTCGGTGCTGAGCGCGGCGGGTTCGGGCAAAAAGGCGCTCGTCGGGAAAACGGTATCCGAAAAACTTGCGGAGATTATGGATTCGCGCAGAAGTTATCTTGCCAATAAAGCGGAAGGCGGCGAAGTGCTTGCCGTAGTGGCGGATGCAGAAATAGAGCACACGGCGGAAGTTATTGTGCCAATCGTCGCTAACGGCGATTGCCTCGGCGCGGTGATTCTGCTCTCGCAGGAAGAGGGCGCGGTTTTAGAGGCGGCGTCCGTCAAGCTTGCGCGGTTGACTGCCGACATCATTGCCAATCAGTTTGAATAAGCGTAAGGCGTTTTGTTTTCGATGAAAACAAAACGTCTTGTCTACATAATGAAGCACAAAAATTTTCTCAAAAACGTCGCGGTAATTTCGCTGGGCGGGCTTGCCGCCAAGGGCATCGGCGTTTTATACCGCATTCCGCTCGTCGGAATTCTGGGCGGCTACGGCATGGGCTTGTACCAAATGGCGTATCCGCTTTTTTGCGTGTTGCTCACATTTTCTTCGGCGGGCATTCCCTCGGCGTTCTCGCGCATGATTGCAAAGGAAACGGCGGAGGGCAGGGCAAGTTCGGACACCGTAAAGACTGCGCTCAAACTGTTTGCGCTGTTGGGACTGTGCGGCACGCTGTTCATGTGCCTTTTTGCGCCGTACATGAGCGGACTGCAAAACGAAGAAAATTTACTGCCGTGCTATCTCGCGCTTGCGCCGTCCGTCTTTTTCGTTGCCATGATTGCCGTCTTCCGCGGCTATTTTCAGGGCAAGAACAATATGGCGCCCACGGCGGTTTCCGAAATCGTAGAACAGATTTTCAAGGCTTGCGCAGGGCTGTATTTTGCATTCCGTTATTCCGACGAGCCTGTACGTGCGGTCACCTATTCGTTGCTTGCCGTCACCGTTTCGGAAATTGCGGCGTTCTTGTATCTTCTTTCGCGCTACCGCGGCGAACGCAGAATGAAGTCTCTGCGCGTGTTGAAAACTTCGGGCGGAGAAATTTTTTCAAACGCGTTTCCCGTCATGGTTTCTACCTCGCTTTTGCCGCTCTCGCAGACGGTTGACAGCATTCTGATTGTCCGCCTGCTCTCGGCGCATACTCCGCGTGCGGTCACGCTATACGGACTGTTCGCGGGCGGAGCGGTCGGTCTTATCAACATTCCCGCCGCGCTTTGCTACGGACTTGCTGCCGCCACCGTGCCCGCCGTTTCCGCGTGCTTTGCAAAGGGGAACGAGGAGGAGGGGAAGCGCCGCGCCATGTATTCGCTCGGGCTTACGCTGCTCCTTGCCGTGCCGTGCGCCGTCGCGCTGTTTTTCCTCGCGCCAACCATTGTTCATCTCGTCTATTCCACGCTCTCGGCGGAAGACGCCGCACTGCTCGTAAGGCTCGTTCGACTTTCCTCCGTGTCTGCGGTGACGCTCGCAGGGGTGGATACGCTTGCGGCGTGTCTTACGGGCATGGGGCGTGCCAAGCGCGCCGCCCTCTCCATGCTGTGCGCGGTTATCGTGAAATTTGCGTTGCAGTGGGTGCTGGTGAGCGACCCTGCTCTTTCCATCGGCGGCGCGGCAATCGCCGCGAATGCGTGCTATCTGGTTGCTTTTTCTCTCGATTTGTTTTATACTGTGAAGCGAACGAAAAACAACAAGAGGTCGTTTTGGCATGATTTCAATCGTAAGTCTGGGAACGGAAAGAGGAGATTTGAGCCTGCGCGGAGCGGAAGCGATGCGACAGGCGGACAAAGTATTGCTGCGAACGGGGCTGCTCCCGTCTGCGGAAAGCGCGCGCGAAGTCGGTATTGAATTTGAAACGCTCGACGCGCTCTACGAAAAGAGCCGCAACTGGGATACGTTCACCGAAAAAGCCGTGCGCGAAATCAAGCGCGCGGCAAAGAACTGCAATCTTTGCTACTGCGTGGACGGCGGCGTTTCGGAAGACAGAATCGCGGGCATTCTCATCGGGGATTGCGAAACGGAAATCATCGAGGGTGCAACGAAGGGTGCGAAGGCGGCGGCTGCCGCAGGGCTTTCCTGCGCCTATCAGTCCGTGTCCGCTTATGAAATCGACGGCAAACTCACGCTTCCGCTCGTGGTCTATGATATTACGGATAAAACTCTTGCGGGCGACGTGAAACTCGTGCTTACCGAGCGGTTCGGCGATAACGCGCCTGCCTGCTTTATTGCTGACGGCAATCCGAAAAAGATACCGCTTTCCGAAGCCGACAGACAAGTTACTTATAACGAGCGCACCGCGCTCGTCGTTTACGATGAACCGCTTTTGGAACGCAAGCGGTTCGACATGGAAGACTTGGCGGAAATTCTGCGCCGTCTTCGCGCACCCGACGGCTGTCCTTGGGACAGGGCGCAAACGCACGAAAGCATCCGTATCAACGCCATCGAGGAAGCGTACGAACTTGTGGACGCGATTGACTGCAACGACCCCGATAAGATGTGCGAGGAGGCAGGCGACGTGCTCATGCAAGCGGCGTTCCATACGCTCATCGAGGAGGAGCGCGGCAACTTTACGCTCACCGACGTATTGAGCGGCGTGTGCGAAAAACTCATCACCCGCCACACGCACGTGTTCGGCAAAGACAAAGCGCAGAATGCGGACGGCGCGCTTTCCGTTTGGGATAAAAATAAAATGACGGAGAAGCACCAGCAGACTTTTTCGGACGCGGTGAACGACGTTCCGTACTGTTTCCCCGCACTCCTGCGCGCGCAGAAAGTTGCAAAGCGCATGGCAAAGGGCGGCTGGGCATTCGAGACGAACGACGACTGCAAAGCCAAATTTGCGGAAAAAGCAGAAGAACTTGCCGCCGCGGTGAAATCGGGCGATAAGGTAAGTATCGCGGCGGAATTCGGCGACTTGTTAATGGTACTTGCCCAAACCGCTTATCTGTTGGGGGTTGACGGCGAACAGGCGCTTCTGGACGCCGTGAAAAAGGCGGCGGAGCGGTTTACCGAATGGGAACGTCTGGTTCTTGCGGACGGCAAGGACGTGAACGCGCTCACGGGCGAAGAGCGTTCTGACTATTACAAAAAGGCGAAAGAAAATGTTTGCGCCTGTTAACATTTCAGGGCTCGTCTGCCCGAACAACGTATTTCTTGCGCCGCTTGCAGGGTACACGAATTATCCGTTCCGCGAACTGTGCAGAAGGCTCGGCGCGGGGCTTACGTTTACCGAAATGGTGAGTTGCAAGGGGCTTTTGTACGGCAACGAGGAAACGAAAAAGTTGCTTGTTCACGGCGAAGAATCGCCCAAGGCGGCGCAGATATTCGGCTGCGACCCGCAGATTATGCGCGCCGCTTGCGAGGGGGAAGAATTGGCGCCCTTTGACCTTATCGATATCAACATGGGCTGTCCCATGCCCAAGGTTGTGAAGAACGGCGAGGGGAGCGCGCTCATGGAAAATCCGACGCTTGCGGAAAAAGTTATTTCCGAATGCGTAAAGAGCGGCAAACGCATTTCGGTAAAATTCCGTACGGGCGTTACGGAAGAGAAAAAAATTACCGCCGAGTTTGCGCGGCTGTGCGAGGGCGCGGGCGCGTGCATGATTACCGTGCACGGCAGAACGCGCGAAAAGGTTTACGCCGGCGCACCCGATTACGCGGAGATTGCGGCGGCAAAAAATGCGGTGAGTATTCCCGTCATTGCAAACGGCGGGGTTTGGTCGAAGAGCGACGCGGAAAAGACGCTTGCGAAGACGGGTGCCGACGGCGTAATGATTGCGCGCGCCGCTATGTACCGTCCGCAGGTCTTTGCGGACATTGCGAGCACGGAACCGCCGCCTATGAAGGAGTTGTTTTTACGCCAGCTTTCCGAAACGCTCGCGCTTTACGGCGAACGGTTCGCGTGCGTATTTATGCGAAAAATGGCGGCGTTCTACTTGAAGGGGAAACCGCAGGCGGCGGAGAATAAGCGTCGACTATTTTCCGCGCAGACGACGGAGGAGGTCGCGCTCCTGGCGGAGGAAATTTTTTAACATACGGTAAGGGCGCAAACGGCAAAAAAGTGTCGGGGCGGTATCCCCACACGGAATAGACAATCAAACGGCGTACAGGGCAATTCTGCGCCGTTTTTTGCATTTATGTCCTGAAATCCGTGAAAAATACGGTGAAAACGCTATACTTTTTTCAGGGCTTGTGATATAATAATTTAGTCGTGCGCACATACGCGCGCGCGTGAAAGAAAGTGCAAAAACCGGAAGCAATTCCGCAGTAATAAGGAGTAAAATATGGCGAAAAAGGTAACGGGCGCATACGGCGCGGAACAGATTCAGGTGCTCGACGGATTGGAGCATATCCGTAAACGCCCCGGAATGTACATCAGTTCTACGGACGAGCGCGGTCTTCACCATCTTGTGAGCGAAGTGGTCGATAACTCCATCGACGAAGCGTTGGCAGGTTACTGTACCCGTGTGGACGTCATTATCAACAAAGACGGCTCCTGCACGGTCGAAGACAACGGCCGCGGCATTCCCACCGCCATTCACCCGAAGGAAAAGATTTCCACGGTGGAAGTCGTTTTCACTAAAGTCAACGCAGGCGGGAAATTCGGCGGCGATTCGGGCTATAAGGTTTCGAGCGGTTTGCACGGCGTCGGCGTAAAAGCGGTGAACGCGCTCTCCGAATGGCTGGAAGTGGAAGTTTATCAAAACGGGCATATCCACAAACAGGTCTACAACCGCGGCGTGCCCCAGCGTTCCCTCAAAGTCGTCGGCAAAACCGACCACACGGGAACGAAAGTCACGTTCTTCCCCGATAAAGAAATCTTTGAAACCATCGTGTTCAAATACGAAACATTGAAAGTTCGCCTCAAAGAACTTGCGTTTCTCAACAAGGGGCTTACCATTTCTTTGCTCGATAAACGCTGCGAGCCTCCGCGCATGGATAACTTCTGCTACTCGGGCGGCATTTTAGAACTCGTGCAGGAAATCAACAACGGACACGACGCGCTCTTTTCCAAGCCGCTCTATTTTGAGGCGCAGGAGGGAACGACGACCTGTGAAATCGCGCTGCAATACAACGAGAGTTATAACGAAGTCATTTACTCCTATGCGAACAACGTCAACACGATTGACGGCGGTACGCACGTAGACGGTCTGAAAGCCGCGCTTACCAAAGTCATCAACGACGCAGGCAAGAAACTCAATATCTTAAAGGATAACGATAAACTCACGGGCGAGGACGTGCGCGAGGGCATTACGGCGGTTGTCTCCGTGAAACTTGAAAACGCGCAGTTTGAATCGCAGACCAAAGATAAACTCAACAACAGTTTTATCCGCCCCTTCGTGAGCAAGTGCATTGCGGAAAGCTTCGGTACTTATATCGAAGAGCACCCTGCCGAGGCGCGCGAGTTGGTGCTGCGCTGTATCACGGCGCAAAAGGCGCGCGACGCGGCAAGAAGCGCAAGAGAACTGACAAGAAGAAAGGGCGTGCTCGAATCGACAACGCTTCCCGGCAAACTTGCCGACTGTTCGGATAAGCGTTCCGAACTCTGCGAAATTTATATCGTAGAGGGTGACTCGGCAGGCGGAACCGCCAAGCAGGGGCGCGACAGAAGATTCCAGGCGATTCTGCCCCTCCGCGGTAAAATTCTCAACGTAGAAAAGGTGCGTCTTAACCGCGTTATCGAAAACGCGGAAATCAAAGCCATGATAACGGCGTTCGGCTGCGGCATTTTAGACGATTTCGACGAGAGCAAACTCCGTTACGACCGCATCATTTCCATGACGGATGCCGACGTCGACGGCGCGCATATCCGTATACTGCTCCTGACTTTCCTGTTCCGTTATATGCGCCCCTTAATCGAACACGGGCACGTGTATTCGGCAATGCCGCCCCTCTACAAGGCGAGCGTAAAAGGCAAAGAGGACGTCTATCTCTATTCCGAGGATGAAAAAACGGCTTACGACGCGCTCTATCCTAACGGCAAGGTGGAATACCAGCGTTACAAAGGTCTCGGCGAAATGAGTACCGAACAGCTTTGGGATACCACCATGAACCCCGCAACGAGAACGCTTATCAAAGTGAGCATGAACGACGCGATGGAAGCGGATAAAATGTTCACCGTACTCATGGGCGAAAGTCCCGCATTGCGCCGCCAGTTCATCGAAGAGAACGCAACGCTTGTCAAGGATTTAGACATTTAAGGAGGAGAGTGAAATGGCGAAAAAAGAAACGAGTCCCGAACTCACCGAAGAATTTAAGAAAACGCTGCAAATGACCAAAATTCTCGACGTGGAAGTCAACGACGAGTTGAAGCGGTCGTTCATTGCATACGCGATGGCGGTCAATAAATCGCGTGCGATACCCGACGTGCGCGACGGCTTAAAGCCCGTGCACAGAAGAATCTTATTTTCCATGCACGAAATGGGCCTGTACAACGAAAAGGGCTACCGTAAGTGCGCGCGTATCGTCGGTGACGTGTTAGGTAAATACCACCCCCACGGCGACAGCTCCGTGTACGACGCGCTCGTGCGTCTTGCACAGGACTTTTCCATCAACTTTCCTTTGGTAGACGGGCACGGCAACTTCGGCTCGGTCGACGGCGACCCCCCTGCGGCAATGCGTTATACCGAAGCAAGGCTTGCGAAACTCGCGGCGGAAATGCTGCGCGATTTGGACAAGGAAACGGTTGATTTCATTCCCAACTTCGACGGCAACGAAATGGAGCCCACCGTGCTCACTTCGCGTTTCCCCAACCTGCTCGTCAACGGTTCGGACGGTATCGCCGTCGGCATGGCAACGAATATTCCGCCCCACAATTTAGCGGAAGTTATCGACGGCACCATCGCCATGATTGACAATCCTGAAATCACGGTCGACGAACTCATGAACTATATCCCTGCGCCCGACTTCCCTACGGGCGGCATCATTATGGGCAGAGGGGGAATCCGCAAGGCGTACCGCACGGGGCAGGGCAATATCGTCATCCGCTCCAAATGCGAAATCGAAGAGCACGGCACGGGCGGAAATCTGCGTTCGCGCATCGTGGTAACGGAAATTCCCTATCAGGTGAACAAAGCGCAACTCATCGAAACGATTGCGAACATGGTACGCGACAAACGTTTAGAGGGCATATCTGATATCCGCGAAGAATCGGGCAGAGACGGTATGCGTATCGTTATCGAATGCAAGAAAGACGCGAACGCGCAAGTCGTTCTCAACTCGTTGTATAAGCACACCAACTTGCAGATTTCGGACGGCATTATTCTGCTTGCGCTCGTCGAAAACGGCACAGAACCCAAAGTGCTGAACCTGCGCGATATTCTTACTTACTACCTCGCGCACCAGAAAGAAGTGATTACGCGCCGTACCCGTTTCGATTTGCAGAAGACGGAAGAACGCGCGCACATTATCGAAGGGTTGGTGCTTGCGCTTGCCAATATCGACGAAGTCATCCGCATTATCAAGACTTCCAAGGACAAGTACGATGCAATCGCAAAACTTACCTCGGCATTTGTGCTCACCGAACGCCAGGCGAATGCGATTCTCGAAATGCGTTTGCAGCGTCTTACCTCGCTCGAAGTGGAAAAACTCAAAGACGAGTTGGAAGCGCTTCATGCGACGATTGCAGACCTCAAAGACATTTTGGCGCACGAGTCGCGCGTGTATGAAATTATCAAAAACGACTTGCTTACGATTAAAGCGAAATATCCTTCGGAGCGCAAATCGGAAATTTCCGTAGATTACGGCGAAATTGACGACGAAGATTTAATCGACGAAGAGGACGTCGTGATTTCCATGACGCACGGCGGTTACGTTAAGCGTTATCCCGTTGCCGAATACCGCGCCCAGAACCGCGGCGGCGTGGGCATTACGGGGCACAGACCGAAAGAGGACGACTTCGTGGAAGATATGTTCGTCTGCTCCACGCACCAGTCCATTCTGCTCTTCTCCAACTTCGGCAAAGTGTACTCGATTAAGGGCTACGAAATTCCCGAAGCGAACAGAACGGCGCGCGGCCGCGCAATGGTCAATATCGTGCAGTTGAATCTCGGCGAAAAGATTGCAACCATTCTCCCCGTAGACGATACCAAGAAAGGCTTCCTCATCATGGCAACCAAGAACGGGCTTGTCAAGAAGACGAGAATGCGCGAATATTCGCGTATCATGCGCAGCGGTAAAATTGCCATCAAGATTAACGAGGGCGACGAACTGATTGCGGTTCAATACGCAACGCACGGCGAACAAATTATTCTTGCAAGCCGTTCGGGCAAATGTATCCGCTTCAAGGAGAATGACGTCCGCCCGATGGGTCGGGATACGGCAGGCGTGCGCGGCATTTCCCTCACGGGCAAGGACGAAGTGGTGGACATGCTGGTACTGAAAAAGGGCTTCGACGTACTCACAGTTTCCGAAAAAGGTTACGGCAAGCGCAGCGACCCCGAAGAATACAGATTGCAGTCGCGCGGCGGCAAGGGCATTAAAGCGGGCGTGTTCAACGAAAAGACGGGTAAACTCGTCAACATGAAACTCGTCAATGACGATTTGGACATTATGCTTGTAACGTCAACGGGTATTATTATCCGAATGCACGGCGAAAGCATTTCGCAAATCGGCAGAAACACGCGCGGCGTAAGACTCATGAAAGTGCGCGGCGGAGCCGTGGCAACGGTAGCCGTCACCGAAAAGGACGAGGAGGCGGAAGTTACCGCACCCGAAGAAACGGCGGCAGACCTGCCTCCCGAAGCAATCGCGGAAGGTGCGGAAGCGGAAGAAGAAACCGTAGAAACCGAAACGGAAGAAGTTTCGGAGAATGAAGAGGAAAATTCCGATAGCGAAGAATAAAATAAAACGATAAAAGCGGCGTTCGTATTTTTACGAACGCCGCTTTCTCTTTGAGGGAAACAGATTATTCCTGAATATCTTTCACAATGTCGAGTACGGCTTTAATTTGTGTGAGTGCGCGGTCCATCTGTTCTTCCGTATGCGTTGCCATGTAACTGGTACGGATTAAACTCTGCCCGACGGGGGTGGCGGGAGAAACAACCGAATTGACGTAAACGCCTCTGTCGAACAGCAGTTTGCACGCAGTGAACGTTTTCACGTCCGTATAGGTGTAAATGGGGATAATCGGCGTTGTGCTCTCGATAATGTCGATGCCTTCTCGCTTCAAGTTGGCGCGCATATAATTGCTGATTTGCGCAAGCCGTTTTACGCGTTGCGGTTCGCGTTCCAAAATTTCCAAAGACTTCATGGCGCACGCCGCGTTGGCAGGCGTTAAACTTGCGCTGAAAATAAAGGGACGGGAATTGTGGCGTACATAGTCGCAGACGTAGCGTTTCGCCGCCATATATCCGCCGATACTCGCAAGCGATTTGGAAAACGTACCCATATAAATATCCACTTCGTCTTCTAACCCGAAGTGCTCGGCGGTGCCTCTGCCGTGCGCGCCCAAAACGCCCAGGCCGTGCGCGTCGTCTACCATCACGCGCGCGCCGTACTTTTTGGCAAGCGCAACGATTTCGGGGAGTTTCGCAATATCGCCGCCCATGCTGAACACGCCGTCCGTGACTATCAGAATGCCCGATACGCTTGTATCTACGGTTTTTAGTTTCTCCTCCAAATCTTCCATATCCGAATGGCGGTAACGCAGCATTCTCGCAAACGAGAGGCGGCAGGCGTCGTAAATGCTGGCGTGGTTTTCCCTGTCGCAGAGAATGTAATCGTTGCGCCCCGCAATAGCGGAGATAATGCCGAGATTGGATTGGAAGCCCGTGGAGAACGTAACGACGTCCTCTTTTTTCAGGAACGCGGCAAGCCGTTGTTCGAGTTCGATATGTAAATCAAGCGTGCCGTTCAGGAAACGGCTACCCGAACAGCCCGAACCGTATTTTTCAAGGGCCTTTACGCCCGCCTCGATGACTTCGGGGTGAGAGGTCAGACCCAGATAGTTATTGGAGCCAATCATAATCATATCTTTCCCTTCCATTTGTACTTCGGGCGCCTGCTTGGAAGTAAGCATATGAAAGTAAGGATAAATACCGTTTTGTTTTAAGAAATCAAGCCGTTCACGGTTTTCGCATTTTTCAAATAAATCCATTTTTTACCTCCGTTCTTGTCATATTTTATCATGACAATTTGCGATTGTCAAACGATTGACACGATTTTTTTGTTTGGTTATAATGAGAGCGGAACAAGGAGAAAACATGGAAAAAGTTGCGGTAATTACGGGTGCGACAAGCGGTATCGGACTTGCGGCGGCGCGGCTCTTTTTACAAAAAGGGTATCGGGTTTACGGCATTGCACGAAAGCCGTATCAGGGAACGGATTTTTTCTGTTATTCTGCGGACGTGACGGACGAAACCGCAATCGGCGGTATTTTTGAAGAAATCTTTGCGCGCGAGGGGCGTATCGATATACTCGTCAATAATGCGGGCATGGGTATCGCGGGCGCGGTGGAGGAGAGTACGAGCGAACGCATTGCCAGAATCGTAAACGTCAATTTGACTTCGCTGTGCGTGCTGAGCAGTAAAATCGTGCCGTACCTGAAACATACGCGCGGAAGAATTATCAATTTATCTTCGGTAGGCGGCATTATGCCGCTACCCTACCAGGCAATGTATTCGGCAACCAAGGCGGGGGTAGAGGTGTTTTCGCGCGCGCTTGCAAACGAACTCAAACCGTACGGAATTAAAGTCATTGCCGTGTTGCCCGGCGACACGAAAACGGGGTTCACCGCGGCCCGCGTTTGCGAAGGAACAAACGAACGGGCGCAGCGTTCGGTTGCCAGAATGGCGCGCGACGAACAGCACGGCAAGAGTCCCGAGTGCGTCGCCAAAGTCATTTACAAAGCGGCGAAAAAGAGGCGACCGCCTCTGCGCGTTGCGGTCGGGTTTGTTTCCAAATTGGAACTTTTTCTGGCGCGGATTTTCCCGGTGAGCTTCGTCAACTTCGTCATCCGAAAAATGTATTGTTAAAAAACGCGCCCTCTCTACCGTGAGTAGAGAGGGCGCGTTTTTGCGTAGAGTGCTTTGTTTTCGGGGTGGAAAGCGGTAAAAAAAGAGTAGGGAAGAAAATGCAAACGGCAGGTTTCCTTTTTATGCAAACTTGGGTATACTGAAATTACAGACTTACCGCAGGAGGGCGACTCATGCAAACTACCGCTCAAACAAACAAGGCGCAGGCGCAAAAGAAAGGGTTTATTTCCTATTACAGTAAGGGCGAAGAAATTTTCAATGCCGTATCGCATATCGTCGGCGGTGCGCTCGGGCTGGCGGCACTTATCACGCTGCTTTATTTTGCCTATCCTGCGGTAAACGACATGGTGGCGGTCGCCGTGTTTTCGGTTTCTATCATCATACTCTATACCATGAGCGCGCTTTATCACTTTCTGCCGTCGGGTAGGGCAAAGGGCGTGTTCCGAGTCTTCGACCACTGCACAATTTTTCTGCTGATTGCAGGCTCTTATACTCCCTACTGTATGATTGCTTTGGGCGGAACAATGCTCGGCTTTTTGATTCTTGCCGTGGAGTGGGGTTGCGCCGTGCTCGGCATTACCATGAACGCCGTCGCCATGAACCGCAGGTTCGTGAAAGTACTTTCTATGATTCTGTACGTGGTCATGGGCTGGCTTGTTGCGTTCGGAATCGGCGTGCTTGCACATACCGTGTCTGCCGCGTGCATCTGGCTGCTCGTCGGGGGCGGCATTGCCTACACGGTCGGAATCGGTTTCTATGCCTTCGGCAGAAAAGTTCCTTATTTTCACGGCGTTTGGCATTTGTTCGACCTCGCGGGCACTTCTCTTCACTTCGCAAGCATTCTGCTGATGATTTTATAATTTTAAGGGGAAAGGTATGGCAGTTCTCAAACAAGTTTATGAAGCAATCGGCGGCACGCCGTTGTTGGAGCTGAGCGGTTATGCAAAAAAGCACGGTTGCAGGGCGGAACTGTTTGCAAAGCTCGAATGTCTGAATCCTGCGGGTTCGGTGAAGGACAGAGTTGCGCTCGCGATGATTGAGGACGCGGAGGCGCGCGGAAAACTCAAACGAGGCTCTGTCATTATCGAGCCGACATCGGGCAATACGGGCATCGGGCTTGCGTCGGTTGCGTGTGCCAAAGGCTACCGCGTCATTCTCACTATGCCCGACTCGATGAGCGAAGAGCGCAGAAAACTTCTCGGGGCATACGGCGCCGAAATTGTGCTTACAAAGGGCGCGGAGGGCATGGCGGGCGCAATCAGAAAGGCGCGGGAACTTGCCGAACAAACCGAAGGCAGTTTTATACCGTCGCAGTTTGAAAATCCCGTCAATGCGCAGATTCACTACCAAACGACAGGCCCCGAAATCTGGAAAGACACGCAAGGCAAGGTGAATATTTTTGTCGCAGGCGTAGGCACCGGCGGCACAATTTCGGGCGTCGGAAGATACTTAAAGGAACAGAATCCGAACGTAACCGTTGTCGCGGTAGAGCCGAAAACTTCCGACGTGCTTTCGGGCGGAAGAGCGGGCGCACACGGCATACAGGGCATCGGCGCAGGGTTTGTTCCGTCGTTGCTCGATACAAAAATTTACGACGAAGTAATCGCCGTATCGGACGAAGCCGCGCTAAGAGCAAGCAGAGAGTTTGCAAAAACCGCGGGCATACTGGTCGGTATCTCTTCGGGCGCCGCGCTTGCCGCAGCCTGCACGCTTGCAAAACGCGAGAAAAAAGCAGGCAAAACCGTTGTCGTCATTTTTCCCGATTCGGGCGACAGATACCTTTCCACCGAATTATTTCCCTGAATCGCGATTGCGCCGCCGCAGTTTCTGCGGCGGCAAATTGTTATTGCAATTTTTACGGGGTTATGGTATAATTTCGTCAGTCGGAAATAAGCGGAACAAAGGAAAAGACGGTTTAACGGGAATATGTATTTGTTTTTAGGAATTTTATTTTTAATACTTTTGCTCGGCATGGCGGCGGTCATTGTTGTTACGACCGTCCGCGCGAAAAGCAGCAGCGGAGAACTCATCACAAAGAAAAACCTTTTCTTTTTTGCACCGACGTTTTTGTTGCTCTATCTTCTCTATATCACCGCGTCGGTGTTCAACGGAGAAACCATCGACTTTTTCTATTGTTTTTCGCTTATCGGCACCACGCTCGACGTTGTCAAGTTCGGGGCGGAAGAGAGTTTGCTGCTGCCCGTTTGCGAAGCGTATCCTATCTTTTATGCAGACTTTGTTATCGCGTACTTAGTCGGCGTTGTAACGGTTGTATTGAGCGTGGCAAGTTTTTTCAGCCGCCGAATCAGCAATTTTATTTCCGTAAAAACGCTGTTGCGTAAAAACTGCGATATAGTAATCGGCGACTCTCCCGACGCCGTAGCCTACATAAAGAACACAAAAAACAGTTTGCTGTTGGGAACGAACGTTTCGGGCCGCCGCTACGCGGACCTCTTGAAGGAGGGCGTGCCCGTGCTCAAAACGCCGTTGGAAGCGAAACGGATTTCCCGCATGCTCAAAAACCGCGGTTACAATTTCATCGTGTTCCGTGACGGCAACCATGCCTACACGAACATCATCGAAACGTTTATGCAAGTATACGGCAAGGGGAAAGGCGCAAAAATTCACTTTGAAGCCAACCAGCAGGAAATGAAAATCTTAAAGGAAAAATTCATTCCGAAAGCAGACGGTAATCCCGACGTATATATGACGGGGTTCAGTAAATACGAACTTCTTGCAAGAAGATTCGCGGTAGATTATCCGATAACGAAATACATTCCGCGTTCATTTTACAACCCGAATTTTACGCTCAAAGACGACGCGCAAATCAATATCGTGTTTATTGGGTTCGGGAAAGTCAACTATCAGCTCTTCCGTATGTGCGCTATGCAGTTCCAGTTCGCGGCGGAAAAAGACGGAAAGCTGTGTTCCAAACCCGTGAAGTATTATATTTACGACAACAATAAAACCGCGCTCCACAACGAATTTTTCTCGCGCATTCTGTATGAGTTTGAAGAAGATTTTGCGGACTGTGATTTTCCCAAACCCGAAAAAATCTGCGATTTGGAAATCCGTGAAGAGGACGTCAATTCGATAGAAGCGAAAAAGCAGTTCAAAGCTCTGGTGCATAAAAACAGTTTCACTTATTTTATCGTATCGCTTGAAAATGATTTGGAGGACGCCTCCTACGCGCAGACGGTAAAAAGACTGTTGCGAAGCGATGATAATTACCGCATCTTCGTGCGGGCGAAAAACAACAACGGCGAAAAGCTTAACGAAGAAACGGACCGCGTAATTTATTTCGGAAAAGAGAAAGACCTTTGTACACATGAAAATATCGTCAATGACGATTTAACGGAACTTGCCCAGCGCATCAATCTTCTGTACAATAAAATTTCCAATCCGCCCGAATGGCTCAAAGAATTGAGGGAAACGAAAGACCTTTCCGCAGACGGGCAACGGAGAATTTTAAGCGAAAATATAGGGAACGCTCAAAGCAAAGAATATATGCTCTCCGTATGGGCAAAACTTCCCTATATCGAACAGGCTTCCAACCTGTACCATGCCATGAATTTGCCGTTCAAACTCAATTTGCTGGGGTTCGATATGTTGAAACAGAACGGTGAAAACGAATCGGGCGTTATCGAAGCGCAGTTCAACGAAGTTTACAAAAACAGCGGCAGGGAGAACGGTTATCAAGACTATTCGTTTTTCTTCGGCACCGAACCCGGTAACGTGCTGGCGTATATCGAACACTCGCGCTGGAATGCGCTCTATATTCTCTACGATTATCGACAGATGAAAAAAGCGGATATGAAAGTAGAGGAAAAAGAGGGCGAACGAAGTATGTCGCATAAAAATACGCAGTTGAAACAGCACGCCTGCCTCACGACCTATTACGGTCTGAACGACTTGATTGCCTATAAATACGAAGCGTTATATCCTGCGGAAACTTTCAAAGAAGCGGTAAAAGAAAACAACGCGCACTTGCAGGAACTGAGTAAAATTTACGCGTACGATTATATGGATTTGGACAGGCTCTACGGCGAAATCACCGCCATGGGGTATTTGTTGAAACCAAAACAAAACTGACGCGGAGGACGGCTTGAAACGGTTATTTGCGGCGCTGCGCTTTTGCGGGGACAAAAACATTGCCGATAAAGTATATTGGTATTTGTGCGGCTTTGCGGTATCGTCGGGAGAGAGGGTGCTTGCGCCCGTGGGTGCGCACAACCGCTTGCAGTGCGCGCGCGTGGAGCAAACGAAAGAAACGGACGAACAAAACGCGCCGTACGATATGCGGCTCATCAAAAAGGTGGCGGCAAAGTACGGCGCGAGGGGGCGCAGGCTCGGCGGTTTCGTCTCCCGCGACCTCGGCGGCGTGCGTTACGACAACAAGCATTATACGCGCTACGGCGTGTTTCTCCTTTCGGAATCCGCGCCGCCCGAAACGGAACGCTTAAAAAGCAGATACGGAGTGTTGCCGCTTGAAATAGAAGGGAGAGCAACCTCTGCGCTGTATGCGCGGCTTGCACGCGAAAAAGAATGTGTACTGCTATACGGTTCGGGCGCGGAAGAGGCGGCGGAAAATCTGCTTGCCCTCGCGTGCGGCGAAGATATATCCGACCTCGGAATTACGCAGGAAGAATATTGCCTGCTGAAAAATAAACTGCGGTAAAAGAAGATGAAAAAGATTTTAATGATAGCAACGGGGGGCACGATTGCCTCCAAGAACAACGGCGCAGGACTTACGCCTGCGCTCACCTCCAAGGAGTTGCTTGCGTGCGTGCCCGAAATCGAGGGGCTTTGCCGCGTGACGACGGAGCAGCTGTTTAATCTCGACAGCACGAATATCGGACCCGCGCACTGGCTGGCGATTGCGCGTTGCATCGAAGAGAACTACAACGCATACGACGGTTTTGTCGTCACGCACGGCACGGACACCATGGCGTACACGGCGGCGGCGCTTTCCTATCTCGTGCAGAATTCTCCCAAACCCGTCGTGCTTACGGGCTCGCAGAAATCGGCGTACCTGCGCGATACGGACGCGCGGCGCAATCTTGCAGACGCGTTTGCATTCTGTGCGGACGACAACGCATCGGGCGTGCATATCGTGTTTGACGGTAGCGTCATTCTGGGAACGCGCGCAAAGAAAACGCGCACGCACAGTTACAACGCGTTTTCCAGCGTCGATTATCCCGATATCGCGCTCATGCGCGAGGGGAAACCTTTTTACTATATCAAAGCCGAAAAAGGGGAACCGCGCTTTTTCCGTGCGCTCAACGGCAACGTGTTCGTACTGAAACTGATACCCGGGTTACGGGCGGATATTTTCGACTATCTGGAAACCAACTGCGAAGGGCTGGTTATCGAATCGTTCGGGGCGGGGGGCTTGCCCGATTACGGCAACGGCGAATTTTACGCGCGGCTCAAAGAGTTTCTTGCAAAGGGCAGGACGGTTGTCTTTGCTACTCAGGTGGAGCGCGAAGGCAGTTCGCTTGCAACGTACGAAGTTGGGCGCAGAATTTTAGAATGCGGCAGAGTGCTCGAAGCGCGCTGTATGACGCTGGAAGCGGCGGTTGCAAAACTCATGTGGATTCTTTCGTTTGCAGAGGGCGAGGAGATAGAACGCCTGTTCTACGCACCCATTGCCGCCGATATTTACTAATTGAAACAACAAAAAAACACCGCGGAATCAAACGCGGTGTTTTTGTATTTTATGAAGTTTTAAGCTTTTTTCTTTTGTTTGCTCAATCCCTTGCAAACGCTTGCCACAACTACCGAAAGTACGGCAAATACAAACGTTACGATAATATTCGCGTAATTGAACTTCGTTTCCATTTCAAGGGCGTCATGGCTCACTGCCAAAGCCGAAACGGCAAGAATCAGGAAGAGTGCCGAAACAATGACGAGCCCGATAGAGAAGGCGAGTCCGCTGTTCGGTTTTTCCGCCGCAAGGTTTTTAAAGCGCGAGCCGATTGCAGCCACGGCGAGAATCACAACCACGATTTGTGCGAGGATTGCCATCAAGGAAAGAGCACCCGCAGTAGTAATGTCGTGGGAGATATCTTCATAAACGCCGAGTGCGCCCGCCCAACCGATAAAACTTACATTGTTGCTTTCCGAGCATACGGCAGGCTTGGTTGCGAAAGCCGCCACAATGGAAAGGAGTACGAGCGAGCCGAGCGAGAAGCAGATTTGCATAATCGACTGTTTGCTTGCAAGCGCTTTCCTCTTTTGTGCGATTCTGCAACCGATACAGGCAACGAGGAAAATCACGCCGCAGATAATTCCCGCAAGCGCTGCTGCATTCGGACCGACGCTCATCTTCAAGCCGTCGTCCGCCGAATAAGCCGCGTCAAGAGTCACAAGGAGCGCCGCGCCGCAAATAAACGAAAGAATTGCGCCTACTGCGCAGGACAAATAATCTTTTTGAGATTTTCCGGACGCTTTCATGCCGAAGCGTACCGCCGCGAGAATGGAGAATACCAAAACCGAAACAATCGTGCCGATAGAAATCAAAAGTCCTAAAATGGTTTCCATATACAGCGCCGCCGAAACCATCGTCGATGCGTCGCCAAGTTCCTCGAACTGTTTCCATGCGTCGCCGAAGTACCACCAAATATTCTGGCTTTGCGATTCGGAAAATCCGCCGAACGATACTGTGTTTTGAATGCCCAAAAAGAAAGTGCAGAGCAGCACTACGAATATGCCGAGCATCGCGCAGATTCCGCCTGCAAGTTCTACCCACTTTCTCCACTGAACGGGTTGCTTTTCCGCTTGCGTTGCGTTCGCAGTTGCGGCAACGGGTGCGGCGGTCACGGGCGTGCCGTCCGCCTGTTTCAGGCGCGTTCCGCACATCATGCATACGTTCGCATCCTCGGGATTTTTCTTTCCGCACGAGGGGCAGACGATACTGTCGTCTAAACGCTTTCCGCAGTTTTTGCAGAAGACGGCGCCCTCGGGGTTTTCCGTTTCACAATTTTTGCAAATCATTATTAAATTACCTCCGAAATTTATTCTATCATATTCGGCTTTCTTCGTCAAGATGTTTTCAAATATTCGGTTCGGAAAATAAAAAACCGACAAGAGCGGCTCTTGTCGGTAGAACATATCGGGTTCAATCGTTGAATTGTGCGTTTATCAAGCGGTATTGCAGTGCGCCGAGTCCTTGCAGAACGGGAACTTCCATAAAGAGGAGCGCGTTGCGGTAGAGGTTGACGCCGTTCTTACTCTGTGCGGTGTTCGCCGCATAAATCAGCGATTGGGGCTGTCCCGTATAGGTGCCGTCGTACATGAGTTTCACGCCGAAAGCAATCACGGGTTTTTCTTCGCTCATCTCTACGGGGGTGCCGTTCACGGTAAAGGGTTTGTTATAGGAAACCGCTTGCGGCGTATACATATTTACGCTCCGTTCCTTCAGGTCGAGCGGGCTGATTGTTTTGAGCCCCGCCGAAGATTTCATGTCGAGTCCGCGGAGAACAAACAGCAGTTGTTCGTTATCGAAAAACACCGATTTGTTATGAACGGAAATTTTTTTCTCTACCGTTTTCTCTTCGGGAAGGGTAGACGTGTATGCGATTTCCGCTTTGGAAAGAGAATCGCTGTATTTGATTTCCAAAGTGTATTCGTAAACTTCGTAAGCTTCTTCCAGCGTTTTGGGATTATTCTTTAAGGGGGAAGCGGAACGTACCTTTTTGATGCTTTTTACGGGTTGTAAATCGTAGTCCAGCGTTTTGAAATACACGTCGGAAACCACGCTGTCCGTAAAAGTCTGCGACTCGTTCCCTACGGTATAGACAGCCGAAATTGCAAGTTCGGAATGCAGATGATAGCCGAGTATTTCTTTGCCGTCCGAAAGCGCAACGGGTTCCGCTTTCAATTCGGTTACATAGGTGCCGTTTTCATAGGTTAAGAAAGTTACGGTTTCGTCTTTGGGCTGAAAGGTCACTTCGTATTCGAGCCGTTCGCTCTTTCCGCTTACGCTGCTGCCGTCGCCCGACTGATACCAGTTCGCGCTGAGCGTAACGGCGGAAGAACTGCACGCGCACAACAACAATGTAATCGGCAACACCGCCGCAAACCCTGCAAGGGCTTTTTTCTTCATAATGAGCTCCGTTTTTTATCAGTAGCATTATTATAGCATATTTTTTCGGCTTTGTAAAAATAAATCGTAAAACAAACTGAAATTTTTAGCAAAACTTGTCCTTTTTATGGTATAATGTCAGCAATCGGAGCGGCTATGACGGAAGTTATCAGTGCGCCCACGTTAGACGACGCATTAAACGCGCTTGCAAAGCGCGTAGCGGAGAACGAAGAAAAGGGCGGCAAAAACTTTATCTTCTGCGAGGACAGGCTGACCCTGCTTGCAGAACGCGCGGTATTAAAGCGCACGGGGGGAACTTTTGCAACGGAAGTTTCCACTTTTTCGCGCTTTCTTTCGGACGGCAGACAAACGATTTCCAAACAGGGTTCGGTCATGGCGATTTCCGCCATTCTTGCCGAAAGCGAAGAACTCAAATGTTTCCGCAAGGGTTCGGCGCAAGCCTTGTACGAAACCATCGCGCAGCTTTCGGCTTCGAGGGTGGACGCGCAAATGCTCAAAGCGAGCGCGGAAGAAACGGGCGCGGAGGGGCTGTTGGGACTCAAACTTTCCGACCTTGCCGTACTGCTCGAAAAATATAACGACTATCTGAATACGCGCGGACTGCTCGACGAAAACGGTTACCTTGCACTGTTGCCCGAAAAAATCGCGTCTGGCGTTTTGAGGGAGAAACACGTCTTTTTCTTTGCGTTCCCTTCCTTTACCGCGCAGGCGCGCGAGGGCATTCGCGCGGCAATCGAAAATGCGGAAAGCGTTACGGGTATCTTTCTTGCAGGCGGAGAAGAACTCTATACCTGCGAGGCGCAAACGGCATTTTTGAAAGTTGCCGAAGAGTACGGTGCGCCGAAATCGACTGCGGCAAAATGCTCGTTGCACGGCGAAGCGCAGACGCTGCTTTCAGGTATCTTTTCCCCCGAACGCGCCGTGAAAAACAGAGAAAAAACAAAAAAAATTTTCACCTTTGCGGCGGAGGACGAACACGCCGAAATGAACGCCGTCTGCGCGCTTATTAAAAAGCATATTTCCGAGGGTCTGCGCTACTGCGATATCAAAGTGCTGGTAGAGGGGAGCGGTAGTTTTTCGGCAATCGAAAAAGCGTTTTCCTCTTACCGCATTCCGTTCTTTTCCGACCGCAAGCGCCCTTTTTCGGCGCATCCGTTCTGTGCGTTCGCGCTCTCCGTTATCGGGGCGGCGGCAAACGGCGGTCTGCCCGATTCGGTAGACGCGGTTGCCTCGTCCGTGTATTTCGGAAAAGGAGATAACTACCGCAACTATCTCTTAAAATTCGGCGGCTTCCGCGGCGCGTATAAGAACGCGGTCAAAGAGGGCGAGCCGGTAAAAGAATATAACAGGCAGGAACTTCTTGCCTGCCGCGAAAAGATGATTTCCCTGCTCGCGCTCTTCCCCGCAAAAGCCACGGGCGGCGTGTACGCGCAAGCCGTGCGCGCGCTCTACGAATTTACGGACGGCGGCAAAATCACGGAAGAACTGCAAGCGCATTTTCAAGGCGCGGAAAAAGAATTTCTCGATATTTCTCCGCTTGAAGGGGTGCTATCGGAAATCGAACTGCTCGCGCAAAACGAAACGTTTACGGCGCGCGAATTTTGCACGCTGTTTGAAAACGGGCTTTCCGCACTGGAAATTTCCATGATACCGCAGTTTGCCGATGCGGTGTTCGTGGGCGATATAACCGAAAGCAAACTCACGCGTGCCAAGGTGCTGTTCTGCACGGGACTCACCGACGCGCTTCCGCGCGTATCCGCGGATACCGCGGTGATAACGGATACCGACATCAAAAAACTTTCCGCGCTCTGCGTGAGCGTAGAACCTGCCATCGCGGTAGTGAATGCGCGTGCCAGGGAGAATATGGCGCTCAATCTCTGCGCCTTTGAAAACGCGCTCTATCTTTCAAGACCGCTGCGCTCAGGCGATGCGGAAACCTTGCCGAGCGAAGCGTTTTCCTATGTAGAAAAACTGTTTGATGCAATCCCCGTAACCGACCTGTTCCCCTTTCAGTGCAGCGAGGAAACGCCGGCAAAGCTCGAACTGTTTGCCTTAAAAGAGGACTTCGAGGCGGGCAGGGAATACGACAAGAGCAAGTTCGACGTGCTGCGCGCGCTTTTCAAAACGATAGGACAAGACCCCGACGCATTGCTTTCGTCTTGCGCAAAGGGGGAAGTGCCGTCCGTCGGCGAGTTGTATTTCGCGCGCGATATTTCGCCGACGCTTCTCGAAAATTATTTTGCCTGCCCCTATGCCGGATTTGCGATGCGAGGACTTCGTTTGCGCGAGCGCGACGAGCGGAGCGTGCTCGATACGGACACGGGGTCTTTCGTACACGCCGTACTTGAAAAAGTAGCGGAACGTTTTTCCGAGCGTTCGGGCGAAGAGGCTTGCCGCGCGTATGCCGAAGAAGTTGCAAGAGCGCTTTTAAGCACGCCGCGCTTTGCCATTCTGACCGACACCAAGGCGGGCGCGTTTACGGGCGAGCGGCTCATCCGTGAAAGCGTGGAAGTCGCCGCCGCGGCATACCGCCAACTCGAAGGCTCCGCGTTCCGCGTTGCGGATACCGAGGGCGCGGTAACCCTTCCCGAACTCAAAATTCGCGGCAAAGCCGACCGCATCGACGTTGCGGAAGATTATGTTCGCGTCATCGATTATAAGACGGGCGAAATCGACGATAAAACGGTTTCCTACTATACGGGCAGAAAGTTGCAGTTGCAGTTGTACTTGCTTGCCGCCTCGCGCGGCGGTAAGGCGGCGGGCGCGTTTTATTTCCCCGCGAAAGACGATTTTGCGAACCCCGATGAAGAGAAATTCCGCATGAAAGGCTTTTTCTGTAAGGACGATTCCGTGCTGGCGCTCATGGACAGAACGCGCGGCGAGGGCGAAAAGAGCAAATTTTTCGACGGCGGCGGCAGAAGCGAAAAGGGCATTGCAGGCGAAGATTTCGGAACGTTTTTGGATTACGCCGCACTCGTTTCCAAGCAGGCGGAAACGGAAATGCGGAAGGGAAACATTGCGCCCTCACCCTACGAGGGCGCGTGCACCTACTGTAAGTGTAAAGGAATGTGCGCGTTCACGGGCAAGCCGAGGAAAGAGGGGAGAGTCAGCCCTTCCGAAATTGTTGCGATTGTCCGCCGCGAAAGGGGGGAAGCATGAGCGTCACGTTTACGGAAGAACAGCAGAAAGCCGTTGAAACGCGCGGCAGAGTCATCGTATCCGCGTCAGCAGGCAGCGGTAAAACGTTCGTCATGATAGAGCGGCTCGTATCGCTCATTCTTTCGGGCACCGAAGTGCGGAACGTGCTTTGCGTCACGTTTACGAATAAAGCCGCGGCGCAGATGCGCCAACGCCTCCGCACCGCGCTCCTCAAAAAAATCACGGAAAGCAAAGGCGAAGAATGTCAGAAATTAAAGGCGCAGTTGAACGCGCTTCCGCTTGCGGATATCAGCACCGTTCACGCGTTTTGTGCACGGCTCATCCGCACGCATTTCTATCTTTTAGATATCGACCCCTCGTTCCGCATTATTTCTCCCGACGACGCGGAGGGCAAAACGCTTTCAAGCCGTGCCGTGTCCGAAACGTTCGATAACGCATACGAGGAGGGCGGCGAGGAATTTGCCGACCTGCTTTCCGTGTACTTCCGCAAAAAGAAAGATACGCGGCTTCGGGAAATTGTGCTTTCTCTCGTTTCTTCCGTGCGCGGCAGTGCCGATTACCGCACCTTGCTTCTCGGCATGGGAAAAGAAGATTTGTTTGAAACGGCGTGCGGTTATCTGTATGAAAGTTACCGTCGGCGGTTGCAGTTTTTGACGGACGAAATCGAAGAACGGGGCGCGTTCTTTGCGGAAAACAGCAAAAAGGCGTTTGAGGTCTGCCTCGATATTACGAAGGCTTGCAGGTTTCTTCTGGAAGGCAGAAATTTGTTTGAAACGGCTCGGCTTGCCCAGACGCCGCCGACCGTAGGCAGAATGCCGCCCATGACGAAAGCGATGGGGAAACTTTTTGAAAATCTCAAATTTTTATCGAATGCGTCCAAGGAATTGAAAGTGGTCTATGCGGAACTCAGAGAATACGCTACGGAAGAGGAAGAGCGGCTCCGTTATGAAGACGGTCAAAAACGTGCGCGTGCGCTCGCTACGCTCGCTCTGCAATACGATGAAATTTTTACGCGTTTGAAGCGTGAGGCGAACGTACTCGATTATGACGATTTGGAACATTTCGCACTTCGGATATTAAACACGGAAGAGGCGAAGAAAGAAATCTCCGAAAAGTACCGGTACGTTTTCGTAGACGAATATCAGGACGTCAACCCCGTGCAGGAACAGATACTCTTTTCCGTAGCGGGGGAAGAGATTTTTCTCGTAGGCGACAGCAAACAGGCAATTTACGGCTTCCGCGGCAGCCGCTCGGAGTTTTTCGAGCAAAAGGAAACGGAGTTGGAACACGCGCTTTCGCTCACGAAAAACTTCCGTTCTTCCTCTGCGGTACTCGAAGCCGTGAACCGCATCTTTCATCCGATATACGAAAACTATAAGCCCATGCGCGGCGGCGAACGCTACGCGGAGCATACGGGCGGCGTGCGCTTCCACTGGACGGTGCAGGAGAAAGAGGAGGAGAGCGAGCGCGGCATTTACTCCGTGCTGACGGGCAGCCGCCGTCAGACCGACGGGTTTTCCGAACAGGTTGCCGACCTTGTTTCGGCGGAATACGGAACGAAGTGGTTCGACGCGGATGCAGGGCAGGAGAAGAGCGTGACCTTCGGCGACATCGCCGTGCTTGCGCGGAAGAACGAGGGGGTTGCCGAGCGCATCGTTCTCGCGCTTGCAAACCGCGGCATTCCCGTTACGACTTCCGCGCGCGTGAATATCTGCGAATGCTTTGAAGTGCGGCTGCTCACGGATTGGTTATCTTTGCTCGATAACGCCGAACAGGATATTCCCTATGCCGCCGCGTTGCTTTCGGCAATCGGCACGTTTACGGAAGAGGAACTCACGAAAATCAGACTGCGGTTTCCTTCGCCGTTCACCTTCCGCGCAGCCTGCCGCGAATACGCTGAAAAAATGAACGACGCGCTTTCTTCAAAACTTAAAGCGTTTACGGAGCGGCTGAATTCTCTGCGTGCGTTGGCACAGGTACGCACGGCGGCGGAGATGCTCGGCTGTCTGCTTGCCGAGGGGCTCGAAGCGCAGATTGCGGCAAAACCGGGCGGCAGGGTACGGCTGGCGCGTGTGCGGCGGCTGATTGCCGAAGCGGAAAACGCAGGCAGTGTGCATGAATTTTTATCGCGGCTCAAAGCCTCGGGCTACCGTATCGATTTTGCGGAAAGCGGAGGAGACGACGCGGTCAAAGTGCTTACCATGCACGCATCCAAAGGGCTCGAATACCCCGTCGTCATTCTTGCGGGCATGGATACCGACTTCCACAGCGACCACGACGAACTGCTTTATACGGACGAATTTCATATCGCGCCGCGCAGTTACGACGTGCCGAATAAACTTATCTACGAAACGGTGTTGCGCCGCGCCGCCAAAACCGCGTTAACGCAGCGGCAAATCAAAGACGAATGCAATTTGCTTTACGTTGCCATGACGCGCGCCAGATACCGTATGCACCTCTTCTTTGACGGCGGCGAGCGCGCTCTGTCACCGCGTCATGCGAAATGTTTTTCCGACTTCTTCGATTTTCAGGATTGTGCCGCTTACTTTGCGGACGGAGAGGAGAAAGTGCGCCCTTCGTTGCCGCGCAAAACGCTCGGCTATAAGCCCGACCGCGCACTGTTTGAAGAGTTGGAAAAGGTTTACCGCAAAGAATACGGCTTTCAGGAAAGCACGTTGCTTCCCGTCAAAAGTTCGGCAACTCTGCTCTTGCAAAGCGCGGAAAAAAGCGCGGTGCACAGCGGCTCCGCGGCAAGGGGATTTTCTGCGGACGAGGGCACGGCGTACCATGCCTTTCTGGAACACGTTCAATTCGGCGCAAACGCAGAGGAAGAATTAAAGCGTATGCTTGCGGAAGGATTGCTCGACGAAGAAAAAGCCGCACTGCTCAACGTAGAACATCTTGCGCGGATTATGGAAATTCCCTGTCTGAAATCGCTGGTTGGAAAGCGCGTGTATCGGGAGCAAACGTTTTTAGTCAGCCTCCCTGCAAACGAAATTTACGATACGAATGCGGAAGACGAAATTGTCTTTCAGGGCGCAATCGATTTGCTTGCGGAAGACGAAAACGGTTACACCGTCATCGACTATAAATACTCGTCGCATACGGACGAGCAAATCCGTAAAGACTACGCGCCGCAAATCAAACTGTACAAAAAGGCGGTTGCGCGCGCTTGCAAGGTAGACGAAAACACAGTCCGTGCGCGGATTGTGAATATTGCCCGATGTCGGGAAATCGGGATGTGAGCGGATTGCCGTTTATTCGACAAAATAAGATACAAAGTGATATAAGGATTTGGATATCCTTTTACGGGAGTTTAATTTATGGAAATGTTTTTAACTATGATAGATTCGATTGGAAAAGCCGTACCTGCCTGGGTGCCCTTCATTTTTTTACCGAGTTTGCTTGTCTTAGTCGCCGTCGTTTTAACGTTGTTCGGCGGCAGAAAACTTTACCGTTATTTTGCGGTTGTTTTCGGCGCGCTGAGTTTTTTCCTCATCACCTGTATCGACGATACAAGAAGTTCGTTCGTGTTTCTCGGTCTTTACGTAGCGCTCGCGTTCGCGCTACGGCTGCTGTTTTTCATTCCGTGTCCGCTGACCTTCCGTAGAACGAAAAACAAGCGCGGCGCGCGTGAGGAAAAAATTTACCGCAAATTCCGCGAATCCCTCACCGAGCAGATGTCTGGCATGGGGGAGGGGCAAAGAGCGTTGCCCGCGGGCGGCGGCAGTGAACCGGCGCCGCACGTCACGGCGGAAGAATGCGGAATGCGGCTCAACCATGTGAGCGATTTGCTTGCACAGTTGAAGAAGGAAGAACTTTCTCCCACCGACCGTTTGGAGGCAGACGCGCTTTCGCGCTCGTTAGAAATGTTCCGCAATAAGGCATTGAGCGAAGAGGAAATCTGCGTACTCAATGATTGTCTTGCCGCCGTTCTCAAACTGACTGCAAAATATAAACTGTAAGTTTTTATTAAACTAAGCCGCCCGACTGCATTGCAGTCGGGCGGCTTGTTCTTTGATTTACGGAACTTGCAGCGTCAATTTTCAGACGACGTTGGTCAGCGTATTCACGGTAAGTTGCAACAGGCGGTTGCTGCGCCGCGCGAGCGATACGATTTCGCCCGTAATGCGCTCGCCCGCTTTGGCAATGGGGTAGCCGTTTTCGTCATACACGCTTTTTTTGAGTTTGCGTCCCAAAAGATTCACGCGTCCCAATGCGTCTTCCGCGCTTTTTTGAGGGCTCGGCACAGGGGGCTGCGGTGCGGGCGTTTCGGCAACGGATTCCGCCCGTTTCTGCTTCTGGGCGGGTTTTTCCTTTTTCGTTTTCGCGGGGGGCGTCGTTTTTGCGGGCACGGGTTTTTTGCAACCCTCCGGGTAAACGATGAGCGCGTCTCCCAAAGATACGCGTGAATACGGGAACGTGAGTTTTGCGCCGTTGTCGTGTACGATAAAGAGCGGCGCCGCGCCGTCGCCGATGAGCAGTTCTCCGAGCGTGCCGAGATATCCGCCCGTATGCGAATAGACCGCGTTCCCGATGGGGCAGGGAATGCCCGAAGACACGCTTGTGCGCGAACGGTTTGCAATCAGCGCGTCGCCGTAAGAGAGCACGTTTTTCACAGGCAGATAGAATTCGTCTTCGTCGCCGTCCGCGCAAAGGAGGCAGGAAATTTTCTTCAAATCGCGCGAAGGCTGCGCCGCGAGCACGTAACCGATATTTTCGCCGGCAGGAGAAAGTATTTGTTTTCCGATGAGTGAAGTCAGTTGCATAATCTTATTCTTCCTTGCAAGTTTTGATAGTTTACTTTATGCATTAACATTCTGCTTCAAGCGTGCGTGCAAAGTTGATTTTTGTGCAAAAAGCGAAGTTTTTGCCGAAAAAACATTTTGAAAAAAAGAAATGTCATATAAAACATTGACAACTCATGCGTAAAATGGTATATTGATACGCGGTGGAAACTTTCACTGAATAAAATGGAAGAAGGAAGGAAGATGATAGAAGTAAAAGAAATTTTCTCCAAAGCAGATAAAAAGAAATTTTTTAAGTTTAATATAGATTTATACCGCGATAACGAGTATGCCGTACCCAACCTGTTTTCTGACGAACTTGCGGAGTTCAATCCTGAAATTAACGATGCGTTCCGCTTTGCGGATTGCAGAATGTTTCTCGCTTATAAAGACGGAAAGATTGCAGGCAAAATCGCAGGTATCTGGCACCGCGGCGCAAACGAGAAGTCGGGCAAAAAACAACTCCGCTTTACGCGGTTCGACGTCATCGACGATTTTGAAGTTACGAAGGCGCTTTTCAACGAACTTTTCAAATGGGCGCGCGAAATCGGTATGGAAGAAGTTGTCGGACCTATTTCTTTTTCCGATTTGAACGAAGAAGGAATGCTTATCGACGGGTTTGATAAACCGAGCTCCTATATTGAAATTTACAACTATCCGTATTATGTAGAGCATATGGAAAAACTCGGCGCGTACAAGGAAGTGGACTGGAACGGTTTCCGTATCGTTGCGCCTACGGAGCCCGACCCCCGTATTGCGCGGCTTGCGAAAGAAGTTGCCGAGAAGAACGATTATAAAGTGTTAGACGTAAAATATTACCTCAAACACGATAAAAAGAAGTTGAAAGAGTATATTATGCAGGCACTGGACGTACTCGACGAAGCGTTTTACGATTTGTACGGAACAAGCCCCCTCAACGAAAAACAGAAACAGCGCGAAATGGAAATGCTCCTCACGGTCATCGTGCCTGAATTTCCCGCGGTTATCTTGAAGGACGATAAGGTCATCGCTTACGGAATGGTGATTCCTTCCATGAACAAGGTATTACAGAAGGCGCGCGGAAAACTCTTTCCCCGCGGTATCATTCCTTATATTCAGACCATGAAACATCCCGAATCCGTCGATTTGCTCAGCGTTGCCATTTCCAAAGAACACGCCAATAAAGGCGTTATGGCAATGATTGTCGACCACTGCCTGAAAGGTCTTATCCAGTACGGCGTCAAGTATCTGGAAGCAGGTCCCGAACTGGACACCAACAAAAACATTCAGAACATTTGGAAAAACTTTGACAGCGAAGTTTCCAAGACCTGGCGTTGCTGGGGCTTAAAGGTACCGGAAGCGGCAAATTAAATATAATGCGGAGAACTGCCGAAAGGCGGTTCTTTTTTTAAGACGCGGAATGTTGACAAAATACGGTCGGAGTGATAGAGTATAATAAGAGCGGAATCGGCAATATTTATAATTGCCGCGGCACAAAAGCACGCGAAGAAACAAAGGAAAAACAGGCATAAAATGAAATACGATTTTGACAAAGTATGCGAACGGCATAACACGAACAGTCTGAAATACGATTTTGCTACGGAAATGGGCATTCCCTCAGACGCGCTTCCGTTCTGGATAGCGGACATGGATTTTGAGACGCCCGAAGAAATCCGCGCGGCGCTTCATAAAAGAATCGACCACGGGATTTTCGGTTATACCGACCCCAAGGGGACTTACTTTGACGCCATTCGGAATTGGTGTCGAACGCAATACGGCTGGGAAGTGAAAGGCGAGAACTACGTTCTTGCGTGCAGTGTGGTGTTTGCTCTTTGCGCGCTCATCCGCGCGCTGACGAAAGAGGGCGACGGCGTTATCGTCTGCCAGCCCGTGTACTATCCGTTCGAGGAATCAATCAGGAAAAATAACCGCAAACTGATTGTCAGCGAACTTGTCTTCGAGAACGGCGGTTACCGTGTCGACTATAAAGATTTTGAACGCAAAATCGTAGAGAACAACGTGAAACTTTTTATTCTCTGCAATCCGCATAACCCTGTCGGCAGAGTGTGGCAAAAAGAGGAACTCGTCGCGCTCGGCAATATTTGCATGAAACATAACGTGTTTGTCATCTCCGATGAAATTCATGCGGATTTCGTTTATGCGGGTTATAAGCACACCGTATTCCCAACGGCAAAAAAAGAATTTGAAGATATGTGCGCCGTTTGCACTGCCCCGACCAAAACGTTTAATCTCGCGGGCTTGCATATTGCGAATATCTATCTGAAAAACGAAAAAGCGCGTAGCGCATTCAAAGCAGAACTTGACCGCGTCGGTTACTGCGAGCCGAATGTCATGGGGCTTGTCGCGTGTGAAGCGGCATACCGTTACGGCGCGGAATGGCTGGGCGAACTCAAAGAATATCTTGCAGGAAATCTTGCGCTGGTGCGGGAAACGCTTAAAAATTCCAAGATAAAACTGATTGAACCGCAGGGCACCTATCTTGCCTGGCTCGACTGCCGCGCCCTCGGACTTACCGATTCCGAACTTCGCGGGTTTATGCTTGAAAAAGCGAAACTGTGGCTGGACGACGGTTATATTTTCGGCAAAGGCGGAAGCGGCTTCCAGCGGTTGAATCTCGCTTATCCGAGGAGCGTACTCAAATCTGCGCTCGACAAACTGCTTTCCGCCCTCAAAGCGATATAAATTAAGGAGAATACCATGTACGGATGTGCCATCATCGGCAGCGGTGCGGCAGGCGTTTCCGCCGCGCTCACGTTAAAAGCGTTGAACGTTTCTTTTATCTGGTTCGGTTCCCGCGCACTTTCGCAAAAGATACGTAGTGCGGAAAATATCGCAAATTATCCGGGGCTTGCAAACGTGAGCGGTGCGGAGATGAGCCGCGCGTTTTCAGCGCAGATTGACGGAGCGGAAATTCAGATAACGGAAAAGACGGTGACGGGAATATATCCTTCCGTCGGGAAATACACGCTGCTCTGCGGCGACGAACTTTTTGAGGCGAAAACGGTAATTCTTGCAACAGGCGTGGAGGCGGTGAAACCCATTCGGGGGGAGTTGGAATTTTTGGGGCGCGGAGTCAGTTACTGTGCCACCTGCGACGGCGCGCTTTACCGCGGCAAAGAAATTGCCGTTCTCTGTACGCAAAAGGAATTGGAACGCGAAGTGCGGTTTCTTGCCTCGCTTGCACGCAAAGTGTATTTGATTCCGCTCTATAAAAACGTAGAAATTACAGAACCGAATGTCGAAACCGTGAAGGGAATGCCGCTTGAAATTCAAGGCAAGGAGAGAGCGGAGCGATTAGTATTCCGCGATAGCGCGTTGGAAATCGACGGCGTGTTTTTACTCAAAGCCGCCGCGCCGCCCTCGGCGATGTTCAGCGGTTTGGAAACGGAAGGGGGGCATATCCGCGTGAACCGCGATATGCAGACGAATATGAAGGGAATATTCGCGGCAGGCGATTGTACGGGGAAACCCTATCAGTACGCGAAAGCGGCGGGCGAGGGAAACGTTGCTGCTCATTCCGTATATCATTTTTTACAATAAAAAAACCGTTCGGAAAATCCGAACGGTTTTTATCATTTATTGCAGGAAACGAACGGACTGAGCGGACATACAATGACGGTAGAATATTTTGAAAATTGCGCGGACCCGGAAATACTCTTGATATTTTTTTCGGGTTGTGTTACAATAAATTTCAAGTAAAATCGGAGAAGTGAACGGCTATGAATGCGTCTCGGCGGTTTCTGGAACGCGCCAAAAAATTTATTTACCGGAATGCAAGACCTCTGGACTTTGCGAGGTGGAAATTTCACTTTGAAAACGGCAGCGCGGAAGAGGTATTGGAAATTCTTTCCGCCTATCAGAACCGTGACGGCGGTTTCGCCCATGCGGTGGAACCCGATTTGTGGAACATTGTCTCCACGCCGGCAGGGGTCTGGGCGGCGTCGGAAATTCTGCGCGAAATCGGTTTTTCCGATTCTTCGCACCCGATTGTTCAGGGAATGCTCGAATACCTTGCAAGCGGAAAAGATTTTGAAAATAACCGATGGCAGTTTTCCGTGCCCTCTAACCGCTGTTATCCGCACGCGGCATGGTGGGAGGAGCAGAACGGCGGTGTGGCGCTCGACCCTACGCCCGCGCTTGCAGGGTTTGTCTTAAAGCACGCGGAACAAAACGGCGCACTCTACCGCAGGGCGCGCGGGATTGCCGTCAAATCGATATTCGAATATGTGGTGCAAAAGCCGCAGGACGCGCCGTCGCTACGCTGTTATCTGGAACTGTTGGGCGATACGCAAGAACTGGAAGAGTTCGGCGCGCTCAATATGGCGTTTTTCAAACGGCGGTTGTATCGCGCCGTGAAGCAGGCGGCGGAAAGCGGCAAAAATAAGCCATCGCAGTTTTTTGAGAACGGCAAACGCGTGTTTGAAATTTGCGGCGAAGACTTGTGTAAAGCGGAGGCGGAAGCCGTTCAGACGGCGCAACTGCCCGACGGTTCGCTCCCCGTTTCGGGGCAATGGTGGACGGATTACAAGCAAGCCGAAATCGCCCAAAACTGGTGGAAATGCTCTTTGCTGATTTCCGCGCTGTTATTTATCGAAGCAATCTGAAAAAAGAAGAATTCTTTTGCGCGGCGGCAAAGTACAGGGAGGGAAAAAAGAATGAACGAATTTATGAAAGAGGCAATCGAAGAAGCGCGCAAGGGCATTCTTGCGGATGAAGGCGGTCCCTTCGGCAGCGTCATCGTAAAAGACGGAGAAATCGTGGGGCGCGGTCACAATCAGGTCGTACTCGAAAACGACTGTACCTGTCACGGTGAAATGCAGGCAATCCGTGCCGCGAGCAAAACGCTCGGCACGTTCGACCTTTCGGGCTGCGAAATTTATACGACGGGCGAACCCTGCCCCATGTGCCTTTCCGCCTGCCTATGGGCGAATATCGGAAAAGTATATTACGGCTGTACGCTTGCGGATAACGAGGCAATCGGTTTCCGCGATAAAAAGTTCGATTCGCTCTTCGGCGGCAGAGAAAAATTCGGTCTTTTCTTACACGAAACGGACAGAGCGGAATGTTTGGATTTGTTTGAAGAATACCGTCGCTTAAAGAATAAAACGAACTATTAAAATACAAAAGAGCGGAAAAGAGATATGGAAAATATTTTTATCGGGTGGGGCGGCAACAAGCCGCTTGCGGACAAGTTGGAACTACTCATCGACGGCAACGGCTATAACGGAATTGTCGGCGGGGGCTTGCCGACCGATATGCACGTCGGCAAGCAGGTACTCACGCAGATTGATAAATGTTCGAGAGCGATTTTGCTGTTTGAAAAAATAGACGGCGCTTTTCGGGAAAACTTACTCTACGAACAGGGATATATCAGTGCGCGTATGCAGGTGAAGAACGTGCACGTCTTTATGATAGACTGCAAACTAAAAGATTTGCCGAGCGACTTATCGGGCATCTGGGGCACGGAAATCGTGCGCGGAGAAAAGAGCGACGAGGAACTCGCGGCGGAAATTTATGCGGAGTTTGAAAAGACGCATCACAAGGAAAAACGCAGATGTTATTTCGACCTTATCAACGAATGGCCGACCGTCTGTCAGTTGTTTTCCGATTCTGCGCTTGCGCTCACCGAACGTCAGATTGCCGAAAATACAGTGCTCGGCTGCCTTGCCGCCTACTATTACAGCGACATTAAATTTCTCAACCAGTGTATCGATAAAGTTGAGGGGTCCGAAGAGCTGGAACTCATCATGCAGTTTGCAGAAACCTATAACAACGTTTTTTTGAAGAGCAACAACATGGCAACTTGTATTGACGTCACATTCTTCTCGCGGGCAGTGGAGGTGTTCGAGCGCACCTTGCAGCGCAAAATCGATAAGACGGACAACTTCCAACTGATTATCGATATGCTCTGTTACGACGTGTACGGGCTTTCTTGTCTGTTGTATCTGAAAAACGAAACGGTGGAGGACGAGGAGGCGAACTACTGCCGCGAGCAGGCGCGCGAATGCTTCACGAAAACGATAGCGCTTTCGGAAGAACTTGAAAAAGCGCTGCCCAACGACCCCTGTTTAATCAAACTCATCCGCGCCTATATTTATAACGACGCCGCGCATCTGTTTCTGAACCACTATAACGACGAAGCGCAGTTTTTGAAATACCTCGAACTTTCGGTGAAGGCACGGCGCGAACTCTACCTCGATTTCCATTCCCATTACCCGGGCAACAGTTTCCTCGAATCGAAATTAGAGCAGGAGTATTACGTTGCGCTCTGCGAACAGTGCCTGTATATGCCGAACGATTTCAACCGCAAAATGCAACTTTCGCGCATCCGCCAGCGCTACCGCGACTGGAAGGAAGAGGCAAAGTATACGTTCTCGCTTTTGAACCGCCTCGAAAATAATCTGAGCAAAATTGACGCCCAGAAATAAACGGTGACAATAAAAAACCTGCTCCCGAATTTTGGAGCAGGTTTTTGTTATACATTTGTTTTTTTTCGGCAAATTAACTTGCACTTTTGCTAATTGTGCCGTCTGTGCAAATAATGTTGTAGTCGCCCGTGTTGCCATTCCAAGCATAATCTTTTTTAATGGCATTCCATTCCGCTTTTGTGCCATTATAGTTAATTTCCGTAAGATTTGTGCAATTACAGAACACATAACTGTCGATATTTTTTATGCCGTTACCGATTGTTACACTTGTAAGATTACTGCAACCCTTGAACGCAGAATCGCCGATATTTGTTACGCTGTCGGGAATGGTAATGCTTGTAAGTCCGTTGCACCCCTCAAAAGCAGACTGGCCGATACTTGTTACGCTATCGTCAGTGGGAATAACGCTGTTTTTGCAACCTAAAATAAGAGTTTTGCTTTGCGTTTCAATCAAACAATTTCCTGCGCTATGATATTCCGAATTTCCGCTTTCAACGGTAATGCTTGTAAGTCCGCTACAACTACGGAACGCGGAGCCATCGATCCATCTTACACTATTAGGGATAGTAATGCTTGTAAGTCCGCTACAACTACGGAATGCAAAGCCCCCGATTCCTCTTACAGTGTTAGGGATGGTGATATTTATAAGTCCACTGCAACCATCAAACGCAAGATAGCCGATACTTGTTACGCTATCGTCGGTGGGAATAACGCTGTTTTTACAACCTGAAATAAGCGTATTGGTTTTCGTTTTGATTAAACAATTTCCTGCGCTATGATATTCCGAATTTCCGCTTTCAACAGTAATATTTTCAAGTCCGTTACAACCGCTGAACGCACCCGCATAAATGCTTATTATACTTTTCGGAATGGTAATACTCGTTAGTCCACTGCAATCCTCGAACGCATAATTGTCGATAATTGTTACGCTGTCGGGAATGGTGATGCTCGTAAGTCCGCTGCAACCACCAAACGCATAACTGCTAATCCATGTTACGCTGTTCGGAATGGTAATGCTTGTAAGTCCGCTGCAATAGCGGAACACAGAACCGCCGATCCATGTTACGCTGTTCGGAATGTTAACGCTTGTAAGTCCGCTGCAATAGCGGAACGCAGACTCGCTAATATCTGTTACGGGTTTGCCTTGATAGGTATCTGCAATATATATTTCGCTATCGGTACAAGTTCCGATTCCTTTTACAACAGCATAGTCGCCATTCACAAAATACGATAATCCTTCGCTCGGCTTATGCTTAGAACAAACCATACAAACATTATTTGAGTCATATTTATGTGCGCCAAAATCCCCCGTTTCAAACGTTTCCGTTCCCTTAATGCCGCAACTTATGCAAAATTCATAATATACGGCTTTCTGTGTACAAGTCGCGTCGCTTAATTTATATTCGTCCGCAACGATTTCGTTTGTGTATTTGTGAATGCCCGTTGGTCTGCCTGTTTCAAACGTTTCCGTGCCTTTTGCGCCGCAAACCGCGCAAGACTTATAATATACGGCTTTGTGAATACAGTCCGCGTTGCTTACCTTGTAGTATTCGGTAACGGTTTCGGCGGTGTAATCGTGGTTTCCCGTCGGTTCGCCTGCTTGAAATGTTTTCATCCCTTTTTTACCGCAGTCCGCGCAAGATTTATAATACACGGCTTTTTGCGCGCAAGTGGCGTCGCTTTTTTTATACTTGTCTGCAACGGTTTCGGTATAGTTATGCTTGGGTTCGCCCGCCTCAAATGTTTTTGTTCCTTTTTTGCCGCACTCGCAAGAATAATAATAAACAGCGCGGTGTGTGCAATCTGCGTCAGATTTCAGGTAGGCAGGCTCCGCCACTTGTTTTTGATAGATATGCACTGTATGCGAGAAATGGTGCGACTTATCGTTATCTCCGCAAGCGGTAAAAGCAATTATGCAGCCAACCGCGCACAACGCGAACAAAAAAATAAAAGAAAGTTTTTTCTTCATAACATCTCCATATTGTAGTATTGATACGTTTATATTTTATCATAAATATTCTGATAAAGCAATACCGTCATAAAAAATACAGTTTTTTATGCAGGCTCATCGGATATATTTCCCTATATTTACGTCTTGTAAAAATTTATTTTTAATGTTATAATAAAATGGACAGGTTTATAGTATCAGGTGAAACTATGGAGAATTTAAGAATCGCCGTTGTAGAAGACGAGCCTTCTGCTTCCGATTTACTTTACGGCTACCTCGGCAGATATTCCGAAGAAGCGCAGGTCGGTTTTCAAATCAGCCGTTATTATAACGCAACTTCTTTTTTCGAGCAATTCAAGGGGAATTTCGATATCGTGTTCATGGATATCGAATTGCCGGATGCAAACGGACTCGATGCCGTGAAAAAACTCAGGGAAACAGACAAGGACGTACTCGTCGTTTTCGTTACGAACATGGCGCAGTTTGCGGTGAAAGGGTATGAAGTGCAAGCCTTTGATTTTATCGTGAAGCCTGTGTCCTATTATAATTTTTCGGTAAAGTTGAAGAATGCGATTGCCGCTTATAACATGAAGAAAGATAAAACGGTATGGATTTCAAACCGCGAGGGGAAGAGGAGAATCAACGTTTCCCACATTTATTACGTAGAAATCGTGCAGCATATGCTCATTTACCATACAAGCGACGGAACGTTCAACGCCAGCGGTTCGCTTCACACGTTAGAGGACGAGCTCAAAGGCGCGGATTTTTCGCTGTGCAACCGCTGTTATTTGGTAAACCTCAGGCACGTGTCGGCAATCAGCCAGTATACGGTAACCGTCGGCGGAGTTGAATTACAGATTTCGAGAATGAAAAAAAGTTCGTTCATGCGCGACTTAAATAATTATCTCGCCGGGGGGGGGTGATGAGTGTTGACCTCGTTTGCGCTTTACAGAGTGCTTTTTTCGCTTGAAATTTTTGTTGCGGAATTTTTGCTTGCGTTCCGCCTGAAAAAAAGGAGTATTTTTATTCTGCGGTTTTCGCTTTGCGTAATCGCAGTATCTGTACTTGCGTTCTTTTTCCCGATACCCGTTGAAAATATGTGGTATACCTCTTTTGCGTTTTTCACGCTTTTCGCATTGACGGTGCCTTGTATTAAAGTCTGTTTCAAGGAACGCTGGGTCAACATTTTCTTTGTTGCGATTGCGGCATATACCCTCCAACATCTTGCATACGAGGTAACGAGTCTTGCGCTTTCTGCAATTTCCTGGGGCACCAGCCCGATATTAGGCGTTTATTCCAACGAAACAATCCACTTAAAGTTGGATACTGCAACTGTTCTTAACACGCTGATTTATCTGCTGTGCTACGTTGTTTCGTTCTGGCTTGCATTCTTTATTTTCGGAAAGAAATTAACGAAAGGTCGGGAGATGAAGGTAAAGAGCGTTTCCCTGTTAGCCATAATCAGCGTGGGGCTCGTCGTCGATATCGTTCTCAATTCCGTTCTCATATACGGCGAGCACTCCCCCGTCAACGTAGCGGTAGAAAGCGTATACAGTATTCTTTGCTGTATGCTGCTTCTTTACGCGCAGTTCGCGCTTTTGGAAACGACGGAATTAAGGGATAAAATCGCGGTTGTGGAGCAACTGCTCCGACAGGGTGAGGAACAGTACGCGGTTTCAAAAGAAAATATCGATATTATCAATATGAAGTGCCACGATATGCGCCACCAAATCAGAGAAATCGGCAAGAACAACAGCCTGCCGCAGGAAGCCATTCGGGAGATTGAGGACGCCATACGGCTATATGATACCGGCATCAAGACGGGAAACGAAGTGCTCGATATTATTCTCACGGAAAAGAGTCTGCACTGCCACAGCAACGGCATAACGCTTTCCTGTATCGCAGACGGCGCGCTTTTGGGTTTTATGGACGACGTAGATTTGTATTCGCTCTTCGGCAACGCCTTGGACAATGCAATTGAAGCGGTGATGAAGATAGAGGACAGCGAGAAGAGGATAATCAGCGTGAAGCTCCATTCTGTGGGCGGATTGATTACGCTGAACATCAAAAATTCGTTTACGGGACAAATCAATTTCAATACGGAAGGGCTGCCCGAAACTTCCAAGGCGGACAAATACTATCACGGATTCGGCATGAAAAGTATTTCGTATATCGTTGCGAAATACGGCGGAGATTTCGCCGTCGTAGTGAAGGACGGAACTTTTAACGTGAATATTTTATTGCCGAATAAACAAAATACGAAATAAAATGTCGCTTTTAAGCGATACGTCTTGTCAAAATCAAACCTTTATTGTAATTTATCAACAGAGTAATCCTCGAATAAATCAGATTAAGGGATATTATGACGGACAAAAACAATTTGGAACAGGAAGAAATTACCGAAAACAAGACGCCGAACGGCGGTTTTGAAAAGTGCAAAAAGATTGCGGCGAGAATACCTTGGGGAATTATTCTCGGCGTCAGTTTGATTTTTGTATTTTTTCTGACCGTTGCCGTTTCGGTGGTCTTTTTTGTTTTTAACGAAATTGCAAAACAAACAAACGACTCGGCAGGCTTTTTGGACAGTTGGTGGCAAAAACTTCTGTTTTCATTCGACGTGATTTTCGGCATCGTTATGATTGTGTCCATTGTCATGCTGATTCTGAAGAATACCGTATTCAAAGAATACAAAAAGTCGACGGAAACCCCCAAACCGACTATCTGGAAACTTTTCGACGAATTCTTTTCCAAATTGGGTTCCATTCTTTTCCGTGCGCTGAAAGTTCCCGCATGGTCGCTTGTTACGTTTTTCCTTTCTGTTTTAATGGTTATCGCAATCGTCGGCAACGTGGTGGCGGCGGATTATGCCACTTCCATCAATACCTTTTTGAAGATTAACCCTTACGTCAAGGTGGAAGACGAAGACGCCGAGAATGAAGATACGCAATATTATAAGTCCGATTTCCTGAATGCTGACGGAACGCTCAACGATAAAAAGATGAGGCAGCAATCCGAACTGATTGCGCTTCAAACGGCGGTAGAGGGCAGCGTGCTGTTGTGGAACGACGAGGCGCTTCCCTTAAAAAAGGGCGCGAACGTCAGTGTGTTCGGGAAAAGCGCTCAGCCCGGTGACTGGAAATACGTTTATTGCGGCGAAGGCTCGGGCAAAATCAATAACGTGGCGAACTGGGCGGGCAATCTGCGCGACGAGTTGAAGTCCAGAGGCTTAGGCGTAAATCCCAAACTCTGGACGCGCTATTCGGAAGTTGCCAAGCGGATGTCGATGAATAAGCCGTATGACAGAAGACTTTATACGTTCGGCATTAACGAAACTCCCTGGTCCGACATCAGCGCAACGGTGAACGAAACGGTCGCTTCCTACGGCGACGCGGCAATCATGGTGCTTTCCCGTACGGCGGGCGAATACAAAGACATTGCCGACGCAAAGACGGCGGGCGACTACACCACAGGCGCAAATAACACGGCAGTTGTAGACCTCTATCAGGACACCTTCGTAGAGGAGGATACATACCTCGATTTAACGGTTGAGGAAGACGGCGTATTAAAGGAACTTAAAGAGTTAAAGGCAAAGAACAAGATTAAAAAGATTGTATTGCTCCTGAATACGGCGAACCCCATGCAGATGCACCGCATCCGCAACGATTACGGAATCGACGCCTGCGTATGGGTAGGTCAGGGCGGAAACGTATCCTTTCCGCAGATTGCTGACGTTCTTACGGGCAGCGGCGACTTCGTGCTTTCGGGGCACCTTACGGATACCTATGCGAACTACGTGCGTTCTGCGCCCGCATACGAAAACTTCGGCGATTTTACGTTCACGAACGTACAGGACGCGGGGAAAGGCAAATCGCAGTTTACGGGCGCCGCGTCGGAGATTCCGATTTCCCATATCAGAGACGGCGGCGACAACCAGACTTTCAATCAGAAGTACGTCGTTTATCAGGAAGGTATTTACGTAGGTTACCGATATTACGAAACGCGGTATGCCGACAGCGTAACGGATAAAGACCGCAACGCGGCAGGACCGAACGGCGCTTATGCAGGCGAAAGTTGGAATTATTCCGACGAAGTTGCATTCCCCTTCGGCTACGGTATGAGTTATACGGAATTTGCGTATTCGGATTATGCGGTGAAGGAAAACGAAGACGGCGATTACGAAGTTTCTATGACCGTCAAAAACGTCGGCAAAACCTATTCGGGCAAAGAAGTGTTGCAAGTCTATCTTCAAAAACCGTACACCGATTACGACAGACAGCATCAGATTGAAAAATCCGCCGTGGAATTAGTCGGTTTTGCAAAGACCAAAAAACTTGCTCCCGGGGAGAGCGAAACGCTTACCGTGACGGTGGAGAAAGAGAATTTCAAGACCTACGACGCTTACGGACAGAAAACCTACATTCTTGAAAAGGGGAAATATTATCTTGCCGCAGGCACGAACGCGCACGATGCGTTAAACAATATTTTGGCGGCAAAAGGGTTCGGCGTTGCCGACGGAATGGACTACGAAGGGAAAGCCGCATTGGCGCACCTCATCGACGTGGCGGCGGACGACTTTGAAACGTATTCGGTATCTTCGGAGACACAAAACAAAATTACCAATCTGTTCGATGACGCAGACCTAAACCTCTATGAAGGGACGGCAGAGCAGAAAATTACATATCTTTCAAGAAGCGACTGGGACGGCACGTATCCTTCGGCTATCAGTCTCCACTGCGATAATAAGACGATGGCGGCGGATATGACGTACGGCGAAGAGCCGAAAGAAAAGGAAGGCGACGAAATGCCCGTATACGGCAAAGTGACTTCTTCGCTCGGTTCGCTGACGCTTCTCATGTTGAAGGACTTTGAATATGACGACCCGCAGTGGCAGGACCTGCTCAATCAGATGACGCTGGAAGAACAGCAGATTATGGTTTCCAACGGCTTCAGAGCGATGGCGGGGGCGGAAAGCATTTCTGCGCCCGGCGCAAACGCAGACGACGGCCCCGCAGGTATCAGACAGCCTAATGAAACGATAGGCACGGTGATGTGCTTCCCCTGCCCCGTGTTAATGGCTTCAACGTTCGATAAGCAACTGATTGAGGAACTGGGCGTCGCCTACGGGAACGAAGCGATGCACCTCGGCTATACGGTAGCATACGCGCCCGGCGCGAACATTCACAGGTTTGCTTACGGCGGACGGAACTGGGAATATTATTCGGAAGACAGCTTCCTTTCGGGTGCGATTCTTGCAACCGAAATCAAAGGAATGCAATCCAAAGGGCTGATTGTCATAACAAAGCACTTTGCACTCAACGAACAGGAAATGAACCGATACGGCGTTGCCACGTTTGCAAACGAACAGAGTATCCGTGAAATTTACGTCAAACCGTTTGAAATCGCAATCACGCAAGAGCACATGAACGGAGTCATGTCCTCGCTCAACCGAATCGGTCTCACCTGGACGGGCGCGCATTACGGGTTGCTGACTGGTCTTTTGCGTAACGAATGGGGTTTTACGGGGATTGTGGAAACGGATGCGGCAATCGGCATTCCACTCATGACCAGTAATACGGCAAGAGCGGAGGGCATCGTTGCAGGCAACGACCTGTGGATGGATAACCTCAATAAAGAGTTTTTAACGGAGTATAAGGATAATGCAACGGTGATGCTCGCACTCCGCGAAGCGTGCCACAGAATTTTATACAATCAGTTGCATTCCAGCGCGATGAACGGCATCAGTTCAAGCACGCGCGTCGTCAAAGTTCAGACCTGGTGGGAAGCGGCAATCATCACCGCAAGAACCACGCTGATTGTACTGACGTGTCTGTCTGCGGCGCTTTTGGCAGCCAGCATCGTTATCCGCCAGAAACCCGTCAAGAGAAAACTTGCCGAACGGCGCGTGAATATCATCAACATGAAACTTGCCGCCGAAGGCGCTGCCGTCGGAATGAACGGAGAGAGCCTCGAAGTCTACGGCGGAACGGCTGCGCTGGAAAAATATAACAAAAAGAAAAAGATATGCGTTTCGGCAGTCGGCGCAGGCGCCGTTGCTCTAGCGGTTGCCATCACGCTGGCGTGCGTACTTCCCGCAAAAGGCGACGCGCTCGCCGGCAGACCGAAGCCCCTGCCTCCTCTTTTGAGCGAAGTTCACGAATGCGAATATTTGTGTCCGGTTTGCGGCGGCTGTATCGACGACGGTTGCGAAGAATCCGTCTGCTCGGTGAAGTGCGGAGACGGTATCAACAAAAACGCCTATACGTTCGAGGCGGAGAATGCAAAAATTACCAACGGCACAACGAACAAATACGCCATTAAAAAAGTCGGCGACATCACTTACATTGAAAATCTGCACGGCAATAACGGCGCGAAAGTAACCTTCTTTATCAAAGCGGAAAGAGCAACGACGGCGACGCTCGTCGTCAGCGTCAGCAAGTTCGACGTCGAAACGGTGTATACGGATACCGTGTACGTTACGCTGAACGACGATAACGTGAAATCTACGGCAGTCGTTCCCGCAGGCGCGGAGGGGAAACCCGAGTGGACTTCGTTTAACGACAAAAAGATAGGCTGTATTCAGCTTCAAAAGGGCGTCAACGTGCTTGAATTTACCAATCCGAACGGCGGCAGAGGATATAATTTCGACGCAATCAGATTAATTTCCGAAAGTTATCTTGAAATGACGGAAGAGCCCCCTGCGCCTCCCGTGCCGCACGACTGTACGCAAAGCTGTACCGTCTGCGGAAAATGCCTCGACGCGACCTGCGATAAGAGCGAATGCGTTGACAAGTGTGAAAACAACGGCACGCAGTACAAATACGAAGCGGAGAAGGTTGCCGTACTCGGCGCAGGCGTAAAAGGGGCGCCCAATCCCAAAGACAGCGGCGGAAAAGCGGTCGGAAATTTAAGCGAAAACAAGGGCGCAACGCTTACCTTTAAGTTTCATGCGGCGAACGATTGTACGGCGAATCTGTATATTTCGTCAAGTTTAAGAGACAGGGAAATTATTTTTACGAACGGTTTTGAAGTAACCGTAAACGGCGTAAAAGTTCTCAGCAAACCCAAAGTACCGGCAACGGGTACGGGCGCAAACGACTGGTCGCGTTTCGTGGAAATCAATCTGGGTTGTATCGCACTCAAAGAAGGCGAAAACACCGTGGTCATTACGGTCGCTACGGAAGATAAATATTCGTGTACGAATATCGATTACTTAAAAATAGTAAGCCCCGAAGCGATTACCGAACAATAAAGGAGGGGGAAAGATGAAAAAGAAATGGATTCCGTTGATTGTCACTTTGGCGTTTGCCGCGATGTCGTTTGCCGCTTGCGACGATTCGCACAGCGAGCACGAATATGTGAAGACGGAGAGCAAATCGGCAACGTGCACGCAGGACGGTAACCGCGAGTACTACACCTGTACGGGTTGCGACGGTATCTGGCTGGACGCAAACGGGGCATATCCTACGAACGCAAAAAGCGTCGTTCTTCCCGCCACAGGGCATACGTTCGGGAAAGAATGGTATTCCACGGCAACGGGACACTACCGCAGATGTACCGTATGCGACACAGGCAGCGAAGTTACCGAACATCAGATAGTTGCTGTCGGGGAGACTTCCGAACCGACCTGTACGGTTGCAGGCAGCACCGCAGGCGAAAAGTGCGGAATCTGCAACTACACGGTTACCGAGCGCGAAACCGTTCCTTCGCTCGGGCATACCGATACGCTCAGCGTTTCCACCGCGAAAACGTTACAGGAAGGCGATATCCCCACGTTAGCGGATTTCAACGTCTTTCTTTCCTGTGGGCGTTCGGGTTGCGAACGGAAAGAAAAATTGACCGAACATTTGACGCTCACTCCCGCTACGGCTTTAACGGTAGGGGAAAATAAATTGACTTTTGCGTATTCTTATGACGGAACCGAACTCACGAAAGAGTACGCCGTGGTTATCGGGCATATTCACAGCCCCGAAGAAACGCCTGCGAAAGCGGCAACCTGTACCGAGAACGGAACAAAAGGGTATTGGTATTGTACGGGCTGCGGTAATTATTACGAAGACGAAGCCTGCGAGCATAAAACGACGGTGGAAGAAAGAGTCGTCGTTGCAACAGGACATTCACACGCGCTTTCCGTCACGCTTACGGAAGCAAACTTCAAAGAGGGCGATATTCCGACAATCGGAAGTTTTCTTGTAAAACTCGTCTGTGCGAATTGCGATTCGGAAGAAACAGTCACAGAGCATCTCACTCTTAGTCCTTCCGCCGCGTTGGTAAAGGGCGAGAACACGCTTACCGTGACGTATGCGTTCGGAAATACCGTGTTGCAAAAAGAAATCAAAGTAACGGCGCAGGAAAAGGGGCACGTTCACAATCCTGTGGAAACGCCTGCAAAAGCGGCGACCTGTACCGAAAACGGAACGCAAGGGTATTGGTATTGCGCGGGGTGCGGCAACTACTATTTGGAGGAAGCCTGCACTACGCCGACTACGGCTGAGGAACGCTTAATTCTTGCCGCGGGGCACAGTTACCGCTTGAACGCGGTTCCCGTCCGTAGCGATTATCGGGCGGGCGACACGATTACGGCGGCTGATTTCACGGTGACTTTAGTTTGCGAAAAAAACGATTTCAGTCAATTGCTTACTGAGGGTTACGAACTGAGTAAAACCGTGCTCGATGAAGGTGAAAATTCGGTTACGGTTTCTTACAGTTCGGGCGCAATCAACGCAACGGTTACGGTTACGCTAACTGCAGCGCACGTTCACAATCCTGTGGAAACGCCTGCGAAAGCGGCGACCTGCACCGAAGAAGGAACGCAAGGGTATTGGTATTGCGCGGGGTGCGGAAACTACTACGAGGAAGAAACCTGTACTACGCCGACTACGGTCGAAGAACGCGTAACGCCTGCCACGGGTCACAAGAATGTATTACCCGTAGCGGCAAAACAAGCGACGCTGACGGAAGAGGGGAACGTGGCGCATTATCTGTGCGCCGATTGCGAAGGTTGTTTTGCCGACGAAGCATGCGAACAGCCGCTCGAAAATGTGGTGATTCCCAGACAGGTCAATCTTTCGGTGGGCGACAACAACGTCACGGTAAAAAGAGCGGACGGAACTTCGGTCGGCAAAGGTTCTTCCAACAAGAAAGTACCTCTCGTTCAGGGCGACCCCCAAATTGGCGGAAACAAATGGTACGGAGAAATCATTTTCAGTTATAACGTCCACTCTACGCAGGCAGTGACTGCGGGGTTATATCTCGACGTCAGCGCGCGCACCCAGAGCCTTACCGTCAACAAAATGTATTACATTATCGTAAACGGCGTGAAGTACGAAGTGGATAATTCCATCGGATTGCCCGACGGAGCGGACAGTTGGAACGACGAATCTTATGTGTACGTCGGAGACGTTTCCCTCAGAGAAGGCATCAACGATATCACCGTTATCCGTTTGAATATTGCAACGCTTCTGAAAGACAGTTACAGTAATTACTTCCGCAATTTCTTCGGCATCAAACTCGGACCGCAGTCGGCAACCGAAATTTCAATCGCGGCAAATACGGTAACGCGTTGCGGAATCTGCGGTCACCGCACGGACGCCGCCGCTCCTTCCGACGATAAATGTACGGGGCATACCGTGAATACGGAGAACAACAAAACAACGCAGTTCAGCGTCATGGACGATAAAGTGCTTGCTACCACCAACAAAAACACGGCGGCAAACGAACAGAATATCAGTTGCAATTCCAGCAACGTCGGTTACGGCACCTACACGGTTACTTATTATATTTCTGCAAGCGAAGCGACGACGGCGAAGCTCTATATTAAAACAAGCTCGCAGACCGATTATAATTCGCTGGCGGAAAGTTACTCGTTCAGAGTGAACGGCGCAGAAGTCGTAACGGGCGGTTACGCAACCATGCCGTATAAAGACGCAAGCGGCCGTTGGAACACGTTCCGTTACACTTGCGTAGGAGAAATCGCATTGAAAGCAGGGGTCAACAAAATCGAAATCATACGTCCCGACAACAGCAACAGAGAAACCGTAGACTATAAAGAATACGCAAACTACAATTTTTTCGGGATTGCGTTCGACGGTACAGAGGCGGAACTTGCCTTGACGGAAAAGCCTGCGGAGTAAGGAGTCATGATGAAAAAGAAAATTGCATTTTTGGGATTGGCGGCTATCATGGCGGTAACGGTTGCGGCGGCGGGCTGCGGCGGACCGCACGAACACGAATTGCACTACCACCGCGCCGCGGAGGCTACGTGTTCGGCAGAGGGCTGTAAAGAATATTACGAATGCGTGAAGTGTCACAAGCTTTACTCGGATATTCTGTGTAATACGCAGGTAGAATTGGAGGCGCTGAAAACGGAAAAAGGCGGTCATTTATATTCGGGCGTGTACACGACTTCTGCGACGGAGCACTGGTATGCCTGCATCGATTGCGGCGAAGAAACCGAGCACAAACAGCATCAATTTGAAGAGGTGGAAGAAGTCCCCGCGACTGCGGTGAGAGACGGTCACACCGCGGGAACGGTATGTGCCGATTGCGGTTACATACAGGAGGGTTATGCCGTTCTCAAGCGTTCTACTCCCTTTATTCAGGCAAATTACAGAGGGCTGAATTACTGCCTTTACGAAGGCGGTCCGTCAACCGATAAGAAGCCGCTGGTTCTTTTCCTGCACGGCGCAGGCGAACGCGGAACGGATAATCAATCGCAGCTCAAAAACGCAATTTCAAAGGTTGTATACAACGGCAGCGAAAGCAAATTCATGGATGCGGCGGTACTGGCTCCGCAGTGCCCGATTGGCAGGCAGTGGGTCGATACGCCTTGGGCGGACGGCAATTACACTTTGGAAAGCGTGCAGGAATCGGCAACGATGAAAACGGTTGTCCAACTCGTGAATTATTATGTTTCTGCGCCGGATATCGACGCGAGCCGCGTTTACGTCGTCGGTTTGTCTATGGGCGCGTTCGGCGCCTGGGATTTACTTGCGCGGCACGGTGAACTGTTTGCGGCAGGCGTGACGATTTGCGGCGGCGCTCCCTCCGACGCAATCGAAGCGATTAAGAATACGCCCGTCTATACGTTCCACGGAACGGACGATAAAACAGTTCCCTACGAAGGAACGCAAGAAATAGCGGAGTCGTTGGAAGCGGCGGGCGGCGACGTGACGTTCGTAAGTTTTTCGGGCGATGGACATTCGATTTGGGATAAGGCAATCACTTTCGCGGGGAACGAAACCGCGCCTTCTCTCGAAGAGTGGCTGTTTGAAAAACAGCTGCAAGCCGCCTGAAAACCGTTAGCGTCTGCGGAAGAAACGCATCGGGAGCCGGTGCGAAATATCAAGAGTAATCGTAAAAAAAGCCGAGGAATTTTCCTCGGCTTTTTTACTTTTCTTATGGTTAGCCTTCGTAACGGTCGAGATTGGCACGGATTGCTTCGATAAGGCGCTTTTCCGATGCAACTTTCGTGTCTCTTGCAACCTTCGTACAAACCGACGTGCTGTAAAGTTTAGAAAGGTCGTCTACCAGATTTTTAAGGTGTACGGTATCGAGAATATTCACTGAACCGCAAAGGTCTTCTGCCGTGGGAGTCGTTACAGGTGCGTCTGTGTTCGTAGTGCTTTTTTCCATAAAAAATATCTCCTATAAATATTCGTCTCTTTATTATATTTATCATCCGATTGTTTTGTTACACTTTCTGTCAACAAAGTTGCTCTTCCGTGTAAGCCGTGTGACATCAGTTGCGTTAAACCCGTAAGCAATAACATTTTCACGCTTACGGCAGTATAATAACCCGTAAGGAGGCAGAATATGTTTAATTTCTTTTTGAACGGCAATACCCCGAACGGCGGAAACGGCAATCAAAATACCGTCATGGATTTTGATACGCTGCAAAACGCGCGGAAAGACCTTATCGGGGAAATCGAAGCAATCATTCAGTACGACGACCATTTACATAAGACGAATATCGAATTGGCAAAAGAAACCTGGGTGAATATCCGCAACGAAGAACTGGTGCACGTGGGGGAACTGCTCGGCTTACTTTGTTATTTGGCGCCCTATCAGAAACAGTACATCGAGCGCGGCTTAAAGGAATTTGACGAGCGAATCAGCAAAAACAATTAAGCGGCGCAGTTGTTTTTATGAATTAACTGCAAAATAAATAGTAAATAAAAAAACCTGCTCCCGAATTTTGGAGCAGGTTTTTTACCGAAATCTTGCAAAAAGAATCGGAATATGATATAATAATTTTGCGGGCGCGCCCGCAGTTGCTTATCTTCGATAAGCAACTGCAAAAACATTTCATTGTTTTATAAACGGAGAGGGGGATATGAGGAATATTGCAATCGTAGAAGATGAAGACGAAGCCGCATCTGTTCTGAACGGTTATATTGAAAAATTTTCCGCAGAAACGGGTCAGGAATTCCACATAAAAAGATATCGCGATGCGGTGCAATTTCTTGCCGACAATAAGGTGAAATATGCCGTTGTCTTTATGGATATCCAAATGCCTCACCGTGACGGAATGAGCGCGGCGGTCGAACTTCGTCAGTTCGATAAAACCGTTTCCATTATTTTTATTACCAACCTCATTCAATACGCGCAAAAGGGCTATGAGGTGGACGCCGTGGCGTATATCCTCAAACCCGTTCAGTACTACGATTTTGCGCTCAAATTCCGCAAAGCGCTCGATATTTATGTGATGAACGAAAAACAGGACCTCACGCTGAGTACCTCCGAGGGGGCTTGCCGTATCTCCACGGACAGACTCATGTATGTGGAAATCGTAAGGCACCGCCTGTATTATCACATGGTCGACAGCGTTATCGAACGCACGGGCGTTCTTTCGCAGGTGGAAGCAGAACTCAAACAATTCGGATTTTTGCGTTGCAATCAATGCTATCTCGTTAACCCGCGTTTTATTGTCAGCGTAAAGGGCTTGACGGTGCAGTTGGGCTCGGAATCGCTTACCATCAGCCGCCCGCGGAGAAAGGAATTTATGGCGAATCTTGCAAACTGGTATGCGGGTCTGGAGGGCAAAAAATGACCTATTGGCAGACGTACGGGTATATTATCGTAGAATTTTTGTTTGAATATTCCGTGTTCGCCGTACTGTTTCTGTATAAACTCAACCGTCGGAAACTCTTCCCTCTGCGAGCCGTTCTTTCTTTGATTGCAGTTTTTGCAATCGGGCTTCCCGTGGCGTATTTTTACAAACTGTTCGGGGAGACGATTTGGGGGCGTATTCTCGTCTATCTGTTTCTTTTTGCGGTATTTACGCTTTTCACGAAGCTGTGTTTTTGCGAAAGTTTTCTGACGTTGCTTTTTTGTTGCAGTATGGCGTATGCGATGCAGAATTTCGCCTATAAGGTGTATCTCATTATCTGGACAAGCGGCGAACAATTGCGTCTGTACGACGGCTGGGGAACTCATTTCAATCTCTATTACCGCATCATGTACTATCTGATTTTTGCCGCTTGCGTTGTAGGCGCGTGGTTTTTGTTCATTCGCAGAATTACGGCAAAAATGGAAAGCCGCAAACTCAATTTCCGAATTCTTTTGATTTCGCTTTTTATTCTGGGTATCACTATATTGTTGTGTTCGGTGGAGGATTTATTCTTTGCCAAACTCAGCGTGATGCGCGAAAACCGCTTCGATAATTATATCTATTTCGTATTGCGGCAAACGGGCAACGCCTTTTCCGTGGTGTGCTGCATCATCGTATTTTTGCTTGCCTCCAAAGCAATCGTCGAAAACAAGTTGTTGCAAGAGGTAGAATATCTGAAACACACGATACGTCAGGGCGAAAGGCAGTATCAGATGTCCAAAGACAGCATCGAACTCATCAATATAAAGTGTCACGACATTAAATATAAGTTGGACTCGCTCATGGCGCAGGGCGCCATGACGCCCGAGGCGGTTAAGAATCTGCGCGACAGTATTTCCATTTACGATTCTAAAACGGAAACGGGGAATCAACTTCTCAACGTACTCATCACGGAAAAAAGCCTGTATTGCGAACAGAACGGCATCAACCTTTCCTGCATGATTGACGGCGCGAAACTCGGTTTTATGGAAGCGGGCGATTTATACTGTCTGTTCGGAAATCTTATCGACAACGCGCTCGAAGCCGTGAAAAAAATTGCGGAAAAAGAGCGGCGAATCATCAATTTAATGGTAAAGTCGAAGGACAATTTACTGCTCGTACAGGAAGAAAACTATTTCAACGGAAACCTCGACTTTGAAGACGGATTGCCCGTAACCACCAAGGAGGATAAGAGCGGTCACGGCTTCGGTATGCGCAGCCTGCGCTTGATTGTCAAGAAGTACGGTGGAGAAATGACGACCTCCGTCACGGACGATATTTTCCACCTGAATATCATTTTCAGCCGTTAATTTGGTAAAAAACTGACAATTTGTGAAATAATATTACAGTTTAAGAAACGCGTCTTGAATAGGCGCGTTTCATTTTTTATAATGTCGAAAAGCAAAATGAAAGAAGGAGTGTTGAAATGAAGAAAGGAATGTCAATCAAAAAATCCATTGCAATCTTCGCGCCCTGCATGACGGCGCTTGTTGCAATCATGATTGCACTTATTATTGTTGCGGGCATTTTCTCGGAAACCATCAGTTTGTGGTTATACGGCAGAGCGCAGAATTCCGACGCCAAGACGCTGTCGGCAGGCACGGCGCTGTGCGAAGACATTGTGGAAGAGGGAATTGTGCTTCTGAAAAACGAAGAAGACAAAAACGGGAATGCCGCTTTACCTCTTACAAAAGAAGAAATTTCCAAGGTGAACGTATTCGGTTGGGCGGCTTACGACTGGATGACGATGGCATACGGTTCGGGTTATTCGAATACGAAACTTACGAAAATGAAACTTTTTCCTGCTTTGAAAGCGGCGGGAATCGAATACAACGAAACGCTTTACAAAATGTATAAAGATTTCTACTCCGCGGATACAAGCGTTTACAGCGCACACGACGAAGAGTATCGCGGCGGCGTAGAATTTAACAAGATTGAAAAAAACTTTATTTTGCGCGAACCCGATAAATCGCATTATACGGCGGCGGTTTTGGAAGAAGCGGCGTTATTTTCAGATGTTGCGCTCGTCGTCATCGGCAGAACGGGCGGCGAAAGCAACGACTTGCGTTTATATCAGGAAAAACAGAAGCAGTCGAACCGTTCCGACAGTACGACAACGGACAACAGCCGTACCTATCTCGAACTTTCCACCGAAGAGGAGCAAATGATTGAAGCGGCGGCAACGGCTTGCAGTAAGGTCATCGTGGTTCTCAATACCGCAAACGTCATGGAGACGGGCTTTATCGACGATGAAAAAATCGACGCGGCGCTCCACGTCGGCGTTACTGGTCTTACGGGCGTGAACGGACTCATCAACGTGCTCCGCGGCGAAAAAGAGGTTCCCGTTCTCGACGACAACGGTGAGGAAAAGAAAGACGCGAACGGCGAAACCGTTACCGAAACGGTAAAAGTGAGCCCTTCGGGCAGGACCGCCGATACCTACGCTTATGATATTTTCACCGCTCCTTCGTCCGTGAACGCAGGGAAAGAGGGCGCGAGAAAATACGACGGTTTTACGGGTACGGGCAAAGGCTACTATGATGCGTACATCGATTATTACGAAGGCATTTACGTCGGCTACAAGTGGTACGAAACCGCAGACGCGGAACATTATTGGGATGCGGAAGAATTCGGCGGTTACGAGAAAGTCGTACAGTATCCGTTCGGTTACGGACTTTCCTACACAACCTTTGAATGGACGGTAAAGGAAGTAAAAGTAGACGGCAAAAAGCAGACGGAAGGCGAACTTCCGAAAAACGGCAAAATCGAAATTACGGTTGAGGTAAAAAATACGGGCGACTACCCCGCCATGGACGTAGTCGAGTTGTATTATACACCCCAATACGTGAAAGGCGGAATCGAAAAGGCGCACGTGAATCTTGCCGCTTTCGCAAAGACGGGAGTCATCGAGCCTAAAGAAAGCAAAACCGTAACGCTGGAAATGACCGTACAGAGCATGGCGTCCTACGACTGTTACGACGCAAACAATAACACGCATACCGGATACGAGCTCGACGCGGGCGATTATTATCTGCGCCTCATGAAAAACGCGCACGAGAACGGCAATATGGCGGAAGGCTCCGAGGCGGTCATGCATTATACCGTACCGGAAGGCGGTTACAATTACGACACCGACGAAGCGACAGGCGAAAAAGTAGAAAACCGCTTCACGAACAAGGACGGCAAGGGTAACGACCAGACAATCGATAATGCCGATTTGGACGGCAGCCACGAAACGACCCCCGTTACCTATCTTTCGAGAAAAGATTTTGCGGGAACTTTCCCCGAAAAGATACTCAGAAGCAGAAGCGAAGCGGCGTACAAGGTTGCAAGCGCTACGGAACCCACCGAGGCGCAATTACAGGCAACGGGCTATTTCGGTATCGACAAGAATATCAACGGCGAAGATATGGGCATGACCCTGGCAGATATGATGCCTCAGAAAACGGGCGACGAATATACCCTGCGGGAATGGAAAGACGACGACTGGGAAACGCTCATTTACCAGGTTACCGTCGGCGAAATGAAAACGGTCATCAAAGACGGTTACTTCAAAACGGCGGCAATTAAGAGTATCGAAAAACCCGAGTACGTCGATTTGGACGGTCCTCTCGGATTGAACACCCGCGTAACGGGCACGACGCAGTGCGAATTTGTGGCATACCCCAGCGCGACGGTGCTTGCGCAGACCTGGGATACCGCGCTTGCCTATGCAATGGGACTGAGCGTGGGTAACGAAGCAAAATCCATGCAGGGCTTAAGAGGCTGGTACGCACCCGGTGCGAACATTCACCGCAATCCTTTCTGCGGCAGAAACGGCGAGTATTATTCGGAGGACGGCGTTCTTTCGGGCAATATGGCGGCGGGCGCGGTGAGCGGCGCGAAAGATATGGGCGTTTACTCTTATGTAAAACACTTTGTGGTAAACGAAAGCGAAACGTTCCGTGAAGGCTTATACACCTTCCTCACCGAGCAGACGTTGCGCGAAATTTATCTGAAACCCTTTGAAATTATGATAAAAGATGGCGGCGGCAACGCGCTCATGACGAGCATGAACCGTTTGGGCAGAGTTTGGTCGGGCGCGAACTACGGGCTTTGCACCGAGATTTTAAGAAACGAATGGGGTTTCCGCGGTACGCTTGTAACCGACTGGCTGGATACGAATAAAGGCGACTATATGCCAGCTTATAAAGGAATCTGGGCAGGCAACGATTTGTGGCTGAATAATACAAACGCCGATAGCAGCGTCGGAAATCTGTTAAACAAAATACCGGACGCGCAGATGATAGCGCTTGGTCAGAAGGTTGTCAAAAACGTACTCTGGACGCTGATTGATACCGAAAACGCAAAAGTTACTTACGACCCCACTGCAACCACAGGCATCGGCGAAGGCGCGCAATACAACCATACCTGGTACTGGTACGTCGCTCTTGTTGAGATTGTGCTTGCGGCAGGCGTCGGCGTCATGGCGTTCTTCCTTGTAAGAAATATTATCAGAGGCAGAAAGGCTTCGGTAACTGAGGAAGTTGCGGCGGAGGAGGTTGCGGAAAATTCCGAATCCGTAACCGACGAAACTCCGAAGGACGAATGATAAGCGTTTGTTTATCGGTAAAGTGAAAAATTTTTTTAGGAGGAAAGCTAATATATGAAACTCAAAAAGCACATCATGTCTGCGTTGGTGGCTGCGTTATCACTGATTATGGTGTTAGCGTTCGTGGCCTGCGGAGGCGACAAGGACCCCAAGGTTACCGCAATTGCGCTTAACCAGCCGACGGTGGAAATTGAAACCGGAACGACGTCAAAACTTACGGTAACCGCAACGTATGACGACGAAACCAGCGGCGAACTGAAAGCGGGCGACGTTACCTGGGCAAGCGACAACGAAAGCGTTGCTACCGTAACGAGAGGTATTGTTTCGGGCAAAACGAAAGGTACGGCGAAAATTACCGCAACCTACGGCGAATTCTCGGCAACCTGCAACGTCACCGTAAATTTGGTTGAAGTAATTATTTCGGGTTACGAACTCAACGACGACGACAAGGTTGAACTCCAAATCGATGGCGAATTAATGCTTAGCGCAAAAGTCAACAAGAACGGCGAAGAACTCGACGGCGAAACGGTTGTATGGTCTACCAGCGCTCCCGGCATCGTATCCGTTGCGAACGGCGTGATTAAGGGTATCAACCCCGGCGAAGCAACCATTACGGCAACCCGTGCAAACGGCACGCAGTCCGCTTCTATCACCGTAGTCGTTCCCGAAATCATTGGCTCTGCACAGTTGGGCTACAATGAACAGAACAAGACGCTTGCCGATACCTGGGGCTTCTGGAACGACCAGGGCTACAACTGGTCGAATACGACGGTTTACAGTAAGTATACGGAACCCTATGCGGAAACCGAGCCCGAAACAGGCTACGAGCGTATCGGTGCGGGAAAGATGAATATTACTTTCTCGGTAGACAGTTACGGCGGCAGTATGGCGCCCGGTCCCCACGATGCTGCGATTCAGCTCTTTTACCGCAGCAGCAAAGAGAACGGCGGCAGACTCGAAGCCAACCACAACTATGAGATAAAACTTAAAGTTCTCTCGAACACCGCAGGTACAATCGTCGTGAACCCGTTTGACGATATCGACGGTCGTTACGGTATGGAAGAAGATAATGAAGAAGCTCACGAGGCGTTACTTGAAGCAAACGTAGAAAAAGAAATCACCGTTCAGTTCAGACACGGCGACAGCGGCGCTATCTACGCACAGGGCAAGTACACCAACGTAGAATCTGCTATCAATATTTTGCTCGGCTTGCTTTCCGCACCCGTTAAAGATGATTCCGAGAGCAACGTTGTAAAAGTTTCTGTGTACGACGTACGCGTGAAAGACTTGGGCGAATCTACTTATAAGTGGGTGGACGATGAAACCGAACTCGAAGGCTATACGCCGCCTCCCGCAGTACTTCCCGATTTGAGCGGAGTTGATTCCATAGCCATTGATAGTGATAGTATTACCGCACCCGACGAAACCCATTACGCAATTACTGCAGGAACAGACAATAAGTCTTACGACGTTGTTTATACGGACGTTGCAGGCGGTAACTATCAAAACGTTGCCATTAATATTCCCCAATCAGCGAATGCGGCGGAAAACAACACATTTGTAGTTACCATCGCAAATAACGGTTCGGCTGATATCGAACTGCGTTTCGACGTTGCCGGTGCAACAGCGATTGAAAATGGACAGAACAGTGCTTCGAAAGATTGCGCAATCAGTTCGGCTGCTTCGGTAGGTGTTCCCAATACCGATTCTGTTTGGGACGGCACGACCATCTCGATTAAGGCAGGCGAAACGACCACGCTCTATATCACTTACGATGCAACGACCGGCCGCGGCGCGCCCACGCAGATACTCGTCTATTTTGAAACGCACTATTGGGCAAACAGCAACGATAACCCTGCTCACGTAGAAGCAAATTACAGCGGCAACGTAACGCTCAGCGAGTTCAAGTTTGCGAACGTTGTAAGCGAAGAAGTCGGCGAAGAGTAAGAGAATTCACGGCTTGCTAATTTTCAAAAAGGGTGGCGGCGTTAATAGCCGTCACTTTTTTTGCAGTTTATGTAAAAATCGTGCAATTTAAGAAACGGCTATTGACGGAATTCGGTTTTATAATATAATGGAAACAAGGAAAGGAAGAACATGAAAAAATGGTTAAAAGGCTTGGCAATTTTAACGGTTGGTGCAATATTTTTTGCGGCTGCGGGGTGTTCGATATTTGAACCTGCGGAAACGGACCCTCCTGCGGACACCGACCCGCCTGTGAGTACGGACCCGCCAACGGATACCGACCCTCCTATAAGTACGGACCCGCCCGTGGGGCAAACCTTCAAACCGCACGAGTCTGCGGCGGGGATTCCCGATAGGCTCACCTTGGAAAGTGAAAAGATAGACCGTTTTTCACAGGGCGGTTCTTCCGAATTTACCTGGGCGGACGGATATTCCAACGGCGGCATGTTCAACTGTACCTGGCGCAGAAGCAGTGCAAAAATTCAAAACGGCGTCATGAGCATGTCAGTTTCCAAAGAAGGGAAGGGCTATGCGGGCGCGGAACACCGTTCTAAAAATAAATTTTCATACGGCTTTTATTCGGTGTGCATGAAGGCGGCAGACTGTTCGGGTGTCATTTCCTCGTTTTTCACTTATACGAATCAACCTGTTTGGGACGAAATCGATATCGAGTTTCTCGGCAAGGATATGACGAGTGTGCAGTTTAACTATTATACGAACGGGGTAGGGGGACACGAATTTGTGTTCGAGCTTGGCTTTGACGCATCTGAGGAGTTTCACGAATACGCATTTGATTACAGGCAAAACAGTATTACCTGGTATATAGACGGCAAGGCGGTTTATCGGGCTACCGAAAATCTTCCCTCGCACGATATGCAGATTATGATGAATGTTTGGAACTGCATCGGCATTGACGAATGGAGCGGTGCGCTCGATACCGCGGCGCTTCCCGCAACGGCGCAATATCAATGGTTTGCGTATACTCCGAATTGAATGCAATTCGCTTAAAACAGTTTACAGTTTTTTCTCCATAAGAATAGAAGAACGGAACACGTTGATTGTGTTCCGTTCTTCTGTTTATTAATTATTTTGGCGCAGAAGGCGGGATTTGAACCCGCGCTGCCGTTTCCAGCACTACTCCCTTAGCAGGGGAGCCCCTTGAGCCACTTGGGTACTTCTGCATCGCTCGATTCTTAATATATCACAAATTCAGCGGTTTGTCAAAGTATATTTTCAGAGAAAAGGTAATTTCGCAAAAATTTTTTTCAAGTTCTTGCAGTTTACCTCATTTTATGTTAAAATACGAATAAGGAGAAATTCATGAATATTTGGCACGATATCGACCCGAAGCGTATTACGCCCAACGATTTTGAGGTGTTAATCGAAATTCCGCGCGGTTGCAAGGCAAAGTACGAGCTCGACAAGGAAACGGGACTTCTGAAATTAGACCGCGTACTCTATACCTCCACGGTGTATCCCGCAAACTACGGGTTCATTCCCAGAACGCTTGCCGACGACGGCGACCCTCTGGACGTACTTGTTTTGTGCAACGAAATTATCTATCCCATGACGCTCATTCGCTGTTACCCCATCGGGGTGATTAAAATGACCGACAGCGGCGCTTCGGACGAGAAGATAATCGCCATTCCCGTGAAGGACCCCAACTATAACGAGTATTACGATATTCACGAATTGCCCAAGCACGTGTTCAGCGAAATGATGCACTTCTTCGAGGTATATAAATCGCTGGAACACAAGACGACGACGGTGAAAGAAATCGCGCACCGCGACGAGGCGGTGGAAATTATCCGCAAGTCGATTCGCGTCTATAACGAAACGTTCCAAAAAGAATAACTTAATTTATAAAAAACAGCGCCGCTTTCGCGGCGCTTATTTTTTGCAAAATATTTTTAAGCGGCTTCGGTCAGTTTCACGGCAAGCACGGTCATGTCGTCTTCGGCTTTGCCGCCGTACCTGCCCAGCGCGCTTCCTAAAATTTCTTCTGCAAGCGATTGCGGGTTGAGCGGATGCAACTCGCTGATGTACGCGCACAAGTCCGCCGACGAACCGAATGCCGATGTTACGCCGTCGCTCATAAAGATGAGGAAGTCTCCCTCTTTCATGCCTACGCGCAGGGTGGCGGGGTGAACGGCTTCGAGCATTCCGATGGGGAGTGATTCTCCTTCAAGAATTTTGAGCTCCTCTCCCGAGAGTAGAAAGCCGACGGGTGAACCGATTTTTACGATGTCCGCATTGCCTGTGTCGAGGTTGACGGCTGCCAAATCGAGGCAGGAAAAGGTTTCTTCCGCCGAAAAAGCAATCAGTCGGTTGACGGTAGAAAGCACTGTTTCCGAAGGCATTTTTGCCTTGTAAAAACTTTCGAGCAAAGAAAGGGTTTGGTCGGAAACGTCGCGCGCCTCCTCGCCGCTGCCCATGCCGTCCGAGAGGGCAACCAAAAACCGACGTTCGTCGATTTTCAGAATAGAGTGCGTGTCACCGCTTGCCATCTGACCTTCTTTGGAGCGGGAGGCAATGCCGAACGCGGCGTCGAAGTTGGCTTTGCGTTTGAGCACAAAGCAGGCGCGTTCCTTGGTAAGCGGAATTTTTTCGGCAAGCGAGAGGGGCACCCCGAGCGCGGCTCCTGCAATTTCGCATAGTTTTTTTCCGTTGGTGTTCGTTTGCAGGGTAATGTTTACGGTGAACGAACTGCCCTCGCCGTAGAGGAAGATTTCCGAACTCAACATTCCCGCGGAAGACAGCGCGGAAGAAAGCCGTTGTTCTTCGTCGGAAAAGACGTATTCTTCGCTCTGTTCGAGTGCGATTTCGCGCAGAATTTCGCTCACGCCGTGCGCCTGTTCCGCAAGCAGTCTGCGTCCCTCGCGGGCAGATTCCAACTCCGCAAAATAGCGGCGGTATTCGGCAAGTTGCTTGTTCAGCGCGAACAGCATTCCTGCCGAGTTTCCGCAGAGGGTGGAAAGTTCGGCTGGCATATCGATGAGGTTCACGCGCCCTTTCGCCTTGCCCACGGCAATGAGTTTATCGAGGCTGGTTTCAATGTGCGCCTCGCGGCACTTCCGATAGTTGGGGCAGGTCTTGCAAAGAGTATCTTCCAGTTTTTCGCGCAGTTGCTGGGAGGAACGGTCGGGCAGTTCTTTTTCGCGGAAAGAATTTTCAATTTCACGGAAGAGCGCGGAAACTTCATACAACTGTTCGCCGACGGCGCGGCGGTTACGGTTGATGGCGATACGCGGCAGCGTGCGCTCCCGATAAAAGAGAAGCGTGTTTTTGGCTTTTCTGTATAATTTTTCGGGGATGCAGCATACGGCAACCGCAGGCAGCACACAGGCAAGTACGGTGAGTACGATTTCGGCAATTCCCTGTTTATACAGCCCTTGCAAGTACATGATGCCGAGGAATGTTGCCGTAAAGGATAGAGCCGCGGCAGGCGCGCCGTAGGGAACAAAGAGGAGCGCCGCCGCGCCGAGTACGGCATAAACGGCAAGGGGCGTTGCGCTGAACGTAACCAAAGCGAGCGGCAGAGAGAGCACGATTGAGAAAGGAATTGCGGCGGCGTTTTTCAAGAGTACGACGGAGAGTAACGTCAGCGAGAGAGAGAGGAAATAAAAAGGGATTACCCCGAATGCATGAATAACGCCCGTGCCGAGGAAGAGCCAGACGAGGGTAAGTTCGGCGAGTTCGCCTGCGGTAAGGCGGCAGCGGAACGCGCGGAATAACAGTGCGTGCACGGCGCCTTCCGCGAGCATGGAAAAGACGAAAAGGAATGCGCCGAGAATGACTTTCTGCCAGATAAGGGCAAAGGAAAAGAGCGGATAACCGACGTGCGGAAAGAGAAAGATAAAAGGAATTTGGCACAGCAGTGCATAGAGTGCGCGCTCGAATTTCATCTTTTTTCCGAAGCGCTTGTAAATGACGCAAACGAGCGTCAGAAAGCAAGCCTGAACGGCGCAGCAAAGAGTAGCGGAAAAATCGAGTGCGGCGGCGGAAGAAGCAAGGTAGCCCGCAGTGCAAATAAAGGGATTAAATCCGCAAACGACGGCGGCGTAGAAGAGTGGAAACGCAAGCGGTTCGCGTTGGGGAAATGCGAAATTGAGAAGCGCCATACAGGCAAAGAGAGCCAGGTAACTCAAAATAGCTTTCCACGAAATTTTAGAGCGTTTCCAGGAAAATAAGGGTCTTTTTACGGAAGGTTTGCGCAAATGTTTTCGCACGGTATCACCTCTTGTTTTTTTTCACTATTATAATGGAAAACATGAGGCAGACCGAAAGGAATCCCGTCTTTCTTTGTCGAATAAAGTTTAGTATATATTTTGTAACGTGCCTTAAATGATATCTCAGGTTCCGTAGCACACTGCGCCGTATTGCTTCGCCCCGCCTGCAAAGCGGGGCGAAGCAACCTACCAAATAAAATATCCCTCCCAAAAGCCAAAGAGGGGAGGGGGATACAAAAACTGCGAATAAAATGCAAACTCCCGCGCAACCGCACGGGAGTATTATATTCATATTGAGTTGTGCGGGCAGACTTTTCCTTTCCGCGCAGCATTCCGAATATTCCGGTTAATTTCAGGTTACGGATTCGTGTTTCCCTCCGTAAAAAACCTCGGCTCTGCTTAACCTTCCGCCCTTATCATAAAGTGGTACATTGGTCTAACCCCCTTTTATTCGAGTTTGAACCCTTTGAAAAACTTACGCATACCGTTGTACCTCCCGATATGTTTTTTGTAAAGACCTTGCCTTCCTCTCTCTCGGTCTTCCTGTATCCGCGAACTTTTCTGTCCGTTTTCTCAGTTGTACCAATTCAATTAGTGCATTGGAGTTTACCGCCTTTTGTTAACGATTAACATTTCATGAAAGTTATTTTCGTTTTGTACCTTTATTATAGCACGGGATTTGTGTTTGTCAATAGTTTTCCGAAAAATTTTTTGAATTTTTTTACGGGAATTTTTGGCAGGGGGTTGAGCCGTTATTTTACTTTTTCCAATTTCAGTTTAATTTCCAAATCGGCGGAGTCAAGAAGAGAGTCTTTCCACTCCGCATATTTCTTCGGAGAAGAGCGGTAGAGGTTGCGGCCGAGTTGAAATAAATCGCAACCCGAAGATTTACAGGTCTGCCATAGCCGCTTCAGATAGTCGGTAAGCCGCGCGGTCGCGTCCTGCTCCACGGCAGGAGAAATCTGACCTTCCGATACGTCCCGAATGGGCGCAGGCACGCCGCGGTTGAACATTCTGACTTTGGTTTTTAGAGAAAGCGTCACCTTGGGTTTATTCTTTACGTCGAGCGAAATTTTACCATCGTCGGAGAGGATAGAGAGCGTTATCGGCTTTCCGTCTTCTTCTGCCGTCATCGAGCCTGCAAACACGTTGCCTTTCAACAGGCTGTATGCAAACGTTTCTTCGGGCGAAAGAAGCGCCACCATTTTTCCCTCGCGGTATAGGGCGGTTTCGTTCGCGAAATAAATTTTCTTTGCCGTTTCGCCTTTACTGCTGCCACCGCTTTCGCTGCCGCCGCCGCTGCCCGAAGCACTCGAACCCGAACCGCCGCCCGACTCCGAGCCGCAGTCCTGTTCCATGGAGCGCACAAACGGCATATAACTGCTTTTGGAACGCCCGTAGTAACCGATTGCAAAATCTTTGAGCGTATTTTTCACGGTGGTGCCGGATTTCTGCGAGGCGTCCGAAAAAATCTTTTCTATCGCCTGTGAAGTCGTATCGTCAATCGCGCTCACCGTTGTGAGCATATCTTTGGCGGAGCCCTCGCAGGTTGCAATCAGGCAACTGTCCTGCATATATTCGTTTCGCAAAAAGAAGTCTAATCCGTCGAAGATATCCGAATCTTTTGCGGTATCTTCCCCGATTAAAATCAGGTCGCAGAAAATGAGTTTGGGCACCCAGCCCGTTTTGGAATATATCTGCGTAATACAGTCGGAAACGGTTTTTCCGTCTCCCTCGATATCGACGCTCGCCGTGCCGCAGGAATTGCGTTCGGCGCCCTTCGGTACCGCAATTTGCGCGGTGAGGTGAAATCCCTCGTCTGTTCGGTCTATCCCTGCGGCAAGAATGATTGCCGTCTTCTGAATATCCACAAGTCCGAAGTCGTTGGAAAAGAAGGAAAACACGATAATTGCAGCGAGAATAATATACAGTTTCATCGGCACCGTTTTTAAGAATCGCTTAAATTTGTTCACGGGGTTTCCTCCTTAACAGCAATGCGAATAGGGGAACGAGCAGGCAAAAGACGGGGAACAAATAGAACACCGTTTCGTTTACCGTTTGGTTAATGATTCCAAACTGATAATCGAGCGCAATCGAAAGAATGAGAACGATAAAATTGATTGCGACGGAAAAGAGCGCCGGTTTTTGATGGTCTGCGCCGAACGCGTGCACGAGGCAGGTGACGCCGAGTTGTAAGGGCAGGGCGCAGTAGAACGCCAAACCGAGCGTAATCGCAAAAATGAACAGGTAGTCGATTCTTCCCAAAACGGTCACGCCCGAATTATATTTTCCGATTTTTGCAAACGAGAAAATCTGCCGCACCGCAATGCCGTCGTAAACGCCGTAGAACACGGCAAGAAACAGAAGGATTGCAAGCGCGCCGATAAGGTAAAACACCGCGCTTTTCCAAGCCATGCCTTTCTTGTATTCAAACCTCCCCATAAGCATGAGCAGAATGGCGGTATCGTAAAACCAACTCATTGTATACGCGGTGCCGCGTAAGAATCCGTTTGCGCCCATGGCGCCGACCGGTGCGAGCGCGCCGAAGTCCGCATTGGGAATTGCAAACACGAATATACCGACGAGCCCTACTATCGCAAGCGGCGCCAGAATATCCCAGGTTCTGCCCAGAACGGATACGGGTTTCGCGCACAGATATGCGCTGAACAGGAAGAACGAGGAAAACGCGACGACGGAGGGCAGAGTGTCGTAAAAGATGCTCTGCACATACAGTTTCTGTTCGAGAATGGGGCGCAGTCCGCTGAAAAACAGGAACAGCGCAAAGATGCAAATGAGTATTTTAGCGGCGATTCTGCCGAACGTATAAACGAGTAAATCGTAAAAGGTCTTGTTACTTCTCGAAAGCAGCATGATAAGGAATACGACGCCTGCCTGCAATAAAAAGTTGACAAGGGCGGGGAACAGCAAATCGTTTTCCGCATAGTACGCAAGCTGCGTGGGGAGCAGTACGAGTTTTCCGAGCGGCGCAATGCACGCTAGGAAAAAATAGAGTTGACGGGGTGCGATTTTGTTCATAACTTTAATCTCCGTTTATTCTTGCTGCCCAACGTTTTCGGGCGCGTTTGCAGCGAAGCAAGGTTGTACTTCACAAACGAATCGCGCAAATCTCTGCCCACAACCGGCGAGAAGGGTGCGGCAAGCGGCACGCCGTAATTCTCCGTGGTCACAAGGTAGAGGAGAATGAACGCCGTCAAAAGAATAATCCCGTAAGTACCTACGCTGCCTGCGACAAACAACATGGCAAGCCGCACGACGGACGTCTGTTCGATGAGGTTTGGCACGGCGTATAAGCCGATTCCGCTGAACGCGATAATGATGATGGCGGGTGTGGAAACGAACCCTGCTGTCACCGCCGTTTCGCCGAGAACGAGCGCGCCGACAACGGAGAGCGCCATGCCCACGTATTTCGGCATTCGGATACTCGCTTCGTTTAAGACTTCGAGCACGAGCAGTACGAGCAGCATTTCGAGCGAAGGCGAAAGCGGAATATCCTGAATCGCGCCCGAAATTGTCAACAGCAGGCGAATGGGAAAAAGCTGTAATTTGAAAAGCTGCGCCGAAATATAAAAGGCGGGCAGATAAATCGCAACAATCAGTGCGAACAGTCGGAGAATACGCGTGAAGGAAGCGCGGTACTGCGGTACGTAATAGTCTTCGCTTGCCTGAAAGTCCTCCACCAAAAGATAGGGCACGGTGAGCGCGATGGGCGAACCGTCTACAAGAAGTCCGACCCTGCCCTCCGCAATCTTCGCGCAGAAGATGTCGGGCTTTTCGGTAGTGCCCACCTGTTTCATCAGCGAGTAGGGGCGGGTTGCAAGGAAGTGCGTGAGGTAAGAGGAATCGGGAATAAAGTCGATGTCAATTTTGTTGAGTTTGCTTTTTACTTCCTTGACCGTCTTCTCCACCGTCGTGCCTTCCAGGTAGCAGAGCGCAACCACGGTCTGAGACTTGCGCCCGATTTTCAGCATTTCGATTTTGAGTTCGGGCGTTTTCAACCGTCTGCGAATGAGCGAGGTATTGATTTTCACGTCCTCGATAAACCCTTCGCGCGGACCTTTGATTACGACGTCTGTGGGAGGTTCTGCAACCGAACGCACGAATACTTTTTTCGTGCCGACGATTAAGCCCTCGTCCGCACCGTCCCAAAGTAAAACGGGGTTTCCGGCAAGGATTTCTTCCGCGAGTTTTTCAAGACTCTTTTCCGTGCGGATTTCAGGCGAAATAACCGCTTTCCCCACTTCCTGCGCGGTCGGTTTGCCGTCGTAACTTTGCAACGGACGGATGACTTCGTCGGCAAGGAGTTCCTTATCCGAAACGGCGTCCGCAAACAGACACTGAAAAGAAATCCCTTTCTCGGATTGAAAGTCAAAAGTCAGAATATCTTGGGCCGGAAGCAGCGCTTTCAGCGCGCCTGCGTCTTGTTTGAGTACCCCCGTAATTTTTTTCATAAAAAAAGTATGAAGCACTTGCGTTTTTTTATGCGGACGGGCGGCGGCAAAAGAAAACCCCTTTCGGAATTCCGAAAGGGGAAAGACGGTCATACGGTATGGTTGGATAAAAATGCCGAAACGGTTTTTGCATACAGGAACAATTCGCCTTCGGTGAGCGGCGTTTCTTCGCCGCCGTTCACCGCATAGGCGCGCAGCGTTTCCAGGCAGAAACGCGTCAAATCGTCCCCCGTATTTTCTTTGCCGCCCTTTATAAGCGCCTTTGCCGCTTCTTCCTGTTTCTCTTCCGCAACGATTCCTTTGAGAATGGGCGCAAGCAGGTAGTATTCGTCGGCTTTAGGCGGTTCGGCGGCGGAAGTTGTCGCCGTGCGGAAAAACTGTTCGTAGACAACGTAATAGAGCGTTGCCGCGCAGCCGCAGGCGAAACCGCCTTCAAAGGTCTGCGTTAAGCCGCTCGTGAACGGCTCCGCACTCTTTGTAAGAATTGCGCGGTAAGCCGCATAAAATAGAAAACCGAGTACGAACGGCAAAAACACGTACACTTTTTTGGGGCATTTTTTGAGTACCGTCTTTTTGAGTAACGAAGTGCATAGCGTTACCGCTAATGCGAGGATTAGCGCGTCCATGCTGTAAACGCGGAACGCGCTAAGGTATTGCATCATAGTCATAATTACCTCTCCATCCCCGTCGCAGTTTTATTATACAATACTATGCTCTGTGATTCGGGCGTACCTGCCGTATTTTTGCGCGTATGTACTTTCCGCAAACACTTCCTTTTTACATTGATTTATGATATAATTCTGTCAGATTTTCAGGAGCAGAACATGGAGAATATTTATTTCGGCGGCGACGTTAAACTGAAAGAAGACAATTATGCCGCGCGCAGATTTACGCAGAAGTATAACGTTATGCCGCCCGAAGACGTGGAAGCGCATTTTGCTGCGCTGAAAGATTTTTTGGCGGAAATCGGGCAGGGCAGTAAAATCTATGCGCCCTTCTATTGTGACAGGGGTTATAAAATCCATATCGGCGAAAATACCACAATCAACTATTCGGCAACGATTTTGGACCTCGACGACGTGTTCATCGGCAGCCGTGTGCGGATAGGTCCGAATTGCAGTATTTTCACCGTCGGGCATCCGCTCGATTACCGTGCCCGCGCCGAACGCGTCTGTATCACGAGCCCCGTGTCTATCGGCGACGATACCTGGCTGGGCGGCAACGTTACGGTATTGCCGGGCGTTAAAATCGGGAAACGGTGCGTCATCGGTGCGAACAGTCTTGTCACACACGACATTCCCGACGACAGTCTCGCCTACGGTTCTCCGTGCAAGGTTATGCGTAAGTTGGAAGAGAACTTTACTAAATAAGTTTATATGCAAAAGAAACCGATAACGTTCTGCGTTTCAATTTGCAGAATCTCCCCCGCAAGTTGTGAAAAAATAAGGTTTGCTTATTGACAGCGACGGGGGGGGGTATGGTATACTTCTTATGGACGCGCTAAACGGTTCGCAAATATTTTTAGAAAAAATGAAGCGGGCGTAGCGTTAGTTACAATAGGGGAATAATACGAGGTAAAAAGTATGAAAAGAAAAAATAAAATCTGGTTGGCCGTGTTGTTTGCCGTATGTACGCTGGCGTGTTGCGTTTCGTTGACGGCGTGCAAAAATACCTGCAAAATTGAATGGGAATTCGACGATAACGTAATTGTAACCGCAGTCGGATATACTTCTTTGCCTACTCAACTCGATGAGGGAACGGAAGTAATTTTTACTACGGTATGTAAACCGGGGTACACTATCGCGTCGATATCGCCCGATTCCGTGAAAAGCTATCGTCTCGAAAACTTTCCGAGCGACGACTATATTTACGACGTAAGTTATAAATTCACCGTAACGGACGATATGACGGTAAAAATCGCTACAAGAAAATACGTTCCGCGCACCGTGGCGTGGATGCCGAACCCTGCGGTAAATCCCGACCCATACGTAACGTTGAAAGTAAAAGGGTACGACAAGTTGCCGTTGCTTGTTGAAGACGGCACGAAACTAACGTTTACCGCGGAATGCGCGGAGGGGTACGAAGTAAAATCGGTATCGGTATTGCCCGAACCCGTTGAACTTGTGCGGGACGGAAATAATTATACGGTAACGGTGAATAAAAATCTTGTCATCACCGTGATTCCGCAGAAGATAGACGTCGTAACAAGACTGAGTACTACGATGCACCCGTATCAGTATGTCGGCGAAACGCTTAATTCAAAAAATTTACAAGTTGACGCGTATTACGAATCGGGCAGGGTTGAGGAAGACGTCAGAAACTATAAGATTACATATCAGAACGGGAACGCGCTCTCGCTCGGCGATACGGAATTTACCTTATCTTACAACGGATTTACGAGAACGGTAAGTTTGGGCTACACAGTTCAGGCAAAGATAACGTTATTGCTCAACGGCGGCAAGTTTAGCGACGAACAACTTTCCGCATTGAATCAGAGGTTCGGCAGCTATCAGTTGGTTCGGGACGACAATTTTAATTTTGTCGGATACAGCTGGACTTTTGATAGTGCACTTGAAAGCGACGTCGTTCTTCCCGTGCCCGAAAAAATGGACGTCGCATTCATGAGGTGGAGCGGAAAAGGCGTTAGCAATAACAAGATACCCAAGAATACCAAGACGAACATAACATTAAACGCCGAATTTGAAACAATACCCGTAAAGTGTTCCAAACTTGAGGTCATTCAAAGGAACGTAGATGGAAGAAAAAACGTACCCTTCCTCAAAGTTACGGGGAAATTCATCGATGCGGACAGCGTATATCTGTATCTTTTTGGAATCGAAAACGGTGTTAAAATGCAAGTCGTCGGGGATAAGGTTACGAAATCGTATAGCGACAACTTCGTTTGCGAACTTGATTTAACGGAGATAGCTAAGTATGCTGTTGATGACTATGACTGGATATATTTGACCATTAAAATCGGCGCAGAAGTGAACGGGCGGTTGGTCAAGTACGACGTCGACCTTAACAACACAGAAATATTTGAAAGCGATTTTATCCACAATGGTTCTGCTTTTTATCAGGAAAAAGGTTACGCCTGTGATTTTACGCTTGAGGAGGTAACTCCGTCGTCTTGGGAAATAGACGAGAATGGTATAAATTATACGGGAAAAGAACTGTTAGTAAACGTGATGTGCTACTATCAGGCAATTCTCGATTATAAAGTTTACGAGAAGCGTTCGTTTCTTAAAGAGATTGACGGAAAAGCATATTTCGTAATTCCGGGTGAAGCCATTGAGATGTTGGACGCGGCGGAACTTCGCGCGGCGTTGGACAAATATATCAAAGATATTCAAGTGTTTTCCGAATGGACCGACGTTGCATTTACCCAAAGTGTGGTGGTGGACGAAACGGACTGGACTTTCGAGATACGGATTTGCCTTGAAAATATAACAAAGTCGGGCACCTATATTATGCACGTTACGAATCCGCCTGCGGGCGATAATGAAGGCAACTTTAATCCCCAATTTGTGACGTGTAACAGCATTACGGTTGGTGGGATAGAGTACAGTTTGGAATATTACGAAACAGGTTGGGGCTGGGATTGGCTGAGTATCAAATGTGAAAACTTATAAAGAAACGGGCGGCTTCCCGAAGTGAGGGAAGCCGCCCGCTTTTGTTATATTTAGGGAAACAGCCCAATTTTTGGCGCGTTGATTAAGTTCCCGAAAAGTTCCCAAAACGTAAAAAAATCGCCCTGTGTCTTGTGTACATTCCTCTCAAAAATGCACAAGATACAGGGCTTTTGGCTGCATAAGCAATACCTCAACTGAACGCATTAAAAAAACCCAACTGAACAAACTGTTCAGTTGGGTCCATCTTGGCTGACCTGATTGTGATAAATTAGAACTTTCCAACTCTTCAAGCGAAATATCTTCCTGCTTGCCGTTTACGGTGTATATTATTTTAATGCTGTCGTCATAGAGGTAAACCCTGTCAATAAATGTATCTATCAGCTTGGCTTTGCCGACTTTGGTAGTAGTATCAATCTTTCTGAAATTGAATAGCGCCATTTTGAATTGCTCTTTGGTGAACAACGGGGAAGTTGCCCTCTCCTTGATAAGTTGTTCTTCAAAGACTTTTTTCTGTTTTTCCAATTCGTTCAAACGGGCTAACAGCGTATCCGAAGCAACACCTTTTTGAATTGCCGTTACGATATTATCTATCTCTTTTTTCTTTTCGGCAATTTGCTTTTCAAGTTTCGGCAGCAACGTGTTTTCTTCGTATTGCAAGTCATAAAGCAAATCGGCAAGTCTGTCGATAATTTCGTCCTGTTGTAGAAATTGCATTGTCTTGTTCACGATAAAGTTTTCGATTTTTTCCTTATCGATTTTGTGTTTATCGCAAAGATGCTTTCGCGCACGATTGCAGATATAATAACGATAGGCTTTACCGTTTTGACTTGTTCCCGAATAAGCCGTCATTAACGCTCCGCACTTTCCGCAATAAAGGTGAGTTGTAAGCAGATAATCGTTTTCTTCCTTGTGAGCTGCCGGTGCAATAGAATGTTTTTGAACCGTAGCTTGAACTCTTTCGAACAAGCCTTTATCTATAATGGCAGGGATGGCATCTTCTAATACAATTCCCGAATGTCGGTATTCGCCGATATAAGTTCGGTTAGAAAGCATATATAAAACGCTGTTATATGCGATTAGTTTTCCGTCCGAGCGGCGCAAACCCTTTAACCGCAGAAAATCGAAAATTTATTTCGCAGTCTTTCCGTCGGCGCACATTTGGAAAGCGAGCGCAACGATTGGCGCGGATTCTTCGTCAATGACAAGCCGATGGTCAACTACCTTGTATCCGAAAGGAACAGTGCCGCCGTTCCATTTGCCCTTTAATGCGTTTTCACGAAATCCGCGTTTGACGTTTTGGGAAAGGTTAGCTGAGTAATACTCTGCCATACTTTCAATTACGCCCTCCAAAATAATGCCTTCGGGACCGTCGGGAATACTTTCTTTTGCGGTTATTAACTTAATGCCGTACTTTTTAAGTATTCTTTTATAGTAGGCACTGTCATAACGGTTACGAGCAAACCTATCTAACTTCCAAACAAGGACAACATCAAACAACTTTTTAGGAGCATCGGCAATCATACGCTGAAAGTCAGGTCTGTCATCCATCTTTGCCGAGAAAGCACGGTCTATATAAGTACCTACGACTTCTATTCCGTTGTATTCCGCGTATGAGTTGCAATCACGCAACTGCCCTTCAATTGATTCTTCTCGCTGATTTTCCGAACTATAACGGGCGTATATTACTGCTTTCATTATTTATCCTATTGTGTTGTTTTATTTTTTGAATAAATTTCAATAAGTGCATCAATCGCTTGTTGGCTATAAAAGCCTGTCCTTGAACTTTTAGGATTCAACGGATTTAGTAATCGTTCTATATATAAATCTTTATTCTTTTTTATAAGCCTTAAATATGAATAAAAGACTTTGTTTTGTTTAAAGTCTGGAATTAATTCTCGTAATTTAGCTGTTAAATCATCATGCGAAAAGTGGTATTTTTCTTTTATTAACGATGCTTCATCAACCCGTATAGCTGGTGCAGCAGGATTATCGGTTAGTCGATATTCTTTGCCAATTGTTATGTCTGGAATTGTTGTTGTATCTATTGCCGCTATAATATCGGCATTGGTAATCTTTTTAATGCTACTCATAAAAATATTAAATCCTACAACAACTGAATCCTCAAGTACTCTAATCTTAATGGTTCTGAAATATCGTCAAGTTTTGATTTTTCTTTGATAGTTCCAGATAAAATCAATAATTCTTTATTGACAAATGCCGTATTGTATTTTTTAACTGCTTTATCAAGAGCATGGCTATAAAATACTCTATCGAGCAAAAATTCTTGTTCATCTAATGTCTGTGAGGCATCAGGCGTAATTTTGAGAATCTTTGCTTTTGATTCAATAATCTTGCGGCGTACAATTTCACTTTTTTGCCAAGGGATAGATATAGAACCTAAATAATCGTAGTACTCTTTTTGAATGGAAAAGGTTTCAAACTTATAATCTTTGTAATCGTTAAGTATGCTTTCTATTTTTTCAATGTTGTAATTTGAAAAATCAATATAAGTATAGTTATATGCCCCACGTTTAGCTAAAAGTCCTGTCATCTCGAATTTTCTATATACGTCATCGGGATAAGCGTCAAAAATAGTATCATCATCAAGATTAAGTATATTTTTACGATTTAAATAATCAAGCGTGCTTATCTTTCCGCAATGCAGAAAAGTCCCGTCGATTCGAGTGAGATTTTTGCACTTATCAGTGGCGCGCTTACGGACGAAATAAACGACCGTGAACTGTTTATGAAGGGCATAGATTATTCGTACTATTACGAAACGGAAGATTAAAAATGTCTGACGAACCGAAGAAAAAGCGAAAGCACAGGAAACACAATATAAATTGGGATTATTCGGGGAATAAGTTGCATCAAGAAAAATACGGCTTTTTTGAGATTGACAACCCCGAATATTATAAGAAAAATAACGGTTTTTTTGCTGTTCCCGAATTCCTTATCCGTAAACCTACGCCAGAAGAACGCAAAGAAATCATAATAAACTATATTATAGCGCATAACGGTAAAAGTATAGATATGAGTGCGGTTGCAAGCAAGCTCTGTATTTCATACCGTTTAATGCAGATGATATTGAAAAGAAAACAAGGCGGGATGAGTTGGCACTCGGTTTTGAGAATTTTGGGCAAAAATGAAACACTATATATTGTGTTCCTATTTTAGAACCTACAATATATAGTGTCGCTGGCTGGGGTAGCTGGATTCGAACCAACGAATGACGGAGTCAGAGTCCGTTGCCTTACCGCTTGGCGACACCCCAATGGTATTGAATTCTGCCTTATTTTATCAAAACACAGAAAATATATCAAGCGTTTTCATGCCGTTTTAATAAAAAAATTTTGTCAACGGTAGTCCGTTAAACAGATTTACAAAATTATTCTAACAATTCTATTTTTATATCTTGTCTTATTTCTTAATTCGGGTTATAATGTTTTTACACACAAAGGAGATTTTGAATGAATACGGTACCGCGGTCGGAAATCGACGGAAAAGAATTAAACGCAAACGCACAAAATATCGCAGTATCTCCTTTACAAACAAAAACGAATACTGACAAAGAGCCGAAAGGAACTGTATCGGAACGGCGGCTTCCGCATTTTAATTTCCGTCCGATTTTATTTTGCGCGTTGGGGCTTGCGTTCGGTATCTTTCTCTATGTTAAAATCCGTTTCGGAGGGCTCGCCGCCTCTGATTTTCTTTTTATCGGGATTTTTCTGTTTTTCGCCGTCCGTCCTTACGGACTCAAACGCATTTTTGCCGTGGCGCTTTGCTTTGTTATTTTTGCAGGAGTCGGCGCACTTGCCGTTCATATTTATACCGAACAGTTCCGCCGCGGGGTGCCGTCGGGAGAATATGAAGTCACGGGTACAGTGCAGTCTTTTACGCCCGATTACGGCGAAACAAAAGTTGTATTAACAAATCTGAAAATAAACGGGAAAAGCACGGGCGGGAAATTTAACGCAAGTGTTTCTTCGGAAGAAATCCGCGCGGGTGATATCGTTCGGTTTACCGCCGAAATCAGTCGCAACGAACTACCTCAAGAGGGGAATTCTTATTCCTGTTATCTGTTTGAAAACGGCGTGCGCTATACGGCGTCCGACGTGACGGTTGAAAAAGTCGGCGTTTCCAAAAATGTTTTTCTTCTGCTCAATTCAAAAATTTACGACGTGCTACACGACAATATGCCGAAGGACGAAGCGGATATTTCTTACGCGCTTTTGACGGGGAACGCGGGCGGAGTGGACGGCACGCTGTTGCAGGCAATCCGCGAAGGAGGTATCGCGCATATCTTTGCCGTGTCGGGGCTACATATCGGTATATTATTCGGTGCGGTATCCCTGGTGTTTTCACCGCTCCTCAAAAAGAAATCTTTTCTCCCCGCGCTTGTCGCGGTCATTTTTTATTCTGCGCTCTGCGGATTCAGCGTATCTTCCGTTCGTGCCGTCATTATGTGCGGCGTACTATCTGTCAACCGCGCGTTGGGCAGAAAGACGGACTTTCTCAGTTCCTTATCTTTCGCCGCTCTCGTCGTACTCATGTTCATGCCTGCCCAGTGGCTGTCCGCGGGGTTCCGCCTTTCGTTCGGGGCATGTACGGGGCTTGCATTGTTTTCGGGCACGTTTCAACGTGCATTCCGTAAGCTTCCCAATTTTCTCGGCGGATATCTTGCGGCAAGTCTTTCCGTGCAAATTTTCACGTTCCCGATTCTCATCGAAAGTTTCGGCTACTTTTCCGTTTGGGGAACGCTTTTGAATTTTATTTTGATTCCCGCTTTGCCTGCGCTCTTTCTGGGGTTGCTGTTGTGCTTGTTGTTTGCGTTGATAATACCGCCTGCGGCGGCATTTTTTCTTTTTATTCCGCAGGGGATGCTTTCCCTGCTCTTGTACGTTTTTTCCGTTGCCGAGTTCTCCCTTGTGTTGAAAGGTTTTTCGTTCGGCACGGGCGTCGTAATTTGGCTGATTGCCGCCGTCATGCTTTCGCAGAGAATGCGTTTGAAAGCGGTGCTGCGATGTGTCGCGGCGTGTAGTTTGAGCGTACTCTTTGCGCTTACAATGATTTACGAAAACGCCGTGTTTTACGGCTTAAAAATCGACGTCTACGAAAACGGAAAATCCGCTTCTGTTTTACTGCGTACCGCCAATACGGCGGTACTCGTCATCGATGAAGATATTTCGCTCAGAAATTGTAACGCATTTCTTTCCCGCACTTATGCAGGGAAATTAGACGCTGTCGTCGTGCTTGCCGCGGACGAACTCAAAGCCGTCAACGTGGGTGCTTTTTTGCCGACTTCCTGCGTGTATGCGCGCGAGGAGATTGCAACGGGACTGCGCGAAACGAACGTCGTCTTTGCAGAAAAGTTTTCGTTGGGCGGCATGACGTTCTTCTACGAAAGCGCGGAAAAGATGACGGTCACGGCGGAAAATTCGGTGGTGGAATTGGATTTTGAAAGTTCCGAAGCGCTCGGTGCAGATTTATTCATAGGAAAAGGCAGCGGAGGCTTGAAATTCTTTCTCAGAAATGGTATAATCAAAGCGATATGAAATTTGTACAGCTGAGCGCGAACTTAAAAGAAAACGTGGAACCCTTCTATCTCATAGAGGGGGACGACGCTTATTTCCGCGACCATGCCGTTTTGGCAATTCGCGCCGCGTGCGGGATTACGCAGCCCGTGTTCAACGAAACGCGTTTCGACGGTGATTCGCTCAAAGGCGATTTGTCGGGTTTTACCGCAGGACTGTTTACGCTTCCGCTGTTGGATGAAAAACGGTTTGTCCGCGTGTACGATTTCTATCCTACCGAACGCGAATGGGAAAAGTTTTTGAAGCCCTATGCGGCGAAGCCTTGTCCTTCCACCGTGCTCGTCATTGTGAACGCGGGCAGAAAAGCAAACACCGCCGATTTGAAACGGAAGAGCGGAATCACGTTTGTGGACTGTTCGCGCGAGAGCGAGGAAACGCTCGGGAAGTGGCTGTTCGGCGTCATGCGCCGCAGCGGACTCAACGCCGACGCGGACGCGGCAACGCTTATGGTACGCTACTGCGCGCAGGACGCGGCGCGCATGAAACGCGAAACGGAAAAACTTGCCTTGCTCATGGGCGAAGGCGGCAGAGTGACGCGTACGGTCGTGGAAGAATATGTTGCGAAGGACGTAGAGTATAAAATTTACGAACTCACGCAGGCGGCGTCGCGGAAGAATTTTTCGGCTTTTTCGGAAATTCTGGACGACCTTATGAAGAAAGGGTACGACGAATATGCCGTGCTTTCAAGCCTTGTCTCCCATTACCGAACTTTATATGAAGTATCCTCGATGAAGGGGAGCGAAGGGGAAGCGGCCGCCGCGCTCGGCATCAAACCCTACGCGGTGCAGCGCAACCGCGAAACGGCGGGGAGGCTGGGCGTCAAGCGGGTGACGGAGCTGTATCTGCGCCTTTACGAACTTTCGTGCGGCGCAAAGGGCGGAATTTACAGCAAATCGGGCGCCTTAACGCAGGCAATTGCAAAAATATTTTTTTCATAGCACAAAATAACTTTGCATTTTATACAAAAAAACAGTATAATGAATAACATGAATTACGGTCAGGAGGAGGATTATGCGTTCGCCGCAGGAAATCTGGGAAAACATCAAAAACGCCGTTCTCGGTATTCCGGATAACTGGTTTATCGTTTTCGAGGCAATCTTTATATTTGCGGTCGTTTACTTCGTATTGAAAACGCTTTACGATAACGGCGCGAAAAAAGCCGTTGCCGTTTATCTGGTTTTACTGTTGCTGACGGGCGCGATTGCGCTCTTTCAGGAACATTTCAGCGCGGCGTTGTTCTATGTGGTATTTTTGATTATATCGCTGTTCTTCCTCATGCTGTTCCATACCGAAATCAAACGCCTTTTGTGGAACACTTCTCCCCGTCACGGAGGAGCGTTGCACGAATCTGCCGCGAAAACGACGGCGGTGAGCGCGCGCGCCGAAGAATATATTACCGACATCGTAAAAGCGGTGCAGAACCTTTCCAAAAACAATACGGGCGCGCTGATTGTGCTATCAAACGGCAACCTTCCCCATAACATTATCGATAGCGGCGTTACGTTAAACGCCAACATTTCCAGCCAGCTCATCGAAGGAATTTTCATCAACAAAGCGCCCTTGCACGACGGCGCAATGGTTATTCTCGGCGATAAAATTCAGGCGGCGGGTTGTTTCCTTCCGCTCACGCAGCGCGAATTTCCCAAAGACTACGGCACGCGTCACCGCGCCGGTATCGGGGTGACCGAAGTGGCGGACGTATCCACCATCATCGTTTCCGAGGAAACGGGTATCGTATCCGTCGTGAAACTCGGAAAAATTACGCGTTATATCGATTCCGAGAATTTGAAACGGTTTTTACGCGAATACTATTGGAAAGAATTTAATACGGAGAGGAAACGGTAATGAAATTCAAGAAATTTATGAAAGACCTGTTCACAAAGAGAATTGTCATCAAACTGCTTGCTCTCGTAGCCGCCTTTATCCTTGTGATAATCGTAAACTGTTAACGTTATGAAAAACTGTATCCGAATCCCCAGAATTTTAATTCCCGAGGAGGGGTTTGAGAAGTGGTCGGTGATTGCGTGCGACCAGTTTACTTCCGACCGCGCCTATTGGGAACGTGTGAAGAATAGCGTAGGAGCCGAACCTTCTACGCTGAATTTTATTCTGCCCGAAGTCTATTTGGGCGAAGAAGACGAAGTGCGCATCAAAGAAATTCACGAAAATATGTACCGCGCGCTGGAAGAGGAAACGGTGCATAAACTCATGCGCGGGTTTGTGCTTACCGAGCGCACCACCAAATCGGGTACGCGGCGCGGTATTGTTGCCGCAATCGATTTGGAAGCATATACTTGTAGCAAGGGGGAAATTTCGCCTATCCGCTCGTCCGAAGAGGTCGTGTCCTCGCGCCTGCCTGCTCGCGTACGTTTGCGCCGCGGGGCAACGCTCGAATTTCCGCACGCCATGATTTTTTACCAGGATAAGAAAAACCGCGCTGTGAAAGAACTGCTCGCAGAGGATTTGGAAAAACTCTACGATTTCAAACTCATGGAGGGCGGCGGCAGAATCAAGGGCTATTTCGTGCCCGAATATCTGGCGGCGGATATCGTAAAAGACTTATATTCGCGCTCGGAGCCGCATTTTGCGGTGGCGGACGGCAATCACTCCGTGGCGGCGGCAAAAGCGTATTGGGAGGAACTCAAACCCGCGCTCACGAAAGAGGAACAGAGTTATCATCCTGCGCGTTTTACGCTTGTGGAACTTGTAAACCTGTACGACGACGCGGTGGTATTTCACCCCATTCACAGATTGCTCAAAGAAATCGATACCGAGGCGTTTTGCAGTTTCTTTACCTCGCGCGTGAAGTGCAAGCGCAAGGGAAACGTGCTCTATCCCGCGTTGCCGCCCCGCGCACAGACGGTGGAAACGGTGGATTCGGTCGTGGAAGAATTCGTCCGCATAAACGGCGGCAAAATCGACTATATTCACGGCGACAAGGAACTTGCCTCGTTTGCAAACGCAGAGGACTGTGCGGGAATTATGCTGGAACCCATCGAGAAAGACGGATTTTTCGACCGTTTGAAGGACGGCGGAAATTTCCCGAAAAAAACGTTTTCCGTCGGAGAAAGTACGGAGAAACGATATTATTTAGAGGGCAGGGAAATCAGTTATGATTAAAGTTTGTAAATTCGGCGGAACGTCCATGGCGGACGGCATGAATATGCGCCGCGTGGCGGAGATTATCCAATCGGATTCCGCGCGTCGCTATGTGGTGGTATCCGCGCCGGGCAAACGGTTCGGCGGCGACGTGAAAATTACCGACCTGCTCTACGAAACCGCCGAGACTGTGCGCAGTACAGGGAGTACGGGCACGGCGTTTGAAAAAGTAAAGGACCGCTTCCGCGGTATTGTGAAAGAACTCGGGCTTTCGTTTGACGTAGAATCTTTGCTGCTGGGTACGGAGGCGGAAATATTGCGCGAAAACAGCGCGGACTTTGCGGCTTCGCGCGGCGAGTATCTTTCCGCACGCGTCATGGCGGAACTTTTGCAGGTGCCGTTCATCGACGCACGCACGGTGGTGAAGTTCGATAGCGAAGGCAAATTAGACGGAGAACGCACCTTTCCGCTTCTGCGCGAAGCGTTAAAGGGCAAGCCGCGCGCCGTGGTTTCGGGCTTTTACGGTGAAGACGTAAACGGAAAAGTCAAGACGTTTTCGCGCGGCGGCAGCGATATTTCGGGCGCGATTGTAGCGCGTGCCGCAGGCGCGGATTTGTACGAGAACTGGACGGACGTTTCGGGTTTTCTCGCCTGCGACCCCCGTATTGTCAACAATCCCAGCCGCATTGACCAACTCTCTTATAAGGAACTCCGCGAACTTTCCTACATGGGCGCAAACGTATTACATAGCGAATCCATTTTCCCCGTGCGCGAGGCGGATATTCCCATTCGCATCAAAAACACCTTCCGTCCAGAAGACGAGGGTACGGATATTGTTCCTACGGCAAAATACCGCTTTAACGGCAAGACGGTAACGGGCGTTGCGGGCAAGAAAAATTTTACGGTTATCTTTATTGAGAAATCGCTCATGAACGCGGAAATCGGGTTTACGCACAAAGTGCTGAGCGTGCTCTTAAAACACGGAATTTCCTTCGAACACATGCCTTCGGGGATTGATACCATGTCGTTCGTTATCGACAGCGAAGAACTCAAAAACGGCGTGTCGGAACAAATCTGCGAGGAAATACAGGCGGCGGTCTCGCCCGACAATTTACACGTGCACAACGATATTGCGCTGATTGCGGTCGTCGGTCACGGCATGAGTCGCAACGTCGGTACCAGTGCAAGACTGTTCGGTGCGATTGCGCGCGCAGGCGTGAACGTAAGAATGATTGACCAAGGCTCTTCCGAGCTCAACATAATCGTGGGCGTCGATAACGAAAATTACGAGAGAACGTTGAAAGCCGTATACGAGGAATTCTTTACGGAAGCGTAAAAATAGGAAAATTTATCATATTTTGTCAAAAAAAGTGCGGAAATATTTCGGACTTTTTTTCATATATTGTTGCCTAATTCCATATGGTATGGTATAATGTCATAAGTTAGTATGACAAACTAATACAAGGGAAAAGAGATATGAAAATTGCAATTACAGGCGCTACGGGCAATATGGGTCAAGCCGTCATGAGCGCCATTGCCTCGGAGAGTTATATCGAGGAAATCCGTCTTTTGAGTCATAGCCCCAAGCGTACCAAAAAATTGCTTGCGGCGTATAAGAAGTTAAGAAAGAAAATCGTGATGATAGAGGGCAGTCTTGCAAACGAGTATGTTTGCAAAAACTTGGTTAAGGGCGCAGATATCGTGCTGAACATGGGCGCGGTGATTCCGCCTAAGTCCGACCAAAGCCCCGAGAGTGCAATCGAATGCAACGAAGCGGGTGCGAACGCGCTGGTTTCCGTGCTGGAAAGCATGAAGTGTCAGCCGACGCTTTTGCACGTTTCTACCGTTGCGCTCTACGGTAACCGTTCCGAGCCGCACCGGTTCGGAAGGGTAGGCGACCCGCTGCTGGTCAGTCCGTTCGATATTTATTCGGCAACAAAACTTCGCGGAGAGTTCCGCGTTTTGGAAAGCCGCGTCAGAAGGTGGGTGGTTTTCCGTCAGACGGCAATGCTCCACCGCAATATGCTCACCGATAATTTAAGCGACGGGCTGATGTTCCATACTTGTTTCGATGCGCCCCTCGAATGGGTGACCGCGCACGACAGCGGCATTCTCATTCGCAATTTCCTGCGGAGAGTGCACGCCGAAGATTTGCCTGAAACGTTCTGGAAACGCTGCTACAACATCGGCGGAGGACCTGCGAACCGTCTATACGGCTATGAAACGTATAACGACGGATTTGCGATTATCGGCGGAAACACGAAACTGTTTTTCAACCCCGGCTACAACGCTACGCGTAATTTCCACGGAGTTTGGTATTCGGATTCGGACGAGCTCGAACAGCTGTTTCACTTCCAACAGCAAAGTTCCACCGACTATTGGAATGAAATTCTTAAATTCCACCCCATTTTCAAAGCGGGTAAACTTGTCCCCAAACGCATTATCCGCCGTTTTACCATCAAGCGGTTACTAAAGAATTTCAATTCTCCCGCGTATTGGGCGAAACACGGTGACTTAGCGCGCCTCACTGCGTACTTCGGCGGCAAAGAGCAGTACGAAGAATTGCAGAAAAAAAGTTGGAAGGAGGCGTTCCTGCCCGAAAAATACGACCCCGAAAGCGGTATTTGCGATAACGAAACGCCTGTTTTCTACGGGTACGACATTCATAAGGCGGACAGTGAAATTTCACTGGAAGACTTAAAGAGCGTTGCCGAAGCGCACGGCGGAAGGTTGATTACGCAAACTTTCAAAACGGGCGATATGTACGCAAAAGTCGAATGGGAAACGCAGGACGGCGAGCGCTTTACTGCAACTCCCTATACGGTGCTCAGAGCGGGGCATTGGTACAACGTTATTTACAGCGAAAATGTTTGGGATTTCGACCGCCTATCCAAGAAGGACGCAGTGTTCGCGTCGGTGTGGTACGATTCTCACGGCAAACAAGAAAATATGCGCTATTCATACGATGAAAATTTCCAGGCGCACGCAATCAGCATTTATGAAGATACTCATCATTTACTTTTCGGGAACGGGGAATACGGAGAAGATAGCAAAGCTGTATAAGGAGGCGTTCGTTGCCGAGGGCGCCGAAGTCGACCTCCGCGCACTTCCGCTCAAAGAAGAAGTGACTTTTGATGAGTATGACCTCATCGGGTTCGGCTATCCGATTCACGCCTTCAATGCGCCGGCAAACGTTCTCGGGTTTGCAAAATCGCTGAAAACGTGCGGCGAAAAAAAGCGTGCGTTTATCTTCAAAACGTCGGGCGAGCCCGTCCGCATGAGCGACGTTTCTTCGTTAAAACTCATTAAAATTCTTAAAAAACGCAATTGTATTGTCACCAACGAATATCAGTACGTGATGCCGTACAATATCATTTTCCGTCATTCGGACGAAGCGGCATACCGTATGTGGACGACGGCGCAACGCCTGGCGCCCGTCGACTGCCGCGAGATTTTGGAAGGCACGCCGAGAAGGGTGCGAAAAATGTTTCTCGGAAGTTTCCTTGCCTGGTTTCTCCGCATCGAATATTGGGGCGGTCGCGTTATCGGCAGGCACTATAAAGTGACGAAAGATTGTATTCACTGCGGTAAGTGTGCAAAGAACTGTCCCGTGCAGAATATTACGATTGAAGAGAACGGAAAATTTCGTTTCGGGAAAGAGTGTTTAATCTGTATGCGCTGTTCCTTTCACTGTCCTACGAACGCAATCAAAATCAGTTTGTTGGAAGGCTGGAAAGTGAACGGAGCGTATTCGTTTGCACCGCCCGAAGAGGGCGTGCCGCCCCAAAAAGACAAGCACGCAAATTACTGTGCGAAAGCCTATCGGCGTTACTTTGAAAACGCAGAGAAAAGAATCAACGGCAAAAGATAAAACAACCGCCCGACCGTTTACGGTCGGGCGGTAAGTTTTTTATTCTTTGGGAAGTAGGTCGGATAGGGTGTACTTTGACAGGAAATTTTCTACCGTTTCGTTGAGTGCGCGCCAAACGGGGAGCGTGGGGCAGCTGTCTGCGTGCGGACAGTTGGAATCCGTCCCCGAACAGCTTGCGGCGGTCATGTGCGTTTCCGCCTCGCGGAGTATCTCCGCAAGGGTGTATTCTTCGGGCGTCCGCGTCAAACGGTAGCCGCCGTTTTTTCCGCGCGAAGCCTCTACGAGACCTGCTTTTACAAGCGCGCTTACAATGGCTTCCGCGTATTTGTGCGGAATTCGGTGAACTTCGGCAACGCTTTTGAGCGATTGGTATTCCCCGCTCTTTGCGAGTTCCGTCATAATGTGCAGGGCGTAACGCCCTTTGGTGGATACTATCATTCTTCCTCGCAGTGCGCGCACGCTTGTTCGAGCGTTGCATCGTAGGGCAGATTGTTGCGTTTGTAGTAATCGAGAATGGCGTTCTTAATCGCTTCTTCCGCCAAAACGGAGCAGTGCAGTTTGTGCGCGGGCAGTCCGTCAAGCGCCTCCGCAACCGCCTTGTTCGTCAGTTCGAGCGCTTGGGAAAGCGGTTTGCCCTTAATCATTTCGGTTGCCATAGAACTCGAAGCAATCGCGCTGCCGCAGCCGAACGTTTCAAATTTTGCGTCGGCGATAACGTCGTTTTCGATTTTCAGATAGATTTTCATGATGTCGCCGCATTTTGCGTTGCCCACTTCGCCCACGCCGTCCGCGTTTTCAATCACGCCCACGTTGCGCGGGTTTCTGAAATGGTCCATCACTTTTTCACTGTAAAGCGCCATAATATTCTCCTGTTATTTATAAGATATAGTTTCGTTTTCCCGATTGCAAATCGCGCCAAACGGGGGAAAATCCGCGTATTTTTTGCACGACTTCCGCAACCGCTTGAATGAGATAATCGACTTCCTCTTCCGTGTTGTCCTCGTTTAGCGTTAAGCGGAGCGAACCGTGCGCCACGTCGTGCACTCTGCCGATGGCAAGCAAAACGTGGGAGGGGTCGAGCGAGCCCGAGGTGCACGCCGAACCCGAGGAAGCCGAAACGCCCATATCGCTGAGGTACAGCAACAGGCTTTCCCCTTCGATTCCCTCGAAACAAAAACTTACGTTTCCCGCAAGCCGCTTGTTGCGGTCGCCGTTCAGCGCGGAATGGGGGATTTTCAAGAGTCCGTCAATGAGTTTTTCGCGCAAAGCGGTCACTTTTTCGGCGGTTTCTTTTAAGCTTGTAACCGCTTCGGTAAGCGCGGTTGCCGTTGCGGCGACGGCGGGCAGATTTTCCGTACCTGCGCGTTTGCCGCGCTCTTGCGCTCCGCCCTCGATTAAGGGGAAGAGGGGTGCGCCCTTTCTCGCATACAGTGCGCCGATACCGCGCGGCCCGCCAAACTTGTGCGCCGAAAGCGCAAGATAATCTACATTCAGCGCGTTTACGTCAACGGGAATATGCCCCACTGCTTGTACCGCGTCGGTGTGGAAAAGTACCTTTTTCGATTTGCAAATCGCACCGATTTCCGCAACGGGCTGAATGGTGCCGATTTCGTTGTTGGCAAGCATCACCGAAACGAGGCAGGTGTTTTCGTCGATTGCTTTTTCGATTTCATTTACGGACACAATGCCGTCCGTTCCTACGGGCACGAGCACGATTTCAAACCCTTGGGTTTTGAGCTGTTCGAGAGCGTGCAACACGGCGTGGTGCTCGATTGCGGTAGAGATAATTTTTTTCTTTCCCTTTTTCGCGCCGAATTTTGCCGCGCTGAAAATCGCCTGGTTGTCCGCCTCGCTGCCGCCCGAAGTGAATATTAGTCGGTCATAATCTTTCTCTTTGTCAATGTCATCTTTTAATTTGCAGTTTAGAACACTTGCAATGCTTGCGCGGCTTTGTTCAAGCACTTCTTTGGCGGCTTGTCCTACTTCGTGCAAACTCGAAGGATTGCCGAAAAATTCGGTAGCCGTCGTGATATAAGTTTGCAGTGCGGACGGGCGGATTTTTGCCGTAGCCGCATTGTCGGCATAAACTTGCATGGTTTCTCCGTAATTCCTATATTTTCGATAGGAATTATAGCACCGAAATATAGGACTGTCAAGTATTTTTTGATTAAGTGAAACAAAAAAGCGCTTCCGAAAGGGAAACGCTTTTCAAAGTTTAGGTTCCGATAAATATGCGTCTTTTTTGTTCACACAGAAGATTCGTCGCTTATTACGTTATAACCGGCAAATTTCGCCTGATAATCGTCAAGATATTCGGCAGGAGCGATAATCGTTACATTTTTGGAAAGCGCCGCAGACGTACTAACGGTTTCGGGCGCCGCTCCGCTGAATTTCAAAATTTCTAAATTTGCACAACTCAGCGCATCTTTATTGATTGCCGTAATGTTGCAGAGTAAGTTTATTTCTTTTAACATAGTGCAGTTATTAAAAGCGCAGGCGTTAATAGTCTGAGTGTCGGTTACCGTAACCCGTTCAAGTGTTTTCGGAATAAAGTACCAATAGTAATAATAAGAAGCGCCGCTACTAATTTTACATTGATAAATTGCGTTACTGACGACGTGGCTGGAAAAAGTTTCGTATTGATAACCGAATATAAAACCGAAAACCGAATTATAACTTGTAGCCGTTCTGCTTTCGCCGATGAAGGGCAGGGTAATTTCAGTTAAAGGACAGCCTTTGAATGCGCCGTTTCCGATACTCTGCACCGAGTCGGGCACCGTAACAGAAGTTAATTTCACGTTTTCAAAAGCATATTCGCCGATACTTTGGAGTTTATTGTTAAAATCAATCTGCGTCATACGGTTACAGCCCGAAAACGCTTTTTCACCGATAGACGTTAAATTTTCGCTGAACCGAATTTGTAAAAGATTACTGCAATTAAAGAACGAATACGCCCCGACTTTTTCAAGAGGTTTTTCAGGGAAGGTGGTTAACAGTTTACAGTCATTGAATGCGTAATTTGAAATATTTACGAGGTTTTCAATCCCGTTTATCGTAGTGAGGTTAGAACATGAACTGAATGCGCTTGCGCCTACGGTTTGTTCCGTTCCGCTAAGGGTTACTTCTTTTAACATGGTGCAGTTATTAAAAGCGCAAGTGGGAACAGTCTGAATATCGGTTACCGTAACCCGTTCAAGTGTTTTCGGAATAAAGTACCAATAGTAATAATAAGAAGCGCCGCTACTAATTTTACATTGATAAATTGCGTTACTGACGACGTGGCTGGAAAAAGTTTCGTATTGATAACCGAATATAAAACCGAAAACCGAATTATAACTTGTAGCCGTTCTGCTTTCGCCGATGAAGGGCAGGGTGATTTCGGTTAAAGGACAGCCTTTGAATGCGCCGTTTCCAATGCTCTGCACCGAGTCGGGCACCGTAACGGAAGTTAATTTCACGTTTTCAAAAGCCTTTTCGCCGATTGTCTCTAATTTTTCGCTAAACTGTATTTCTGAAAGATTACTGCAATTAAAGAACGAATACGCCCCGACTTTTTCAAGAGGTTTTTCAGGGAAGGTGGTTAACAGTTTACAGTCATTGAATGCGTAATTTGAAATATTTACGAGGTTTTCAATCCCGTTTATCGTAGTGAGGTTAGAACATGAACTGAATGCGCTTGCGCCTATGGTTTGTTCCGTTCCGCCAAGGGTTACTTCTTTTAACATATTGCAGTTATTAAAAGCGCAAGCGGGAACAGTCTGAATATCGGTTACCGTAACGCGTTCGAGCGTTTTCGGAATAAAGTACCAATAGTAATAATCATAAACGCCGCCACTAATTTTACATTGATAAATTGCGTTATTAACAACATCGTAGGAAGAAGTTTCATATTGATAACCGAATATAAAACCGAAAACCGAATTATAACTTGTAGCCGTTCTGCTTTCGCCGATGAAGGGCAGGGTAATTTCGGTTAAAGGACAGCCTTTGAATGCGCCTTTTCCAATGCTCTGCACCGAGTCGGGAATTGTTACAGAAACAAGATTTTCGTCGTAGAAAGCAGAACTAAATATAGCGGTAACATTTTTCAAATTTATAACGGCTGGTATTTCAAGTTCCGTAATCGTACTATCTTTCAGTCCGTGTACTGCCACGCTGCCGTCCGACTGTTCAGAGTATTGCAAATAACGCTTATCGGTACCTTTTACCCAATACGCGTAAACCGTGGTATCGCCGTCCAAATCCCATACTGTTGAATCCGGAGCGCTGATTTTGTTATTCGTAAGCATTCTGCCTTTTCCGTTTTCTTCTGTAAACCAACCCTCGAAGGACCAGCCCGTTTTAAGCGGTTGAGGAAGAGAAAGATACGGGTAGGAATATATTTTCTTATTGTAAACAAATGTGTCTTTTGCCACGCTGTTTTCGCTCGTTGCGCCGCAGTAATCGTAAATGATGTTTGCAGTCCATTTTGCATAGAGCGTAAATTCCAAGGTCGGCACTTTGCATACGGTAGTTGCGGTGTACTCCGTGCCTTCTCCGCCGATTTCCGTATACCAGCCGCCGAATTCGTTGCCGTCCTTTTGCGGAACGGGGAGTTCGCCCAATGTAGAATTATAAGTAAATACTTCGTCGCCGAGTTCTGAGCCGCCCTGCGTATCGAAGTGGAACGTTACTTCGTTCAACTTCCAAATCGCATACAAGTCAAACGGAGCGTTCTGCGTAATGACGGTGGTTTCGTCTATCATATCTCCGCTGTTGTCGGGAAGGGTGTTCCAACCGAGGAAGGTATAGCCCGTGCGTGTGGGAGTTTTCGGCGTAAAGGTGGAACCTTTAATCACAGTGGAGCCTGAAAGAGCCGTTCCGCCCTCGGAATGGTAAGTTACGCTAAGTTCCCAGGCGGCGTAGAGGGTAACGGGTCCGTCAAATTCAAATGCGGCATCATTCGTATACTCTTCGCCTTTCGCGCCGCGCTCTGTGAACCAGCCTTTGAAAATTGCACCGTTGCCGTTACTCGGCGTGGGCAGGCTTGCTACGCCCGATTGTTTGCTGCCGTAAATTGCCTTTACTTTATTTTTTGTTACGCTGCCTATGCCGTCGGTATCGAGCGTGATTTCGGTCGTCCATCTTGCATAAAGCTGCGTGTCCTCTGCCACTTTATAAACGGTATTATTGGTATATCTTTTGCCGCCTTCTGCACTGTCGTACCACCCGTCAAAGGTAAAATTTTCTTTTTCAGGTGTGGGAAGTTTTCCTACAGCTACATTGTAGGTGACTGACTTTGTTTCGGTATCGCAAGTTCCGCCGAACGCGTTGAAATTTAACTTATAGGATTTCGGCGAAAATTTTGCATATATCGTTATGTCGCCGGTAACGGGCTCGTTGAATTTATAAAGTTCTTTATAGTCTTTATCTTTATACCAGTTTAAGAAAACGTAGCCTGTTTTTGTCGGCGCAGCAGGCTTTGTTGCCTTTTTGCCGTTTTCCACCTTCTGCGATTTAACAGAGGTACCGCCGTTCGTGTAAAATTTTACCGTATAGGCGGCATTTTTCCATTTCGCGTAGACGGTAGTATTCTTAAATATCTTGTTTGAAAAATCGTAAGGGTATTTATATCCGCTGTCCGCATACCAGCCGTCGAATTCACAGCCTTCTTTGGTAGGGGGCTGCGGCTTCTGAGGAGTGCCGCCTTTGTTCACAGTCTGCGTGGCTACGGAACTGCCGCCGTTGGTATCGAACGCAATATTAAAGGACGGCACGGAGGCTCCCTCCGCATAATAGTCAAACGAGTAAGAAACGGTACTTCCCGGCATAGATTGCTGTATGCCGATTGAAAATACGCCGTTTGATAATTTTGTATAGTTGAAAGAAGAGGAAAGGGCAGGTTCGGAAAAAATAACATTGTCGCCGTTGAGGGAATATTTCACTTCCCCCAAAGCGGCGAACGCGGTGCCGTCTACGAATTGGATTTTATCCGACGATATTTTCACTTGTTTGCCGTACATTAAAATGACCGCTTCGTAAGCAGCACGGTCTTCTGCGGACATTTTGTTGACGTCGATATAAATGTCTTCCTGTCCCGTGATAGAGCAGACGAAACTGTTTAACCGATAGTCAACGAATTTTTTGCCGCCGCCCTTGGAGCAGCCTGAAATTGCAATGCAGCAGACGATTGATAATACGCCGAACATTACAATGAGCGCTTTTCTTAAAATTCTCTTCATTTTTCCACCTTTCATTCAAGTATTTAAAACCGATTAGTTGTCATTGTTATTATACACTTTTTTTGTCCGTTTTGCAAATATTTATAAAATTATGACTGACGGTATTTTTATACAAAAAAACACTCCCGAAAGGGGAGTGTTTTTGAGTTTCAGTTAGTCTGCTTTGAAAGGAATCAAAGCGGCAACTCTTGCGCGCTTGATTGCAACCGCTACTTCTCTCTGGTGCTTTGCGCAAGTACCCGTCATTCTGCGGGGAAGAATTTTTCCGCCTTCGCTGATGAACTTTTTGAGTTTTGCAACGTCCTTATAATCGATAGTCGATTTTTCCTGGCAGAAGAGGCAAACTTTCTTATAGTTCTGCTTCTTATAGTTCTTTTTTGCAGGTCTGCCTTCTCTCTGTTCTTTTACTTCCTTATTTTCTTCCTTGGCTTCAACTGCCGCAGGAGCAGCGGTTTCGGTTTCCGCCTCGGGCTGCATGATTTCTTCTTCCATGATATCTCCTTGAATAATAATGTTTGTCCGAATCAGAACGGAATATCTCCGTCGTCGTCGAACGATTCAAGCGTGGGCTTTTTCTTCGCAGGCGCCGAGCTTCTTTCGGCGGGGGCGGGGGAATCGTAAAAATCGTCGCCCGAATTTGCATTTCTCTGCGTTAAAAATTCCACGTCCTGCGCGATAATGTCTACCGCGGTGCGTTTGTTTCCGTTGTTGTCTTCATAATTGCGAATCTGAACGCTGCCCGAAACGGCAACCTTGCTTCCTTTCTTCGTGTAGCGCGAAATGTTTTCAGCGAGGCCGCGCCATGCGGTTACGTTAAAAAAGTCCGTCTGCCGCTCGCCGTCCTGCGAAGTGTAGGAGCGGTTTACCGCAATCGCGAAATGGCAAACGCTTACGCCGCCCGGCGTTTCGGTAAGTTCGGGGTCACGCGTCAAATTCCCGATTAAAAACACTTTGTTCATTTCAGTTCTCCTTCACTTTCGTAATCATGCGCCGCAGCAAGTCTGCGGAAATGCCTGCTACGCGGTCAAGTTCGTTGACTACGTCGCCGCTTCCGCTGAACGTCATCAGCACATAAAACGCTTCCTGCTTGAATGCGATGGGATACGCCGTTTTCTTAACACCCCATTTATCGGTGCTTTCCACGGTGCCGCCTAAGGAAGTAACGATATCTGCGTACTTTTTGATTTCCGCTTCTCTCGCTTCTTCTTCCATGTCGCTTTTCAGCAGCATCAGCATTTCATACTTCTGCATACTTTTCACCTCCCGGTCTATTCGGCATACCAAACGGTATGCAAGGTTTTGATTTTCATATTTTAATCTATTTTTGAAAGAAAGTCAACTTTTTTTAACTGTTTTGCGTAAGAAACTGCACGTATTCAATCAATTCCGAAAGATTAAATTCGTTGAGATTTGTTTTTTCGCCGTATGTAATTTCCGCATACGGATTGGTTTTAATAATGCCGTGCAGCCAAAGTTCCCAAAGATACATGGTGTTTACTTTATCGATAACAGTGAGCACGTTTGCGCTCATTTCCAGAACGGGCGTAGAGGTGTCGTTGTCCTCGCCGAACAAAAGATACCAGGTGCCGTCCAAATAGCGGTCGAGTTTATCGGCTTTCTCGCCGTTCCGATACAGATAATAAACGGTAACGCCGTCCTCCTCTTCCGCGCGTACTTCCTCGCCTTCTTGGAATTCTATGGCGGAGGGACGCAGCCAGGAGCCCGCTTCCGTTTTGCGGTTGGTCGAGGCGTATTCGTCAATCATTTCCCGATAAGGTTTGCCGCCGTTTTCCAAAGAGAGGTAGCAGTACATTTCGTCGCCGAAAACCTGCTCCACGGTGAGTTTGTTCGCGTCTTCGGAGAGGGTTGCAAGCGTGCTGTCTTTTAAGTTTTTGAGAATTTTGTTGCTTTCCAAATCTTCTTCGCCCAGCATATCGGAAAGTTTGAGTGTGTTCGCCGCATCGCCGAGGTCGCACAAAAGCGTATCTTTGAGCGCCTGTAAAATGGGCGCGGAAGTTTCGTCAATCGTGAGAACCTGCCCGAGCGTGTGGGTGTTGATGTAGTCGTCCGCATAGTTGCCGAACACGTTTTCCCGAAGCCAGGTGCCGAGGTCGCTGAACGGTACTGCCATCAGTTCGGCTTTATCGACTTCGATTTCCATTTCCGTAAACTGGTTGACGAGGGTATCCGTTAATTTGTCCGCGAGGGGGGTATATACGGCAACGTCTCCGAGCGATTTTAATTCGTTTTTACTGATTTTCTGTACGAACTCCACCACAAAATCGAGCGCGGAGAGGTCGGCGGTGTATTCGGTAAACACGTTTGCGTAATCGAACCCTGCGATTTGGGAAATGTCCTTGATTTTCTTGTCGGAACCGAAAATTGCAAGTCCGCCGATGAGCGTGCCGACTGCGGCAAAAAAGCCGATGATAAACGCGACGCAAACGGCTACGATATGCCCGAAACCGTTACGCGGCGCGTAAGTATTGCGCGGTGCGATTTTGCCCTCTTTCACAAGTTGCCGTTCGTATTCCGTCTGTTCTTTTACAAGCGCTTTGCGCTCATTTTTCGTGAGTTTTTTCTTACGGTTTTTTGCTCCGTTTTTGTCCTTTCCGTTCTGTTCGTTGAGTTTGTCTTTCGGAACGGGAATGATTGCCGCGGATAAGTCCTCGTAAGCCTTATAACTTTCTTCGGTGTCGTGTTTCTTTTGGCGGGAATCGTTCTGATTGTAATGTTGTTCCATCGGATTTACCTCCTATGCCGAAGAATTTCTGACAGTTTGATTATAATATGCAGAGCGGAAAAAAGCAAGTAATTTTGCGGCAGGACGAGCAGGGAGTTTATTCCTCGTCGCCGCTGTCGAGTGCGGGGGAGGAGGGGTCGCCGCCGATGCGGAACCGGTTGAGTTTGCGCCCGATAATGCCCGTGCGTTTTTCCGCGCTTTCCACGCTGTCCTGCGCTTCCTGCAATTTTCTGCGCGTCTTTTCGAGCAGTTCGGAAAACTTTTCAAAGTCTGCGCGGAAGGTGTCGAGCATGGCTTTGAGTTCGCCCGAACGCCGCTCGATTGCCGCGGTGCGAAATCCTGTTTGCAGGGTGGAAAGGAGCGCGGCGAGATTGGTAGGTCCGCATGCGATAATGCGTCTCACACGCAGGAAGTCGGCAAGACCGCTCATCCGCGTAACTTCCGCATACAGCCCCTCGGAAGGCAAAAACATGAGCGCGAAGTCGGTGGTGAGCGGCGGCAGTATGTACTTTTTCGCAATGGAGTCCGCTTGCAGTTTCACGGCGCGTTCCAGATTTTTCCGCGCGCGTTCCTCGTCTTCCTTGTTGCCGCGTTCGGAGGCTTCCACGAGCCGCTCGAATTCCTCGACGGGGAATTTACTGTCAATGGGCAAATACACCCGCTCACCCTCTTTGGATGGCAGGAGTACTGCAAAATCGACGAGCGAATTGTCGAGCGGATTGAGTTTCACGTTCTTCTCGTACTGTTCGGGCGCGAGCATCTGTTCGAGCAGGGTGTTGAGTTGCGCTTCGCCCCAGGTGCCGCGCAGTTTCACGTTGGTGAACACACGCTTGATGTCGGCAACGTTCCCCGAAAGAGATTTCATTTCGCCCACGCTCTCGTACATCCGTTCCAGGCGTTCGGAAATTCGGTTGAAACTGTCTGAAAGTTTGCCGTCAATCGAGTGGGTGAGTTTCTCGTCCACTGTGCGGCGAATGCGCTCTAAATTCTGCGCGTTCGCATCCACGATATATTTCATGTCGTCCGTCAGGCGGTTCTGAATGTTGACGAGCCGCTGTTCGGTGGCGCGTGCGCTGTTCTCCGTCGTGCGGCTTAAAAAGTCGGTAATGCTGCCGAGCGTGTCCGTCTTTTCTTCGAGGCGTTTCAAAGTTTCTTTCATGGAAGGGTCGGCGCCGTTTTCCGTGCGCTTTTTCAGGAGCAGAAAAACCAGCAACGCAAGGCAGACGACGTTGCAGACGAGCGAAATAATTACAAGCGTTTCGGTCATGTTACGGGGTATCCTTTTTGATTTGATTGAGGTGTTTCAGGAGCGAGTCGCGGTTGTTGCGCCGTCCGTCCAACGCGCAGTAGAGGAGCAGGTCGCCTAAAACGTTGCCGATTTGTTCGGGCGGGATTCCGTACTCTTGCAAATCCTTTCCGTTCACGGCAAGCTGTTTTACGGTAAAGGGCACGCCTTCCTCTTTCATGCGCTCTATGATGCCGCGCCATTTGGCGACGGAAGGGGCAACGGAGAGGTTGTCCTTGCAGGCGGAAAAGTCAGCCTGTTTGAGCGCGAACAGTTTTTCGAGCAGGGGATAAGAAGTCACGATTTCCGTGCGGACTTTGCTCTCTTTCATGTTCAAATCATAATCGCGCATATGCAGGCGCACGAGTTCGGCGGTTTCCTGAATGACTTTTTTAGGCGCTTTCAGGCGGCTTAAAATTTCCGCAGCAATGCGCGGACCTTCCTCCGCGTGCAGGTGATATTTTCCGTCGCGCAAAAAGCAGAAGGGCTTGCCGACGTCGTGCAGAAGCGCCGCAATACGGATTTCTTTCGGCGCATACATCGCGCAGCGCAGGGAGTGTTCGAGTACGTCGTGGTCGTGAAAGTCGCTCCGCTGTTTCATGCCGTCGCCGAGCGCGAGTTCGGGCAGAATTTCTTTGAGCACGCCCGTCTTTCTGAGAATGTCCAGACCGCGGTAGGGCGCTTCCCGAAAGCCGTGTTTTTCATCGGCATGAAGAATGAGGCAAAGCTCTTTATAAATGCGTTCGGGCGAAATGTCGCGGATAAGCGTACTGTGTTCCGCTGCGCCTTGCAAGGCTTCTTTGTCGGGCGAAAAGCCGAGTTCCGCGGACTGCCTTGCAAGGCGCATGAGGCGGAGTCCGTCTTCGCCGAACACTTCGCGTGCAGGTTTTACCGTGCGGAGAATTTTTTTCTCAATATCTGCGATACCGCCGAGGGGGTCGCAAAAGCGTTCCGCCTTAACGTCGTAGTAAACGGCGTTTGCGCAGAAGTCGCGCCTGCGCGCGTCTACTTCCATGTCGTCCGTGAAGGTGATTTCGGAAGGGGTATGCGTGCCGCGCACGTACTTGTCCGAGCGGAAGCGCGTAAATTCGTATTCTTCGCCGCCCTCGTCTTTGAGTTTCACCGTGCCCGTGTTTTTGTAGACGGATTTTACGGAAAACCCGCATTTTCGGGCGGCGGCAATTAAATCGTCTTCTCTGCCTGCGGCGGCAATATCCCAGTCGGGGCGGGCAAGGGGAAAGCCTGCGAGAAAGTCGCGTACGCTTCCGCCCACCGCATACAGCGGAAAGGGACAGAGGGAAGCGAGTTTCATGAAATTTTCGGGTACGGGTAGTTTTTTCATAATTGTTAAAAATTCGGTGAAATCATTATAACAGATTTCAAAAAAAATTGCAATTCCGAAAAAGTTCATGTATAATGATGAGGAAATCAGAGGTTTTTATGGGAAGACTTTGCAAGAACGTGCTCGACCTCGTTCCCACGGCGGCAATCGTTGTGGATAAAAACTTCAAAGTGCGTTATACCAACCGTGCGTTCCGCGCGTTTTTTCACGCGCAGAAAGAAAAGGGGGAATTGCGCGATATTATCTCCTGCGGCGAACACGGCGCTTCAAAATGCGGCGATGGCATGAAGTGCGGATATTGCCCCATGCGCGGCGTTTTTTTAGACGCGGCGGAAAACGGTGGCAAGGCGTTCCGCAAACTTGTTTTAAGGGGCGATAACGAAGACTTGAAATTCCGTATCAAGGTTCAGCCCATGGGCAAGTATTACCTCGGCATTATGGATAACGCGTACGAATCGGAAATCGCAAGGGAAATGTATTCCGCGCAGGATATTCAGCAGCGGCTTCTGCCGCCTGCAAGCAACCGCCGCGGCACACCCTATTCGTTTATGTACATTCCCTGCCGCGAAATCGGCGGGGATTTGCCCGACGTATACGAACTGAACGGCGAAACGATGGGGCTGATTGCCGACGTTTCGGGCAAGGGCATATCGGCGGGAATGCTCTCCGCGTTCGTCAAAGCGGGTTGGGACAGGAGCGAGCCTTCTCCCTCGCGCGCCATTATCGGACTCAATACGAAATTTCAGGAACTGAACCTCGACGAACGTTCGTATGTGACGGCGGCGGCGGTGAGAATTAACGGCGCGCGCGGCGAAATCTGTTACAGCGTGGCGGGGCACAACGCGCCTCTTTTGTTGAAGAGTGCGGAGGGTATCGACGAAATCGTGATGAATTCTCCGCCCGTATCTACCTGGATTCCCGATTTCCGTTATGAGGACAGAGTGATTCCTTACCGCAGCGGCAGTATCCTCGTGATGCTGACGGACGGGGTGACGGAGAGCAAAAATGCCAAGGGCGAACAGTTCGGGCTGGAACGCGTGGAAGGTATTTTAGAAAAATCGGAAAATGCCGAGCATTTTATCAGTCGCCTGAAAGCGGTACTCAAAGAGTTCTGCGGCACGTTTAACGACGATATTACGGCGATTGCGTTCGACTTGCAGTAAAAGGTACCGTTAAAATAAGTTGATATAAATGAAAAAAACCGCTCCGTAGAGCGGTTTTTTTCATGTCTGATTTCGCATCAGGTCAAAATCAATTTCTTCTGAATCAGGCAAGAGAACAAGTCGATCCAGCCGAGTAAAACACCCGTAGGAAGGATCGCGAAGATAAGTACAATTATCTGCAACATTGCTTTTCCGTGAAGCGCAGCCGAGCCGCGGACTAAAATTTCCGTGAACCAGTTAACGCCGGGAATCAAAAGCAGAATGATTTGCACCAATCTAGGTAAGGATTTGAAACCGCTGTTGATAGACATAGCCTTTACTCCTTTTTTTATTCTATGCTCATATTCTACACATTCCGTGCAGAAATGTCAATAGTTTCATGAAAAATTTTTTCAAAGATGTGCGGTCAAAAAGGGAATTCCCGTTTCCAAATCTTTCCATATCAGCGCACTGTCTTCGAGTACCAGATAGGAGTGTTTTGAATTTTCTTTGGGGATGGAAACGCTGCCGCAGTTAACGTAAGTGTAATTTTCCCGTTTTTCAAACGCGGGAACGTGAAAATGTCCGTTCAGAAGCACGTCGCCATCGCGGAGGACGGCGGGCGTTTTGTGTCCGTGCGTTGCAATCAGCGTCCGTTCGGGCAGGGGAATCACCGCGAAATCTGCCGTTATCGGAAATTCCAGCACCATCTGGTCCACTTCGCTGTCGCAATTTCCGCGCACACAAATAATATATGCTTTGAGTCCGTTCAAAATGCCTGCCGTTTCCAAAGTATTGTATTCGGGCGGCAGAGCATTGCGCGCCCCGTGGTAGAGTAAATCTCCAAGCAAAATGAGCTTTTCCGCGTTTTCTTCCAGAAAACGTTCTTTCAGAAGTCGGCAGTATTTTGCCGAGCCGTGAATATCCGAAGCAATGACGTATTTCATATCCGTTCTCCTTGACGGTTTTTTTCTGTTTTTCAGATGAGCGGTGCAAACAGGCGAAGAAACGCGCCTGCAAACCGCTCCGCAGCATTGGCGCGTTTTACGGGCGTGCCCGCCTCCCAAGCCGAAAGAAAATCCCGTTTCAAATCTGCCCCGAGGGTTTCACTCTCCGCATACAAACCGCATTCGGCTTGCAGGTACAGACTGCGGAAGTCGAGATTATAAGTGGAAACGAAACAGATTTTTCCGTCGGCGACAATACTTTTCGCGTGCAGAAATCCTGCCGTGTATTCGCGTACCTGAACGCCCGCCCGCATAAGTTCGCGCGCGTAAGATTTGGTAATCAAAAAGGTCAGTTTTTTATCGGGAACGTGCGGTATCATTAAGCGCACGTCTTTGCCCGCGAGGGCGGCGTTTGTGAGCGCGGAAATCAAGGCTTCGTCGGGCGCGAGATAGGGCGTGTTGAGATAGACGTAATCTTCCGCCGCTCCGATTAGCGAACACAGCGCGGCGCGTCCCGCGCGGAAGGTCGAGTCCTCGGCTCGGTCGGCAATCACGGCGCAGGGCACTTCGCCTTCTTCGGGCTGGACTTGCGGCAATTTACTGTCTTTGAGTTCTTCGGCGACGAGCGCGGCGAATTGCAACGCGGGCGCGCCCGTCACGCGGACGGCGGTGTCCTTCCAATGCCCGAATCGGATGGTTTCGCCGATGTATTCGTCTGCAAGATTGATTCCGCCCGTGTATGCAATTTTCCCGTCTATCAGCGCAATTTTGCGGTGGTTGCGTCGGTTCAGAGCGCGGGAGGGGAAACGGATAGGGCGCAGGGCGCGCGCCTTGATTCCGAGTTTTGCCTGTTCTTTTTCAAAACGTTTGGGAAGGGTGAGTGCACACCCGAAGTCGTCGTATAAAATTCTTACGTCTACGCCCTCTTTGGCTTTGCGCTCCAAAACAGGCGAAAGGGCATGAAAAAACGCGCCGTGCGCGACGATATAGTATTCTAACCAAATGAGTTTTTCCGCGCCCTCGATATCCGTCAGCAACCGTTCAAACATATCGCGCCCCACGGGGAAATATTCGATGCTTTCGGCGCGGCAGGGTTGCAGACCGCACATACGTTTTGAAAACGCGGCAATCCGCTGCGAAATTCCGCCTTGCGTTTCCGCTTCGGAAAGGGTTGGAACGGGAGGCGATTTTCTGAGCCAGCACAATGCGAGAATCGCGCCCGTCCAGGGCAGGAAAACGATGAGCACCACTTTGGGGAGTTTGAATTCCGGCTGTTCTTTCGCGCATACCGTAAAGAGGGCCGCAATCAGCGAGAAAATGCGTTCCACAAGCGCAACGGGCGCGAGGGCGCGCGGCAGCCAAACGGCAAGCGCGCTAAATGCAAGTACGCTGAGGACGATTAACAGCGTGCAGGGAAATAATCTTCCGCCGAGAAAATATCGGAGTTTACGCATCATGTAAAGGGCGGAAGCAGGTTATGAATTACAGCATTTTAACATAGATATAATCTTTCTCTTCCTGTTCCGCGTAGGCAACGTAGGAAGAATAGAATTCCGCGAGCGTATCCTGCTCCACGGGTTTGGCTTTGAAGTTCTGCATATTCACGGCTTTGTTTGCCGCAAGGTTGATTGCCATTTCAAGGTTTTCCACATAATCGGAAAGGCAGTGCACGGAAATCTGTTTGTGAATTGCGGTGTCGGCGTCGATTTTTACGGAGCCCGAAACGGGACCGCCGATGACGACGTTTGCCTCGCGCGCACAGACCTGAAACGCCACGGAGGGGTCGATGTCTTTTGCGTTCGTTACGAAAACCGCGCCGTCCGCAAGCCGTCCGCCCGTCAACGTACCGATTTTGTCCAGAAGGTTGTCGTCGACGTGCAGGGTGTAGTAAACGCCGCAGGAGTTTGCAAAGTCCAAACGGCTCTGGTCGGCGCTGATGAGAATGGGCGCCGCCTGCTGATAGATGAGGAGCTGGCAAACTAGAATTCCGAAACCGCTTGCGCCCGCTACCGCAATATGCTGTCCTTTTTTCACGTCAAGTTTATCCACCACCTCTTTAGCAAGCGCAACGCGGTGCAGAAGCAGCGCGTCTTCGTCGGTAACCGAGTCTGGCAGAGGGGTGAGTTCGTCGGGCGAAAGCGTTACGATGTCCTGTAAAAATCCGTCGCGCGTCTGTCCGCACACGACGTAATCGTCTTCGGAAAAGTCTTTTTTTGCCGAGCCGCTGTCTTCGGCGGGAAGATATGTGTGAAGAATAACGCGCATCCCCTTGGGATAATCTTCCGAATAGTCTTCGGCAATAATTCCCACGGCAAAAAGCCCCGGAACAATCGGATGCTTGGTTTTGAACTGTCCGCGGAATACGGCTGCGTCCTGACTGCAAAGCATCACTTTGGTAATGCGCACTTTCATTTTATTGTCCGTAATTTCGGGAACGGGCTCGTCAAAGAGCTCTATTTTATTTGCGGCGGTGAGTTTCCAAACGTTCATACGCCCTCCTCATATTTTCCGCTAAAAGTAGGGGTATTATACAGCAAGAAAAAGGTTTTGGCAAGCGTTTGCGCGGAAAAACGGAATTTTCGGGCCTTCCGAAAAAAACGCCGAAACGGGCAAGTTTTTTTGTTTCTCTCTCAAAATCAGTTGACGAAAGGGGAAAAAGCGGATATAATAAAGTACGCAATTTGAATTATCGGGTGAGGTGAACAACGATGAAAGCAGATATTCATCCCAAATACCACGAAGTAACGGTCGTTTGTGCCTGCGGCGAAACGTTCAAACTCGGTTCGACGAAGGAAACCGACGTTCTGAAAGTGGATATTTGCAGTAAATGCCATCCTTTCTTTACGGGTCGGCAGAAGCTGGTCGATACCGGCGGACGTGTCGATAAGTTCAAGAAAAGATACGGTATCTAACAACATTCAGCCTCAAAAAAGAGGCTGTTTTGTTATCGTTTCATTGGTAGGGTCGGAATATGAAAAAGACCAATCGTACTTATATCGGCGGGCAGGCAGTTATACAAGGCGTCATGATGCGCGGCAAAAGCGGCATGGCGACGGTTGTCCGCGACGATAACGGAGAACTTCATATGGAAGCGAAGCGCATCAAATCGCCCGAAAAGCGAAAAAAGTGGATGCGCATTCCTTTCGTGCGCGGAATTATCAGTTTCGCGGTTTCGCTCGTCGACGGAATGAAGGCGCTCATGCGCAGTTCCGAAGTGGCGATTACCGATGAAGAAGAACCTTCCAAGCTTTCACGCTGGATGGCGGAAAAATGGAAAGTCAGCCTCGGCGACGTCGTTACGGGCATCGCAACCGTACTCGGCGTGGCGCTCGCCGTTGTGCTGTTCATTTATCTTCCTCATTTATTTACCAATCTCATTTCCGACGCCGCGCCCGTCATCGGCAAACAGGAAAGTATTTACTATAATTTAATCGAGGGGGGATTCCGCCTCGTTATCTTCATCGTCTATATTTTGCTGACGCTTCTATTGCCGTCCATGCGCGAAACTTACCGCTATCACGGCGCGGAGCATAAAACAATCAACTGTTATGAATACGGTAAGGAACTTACCGTAGAAAACGTGAAAAAGTGTTCGCGTTTGCACGACAGATGCGGCACCACGTTCATCTTTATCGTTTTAATCATATCCATTCTTATGTTTGCGCTTGTAGGCTGGCTGATTATGGGCTTGGGCGGTTTGGGAGACCGTGTGAGCGGTTTGGCGGCGAAAGCGATTCTGCTGCTCGTAAAAATTGCCATGCTGCCGCTCATTGCGGGTGTGTCTTACGAAGTGCTTAAACTTCTGGCACGCTTCCAATCTCCTTTCGTCTTCCCCTTTAAAGCGCCCGGGTTCCTGTTACAGAAACTGACGACGCGCGAACCGAGCGACGAAATGATTGAGTGTGCGATTATGGCGTTTGAAAAGACGCTTGACATGGACGAAAATCCCGAGTCCGCCGAAAAGATTTTCGCAACGGAAACCAAACTTTCCAAACTTCTCGAAATGATGAAGAAGTCGTTTGCGGAAAAGGAAATCGACGAGGCGGATGCGGAATGGATTCTCAGCCTTTCTCTCGACGTTCCGAGAAGTTCGCTTTCGGAAGAGCGCGTGATTTCGCGCGCGGAGTGCGCCAAAATTTTAGAAATTTACGAAGAACGCTTAACGGGCAGACCGCTCTGGTACATCATCGGCGATACGTCTTTCTACGGGCTGACGTTCAAGGTAGACGAACGCGTGCTCATTCCCCGCCCCGAAACGGAAGTGCTGGTACGTCAGGCGGTATCCTCGCTTCATTCGGGGGATACCATGCTCGATTTGTGTACGGGCAGCGGCGCGATTGCCGTTTCCGTTGCCTGCAACGTTGCAAAAGATAAGCGCGTAAGCATTACGGCGGCGGATATTTCGGAAGACGCCTTGGCGCTTGCACAGGAGAACGCCTGGAAGAATAATGCGAACGTAAACTTTATCAAGTCCGATTTGTTTGAAAATATTCACGGCAGATTTAATTTGATTACCGCTAATCCGCCCTACGTCAAGAGCAGCGAAATTGCAACGCTGCCGCAGGACGTGCGCGAATTTGAGCCGCATATCGCGCTCGACGGTGGCGTAGACGGGCTTGATTTCTACCGCCGTATCGCGGAGAAAATCAACCGCTATCTGGTGCGCGGCGGAATGTGTATTCTCGAAGTGGGCGAAGACCAGGCGCAGGAAGTCATTAAAATCTTCCAGTCGGTTTCCCGTTGCGACTTTGCAATGGTGGTAAAAGATTTGAACGGCGTGGAACGCGTCGTAAAAATAGGCTTCTGATATGCTGGGCAAATTACAGGCGATTGCCGCACGTTTCGACGAACTTACGGAGACGCTTTCCAAGCCCGAAACGCTTGCGGATATGGAGAGTTGGACGAAACTTTCCAAAGAACGCGCGGAGTTAGAGGAAATTGTAGCGGCTTACCGCGATTACCGCAAAGCGGAATCGGAAATGCAAGCCGCTTTTTCGGAAGCGGAACAAGAACAGGGCGAAATGCGCGAACTCCTTTTGGAAGAGGGCTATTCGCTGAAAGAGCAGTTGGCGGAAAAGGAAACCTCGCTGAAAATACTGCTCCTTCCCAAAGACAAAAACGACGGGCGGAACTGTACGCTCGAAATCCGTGCGGGCGCGGGCGGCGAGGAAGCCGCACTCTTTGCCTACGAACTCTACCGTATGTATATGGGTTACTGCGAAAAGCACCGTTTGAAGTGGGAAGTCATCGACCTCAACGAAACCGAACTCGGCGGCATGAAGGAAGCCATCGTTTCCGTCGAGGGCAGGGGCGCGTATAAACGGCTCAAATACGAGAGCGGCGTGCACCGCGTGCAGCGCGTTCCCGAAACGGAATCGCAGGGCAGAATCCACACTTCCACGGCAACCGTTGCCGTGCTCCCCGAAGCGGAGGAAGTGGAAGTCGAAATCAAAGAAGAAGATATCCGCGTCGATTTGTTCCGTTCTTCGGGCGCGGGCGGACAGAAAGTCAACAAAACGGAAACGGCTATCCGTATCACCCATTTCCCGACGGGCATCGTGGTGACCTGTCAGGACGAGAGAAGTCAGTTAAAAAATAAAGAAAAGGCGTTCCGCGTTTTAAGAACGCGGCTTTACGATTTTTATAACGGCAAGGCGAACACCGCGGAAGCGGAAAACCGCAAAAGTCTGGTGGGTACGGGCGACAGAAGCGAACGTATCCGAACGTACAATTTTCCGCAGAGCCGCATCACCGACCACCGTATCGGGCTCAGCCTGCATTCCATGGAGGCGTTCCTTTCGGGTGAGTTGGACGAAATGATAGACGCGCTTGCCCGTGCGGACACCGAGGCGCGGCTCACCGCGCAAACGGAGTAACGCGCATAAAACACAAGGCGTCGTTTACTACGCAAATTTACTAACACACGATAAACTGTTCTGTGAGGTATCTTATGGAAAGACTTGCAAACCGTATCCGTACGATTTCCCCGTCGCTCACGCTCGCCATCAGCGCGAAAGCAAAGGCGCTCAAAAAAGAGGGGGAGGACGTCATTTCTTTCGGCGTCGGCGAACCCGATTTCAATACGCCCGCCCACATCGTAGAGGCGGCAATCGACGCGCTTGAAAAGGGGCACACCAAATACACGGCGTCTTCGGGGCTTCCCGAACTGCGCCGCGCTATTTGCGAAAAGTTCCGCCGGGATAACGGACTCGAATACGAACCCTCGCAGATTATCGTTTCAAACGGCGCAAAACATTCCATATTCAACGTTTGTTATGCGCTTATCAACGAGGGCGACGAAGTCATTATCCCCGCGCCCTATTGGCTTACTTATCCCGAAGTCGTGAAAGTTTGCGGCGGCGTGCCCGTCTTTGTCAAGGCAAAGAAGAGCGCGGGGTTCAAAATTTCTCCCGAACAGCTTAAAGCCGCAATCACGCCCAAGACGAAAATGCTCATCTTCAACTCTCCTTGCAATCCCACGGGGGCGGTATATTCCGAAGAGGAAATCCGCGCGCTTGCCGCGGTCTGCGAAGAGGCGGGCATCTTTGTTTTGTCCGACGAAATTTACGAAAAACTCGTTTACGGAAACGTACAGCCTTTTTCTTTTGCGGCGTGCTCGCCCAAGATGAAAGATTTGACGGTTACCGTGAACGGCGTTTCCAAAACGTATGCCATGACGGGTTGGCGAATCGGCTATCTTGCGGCGCCCAAAGACGTTGCAAGCGCAATCGATTCGTTCCAGAGTCATGCAACGAGCAACGCCAACTCTATCGCGCAGTATGCAACCATCAAAGCGCTCAACTCGCCCGAGGCGGCGGTTGAAGAAATGGTGGCGCGTTTTGCAAAGCGTCGGCTTGCCATGATTGAACGCATTTCCGATATGCAGGGCGTATATTGCATTATCCCCGAGGGCGCGTTTTACGCCATGCTCGTGGTCAGCGGCTGCTACGGTAAGAAATTCGGCAAAAAGACGATTACCGATTCCGTGAGTTTTGCCGACTGTCTGTTGGAAGCGGCGAAAGTTGCCGTCGTGCCCGGCGTGTCGTTCGGTGCGGACGATTGCGTGCGTCTTTCCTATTCGCTTTCCATGCAGGATATGCTCAAAGGACTCGACAGAATCGACGCGTTTATTCAGAGTTTGCAGTAAGCAGTATTTTTTTTCAAAAACCACTTGAAAAGTGACGGAAAACTTGATAGAATAATAATATAAATTACCGAAAAGGTTTTGGAGGACATTATGATTAAGATTATTTGCGGTTCAAAGGGCAGCGGAAAGACCAAGAAAATCATCGAAGCGGCAAACGAAGCGGTAGCGGGTGCAAAGGGACATCTGATTTTCATTACCGATACGAAGAGATATATGTACGACTTAAAGCGTGAAATTCATTTTATCGACGTTACCGACTACAACGTTGCGGGCGAGGAAGCGCTTTGCGGATTCGTGACGGGCGCGATTGCGGGCGGTTACGATAACGAATACGTTTTCCTGGACGGCATCGCACGCATTGCCGGAAAAGAACTCAAAGATATGGCGCAAATTTTCTATATGGTAGAAAAGGTGTCCGAATTGCGCGGCTTACAGGTTGTTATTACTTGCAGTTGCTCCGAAGAGGAACTGCCCGATTTCGCCAAAAAATATCTGTAATTGTCTTCCTGTATTTTTTGGTAGGCATTGGTTTTACGTTCAAACCCTTCCCTGAAATTCGGGGAAGGGTATCACACTAAAAACAGGTGATATTATGTACTTTATCAGCACGAGAGGAGGGGGGCGCGTAACGGGCGCACAGGCGATTGTTCAAGGCATCGCAGACGACGGCGGACTTTTCGTTCCCGAACGCTTCCCCGCAGTTTCGCAAAAAGAACTCGAAACAATGCTCGGCATGGACTATGCCGAGCGCACGGCGTTTGTGCTCTCCAAATATCTTGACGAGTATGATGCGGACGGGCTGTCGGAGGCAATCCGTACCGCCTATTCGCGTTTCGAGGGCGACGACGCCGCACCGCTCGTCCGTATCGACGACGGCGTTTTTATTCTGGAACTCTTCCACGGACCGACGTGCGCGTTCAAGGACATGGCGCTTACCGTGCTGCCGTACCTGCTCAAAAAGGGTTGTGAAATCGTTGGAATCAAAGAAAAAGTGCTCGTGCTGGTTGCCACGAGCGGCGATACCGGCAAAGCCGCTCTGGAAGGGTTCAAGAACGCCGAGGGCGTGAAGATTATGACCTTCTACCCCGAAGAGGGCGTTTCCAAAATGCAGAAACTGCAAATGTGTACGACGGAGGGCGATAACGTCAACGTGGTGGCGGTGAGCGGCAATTTCGACGACTGCCAGACGGGCGTGAAAAAGATTTTCAATTCCCCCGAATGCAAAGCGGAATTGAAGAAAAAAGGGTATCTTCTATCTTCCGCGAATTCCATTAACTTCGGTCGTCTCGCGCCGCAGATTGCCTATTATTTTTCCGCCTATTGCGATTTGGTGTCGTCGGGGCAGATTCAGACGGGCGACGAAGTGGATTTCGCCGTGCCGACGGGCAACTTCGGCAACATTCTCGCGGCGTTTTATGCCAAAAAAATGGGCTTGCCCATCGGGAAACTTCTGTGCGCTTCCAACCGCAATAACGTACTCACCCTGTTTTTTGAAAACGGCGTTTACGACAGCAAGCGTCCTTTTTTCAGAACGATGTCGCCGTCCATGGATATTCTTGTATCCTCCAACCTCGAACGGCTTGTTTTCGAGTTTTCGGGCAGGAACGCGGCGCTTACGGCAGAACGTATGAACGCGCTATCCGAAAAGGGGAAGTATTCGGTTCGTTCCGAAGAACTTGACGCCATGAGAGAAAACTTTTTTGCAGGGTTCGCCACCGAGGACGACACCGTGGAATGTATTTACGAATTTTTCATGGAGTACGGTTACCCCATGGATACGCACACGGGCGTTGCCATGCACGTTGCGCAGAAATATGCGGAACAGCAGGACGAACTTGCCGAAAAGCACCCGATGGTGGTAGTGTCTACGGCAAGCCCCTATAAATTCCCGCAAGACGTGTTGTACGCGCTTACGGGTAACGACGTAAAGGACAGCTACAAAGGCGTGAAGCGTATCAATTTGCTTACGGCAATGAAAGTTCCCGAAAGTCTGAAAGCTATCCGATATCTGCCGATACGTTTCAAAAAATCGGTTACGGCTGCGAAAATGTTTCAGGAAGTACTTGATTTTGTTTGACAAAAAAACTCCGCAAACCGCGGAGTTTTTTGATAATCGGACAAGTTTCGGCGATGTTTCCGAAATTGTCGTAGCATTCGACAAAATACGACAAACAAAGACTGAAATTTACAAAATTACCCCGCTGAGTAACCTTGCTGTGCGCGTGTTGCGTTTGGTATAATACTGTTATACAAAATGGATGCAATCAATGCACGAAGGAGAAATGTATGCTGGAAAAACAGACAGACAAAATCGGTAAAATAGACGAAACGAGTGTTCTTTTGCTCATCAAGTATGCGTTGGGGCGCTCGGTTGCTGCGGAAATCAGTTTTCTTTCGGCAAATACTATGTTGGTAAAGTTTGAAAACGGGAAACGGTATCAATTAAAAATTACGGAAATCACGTAAATTACGGAGATAAGGAAGCCGCGTCGGAGAAAATCCGACGCGGCTTCCTTTGTGTAAACAAAATGAAAAGCCGAACGAATGCCGCGTCACGTCTTGCATTTTGGAAAAAAATGTGTTATACTGGTAAAGAATATGGAACGGAAAATATTATATTCGGCGGTTCAGCCGAGCGGAAACCTCACAATCGGAAATTACACGGGCGCAATCCGTAACTGGGTAAGAATGCAGAACGATTTTGACTGCTTTTACGCGGTTGCCGATTTGCACGCCATTACCGTGCGGCAGGACCCTGCTACTTTGCGCCGCCGCACGCTTGAAATTGCCGCGCTTTATCTTGCCTGCGGGTTAGACCCCGAAAAGTGTACGCTCTACGTGCAGTCGCACGTTTCCGCGCACGCGGAACTTTGCTGGATTCTGAATACGGTTGCATACGTCGGCGAAATGGAACGCATGACGCAGTTTAAGGATAAATCCCAGAAGCACGCCGATAATATCAATATGGGGCTGATGGACTACCCCGTACTCATGGCGGCGGACATTCTGCTGTATCAGGCACACTACGTTCCCGTGGGTGCAGACCAGAAACAGCACGTAGAAATTACGAGAGATATTGCAAACCGCTTTAATAACCGCTACGGCGAGGCATTCCGCGTGCCCGAACCGTATATCTTAAAAGAGGGGGCAAAAATCATGTCGCTCCAAGACCCTTCGAAGAAGATGAGTAAGTCCGACGAAAATCTCAACGCTTCCGTCTATCTTGCGGACGACAGAGATACTATTATCCGCAAATTCAAACGCGCGGTTACGGACAGCGGCAACGAAGTTCGCGCGGCTGCCGAAAAACCCGGCATTACAAACTTATTGAATATTTACGCGGCGTTCAGGGGTTGTACGCTGGAAGAGGCGGAACGCGAATTTCAGGGCACGGGCTACGGGGATTTCAAACTTGCCGTGGGCGAAACGGTTGCCGACGCACTTGCTCCCGTGCAGGAAAAACAAAAGCAACTGCTCGGCGATAAAGAGTATCTTGCAGGCGTATTGCAGTCGGGTGCGGAAAACGCGTTCAGAGCGGCGCGGAAAACGCTTTCCAAAGTCTGCCGTAAAATCGGCTTGTATCGGGGAGAATAATCGTGTTCGGTTACGTTCGCTACGATTTACCCAATCTCTTTTTGAAAGACCTCATGCTGTACAAGGCGCTTTACTGCGGTTTATGCAAGAGCATCGGCGCAAGCTGCGGACAAATGGCGCGCGTGGGGCTGACCTACGACGTTACGTTCCTTTCCGCTCTGCTCCATAACATGACGGGCACGGACATTCAGGTAGAAAAACAAAATTGTTTTGAACACGCCGTTAAAAAACGCCCCATTGCGAAGGTTGACGAACTCACCAAGGAACTCGGCGCACTCAATACGGTGCTGTGTTATTATAAGTTGACGGACGACATTGCCGATAAAGGCAAGGGACGCGGCAGACGCATTTGGTTCAAAAAGGGGTTTCGGCGTGCCCAAAAGAAATATCCCGCACTCGTGGAAATTGTCGAGCGGTATATGAAAAAACAGTCGGAAACGGAGCGGAATCAAACCGCGTCGCCCGATATGGCGGCAGACCCTTCCGCTTCGATGATGCGTGAAATTTCCGTTCATTTTTTAGGAGAGCGCGCAAGCGAGGCAACGGGAACACTCTTTTACGAACTGGGGAAGTGGGTCTATTTAATCGACGCGCTTGACGATTACGAGAAAGACCGCAAAAAGAAAAACTACAATCCGTTCGTGCTCAGTTACGGGGCGGAAACAAAAGCGGAACTTATGGAACGGTTCGGCGGAGAGATTTCGTTTTTGTTCGATACGCTGTTTTATTCTCTGCGCGAAAGTCTTTCGCAAATCGAATTTTCCTTCAACAGAGATTTAACGGACAACGTCATCTTGCGCGGATTGCCTTTGGAAACGGCGCGCGTGATGAAGGGAGAACTCCCTAAGAAAATGCAGGTAAAAATATAAACTTCAATGCAAGGAAAGGATATGAACAACGAAAATTACGAACTTTTACAAGTGAGCGAATCGGCGTCGGACGCGGAAATCAAAGAAGCATACGAGCGTCTGAAAGCCAAATATAACGAGGAAAAGTGGTTGGACGGCGAAGCGGGCAACAACGCCGCGCGTATGCTCGGCAAACTTGACGTGGCGTATAACGAAATCATGCAGGAGCGTAAGGAGCAGAGCCGCACTACGGAAGGGAACGACGCTTTTGAAGAAGTTGCGTCGTGTATCCGTAGCGGCGACGTTTCGCGCGCGCAGCAACTGCTTGACGGCTTTAACGAACGCAATGCGGAATGGCACTACCTGCAATCGGTTGTATTCTATAAAAAGAACTGGATGAACGAAAGCAAGAAACAGCTTGAAATCGCCATGCAGATGGACGCGACCAACTCCAAATACCGCGACGCATACGACAAACTCAATTCGCGTACGCAGTATACCGAACAGACGGGCGGCGCGCAGGGAACGAATCCAAATCCCGCGTCGGGCGACGAACAGATGGGCGGAAACTGGTGTGCCAATTGCGCGAGTATGTGCTATACGTTCCTCTGCGTAAACTGTCTTTTCAACCTTTGCTGTAACTGTCATTAACAATGAAAAAACCGTTGAAATCCTTTGAAATTGCGCTCTCTGCGATTGCCTGCGCGTTTGCAACCATCGCGCTTACGCTCGGCACTTATGTAGACGTGCTGCTTGCGGCAGGGTATCTTTTGGGCGTGTTTGCGCTGATGGTGCCGCTTTCCAAGGAATTTGTGTGGGGCAACGCGCTTGCGTTTATCGGCGCGAGTCTTCTCGCGTTTTTGTTCAACATCGGCGGAATTCTGAAACTTGTTCCGTTTATGATTTTTTTCGGACTTCATCCGCTCGTCAATTTTTTTCAGAAAAAGTATATCCGTAAATTTCCCTTTCATCTTTTGGCGTTTGCCGTGAAAGCGTTGTGGTTCGACGGCGTGATTCTGTTCCTGTGGTTCATGCTCGGTCCGCTGTTCGGAATCGACGGATTATCTTTCTATCCGTTTTTACAAAAAAATCTTTACTATATCGTGTTCTTCGGCGGAACGGTGGTGTTCGCCGCTTACGATTACATGATATTTCTGTGCCAACGCTCGGTGAATGCAGTGGTACGGAAAATCGGGAGGTAACTTTTGGAAAAGAACGAAATAATCGTCGCTGTTGCGGACGCCCTCGGTACGAACGGAGAGGGAATCGTACGCTACGGCGGCGTTACTGTTTTTGTGCCGAATTTGATTCCGGGCGAGAAAGCGGCGGTAAAAATTCTGAAATGCAAAGGCAATATCGCTTACGGCAAGGTCGAAGAAATCATCGCGCCTGCCGAGGAACGCGCCCGTCCGCAATGCTCCGTATTCCTGCGCTGCGGCGGCTGTCAGTTGCAACATCTCTGTTACCGCACCCAGCTTAAATTCAAAACGACGCTCGTGCGTGACGCGCTGAAAAAGATAGGGGGAATCGATTTCGAGGTTTCGCCCTGCGTCAAGAGCGAAAACGTTTACGGATACCGCAACAAACTGCAACTTCCCATCGGGCGCGCGGAGGGGAAGAACGTCGTCGGATTCTATGCGGAGCGTTCGCACAGAATCGTGCAGACGGCGGAATGTCCCATTCACCCCGAATGGTCTGCGCGGCTGATTGCCGCCGTGGAAAATTTCATGGAAAAGTGCGGGCTGGACGGTTACGACGAAGAAACGGGAAAAGGCGAACTTCGGCATATCGTGGTCAGAGAGTTGAAGGGCAGATTTTTGGTGACGCTCGTCGTCACCGTTCCCGAAATCAAAGGGATAGATTATTTCCTGTATCTGCTCGACGGCATTTTTCCCGAATACAGTTTTTATCTGAATTTGAACGACAAAAAGACGAACGTCATATTCGGGGAGAAATTCACGCTTTTGAAGGGCAAAGGCTTTTACGAATGCACGGAAAACGGTATAGCATACGAAGCGGGTGCGCAAACGTTCGTGCAGGTGAATTCTTCCGTAAGGGGAAAACTTTACGACCGCGCGGTATCGCTTGTTAACGAAAATGAAACGGTCGTCGACTGCTATGCGGGCGGCGGGCTGTTAACCGCTCTGTTTGCGAGAAAATGCGGTAGAGCATACGGCATTGAAATCGTAGCGGAAGCGAGCCGTTGCGCCGATATTGTTTGCGGCAGAAACGGGCTCGGCGGAAGAATGAAAAACGTCTGCGGTAAAGTGGAAGAAAAACTCGCGGAAGTTTTAGAAAAAGAACCGAACGCGACGTTGGTGCTGGACCCGCCGCGCGCAGGAATCGAGCGGAGCGTATTGAAAGAAATTTTTGCGCGCGGCGTAAAAAAAATCATAATAATTTCCTGCGACCCGGCAACGCTTGCGCGTGACGTAGGTATCTTAACCGGGAGCCTTACGGAAAACGAAAAAGGCGAACTTGTAAAAACGAATCCGTCGGAAGGGAAATACATACTCGTATCTGTTGAGCCGTTCGATATGTTTCCTCAAACCAAACACGTCGAAACGCTCTGCGTGTTACAACGGAAAAAGACTTGACATTTCAGTCGGAAACATTAAAATATATTTTATAATTGTTCATAATAATAAGGAACCGGTATTCAGGAGAACTTATGATAAAACGGAAAAAGAAAATAATTGCCGCATTCGCTGCGGTTTCTGTTTTAGCGGCGGGGGCGGCGTTTGCGTTGCTTCCGAACCGTCATGTTGCCGAAGCGGCGCCGGGCGACGCCGTTTCCGCCGAGGCGAGTTATTGGAAACAGACGCCCCAAATCAGCGGTTGGACGTGGGGTTCTTACAGCGCGGAAAAAAATATTTTTACCGCGATTCCAGGAGAATACTACGATTATCAGTTTATTACCTTTACTTTTCAAAAGCAGGGCGAATCTTCTACACTTCTCACTTCTTACGCGAGAGTCGAGGCGGAGGGGGAACTTGTCTATTATAAAAAAGACCCTTGGGACGGTCACGATATCAAATTGACGGGCGCAGGCTTAACGCAGTATTTGGAAGAGAACTTTGCCAAGTGGGACGTTGGCGATTATACGATGACGGCCGCCGTCGACGCAACGGTGGAATATCCCTATTATGCTTCGAGCGTCAATTTCTCGGTGCAAAAGGCAAAAAACTATTGGACGGAAATTCCCCGTCTGCAAAGTTGGTACGTGGGCGAATGGACGAGCGCTTCGCAATTTCCCACTCCCAAAGGCGAAGCCGCTTACGGCATTACCGAATATACGATATACGGCAGCAAGGCGGATAACGAGAACGAAATCGATTACGACGCAGTTTATTATAAAGGCACCTCTAATCCCGACGCAATCCCCGACAACCGTTTGAATACCGCAGGCGCAGGCTTTTACTTTTTGGTCGCGCACGTTGAGGGTACCGATAATTACGGGGAACTCGACGCGGTCGTTCCTTTCCGCATTTTCACTTCGGAGGCAACGCTCGCGGAACTTCAAGACAGAATTGCCTCTGCGCTTAAAGACGCGGAAAGTTTTGCACAGCAGTATGAAGTGAATATTGCGCTCGGCGAAATTCAGGCGGCGATGAACCGCATTAAAAACGCAACTTCTACGTCCGCCGTGCAGGTGGGTCTTACCTCTACCAAAGTTGCCATTTACAGGGTGTACGCAAAGAACAGAATTCAGCAGTATGCGGAGGACCTCGAAGCCGACATTACGATTGACGACCCTTCGCTTTCGGAAGAAAACGAATCTATCAATAACGCGCCCGACGTTGCGACCATTGACGTTAACCTCGAATCTGCGCTTGCAAAAATTTACACGAAGGGCGTGGAAAATGCGAGAAAGGCGGCAACGGCGGAACTTCTTGAATACGCCGCAAAATTCGGCGTCGAAGCACACGATTCCTTTGCCGACGCCGCTACGTTTGAGGAAGTTGCGGAGCGGCTTGCAAAATGGAAGCGCGAAATTGCGGAGAACGCGTTTAACGGCACGGGCGAGGTGACCGACCTTGATGCCTATAAAGCTTCTGCGCGCGAGGCGATTCTCAAATATGCGGAATACGTCGGCATCGAAGTCGACGAGGACGCGAGCGATACGCAAATCAATCTGCACCTGACGGAAATCGCGCTCGCAGGAACGCGCGAAGAAGTGGACGCGGCTTATAACGAAGCGAGCAAGTATATCACGGCGGAACTTACGCGCGTGAAGGCGGATTTGCTTCTCGAACTCAGAAAAGTATCAATTTACTACGGCGATAAATATCCGCTCGGAAAAGATGCCGTCGATAAAATTCTTTCCGCAGAGTTGAACGGTTCTGCGCGCGACGAAATCTACGACGCGCCCACCATGGTTTCCGCTCGGACGGCTTACGGCATCAACGAAAATAAAATCAAAACGGTTATATTGCCCTTTGCAAAAGATAAGTGTAAGCAAGATTTAACCCGCGCGGCGGAAGATGCTTCTATACCCGGATTCAGTGCGGAAGTGCAGAAGTATATGCAGCAGATAGAGGATGCCGCTACCGTAGACGAAGTGGAAGCGGTGCTGGCTGCGGCGGTGTTCGCCATTGGCAATACGCTCTTTTCTGCGAGAATGCAAATGATGCGCGAATTCGAGGCGTTCGCGGCGGAATATTTTGCCGATTATAACTGGGCGGATATGAAAAAAGCGCTCGAAGACGGAAAGAATCAGATTTATAACGCGGTTGCCATTGCGGATATTTACAAGGCAGGGGATGCGGCAAAGCTTTCGTTCGTCCGCGCTTATACGATTTCACGGCTCGACTACTACGGCGAAATCTACGGCGCGTATAACATTGCCGATATCATCACCGCACGCAAAGCGGAGTGCAAAGGGGTGGACACCATTAACCGCCTCAACACCATTCTCACAAATACCGAGGAGCTTATCTGCTCTGCGATTCAGATAAACGCGCCGCGGCTGTTCCAGATTGCGCGCGCGCATTTCTCAAAATTCGATACGTCGAAAGCGGAAGCGGAAATCAAAAAAGCGCAGACAATGGAAGAGGCGCACGCGATTTATACGGCGGAAATTGCCCGGCTCGATGAACTCAAAGCCCAAACTTTAACGGCAAGAAATATGCTCGAAATGTATGCCGAAAGTTACGGGTTAAGCGTTTCTTCGGATGCGGTACTCAAAGCAATGGATAAACTGTATGCGGCAGTCACGCCTGAGGATATTCCCGAACTCGTGATAGCGGCGAAAGCGGATATCGACGCGGCGGCAAAAGCGGAGCAGTCGCGCGTCGGTTCGGTAAATAACGCACTCATTGCCTGCACGGTCATCTTTGCGGTTGCGGCTGTTGCGCTTGCCGTGTTGCTTACTGTAATGTACATGAAAAAGAAAAAGGGCAGCACCGCTCCCGAAAGCGCGGGAAAAGAAACGCCTGTAAGCGCTCCCAAACCCGAAAAACCGCAGACGGAAAATCAACCCGAAAATAAGGAAGAAAAATAACCGTTTCGGAAATAACGGAAGCCGCGCAATTGCGCGGCTTATATTTTTTCAAAGAGCGTTTGAAAAAGCGAAAAAAGTGTGATATAATAGGGATAGGAGTATTCCATGGAAAAACATACAAAAAAATTATCCGTGATTCCCATGCGGGCACAGGTCGTTTATCCCGATACCGCCGTTGCGTTCGACGCAGGGCGCGGGATGTCGCTTGCCGCTATCGAAGCGTCGGATAATAACGGTAAAATCGTATTTATTACAAAGCAGACGAATTCTACGCAGGAAAACCCGGGCGGCGGCGATTTGTTTGCCGTGGGCACGGTGGCGCAAATCCGTCAGACAACCCGTCTGCCGGGCGACCGTTTCCGCGTCTATGTGCAGGGCTTGTACCGCGCGGTTGCACGCGAATTCAAAACGGAGAACGGCTATCTGAGTGCGTGCGTGGAGGAACTTTCTTCCGTCCACGGCGATTACAGTCTGGAAGAGGCGTCTTTCCGCACCGCAAAAGATTTGGTGACCGATATCGTACAGGCGGACGGCAAAATCGCAAAAGAACTCGAAAACGCGCTCACGGGCATTACGGATTACGATAAGTATATCAACGTCTGCGCGCACTATCTCAGACTGAAAGACGATATCAAGCAGAAACTGTTGGAAGAGAACCGCGTACCCCAGCGCCTGAAACTGTTCGAGCAGTGCTTGAACGACGAACTTGAAATTACGCGTCTGGAGCGCAAGATTGCCCAGAGCGTGAGAAAGAATATCGATAAATCGCAAAAGGAATATTTCCTGCGCGAACAGCTCAAAGCCATTCACGCCGAACTCGGCGACGACGTGGAGGAGAGCGTTAAACTGCGCGAAAAACTGCAAGCAAAGGGGCTGCCCGCAGACGTGCAGGAAAAAATCGAACAGGAACTCGTGCGGATGGATAAAACGCAAACCACTTCGCCCGAATATACGGTTATCCGCAACTATCTCGATTGGATAGTCGATTTACCCTGGAACAACGAAACGGAGGACACCGAAAAACTTGCGGACGTGGAGGCGGTGCTCAATGCCGACCACTACGGTCTGGAAAAAATTAAAGAGCGTATCGTCGAATACCTTGCCGTGCTCAAACTCACGGGTAACTTAAAAGCGCCCATTCTCTGTCTGGTCGGACCTCCCGGCGTGGGCAAGACGAGCATTGCAAAATCCGTTGCGCGCGCCCTCAAACGCAAGTTCGTGCGCATGAGTTTGGGCGGCTTAAAAGACGAAGCGGAAATCCGCGGACACCGCCGCACCTATATCGGCGCAATGCCCGGGCGCATTATTTACGAAATGAAAAATGCGGGCACCGTCAACCCCGTGTTCCTGCTCGATGAAATCGATAAAATTTCATCCGATTTGCGCGGCGACCCTTCGAGCGCGCTTTTAGAAGTGCTCGACCCCGAGCAGAATTCCACCTTCCGCGACAGGTATCTGGAAGTGGAGTACAATCTTTCCAAAGTCATGTTTATCGCAACGGCGAACACGCTCGATACCATTCCCGCACCTCTGCGCGACAGAATGGAGATTATCGAACTTTCGGGTTATACGCCGCAGGAAAAAGAGGAAATCGCAAAGCGGTATCTCGTTCCCAAAAAGCGCGAAGAAAACGGACTCACCGAAGAGAATTTCAAAATAACGGAAGGTGCGCTCGGTGCTCTCATCGACGGCTATACGCTGGAAGCGGGCGTGCGCTCGTTGGAGCGTACCATCGGCACGGTATGCAGAAAAGCCGCGGTCCGCATTGCAAAGGGCGAAACAGATTGCATTACCGTACGCAAAAACGAACTCGAAGAGTATCTGGGCGGCAAGCGGTTTTTGCACGACGACGAATTGCGCGAGGGCAACGAAGTGGGCGCGGCAACGGGGCTTGCCTGGACGGCGGTCGGCGGTACTACGCTCACCATCGAAGTTTCGGCAATGCACGGCAAGGGCGATATTCGGCTCACGGGCAAACTCGGCGACGTCATGAAAGAGTCCGCACACGCAGCAATCAGTTATCTCAGAGCGCACGCCGATAAATACGGAATCGACGAAAAAGAATTCGAGGAAAAGGATATTCACATTCACGTTCCAGAAGGCGCAACCCCCAAAGACGGACCGAGCGCGGGCATTACCATGGCGACCGCCATTCTTTCCGCGTTTACGGGACAACCTGTCCGCAAGGACGTTGCCATGACGGGCGAAATCACTTTGCGCGGTAAAGTGCTGCCCATCGGCGGACTCAAAGAAAAGGCGCTTGCCGCCAACCGAATCGGCATCCGCGACGTTATTATTCCCGAAGAGAACAAGAAGGACGTGGAGGACATTCCCGAAACCGTGCGCAAAGAGCTCAACTTTATCTGCGTCAAGAGCGTAGACGAAGTGTTCCGCTCGGCAGGTTTAGGGGGCGCAAATGGAAATTAAAAACGCAAAGTTTATTACTTCCGCGGCGAGCGAGGCACAGTTTCTCCGCCCAGAAAAACCCATGATTGCCGTGTGCGGCAAATCGAATTCGGGCAAGAGCACGCTCATCAACCTGCTTGCAGGGCGGAAGAGGCTTGCGAAAACAAGCGCGGCGCCCGGCAGAACGCGGCTCGTCAATTATTTCGATTTCGGAGACTTCTGGCTTGCCGACCTCCCAGGTTACGGCTACGCGGCCGTTTCGCGCGAAGAAAAAGAAAAATGGGCAAAGACGCTCGATAAGTTCTTTGAGAGGAAAGAAGAAATTTCGCACGTTTTTGTGTTGAGCGATATCCGCCGCGACCCGTCGGAAGACGATATGCAGATGATAACGTTTTTGAACTATCACATTTTGCCGTTCACGGTGATTGCAACAAAGAGCGATAAACTTTCGCGCATGAAGCGCAAGGAGCGCACAAGAAAACTCGCGCAGGCGTTCGGCTTAGGCGAGGGGAACGTGATTGCGGTTTCGGGACTTTCGGGCGAAGGGAAAGAAGAAGTGTTGAAAAAGATTTCTCAGATAATTGAAAACGGAGCGGAATAAACCGCTCCGTTTTTATATTTCGTCTAAGGAATTTTTGTCGAGCAAATCTTGAACGGGAATGCCCAAAACTTTAGAGAGTGCGAGAAGTTCCACGTCGGTTACGGTACGCGAGCAGTCCTCGATTCTTGAAACCGAACCGCGGCAAACGTATACCGCCAAGAGTTCTAACTTTTCGGAAACCTGTTTTTGGCTCAAACCGAGTTCCTTGCGCCGCCGCTCTACCTTTTCGCCGATTAAATTTTTCTTTTCCCCGTCAATAATTCGCGCCATGTTTTTTTACCTGTTGTCTTGACATAAGACAATCAGTATGTTATATTATTTTTGCCCAAAATTTGTCCTACCATAAGACAAACAAAAAATAAAGAGAGGAATGCATATTTACGGCTATCACGTTATTTAGTGTTGCGTATCTCTCAAATAACAGGAAAAAAACGTTAAAAAAATGATTCGCTTAACATAAAAACGGTTGCGTCAAACCGTTTTTTTTGTTATAATCAAAAGGCTGTAAATACGCACCCTCGGCGTGCCGCCCTCCGTGTTCGTAAATTTTTCCTGCGAATAACGGGCGGAACACTCACAAAGAGGGGAGGAAAACGGAGGAATTATGGCAGTTATTTCTATGAAACAGCTTCTCGAAGCAGGCGTTCACTTCGGTCACCAGACCAGAAAGTGGAACCCCAAAATGAAGAAGTACATCTTCGCGGCGCGTCACGACATTCACATCATCGATTTGGAGATGACCGCGAAACTCATCGAAGAAGCGTACTCGTTTGTATGCGAATCGGTGAAACAGGGTAAAACCGTTCTGTTCGTCGGCACCAAGAAACAGGCGCAGGACGCAATCAAGGAAGAGGCGGAGCGCTGCGGTCAGTACTACGTCAATTCCCGCTGGCTCGGCGGTATGCTCACCAACTTCAAAACCATTCGTTCCCGTATCGACTATCTTGAAAAACTCGAAAGAATGGAAGAGAGCGGCGAGTTTGAACTTCTCCCCAAAAAGGAAGTTTTAGGGCTCAAAAAAGAAATGGAGAAATTGCAGGAAAACCTCGGCGGTATTAAAAATATGCGCGGTATGCCCGGCATTCTCTTTATCGTTGACCCCAGCAACGAGGACATTGCGGTTGCAGAAGCAAGAAAACTCAACATTCCCATCGTTGCCATTACCGATACCAACTGTGACCCCGACCTTGTCGATTACGTCATTCCCGGCAACGACGACGCTATCCGCGCGATTAAACTCATTTCTTCGGTGATTGCAAATGCGGTTATCGAGGCGAACCAGGGTGAAACTCCCGTTATCGCGGAAGAAGCAGCGGAAGAGGCGGCTGAACCTTCCGACATCGAAGAAGTCGTTGCAAACGCCGAAGAAGCGGCAGAATAAATTAAGGAGAATACAGAAATGGCAGAATTCACGGCAAAAGACGTTATGGCGCTCCGCGAACAGACGGGCGCAGGTATGATGGATTGCAAGCGCGCCTTGGTAGACGCGGACGGCGATATGGATAAGGCGGCGGATTTGCTCCGTGAGCGCGGAATTGCAAAGGCTGCAAAGCGCGCTTCCAAAATTGCGGCAGAAGGCATTGTGTACGCACTTGTTGAGGGCAAGACGGGCGTGCTTCTCGAAGTGAATTGCGAAAGCGATTTCGTTGCGAAGGGTGAAAGATTCCAGTCGCTTGTTGCGGAAGTTGCAAAACAGATTGTAAAAGTAAAGCCTGCAAGCGTGGAAGTACTCCTCGCTTCCCAAATGAACGGCAAAACAGTGGAGAACTTCGTTCAGGAACAGACGGCAGTCATCGGCGAAAAGATTTCCGTGCGCCGTTTCACCGTTTACGAAAGCAAGGGCTTTGTAGAAACCTATATCCATATGGGCGGAACGATGGGCGTTATGCTTGATTTCGACGGCGCAGAAAATGAAGCGAGCAAGGAACTTGCGCACAACGTTGCGCTGCACACCGCGTTCGCAAAGCCTGCTTACAAGACGGCTGCGGAAGTTTCGGCGGAAACCATTGAAAAAGAAAAGGCAATCATGAAACAGGAAGTCCTCAACGAGGGCAAGCCCGAAGCGATTGCGGAAAAAATCGTGCTCGGCAAAATCAAAAAATTCTACGAAGAGAACTGTCTGCTTGACCAGAAGTTCATCAAAGACGACAAAATTACGATTGCGCAGCTCATTGCGGAAACCGCGAAGAAGTCGCCCGTGGAACTCAAAAACTTCTGCTTCTACGTTATGGGGCAGGGTCTTGAAAAGAAGAGCGAAGATTTGAGCGAAGAAGTGGCAAAACAAGTGGAAGCAATGAAGAAGTAATTTCTGAAAACAAATGATAACGGAGAGCGTCGGCTCTCCGTTTTTCATACTTTGAAACAAAGGTTTTATTTTGGAAATTCTTGCATTTTTTATTGCGGTGTGTTATACTGTTAGAAATGAAAATGCGGGGGATAAAGTATGCAGCCCAAATATAAGCGGATTCTTTTGAAACTTTCGGGGGAGGCGCTTGCAGGAGAACAGAAACACGGCATCAACGAGAAAGTCGTTGCAGGCGTTGTCGACCAACTTGTCAAGGTGCATGAAATGGGCGTGGAAATCGCGCTCGTTATCGGCGGAGGCAATTTCTGGCGCGGGCGGCAGGGAACCAATATGGACCGTGCAACCGCCGACCATATGGGAATGCTCGCAACGGTCATGAACTCGCTTGCCATGATGGACGCGATTGAAAAAAGGGGAATCCCTACGCGCGTGCAGACGGCGCTCAACATGATTTCGGTGGCGGAGCCGTACGTTCTGAGAAAGGCGCTTCATCATTTTGAAAAGGGCAGAATCGTGATTATGGCGTGCGGCACGGGCAACCCCTACTGTTCGACGGATACCGCCGCGGCGCAGCGCGCGTGCGAAATCGACGCGGACGTGCTTTTAATGGCGAAAAACGTAGACGGTATTTACGACAGCGACCCGAGCGTCAACCCTAATGCGAAGAAGTACGAGAAACTCTGCTTTAACGATATCGTGAACCAAGGCTTGAAAGCGATGGACGCGACGGCTGCTACCATGTGTATGGAAAACAACATTCCCGTGCTTGCGTTCGGGCTGGGAGAAAAAGATTCCATTCTGCGCGCGGTATGCGGAGAGCATATCGGAACGCTGATATCCGCGAAATAATTTCAAAAGGAGATAAAGATGATTGACAATGAAAAGGTAGAGGAAATTTTCCTCGTTCTCGAAGATAAGCTCGATAAGACGGTAAACGTTTTAAAAGACGAATACGCGGGCATTCGCGCAGGGCGCGCCAATCCGCACATTCTCGATAAAGTGCAGGTAGAAGCCTACGGCGGCATGAGCCCGTTGAACCAACTCGGCAATATTTCTTCGGCAGACGCAAGATGCCTTGTCGTCAGCCCTTGGGATAAATCGCTTCTGAAATCGATTGAAAAGGCGATTTTGGTTTCCAACCTCGGCATTACCCCCACGAACGATGGCAACGTCATTCGTCTGGTGTTCCCAGAACTTACCGAGGAGCGCAGAAAAGATTTGGTAAAACAGACAAAGAAACTCGGCGAGGATGCGAAAGTTGCGGTACGCAACAACCGCCGCGACGCGATGGAAGCTTTGAAAAAGATGAAGACGGCGAAAGAAATTTCAGAGGACGAATCGCATAACCTCGAACAGGACGTGGAAAAGAATGTCGGAAAAGCAATGGATGAAATCGACAAGACGGTTGCGGCAAAAGAGAAGGAGCTTTTAACCGTCTGATGAAACAAAAGCAAACCGCGGAGCGCGTTCCGCGCCACATTGCGATAATTATGGACGGCAACGGCCGTTGGGCGAAAAAGCGTCTGCTTCCCAGAAACGCTGGTCACCGCGCAGGTATGAAGCGGATGATTTCGCTTTCCGAAGCGGTGTTCGACCGCGGCGTTCAAATCTGCACGCTGTTCGCGCTTTCCACAGAAAACTTATCCCGTCCGCAAGAGGAACTGAAAGGGCTGTTTTCGCTCTTTCGGGAATACTTCGCAAAGAACGTGGATACGCTGATTGAAAAAAATATTCTCTTAAAAGTCATCGGCGATTTAACCCTTCTGCCCGCCGACGTGAGCGAAATGATTCGCGCGGGCGAAGAGCGGACGAAAGGCGGTGCGCGCGGCACGCTGGTGCTTGCCATCGGCTACGGGGGCAGGCAGGATATTCTTGCCGCCGTGAACGAAGCGGTGCGCCGCGGCAAAGAGGTGAGCGAAGCGGAATTTTCCGCAATGCTTTCCACCAAAGAGTTACCCGAACCCGACCTTTTAATCCGCACGGGAAAAGAAGTTCGTATCTCTAATTTTCTTTTGTGGCAGTCGGCATACACGGAACTGTATTTTACAGACACTCTGTTTCCCGACTTTTCGGACGGCGAATTAGACAAGGCGCTCGCCGCGTTTGCCGAACGGGAACGCAGATACGGAAAACTGTAAAGGAGATTCATGAGTAGAAGCAATCTGAAACTGCGTATCATAACGGGAACGCTGTATTTTCTCGGTCTGGTAGGTTTCTTTTTTCTGAAAATTCTCGTCAACAAACTGTTTTTTGACGGGCTGATTGTGCTGTTCGGCATTATCGGAACGTATGAAATGCTGCGTGCGTTCGGCGATAAACTGCACGTTTCCCAGAAAATCGTCGTTCTGGTATTTTCCGTTCTCGTGCTCGTCACGTACGCGGTCAGCGACTATATTTATACGGACGTCTATCACTTGCAACTTCCCGAAGACAGCCCGCTCGAAGCAGTCGGCAGAAACTACGCGCCGCACTTCATGCTCGTTGTATTCGTAGCAGGGCTTTCCATTCTGTTCGGTCTTTTGGTGTTTGCACACAGCCACGTTACGCTCGAATCTACGGGATACGCGCTGTTGTCCTATCTCTACCCCACGGTATTCCTCATCGTGCTCATCGTCTGTAACCATATGGAACGGTATTCGGACGTTGCAATTGCGTTTGTGTTCGGTATCAGCCCCTGTGCCGATATGTTTGCTTATATTTTCGGCAAGTCGTTCGGGAAAAAGCTGCCCGCAAAAATGGCGCCCAATATCAGCCCGAATAAAACGGTCATCGGCGGTTTCGGCGGATTGTTGGGCGGCGCGATAGGCGCAATTTTCGTGTTCTTCGTCTATTACGGGTTCTGCAAGGCGATTACGCTCGAAGCAGGCAGTTTTGCAGGCGTTACCTTCCATTTCTCCGACGTAACATTTGAATGGTATGAAATGATTTTCTTCATCGGCATCGGCGTGCTCACTTCGGCATTCTCGCAGTTCGGCGATTTGGTGGAGAGCGCAATCAAACGCAAACTCGATTTGAAAGACATGGGAAACATTCTTCCCGGGCACGGCGGCATTTTGGACCGTATCGACTCGTCTTTGTATGCAAGTTTGATTATTGCGCTTGTTTTTGTGGTTCGACTCATGTTATTCCAGTAACGCGCATAAACTAAAAAAGGTACCGTCCGCTCATCGGCGGACGGTTTTTGTAAAAGGACTTATGATAAAAATCGCACTCATCGGCTGTACGGGCAGCATCGGCAAACAGACCGTTCAAATTGTTCGGGAACACAGAGGGAAGTTCGCGTTTTCCGCGCTTGTTTGCGGAAAGGACGCGGCGGCTCTGAATGCGCTTGCCGAGGAATTTCAGCCCGCCTACACGTGTTGTGCGGCGGCGGAAATGCCCGATTTCGGGGCGGCGTTCGGGGGGTGCGACGTAGCATTCATCGCCGCAAGCGGTTTTGCGGGGCTTGCCTACACGCTGGCGGCAATTCGCGCGGGCAAGAAAATTGCGCTTGCCAATAAGGAATCGCTCGTCTGCGGCGGCGAAATCGTGCTGAAAGAAGCGGCAAAATACGGCGTGGAAATCGTACCCGTAGACAGCGAACATTCCGCGATTTTTCAGGCGCTTTCTTTTCGCAGAGATACCGCGTTTTCGCGGCTCGTTCTCACGGCGAGCGGCGGTCCGTTTTTGCATCATACCAAAGAGCAGCTTGCGCGCGTCACCGTTGAAGACGCGCTCAGACACCCCACCTGGAAGATGGGGGCGAAGATTACAATCGACAGCGCTACGTTGCTCAACAAGGGCTACGAAGTCATTGAGGCAAAGTGGTTGTACGGCGCGGAGTATTCGCAAATCGAGGCGGTCGTACACCCCGAAAGTATCGTGCATTCGCTCGTATATTTCGCGGACGGTGCGGCAATCGCGCAGCTCGGGGTGCCCGATATGCGCGTTCCCATTCAGCTTGCGCTCACTTATCCTCAGCGGCTGCCTTGCGCGGAATTTCCCGATTTGGCGAAAATCGGGCAGTTGCATTTCGAGCGTTTGCCCAAAGAAAAGTTTCCTTGTTTTGAACTTGCGTTGAAGGCAGGCGAGGCGGGCGGTACTTGTCCCACCGTTCTCAACGGCGCAGCCGAAACGGCGGTTCACGCATTTATTGAGGGGCGTATATCCTTTCCGCAAATCGCGGAAACTATTGAGGACGCGTTAAACTCTATTCCGTGTGCGGCGGCAGATTCGTTTGAAACGCTTGTTCGGGCGGACTCGCTTGCACGGGAAAGGGCGCGTAAATTGATTTATGGGAAATAATCTCTTAAACGCATGGAGCACGGTCGGCTCCGTCGTACTTGCCATTTTTATTCTTCTCGTCATGATAACCGTCCATGAATTCGGTCACTATCTGGCGGGAAAAATTTTGCGTTTCAAAATCGACGAGTTTTCAATCGGGTTCGGTCCTGCGCTTTTTAAGCACAAGAGTAAAAAGACGGGCGAACAGTTTGCAATCCGTCTAATTCCGCTCGGTGGCTACTGCGCGTTTGCGGGTGAGGACGGCTTAGAGGAAGAAAAACAGCCGCCCGAACCGTTTGAAGAGGAATTTTGCGAACAAAAGGCGGAGCAAACCGAGCAGAATTTGCCCGAGCAGACCGAATTACCCACATTGACGGAAACGGCGGAAGAACCGCAAAAGAAAGGAAAGAAAGAGAAAAAGCCGAAAAAACCCAAAAAACCGTTGGGGCATTTTACGGAGAAAAAGCCTTGGCAGCGTATCATCGTATTAGTTGCAGGCGCGCTTATGAACTATGTTCTGGCGGTTTTTCTCATTATCGTTTGCTTTTTTGCCTACGGTCAGACGATGACGGCGGTGTATAAAGCGGCGCCGTTGACCGACGAAAGCGGGGAGTATACCGCAGAAAACAGCTTGCAGGATTTAGACGTTCTTCTCAAAATAAACGGAAAGAGCATTTACCTTACAACCGATATTGCGAAAGCGTTGAACGGAAAGAAGACGGGGGATACGGTGGAGTTGAAAATTTCCCGTGCTTACGGCGTGGTTTGGAACGTGAACGACGAAGGCAAGGAAAAAGCGACCTACGATTATCGTGAAGAAATGACGGTGAACGTTAAACTCCGCGCGGACGTCAAGGTGAAAAACAGCGCGGATTTGAATTCGGTTTGGAAAGCGCTGGGCTTCGGATATTCGGAGAAAGACGAGGGGTATCTGATAGCAAGTTCTGCCTATCGGTTCGGATTTTTTGAAACGCTCGGGCGTTCGTTTATGTACTCGTTTAAGATAGCGGGCTCTATTTTCAAAATCATCGGCGAACTGTTGACGGGCAATTTGGGCATTACCGCGCTGGGCGGTCCCGTCACCACGATTGCGATGACTTCCAAAGTCGCTTCCACGAGTTTCCGCGGATTCCTCGAAATCGCAGGGTTTATCGGCGTGAATCTCGCGGTGTTCAACCTCCTGCCGATTCCCGCGCTGGACGGCAGTAAAGTGGTGTTTACCGTCATCGAATGGATTCGCAAAAAGCCCGTCAGCCGAAAGGTGGAGGCGGCAATTCACGCCGTTGGGTTTGTGCTTCTTCTCGGTTTTGCCGTGCTGGTGGATATTTTACAATTCGTGCTATAAAAAAATGCCGCTGAAAGCGGCATTTTTTATTTACTTGTTTTCGCCGTTTTGCGTATCCTGCGGCGGCACCTCTTCGGGAATTTCCTGCGGCTCGGCTTGTATAGCGGGAGTCGCTTTTTTCGTTCTCGGTTGAATGAGAGCAATCAACTTGTCCAGAACTTTGGTTTTTGCAAGCACGTACATCACCACGGCGGCAATTGCGCAGTCCGCAGGGAGGTAGACGCACTGATAAATGAACGAGTAAACGAACGCGTTGGAGAGCGCCCATTCGGGGAGTTCCACCCAGATTTCGTCCTGCGTGAAGTAGAGAACGCCCGAAATCAAATGGAATATAAAGCGAATTATAAATACGCCCACCGTGCCCAGCACCACGTTGAAAGTATTTTTCTTCGTGAATTTTTTGGCAATTCCCATAAAGCCGACGGAAGAGAACGCGAGCAGGTAATCAAGAATAAACGTGAACGGCGTTAAAATGTAGGGACCCGAAATAAAGTTCAGAAGTCCGAACATCAAACCCATAATCAATCCGTCCACAATGCCGTATACATAGGCGTAAATCAACACGGGTACGAAGCTTGCAAGCGTAATCGAACCGCCGTAGGTAACGGGCGAGATTTTCGCGTAGGAGAGTGCGAACGAAAGCCCGAGCGCGAGTCCCGCCGCGGCAATGTGTTTTGCGTCGTAACGCTGTTTTCTGCCCTTGAAACAGATGAGGGCAATGACGCCGAGCAGAAGAAACACCGAGCCGAGGGAAACCCATTTTACGATTTCCGTCGTGTGTGAGCTGACGTCCAAAAGGGAGCCGAGTAACATAAAAAACCTCCGATAAAATTTTTTGCGTTACCCGCCTGAAAAAAAACCGTCCGCACAAAAGTGCAGACGAGTATATTCTTCAATATATCCTGTACTTTCGTTCAAGTATTACCTTGTCCGATTCAAATGGTATCATCTCAGCCCGAAGGGCACCCACGACGGATAATGCAGTTGTAAAATAATTATATTCCTTTCATGCTGTAAAGTCAATTGTTTTTTTTGATTTTTTGTAGTATAATTGTTGCGAGGTGGCACTATGGAAAAGTTTTATGCGTATATGGACCGAATGAAGTTTATCAAGCGCTGGCAGCTCATGCGCTCGACGCGCGACGAAAATATTATGGAGCATTCGCAGTCGGTGGCAATGCTCACGCACGCGCTTGCCGTAATCAACAATACGGTGTACGGAGGCAACGTGAATGCGGAAAAGGCAGTGCTTTACGCGCTTTACCATGAGGTAAGCGAGGTTATGACGGGAGATTTGCCCACGCCCGTAAAATACTATAACCAAAGCATACACGGCGAATACGAGAAGCTCGAAACGCTTGCCGTCGAAAAAATGGCAGGCACCCTCCCCGAAGAAATGAAAGGGGAACTTTTGCCCTACTTGCAGGCGGATAAATCTTCGGCAGAATATAAATTCGTCAAGGCGGCGGATAAACTTTCCGCTTATATCAAGTGTCTGGAAGAACTGCGTTCGGGCAACAACGAATTCGTGCAGGCGGAACGTACCATCGGAAAAGCGCTTATTGCGATGAATATCCCTGCGGTCAATTATTTCTTCGAGCATTTTATTCCCGCTTTTTCTTTAACGCTCGATGAGTTGGAAGGGCTATAAAAACTGTTTGAGTATAGAAACCGCCCGCGCATTTGCGCGGGCGATAATTATTTACTTGGAATCGCTTTGCAATATCATTGCAATCTCATGAATTTGTTTTGCCATATTTGATAACGTATCGATAATATTTTCCCGTCTTTGCGATACTTGAATTTCTTTTTTCTCCCAATTTTCACAAATATATGTTTTATTATTTCGTTTTAATATAGCATTCTTTGCTTGTCCGTTAATTTTGCAATAGCCGGAATTTGTTTCGCCAAGACTTCCGCTTTCTCTTTTTATGTAATATCGAGCAAAAAATCTGCAATCATCGCAAGGGGTTTTCATATAATCATTTTAATACTAAAAATTAGTACTGTCAAGTAAATTTTTGCGTATTATTGTAAAATATTGCTATGAAATATGAAATAAAAAATAGAATCAAAGAAATGAGAGAAGAAAAGGGATATACGCAAAAGCAACTTGCCCAGATGCTGAATAAGTCGGTAACGGGATTGGCGAGTTGGGAACAAGGTCTATCCGAGCCGAATGTGAACGATATTCGAACGTTATGTAAAATTTTTGAGGTGTCCGCAGATTATTTGTTGGGTTTAGACGAATAAAAAACAGCCGCCCGCGCATTCGCGCGGGCGGTTTTTCTATTTTTTCAAACTCAGATAAATCATTAAAACAGCGATATCGGCAGGGTTGACGCCCGAAATGCGTTCGGCTTGTCCTAAATTCAAGGGGCGGACACGCTGTAATTTTTCGCGCGCTTCCAACCGCAAACCCTCGATTTTTTCATAGTCGATATCCGCAGGCAGCGGAGTGTTCTCCATTTTCTTCGCGCGCTCTATCTGTTCCGCGCCCTGTTTCAGGTATCCCTCGTAACGGATTTCCGTTTCCGCGCTCTCCAACACGTCGCGCGGCAGTTCTGCAAACAGTCCAAACGTTTGGACAATTTCCTTTAACGGAATTCCGCGCCGCAGTAAGTCGGCATACGTAACGCCTGCTTTTAACGGTTCGCCGCCGTGCGCCTCAACAAGTCCGTTCGCCTTTTTCTGTTCGGCGCGCCCGTTCAAAACGGCAAGCGTTTCTTCGCGCATTTGTTTGCGTGCAAGAAATTTCTGATAGCGCTCTTCGCTCACAAGCCCCAACCCGTATCCGATTTGCGTCAATCTCATATCCGCGTTGTCCTGACGGAGCGATAAGCGGAACTCCGCGCGCGAGGTCATCATGCGGTAGGGCTCGTCCGTGCCTTTCGTCACCAAATCGTCGATTAAAACGCCGATATACGCCTGGTCGCGCCGCAGAATTAATGGGGGGAGTCCGCGCAGTTTGAGCGAAGCGTTCAAGCCTGCCACAAGCCCTTGCGCCGCCGCTTCTTCGTAGCCGCTTGTGCCGTTCACCTGCCCTGCCGTGTATAAGTTTTCCACTTTCTTAAATTCGAGCGTGGGAAGCACGTCGAGCGTGTCGATGCAGTCGTATTCGATGGCGTAGGCATAGCGCACGATTTCGCAGTGTTCCAAGCCCTCCACCGTGCGGTACATCTCCTTTTGTAAATCGTGGGGGAGAGAGGTGGAAAGCCCCTGCACGTATACTTCGGTGGTGTCCGCGCCCTCGGGTTCTAAAAAAAGTTGGTGCCGCTCTTTCTCCCGAAAGCGAACGACTTTCGTTTCAATCGAAGGACAATATCTCGGCCCCGTCGAAGAAATCTGTCCGTTATAGAGGGGCGCGCGGTCGAGGTTGTTTAAGATAAGTTCGTGCGTCTTTTGATTCGTGTAGGCGAGGTAACAGGGCGTTTGCGCCTCGCTGACGCTTTCGTTGAGAAAGGAAAAGGGATAGACGTTTTCGCCGCTTTGCACGGGCAGACGCGAAAAATCGACCGTTCTGCCGTCCAGCCGCGCAGGAGTTCCCGTCTTGAACCGCCGCACGCGGTAACCGAGTTCGATTAAATTTTTTGTGAGGTGGGTGGCGTTTGCAAACCCGTTCGGTCCGCCGTTTACTTCTGTTTCGCCCGTTATCGTTTTGGAATTGAGGTAAACGCCCGTTGCGATGATTGCCGCGCGGCAGGTAAATACGCCGCCGTAGGAAGTTTTTACGCCCGTGACCTTCCCGTTTTCGGTAAGAATTTCGGCGGCTTCGCCCTGTACGATTCGCAAGTTTTCGGTGTGTTCCAAAATGCGCTTCATTTCGCGGTGGTAGGCGTTCTTGTCCGTCTGCGCGCGGAGCGATTGCACCGCCGCGCCCTTGCCCTCGTTGAGCATACGGTATTGCAGAGCGCACCTGTCCGCATTCAAGCCCATTTCGCCGCCGAGCGCGTCAATTTCGCGTACTAAATGCCCCTTCGCCGTTCCGCCGACGGAGGGGTTGCAGGGCATAAAGCCGATACTGTCGAGATTGAGGGTGAGCATCACCGTTTTCAGTCCCGTGCGCGCAAGCGCCAACGCGGCCTCGCAGCCCGCGTGCCCCGCGCCGATGACGACGGCGTCGCAAACCCCTTCGGAGAAAGTTTGCATTTATTGTTTGAGAACGACGCTCTTGATGTCGTTCACCTCTTTCAGAATAGTGTCGTTCACGCGCATGAGGTCGGCAACCTTGTCGCGCGCGTAAATAATGGTGGAGTGGTCTCTTCCGCCCATTTCCTTGCCTACGGTTACAAGGGGAAGGGATAGCATATCGCACAGGAGATACACGCAGATTTGCCGTGCACGCACGATTTCGTGCCGTTTGTTTTTGCCGATGAGTTCCTCTTTGGTAATGTTGAAGTGCGCGCAGGTCGCGTGAATAATCGATTCCGCCGTAATTTCTTCGGGTTCTTCCACGTTGATGGATTCTTGCAACGCGGTTGCGGCAAGGGAGAGGGAGATGGGTTCTTCGTGCAATTTGCTTGCAAAAATCACCGTATTGAGCCGACCTTCGAGCGTGCGGACGTTGTTGTCCGAATTTTTCACGAGGAAGGCGAGCACGTCGTCGGGCACGATGGTTTTCTTTTCGAGCGCCTTGCGCTTTAAGATAGCGATTTTGGTTTCGATGTCGGGCGGTTGAATATCCGCAATCAAGCCACCCTCGAAACGGGTACGCAGTCGTTCTTCGAGCGTTTTGAGTTCCTTTGCAGGGCAGTCCGAAGAAACGACGATTTGCTTGTGCTGGGTGAAGAGTTCGTTGAAGGTGTGGAAGAATGCTTCCTGTACGCCCGCGCCTTTCCAGAACTGAATGTCGTCGATAATCAGAACATCTACGTTGCGGTAGCGGTTGCGGAAGCGCGCTTCGGTATCCCTGCCGCCGTGCTTGGAAAACATACTGTCCACATATTCGTTGAGGAAGGTTTCACTCGTCGTGTACAGAACTTTGAGCGAGGGCTTCTTCGCGGCAATTTCGTTTGCGATTGCCTGCAAGAGGTGCGTTTTGCCGAGGCCCGAACCGCCGTAAATATAGAGGGGGTTGAAGTTTTCGCCGGGTGCCTGCGCCACCGATTTTGCCGCCGCAAGCACGAATTTGTTGGAAGTGCCCTCCACGAACGAATCGAAGGTGTAGCGTTTATCGAGAATAACGTGCTGTTCTTCCACGGCGTCGGGCAGTTCGTTGAGTGTATACGTCTTGCTGCCTTCTACAATAATGGCAACGTCGGTGAGTCCCACGTCGGCGGAAGCGACCGCCTCGCGCAGTTTTTCGAGGTGGTGCGTCATCACCACGTTTGCGCCCTGTTCGGTAACCGCTTGCAAAACGATTTTGCGGTTGACGACGTCCACGGGCGTGAGCGATTCCACGAACGTAGAATATGAGATGGGATTAATGAGTTTTTCCGCCCGTTCCTTGATTTTCGTCCACAAAACTTCGAGTTGAGTATTTTCCGCCATTTTATCCTCGCAAACGCTTTTTCTTTTTTTTGTAATTTGATATAATGTTTTTGTACAGAGTTGCTTATTATATCTCAATTATAGTACAAAACCGCCCAAAAGAAAAGTGTTTTTGCGGAAATTTCGGTATGGTTATCAAAAAATTGACGCTCGACAATTTCAGAAACTATGAACATGAGGACTTCGTATTCGATGAAGGACTGAATATCCTCACGGGCAAAAACGCGCAGGGCAAGACCAACTGCGCCGAAGCGGTGTTCTATCTGTGCACGGGCGCGTCGCTCAGAATCCGTCACGATAAACAACTCATTCGTCGCGGCGCGGAATTTGCCCGCATTGCCGCGGAAACGGACAGCCGCTTCGGGAAAGTGAAGTTAGAGGCGGTTATCTTTGAAAATAAGCGCGAACTGTATCTGAACGGCAACAAAATCCGCCCCGTCGATTTTCTCGGCAACATGAACAGCGTGTTCTTTTCTCCCGGGGAGCTCCGTCTTATTCAGGACGGACCGGACGAGCGGCGGCGTTTTCTCAACCTTTCGATTTCGCAGACTTCGCGCGATTATCGCGTGGCGCTCTCGCGCTATCAGCGCGTGCTCGAACAACGCAATAATTTACTGAAAAGTTCGGCGTATCGCTTTGACGCGGAAACGCTCGACGTGTGGGACGAGCAACTCGCCGAATACGCCGCGCGTATCGTGAAAAAACGCAGAGAATTTTTGGCGGTACTCTCGCCGCTTGCAAGTTCGCTTCATCACTCGCTTACGGACGGCGCGGAGGAGCTTTCACTCTGCATGGACGGAAGTTACCCTGCGGAGGAAGAGGGTATCAAAGAAAAACTGTTGCGCGAAATTTCTGCTTCGCGCGAGCGCGATTTACGTCTCGGATTCACCACGGTGGGTCCGCACCGCGACGATATCCGCGTGAGCATCAACGGACAGGACGCGCGCGGCTATGCCTCGCAGGGGCAGGCGCGTACCGCCGCGCTCTCTATGAAACTCGCCGAAACGGAAATTTTCCGCACGCTCACGGGCGAGGCGCCCATTCTCATTTTGGACGACGTGATGAGCGAGTTGGATTTGCCGCGTCGCAAGCGGCTTTTGAAGGGCGTGAAAGATTTGCAGTGCATTCTCACCTGCACGCACGCCGAACGCGTGCTATACGGCGTGGAGAGCCGCAGAATCCGCATTCAGAACGGGAAAATTGTGGAATGAGCCGCGCCGCATAGAACGCTTTTCTTCTCCGCATACTGTTTGAAGGGAGTGCGAAAAAAGTCAGAAAATGTTATTCACAAAAGCTATTTCACTCCTCCTCGCGGGGAGTTTTTTATTGGCTCCGTGCGCGGCGGCGGAAACAAAAGCGGCAGAGCCTGCGGCGGTTGAATGCGCGGCGGCAATGCGTGCGCCCGCAAAGAAAGAAACGGAAAGGGCGCAGTTTACGCTCCGCTCGCCCAAAGGGGATTTGACCGCCGAAATCGCCGTGTTTTACAAGAAGGGGAAACACGGCATTCAGGAAATGGGGCGCGAGTGGGTAAGCGCGGAATCGGACGTCATTGCCCTGTGCCGACTGAATGCAAAGGACGCGGTCAACGCGGAACTTTCTTTCAACGGAAAGAGTTTTACTTATATCCCCGAAGAGAAGGGAATTTATTGCGACTATGAGCATTCGCTTCAAAACGCGCTTGCGGCAATGAAAGAGGGCAAAACGGAAGCGAAACTTATTACGCGGGAATACGCGCCCGAAGTAACGGTGAAAATGCTGAAAGAGCGCACGCAGAAATTGAGTTCGTTTACCACATATTTCGACGGCGGAAATTTGCCGCGCGTACACAATATCGCGCTTGCCGCAAAGCGCATTGCGGGCACGGTACTTGCCCCGCACGCAGAATTTTCGTTCAACGAAAGGGTGGGCAAACGTACCGAGCAAAACGGATTTCAGGTAGCGAACGTGATTTTAGGCGGAGAGTTTGTGCCGGGCGTGGGCGGCGGCGTCTGCCAGGCGAGCACCACGCTTATGAACGGCGCGCTGCTGGCAGGGCTTCGCGTCACCGAAAGCCGACCGCACTCTCTGCCCGTGGGCTACGTGAAACCCTCGCTCGACGCCATGGTTTCCGAATACAGCGATTTGCGGTTTATTAATCCTTATGATTTTCCCGTCTATCTCGCGGCGGAAACGGGCACGAACTTCGTGCGTTTTATTTTCTACGGCAAGCCGAACGGCAAGCGCTATGTGACGGAAAGCAACGTCCGCTATCGCATTCCGCCGCCTGCCGCCGAAATCGTGGAGGGCGAAGAAGACAAAATTATCCGCGCGGAAAAGGACGGAATCGCAAGCGAAAGTTATCTTCTGGTATACGATAACAGAGGGAGTTTGATTTCGCGCACGCTCTTCCGCAGGGATACCTATGCCGCCCAGCAGGGAAAATTTCAAACCGCGCCCAAGCAGGAAGAAGGGGAAGAAAACGGCGACACGGAAAATTCGCAGGAAAAAAATTCGGAAATACCGTGAAAATGAGTTGCATTTTATTCCGCTTTCCTTTATAATGAATAACTGACTTCGGGCATTCCTCTGCCGCATAGCGGGAATGAATGTCGCGTAAAATCGGAGGTAAAGTCATGGGGCTCATTGAGCAAATCGAAGCCGAAAACATGAAGCAGGAAGTTCCCAAGTTCAACGTCGGCGATACCGTAAAAGTCGGTTACCGTATTATCGAAGGCGGAAAGGAAAGAATCCAGAACTTCGAGGGCGTCGTTATCGCAAAGAAGAACGGCGGAATCCGCGAAACGTTTACCGTGCGCCGTTTATCGTTCGGCGTAGGCGTGGAGCGTTGCTTCCCCCTGCATTCCCCTAAGGTGGCATACGTTACCTTGGTACGCGAAGGAAAGGTAAGAAGAGCAAAACTCTATTATCTTCGCGGTCTTACGGGCAAAGCGGCGAAAATCAAAGAAAAGAAATAATTTTTCAAAAAACAGAAAACGGCAGCCAAAAGTCAATGGTTGCCGTTTTTTGTTTCTTCGGAATTATTTTCGGGAAAAACCGTCAAAAAAAGCGCAAAGCGAACCCGAAAAAAATTTTTCAAAAACAGTTTACAATTTCTAACGAATGGGTTAGAATAGTAACAACAATATAATAGGGAATAATAATCTTATGAAAAACATTCGGAAATTATCCAAATATTTCATTGCGTTTCTCGTGATTGCGTTCGTATTCCTCGCAATCGGGTTGGGCTCGCTCGGTTCGGTCGCCACGACGGGGAAGTCCTATCAATTGATGGCGCCCACAAAGGAATCGGAAGACCCGTGCGTTATCTTCCACCTTTCCAATCCCAGAGACGAGGACGATAAATCCATCTACTGTTCTTTGACGCATATTTATATGAACGTCGGTACGCTGTATGCCGAGGCGGGCGAGGACGTGCAGATACGCATGAACCGCGGCGCGTCGTCCACCTCGTTCAGCCCGTCGTCTTCCTACCGCTACACGGCAACGCTCGAAAATCTTGTTCCCGACGATGAGCGCGACGAAAAGACGAAGGCAATCGAAAAGAGTCAGTTCAACTGGATTGACCCGTTTAAGGACAACCTTAACACGAACAATGCAAAGGGTTACAAAATTTCGAGTTGGTCTTATTACAAACTCACCGCGCCCACACACAATCTCGTCGTCAACGAAGTCGTTTTCGTCGGCGAAGTGCTGCGCGTGAAGAATTCGGACGGCACGTTCGGAGACATTTCGAGCGCGGGCGAACCTTCGGGGGAACTCGTCGTTCTTCCCGTAGAAATCACAAGTGCAACGCACTATAACAATCAGGGTGCGGACGACGCTAAAAAAGCTGCGAAAGCGCTTATCGACGCGCAACGTATGCCAAACATGGCGCAGTCATCCTTCAACCGCTTTACGCAAGAGGAAGTATATTCTTTAATGTCGATTACCGAAATGAAGCGCGGCGGTTCCTATCTGGAAGGTAGCGTCTACCCCGGCGATACGGTTTACAACACGCTCGGCACGAGCCTTGTTGCGTTCGGTACGGTCATCTTCGGTACAAGTCCGTTCGGTCTGCGTTTTATTCCCATGCTTGCGTCCTTCGGCGTGTTGGTACTAGGTTACCTTCTTGCGCGCGATTTCTTTAAGAGCGAAAAGGCAGGGCTGGCGTTTGCAATTTTATATGCGCTCTGCAACCTTTCTTTGGGAATCGGGCATCTCGGTACGCCGCTCATGCTCGGCGTGTTCTTCCTCATGGGCTCCGTTTACGGCTGTTACCGTTTCTTCCGCAACGGCATGAAAAAGGTCGATTTCAGAAGCGCGCTTCCGCTCATTCTTTCGGGACTCAGCGGCGCGGCGGCAATCTGCGTGAACGGCGCGTTCGTTATTCCCATGCTTGCGGTCTGCGGTCTGTTTGCGCTCGGTTATCTCCGTCAGCAGCGTGCGCGCAAGTATTATCTCGGACTTGCAGTCGAGGCGGCGGAGCAGGAGATACCCGAACCCGCGGCGCAGACGGCCGAAGGGGAAACGGAGGAAAAACCGCTTACCGAAGGGCAGAAAAAAGTGATTGCCGTCACTTCGGAATACCGCCGCAAAAACACGGTGGCGCCCGTTGCGTTCTTTTCGAGTCTGGTGGTCGGCGCAATCTTCCTTTCGCTTATCTTCCTGATTCCCACCTATTATTTAGGGGTGAAACTGTTCGACGACCCTGCTTATCCTTCCATGAACATCTTTACGCTCGGCGCGAAATTCTTTGCGGGCGGTTTTGTCGGCGCGAACGCCGCTACGAACGCTTGGCTGCCGTACTTTACTACGTTTATCGGCACGGGCAGCACGTTTGCGATTACCTCTGCAACCATTAACGTGTTTGCATTCCTCGCAGGGCTTGCAGGCGTTGTGTATGCCGTTTGGCGTCTGATTCGCATTTGTCTGGACGAAAAAGAATTTTTCAATAAATCGGATTTCTGGAACTACGTCATTCTGCTCGGCGGAATTGCGGTGTGCCTCGTCACGGGCGCGTTCGCAAAGGGTGCGCTTGCGTTCCTGTTGCTTGCTTATGTGTTTGCATTCCTGCTTGCGGCTGATGCCGTGAAGTACTTTACCGGACGGGAGGGGAAAGCCGGCACTGCGGCGAAAATCGTATGCTACGTAGGAATTGCGTTGCTTGCCGTATGGTTCTGCCTCTCGGCTGTGTTCACGTTCTCCATTCCGCTTCCTGCTTCTTTCATGAAAGCGTTTATATAACCGCGGAGGAGAGCAATGGTTTCTAAAATCATCTGTTATGCGTTGAACGGACTTGACGGCGTGCCCGTGGAAGTGGAAACGGACGTCAACAAAGGCGTTCCGCAGTACGAAATGGTGGGCTTGCCCGATACCGCCGTCAAGGAGAGTAAGGAACGCGTGCGTTCGGCGCTCAAAAACAGCGGTTTGCTATTCCCCATTAACAAAATTACCATCAACTTTGCCCCTGCCGACCTTAAAAAAGAGGGCGCTTCCTTCGATTTGGCTGTGGCAATCAGTCTGCTCAAAGCGAGCGAACAGCTCGTCGGCGCCGACTTAAACGGAATCGTCTTTTTAGGCGAACTCGCGCTCGGCGGAGAACTGCGCCCCGTTTCGGGGTTGCTGCCCATTCTTATTTCCGCAAAAGGGCACGGTTACCGCAAGTTTATTATTCCTGCGGCGAACGCGAAAGAGGCAAGTTTCATGGGCGGTGCGGAAATTTATCCCGCACATTCCTTAACGGAAGTCGTCAAACACCTCGTCGGCGTTGAGAAAATTCCGCCGCTCCAAACGGAGGAGTTCGTCGTTTCGGTGAGAACGGCAGGAAAGAAAAGTTCCGCAGACTTAAAATATGTAAAGGGTCAGCCCGTAGCGCGGCGCGCCTTGGAAATTGCCGTCGCGGGCGGACATAACCTGCTCATGGTCGGACCTCCCGGCACGGGGAAAACCATGCTCGCGCGTTGCCTTCCTACCGTGATGCCCGATTTAACGTTTGACGAGGCGCTTGAAATTACCAAAATTCATTCGGTAGCGGGGATGCTCGGCGACGAAGGAATTGTCGGCGTGCGCCCGTTCCGAACACCGCACCACACGGCAACTACCGTATCCATGTGCGGCGGCGGGAACCGTATTGTTCATCCGGGCGAAATTTCGCTTGCGCACGGCGGCGTGCTGTTTTTAGACGAACTGCCCGAATATAAACGCTCCACGCTCGAAGCGCTCCGCCAGCCGCTCGAAGACGGCTGTATCTCCGTTTCGCGTGCAGGCGGCACCTTTACATACCCCTCGCGCTTTATGCTGTGCGCGAGTATGAACCCCTGTCCGTGCGGAAACTACGGTTCTGCGGAGCGCACTTGCAGTTGCACTGCGTCGGAGATACGCCGTTACCGCAAAAAGGTTTCGGGACCTCTCCTTGACCGTATCGACTTGCAGGTCGAAGTAGATAACATTACTTACGACGAACTCACTTCCGCGGAGGAAGGGGAAAGTTCGGCGGCGGTAAAAGAGCGCGTGAACGGCGCAAGGCGCATTCAGCACGCACGGTTTAAGGACTGCGGCATCAATACCAACGCGGAAATGGGCGAGCGGGAACTGAGTACGTTCTGTACGCTGTCGCGCGAGGGCGACGACATTTTACGCGCCACGTTTGAAAAGTTGCACCTCTCGGCGCGGGCGCGTTCGAGAATCGTGAAAGTGGCGCGCACCATAGCCGACCTCGATTCGAGCGACCGGATACTACCCAAACACGTTTACGAAGCGGTATCTTACCGCATATACGATAAAATGGATTAAAGCATGACGCAAGAAGAAAAATGTTATTTGTGGCTTACGGCTTGCACCAAACTGGATTACGGAGAGCGCGTTGCGCTTCTTAATGCGGCGGAGAATCCCGCGCTTCTTTTTCGGGAATTTGAAAAATTTTCAAAAACCGTACTAAAAGAGGATAGAAACGGGTTATATATTAGCGATGTCTCTGCACGCGAGAAGGAAGTCAATGCGCTTTCGGAACGTTTGGAGCGCAAGAACCGCTTTGCCGTTACGATGGCGAGCAGCGATTATCCCGAAGGGTTGCGCCATGTTTTCGAGCCGCCGCACGTCCTCTACGGGAAAGGCAACCGCGAACTTCTGAAACGCGAAAAGTTCTGTATCGTCGGCTCGCGTATCACGCCGCCCTGGGCGGAACAGGCGGGCAGGAAGTTTGCGGAAGAAATCGCGGATAAATTCGTCATCGTCACGGGTATTGCGGAAGGCGGTGACAGCGCGGCAATTTCGGGCGCGTTTGAAAGCGGAAATATCATCTGCGTACTGCCGTGCGGTCTGGACGATTGTTATCCCGCCTCGCAGGTGGCACTCAAAGAAAAGATTGCAAGAAAGGGTTTGTTGCTCTCCGAATTTCCGTTTCAAGAAAGGGTACATAAAGGTTCCTTTCATGCGCGGAACAGAATTTTGGCAGGGCTTGCAAAGGGCGTTCTCGTTATTTCCGCAGGGTGCAGGAGCGGAACGCTCATTACCGCGAATTGCGCGCTCGATTCGGGCAAAGACGTGTTCGTCTTCCCGTACAATCTCGGCGTAAAACAGGGCGAGGGTTGCAATAACCTCGTCAAAACGGGCGCATTTCTCGTAACCGAGGCGGAGGATATTCTCAGTTTTTACGGGTATACCGCGGTTAAAAAACAGGCGGTCGTGCTGGGCAGGGAAGAAACGCTCGTCATGGAAATACTTTCTCAAAGCGGCGAACTGCACGCGGCAGTCATTGCCGAACGCGCAGGCTTGCAGGTTTTTGAGGCAGCGGCAACGCTTTCTTCGCTGGAACTCAAAGGATTGGTAACGAAGTCAGGCGGAAACAAATACAGCGCATTATAAGGAGCAGTATGGATTTAATTATTGTGGAGTCGCCCTCTAAGGCGAAAACGATTTCAAAATACTTAAAAGGGAAGTATCGGGTAGACGCTTCGGGCGGACATATCCGCGACCTTCCGCAAAAGACGCTCGGCGTTTCTATCGATAAAAATTACGAGCCCAAGTACGTCACTTCTCCCGGCAAGGAAGATACCATCGGTCGGCTGAGCGAAGAGGCGAAACGCGCGGACAGAGTATATCTTGCAACCGACCCCGACCGCGAGGGCGAAGCGATTTCCTGGCACTTACAGAGCGTTTTAGGACTGCCTGCGGAGGGCGAAAACCGCATCGAATTCAATGAAATTTCTCCCAAGGCGGTAGAACGCGCTTTGCAGAATCCGCGCAAAATCAATTACAATCTCGTGGACGCGCAGCAGGCGCGCCGCGTCATGGACCGCTTGGTGGGCTACAAACTTTCTCCGCTCCTCAACAATAAAATCCAGAACGGACTTTCGGCTGGGCGCGTGCAATCGGTTGCGCTTCGGCTTGTCGTGGACAGGGAACGCGAAATTACCGCGTTCGTGCCCGAAGAGTATTGGAACGTGACCGCCGAACTGCAAGACGGCGAAAAGAAGTTTTCTCCGTTTAAGGCGGCGCTCGAAAAGAAGAACGGCAAGAAATTCAAAATCGGCAACAAGGAAGTGGCGGACGAAGTGCTTGCTTCTCTCAACCAGGGGCAGTACGCGGTCGCTTCGGTGAAGAAATCGGTAACGAAATCTCACGCGCCCGCACCCTTCACGACGAGTACCCTGCAACAGGACGCTTCCAACAAATTAGGGCTCACCGCGCCCGAAACCATGCTTATGGCGCAGCACCTCTACGAGGGGCTCGACGTAGCGGACGGCGAACATGTTGCGTTCGTCACCTATATCAGAACGGACTCCACCCGCGTTTCTTCCGAAGCGCAGGAAATGGCAAAAGAATACATTGTGGAGCGTTACGGGAAAGAGTACTATCCCGAAAAACCCAACTTCTACGCATCCAAAAAGGGCGCGCAGGACGCGCACGAAGCTATCCGTCCCATCGACCTCTCGCGTACGCCCGAGTCCGTGAAAAAGATGCTCGATAAAAAGCATTACAACGTCTATAAACTCATTTACGAACGCTTTGTCGCTTCGCAGATGAGCGAGGCGCAGTACGACTCCATGCAGATAGAAGTCGCAAACGGTGAATACGGGTTCAAGGCGAGCGGAAAGTCGCTGCGCTTTGCAGGCTTTACCGCCGTCTATCAGGAAACCAAAAAGGACGACGAAGAGGAAACGAAGGGTTTGCTTCCTCCGCTTACCGAAGGCGACGGACTTTCCTGCCTATCGCTCAAACCCGAGCAGAAATTTACGAAACCGCCCGTGCGCTATACGGACGCGTCGCTCGTAAAGGCGATGGAAGATAAGGGAATCGGCAGACCTTCTACCTACGCTTCCATTATCTCCGTTCTGAACAAGCGCAAGTACGTGGAAAAAGAGGGCAAGTACATGAAGCCCACCGAAATTGCGTTCCGCATTACCGACTTGCTCCTGCACTACTTTACCGATATTATGGACGTCGGGTTTACGGCGAGCATGGAAGAAAAGCTCGACGAAATCGAGGGCGGCGGCAAAGACTGGCACGCCATCATCGGCGATTTCTATCCGCCGTTTGAACAAAAACTCCGCTTTGCGAATACCGACGGCGACGAGGTGACGGATATTCTCTGCAAGAAATGCGGACACCCCATGGTGCGCAAGTCGGGCAAGTACGGCAAATATCTTGCCTGCTCCAATTATCCCAAATGCTCGAATATCGTCAGCGAAGAGGAAGAAGAAGTTTCCGACACGCCCTGCCCCAAGTGCGGCGCGATGATGACGGTGAAGAACGGCAGATACGGAAAATTCCTTGCCTGCCCCAACTATCCGAAATGCAAATCTACGCTTACGCTGGGTGAAAAGAAAGAGGTTGTGTTAGAGGGTATCTGCCCCGAATGCGGCAAGCCTGCCAAACAGCTCCGTTCCAAGAGGGGAAAAATTTATTACGGTTGCAGCGGCTACCCTGAATGTAAGTTCATGAGCTGGGATATTCCCACGGGCGAAAAATGCCCCGAATGCAAGAGCCCTATCGTGAAAAACGCAAAGGGCGTTTTGAAGTGCTCAAATAAGGAATGCAAGTACACGCCGCCCCAGCCGCCCAAGGAAGAGGCAAAGACGGAAGAGCAACATGATTAAAATTATCGGCGCGGGGCTCGCAGGTTCGGAAGCCGCGTACTATCTCGCGCGGAGGGGCGTGGAAGTCGAGCTTACCGACATGAAGCCCGAAAAGCGCACGCCTGCCCACAGCGGTAACGGCTTCGCGGAACTCGTGTGTTCCAACTCGCTTAAAAGCAGCGACGTTTACGGCAACGCCTGCGGACTTTTGAAAGAGGAACTGCGGATTCTGGGCTCGCTTATGATGGAAGCGGCGGAATATACTAAAGTGCCTGCGGGCGGTGCGCTCGCGGTGGACAGAGAAAAATTTTCCGAATATATCACGCAGAAATTGCAGGCAATGCCGAATATAAATATCGTCTGCCGCGAGGAATGCGAACTTCCCGAAAGCGGCATCGTGGCAACGGGACCGCTCACGGCGGATAAACTGTATTCCGCAATCGAAGAGAAACTCGGCAAAACGCTTCATTTTTACGACGCGACCGCGCCCGTCGTTTCGGCGGACAGTATCGACTACGCAAAAACGTTTTCCATGAGCCGTTACGGCAAGGGCGAGGGCGATTATCTCAACTGCCCGATGAACAAAGAGGAATACGAAACATTCGTAACCGAATTGCTCGGCGCGGAACGCGCACAGTTGCACGCATTTGAAAAGCGCGAAATTTTCGAGGGCTGTATGCCCGTAGAAGTCATGGCTTCGCGCGGAAAGGATACGTTGCGCTTCGGTATGCTCAAACCCGTGGGTTTAGAATTCGAGGGCGTGCGCCCGTATGCAGTATTGCAGCTGCGTAAAGAGAACGCGGCAGGCACGTCGTACGGCTTGGTCGGGTTTCAGACGAATTTGAAATTCGCGGAACAAAGGCGCGTGTTTTCGCTGATTCCCGCGTTAAAAAATGCGGAATTCGAGCGCTACGGCGTCATGCACCGCAATACCTATCTGCCTTCGCCCGAAGTGCTGAATGAGGATTTTTCGCTGAAAGATAATCCGAATTTGTTTTTCGCAGGACAGATGACGGGGGTGGAAGGATATGTGGAGAGCGCCATGAGCGGACTGCTTTGCGGTATCCACGCCTACCGCAGAATGCAAGGCAAAGAAACGCTCGTGCCGCAGGATACCTGCGTGTGCGGCGCGCTCTCACATTATGTTGCAAGAGAAAACAGGCACTTCGAGCCGATGAACGCAAACTACGGAATTTTGGGTTCGGGCTTTGAACGGGTGCGCGATAAAAAAGAAAAGAAACGCTTGCTCTCGGAACGGGCGTTACAGGAAATCAATCGCTGGAAGGAGGAATTATAAATGGAATTTCGCGGAACTACCATCTGCGCCGTGAAGAAAGACGGCGTTACGGCAATCGCAGGCGACGGTCAGGTGACCATGGGGGAATCGGTCGTATTCAAGAATACGGCAATCAAAGTACGGCGCATTTACGGCGGCAAAGTTATTCTCGGGTTTGCAGGCTCGGTAACGGACGCGTTTTCGCTTTCCGAACGCTTCGAGGGAATGCTCAACAAGTTTGCGGGCAACCTCATGCGCTCGGCGGTGGAACTTGCCGATTTGTGGCGGTCGGATAAGGTCGGCAGAAAACTCGACGCTATGATGATTACGGCGGATAAAGATACGCTGCTCATTCTTTCGGGCACGGGCGAAGTTATCGAGCCCGACGAGGGAATCTGCGCTATCGGCAGCGGCGGAAATTATGCCTTGGCAGCGGCGCGCGCTCTTGCGCAGAATACCGATTACTCCGCCGAAGAAATTGCAAAAAAATCGTTGAAAATAGCAAGTGAAATCTGCGTATATACGAACGACCATATCATTTGCGAGGTAATTTAAGTTCACGAAATTTCTTTCACAGAAAGAAATTTCGTGAGCGTAAGACTTATATTTTTTTCAAAGTTTTTAGCCGCACGAACATACTGTTTCAAAAGACAGAAAGCGCAAAGGATTGCGCAAATTGAGTGCGCTGCCGCAAAAGCGTGGTTTTGCTCCGCGCAGTAATTTTTAAGAAACAAACGGGAGAATTATTATTATGAATCTGACACCCAAACAAATTGTAGGCGAACTCAATAAACACATCATCGGGCAGGACGATGCGAAAAAGGCGGTTGCAATCGCGCTCCGCAACCGTTACCGCCGCGCCCAGCTTTCGCCCGAATTGCGCGAAGAAATCACGCCTAAGAACATCATCATGAAAGGTCCTACGGGCGTGGGTAAAACGGAAATTGCGCGCCGTCTTGCCAAACTCGTCAAGGCGCCGTTCATTAAAGTAGAAGCAACCAAATATACCGAAGTCGGTTACGTCGGCAAGGACGTCGAGGGCATGGTGCGCGATTTGGTGGAGTGCGCGTTCCGCCTCGTCAAAGACGAAAAGACGGCGGAAGTTTCCGCAAAGGCAACAGCCGTTGCCGAAAAGAAAATGATTAAAATTCTCTCCGAAGCGAAGAAAGCGGACAAAGGCGAAACGCCGCGCGAAATCTTCGAGGCGAATTTGCTCGAATCGCTCAAAAAAGGATTGTACGATAATCTCGTTGTCGAAGCGGAAGTTGCCGATGAACCTAAGAACATGGAGTTAATCCCCGGCGGCGCGGCAATCAACCTCGGGTCCATTTTCGGCGAGATGCTCCCTGCGAAGAAGAAAAAGCGCAAGATTACCGTGAAAGAGGCAATGAAACTCTTTATCGCGGAAGAGGCGGAAAAACTCATCGATGACGACGCAGTGAAAGAAGAAGCGCTTCGCCGTGCGGAAAACGACGGCATTATCTTCATCGACGAAATCGATAAAATTGCGGCAAAGGGCAACACGCAGGGTGCGGACGTTTCGCGCGAGGGCGTTCAGCGCGACATTCTGCCTATCGTCGAGGGCAGCACGGTGATGACGAAGTACGGCGCGGTGAAAACCGACTACATTCTGTTCATTGCGGCAGGCGCGTTCCACGTTGCCAAGGTGGAAGATTTAATTCCCGAATTGCAGGGGCGTTTCCCCGTTTCGGTAGAACTTTCTTCGCTCACAAAGGCAGACTTCGTCAACATTTTAACGAACACCGAACATTCGCTTACCCAACAGTACGCGGTTCTGCTCGCGGTCGACAATATCGACTTACGTTTTACGCCCGACGCGATTGACGCTATCGCCGAAATTTCCGAAGAAATCAATCTCACGAGCGAAGACATCGGCGCAAGAAGACTGCACACGGTTATGGAATATCTGTTAGAGGATATTTCCTTCAACGCAGGCGGCACCGACTATCCCGTGATACCCGTAGAGGTCAACCGCGCGTACGTCGAAGAACATTTATCCAAAATCACCAAAGACAGAGATTTGAAAAAATATGTGTTGTAAATTTACGGGAGAAACAACATGACGAAGGAAGAATTCAATGAATTATACGCAAAAGCCGCCGCAGGCGACGCGGCGGCGCAAAATAATCTCGGCATTTGCTACAAAAATGGGCAAGGCGTCGCGCAGGACTATGGAAAGGCGGTAGAATGGTATACAAAAGCCGCCGAAGCGGGGGATGAAAGCGCGCAATATAATCTCGGTGTTTGTTACCGTAAAGGACAAGGAGTTGCGCAGGATGATGAAAAGGCGGTGGAATGGTTTCAAAAAGCCGCCGAACAGGGCGATGCAGACGCACAAAATTATCTCGGCAGTTGCTATTATTTAGGACGAGGAGTTGTGCAAGACTATAAAAAGGCGGTAGAATGGTATACAAAAGCCGCCAAGCAGGGAAAAGCGGAAGCACAGTTTATTATCGGCGTTTGCTACAGGAACGGACGAGGAGGAGTTACGCAAGACTACGCCAAGACAGTAGAGTGGTTTCAAAAAGCCGCCGAGCAGGGCGACGCGGGAGCGCAGTTTGGTCTCGGTGTTTGCTATAAAAATGGGCAAGGGGTTGCACAAGACGATACAAAGTCGGTAAAGTGGTTTGAAAAATCCGCGAATCAGGGCGAGGCGGCAGCGCAATATAACCTCGGCGTTTGCTAATATAACGGGCGAGGGGTTTCGCAAAATAAAACGCTCGCCAGACAGTGGTTTGAAAAAGCGGCGGCACAGGGATATGAAAAAGCAATACAGATTTTAAGAAATAATTTTTAAGCAGGAAGTAACTATGGTCAACATTCCCAAGGGCACGAAAGACGTTTTGCCGAGCGAGGTGTATCTTTGGCACCGCTTAGAAGAAACGGCGCGAAAGACGGCGGAACAGTTTGCCTTCCAAGAAATCCGCACGCCCGTATTCGAATATACGGAACTCTTTGCGCGCGGCGTCGGCGATACGAGCGACATTGTGAATAAAGAAATGTACACCTTTCTTGATAAAGGGGGACGCTCCGTTACCCTCCGCCCCGAGGGGACGGCAGGCGTTGCGCGTGCCTTTATCGGAAACGGACTCGCGGGCGGCGCCATGCCGTTCAAGGCGTATTACCTTATTTCGGCGTTCCGCTACGAACGTCCGCAGGCAGGCAGGCTTCGGGAGTTCCACCAGTTCGGCGCGGAACTCTACGGCGCTTCGGGCGCGTATGCGGACGCGGAGATTATTTCGCTTGCCGACTCTTTTTTGAAAAATCTCGGCTTAAAAGAAGTGAAACTGCAAATCAATTCTATCGGCTGTAAAACCTGCCGTAAGGAATATCATAAGGCGTTGAAAGAGTTCTTTGCGCCGCATTTGAATGAAATGTGCGAAGATTGTAAATCGCGTTTCGATAAGAACCCTATGCGGATACTCGACTGCAAAGAAGAAGGCTGTAAAAAGATTACGGCAAACGCGCCGAGAATTTTAGACTATCTCTGCGAGGACTGCCGTGCGCATTTCGGGGAAGTGCGCGGTTTGCTGGACGCGGCGCATATCGCATACGAAGTGAACCCCTCTATCGTGCGCGGACTCGATTATTACAGCCGCACGGTGTTTGAGTTTGTATCGGCGGCGGCAGGCGCGCAGGGCACGGTACTCGGCGGCGGCAGGTATGACGGTTTGCTCGAAACCATGGGAGAAAAGGCGGTGCCTGCGGTGGGCTTTGCGGCAGGCATGGAGCGGCTTCTCATGGTCATGGCGGCGGAGAACGCGCCCGTGCCGCAGGACAAAGGGGTTGCCTGTTATCTGGCAGGGCTGGACGGCGCTTCGCGAACACAGGCGTTTTTGCTTGCGGCGGAACTGCGGAAAGAGGGAATTTCCTGCGAAGTCGATTTGATGGAGCGGTCTTTGAAAGCGCAGTTCAAATATGCCGATAAAATCGGTGCGCGCTATGTAGCGGTCGTCGGCGAGAGTGAACTGAAAGACAGGGCGGCGGAAGTGAAGGATATGAAAAATTCCGCATCCGAACGTGTTAAATTTGCCGAACTTGCGGCATACTTAAAAGAAAAGGAGAACTGATATGAAAGAAGTAAAAGACGAAGAGTTGTTCGCTTTGATAGCGAGCGGAAAAAAAGTTGTGTGCGATTTCTGGGCTGACTGGTGCGGTCCCTGCCGTATGCTTGCGCCCGTCATGGAAAAACTTTCGGGGCAGTTCGGGGAGATTGCCGAATTTGTAAAAATCAATATCGACGTAAACCCCGAAGCGGCAATGAAGTACAACGTCATGTCCATTCCCACGGTAATTATTTTCGAGAACGGGGAAGTCAAGCACAAAAACGTCGGCTTCATGCCCGAAGAAGTCATGCGCGAATATTTCGCTGCAAATCTGTAAAAAAGAATTAAAACGCCGTCCGCCGATTGAAAATCGGCGGACGGCGTTTTATCATCTATTCTTATTCGGGAAGATTTACGGAAGTTGTACCGTATTTCTCAAATTTATATTCGATTTGCGTGCGCGCAGAACCCGATTGAATAATAGCGACCGCTTCGCTGAAATGGCTACCGTTGAGTTTGAGTTTTGCACTGTCCAGCGTAGCGTAGCTTCCAAGCAATGCGCTGTAACTCGCAAGCGCCGAATCGGTCATTTTCAAATAGTCGCCGTCCTTTTCAAAATCGTCGTAAAAAAATTTCTCGAAGAATGCAACGTAACCGACTTCGCCGTTCGCGCGTATTTCATTCATGGTATCGAAAATTGTTGGCTGCCAACCGTAAGATTTATTTATATAATAATAAACGCCGCTGTCCGTTTCTTTGTAATAATAAGTTCGTATAGAAGATTCTTCCGTAATTATATATTTGCAGGCTTTTTTGTCGAACTCGAATTTAGCACGGTATTCTTCCTCGCCTTGCACTTTGAAGTCAAGCGTTACCGTAAAATTATCGAATTTTTGTTGTGCTTTCAGGAAACGTTCTTCCTCGCTTTCCATTTCTCCGCACCCCACAAGCGCGCAAACGGCAATGATTAACGTAAAAATTCCTGCTATAAATTTTTTCATTAGTTTTCTCCCCAACGGAATATTGCAACTACATTATAGCCAATATTATGACTATTGTCAAGAAAATAGCCACAATTTATAATAAAAATATGATAAGTTATGCGCCGTTTTGGAAAACCTTAAAGGAACGCGGAGAATCTACCTATACGCTCATTAACAAATACGGAATCAGCAGCGGCACGATTGACAGAATGAGAAAGGGGCAGGGCATCAGCACCGCGAAGGTAGACGATTTCTGCAAAATTCTAAGTTGTAGGGTGGAAGATATAATCGTATTTGAAGAAGAGAGTTAATCTCTTTTTTTCTTGCTTTTTTTTCCGTATACTGCTATAATTATGAAAAACACATGAGGAGCAATCAACGATGATTGATTTAAGCGTCATTCAAAAAACCGACCCCGAACTATACGAATCGATGGTCAAAGAACTTTCCCGCCAGAGAGGCAACTTAGAGTTGATTGCAAGTGAGAATATCGTATCGCCTGCCGTAATGGCGGCAATGGGCAGTCACTTCACCAATAAGTATGCGGAAGGGTATCCCGGCAAGCGCTATTACGGCGGTTGCGAATTTGTGGATATCGCGGAAGATTTGGCACGGAACCGTCTGAAAGAAATCTTCGGTTGCGAATACTGCAACGTACAGCCCCACAGCGGCGCGCAGGCAAACTTTGCCGTTTACTTTTCGGTGTTAAAACCGGGCGATACCATTATGGGCATGAACCTTTCCCACGGCGGTCACCTCACGCACGGCTCGCCCGTGAACATTTCGGGAACATATTTCAATATCGTGCCCTACGGCGTTTCCGAAACGACCGAAACGATTGACTACGACGAAATGGAAAAAATCGCACTTGAATGCAAGCCGAAACTTATTGTGTCGGGCGCAAGCGCATATCCGCGCATTATCGATTTCAAGCGCATTCGGGAAATTTGCGATAAAGTGGGCGCGCTTATGATGGTGGACATTGCGCACATCGCAGGGCTGGTTGCGGCTGGGTTGCACCCCTCGCCCGTGCCGTATGCCGACTTCGTTACTACCACCACGCACAAGACGCTGCGCGGTCCAAGAGGCGGCGCGATTATGTGCAAAGAACAGTACGGCAAGGCAATCGATAAAGCCATTTTCCCCGGTACGCAGGGCGGTCCTTTAATGCACGTGATTGCGGCAAAGGCTGTGGCGTTCAAAGAAGCGCTCACTCCAGAATTCAAGACCTATCAAACGCAAGTTGTGAAGAACGCGCAGGCAATGGCAAAGCGGTTTACTAAAAACGGCGTGCGCCTCGTTTCGGGCGGTACGGACAACCACCTCATGCTCGTCGATTTACGCAAAGAAAATTTGACGGGCAAAGAGCTCGAAGCATTGCTCGATAGAGCGCATATTACCGTGAACAAGAATACTATTCCGTTTGAAACGACTTCGCCCTTTATTACGAGCGGCGTCAGAATCGGCACGCCCGCCGTTACTTCGCGCGGCATGAAGGAACAGGAAGCGGAAAAGATTGCCGATTTGGTAACAAAAATCATCCGCGGCAGAGAGGGAGCGGTCGCAGAAGTTTCCGAAGAGGTTTCTGCGCTCTGCGAAAAATTCCCCATTTACGCAAACGATATTCTGTAATAAGAAAAGCCCCCGCGCTTGGCGCGGGGGCTTTTTGATTATATCAAATGAAGAAAGGGAATAAGAAAAATGTGGCGACGCAAGCGCTTGCAATCCAAACGGACCAGATAATCAACCAAAATGCAAAAACGACAATACTGATGGCGAGCCCTGCAATCGCAAGCCCGTTGAGGGAATATTTTTTCTTCAACCCGAGGCCGATTGCGCTTAATACCAGTCCGATAAGCGGCACGATACAAAAATAAACCCCCAGATAGATAGACAGCAGGGAGATTACGAAACCTGCAATACCGAGTCCGTTGACCGGTTTTTTCTTTTCGGGAACAGGGGCGGGTTGTCTGTTCGTCGGTACGCCGCAATAGGGGCAGATAACCGCCAAATCGTTAATTTCTTTTCCGCAAATTCTGCAATACATAAATTTCCTTTCACGATAAATATATGTTGTGATATTATCATTATACTTTCAAAAAATATTTTGTCAAGAGTAGAAAAAACAATGTCCGTCGAAAATAGTAAAAAAATGCTTGACAGTATCTGATTACCGTCATATAATACAAGTAATCGAATATTCTTTGGGGCGGAGTGCAATTCTCCACCGGCAGTAAAGTCTGCGAAGAACTGAGGTTCCCGAACGGGTGAGATTCCCGTACCGACGGTATAGTCCGGATGATAAAAGAATGATAAAAGCGTTTTTGCGCGCCCCTAAATTTTAGGGGCGTTGTTTTTTTCAAAGAATATCCGAAAATTTATTTTTTGAGGTGTTCTTATATGAAAGAAAAGGAACTTGAAACAGAGCGCAATTCTTTGGAAGAATGCGCGTCCGACGAACCCGTCGGAGCGGCTTCCGCGCAGGAAGCTGAGAACGAACTTGCAGTCACTGCGGACTTCGCACAATCGGCAACGGCGGAAGCCGCGCCCGAAAAGAAAGAAAACCGTGCAAAAGCCGTGTTGCGCGCACACTTCACCGCGCCGCGCATTGCATACATGGCGCTGTTTACCGCGCTTGCGTATGTGGTAACGTTTTTGGAATTTCCCATTTTTCCTGCCGCGCCTTTCTTGAAGTTTGACTTTGCAAACGTGTTCTTCATGTTCGAGGGTTTCATTTTCGGACCTGTCGAAGCAATCGTATCCATCGGCATTAAAGAATTACTGTGTTTTGCCGATTCGCAGACGGGCGGCGTCGGAGAAATCGCAAACTTTTTGATGTCCATTGCGTATGTGTTTGTGCCTGCCGTCGGCTACCGCTTTCTGAAAGGCAGAAAGTGGGTAACGGTTTTCCTCGTTGTTGCCTGCATACTGCAAATGGGTATCAGCATTCTCGTCAACCGCTATATCAACTTCCCGTTCTTTATGGGCGCGGGCGCGGCGGCAAACTTCCAAAAATTATGGTACTATGTGCTTGCGTTCAATGCGATTAAGAGCGTAGGTATCAGCATTGTGGTATTCCTGCTCTACAAGCCGCTTTCGCGCTTTATCAAGATGACTGCCGATAAGTTCGATAAGCGCATGGCGAAGGCAAAAGCAAAACGCGTTGCGGCAAAAGAAAAAAAGAATACGGACGTTGACGTTGCGGAAACGGAAAAACAAATTACGCAACAGTAAACAGATAAAAAACATTGCAAAAATCAGCCGTATGCGGTATAATAACCGCGTATGGCTGATTTTATTTCCCGTAGTCCCGAAGAAACCCTCGCCTGGGCGGAGCAATTTGCAAAATCGTTGCGCCCGAACGATACCGTGTTGCTTCTCGGGGAAATGGGCGCAGGCAAAACGCTTATTGCAAAGGGCATTGCCAAAGGCTTGGGAATCCGCGAAGAAGTCACAAGCCCGACTTACGCTTATGTGAACGCATACGACGATTATCTGTTTCACTTCGACTGTTACCGCGTGACGAGTGAGGAACAGGCGTTCCGTTTAGGGCTTGCCGATTATTTCGGGGCGGGCGGAATCTGCCTTGTGGAGTGGAGCGAAAATATCGCGGGGCTACTCCCCGAAGACGTAAAACGGATAGAAATTATCAAACGCGGCGAAGTTGACAGGGAGATACGGTTTTGAAATTTCTCGCAATCGATACGAGCGGCGCGCGGCTTTCCGTGGTTGCCGCAAACGGAGAACATATCGTTAAAATCCGCGGCGAACAGAGCGCGAAGACGCATTCCGTCCGTCTGATGGGGGAAGTTGAACGCGCGTTGAAAGAGGCAAATCTCACGGCGCAGGAATGCGATTTTTTCGCCTGTACCATAGGTCCCGGTTCGTTTACGGGGATAAGAATCGGCATAGCAACGGTCAAAGGCTTGTGCCTTGCCTGCAACAAAAAAGCGGTGGCAGTCACCTCGCTCGACGCGATTGCATACGCTGAAACGGGAAAAAGAATTGCCTTTCTCGACGCTTTGCACGGCAACGTTTACGCGTGCGCGTATGGCGAGGAAGGCGAAACCGAACTTCCGCCTTCGTTTCTTTCACAAGAGGAATTTGCCGCGCTTTCCGAGCAGTATGCCCCTGTTACCGATACGGTGGATACGGCGGAGGGTTTATACCGTGCCGTACTCAAAAACTGCGAAAACCGAATTGACGCAAAGGAGCTGACCGCGCTGTATCTGCGCAAAAGTTCTGCGGAGGAACAGAGATGAACGGCAGAGTCTGGACGACGGAAGATTTAGATGCAATCGCTTCTCTCGAAGCGGAGTGTTTCCCCGTGGAGCCTTGGAGCAGAAGAATGCTTGCCGATTCCTTCCTTTCGGGCAATTTTTACGGAACGCTTTTGGAAGAGGGCGGTACCGTCGTCGCATACGGCGGTATGAGCGTAGTGCTCGATGAGGCGGAAATCCAACTCGTGGCTACGGCGGAAATGTACCGTCGTTGCGGCAGGGGCGGTAGAATTTTAGAAGACTTAATCGAAGAGGCGAAGCGGCGCAAGGTCAAGCGTATTTTTCTGGAAGTGCGCGTTTCCAACGCGGCGGCGCAGATACTCTATCTTAAATACGGGTTTGTGGGCATATATAGCCGCACCCGATACTATCCCGACGGCGAGGATGCGCTCGTCATGAAAAAGGAGCTCGATTGAAACTTTCCTATCTCCAAAAGGGAACGGGCAAGGACTTACTTTTATTGCACGGTTACCTTTCTACCAAAGAAAGTTTTTATCCGCAAATCGAATATTTTTCGAAGTTTTACCGCGTTACCGCGCTCGACTTTTTGGGCTTCGGGGAGAGCGGTGAACTCACCGAGCCGTTTTCCGTTTCCGATTACGCCGACTGGCTTATGCAGGCGCTCGACGAACTCGGTATCGTAAAGCCGCTCGTCATCGCCCATTCGTTCGGCGGCAGAGTGGCGGTGAAATGTCTTTCGCGCGGAAACGCGTTTGAACGCGCCGTGCTCACGGGCTGCGCGGGCATTGTCCCCAAACGCGGTTTCAAATACAAGGTGCGCGTCAAGACGTACCGTTTCGTCAAAAAATTTGCACCGCGTTATGCCGAAAAAAAGTTCGGCAGCAGCGAATACAGAAGTCTTTCGCCCGTCATGCGCGAAAGTTATAAAAGAATCGTCAACGAAGATTTGCGGGAGGACGCGAAAAAAATTTCCGTGCCCGTTCTGTTCATCGTCGGAGAAAAGGATACGGAAACGCCCGTATCGTCCGCGCTCGTCTACAACGCGAGCGTTGTGGGAAGCAAATTGTGCATACTGCCAAACTGCGGCCACTTCGCGCATTTAGACGATGCGCTGGCATTCAATCTTGCGGCAGAGGAGTTTTTCAAATGATTTTTTCGGAGCCTGTTATTATCGGAATCGTGTTCGGAAGTATTCTTTCGGGTTGGCTTCTTTCGCTCGTTTGCTTACGCATGACGGGCATTTTACAGCAGGAGGGATACGCCGCAAAACCTTTTCTGAAATGGTGTTACCGTCACAAAAATTTAGAAGCGCGGCGGCTGGTGTTGCTTGCGATTTCGCTTGCGCTGTTGCTCGCGCTCTTTAATCTCTGTTTCTGTTTTTGGGGCTATAAAATTGCCAACCTCATTTCAACGGTTATCTTCGTCGGCTGGATTGTGTTCTATTTTATTTCCGAACGCAAGCGCGCCCTGAAAGTGAAAACAAACCCGACAAACCGTTTTATCCGTCTTATCGTTTGCAATTTCCTGTTTTTAACGCTCATTTCCTGCGGACTCGGTTTTGCCTGCACGGCGGCTTCTTACGCCATCGATTCCAAATGGTACTATCTGTTCCGCTACGTCTATTTCGCGCTCCTGCCGCTTGCGCTTCCGCTCGTGATTGCACTTTCGAACTCGGTCATGAAGTTGTATGAAATTCCGCACGGAAAGAAATTTTTACGCAAGGCGAATAAACTGCTCGCCGCAAGTAACTGCAAAATTGTGGGCATTACGGGGAGTTACGGAAAGACGAGCGTCAAGAATTTTGCAAACACCATTCTTTCGGGCAAGTACCGCGTAATTGCGACGCCCGCTTCGTACAATACGCCGCTCGGCATTGCGCGCACGGTGAGCGAGCAGGGACTCGATTGCGATATTTTCCTCGCCGAAATGGGTGCGCGGAAAGTGGGCGACATCAAGGAATTGTGCGACATGGTAAACCCTGAATACGGCGTGATTACGGGCGTGTGTTGCCAGCACCTCGAATCGTTCGGCTCTCTCAAACACATTCAGGAAGAGAAAGGCGTGCTTGCGAAGCGTGCCGATAAAGTCGTGCTCGGAAGTACCGTGGAAGCGGAAAAGGAAGGCGCGCTCCGTGAAGGCGTAGATTTCGGCGCGGAAGACATCGTGCTTTCTACAAGCGGCACTTCGTTCATGCTGCGTTTGAAGGACGAGAAAGTTGCCGTGCATACGGCGCTTCTCGGCAGACACGCGGCGGAAGATATTGCGCTTGCAAGCGCGCTTGCCTATTTGCTTGGCATGACGCCGCAGGAGATTGCCGCAGGTATCAAAGACATCCAGCCCGTGCCGCACCGCTTGCAGAAAACGGAGGCGAACGGCGTTACCATTCTGGACGATTCATATAACTCCAACGTGGAGGGCGCGAAAGTCGCGGTGGAAACGCTCAAACTGTTCGGCGGCAAAAAGTACGTCGTCACGCCGGGGCTTGTAGAATTGGGGCTCATCGAAGAGAAGAAGAACAAGGAACTCGGCGCGCTGTTCGTAGGGCTCGACGGCGTGATACTCGTCGGAGAAGTGCGCGTGCTGCCGCTGCGCAGCGGCTATCTGGAGGCAGGCGGCGAGGAAGAAAAAGTCAAACTCGTGCCTTCGCTCCATAAAGCGCAGTTGCTGCTTGCGGAACTCTTAACCGAGGGCGATACCGTACTGTTCCTGAACGATTTGCCCGATAAATATTAAAAATTTCAATGATTGATTCGCACCGAAGAAAACCTTCGGTGCGTTTTATTTTAAGGAGGAATTATGAAAACGGTTGCCATATTTTTCGGAGGAGACTCCAACGAACACGAAATTTCTATCATCACGGGCTTGCTCGCCGTCAATCTGCTGAAAAGCCGCTACCGCGTTATGCCCGTCTACCTTACGCGCACGGGGGAATGGTACGCCTCGGAAAAAATGCAAAGCGTAGACGACTTCAAAGACCTTTCTGGTTTTCCGCGCGTTGCGCTAAACGGGAATGCGCTTGTGCGTTTTCAGAAGCGTAAAAAGAAAGTTGCCGAAATCGACGTCGCGTTAAACTGCTGTCACGGCGGTGAGGGGGAGGACGGTACGCTTGCCGCGCTTTTGAATTTGCACGGCGTGCCGTTTGCCTCTCCGTCCGTTGCCGTGTCGAGCGTGTTCATGAATAAGGAACTCGGCAAAATTGCTGCAAAGGGGCTTGGTATTCCCGTTACGGAAAGTTTCTTCGTGCGCGAAGCGGAGTGGAAGGAAAGCGAAGAAAAAGTGTGTGAGCGGGCGGAAGCGTTCGGTTATCCCGTCATTATAAAGCCGACGCGGCTGGGTTCGAGTATTGGCATTAAAGTTGCGAAAACGCGGGAAGAATTCGCAAACGCCCTGCGGCTTGCGTTCCGTTTAGACGAGAGCGCGGTTGTCGAACGCTATCTCGCGGGCAAGCGCGATATCAACTGCGCCGCCTACCGCAAAGAGGGTAAGGTGATTGTATCTCCCTGCGAAGAAGTGTTTTCAAACGAGGAAATTCTCTCCTTTTCGGAAAAGTACGAAGGTACGGGCGCGCGCAGTTCCGCATTCCCCGCTCAGTTACAAGAGGGAATGTCCGAGCAAATTCAAGCGTATACGAAACTCATATACGAACGGTTTGAAGTTTGCGGCGTGGTGCGCGCTGACTTTCTGATTGAGGGCGACAACGTTTATTTCAACGAACTCAATACCGTTCCCGGCTCGCTTGCCTGCTATCTGTTCGGCGAATCGCTCACGGAAAACCGCGATTTTTTGGTTTCGCTCGTAGAGGAGGCAAAGCCTGCCGTAGTGAAAGAAAAGGTTGTTACGGGCATTTTAGAGACTCCTGTTTTCAAGGGCGGAAAGGGAAGCAAGCGGCGGTAAACAAAATCGTGCACGGCGCGTCATTTTTGCCGTGAAAACCTTGCAAACAGCGCGTATATTTTGTATAATGTTTCCAAGGAGTACTTATGGCAAAAATCAAAATGACAACGCCGCTCGTCGAAATGGACGGCGACGAAATGACGCGTATTCTCTGGAAAAAAATCAAAGAGATTCTTATCCTTCCTTTCGTCGATTTACATACCGAATACTACGATTTGGGACTTGAAAACCGCGACAGAACAGACGATACCGTTACCGTTGAGAGTGCGCTTGCCGCAAAGAAATACGGTGTTGCAGTCAAGTGCGCCACGATTACGCCCAACTTACAGCGCATGAGCGAATACAAGCTCAAAAAGATGTGGAAGAGCCCGAACGGCACCATTCGGCGCATTTTAGACGGCACGGTATTCCGCGCACCCATTCTCTGCAAAGGCATTCAGTCTTACGTTCCGAACTGGAAACAGCCGATTGTGATAGCCCGCCATGCCTACGGCGACGTGTATTCCGCCGTGGATGCTACGGTCGGTGAGGGTGAAAAAGTTTATCTCGTCACTGAAAAAGAGGGCAGGGAAACGGGGCGCACGCTCATTCACGATTTTACGATTGGTTCGGGCGTTGTGCAGGGAATGCACAATTTGGACTCGTCTATCCGCTCGTTTGCGCACTCCTGTTTCCGCTATGCGCTCGACAACGGTATGCCCGTGATTTTTGCAACGAAAGATACGATTTCTAAAGTTTACGACGGTCGGTTCAAGCAGATTTTTGCGGAAGTGTTCGGGGAATATAAGAACACGTTTGCGGAAAAGAACATCGAATATCTGTATACGCTGATAGACGACGCAGTTGCGCGCGTGATGCGTTCGCAGGGCGGAATGCTCTGGGTGTGCAAGAATTACGACGGCGACGTGATGAGCGACATGGTGGCAACCGCCTACGGTTCGCTCGGCATGATGACTTCCGTATTGGTCTCCCCTGACGGCAAGTACGAATTCGAGGCGGCGCACGGCACGGTGACGCGGCACTATTATAAATACCGCAACGGCGAGGAAACTTCCACCAATTCCGTGGCAACCATTTTCGCCTGGACGGGCGCACTCAAAAAACGCGGCGAACTCGACGGAAACGCCGAACTCGTCGGCTTTGCGGAAAAGTTGGAACGCGCTACCGTAACGACGGTTGAGGGAGGGGAGATGACGGGGGATTTGATTCCGCTGTTTTCGCGCAAAGGCATTACGCCGCGTAAGTGCAATACCGATGCATTTTTAGAAGCGGTTGCAAAAAGATTGTAAAAAAACTCCGCGGGGATACCGCGGAATTTTTATATTATTTTATTTCTTTCGTATCATTGAAAGAATGATAAACAGGAAACGCAGGAAGTAGACGAGCGAAATCAGAAGAGAAGCGACGTAGGTGAGGGCGGCGGCAGTAAGTACTTTGCTTGCTTTCGGAATTTCCTCTTTGGTAAGAATGCCGTCCTCCACGAGCATTTTCTTCGCGCGCCGCGAAGCATTAAATTCCACGGGCAGCGTCACCAGCATAAACAGGGTGGAAAGCCCGTACATACCGATTCCGACGTAGACAATCCATTCTCCGTACGGCAAGCCCTCCGTGCCCCAAAGCAGAATATCGAGAAGCAAGCCCACAATAATCATGGGGAGCGCAAGCCGCGAACCGATATTGGTAATCGGTACGAGCACGTTTCTGATTTTATAGGGGACATAGCCGGACTTCTTCTGCATCACGTGCCCGATTTCGTGCGCCGCCACCGCAACGCTTGCAACCGACGCGCTGCCGTAAGTGCTCATGGAAAGGTTTACCTGCTTTTTCACGGGATTGTAGTGGTCGGTCAGTTTTCCGTTCACGCGGTTGATTGAAATATCGTTCACGCCCCGTTTCTGCATAAGCCGCACGGCGGTATCGTAACCCGTCATGCGGGAACTGTTCATCACCTTGTCATAAGCGGAATAGGTGGTATTCACCTTTGCGCTCGCCCAAGCGGAAAACGCGAGAAAGGGCAATAAAATCAACAAAAATAAAAGATAATAATACATAAATTCCCTCATTGATATTGTACCACAGTTTACGGAGTTTTTAACACATTTTGTAAAACTTCTTGTCAAGCGGCGCGGAATTTGTTATACTGTGCGTATGGATAACAAGGTATTTACCGATAAAGTTAAAATTACGGTCAAAGCGGGCGACGGCGGCGACGGCATGAATTCCTTTAAGGCATACAAGGGAAAGCCTGCCTGCGGACCGGACGGCGGCGACGGCGGAAACGGCGGCAGCGTTTATTTTCTCGGCGATAAAGATATGAACGATTTGCTGTCTTTCCGCTTCACCTCTAAATATTTTGCCGAGAACGGCGAACGCGGCGGTACCAACCAGTGCTCGGGCAAGAGCGGAAAAGATATCGTAATTAAAGTGCCTTGCGGCACGCTTGTACGCGATTTTGAGAGCGGTAAAATTATCTGCGACGTGTACGAAGACGGCGAAAAGGTACGCATTCTCGAAGGCGGCAGAGGCGGCAAGGGCAACGTACGTTTTACGACGGCGCGCCGCCATGCGCCCAACTTCGCGCAGAAGGGCGTAAAGACGCAGCCGCATACGCTCGTACTCGAAATGAAAGTCATTGCGGACGTCGGGCTCGTCGGTTTCCCCAACGTGGGGAAGAGCACGCTTCTTTCCAAAATTTCCGCGGCAAAGCCCAAGATTGCAGACTACCACTTCACGACGCTTTCCCCGAATTTAGGTGTGGTGCGCCGCTATGAAAAGTCCTTCATCGTCGCCGATATTCCGGGGCTCATCGAGGGCGCGGCAGAGGGCGCGGGGCTGGGGCATGACTTCCTGCGCCACATTGAGCGCACGCGCGCTATCTGCCACGTGGTGGATATTTCAGGTATGGAGGGGCGCGACCCCTTGGAAGATTTTTCAAAAATCAATTCGGAACTTAAAACGTATTCCGAAAAACTTGCCGCTCTGCCGCAAATCGTTGCGCTCAATAAGTGCGATTGCTTCGGCGCGGAGGAGAACCTCAAACGCTTCCAAAAGAAATACGGCAAAAAATTCAAATTGTTCCCGATTGCCGCGTTAAAAGGCGAGGGGCTGAACGAATTGCTTGACCAGTTGACCGCCTTGCTCGAAACGCTACCGCCTGCCGAGCGCATTCCCGCCGACGAGGACTTCGAGTTTGCGGAGAGCGACAACACGCAGTTTGAAATTTTCAAAGACGAAACGGGCGCGTACGTCGTGGTGGGGGGATTAGTCGATATGCTGTGCAGAAACGTCGTTCTCACCAACCCCGATTCGATGGCTTACTTCCAGCGCGTACTCAAACTGCGCGGCGTGTTTAAGGAACTCGAAAAAGCAGGCTGTAAAGAGGGCGATACGGTTATCGTCGGCGATGTAGAATTCGACTACGTATAACGCAAAAACAATAAAGAAAAAAGAGGAAAAACCTATGGAAACACATCTGAAAGCATTTTTTTACGACTATAAATACTATCTGTTTCCCGACGACTGTCTGACGATTGACGAGCTGAAAACAAAAGAGCGCGTTACGGCAAAGCGGCTCAAAGAGGAACGGTGCATGGCGCCCGATTTCATTTACGAGAGTATTACGGACGAAACGCTTGAAATCGAGGATGCCGACCGTTTGTTTGAAGTGTACGTCAATTTGTATACGGGCGCGGAATACGACGAAATTTTATCAAAGCAGGTGGACCGCGTCTGCCCCGGCTGCGAGCGGTTTATTCCCGACGACGACCCGCGCGATAAAGGGAATCTTGACGGGCATCACCGCGAAATTTCGCTGAACGGCACTTGTTACGAACGCGAGGGCAAGGACGATTATTGGGATTTGGCTACGAGCGCGGACGCATTCTGGTACCGTATCTCCGAGCGTCTCAACGAACTCGCTCTCTGTATCGATAAGAACGACCAGAAGAAACTCAATAAAATCGTGGGCGCAGAGTTAAAACACTTCTTCCCCGAAACGAACGTTTACGGTACCGTATACGAGGGCAAATACACGCTTTGTTTCCAAACGGAATTCGGCAACCGCGCCTTGTTTGTGCTTCTGCTCGACTACCTTGCCGCCATTGCAAATTACAAAGAAAATCCCGTAGCAAAGGCGGGTTGGAAAGTGCTCCCCTATCGGCCCGAAAGTACTTTCCGTTATAAGAAAGAGTTGAAACGCGGCCGCGCGGTCGCTAAATTGAAGCCTTCTTCTGCGCCGTTCTGCTATGACGTGGCGCTCTATCATCCGCGTCCGCAGAGACTCAGCGATAAAAAGGCGCAGGAACTTATCAACCGTTTTTATGAAACTTTGTCTGCGCATATCGGCGAAGAAAAGGCATATATGGTGTTGAACGGAATCGGCTTTACTTCGGAAAAAGAGGGATTGGTTTCCATAGAAGCGGCAGAAGAAACGTTCCGCAAGAAATACGGGGAATTCTTCGGTGAGAATGCAAAACAGGACAACGGCGATGCCGTGTTTCCTGCGCCCGTTCCCTACGGCACGGACGGCGAACAGGAAAACACGCTTCCTTACCGTGAAAAAATCACCGAGGGAATTACGCGCTGCGGCGAATTGACTTTCCTCGATACGGAAATTCTCAAAGAAAAACAGTATTGGACGTCGTTGGTTTCTTTTGCCTACCTTTATGTGCCGCGCCCCATGGAAGACGCGGAAAAGTCTTTCCAGACGCTCAGTTGGTATTTGCAAAACGGGGAACTCGTACCCGAACCTCTTCGCAATAAAGAAGATACGAGAATCGCTGGCGGTGCAATCGGTTTTGCGGCTTGCGGCGAAGAGGGCTTTATTCTCGATTTTATCGCGGCAAGCGAAAATAAATTTTTCCGTATGCTTCGCACGCTTGCGCCCGTATTGCAGACGATGCGCGCAAAGGTTGTTGTTGTCAATCAGGACGGCGTTTCCGTTTACGATTGCGGTTATGAATTTAACCCTGTGGGGGACAAAATATGACGAGCAAACAAAGAAGTCGCTTAAAATCAATCGCGGCAACCGAAAAACCGATTGCACAGGTCGGCAAAGATGGTATCGGCGAAAATTTAATCAAGAGTTTATCGGAAGCGTTGGAAGCAAGGGAACTGATTAAAGTGAATTTGCTTCCGTCCTCGGGGGAAGACGGCGATAATCTGGCGGCAAATATAGCAGACTTGCTCCGCGCCGAAGTAGTGGCGGTCATCGGCAGAAAGGCGATTTTCTACCGCCGTTCTTCTAGGAAAGATTTTAAGCATTTGGAGTTTTAACGATTAAATTAAAACCGCGCATAAAAATGCGCGGTTTTTTTATTTGTTGTTGTGAAATGACGGAAGGGGCGAATACATTCCCCCATGTCATTGCGAGGAGCGAAGCGACGTGGCAATCTTAAAGATTTCTCGCTTTGCTCGAAATGACAAGAGGGCAACGAGCGCTTAGAATGATAAAACGTTGAACGCGTAATTATGACATGTTTTTGATTTTATCAACATCTTAATATGTCAGGACTTTTTATTGAAATTTTAATATAATTTTATTAGAAAAATTCTTAATATGTAAAAAAAGGAGAAGATTATGGAATTTATCTTTGCAAAACGTTTGCGCGAACTTATGAAAAAACAGGGACTGACTCAGTTAAAACTCGCCCAAAAGTTAGGGGTCGGGCAGAAAACCATCAGCTCATGGTTATCGGAAAAGACGGAACCGCGCGCTGCGAGCCTATGCCTGCTTGCCGATTGTTTCGGGGTGGAAGTCGATTATTTAATCGGCTTAAAAGACGATTAAAAATTCACAAAAATTTTCGGACAAGTTCTTGTATTTTTTTGCGGAGTATGATAGAATAAAAAATGGAAATTTAATTGGAGGAATTATAATGCAATATTCTCGTGAAGTAGAAGAAATGTGTTGCGTGGCAAAGGGTCCCAAACACGACCCTGCTCCCATTCCCGAAGAGGGCAAATGGGTCTGCGCAAAACAGATTACCGACATCAGCGGTTTCACGCACGGCGTGGGTTGGTGCGCTCCCCAGCAGGGCGCGTGCAAACTCTCCCTCAACGTTAAGGGCGGCGTCATTCAGGAAGCGCTCGTCGAAACCATCGGCTGCTCGGGTATGACGCACTCTGCGGCAATGGCGGCGGAAATTCTGCCCCATAAAACCATTTTGGAAGCGCTCAATACCGACCTCGTGTGCGACGCAATCAACACCGCAATGCGCGAGTTGTTCCTGCAAATCGTGTACGGCAGAACGCAGTCCGCTTTCTCGGACGACGGTCTTACCATCGGCGCAGGGCTCGAAGATTTGGGTAAAGGACTCCGTTCGCAGGTCGGCACGATGTACGGCACGGCGAAAAAGGGCGTCAGATATCTTGAAATGGCGGAGGGCTACGTCACCCGTCTCGCGCTCGATAAAGACAGTCAGGTCATCGGCTATGAATTCGTCTCTTTGGGCAAAATGACCGACTTCATCAAGAAGGGATTGGAGCCCAACGAAGCGTGGACGAAGGCAATGGGGCACTACGGCAGATTTGAAAAAGAACAGGGTGCGGTGAAGTACATCGACCCTCGTAAGGAATAAGGAGGCGCGGCATGGCTTTGTTTGAAGGTTATGAAAGAAGAGTAGAAAAAATCAACGGCGTTCTCAAAGAATACGGCATTAAGTCGATTGAAGAATGTAAAGAAATCTGCCTTTCCAAAGGCGTAGATTGCGATAAAATCGTGCGCGGCACGCAGCCCATCTGCTTTGAAAACGCGGTTTGGGCGTACACCGTAGGCGCGGCAATCGCCATTAAAAAAGGCTGCAAAAAGGCGGCGGACGCGGCGGCGGCAATCGGCGTGGGCTTGCAGTCCTTCTGCATTCCCGGTTCGGTTGCGGAAAACAGAAAAGTCGGTTTAGGACACGGAAATCTCGGCAAAATGCTTCTTTCCGAAGAAACGGACTGCTTCTGCTTCCTCGCAGGTCACGAAAGTTTCGCGGCGGCGGAGGGCGCTATCTCCATTGCAATGAACGCGAACAAGGTAAGAAAACACCCCCTGCGCGTGATTCTCAACGGACTCGGTAAGGATGCGGCGTTCATCATTTCGCGTATCAACGGTTTTACCTATTGCGAAACGACGTTCGACCCCTATTCCGAAACGGTGAAGGTCGTCAGCGAAACAGCTTATTCGGACGGCCCCCGCGCGAAAGTTAAATGCTACGGCGCGGATAACGTTCCCGAAGGCGTTGCAATCATGAAACTCGAAAAAGTGGGCGTTTCCATTACGGGCAACTCCACCAACCCCACGCGGTTCCAGCACCCCGTTGCAGGTACCTATAAAAAGTGGTGCGTTGAGAACGGCGTGCAGTATTTCTCGGTGGCTTCGGGCGGCGGTACGGGCAGAACCCTCCACCCCGACAACATGGCGGCAGGTCCTTCTTCCTACGGCATGACGGATACGATGGGCAGAATGCACTCGGACGCACAGTTCGCAGGTTCTTCCTCCGTTCCCGCGCACGTGGAAATGATGGGCTTAATCGGCATGGGCAACAACCCCATGGTCGGCGCGACCGTTGCGGTTGCCGTTGCCGTGCAGGAAGGCATGAGCAAATAATAATTTGAATTTGTTTTGAGGGCGGCTTCCGTATTCGGAAGCCGCTTTTTTGTTTGGCGCAAGCGTGATTTGTTTTTCCTTGACGAATGCGCGGAGAACGGATATAATGTTTTCATTCATGGAAACGCAATTTTCGAGAACTCAATCTCTTATCGGCGAAGAGGCGCTTCAAAAGCTTGCTTCCTCGCGCGTTGCGGTGTTCGGCTTGGGCGGCGTGGGCGGCTATGCCGTGGAGGCGTTGGCGCGTTCGGGCGTCGGTGCGCTCGATTTAATTGACGGCGACGATGTTTCGCTCACTAACCTTAACCGCCAGATTCTTGCCACGCATAATACAATCGGGCTTCCCAAAGCGGAAGTTGCCCGTGCGCGCGTTCTGGAAATCAATCCCGATTGCAAGGCGGCGGCGCACCGCATTTTTTATCTGCCCGAAACGGCGCAGCAGCTGAATTTTTCCGATTACGATTATATTATCGATGCAATCGATACCGTAACGGGCAAACTTGCGATTATCGAGCGTGCAAACGCTTGCGGCGTTCCCGTCGTCAGTTGCATGGGCGCGGGAAATAAATTGGACGCCGCGGCGTTCGAGATTGCCGACATTTTTCAAACGTCGGTCTGTCCGCTTGCCAAAGTCATGCGGCGCGAACTGAAAAAGCGCGGAATCGAAGGGCTGAAAGTCGTCTATTCCAAAGAAGAACCTATCAAAGCGGGTACTGAAGGGGAGGGCAAAAAGCCTGTTCCTGCCAGTATAGCGTTTGTGCCGTCCGTTGCAGGGTTGCTCCTCGCAGGGGAAGTCATTAAAGATTTAACAGGATTATAATATGGAACAGGAAGCGGGCGAACTCCAAAGGAAAGCCGAAGAGAGTTTGCGGAAAAAATTTCATAAAAAACTGTTTTCGGCGTTCGCAAAGGGAATCGTCGCTTACGATATGATTCATGAGGGCGATAAAATCGCCGTCTGTATTTCGGGCGGCAAAGATTCCGTGCTCATGGCGAAACTCTTTCAGGAATTACAGCGGCACCGCAAATTTGCGTTTGAACTCGTCTTTCTCATGATGGACCCCGGTTACAGTAAACAGAACCGCGAACTTATCGAAGAAAACGCGCTCTCTCTCGGTATTCCGATTACCGTTTACGAAACGGATATTTTCGAGAACGTCACGCACATCGAAAAATCGCCTTGCTATATCTGCGCGAGGATGCGGCGCGGTCATTTATATCATAAGGCAAAGGAACTCGGCTGTAATAAAATCGCGCTCGGGCACCATTACGACGACGTCATCGAAACCATTTTAATGGGAATGCTGTACGGCGCGCAAGTGCAAACCATGATGCCCAAACTCAGAAGCACGAATTTCGAGGGTATGGAACTCATCCGTCCCATGTATTTCGTGCGCGAAAAAGATATCTGCGCCTGGCGCGACTATAACGGACTGCGTTTCATTCAGTGTGCCTGTAAATTTACGGAAAACCTTGCAACCGACCCGAATGCCGTTTCCAAGCGGAAGAAGGTGAAGGAGTTGATTGCCGCGCTCAAAGCGGAGGACCCCGAAATCGAACAGAATATCTTTAAGAGTGTAGAAAACGTGAGCCTTTCCACCGTGATTGCCTATAAGGATAAAGAGGGGAACAGGCATAATTTTACGGACGATTATTGATAAAAAAGGTCGAAAAAAATTTCCGAAAAATTTTTGAAAACCGCGTAAAAATGTTTGACAGCGATTGACAAAGATAGTATAATCAAAAGGCTTGCGCCAGAAGCAGGCATTTTATGCTGTGCAATCGACGTATTGGGTTGAGGCGGGAAGTTACTGAAAAATCGAGGCGAGAAAGCCCCTCGGCAGATAATTTCCGCTGACAAATGTAGAGGCGAGACTTCTGCGACTAACCGAGGCTTTTGCGAGAAAACACCGCAAAAACGAGTGTTTTTTTGATTGCAAGACCTCGATACGCACGGTTGAGTTGACGCAAAGCAAACAGTTAGTATAAGAAGGAGAAAACAAAAATGGCAGTACAAAAAATCAGAATCAAACTTTCGGCTTACGACCACGAACTTGTCGACGAAGCGGCAAAGAGAATCGTAGAGACGATGCAGAAGGGCGGCGCAAAAATTTCCGGTCCCATTCCGCTTCCCACGGAACGCGAAATCGTTACCATTCTCCGCAGCCCCCATAAATATAAGGATAGCCGCGAGCAGTTCGAGCTTCGCACCTACAAGAGAATCATCGATATCTATTCTCCCAACGCGAAGCTGCTCGACAGCATTCACCTGCCCGCAGGCGTAGATATCAAAGTAAAACTGTAATCCGAGAATACTTTATGAAAAAGGTATTGTGGATATATAATTAAGGAATAAGGAGTGAACTTTACAATGAGTAGTAAAGCAATCATCGGCCGCAAGGTGGGTATGACCCAGCTCTTCGCGGAAGACGGGAAGGTTATCCCCGTAACGGTTGTGGAAGCAGGACCCTGCCCCGTCGTGCAGGTAAAAACGGTAGAATCTGACGGATACGTCGCGTTGAAACTCGGTTTCCTTCCCGCAAAGGAAAGAAATCTGAATAAGCCCGAACTCGGTCAGTTCAAGAAAGCAGGCGTTGCGCCTTGCAAGGTTTTGAAAGAAGTACGCATCGACAGCGTAGAAGGCTACAACGTAGGCGACGCAGTAAAAGCAGACGTGTTCAAAGCAGGCGATAAAGTGGATGCAAGCGGCGTAACGAAAGGTCACGGTTATACGGGCGTTATCAAGAGATGGAATCAGCACCGCTTGAAAGAAACGCACGGCGTAGGCCCCGTTCACAGAGAACCCGGTTCTATGGGTGCGAACAGCACGCCTTCCCGCGTGTTCAAGCACAAGCACCTCGCAGGTCAGTACGGTGTCGAGAACGTAACCATTCAGAATCTGGAAGTTGTCCGCGTAGACGCTCAGAGAAACGCAATTCTGATTAAGGGTGCGATTCCCGGACCCAAAGGCAGCGTTGTCATGCTGAAAACGAGCGTGAAGAGCAAATAAGGAGAAAGACCATGGCAAAGGTGAAAGTTTATAATATGAAAGGCGAAGAGGTTGGCAACATCAACCTTTCCGATAAAGTGTTCGGCGTGGAATACAACGAACCGCTCATTCATCAGGCAGTCGTAACCTATCTTTGCAACCAAAGACAGGGCACGAAATCAACCCTTACCCGCACGGAAGTGCGCGGCGGCGGCGCGAAACCTTGGCGCCAGAAGGGTACGGGCAGAGCGCGTCAGGGTTCCATCCGCGCACCCCAGTGGATTAAGGGCGGCGTCGTGTTCGCGCCCAAGCCCCGCGACTTCTCCAAGAAGATGAACGCGAGCGCAAAGAGAGGCGCACTTCTTTCCGCGCTTTCCAAGAAAGCGGCGGACGGCGAACTTCTGATTGTCGACGAACTCAAAGTCAGCGCGCCCAAAACCAAAGAAATGGAAGCGTTCCGCAAGGCGTTGAAACTTGACAAACGCACTGTGGTCGTCATGGACGAGCCCAACGAGAACGTAATTCTCGCGGCGCGCAATCTCGAAACGCTTTCCACCATTTCCGTAGCGGAAATCAACACCTACGAAATCGTAGCGAATGCGGTAGTGGTACTCACGAAAGGTTCCGTGAAAAAGTTAGAGGAGGTTTACGCGTAAATGCAACCCCAGGATATTATTTTGAAACCCGTGTTAACCGAAAAAGGATACGACGGGATTGCGGAAAAACGTTATACGTTTACCGTATTGAAGTCCGCAAACAAGACGCAAATCAAAATTGCGGCAGAGCAGATGTTCGGCGTAAAAGTGAAGAGCGTAAACACCGTAACCTGCCCCGGCAAACTCAAAAGAATGGGCAGAAACCAGGGCTACACCCCTACGACGAAAAAGGCAATCATCACGCTGAAAGAAGACAGCAAACCCATCGAAGCCTTCGACTCGTTGTCGTAAAAAACGGAGGAATGAAAAATGGCAGTCAAGAGATATAAACCTACTTCTCCTGCACGCCGTCTGATGACGGTGCCCGTTTACGGAGAGATTTCCAAGAATAAGCCCGAGCGTTCGCTCCTCGAAGACCAACGCAAGTCGGGCGGCAGAAACAATGCCGGTAGAATTACCGTCCGTCACATCGGCGGCGGCAACAAGCGCAAATACCGCGTTATCGATTTCAAACGCAATAAGGACGACATTCCCGCTACGGTCAAGAACATTCAGTACGACCCCAACCGCAGCGCGAACATCGCGCTCCTCGTCTATGCGGACGGCGAAAAGAGATACATTCTCGCTCCCGTCGGCTTGAACGCAGGCGATAAGGTTATGAGCGGCGTGAACGCAGACATTAAGGTCGGCAACGCGCTTCCGCTCTCCGCGATTCCCGTCGGCACGATGATTCACAACATTGAAATGAAGCCCGGCCGCGGCGGTCAGATTGCAAGAAGCGCAGGAATCTCCGCACAGATTATGGCGCGCGAAGGAAACTACGCAACCATTAAAATGCCCTCGGGCGAAATGCGTCTGATTCCAGTTACCTGCAAAGCGACCATCGGTCAGGTAGGCAACGTTGAACACGAAATTATCCGCATCGGCAAGGCGGGCAAAACGCGTCACCTCGGCGTGCGTCCCACCGTCCGCGGCTCGGTTATGAACCCGAACGACCACCCTCACGGCGGTGGTGAAGGTAAATCGCCCGTGGGTCATGCAGGTCCCGAAACACCTTGGGGTAAACCGGCGCTCGGCTATAAGACGAGAAAGAAGAAGAATCCTACAAGCAGATTCATCTTGAAGAGAATCAATTAAGGAGGGGATACAAAATGTCGAGAAGCGTTAAAAAAGGACCTTACGTCGAAGCGAAGCTGCTTGCGCGCATCGAAGCGATGAACGAGGTCAACGAAAAGAAGGTACTCAAAACTTGGTCGAGAGCATCGACGATTTTCCCTCAGATGGTCGGACACACCATCGCAGTTTACGACGGTCGCAAACACGTTCCCGTATATATTACGGAGGATATGGTCGGCTGCAAACTCGGTGAGTTCGCTACTACGAGAACGTTTAAAGGTCACACGGCAAAGACGACCTCACCCAAGAGATAAGGAGAAAACAAGATGGCATCAAATATGAAAAAGAAAGCCGAAAGGGTTGCCGAGAAAAAGGAAAAGCGCCCCTATGCAACGGCGAAATATATCAGAGTTTCTCCCTATAAGGTCAGAACGGTTTTGGCGTTAATCCGCGGCAAGTCCGTGCGTGAAGCGCAGGCGATTTTAAGCCACTTGACGAACGGTGGCGCCGAGCCCACCTATAAAGTGCTGATGAGCGCGGTTGCGAACGCAGAGCACAACCAGGGCATGGACAGAGGCGACTTGTACGTTGCGGAATGCTATGCGAACGGCGGTGCAATGTTGAAAAGAATGCAGCCCGTCAGCAAAGGCAGAGGACACGCGATTTTGAAGAGAACGAGCCATATCACGGTAATTCTTGACGTGAGAAAAGCGGAGGGAGAGATATAATATGGGACAGAAAGTAAATCCCCACGGATTGAGAGTCGGCGTAATTAAGAGCTGGGATACCCAATGGTATGCCGATAAAAAAGAATTCGCGGCTTATTTGAAAGAAGACCATACCATTCGTACTTTTATCAAAAAGAAGTACTATGCGGCGGCGATTTCCAAAATTCTTATCGAGAGAGCGGCAGGTAAAATTGTCGTAACCGTTTATACGGGTCGTCCCGGCGTACTCATCGGAAAAGCGGGCTCGGAAATCGAAGTCATCAAAAAGGACCTCGCAAAACTTACGGGCGGCAAAGCCGTGATTATCAACGTAAACGAAGTGAGAAAGCCCGACGCGGACGCGCAACTCGTTGCGGAAGGCGTTGCGGCACAGCTCGAAAAGCGTATTTCTTTCCGCCGCGCCATGAAGCAGGCAATCGGTAAAACGATGCGTGCAGGCGTGAAGGGTGTGAAGATGCAGGTGAGCGGACGTTTGGACGGCCGCGAAATCGCAGGCACCGAGCACTATCACGAGGGCAGCATTCCCCTTCAAACGCTCCGTGCGGACATCGACTACGGATTCGCGGAAGCACACACGACGTTCGGTATGATTGGCGTCAAGTGCTGGATATACAAGGGTGAAGTCCTCAAGGGTGCCAAGAAGCCCGAAGGAGGCAGATAATGTTAATTCCCAAGAGAGTAAAAAGAAGAAAACAACACCGCGGCACGCTGAAAGGCTCCGCGCAGAAGGGCAATCAGGTTGCTTACGGCGAATACGGTTTGGTTGCGGAAGAGGCGGCTTGGATTAAATCCAATCAAATCGAAGCGGCGCGTATCGCAATGACGCGTTTCATCAAGCGCGGCGGCAAAGTCTGGATTGACATCTTCCCCCACAAACCCATTACCCGTCACCCCGCAGAAGCCCGTATGGGTTCCGGTAAGGGCGGCGTAGAATTCTGGGTAGCGGTTGTAAAACCGGGCAGAGTAATGTTTGAAATGGCGGGCGTTCCCGAAGAAACGGCAAGAGAGGCTATGCGCCTTGCTGCCAACAAACTTCCCTGCAAATGCAAATTTATCAAGAAAGAACAGGCGGTTGTCGCCGAAAATACGACAGAAGGCGGTGAAGGTTAATGAAAAACGAATTTCACAGCATGACCGACGTCGAACTCAATCAGAAATTGCAGGACTTAAAGAGCGAACTCTTCAATCTTCGTTTCCGCCATGCTTCCGGACAATTGGAAAATCCTCTGTCTATCAGAACCTGCAAGCGCGATATTGCGAAAGTAAACACGGAAATCCGCGCCCGTCAGGCAAAGGCGTAAGGAGGAAATCATGGAAAGAAATCTGAGAAAAGAGAGAGTCGGAATCGTTGTTTCCGATAAGATGGATAAAACGGTGGTCGTTGCCGTATCGGATAAGCGCAAGCACCCCGTATACAAAAAGACGATTACTTACACGAAGAGATTCAAAGCGCACGACGAAACGAACGAGTGCGGCGTAGGCGACACGGTTCGCATTGTTGAAACGAGAAAACTCAGCAAGGATAAGAACTGGAGAGTTGCCGAAATCGTCGAGAAGGCGAAGTAATCGGAAGGAGAGATGAGAAATGATACAACCTCAGACTAGATTGAAAGCGGCGGACAACTCAGGCGCAAAAGAACTGATGTGCATCCGCGTGCTCGGCGGCTCCTTCCGCAGGAGCGGCAATATCGGCGACGTAATCGTTGCAAGCGTAAAAACGGCTACCCCCGGCGGCGCAGTGAAAAAGGGCGACGTCGTAAAGGCGGTTATCGTGAGAAGCGCGAAGGGCATTCGCCGTCCCGACGGTACTTATATCCGTTTCGACGACAACGCGGCAGTGATTATCGACAGCCAGAAGCAACCCAAAGGCACCCGTATTTTTGGACCGATTGCGAGAGAACTGAGAGAGAAAGATTACATGAGAATTATCTCCCTCGCTCCCGAAGTACTGTGAGGAGGAGCCGAAATGAACGTAAAAGTTAACGATACCGTGCTCGTCATCACGGGCAAATATAAAGGAAAACAGGGCAAAGTTCTTGCCGCAAATCCCAAGGCGGATACCGTTATCGTGGAGGGCGTTAACATCGTCCACAAGCACGAGAAGGCAAGAAAAGCAAATGAAACGAGCAAAATCGTCACCGAAGAATCCCCGATTAACGTGAGCAACGTCGAAGTTGTTTGCGATAAGTGCGGCAAGGCGACGAGAGTCGGACACTCTTTGTTGGACGGCAAGAAAATCCGTATCTGCAAGAAGTGCGGCGCAAGTCTCGATAAAGCGTTTGTGAAGAAACAGAAGGCAAAGGCGGCGGAAGAAACCGAGGCTCCCAAGAAGAGAACGAGAAAACGCAGCCAGAAAGCGGAAGCGGCAGAAGTGCCCGCAGAAGCGGAAGAAAATAAGGAATAAGCGGACGGAGGTAGAGAGTTATGGCAGAGAAAAAAACTGCGGCGAAAAAGACCGCAGACAAACCCGTAGCGTCTGATGTGAGCAGAATGAAAGTCATGTACGATAAGGAAGTCGTTCCCTATCTCATGAAGAAATTCGGCTACAAATCCGTTATGCAGGTTCCTAAAATTGAGAAAATCGTCATCAACACGGGTCTCGGCGACATTAAGGATAACCAAAAGTCCATGCAGATTACCGAGAACGAGTTGAAAATGATTACTGGTCAGAAGCCCATTTACCGCAAGGCGACCAAGTCGGTTGCAAACTTCAAGGTAAGAGAGGGCATGAACATCGGTTTGAAAGTAACGCTTCGCGGCAAGAGAATGTACGATTTCTTCGATAAACTCGTATCCATTGCGCTTCCGCGCGTGCGCGATTTCCGCGGTGTTCCCGATAAGGCGTTCGACGGCAGAGGCAACTATTCGCTCGGCTTGAAAGAACAACTCATCTTCCCTGAAATCACTTACGACCAGGTTGAGAAAATCAGAGGCATGGACGTCTGCATCGTCACCACGGCACAGACGGACGAAGAAGCTAGAGAACTTTTGAAGGCGCTCGGAATGCCTTTCAAGCGTTAAGGAGAAAGAGAAGATGGCAAAAAAGTCAATGATAAATAAACAACAAAAGACGCCTAAGTATTCTACGAGGGCATACACCCGTTGCTCGATTTGCGGAAGACCTCACGCAGTGTTGAGAAAGTACGGTATCTGCCGTATCTGCTTCCGTAACCTCGCCTACAAGGGTCAGATTCCCGGCGTTAAAAAATCGAGTTGGTAAGGAGGAAAATAATGACAGATCCTATCGCAGATATGCTCACAAGAATCAGAAATGCGCTCATGGTGAAAAAAGAAACGGTAGAAATTCCCGCTTCCAACACGAAGAGAGAAATCGCCCGCATTCTTTTAGAAGAGGGTTACGTGAAAGACGTAAAGGAAGTTGAGGACGGCTATAACGGCAAACTCGTACTCACCCTCAAATATACGGAACGCAATCAATCGGTTATCAGCGGACTCGAACGGGTGAGCAAACCCGGTCTCCGTTCATACAGCGGTGCTAAAACGATGCCCAAAGTCCTCGGCGGCTTCGGAATCGCTATCGTTTCCACCAATAAAGGCATCATGACGGATAAGCAGGCAAAAGCCAATAACGTTGGCGGCGAAGTGCTCTGCTACGTCTATTAAGGGAGGGATATTATGTCAAGAATCGGTAAACAGAGTATCGCAATCCCCGCAGGCGTCACTGTGGAATACGCAAATTCCGTCGTCACCGTAAAGGGCGGAAAAGGCACGCTTACCCGCGAAATTAAGGGTAATATCGACGTAAAGAACGAAGGCGGCGTGTTGCACGTTGTTGCGCTCGACGAAGCGCAGGAAACTAACGCGCTTCACGGATTGTACCGGGCGCTCATTGCGGCAATGGTAAAAGGCGTTTCGGAAGGCTTTACCAAGAGCCTCGAAGTAAAGGGCGTCGGCTGGAAAGCGCAGATGCAGGGCGCTAAACTTGTGCTCAACGTCGGTTTCTCCCATCCCGTGGAGTTTGTTCAACCCGCAGGAATCAAAATCGAATGCCCCTCGCCTACGGACATCACCGTTTCGGGAATCGATAAAGTTCTCGTCGGTCAGGTTGCGGCAGACCTTCGCGCCATCCGCGTTCCCGAACCTTACCACGGATACGGTATTCGTTACAAGGGTGAACACATCGAACATAAGGAAGGTAAAACTTCCGGTAAGGGTAAGAAGTAAAGGAGCGTGAATTATGATAACGAAACAAGATAAAAATTCGCTCAGACAGCGCCGTCACGCACGCGTTCGGAAGCACGTTTCCGGCACGGCGGAGACTCCGCGTTTGAATGTATACAGAAGTTTGAATCACATCTACGTTCAGATTATCGACGACGTGAAAGGCGTAACGATTGCTTCCGCTTCTACTATGGAGAAATCCGTAAAAGAACAAGTTGCAGGCAAGACCAAGACGGAAGCGGCGAAAGTCGTTGGCGTTACGGCAGGCGAGCGCGCAAAGAGTAAGGGCGTTGAAGCGGTGGTATTCGACCGCGGCGGCTACCTCTACACGGGACGCGTAAAAGCAGTTGCGGACGGCGCACGCGAAGCCGGACTGAAATTCTGATAGGAGAGAAGAGATGGCTAGAGAAAACAGACCTCAGAGAAGACAGGAAGAAAACGACGGGCTGATTAAAAAGCTCATCGGTATTAACCGCGTCAGCAAGACGGTGAAGGGCGGTAAAAATATGCGTTTTGCAGCGCTTGTCGTCGTAGGCGACGGCAACGGCAAAGTCGGTTACGGTCAGGGAAAATCGAAAGAAGTTCCCGAAGCAATCGAAAAAGCAACGCAGGCTGCGAAAAAGAACATGATTGACGTTCCCATCGTTGATACGACCATTCCTCACGAAGTGCTCGGCAAATTCGGAAAGGGCGCAGTGTTGATGCTCCCCGCCGAAGCAGGTACCGGCGTTATCGCGGGCGGTCCCGTCCGTGCGGTGATGGAAGCGGCTGGCGTGAAAAATATCAGAACCAAGTCGCACGGCACGCAGAATGCAGCAAACTGCATTAAGGCTACGATTGCAGGGCTTGCCGAACTCAAAACGGCAGAAGAAATCGCTGCGCTTCGCGGAAAATCCGTCGAAGAAATCGTGGGCTGAGGAGGACGAAATGGCGAAGAAAGAAAAACAAGTCGGTAAAGTAAAAGTAACGCTTGTAAAGAGCACGATTGGCGAAATCGAATCGGTAAAAGCGACGGTTGCGGCGCTCGGGCTCAAAAAAATCCGTTCCGAAAAGACGTTTGAGGATAGTCCCTGCTTGCAAGGTCAACTCAAAAAAGTAGCGCACCTCGTCAAAATCGAGAACGTTAAGGAGTAAGACATGAGAGTAGATACGTTATCTCCCGCAGAGGGAGCAAGAACTACCGCAAAACGCCTTGGTCGCGGCATCGGTTCGGGCTTAGGCAAAACGAGCGGTAAAGGTCATAAAGGACAGTGGGCGCGTTCGGGCGGCGGTGTTAGACCCGGTTTCGAAGGCGGTCAGATGCCCCTTGCGCGCAGAATTCCCAAGCGTGGTTTCCACAATAAATTCGGCAAAGATTACGTTATCGTCAATCTTTCCAATCTTGCAAACCTTCCCGCTGGCACGGTGGTAGACTACGGTTTCGTACTCTCCAACGGTCTTGCGAAAGAAGTCAAGAATAACGCTGGACTCAAAGTGCTCGGCAACGGCGAGTTAAAAGTTGCGCTTACCGTGAAAGCGGCAAAATATTCCGCATCGGCAAAGGAAGCGATTGAAAAAGCGGGCGGAACGGCGGAAGTAATCGAATAACCGTCCCATTGCCTGCTTTGCAGGAAAGGAGTCATCTATGATAGAAACGCTGAAAAATGCTTTTCGCAATAAAGACATCAGAAAGAAGATTCTCTTAACGCTTCTGTTTCTCTTTATATTCCGCCTTGGGTGCTATATTCCCATTCCCGGACTTACGAGAAGCACGTTTGCGGCAGCGGTAGAGGGAAACGACTTTTTCCAACTTATGAGCGGCATTACGGGTAACGCACTCGCAAACGGTACGCTCTTTGCGCTCGGTATCGGACCGTACATCAACGCGTCCATTATCGTTCAGCTTCTTACCGTCGGTATTCCCGCTTTGGAACGTCTTTCCAAGCAGGGCGAAGAAGGCAGAAAGAAGATTACAAACATTACGCGCATTGTAACGATTGTCCTTGCGATTATTCAATCCGTAGGCATTATCGTTCTTTTCGGTAACAGCAAAGACGCAATCAGAACGGATTTGTTCTTCGATTCCGTTGTCTTCGCGGGCATTTACATGACCATCGTTTACACGGCAGGTTCCTGCCTCGTTATGTGGATTGGCGAACGAATTACCGAATACGGCATCGGAAACGGCATCTCGATGATTATCTTCATCGGTATCCTTTCCACCGCAGGCACGACCATTATTGAAAAATTCAAGAATATTTCGGCAGACGTCGGCGGAACGCTTCTCGAACTCGGACTCTTTGTTTTAATTACAATCCTTCTGTTCTTCTGTATCGTATTCGTCGACTTGGCGGAAAGAAAGATTCCCGTGCAGTATGCAAAACAGGTGCGCGGTACGAAAATGTACGGCGGTCAATCGTCCGTCATTCCCATGAAGATAACGGGAAGCGGCGTTATGCCCCTTATCTTCGCGTTCGCAATCATTTCTTTCCCCTCCATGATTATCAGCCTTTTCTGGCCCGATAGTTCGGCGGCAACAGGCGTTCAGATTTGGTTCTCCGGTAATTCTCCCGAATGGTACGGTCAGGTCATTTACACGGTGACCCTCTGTCTGTTGATTTTTGCATTCTCGTTCTTCTATGCGCAGATTCAGTTCAACCCCGAAGACGTCAGCAAGTCCATTCAGCAGAACGGCGGTTTCATTCAGGGTATCCGTCCCGGCAAACCCACGGCGCAGTATCTGAGTAAAATCAACAAGCGCATTACGCTGTTTGGCGCAATCTTCTTAACGCTCGTTGCGTTTATTCCTTCGATTGCGTTCAGCTGGGCGAGCTACGATTTGGTAGGCGTGTTCTCCACGACGGGTATCCTCATCGTTGTATCGGTTGCGTTGGAATTCGATAAACAGTTGCAATCGCAGATTATGATGAAGAACTATAAGGGCTTCTTGAAATAAGGAGAAAATGATGAATCTTATCTTACTCGGTGCGCCCGGTGCAGGCAAGGGCACGCAGGCAACGAAAATTTCCGAACGTTACGGTCTTGTTCATATTTCCACGGGCGACATTTTCCGCGCGAATATCAAAAACGGCACGAAAATCGGGCTTCTCGCAAAATCGTATATCGATAAAGGCGAACTCGTACCCGACGAAGTGACGTGCGAAATCGTGCGCGACCGTCTGACCTGGGAGGACTGCAAAAACGGTTACCTGCTCGACGGTTTCCCTCGCAACCTTTTTCAGGCGGAGGAACTCGGCAAGTTCGCGCAAATCGACGGCGTGGTGAATATCAACATCGATTTCAAACTTCTGATGGACCGCCTCTGCGGCAGACGCGTCTGCAAGGAATGCGGCGAGAGTTATCACGTTTCCACGCTCGGCGGCAAGACGACTTGCGCGCGTTGCGGCGGCGAACTGTATCAGCGCAAAGACGACAACCCCGAAACGGTAGAGAGCCGTTTGAGCGTTTATAACGAACAGACCGCTCCTCTAATCGATTACTATACGAAGAAGGGCATCATCTTAAACTTCACGGGTTCGGAGGCTCCTGCGGAAGTCCTGTTTGAAGAAATCAAAACGGTGCTCGACAAGAAACTGAAATAAGATGGTTAAGGTTAAGACGGAGGAAGAAATCGACCTCATGCGCGAACCCAACAGGATTGTGCGCGATTGTCTTACATTTGTGGGTGAACGCATCCGTGCCGGCATGACGACGAAGGAAGTGGATACGCTTGTCTACGATTTTATTAAGGCAAGCGGCGCCGAACCGAGTTGTTTGGGTTACTGCGGATATCCTGCGTCGGCGTGCGTTTCGGTCAACGAAGTGGTGGTTCACGGCATTCCCGACGAGCGTGTGCTGGAAGAGGGCGACATTGTCAGCGTCGACCTCTGTGCCTATAAAAACGGATTCCACGGCGACGGTGCGAGAACGTTCTGCATCGGAGAAGTTTCCGAAGAGAAACAGAAACTCGTCCGCGTTACCGAGGAGTGTTTCTGGAAGGGTATCGAGGGCTTGAAAGCGGGCACGCCGCTTTACGACATCGGTTACCGCGTTCAACGGCACGCGGAATCCAACGGATTCTCGGTGATTCGCGCCTATACGGGGCACGGCATCGGCAGAGAAATGCACGAAGACCCTTCCGTGCTCAACTACGGAAGAAAGGGAACGGGACCGCGCCTTGCGAAGAATACCGTCATCTGCGTAGAGCCGATGATTGCCGCGGGAACGTACCGCGTGAAAGTATTGCGCGACGGCTGGACGGCGGTGACGCTCGATAAAAAGAGCGCGGCGCATTATGAGAACACCCTTGTTGTCCGTGAGGACGGCGTAGAGATACTTACCCTGTAAGGGAGTAAACGGAGGAGATATGTCTAAAAACGACGTCATCGAAGCAGAGGGTAAAGTCATCGAAGCACTGCCCAATGCAACATTCAAAGTCCGTCTTTCCAACGGTCACGAAATCACGGCGTATATTTCGGGAAAGTTGAGAATGAATTATATCCGCATTATCGAAGGCGATACGGTGAAACTCGAAATGAGCCCCTACGATTTAACGAAGGGCAGAATCACCTGGCGGAGCAAGTCTTAAACATTATCAATACAAATTTAGAATAAAGATTTAGGAGTTTATCATGAAAGTTCGTCCTTCTGTAAAGCCCATGTGCGATAAGTGCAAGGTGATAAAAAGAAACGGAAAAGTGATGGTAATTTGTTCCAAAGACAAGAGCCATAAACAAAGACAGGGTTGAAAATCGTTTGACAAAGCGCAATATCTGTGATATAATTATCTTTGCTATTTTGAAAATTAAGGCAAAAATGACACAAAAAAGCTGAATTTCCGCATAAAAGGGTGCGGGAAGTCGGCTTAATTTGCGCGTTTCAGAAGAATTAAGCAGAAAACAACACGTTTTACGTCAGGAAATATTTTCCACTGTTTCCGCGGAAAACGGCAGATATAGAAAAAAATAAAAAAATTTACCGAATAACACGGAGGTTAAGGTTCATGGCACGTATTGCCGGTGTGGATTTACCGAGAGAGAAGAGAATCGAAATCGGTCTCACCTATATTTACGGAATCGGTCTTACCACGTCTAAAAAAATTCTTGCAGCGACGGGCATCAATCCCGATACGCGCGTGAAGGATTTGGACGAGAACGACGTTTCCAAACTGAGAGAATATATCGACCACCACTACACAGTGGAGGGCGAACTTCGCGGGGCGGTCAGCCTCAACATCAAGCGCCTGATGGAAATCGGGTGCTATCGCGGCGTACGCCACAGAAAGGGACTTCCCGTTCGCGGACAGAGCACGAAGCGCAACGCGAGAACGAGAAAAGGTCCCCGCCGTACGGTGGCGAATAAGAAGAAGTAAGGAGAGCGGAATATGGCAGAGAAGAAAAAAACAACTTCAACGCGCAAGCGCAGAGAACTGAAAAAGGTCGACAGAGGACAAGTTCATATTCAGTCTACCTTCAATAATACTTTGGTTACGATTACCGACATGGGCGGAAACGCAATCTCCTGGTCGAGCGCAGGCTCCCTCGGCTTCAAAGGTTCGAGAAAGGGCACGCCGTTCGCGGCACAGATGGCTGCGGAAACGGCTGCAAAGGCTGCGAAAGAACACGGACTCCGTTTCGTAGAAGTCTATGTAAAAGGCCCCGGTGCAGGCAGAGAGTCCGCAATCCGCGCTCTCGCGAACTGTGATTTGGAGGTTACGCTCATTTCCGACGTTTCCCCCGTACCTCACAACGGTTGCCGTCCGCCGAAACGCAGAAGAGTTTAATAGGAGATTAAGAACATGGCAGTATATAGAGACGCAAAATGTAAACTTTGCAGAAGAGAGGGTGCAAAACTCTTTTTGAAGGGCGAAAAATGCTATATGGAAAAATGCCCTTTCAATAAGCGTCCGCTTCCTCCCGGACAGCACGGCGCAGCAAGAAAGAAAGTATCCGAATACGGTTTGCAGCTTCGCGAAAAACAGAAGACCAAGCGCATTTACGGCGTACAGGAAGGTCAGTTCCGCAAGTATTACGAAATGGCGGATAGAATGAGAGGTATCACGGGCGAAAATATGTTGTCGCTTTTGGAACGCCGTCTCGATAACGTCATTTTCCGTATGGGAATCGGCGCTTCGCGCACGCAGGCAAGACAGCTTGTAAACCACGCTCATTTCACGGTGAACGGAAGAACGGTGAACATTCCTTCCTATATCGTGAAAGCGGGCGACGTAATTACCGTTAAAGAAAACAGAAAGAATAACAAGTTCTTTGAGCAAATCAAAACCATGAAAGTTGCGAATATGCCCAAATGGCTTGAATTCGACCCCGAAAAGCTGGAAGGCAAAGTGTTGGCGCTTCCCACCCGTGAGGATGTTGACAGTCAGATTGCAGAGCACATGATTGTCGAATTGTACTCCAAGTAATTTGAAAATCAAGGAGGTATCTTTATGATCGAAATGGATATGCCCAGAATCGAGGTATCGGAAAACGAAGCCAAAGATTATGCAAAAATCGTGGTGGAACCGCTCGAAAAGGGTTTCGGTCTTACAATCGGCAACTGTTTAAGAAGAATACTGCTTTCTGCGCTTCCCGGTGCTGCGGTACAGGGAATCAGATTTATGGACGGAAGCGTAAAACACGAGTTTTCCGCAATTCCCGGCGTAAAAGAAGACGTTACCGAAATTATTCTGAACCTCAAACTTCTCGCAATCAAAACGAAAGTGACGGATAAGGATTATATGAAGACGCTGCATCTCAGGAAAGAGGGCCCCGCAGTGATTACCGCGGCGGATATTTCGCAGGATGCAGAGGTTGAAATCGTCAATGCCGACCAGTACATCTGCACGATAGACGCCGGCAGAAAGATTGATGCGGAAATTACTATCGGCCGCGGCAGAGGTTACAAAGCCGCTAAAGATAACAAACAGCCCGTCATCGATTATATTCCCGTCGATTCCATTTACACGCCCGTTCAGAAAGTAAACTATAACGTAGAACCTGCGCGCGTCGGTCAGACCATCGATTACGATAAACTTACACTTGAAGTTTGGACGGACGGCACTTTCTCAGGCAAGGAAATCGTTTCGCTTGCCGCGAAAATCATGCAGGACCATATCAGTCTGTTCGTAAACCTTTCGGATACCATTAAAGATATGGACATCCTTGTGAAAACGGACGACGACAAACAACAACAAATTCTCTCCATGAAGATTGAGGACATGGATTTCTCCGTACGTTCCTACAACTGCTTGAAGAGAGCGAACATTCACACAGTGGAAGACTTGTGCCGCAAAACAGAGGACGAAATGCTGAAAGTGAGAAACCTCGGCAAGAAATCTCTCGACGAAGTTTTGCAGAAACTCGAAGCGTACGGTCTTGCACTCGAAAAAAAGGAGGATTAAACGATGCCTGGTAAATTGGGTAGAACGACAAAACAAAGAACGGCGATTCTTCGGAATCAGGCTTCCCAACTTCTTTGGTACGGCAGAATCGAAACGACGGCTGCCCGCGCAAAAGAATTAAAATCTTACGTGGAAAAACTTATCACCAAAGCGGTGAATACGTACGACGACGTAGTGGAAGTGGAAATTGTTGTGAAGGATAAGAAGGGCAAGGACGTAAAGACCACCGCTTATAAAGACGGTGCAAAGAAACTTGCCGCTCGCCGCGCGATTATGGCGAAAACTTACGATTTGCAGGAAATTAAGGCGTTCAACGAAAAGAAGAGCGAGTACAAAGCCCGCACGGAAATTCAACACCCCTTAATGGAAAAACTGTTCAACGAAATTGCGCCCAAATACGCACAGCGGAAAGAAGAGCTCGGTCAGGGCGGCGGTTATACCAGAATTTATCTTCTCGGTCAGCGCCGCGGCGATGCGGCTGAAACCGCAATTATCGAGTTGGTTTAATTTTATTGAATGAAAAAACACGGCAATGCAGCCGTGTTTTTTTTGTGTATTTTATATGGCGCGCGCTATCATATTTATTGTTTTGAAATTCCCAATAAATAATCGGCAGACACATTGAAAAATTTACAAATGCGTATAATCATTTCTGTGCTTAAATCTACTTTTTCCAACTCGTAGAAACTAAGACATTTTTGTGTGGTACCCAAACACTCCGCAAGTTGGGCTTGCGTTAAACCTTTTTCCAAACGCAATTCTTTCAAAATTTTTCCGTACATAATAATATTTTACTATATATTTTAGTAAAATACTTGACTTACTAAAAAATTTAGTATAAAATTTTATTACTAATATTCTTAGTAAACAAAAGAGGTTTATTATGAGCAAAATATTTGAAGATTTTTATTTTCAGAAACTCGGGTTCAAAGACGAAGCGCCGAAAATCAAAGCAATTACCGAAGCGACGAATGCTTATTTAGAAGAATACCTAAATTTGCAAAAGTTACTGAATGAAGAAGAAAAAGGAATTTTGGATAAAATTGACGAACTTGTTGGCAGGCGGGCTATCGTCAACGAATATTACAGTTATAAAGAGGGGTTTCGGGTGGGGTTGCTACTCGCGCTCGACGCAATGGGCTTTGAAGAAAGCGAAAATTAAGGGTTGACATTTCAGACAATTCGGGCTAAAATAGAAGAAAAAAATTCGGAGATTTTTATGGCAGATTGTTCGCACGATTGTTCTACTTGCGGAAGTAATTGCAGTTCAAGAAACAAAAATTCTTTTATCAAGCCTTTGCACAAAAAGGCGAAAGTCAAAAAAGTAATTGCCGTGGCAAGCGGCAAAGGCGGCGTGGGCAAATCACTTGTTACCGCACTGCTCGCAGTGCGCGCGCAGGCGCGCGGTCTTCGCACGGCGATTCTCGACGCGGACATTACGGGCTCGTCCGTTCCCAAAATGTTCGGCGTAACGGCGCGCGCAACTGGCAAAGAAGGGGAAATTCAACCGCTCCGTTCCAAAAGCGGCATACAGCTTATTTCCATGAATTCGCTGTTGGAGCATGACGACGACCCCGTTATCTGGCGCGGCACTTTGATTGCGGGCGCGGCGGTGCAGTTCTGGACGGACGTCGTTTGGGACGACGTAGACATTATGTTCATCGATATGCCTCCCGGCACGGGCGACGTACCGCTCAGCGTTTATCAGAGCATTCCCATCAGCGGAAGCGTGATTGTAACCACGCCGCAGGACCTCGTGGATATGATTGTAAAGAAAGCAGTCAATATGGCGGAGATGATGCATATCCCTGTTTTAGGACTTGCCGAAAATATGAGTTATTTCGTCTGCCCCGATTGCGGAAAACGGCATATGCTGTTCGGTGCAAGTAAGGCGGAAGCAATGCAGGAAAAGTATCATATTCCTGCCGTTGCACATATTCCTTTGAATCCTAGCGTTGCGGCGCTCGCAGACGCAGGGAAAATCGAGGAGGCGGACACGGACGCCCTCGCGGAACTTTTCATACAGATTGAAAAGGCAAACAATATCAGATTTGAAAAATAAGGAGAACGTTTATGCTCGGAAATTTTCAATACTACAATCCCACAAAACTTTACTTCGGAAAGGATGCGTTGGAAGGATTAGGCATCGAACTTTCCCGCTACGGCAAAAACGTGCTTTTGGTGTACGGCGGCGGTTCGGTTAAGAAAAACGGTATTTACGATAAGGTTGTAAAAATTCTCAAACAGCACGGCAAAACCGTTTTCGAGGACGGCGGCGTTATGCCCAACCCGACGGTTGAAAAGGTGCGCGAGGGGTGCGAACGCGCAAGAAACGCGCACGCCGATTTGATTCTTGCCGTCGGCGGCGGTTCGGTTTGCGATTACGCCAAGGCGGTATCCGTTTCGGAGCATTGCAAGGAAGATTTCTGGCAGAAGTACTTTATCGATTTCGACGAGCCGACCTGCGAAATCGTGCCCGTCGGCTGCGTACTCACCATGGTCGGCACGGGCAGTGAAATGAACGGCGGTTCGGTGATTACCAATCACGGACAGAAACTGAAAATCGGGCACGTGTTCGGCGACAGCGTTTTCCCGAAGTTCTCCGTTCTCAATCCCGAATTTACGTACACCGTGCCGCGGTATCAGATGATTTCGGGAATTTACGATATTATGTCGCACATTCTCGAACAGTATTTTTCGGGCACGGACGACAACACTTCCGATTATATTATGGAAGGGCTGTTGCGTTCGCTCATTCACAGCGCGGAGATTGCCGTGAAAAATCCCGAAGATTACGAGGCGAGAAGCAACATCATGTGGATTGCAACCTGGGCGTTGAATACGCTTGTGGCTAAGGGAAAGACGACCGACTGGATGGTGCATATGCTCGGTCAGGCGGTTGCCGCGCATACCGATGCAACGCACGGCATGACGCTTGCCGCCGTTTCGTTGCCCTATTACCGCCACATTCTGCCCTACGGCGTGCAGAAATTTGCGCGCTATGCCGTGAACGTCTGGGGCGTTTGCGCGGAAGGAAAGACGGAGGAACAAACCGCGCTCGAAGGGCTTGCCGCCATGGAAGAATGGATGAAGAAAATCGGGCTTGTCATGAATCTGAAAGAGTTGGGCGCGAACAAAGAAATGCTCGACGGTATCGTAAAGAGTACGGTTGTTATGACGGGCGGATATAAAGTTTTAAGCGCGCAGGAAATTTACGGGATTTTAGAAAAAAGTTTATAACAGAAATTTATGCAACAAAAAAGCGGAGCATTACCGCAGTTCCCATAGGGATTTGACCACGTAAGAATAAGTATAGCGCACTATACCTTGCAAGCAAGGCAGTGCGCTTATGTTTTACTTTTTAATTTGTTTGTGGTATAATACCTCAAAGATAAACAGTAATTTAGCGGAGTAAATCATGATTGCAAGAATAAGTACAAAAAACGGATTTTATAATTCAATTGTATTTGCAATTTATTATAAAGGATGGTCATCAAAAGTTTTAATTTTTAATGAGGATTATACTGCGCTGAAATTTGTTAAAATATGGATACCCAAAAGAAATATTTATATTTATAATGCAGACGAAGAGGGGTGGATTTCAAAGGGAAAGATTGAAGGCTATGAATGGGTACTTAAAAATATAAGTAAAAAATTCTTTCAAACTAAAATAAACGTATCTGCTATTTTTGATAAATGCAAAACTTTGCAGGCAACCGTTAAAGATTATGAATGGTTTGATATTAAGAACGAATCCGATGTGAAAGGTTTAATGTACGCTTCTGTCGATTTTCACGATTCTTATGTTAAAAAAATTTATAAAGACGGTGCAAAACAATACATTCACTTTGACACCACTTGGGGTTGTGAAATATTATTTGAACTTGACGGCAATATAGAAACTAACTTGTTTGAAGATTATGGGCATATTGTAATAGACAACGTATTTTTTGATATCATCGATTCCACAGTATTTTTTGAAAATGACTTAATTTATTGGGTTGACGATGATTCAATTAAATCAATTTCTAAAATAAGGGAATCCCAAGCACACTATTTTTGCGCCAAAAATGTAAAATGGAAATTAATCATTAGCGACCCCAAAATTTGGGGCGAAATGAAATCCTAAATTATAATTTAACGGGCAATTTAAAAGAGCGAAGACAAATTCTTCGCTCTTTTAAATCTCTATGGGAATTGCCCTTTTGCTCCGCTTTTCGCTTATCTTATGAAATATTACAATTCTTTATCCGCTTCTTCGATTTCCGCAATTTCCGCAAAGTGCTTGGTCGATTCGATTGCGTTCTCGCAGCGCGTGCGCGTTTTGTAGTCTGCGCCGAGCGCCATCAGCCGTCCGCTTGCGTTGAGCAGTTTGAAAATGTAATCGCCCGTCTTGGTTTGAATGATGTCGAATTTGCCGTTCTGGATATTTTTCTTATACGTTTCGATGCCGCTTCTCGCGCTCGACAGGGAGGAGTAAATTCCGCTCGTGAGCATGAGCTCGCCGTTGGATGCGTACAACTTGAACAAATACCGTTTGTCTTCCGTTTTTTCAATCACCCATTTCCCGCTGTAAGGCGAGGCGGGGTTGGTTTTCTTCGCCGCGGGTTTTGCGGGCTTTTCCGCGTCTTTCTTCGGAGCGGGCTTTGCGGCAGGTTTCGCGGTTGCTTTTTGAGGTTCCGCTTTCTTTGCCGCCGGTTTCTTGGCGGGTTCCGCCGCAGGTTTTGCCGCACTCTTTTTCGCGGGTTCGGAAGGTTTTGTTTCTTTCTGAGCCGCCGTTTTGGGAGCGGATTTCTCCGTTTCTTTTTTCGCCGCAGGCTTTTTTGCGGCGGTCTTGGTCGTCTTTTCTTCCGGTTTCTTTTCCGTCGGCTCGGATTTTTCCGCCGCTTTTACGGGTTCGGTCTTTTTCTTCGGTTTCGCCGCCGCTTTCTTTTTCGGCGCTTCCGCAGGTTTTTCTTCGGGTTCGTCGTCTTTTATTTCAAAGATAGTGCCCGTAAAATCGGGTTGCGTCGAATTTGTTTGTTCGGTTTCTTCAACAACTTCGGGCTCCGTCTCTTCCACAATCGGGGGAATTTCCTGCTGCGGTTCGGGAAGCGAGTATACGGTATTATCCGCAGGCTGTTCTTCGGGTTCCGCCTCTTGCGCCGTTTCTGCGGGGAACGTTCCGTCTTCTTCGATTTCCCAAAGTTCGTCGTTTTGAGCAACCTGAACGTAAACCTCGGAATTTTTTTGCTTTTTATGCTTGACCGAAAGTACAATCATCGCAATGACGATTGCAATAATCAGAAGAATCACTACGCCGAGAATAATGGTGAGAACAAGGTTGTCTTTGAGGTACGTCAGAAAATTCGATTCCAATAAATTCAGCATAGATTCTCCTGCGTTGCCGAAAACGGCAAAAATAGAAATTATTTTATACAATTATACCACGCATAGCGCGCGCTGTCAATTCATTGACAAAAATTTTAAGAGGTAGTATGATAGAAAATATGAAAAAAATTGCGATTATCGGCGGCGGTGCGGCAGGAATGATTTGCGCGGTTCGCTTAAAAAAGTACGGCTTTAATGTTGCGGTCTTGGAACGCGGCGCGCGGTTGGGGCGGAAACTTTCGGCAACCGGCAACGGTCAGGGAAACGTTACCAACCTCGACATGGGGGCAAGCCGTTATTTTTCGGACGACACGGAAAAGGTGGCGCGTCTTTTATCCCGTTACGGCGCGGCGGAATTTATCGGCTTTTTAGAGGGACTCGGCGGTATTTTTCTGCCCGATTCGCGCGGACGCGTTTACCCTGCAAGCAGACAGGCTTCGGCAGTTACCGACCTTTTACGGCGCGAACTTGCGCGGCTCAACGTTGACGTGCACTGCAACACATTTGTCGATTCGCTCATTTATGAGAAAAACGGTTTTACGCTTTCGGGCTCGGGCGCACAAATGCGTGCGGACGCAGTTGTTTTTGCGGCAGGCGGTAAGGCGGCGGAGAACTTCGGCACGGACGGAAGCGCGTTTGCGCTTATAAAGCCGTTCGGACATACCGTTACCGAACTCCGCCCCGCGCTCGTTGCGCTTCGCTGCGAACAAAACGGCGTGCGCGGTTTGAAGGGTATCCGCGTGGACGGCTTGCTCCGCGTTCTGCGTTCGGGGAAGGAACTTTACCGTTGCAGGGGCGACGTGCTGTTCACCGATAACGGCGTATCGGGCGACGCGGTATTCCGCGCTTCGTCGTATGCGCGTGAGGGCGATACCCTGCTCGTCGATTTGCTTCCCGACGTTTCCGAAGAGCGGTTAAAACAGGCGACGGCAAACGCGGACGGCGAGGATTGTCTGCTTTGCATCGTCAACAACGGACTCGGCCGCGTACTCTGGAAGCGTGCGGGAGGGAATAAAAACAGGGCGGTTGCGCTTGTCAAAGAATTTCCGCTCACCGTGACGGGCACGCTCGGATTTGACCGTGCGCAGGTCACGCGCGGCGGCATTCCGCTCAGCGAAACGGACGAAGCGCTCATGAGCAGAAAACGCGCGGGACTGTATTTCGCAGGCGAGGCGCTGAACGTGGACGGCGAATGCGGCGGTTACAATCTGCAATGGGCGTTTACTTCGGCAAGTCGGGCTGCGGAGGGCATTTATGAAACTTACGCTGAATAACCTTTTACTGCGCCCCTATCAGAAAGAGAGCGCGCTCGTAAAATTGTGCGAAAAAAAACTGCACGCACCGTGCAGGTATTTCAAAATTCTCAAAAAATCGCTGGACGCGCGCGATAAGTCTGACATTCGCTGGGTGTATACGGTGGAGTGTTCCGACCGCGCCGTGCAAGTACCTTTGCCTGTTTACGAACAGATAACAAAACCTGCGCCCAAAGTCGTTATCGCAGGGGCGGGTCCTGCCGGCTTGTTCTGCGCTCTGCGGCTGATTGCGCACGGTATCAAGCCCGTGATTGTGGAACGCGGCAAGTGCGTGGAGGAGCGCGAGAAAGACGTCGCCGCGTTTACGGCAGGCGGCAGGTTGAATGTTGAAAGCAATATTCAATTCGGCGAGGGCGGCGCAGGCACGTTCTCGGACGGCAAACTCAATACGCAGACGAACAGCCCTTTGAACCGCGAAGTGCTCGCAACGTTTATCCGCTTCGGCGCGCCTGAAGAAATCGGGTATCTCGGCAAGCCGCATATCGGAAGCGACAACCTCAAATCAATCGTTGCGAATATGCGCAGGTATATCATCGGACACGGCGGCGAGGTGCGCTTTTCGGCAAAGCTAGACGGAATCGAAACAAAAAACGGCAAACTCTGCGCCGTAAAAATCAACGGCATCAGGGAGGAGGCGGACGAACTCGTGCTTGCCGTGGGACACAGCGCACGCGATACGTTTGAAATGCTGCTCGGCGCGGGTCTGCCCATTGAACAAAAAGAATTTGCTGTGGGGGTGAGAATCGAGCATTTGCAAACCGCAATCGGCAAAGCGCAGTACGGCTCGGGTTATGCGGCGCTTCCGCCTGCGGACTATAAACTTGTATCCCATGCGAGCGAGCGCGCCGTGTTTTCGTTTTGTATGTGTCCGGGCGGCGTCATCGTGCCCTCCGCAAGCGAAGAGGGCGGCGTGGTCGTGAACGGAATGAGCAATTTTCTGCGCGACGGCAGGAACGCTAATTCCGCGCTTGTCGTGCAGGTCAAGCGCGAAGATTTTGAAAGCGCGCACCCTTTGGCAGGCGTGTTCTATCAACGCAAATTAGAGCAGGCGGCGTTCCGTGCGGCAGGGAAAAATTATTCCGCGCCCGTTCAGCTCGTGGGCGATTTTTTGACGGACAAAGAGAGTTATTATTTCGGAGAAGTGAAACCGACTTATGCGCCGAATACTGCGTTCGTGCCCATGCGCGCCGTCTTGCCCGAGGCAATCGTTTCCGCACTCAAAGCCGCTGTTCCCGATATGAACGGCAAACTCGCGGGGTTCGGCGCATACGAGGCGGTGCTAACGGGGGTGGAGTCGCGCACGTCTTCGCCGATTCGCATTTTACGCGGCGAGAATATGCAGACGGGCATCGAGGGGATTTACCCTTGCGGCGAGGGCTGCGGCTACGCCGGAGGCATTACGAGCGCGGCGGCGGACGGCTTGAAAACCGCTATGTCGATTGTCGGAAAATATCTGTGATTTTGTTTTGTTTTAATCGGATTTTCACATAACGAACACCTTGCGGTAGTATGATACAGACAATCAAAGGATTTGTTCATTCACAATTTTTTCATATTCTCTTAAAAACGGACTGCCGCGCATTCATTTGCGCGGCAGTCCGTTTTTTGTTATCTATACAGTTTATATAAACAGCGTATCGAATTCGTTGGTGTAAGCGCCGGAAAGCGCATTATATAAATCGTTCGCGTAAACGTCCCTTTCAAAGCAGTCGAGCGCGTCTTTTTTGAGTAAATTAAAATCGCTCTTTCTGATAATGGAAGGATATTTCCCTTGTGCGAGTTCTCCGAAGAGCGCTTCGGCGTCCGTCTTTTTTACGGCAAGCACGTTGTAGTAGAGGGAAGATTCTGCATACGAACGCACGTCTTTGAGTCTTACGCCGAGGAAGTTCTGCATAAGAATGCGTTTGAGCCGCGAAAGCGTGTAGCGTTTGGAAACGATTTTTTGCAGCACGGAATGGTACTCGGGATTGTACCGCGCCATACTTTTCAAACGGTTTTCAAGGCCTTCCGAACAGTCGGGGCAGGCGGCAACCTCGTCGGCGGGAGTGGAGGAAAGCGCACACATCGCGGCGGTTTCAAAGGGCAACTCCTTTGCGTTCTGCAAATCTTCGAGTACCTGTTCGGGCACGTTGCGTTTGAGTGCTTTTCTCGCTTTCCGCGAATCTTCTTTCAGGCAGGCGCGGAGCGCGGTTGCCGAAGAAAAGTTTTTGAACAGCGAAGTATCCGCATATCCGCCTCCGACGCGCGGAATCGGCATGGGTTCGATTTGGAACTTTTCCGCCAGAATTGCGCGGCAGTACTCCGTACCGAGCACGTTATTGGGCGCGGAAAGCAGGCTTTCGTCAATTTCGTCGTGAAATGCGAGCACCGCCGCATTGCGCGCGCGGATATAGCTCGTGCCGCCCTTCATGTTCTCTTTAAGTGCGGCTTTGAATTCCTTGCTCTCGTTCAGGGTTGCGTTTGCGGCAAGCAGGAAACTATCCTTATCGCCGTTTTCACAGCCGAACGCGAGCGTGGTAACGGACGGAATTGAGCCTAAAATATGCACCGCACCGCGGGCAAACAGTTCGGCGGAAGAAACCGCGAACGCTGCGGGAAGTTCCAGAACGACGTCCGCGCCGCATTCCACGGCATGGCGCGCGCGTGTGTATTTTCCGAGCACCGCCGCTTCTCCGCGCTGTGTAAAGTTGCCGCTCATCAGACACAGTATTTTATCGCAGCCGCTTTTGGCTCTGATTTCGCTGAGCTGGTAACGGTGTCCGTTATGGAAGGGATTGTATTCGCAAATAACCGCACAAATTTTCACTTTTTTTCCTCTTGTTCTTTACAATTTAATCGGAAGGGTGTATAATATTTCGGTAAATATTTCCTCTAAAATTATTATACACAAAACAGAGGAAAAAATAAAGGTTTTTGGAGAAATTATATGGCAGGGATTATCAGTAAAGTGAAAAAACTCGGGAGAAAACTCGTAGAGAGCGGAACGGTCGTCAGCGAAATCAAGGAACGTGCAAAAGCCAAACAGCGCACCATCGTGCTTTGCGAGGGCGAGGACAGACGCGTTGTGGAGGCGGCGGAGGAATGCGCGCAGGAAGGACTTGCAAAAATTATTCTGCTCGGCAATCCCGCGCAAATTCATGCCTCCAACCCCGATACCGATTTGACGGGCGTTGAAATTATCGACCCCGCGACTTCCCCCAAACTTGAAAGCTATGCGGCGCTGTTGTACGAGCTGAGAAAGGCGAAGGGCATGACGGAGGAACAGGCGAAAGAGCAGGCGAAGGACGCAACCTTTTTCGGCGCGCTCATGCTCAAAGCGGGCGACGCGGACGGACTTGTTTCGGGCGCGTGCCATTCCACGGCGAACACGTTGCGCCCCGGACTTCAAATCGTAAAGACCGCTCCCGGCGCGAGCGCGGTTTCCAGCTTCAACCTTATGGTTGCGCCGATTACGGGCAATCAGTATGTGGAAGACGGGTTGCTCGTTTTTGCAGACTGCGGACTCAACCCCACCTATACGGCGGAAGGGCTTGCCGACTGCGCCATTGCAACCGCGAAGAGCGCGAAGGAGATTGCGGGAATCGAGCCGAGAGTTGCGATGCTTTCCTTCTCCTCCAAGGGCAGTGCAAAGCACGACTATGTGTCGCTTGTACAGGATGCAACGCGCATTGCAAAAGAGAAAGCACCCGACCTTGCAATCGACGGTGAATTGCAGTTCGACGCGGCGCTCGTGCCCGAAGTCGCAAAAATGAAAGCACCCGACTCCAAAGTCGCAGGCAAGGCGAACGTGCTCATCTTTCCCGATTTGCAATCGGGCAACATCGGCTATAAAATCGCGGAACGGCTCGGCGGCTTCCAGGCAATCGGACCTATCTGCCAGGGCTTTGCGAAACCGCTCAACGATTTGTCGCGCGGCTGTAAGGCGGCGGACATCGTCTGCGCGGTTGCAATCACCGCACTTCAAGTGCAGGACTGAGTCTAAAAAATTCCGCAGGAATCACAGGAGATTATTATGAAAATACTCGTCATCAATGCGGGGAGTTCCTCGCTCAAATATCAACTTATCAATATGGAGACGGAATCGGTCATTGCCAAAGGCACTTGCGAGCGTATCGGCATTGCGGGCGGGAAACTCACGCATAAGGCAAACGGCAAAGAGTTCGTGGTAGAAAAGGAACTTCCCAACCACACCGAGGCAATTTCGCTGGTGCTCAAAGAACTTGTCGATAAAGAGGCGGGCGTCATTTCATCCATGGACGAAATCGACGCGGTGGGTCACCGCGTGGTCGCTTCGGGCGAGGCGTTCACAAAAACCACGCTTGTCACCGACGAGGCGATGCGTCTTATGGACGAAATCAAAGAACTTGCGCCTCTGCACAATCCTGCGGCGATTTTAGGCGTGAACGCCTGCCGCGCGGTCATGCCCGATAAGAAAATGGCGCTCGTGTTCGATACGTCCTTTCACCAGACCATGCCCGACTACGCGAAGTTGTACGCGGTGGACTACGAGGACTATCAGAAATACAAAGTGCGCAGATACGGCGCGCACGGCACGTCGCACAAGTTCGTAGCGGGCGCGGCGGCGGAGTACCTTAAAAAGAAACCCGAAGACCTCAAAATTATCACCTGCCATCTGGGCAACGGTTCTTCCATTTCTGCGGTGGACGGCGGCAAATGCATCGATACTTCCATGGGTTTTACGCCGCTTGCAGGCGTGCCGATGGGCACGCGCAGCGGCGATATCGACGTTGCGGCAATTGAATTTTTGTGCCGCAAAAAGGGCATGAGCATGGAAGAAGGGCTTACCTATCTCAATAAAAAGAGCGGTATGCTCGGCATTTCGGGCGTGTCATCGGACTTCCGCGATTTGTGCAAGGCGGCGGACGAGGGCAACTACCGTGCAAATCTTGCGCTCAAAATGTTTGCGTATGCCTGCAAGAAATATGTGGGCGCATACATGGTTGCGCTCGGCGGACTCGACGTCATCGTCTTTACGGCAGGCGTGGGCGAAAACACGCCCACCGTGCGTGCGGACGTGGTGAGCGGACTCGAAGGGTTCGGCATTAAGCTCGACGCGGAGAAAAACAACTTCAAGAACGACGGCTCGGTGCGCGAGATTTCGGCAAAAGATTCCAAAGTAAAAATTCTGGTGATTCCCACCAACGAAGAACTCGTCATTGCGCGCGAAACCGCCGCGCTTGTAGAAGGTTAAAGAAAAGCCGCTTTGCGCAATTCGCGCAAAGCGGTATTTTTCTTTGAAAAATCTTTTTGTTGAGCATGAAAAAAGATTGACAAACGTGCGGAAATATTTTATACTTTTTTAAGGTAATGATTCCCAGAATAGACGTTCGCAGTTTAGCGGCGAAAAAAATGGATACGGGGGAACTCACCTTTGAGTTTGAGGCGGTCGATTTACTCGACATTCCGTTTACGGAATTTTCCGCTCCCGTACAAGTAACCGCCGAATACGAAATATTCGGGGATAACAAGGTAGAGGTGCAACTGCGCTTCACGTTTACCTTAAAGGGTGCCTGTTCGCGTTGTTTGAGCGCCGCAGAGCAGACTTTTACGGAAAACGCTGCGGGCGTGTTTGAACCGGGCACGGGCGACGGCGAAAGTTACGGTTATACGAACTTTATCGACCTGACCGAATTTGTGCGCGATTCGCTTGCATTTGCGCTGCCTGCCAAACTCCTGTGTGCGGAGTGCCAACGCTCCGAGGCGGAGAACGAATAATCGATAAAAAAGAGGTGTGAAACAATGGCTGTACCTAAGGGAAAACAATCGAAGAGAAGAACGAACCAGCGGTTCGCAAACTACAAAGCCACGGCGCCTACGCTGGTGGAATGTCCCCATTGCCACGAAATGAAGGAGTCGCACAGAGTTTGCGGCAACTGCGGTTTCTATGACGGCAAAGAAGTAGTCGCACAGAAAGAAGAAAAGAACTAATCAAACCCGACTTTGAAAAGCGGACGAATTTTTCGTCCGCTTTTTTTCATGCAAAAAACTTGACAAACGGAAAAAAACGTTTTATAATCAATATACCCCATGGGGGTATATTTTACAAGAAAGGGTTATAATAATGGCGGATTGTTGCAATCATAAAAAGAAGGTGCGCTCCGAGGAGGAAAAGAGGGCGATTATTTCGCGTCTCAACCGCATTGCGGGGCAAGTGAACGGGATTCGTAAAATGGTGGAAGAGGACAGATACTGCGACGACGTTCTCACCCAGCTTGCTTCGGTGGAGAAAGCGGTGAAATCGCTTGCAAGTTTAGTGTTAGACGCGCATTTGCACACTTGTTTAGTAGAGCATATTCAGGCAGGGGACACGGAGATAATCGACGAAGTGGCGGAAATGTTCAAGAGGTTTCTATGAAGCAAAAGTTTTCAATCAGCGGTATGACTTGCGCGGCGTGTTCTTCGGGAATCGAGCGCACGGTAAAAAAATTAAAGGGCGTGGAAAGCTGCGCCGTTTCGCTCATGGGCGAGAGCATGGAGATTAACTATGACGAAACCGTATTGCACGAAGAGCAGATAAAGTCGGCGGTGACTTCGCTCGGCTACGGAATTTACGGGTACGGAGCAACTCCTCAAAAGAAGAAAAGGCTTACCTTAGCGGTGCGGTTTTTCGTTTCGCTTGCGCTTCTGATTCCCGAAATGTATCTTGCTATGGGGCACATGATTTCCGATTCTATTGTGCCGCACGGCTGGTGGAATCACGCTTTTCAGATTGCGATTACGCTCGTCATTCTCGTCATCAACTATCAGTTTTTCGTGAGCGGCGTGCGGGCGGCGGTCAAACTCGTGCCTAATATGGATACGCTCATCACGCTCGGCGCGGGCGTTTCGTTTATTTACAGTATTGTGATTGCGTGTTTGGAGCCCATGTCGCACAGTCTGTTTTTTGAATCGGCGGCGATGATTGTCACGCTCGTCTGTTTAGGGAAGTGGCTGGAAGAACGCAGTAAAAAGCGCACGGGCAGAGAGGTGGAAAAACTGCTTTCCCTCGCGCCCGATACGGTTACGGTGGAGCGCGGCGGCGAAACGCTGAAAGTGCCGCTTTCGGAAGTGAGGGAAGGGGAAACCGTTATCGTCCGTCAAGGCGAAGCGATTGCAGTGGACGGCGACGTTCTCGAAGGGCACGCCTTTGTAGACCAGGCGGCGGTCACGGGCGAGAGTTTGCCCGTGGAATGCGCGGTCGGCAGCCGCGCGGTGAGCGCGTCGCTTGTCAAGAGCGGCTATCTTAAAATCAAAGCGGAAAGAGTGGGCGAAGATACCATGCTGGCAGGCATTATCCGCATGGTGCGCGAAGCGGGCGCAAGCAAGGCGCCCATTCAGAAGCTTGCCGATAAAATCGCGGCGGTGTTCGTGCCCGTGGTATTAGGGATTGCACTTATCACCTTTCTCGTGTGGATTCTTACTTCGCATGATACGGCGGCGGCATTCAACTATGCGGTGAGCGTTATCGTCATTTCCTGCCCCTGCGCGTTGGGGCTTGCCACCCCCGTCGCGGTGATGGCGGCAACGGGGCGCGGCGCTTCGCTCGGCATTCTGTTCAAAAGCGCGGAGGCGTTGCAACGCACGGCGTCGGTTTCCACGGCGCTTCTCGATAAAACGGCAACCATTACCGAGGGGAAGCCGCAGGTGGTGCACTTTGAAAGTTTCGGCGCGGAAAAGGACGTGAAAGAAATTGCGTTTGCGTTGGAGAGTAAACTCAATCACCCCCTCGCTGACTGTATTACCGCGTTCTGCGGCGGCGGCACAAGGGAAGCGCAAAACGTGGAGTACGTCGTCCGTCAGGGCGCGAAGGGGGAAATAGACGGCAAAGTTTATTATCTCGGCAACGAGAACCTGTTGCAGGCAAAGGGCATTCGCTTCGAAGGACAACGCGAATTGTTTGAACGGCTGACTTCCGAGGGTAAGACAGTACTGTTTTTGACGGACGAAAAAAACGTGCTTGCGCTGTTCGCGCTTGCCGATACCTTGAAAGAGGGCAGTAATGAGGCGGTGGGCGAACTCATCGGCATGGGCGTTATGCCGTATATGCTCACAGGCGACAACAAAGCGGTAGCACGGCAGATTGCCGCGCAGGCGGGCTTCCCTTACGAAACGAACGTCTATGCGGAAATGCTGCCCGAAGACAAACTCAACGTGGTGAAAGAACAGAAAGAAATGTTCGGCACTGGAAAGCGCACGAAAGGCGGCGTTGCGATGATTGGTGACGGCATTAACGATTCGCCTGCGCTCAAAGAGGCGGACGTAGGGATTGCCATGGGGAACGGCACGGACGTAGCCATCGAGAGCGCGGACGTCGTGCTTGTCAGCGGTGATTTGCGCGCCCTGCCGCGCGCGTTCCGTTTATCGCGCAAGACTATGCGCGTTATCAAACAAAATCTGTTCTGGGCGTTCTTTTATAACTGCGTGGGCATTCCGTTGGCGGCGGGTGCGTTTGCCTGGGCAGGCGTTTCGCTTAACCCCATGATTGCGGCGGCGTGTATGTGTCTTTCCTCGCTGTTTGTCGTCGGAAATGCGTTGCGGCTCACAATTTTCGGAAAAAGTAAAAAACAAAAAACCATAAAATCGGAGGAGAATAAAATGAACAAAACGATAACGGTAGAGGGTATGATGTGCGCGCACTGCGTCAAGCACGTGACGGACGCGTTAAGTGCGGTGGACGGCGTGACGGCAGCGGACGTGAATCTGAAAAAGAAGCGTGCGGTTGTTTCGCTTAACAAAGAAGTTCCGAATGACGCGCTTGTCGCCGCCGTGAAAGAAGCAGGCTACGAAGTAACCAAAGTCGAGTAATTTTTATGCGCCGCCCGCGAACGCGGGCGGCGCGTATTTCTATTCGGACGAAATAAAACAAATTCCGACAATGTTATGTCGCGTGTGCAACTGCGCAAGCGTTATACTTTCATAAAAACCTGTCAGGAGGATTTTATGACGGAAACACTGCTACTCGATAAACGCACGCAAGGAATGGTGGAAGGCTACGTTCCGAAGGGAGAACTGCTCGGTTCGCTCGTGCGGTTTTTCTCGATTTTTTCAGACCATACGCGCCTTAGAATTCTCGCCGCGCTCGCCATTTCGGAAATGTGCGTGACGGATATTTCGCGCGTACTCGATTTGAACCAGACCACCGTATCGCACCAACTGCGCTTTCTCAAAGACGCGGGCATTGTGCGTACCGAACGGCACGGCAAAATTATTTTCTACTCGCTTTATAACGAGGTCGTTAACGACGTGCTTTTGAAAGGCGTGGAATTTTTGGGGTATTGACGGGTTTCGGCAATTTTTCGGGACTTTCGGAAATGTAAACGTTTCCCTTGAAAATTCGGTGCAATTCGTGTATAATAAAGATATGGGAAACAGCGTTCTTGCCGAAAAATTGAAATTATTGCCCGATAACCCCGGCGTGTATATCATGCTCGACAGCGAAGGTACGGTCATCTATGTGGGCAAGGCGCGCGTACTCAAAAACCGCGTGCGCCAGTATTTTCAGCATTCCCAAAAACCGAGCAAAGTGCAGGCAATGGTCGATTGCATTGCCGACTTTTATTATGTGGTAACGCCCACCGAAGTGGACGCGCTGGCGCTTGAAAATACCTATATCAAAAAGTATAAACCCAAGTACAATATTCTCTTAAAAGACGATAAAACATATCCGTACATCAAAGTACACACGCGCGAGGAGTTTCCGCGCATCTCGATTACACGCCGATTAAAAAAGGACGGCAGATATTTCGGTCCGTTCATGGGCGGCATCAACTGCAAGGAAATTGTGGATATTGCGGCAAAGGTCTACCATATCCGCGCGTGCAACGTCTCTATCGGCGGCAAGCCCAAAAAACCGTGCCTGAATTATCATCTCGGCAGATGTCCTGCGCCGTGCGCGGGGTTGAGCACAAAGGAGGAATACGCCCGTAACGTGGAGCGCGTCCTCTCCTTTCTTTCGGGGAACTACGAGGAGGCGGAGCGCATTCTCAAAGAGAAGATGCAGCGCTTTGCCGACGAAGAGCAGTTTGAACTTGCGCTCGATTACCGCAGTAAAATCGAGATGCTCGCAAAACTCAAACTGCGCCGCATTACTTCCATGCCCAAAGACGTGGACGCCGACGTATGGGCGATTGCCACGAACGGACTGTATACCGCAATCAGCCTGCTCGTTACGCGCGGCGGAATCATGAACGGCAGTCGGAATTTTTCGCTCGAAGCGGGCGCGGGCGAAAAGGGCGAAGGCTTTTTGAGTTTCCTCACGCAGTTCTACCAGAGCCATGAAATTCCGCACGAAATTATTTTGGACGGCGAAATCGACGACGAACTTTTCCGCGTGTATGCTTTCCGCAAGACGGGGCGCAGTCTTACGCTCACCCGTCCGAAAATGGGAGTCAAACGCGAACTCCTCGATATGGCAACGGGCAACGCAACGGAATATCTCGAAAAATCCGTTTCGGCAATTCAGCATAAAAACGACATGACTTCGGGCGCGTGCGAGCGATTACAAAGATTGCTCGGTTTGGAGCGTTATCCCAAGCGCATGGAGTGCTACGATATTTCCAACATTTCGGGCGTCGATAAAGTCGGCTCCATGGTGGTGTTTACGGACGGCGAAGCGGATAAGTCGCAGTACCGCCGTTTCCGTATTAAGACGGTAGAGGGCGCGAATGACTTTGCGTCGTTGCAGGAGGTACTGCTCCGCCGTCTCAAAAAACTCGGCACGGAGGAAGAAGAGCGGTTTGCAAAACCGCAACTGATTGTTATCGACGGCGGCAAGGGACAGCTTTCTTCCGTAAAGCAGACGTTCGACGAACTCGGAATCGAAGGGATAGACCTCATTTCGCTTGCCAAACGGGAAGAGGAAGTTTATACGCTTCACAGCGACGAGCCCGTTAAAATCGACCGCCGCGATTTCGCGCTGAAAATGTTACAGCGTATCCGCGACGAGGCGCACCGCTTTGCCATTACCTATTTCCGTAACCTGCACAGCAAGCGCAATCTTGCGTCCGTGCTCGAAGAAATCGACGGAATCGGGGCAAAGAAACGCGCCGCGCTTCTGGAACGGTTCGGCACCATCGACAGAGTCATGCGTGCGGGCGTGGAAGAACTCATGCAAGCGGACGGAATCGGTAAAGACCTCGCCGAAAAAATAAAAGAACATTTTGAGAAACTGTAAGAGAAACGGACGATGAACACGGAAATTCTTGCCCCCGCAGGGGGCTTAGGCGCGGCGCGCGCCGCATTATTTGCAGGCGCGGACGCTATCTATTTGGGACTCAACGATTTTTCGGCGCGCGAGGCGGCGGAGAATTTTACCTTGCAGGAATTGCGCGAAATTGTTATAACGGCGCATCTTCTGGGTGCAAAAGTTTACGTCTGTCTGAACACGCTCATCAAACCGAGCGAAACGCAGACTTTTTTTTCGCGTGCCGCAGAAGTGTGGAACGCAGGCGCGGACGCGATTTTGTTGCAGGATATTTTCCTCGGCAAAACGCTCAAAGAAGCGTATCCCGAAATGACGCTCCACCTCTCCACGCAGGCGGGATGCAACAACGTTTATGCGGCAAAACTTGCCAAAGACTACGGTTTTTCCCGCGTCGTTCTCTCGCGCGAAACGCCGATTTCGGAAATCCGTAAAATTCCAAAACTTATCGAAACGGAAGTATTCGTACAGGGTGCGCTCTGCTCGGCGTTTTCCGGGCAGTGCTATTTTTCCTCGTTCGCTGGCGGAAACAGCGGCAACCGCGGCAGGTGCAAACAGCCGTGCAGAAAACTGTATCGGATTGACAGAAAGGGCTTTGAAGACTACGCCTATGCGCTCTCCGTTTCCGATTTGTGCATGGGCGAAACGATTTCCGAACTAATCGAAGCAGGCGTCACCTCTCTCAAAATCGAGGGCAGAATGCGCCGTGAAGAATATGTTGCTGCGGCAGTGCGCTATTACCGCGCTGTCCTCGGCAAAGCGGAAACGGAGCAGGCGTATGCGCGTTTGAAGCGTTCCTACAACCGCGGCGATTATACGAAGGGACTTGCGTTCGGGCAGAAAGACGGTTTTCTATCCCGCAAGGTGCAGGGGCATATCGGCGAGCGCGTCGGCGAAATCTCCCTCAAAGGCGGGAAATATTTCTGCGTTTCTCCATTTTCGGCGCAACGCGGCGACGGATTCAAAATTTTAAGGGCGGGCAGAGAAGTCGGCGGCGCAACTTTTTCGGCGAGCGGCACGGGCGGTTTTTATTTGCAATCGAACGCAAACCTCAAACCGCGCGACGAAGTGCGCGTGACTACGGATACCTCTTTGGGTGCGCTTCTTTCCGAAAGAGAGAAACGGAGCATTGAAATCGAAGTAACGCTTCGCGCAGGGAAATTACCGCGCGTGCGTTGCGGAGAATTTTTATTTACAGGCGAAACGGAAACAGAGGCGGCGCAGACCGCGCCTTTGACGGAGTCGGATATCCGTGCCTGTTTTGAAAAGACGGACACATTGCCTTTGCAACCCGTTGTTCGGGTGAACACCGAACGCGCGTTTTGTTCCAAATCCGTACTCAACGCTTTTCGCCGTGCGTTCTACGAAAAATTAGCGGAATATCTTGCGCCGTCGCGCAAGCCGCTTGCCCGAAAAGAATTTTCGCAGACGTTGCAGGCAGGAAAACATACATTACGCGCGGTCATTGTCAGCGACGGCGCAAAACCGCAAGCAGACGCGGAGATTGTCGTTTATAAACCGCAGGACTACGCGCATATCATGCCGCCCGCGTTCGGGAAAGAAAAATTTTTATATCTGCCGCCCCTCTTTACAAGCGAGGACGAAAAACTCGTTTCCGCCGCGCTCGGTAAATTCGACGGAATTTACGTTGAGGGAAGTTACGGAATCGCGCTTGCGGAAAAATATCAAAAAACGCTTTTTGCGGGCGCGGGGTGCAATCTCACCAACGAATATGCGGTAAACGGCATGAAGGCGGCAGGGGCGAAATACTTTGTGCTCTCGCACGAACTTTCCTTGCGCGAGCAGGCGCTGCTTGCGGCGGAGGGCGCGTTTACGCTCACGGGCGGCGGTGTGAAAGTGATGGAACTTTGTTATTGCCCGTTTGAGCGCACTTGTAAAAATTGCGATAAGCGCACGTTCTATTCGCTGACCGACGGGGACGGCAGAATATTTCCGCTCCGCAGGTATCGGGCGGCGGAGGGCTGCCGTTTCGAGGTGTATAACTGCGCGCCGCTTGTCTGCGAAGGGGCTGCGTCCGAACTCGTCGATTGCACGGCGGAGCATATGCTCAAAGGAGTGAGCGCAACGCGCGGTCACGCAAACAGGAGTATGTTATGAAAAACAGTATCAGCCGCTTGGAACTCGATAAAATTTTAACCGCGGTTTCCTCGTATGCCGTATTAGAGGCAGGCAAAGCGCGCGTGCTCGCAACCGAGCCGACCGACTCGCTCACGGAAGCGAAACGGCGTCTGGATACCACGGAGGAGGCTACGCAGCTGTTGTTCGATTCGGGCGTTGGGAGGATAGAGGAGTTTCCGCCGCTCGGCGATACCGCGGAACGCGCCCAAAAGGGAGCAACGCTTTCGGGCGCCGAGCTTATCAACTGCGCGCGCCTTTTGCGTTCGGCGCGCATTCTCTATACGTCCGTGAATGCGGTTTCGGACGAAGGGTTTGAAAACTTCCGCGCGCTGACAAGCCGTCTGATGTTCGACGAACGGCTGGAAATGGAAATTACCGATAAAATCATCAGCGATACGGAAATTGCCGACCGTGCGAGCGAAAAACTCTTTACCCTGCGCCGCGAAATCAGGGCGCTCGGCGAGAAAATCCGCGCGCGTCTTACGTCATATCTTACGGGCGGCGAAAAGAAATTTTTACAGGACGGCATTGTCACCGTGCGCGGCGACCGTTTCGTGATTCCCGTCAAAGCGGAATACAAGCGCAGCGTCAAGGGCTTTGTGCACGACCGCTCGGCGAGCGGTGCAACGGTGTTCATCGAGCCCGAAGAAGTGCTCGAAATGAACAACGAACTCATTTCGCTCACGCTCGACGAAAAAGAAGAAATCGAACGGATACTTGCCGAACTATCGCACGCGGTCGGCGCGATGCGGGAATCTCTCGAACGCGACGCGGAACTGCTTGCCGAAGCGGACAGTTACTTTGCGCGTGCGGAATACGGCTACAAACTCCGTGCCGTCAAACCAGAACTCAACGGAAAGGGAATTGTGGAAATTATCAAGGGGCGGCATCCGCTGTTGGACGCAAAAACCGCCGTTCCCGTCTCCGTGAACGTGGGTGGAGAGTACCGCTTTCTTGTCATCAGCGGCGCGAATACGGGCGGCAAAACGGTTACCTTGAAAATGTGCGGCTTGTTTTCGCTCATGGGCGCGTGCGGTCTCTTTGTTCCTGCCGCCGTGGGCACAAGGCTTGCGGTGTTCCGCGAAGTCTTCTGCGACGTGGGCGACAGCCAGTCTATCGAAGAAAACCTTTCTACATTTTCTTCTCATATCGTCAATCTACGCGATATTCTTTTGCAGGCGGGCGAGCGCGATTTCGTACTCATCGACGAGCCGGGCGGCGGAACCGACCCCGAAGAGGGGCAGGCGCTTGCACGGGCGATTGTGTCCTCGCTCATCAGGCATAAATGCAGGGGGATTATTACTACGCACTATTCTTCTCTGAAAGAGTTTGCGTACCAAACGGAGGGGGTAGAGAACGGCTGCATGGAATTCGATTCCGAAGACTTCCGCCCACTGTACCGTTTGAAAATCGGCGCGCCCGGTTCTTCCAACGCGCTTGCTGTGAGCAGTCGGCTGGGACTTGCGGAAGAAGTCGTCGAAGAAGCGAGGGGGTATCTTTCGGAGGGCGCCAGGCGCTACGAGCGCACATTGCGCGCTGCGGAGGAGAGTCGTATTCAAACGGAAAAATTGACGCAGGAAGCAAGTGCGCTCGTAGCGGAATGGCAGGAAAAACTGAACGTGCTTTCCAAAGAGGAAGAAAAATTCAGGCGCGAGCGCGAAAAGTTTTTAACGGGTTCCAAGGCGGAGGCAAGGCGCATCGTCAGCGAACGCACGGCGCGTGCCGAAGAACTGCTTGCAGAAATCGAAGCGATTTTTGAAAAAGAGAGTCTGAGCGAGGCGGATTTAATCCGCGCCCGAACGCTTAAAAATAAAATTTCCGCCGCACCCGTAGAGGAGGAAGAACACGTACGCGCCCTTCCCGTTAATCCGCAAACGCTCAAAGAGGGGGATACCGTGCTCGTGGGCAGTATGGGCGCGGAGGGGAAAGTCGTTGCAATCCGCGCAGGCAAAAAACAGGCGGAAGTGCAAATCGGCGCGCTGCGCGTGCGTGCGGAATGGAACGATTTGTACGTTTCGGGCAGGCGCGGCGCGGCGGCAAAACAGGTGACGGTTGTGCGGAATTTGGCGGAGAACGCCGCCGCGCCGCGCGAATGTAACGTCATTGGAAAAACGGTTTTGGAGGCGATTCCCGAAATCGAGCAGTTTCTCGATAAAGCTCTGCTTTCGAACATGAGCGAAGTTCGAATCGTGCACGGCATGGGTACGGGCAAACTCCGCGCCGCCGTTCACCGTTTTTTGCAGGGGCATAAACGCGTGGAAAGTTTCCGCCTCGGCAAGTACGGCGAGGGGGAGAGCGGCGTCACCGTGGTAACGCTCAAATAATATTTTTGCCGCGCGGCAAGGGCTTTCGGCGTGCGTAGTCATATTCAATCGGAAAAATCAATAGAATGTTGTTGATAAAACTTTTCGTTTGAGGTAAACTGTTGAAGAGACTATCATCGCGTGCTACCGCCGCCGTCGTCAATGTAATGCTTGCCGCCGTTTTAATCGTCGTGGGAACGGTTTGTTTTTTTCCGCAATCGCAGAGCGTTTCGAGTGTGGAACAGAAGGCAGTTTATCAGGGTAATTCCGCGGACGGCGTTTCGCTCATGATTAACGTGTATTGGGGCACGGAAGAGGTGTACGGAATATTGGACGTGCTCGAAACATACGGCGCAACCGCCACCTTTTTCATCGGCGGAAGTTGGGCGGACGACAACGTTGCGGCACTCAAAGCCATTCGGGATAAGGGGCATGAAATCGGTTCGCACGGCTATTTTCACCGCGACCATTCCAAACTCAACCGCGAGGAAAATATCGAAGAAATCCGCCGCAGCGTGGAATTTATCTCCCTTGCGGCAGACGTCACCGTCACGCTGTTTGCGCCGCCCTCGGGCGCGTATAACGATACGGTCGTTGAAGCCGCCGAATCCATGGGCTTAAAAACAATTCTTTGGAGCAGGGATACAATCGACTGGCGCGACAAAAACGAATCGGACTGTTTTACGCGCGCCACGAAGGACGTCAAAGGCGGCGATTTGATTCTCATGCACCCCATGGAACATACGCTTGCCGCGCTTCCGAAAATTCTCGACTATTATAAGGAACACGGATTGAAAACGGTGACCGTGAGTGAAAATATCGGCTGAATTTACATATAGGAGAAAAAGGATATGGTACAATCGAAAACGCTGAAAAACGGCGTCAGAATTATTATCAAGCAAATGGAGGGCTTGCTCTCGGTTACGATGGGCGTCTTAGTCGGTGCAGGCGCGGCGTACGAAACGGACAAAGAGGACGGCATTTCGCACTTCCTCGAACATATGCAGTTCAAAGGCACGCCGACGCGTACTTCGTTTGAAATTTCCGATGCGTTCGACGCGCTCGGCGCGCAGGTCAACGCGTTTACGGGCAAGGACATGACCTGCTACTACGCAAAGGCTACGAGCGACCACGCGGCGGAAGCGTTCGCACTGCTTGCGGATTTGTTTCTGAACAGTAATTTCCCTGCGGAAGAAATGGAACGCGAAAAGGGCGTCGTACTCGAAGAAATCAACATGGACGAAGATACGCCCGAAGATTTGTGTCTGGATTTGCTCTCGCGCACCGCGTTCGGCAACCGCGGTTACGGCAGAAATATTTTAGGTCCTGCCGCCAACGTAAAAGCGTTTACGCGCGAAGACTTGATTGCCTACCGCGGCGAATGCTACCGTCCCGAAAATACCGTCATCTCTTTTGCCGGTAATATTTCCGTAGAAGAAGCTCTTTCGCTGTGCGAACAGTACTTCGGCAATATAGAAAGCGCGCCTTTTACCAAACGCGAAAAGGCGGTCGTCTGGACGAAAGGACAGGCTTTTAAGAAAAAACCTATCGAGCAGGCGCACCTTGCGCTCGGTTTTCCCACCGTCTGCCGCGGCAGTGAGCTTTGCTCCGCCGTGCAGGTCATGAACACCATCTTGGGCGGCGGCATGAGTTCGCGCCTCTTCCAGCGCGTGCGCGAAGAATTAGGACTTGCCTATTCGGTGTACTCCTATCCTTCGCACTATGAGGAAACGGGAATGTTCACGGTGTACGCAGGCGTCAATCCCCAAAAAGCGACGGCGGCGAAGGACGCGATACTCTCCGTGATTGAAGAGTTTCAGAAATCGGGCGTTAAGAAAGAAGAATTTTTGCGCGGCAGGGAACAGGCAAAATCGGGGAGTATTTTCTCGCAGGAAAACACTTCCTCGCAAATGCTCATCTACGGCAAACAGATGCTCTATAAAAACGAAGTGTACGATTTTGAAAAACGAATGGCGGAAATTTCCGCGCTCACCGTGGAGAATATTTCCGAAGCGATTTCAGAAAGTCTGGATATTTCGCGCGCCGTTCTCGTTTCGGTCGGAAATCTGAAAGAGGAAATCAAACTGTAATGGAACAAGGCTTTGCGCCCGTGTACGGGAAAGACAGCCGCGTGCTCATTCTGGGGAGTTTCCCTTCCGTCAAGAGCCGCGCGGTCGGGTTTTATTACGGCAATCCGCAAAACCGTTTCTGGAAGACGGTATGCGGCTACTTCGGCGAACCCGTGCCCGAAAGCATTGCGGAAAAGACGGAATTTTTACTGCGGCGCAAAATCGCGCTGTGGGATGCGGTGGAGTCGTGCGAAATTCAAGGTTCGTCAGACGCGTCCATCCGTGACGAAAGCGTTGCCGATTTATTGTCGCTTTATAAAGCGTGCGGCGCGTCCGCGATACTTTGCAACGGCAGCAAATCGTACAGCGTGCTCGAACGGCACTATCCCGAACTGCTCTCCGTTACGAAAAAGCTTTCTTCCACTTCGCCTGCCAATCCGCGGTTTTCGTGCGAGGAATGGCACCGCGCGCTGAAAGGAGCAGGCTTGTAACGCAGGCGCCGTAAAAATTGCTTTGGAAAAAACGTTGACAACTCAATAAAAATCAGTTAAAATAAATAAAAAAACGACTTCGTAACAGGAAACGGAGCGGACGGAGGAAAAATTTATGTACGAGAAATTAAGTAAAATGCTTGCGGAACAGCTCGGCATCGCCCCCGAGAAAATTACGCCCGAAGCGGAAATCATCAAAGATTTGGGCGCGGACTCACTCGACGTTGTGGAACTGATGATGTCGCTCGAAGACGAGTACGGCGTTACGCTTCCCGAGTCTGACGTGGAAAAGATTAAAACCGTGCAAGACGTCGTAGAAATGCTCGAAAATCTTGCAAAAAAATAGCACCGTTTGAAGAACGCTACCGCACAGCCGCGGCGGCGTTTTTATCTTTTTTCGGAAAATCTCTTTACACGGCGTTCGATTTGGTATATAATTAGATGAATATTATTTGAGTGCAGAGAGTGTATATGCGCGTTATTTTCGGAAGTGTAAAATATCTATTCAAAAATATCTGGTACATTTTGCCTTATGCAATTCTACCGGCTGTTTTTCTTACGCTTCTTTTGGACTACGCATCTCTTTCGGAATTGCTCACCGCATTTTTCACGGGGAATCCGAAATCGGACTTTCTGCTGAATTTCCGCGCGATGAGCCTGCTCCGTATTGACCTGCTCGGCGGCATTTATACGGTATGCGCGTTCGTCTGTTTTGTCGTATGTTTAACGCTCACGCTTTCGGTAGTGGAAAAACATATGCGTCTCGGCAAGCGCACGTTGAGCGGCGCGTTTACGCAATTCGGAAATCTTCTGCTTTCCGTCATCGGTTATTCGCTCGCGTATTTCATTCTTTACGAAGTTTGGGTGGTTGCGCTTTCGGCGGTTCTCTTTGCGGTTTCGTCTATTAAAAGCGCCGTTGCCGTTTGCCTTGTGAGCGCGCTCGTGTTCGTGCTTTTTGTTTTGGCGCTGCTCTATCTCACCACGGTGTTTTATCTCTGGCTTCCGTGCAAGCAAATGACGGGCTTCGGCAATTACGACGCATTTCTTTATTCTTACCGACTGGTTTCGTCGGTCCGCAGGAAGTTAATTCTTTCTTTAGTTATTTTCTTTGCAATCATTGCTTCCTTCGTTACGGGAATGTCTTTCTTGCCCGAAATCGCGTTCCGCGCCGCAATGTTCGTTGTGTTTACGTTTGCATTTCTGAATTTTGCGGTACGCATGGAAACCGTTTATTTCACGGCGGATAAACTCGACAGAGAAGATTTAATCCGCAGTTACAGGGAGTTATAACATGAGATTCCGCAACGCGTTTCATATTACTATCGATAACTTTCAGAACGTATTCAAACTGTTATTGTATTATTTTATCACGGCGCTTCTGTTCGGAAGTCTGATATACGTCATTTTGAAACTTTCGCTTTCTTCGCTTCTCGAAAGCGCGGAAATGAATTCGGTAAAAGATTTAATCGGCGAATTTTTCCGTGCCCTTACAACGGGCGATACCGAACGTTTGCACACGTTCCGAGAAGAATTTGAAGAAGCGGTAAAACAACTTGTTCTCTTGCTGGGTCATAACAGCGGTAAAATAGCGGGCGCGATTGTCGGCGTGTGCGTCATGTATCTTCTGATGCGTTTTGCAAACGGACTTGCCATGTTTGCCGTCGGCAACACGGTGAACGACCGCATGAGCACGTTCTCGCGCACGTCTTTTTCTTCGGCATATTTTAAGAATATCGGGCAGGCATCGCTCTATCAACTTATTTACGTTCCGCTCTGCTTTTTGTTCGACGTATTCATGGGCATTGCGTGCTGGTTCCTGTTCTTTTATCTGCCGTCCTTCCTTCCGGGGCAGGGAATTCTGAACGTTCTGCTTGCGCTCTGCTTAACGATGACGGCGGTTGCTTGTCTCGAAGCCTTGAAAATGACGCTCATTTCCTCCTGGATGCCCGCGATGATAGCGGACAAAAAGAAAGTCGGCGCAGGCATGAAGTACAGTTTTGCCTGCAAAAAAGATTTCGGCAGAAGATTCGTTGCATTTTTGGTAAGCGTTTATCTTATCATAGTAGTGAACGTCGTGTTCGGACTTTTTACGTTCGGCAGTGCGCTTTTAATTACAGTTCCGTGCAGTTTCGTTTTCCTGCTGAGCATGCAGTTCGTGAATTATTATAATCTCAATTCACGCAAGTTCTTTATTACTTATCAGAAAATTGTAGGCGGCGAGGACGAATCGCAAATCAAATAAAAGAGGGGAGAATATGAATTACCGTAATATTTACGAGTCTTGGCTGAACGATGAAAGACTTTCGGAGGAAGAACGCGCAGAACTTTTATCTGTTGCATCCGACGAGAAGGAAAAGGAATACCGTTTCGGCGGCGAACTCGAATTCGGCACCGCGGGAATGCGCGGACTCATCGGCTGCGGCGTGAACATGATGAACGTGCGCACCGTCATGCGCGCCACGCAGGGTCTTGCGGAATACGTGAAAACGCTCGGCAAAGATGCAATGAGCCGCGGCGTCGTCGTTTCTTACGATACGCGCAGAAATTCCCGACTGTTTGCCGAAAAAGCGGCGGGCGTGCTGGCAAAGAACGGCATTAAAGCGTATCTGTTCGACCGCGTTCATCCCGTTCCCATGCTTTCCTATGCCGTGCGATATCTGGGCACGGTGGCGGGGGTGATGATTACGGCGTCCCATAACCCCAAGGAATATAACGGCTATAAAGTCTACGGCGAGGACGGCGCGCAGATGTCGCCCGAGGCTACGGAGATTGTCGTTAAATTCATCGAAAAAATTACCGATTATCTCTCGGTCACGGCGGAGGAGACGAGCGCGCTCATTCAGCCCGTTCCTGCCGAAGTGGACGATACATATATCGAAAAACTTTCCCGATTGACCCTTTCGGACGAGGCGGTGAAAGAGTGCGGGAAAAACTTAAAACTTGTCTATACCCCCGTGCACGGTTCAGGCTACGTTCCGGTGACGCGTATTCTCAAACAGCTCGGCATTAACGTGACGGTCGTGAAGGAACAGACGGCGGAAGACCCCGAATTTTCCACGGTGAAAGTGCCCAATCCCGAATTTAAGGAAACGCTTGCTATGGGCATTGCGCTTGCGAATGAAATTCAGGCGGACGTCGTGTTCGGCACCGACCCCGATTCCGACCGTTTGGGCGTTGCCGTCAAGGATGATAACGGCGAGTTCGCAGCGCTTTCGGGCAATCAGGTGGGTATCCTTTTGCTCGATTATATACTCACGCGCCTCAAAGAAGAAAACAAACTTCCGAAGAACGCGGCGGTCGTCAAATCGTTCGTAACGACGGGCATGGCGAAAAATATCTGTAACGAATTCGGCGTAACGCTGTTTGAAGTGCCCGTCGGGTTCAAATTCATCGGCGAAAAAATCAAGCAGTGGGAAAGAAGCGGCGAATACGAATTTGTCTTCGGGTTCGAGGAATCGTGCGGATACCTCCGCGGCACGCACGCACGCGATAAAGACGCGGTGGTGGCTTCCATGCTCTGTGCGGAAATGGTGTGCTATTATACCTATATCGACAAGACGGTTTACAGGCGTTTGCAGGAAATTTACGATAAGTACGGTTATGTTCTCGACTTAAACGTGTCTATTCAGTATTCGGGTCTGAATGCGATGAAAGAAATGAACGCCGTCGTCGACGCGTTAAAGACGGAGCGCGTGGAAAAATTCGGCGCGTTCGGCGTGGAAGCGGTGCGCGACTATTCCGCGTCCGTGAGAAGAACGGCAGACGGCGCGGTGGAAACGCTCGACATTCCCAAGACCAATTGCGTCTATTATGAACTGACGGGCGGTTCGTTTGTTTGCGTGCGGCCTTCGGGAACGGAGCCCAAACTTAAAATTTATTATTCGGTGAAAGCGAAGTCGGAAGAGAAAGCGCACGCGGCGCTCAAAGAAATTCAAAGCGACGTCGGCGCACTTCTCGAACGCGTCAAGAAGTAATAATTTCGGGAACAACCCACCTCAGGGTGGGTTTTCTTTTGGGAGGAACTCATGCAGGCAGGCATTTCAACCGCATCGCTGTTTATGCGTTTGGATACGAAAGACGCGCTTCCGCTCTTCCACGAATGGAACGTACCGCAAGCGGAAGTATTTTTCACCTCCTTTTGCGAGTATGAGCCGCGGTTTGCAAAATCCGTTGTCGAAAAGAAGGGCAACGTGCATATTCATTCGGTGCACGCGCTTACCACGCAGTACGAGCCGCAACTTTACAGCGCGCATCCGCGCGTGCGTCAGGACGCGTTTTCCATTCTGGAAAAGGTGATGGCTTCGGCAAAAATTCTCGGCGCGAAATATTATACCTTTCACGGCTTGGCGCGAATCAAACGCACCTTTCGGGAAGACGTTGAAAGAACGGGACTTCTCACGGCGGAAATTGCGCGTTTCTGCGCCAAGTACGGCGTAACGCTGTGCTTCGAAAACGTGGAGTGGGCGTTTTACAACCGACCGGGAATTTTCCGCGAACTCAAAAAATTTCATCCCGAACTCAAAGGCGTGCTCGATATCAAGCAGGCACGTATTTCGGGGTTTGAGTACGGGGAGTATCTCGAAGAAATGGGCGAAAATATCGCGCACGTTCACGTCTGCGATTTTACGGAAAGAGGCAAGAACTGTCTGCCCGGGCAGGGCGTATTCGATTTTGACGAACTGTTTTCGCGTCTTCGTGCCGTCGGGTTCGGGGGCACGGTATTCGTGGAAAATTACGGCAGCGATTATGGCAGTTTCGGCGACCTCAAACGCGCATACGAATTTTTGGCGGAAAAGGCATACCATTTCAGTTAACTTGGAAAAATTGTGAAAACCGCCTGAAAATGCGTTGACAGTAATGCGCGGTTTTGGTATAATAAGTAAGAAAATAAGTGCTTCGGCGGAGGAGGGTTGAGAATATGTCTACGATTCGTGTAGGTGAGAACGAGAATCTTGAAAGCGCGTTGCGCCGTTTTAAGAGAAAGTGCTCGCGCGACGGCATCATCGGCGACCTTCGCAAGAAGGAGTTTTACGAAAAGCCCTCCGTCAAGAAGAGAAAGAAGGCGGAAGCCGCAAGAAAGAGAAGCAGAAACTAATGAAAATCCGTAACGCTAAGTTACGGATTTTTTGTGCAAATTTTGTCGAAAAAAGTGGAGGCGAAACATGGAACGAACGCTAAAAATGCTTGCAAAAGAGGCAAAAATGCGCATGAAAAAGGGCTTCTGGCAGCAGTGCGAAGAGGAACTCTCGTCGAGCCGCTCGCACGCAAAGGAACAGGGAATCAACGAAAGCAAGATGGAACGCTACTTTCAGGAAAAGGTGACGACGCAGATTAAGGGGGAAACGCCCGACGATTTCTATCTCAAAGTGCGCGACCTGCTTTTAAGCGAAGGGGAAGTGAGTAACGCCATCGGAAGATTGACGGATAAAGCATATTACGAAACGCTCTCCTATGCCGAAAAACAGCGCTACACGCTCGAACTTTCCGAACGGTATTTGCAGGCGTTGGAGCGGTTTAAGCACGAATACGAATTCGAGATAAAGGGGAGAAATGGTTGAACAATTCTCCCGTTTGTGCTATAATAAACGGGTATGAATTTACAAGGCGAATTAAACGAAGAACAGTTAAAGCCCGTCCTCGATACCGAGGGCGCGGTTTTGGTACTTGCGGGCGCAGGGAGCGGCAAAACGCGCGTTCTCACCGCCCGCATTTCGCATTTGGTTTCCGATTTGGGGGTTGCGCCCGAAAACGTACTCGCCATTACTTTTACGAACAAGGCGGCGAACGAAATGAAGGAACGGCTCGGACTTCTCACCGACGTTTCGCGGATGTGGGTATGTACCATTCACTCTATGTGCGTGCGCATTTTGAGAATGTACGCAGAAAGGTGCGGACTCAATGAAAACTTCTCCATTTATTCCGAACAGGAGCGCTCCGCCGTCATTAAACAGGCGTTCAAGGAATGCGGGTTCGAGGACAGCGAGGGGTTACTCAAAAGCGTTAAAATTCATATTTCCGAAGCGAAGATGCTGGGGCTCAGCGCAAGCGAATACGGCGCGCGCTATTCGCGCGACAGAAGCGTGCAACCTGCCATGGCGGTGTATTCCAAATATACCGAACACCTCAAAAAGAACAACGCGCTTGATTTCGACGATTTGCTTACCGAAGCCAAACGCCTGCTTGCAACAGATAAGGAAGCGTGCGAATATTTATCCGGCAGATTCCGCTATATCCATGTGGACGAGTTTCAGGACACCAACGCAGTACAGTTCGACATTATCAAAATGCTTGCCTCCGTGCACGGCAATCTGTTCGCGGTGGGTGACGACGACCAATCCATTTACGGCTGGCGCGGCGCGAAGATAGAAAATATTTTGCATTTCGAGAAGATATATCCGAAAGCGAAAATTTATAAACTGCAACGCAATTACCGTTCCACCAAGTCGATTTTATCGCTCGCCAATGCGTCCATTGCACACAATGCGTTCCGCAAAGGCAAGGAACTCTGGACGGCGAACGGCGACGGCGAAAAACCCGTCTTTTACGAAGCGGACGAGGAAACGGGCGAGGCGCTCTACTGTGCGCGGCTTATCTCCGAACTGTGCAGGCAGGGTTACCGCCCCTCCGATTTTGCCGTGCTCATGCGCATCAACGCGCTTACCCGTTCTTACGAACAGGAATTTACCAAGTACGGCATTCCCTATAAAGTGTTCGGAGGTTTCAAATTCTTCGAGCGCAAAGAAGTCAAGGATATTCTTGCCTATTTGCGTCTGACCGCCAATCCCAACGACGACGAAGCGTTCCTGCGCGTCGTCAACGTGCCGCGCCGCGGCATCGGCGAAAAGACGCTCGATACGCTGCTTTCCTATGCGCAATCGGAAGATATTTCTCTGTATTACGCGTTGATGGACGTGGACGTATTGCCCTTCAACAACGGCACGAAAGAGAAACTCCGCGCGTTCGGCGGTTATATCAAAGACCTTGTGCTGCGCGCGCAGGAAGAACCCGTAGACGCACTCACGAAGCACCTTGTTCAGACTTCGGGAATGTACGAACTGTATAGCGATTTGTCGGACGAGAGCGTCACGCGCCGCGCCAACATCGACGAATTCCAGAACTCGGTGGACGAGTTCGTGCGCTTGAACCAAGGCGCTACACTTTCGGATTATCTGCAAACGATTACGCTCTATTCCGACCTCGATGAAATGGACGACAGCGACTACGTCACCGTAGCCACGATTCACGCCGTGAAAGGGCTTGAATTCCGCGGTGTATTCCTTATCGGGCTTGAAGAAAGTGTTTTGCCTACTTCGCGCGCACTGGACAATCCGCAAAGTCTGGAAGAAGAACGGCGGCTTATGTACGTTGCAATCACGCGTGCAAGAGAACTCTTGTGGCTCACGCGCTCTAAAAGCAGATACTTATACGGCAGGCGCGAACTCACCGCACGTTCGCAGTTTGTGGAAGAATTAAAGAGCGAACTTAACATTCCCGAAACGCGTGTTTATCCGCGTTATTCGGGCGATTACAACCGATACGGCAGCGGTTACGGCGGTTACAGCGGCGGTTACGGTTACGGAAATTCCGCGCCGCGAAAAGTTGGCGCATATACGCAAAGAGAGGAGAACGACGAGGGCTACCGCACGTTCGGCACGGGCAAGCCGCAGACGGTGCGCCGCGCTTACGAACCGCCCAAAGCGGAAGCGAAAGACGTATCTCGTTTCGGGGTGGGAGTTCGTGTGGAGCATTCGCGCTTCGGGCGCGGCGAAATCACTGCCGTGCGCGGAGAGGGGAGTAACCTCATCATTACCGTGCATTTCGAAACGGTTGGCAATAAAGATTTGGCGGCGGCGCTTGCACCGCTGACGGTTGTGGAGTAAAAGACATGGACAGAATGCACGAACTGTGTGAAATTCTCAACAAGTGGGCGCATGAATACTACGTGCTGGATAACCCGAGCGTGAGCGACAGAGAGTACGATAAGCTGTACGACGAACTCCGAGCATTGGAGCGCGAGAGCGGCACGGTACTGCCCGAATCTCCCACGCGGCGCGTGGGCGGCGAACCTGTGAAGGGCTTTCAGCGGCACACGCATATAGCGCGGCTTTACAGCCTCGATAAGGCGGTCACGGAAGACGAACTTTCCGCGTTTTTCACGCGCGTGCAGAAGGCGGACGAGGGAGCGGAATATACCGTAGAATATAAGTTCGACGGACTGACGATGTGCCTCACTTACGAGAACGGCGCGTTTGTGCGCGCCTCCACGCGCGGAAACGGCGTAGAAGGAGAGGACGTCACCGCACAGGCGCTCACCGTCAAAAGTTTTCCGTTGAAAATCAAATACAAGGGCACGTTAGAGGTGCGCGGCGAGGCGGTAATTCGGCTTTCCGCACTCGAAAAATACAATGAAGCGCACCCCGAAGAACCGCTGAAAAACGCGCGGAATGCGGCGGCTGGCGCGATTCGGAATCTTGACCCGAAAGTGACGGCGACGAGAAATCCCGAAATTTTATTTTACGATATTAACTACATGAGCGAAAATCCCGTGCAATCGCAGACGGAAGCCATGGAGTTTTTAAGGCGCGAGGGGTTCAAAACGTACCCCTATTTCAGGCTTTGTAAAACCGGCGAGGATGTACAGGCGGCAATCGACGAGATTGAAATCGAGCGCAAGAAAATAGACGTGCTCACGGACGGGGCGGTGGTTAAAGTCAATTCCGAAACAACGCGCGCGGAAATGGGGCATACGGACAAATTTCCGCGCTGGGCAATCGCCTACAAGTTCGAGGCGGAAGAGGCGGAGTCCGTCGTCAAAAAAGTATTCTGGCAAGTGGGCAGAACGGGTAAACTTACCCCTTTGGCGGAAATCGAACCGGTGGAACTTGCGGGTGCAACGGTCAAACGCGCCACGCTCAACAACTTCGGCGATTTAACGCGCAAGGACGTGAAAATCGGTTCGCGCGTTATGGTGCGCCGCTCCAACGAGGTCATTCCCGAAATCTTGGGCGCGGTATCCCATACCGAGGGAAGCATACCCGTGGAAAAGCCCTGTTTATGCCCTGCCTGCGGCAGCGCTGTGAACGAGGTGGGCGCAAATTTATTCTGTTCCAACGAAGAATGTCCGCCGCGCGTGGTGCAAAAACTTGTGCATTACTGCTCCAAAAATGCCATGGACGTGGAGGGAATGTCCGACCAGACCATTACGCTCCTCTACGAAAAGTGCGGCGTCAGACGCTTTTCCGATTTGTACGCGCTGAAAGCGGAAGATTTTGAGGGGCTCGAAGGCTTTAAGGAAAAGAAAATCAACAACCTGCTTTCTTCCGTTGAAAAGAGCAAACACATTCCACTCGACCGCTTTCTTTATGCCATCGGCATCGGGGGAATCGGCAGGGTTGCTTCGCGCGATTTGGCGGCGTTCGGAAGCGTAGAGGCAGTTGCCGCGCTCACCGAAGAACAGCTTATCGCGCTCGAAAATATCGGCGAAATCACGGCGAAGGCAATCGTCGGTTATTTTTCGGACGAAGAAAACAGAGAGGAACTCAACCGCCTTGCGGAGTCGGGCGTCACGCCGTTCGTGAAAGAGAAAGCCAAAACGGGCGCGTTCGCAGGCGAGTTCGTGGTGCTTACAGGGAGTCTTTCTTCGCTCACGCGCCCCGAAGCGCAAAAACTCATCGAAGAACAGGGCGGCACGGCGCAGAGCACGGTCACGCAGAAAACGACGCTCGTCGTTGCAGGCGAGAGCGCGGGCAGTAAGTTGGACAAAGCGAAGAAGTTAAATATTCCCGTCATCGGCGAAGAAGAACTGCTTTTGCGGCTCGGAAGAAATCAATAAAAAATACTTGAAATAAACGTGCGGTTATGCTATAATGATTCTATCCCGAAAAAGAGGAAACGACTATGTACAGCATGACGGGTTACGGTAAAGGGCAATACCGCGAAAACGGTTTGGAACTCACCGTAGAAATTAAATCGGTGAATAACCGCTATCTCGATTGCGCTATCAAAAGCCCTCGCGTATTTCTTGCGCAGGAAGAGTTTATTCGCAGTGCGGTGCGCGAAAGTATTTCGCGCGGTCATGTGGACGTATTCGTTTCGCTGCGCGATACGCGCGAAAAGGAAAAATCGCTCTATCTCGATTTGAACCTTGCAGGCGCATACATGAAAGCGGCGGAAGAATTAAAACTGAATTTTCCTTCGCTTGCAAACGATTTAACGGTGAACAGCGTGTTGCGTCTGCCCGAAGTTCTGAAACAGGACGAAGCCTCGGGCGCGGACGAAACGGTGATTACCGCCCTGAACGCGGCGTTGCGGGCGGCATTGAAAGCGCACGCGGAAATGCGCCTTGCGGAGGGCGAACGATTAAAAACCGACCTGCTCTCCCGTATGCAGACAATCTCTCGGTTGCGCGACGAAATCGCATCGCGCGCGCCGCTCGTTGCGGAAGAGTACCGCAAAAAGCTCACCGAACGCATCGGGGAATATTTGAACGGTAAAGTGGACGAAGCGCGTATTTTAACGGAAGCCGCGCTGTTTGCCGATAAGTGCAATATCGACGAAGAACTCACCCGTCTTTCCTCGCACATTACGGAATTTTACAGCATTTGCAAAAGCGATACGGTGGGCAGAAAGCTCGACTTTCTGGTACAGGAATTTAACCGCGAATGCAATACGGTTTGCAGTAAATCCAACGACGTGAAAATTACGTCTTGCGCGCTCGAAATGAAAAACGAAATCGAAAAAGTGCGCGAACAAATACAGAATCTGGAGTAAGTATGAAGGGCAAACTTTTCGTTATATCGGGTCCTTCGGGCGTCGGGAAAGGCACGCTTGTAAAACTTCTGCTCCAAGAGGATTCGTCGCTCGCGCTCTCCGTCTCCTGTACGACGCGCGCGCCCAGAGAGGGCGAAGTAAACGGAAAGCACTATTTCTTTTTAACAAGAGAAGAGTTTCTCAAACGCATAAACGAGGGCGGCTTCCTCGAGTATGACGAACATTTCGGAAATTACTACGGTACGCCCAAAGCGTTTGTAAAAGAACAGCTGGAAAACAAGTCGGTGATTCTTGAAATTGACGTGGCGGGTGCGCTGCAAGTCAAGGAGAATTACCGCGACGCGGAAGGAATTGTGCTCATCATGGTGGTTCCGCCCGATATGCAAACGCTTCGGCAGCGGCTCGTCGGCAGAGGTTCGGAGTCGGCTGAGGAACTTGAAAAACGGCTTGAACGGGTGCGGTTTGAAATTGCCCAAAAGAACCGTTACGACTATGTTGTCATAAACGACGGTTTAGAGGACGCAAAACGTGCTCTTCAAAATATTATTTTGCAAGAAACATTCAGAGGTGATAAAGTATGATTAACGAACCTTCGGTAGATTTGCTCGTAAGAAAACTCGGTACGCCCGAAGAGCCTGTCAGCCGCTACGAACTGTGCGTGGTCGTTGCAAAGCGCACGCGCCAGATTATCGAGCAGATGCAGGCAACGGGAACGCTCGAACTTCCCGGCAAACAGAAAGAAATCGTACTCGCTTGTCAGGAAATTATGAACGGCAAGGTAACGAGCGCGAAAGATTGAGAACTACGCCCCCCAGCGGGGCGGTTTTCTTAAATTCCGCTTTTCGGAATGCGGCGCTTCATGCAAAGTTTGCGCGTTTTTGAAAGCGGACGAATGATTACATATGGTTTTTTGTGAAGTCATCGTAGATATTGCGCACAGCGAGGTTGATAAAATTTTCGACTACGCTTGCGACTTCCCCGTAAAAGAGGGAACGCGCGTCGTCGTGCCGTTCGGGTTCGGAAACAGCACGACGACAGGTTTTGTCGTGCGCGTAAAAGATTCGAGCGACTGCCCGAGCGAAAAACTCAAACGGATTTACCGCGCGGACGTGTACGCCGCTATCAATGCGGAGTGTTTACAACTCGCAAAAAAATTAGCCGCGCGCTACCGCTGTCCGCTCGCACTCTGCCTGCGGCTCTTTCTTCCATCCGAAATGCGCACGGGGAAAGCTTCCGAAACCTACCGCACCTATGCCCGACTTTCGGGCGCGGAAGCAGAAATTGCGCCCCGTGCGAAAATGCAGCTCGCGCTTATAGAATATCTGCGCGAAAAAGGGGAAGAGGACGCGGCGCGGCTTCGGGAACGGTTCGGCGGCGCGGTGAACGCGCTTGCGGAAAAGGGCGTTATAACGCTCGAAAAAAGGCGGTATTTGCGCAACCCTTATCAAGGCGTTACGCAGTCGCAGCAGGAACGCACATTGACGCCCTCACAGGCGCAAGCGGTGAAAACCGTTACGGAAACGGAAAAGACGGTGACGCTCATTCACGGCGTTACGGGCAGCGGAAAGACGGAAATCTATCTTACGCTGATTGCCCGCGCGCTCGAAGAAGGCAGAACGGCAATATTTTTAGTGCCCGAAATTTCGCTCACGCCGCAAATGCTTGCTCAACTCCGCGCGCGGTTCGGCGCGCAGGCGGCAATCATACACAGCGGACTTTCCGCAGGCGAACGCTTCGACGAATGGCAACGGCTGCGCAGCGGCGAGGCGCGCATTGCTATCGGCGCGCGTTCGGCGGTGTTCACGCCGCTCGAAAATATCGGCATTATTATCGTCGACGAAGAGCACGACGGCAGTTATTCTTCCGAAACGTCTCCCCGTTACAATACGTTCGACGTCGCTCTGCTCCGCGCGCAGTATAACGGCGCGAAACTTGTGCTCGGCAGTGCAACGCCGTCGGTGGAAACTTACCGACGCGCAAAAGAGGGCGAATTCGGGCTCATTACGCTGAAAGACAGAATCAACGCGCGCCCCATGCCCGAAGTGGAACTTGTGGATATGCGGCGCGAAGTCAAGCGCGGCAATCCTTCCGCTTTTTCGGCGCATCTCAAACAGCGGTTGGAGGCGTGTTTGGAAAGCGGCAATCAGGCAATTCTCTTTCTCAACCGCAGAGGGTATTCGCAGACGGTTATCTGCCGCGATTGCGGATACGTCGCAAAATGTAAAGATTGCGATATCGCGCTTACTTACCACAGCGAAGAAAAATGTCTGAAATGCCACTATTGCGGTCTGCGCTATAAAACGCTTTCCGTCTGCCCTGAATGCGGCGGCGTGCACCTCGGCTATATGGGCACGGGCACGCAGAAGATTGTAGAGGAATTGAAAAAGTTATACCCTGCGGCGCGTATTCTGCGTATGGACGTAGACACGACGGGCGGAAAAGAAGGGCACTATAAAATTTTAAGCCGATTTGCGAAGCGGGAAGCGGATATTCTTGTCGGCACGCAGATGGTAGCCAAGGGACACGATTTTCCGTTTGTGACGCTTGTCGGAATTCTCGACGCGGATATGAGTCTGCATTTTCCCGATTACCGAAGCAACGAGCGAACCTTTCAGCTTGTTTGCCAGGTAGCAGGCAGAAGCGGCCGCGCCGAAGAGAAGGGGGAAGTTGTTCTGCAAACGTACGACCCCGAAAATTTTATTCTGCGCTTTGCGAAAGAATACGATTATCACGGTTTTTACGAGCGCGAAATTACCGTGCGTGCGGCGACGATGTTTCCGCCGTTTGCGAAAATCGTGCGCGTCATGGTTTCGGGCGAGGACGAAAAGGAAACGCTTGCGGCATTGAAAGACGTATATACCAAGCTGCAAACGGTGTACTGTTCTCATGCGGACGACTTTCTGTTCTTCAACCGAATGCATGCGCCCGTTAAACGCATTCAGAAAAAATTCCGTTATCAGGTTCTGATGCGGCTCACCAACCCTGAAATTCTGAAAGAAATTTACGACGCCGCAACGGCGGTAAAATATAAAAACGTGCTGGTTTACGTGGAAGAAAATCCCGTAAATTTAAGTTGACAGGAGGAAAATAATGGTTCGGGAAATCGTACAGATAGGCGACGAAGTACTGCGCAAACAATGCGAGCCCGTCACGAGATTTGACGGGGAACTTGCGACTCTTCTCGACGATATGAAGGAAACGCTGAAAAAGGCGGAGGGCGCGGGTCTTGCGGCGCCCCAGGTAGGCGTGCCGATTCGCGCCGTTCTGGTGGACGTGCCAGAAGGTTTTTTTGAGTTCATCAACCCTGTATTCGTCTGGCAAAAGGGCGAGCAGGTCGGCACGGAGGGTTGCCTTTCCGTGCGCGGAAAATGCGGCAGGGTGCGCCGTCCGAACAAAGTGAAAATCGTCTACCGCGACCGCTACGGCGACCGTTATTCCGTGGTCGCGCACGGCTGGTTTGCGCGCGCAATCTGCCACGAACTCGACCATCTGGACGGAAAACTCTATACGGATATTGCGGAAGACCTCCGCAATGACGATTAAAGGTTTTCTGCTTATCTTTGCAGAATAAGAGGTTTCTATGAAAATAGTATTTGCGGGAACGCCCGAATTTGCCGTTCCCTCGCTGCGTGCACTCCATGACGCGGGGCACGAAATCACAGTGCTTACCCAACCCGATAGACCGCAGGGCAGAAAGGGCGTTCTCACCCCTTCGCCCGTAAAAGCGGAAGCCGAACGGTTGGGGCTTAACGTACTGCAACCCGTGCGGCTCAAAGAAGATTTTTCCGCGCTCGAAGCTGTCGGAGCGGAACTCATGGTTACCTGTGCATACGGTCAGATTCTCACGCAGGAAATTCTTGATATTTTTCCCAAAGGCGTTTGGAACGTACACGCAAGTCTGCTCCCCAAATACCGCGGCGCGGCGCCCATTGCGCAGGCGATAATCTGCGGCGAGCGCGAAACGGGTATTACGATTATGAAAACGGACGCGGGGCTGGATACGGGCGATATATTCCTGACGGCAAAAACGGAAATTTCTCCGTTCGAAACCTGCGACGCTCTGACGGGGCGGCTTGCGCTCGCAGGCGCAAAACTCATTAAAGAAGCGCTTAACAAAATCGAACGCGGCGACGTTACGCTTATAAAACAAGGCGAGGGCAACGTTTGTAAAAAGGTTTCGCATACCGAAATAGATTTTTCGCGCACCGCCTTTGAAGTAAGCGCGCTCATTCGCGGACTTTCTCCCGCGCCGCTTGCCTATGCGAAAATCGGCGGGGCGGTTTATAATTTTTACTTTGCGGAGGCAATTCCCTATGTTGGGGAGGAGACGTTCGGTACGGTGCTTTCCGCTTCGCCCAAATCGGGACTTGTGATAAAGTGCGGCGAGGGCGCGGTGAAAATACTCGAATTGCAAGCCGCAGGCGGGAAAAGAATGCCTGCGCGAGATTTCTTGAACGGCAGAAAAATACAGGAAGGAACGCGCTTTGACCAACCCGTTTTATGACCCCTACAAAGTATTGACCAAAATTTACGCCGAGGGCGCGCACCTGAAAATTGCTTTAAGCGAATCGGGAATCGAGGAACTCAACCGTGCGCGGACGGTAAAAACCGTTTACGGCGTATTAGAAAACGACGGCTATTTAACGGAATGTATTCGCACGTTTGCACCCAAAACGCCCAAACAGAGCGTGCGCATTTTATTGAAAATTTCCTTGTATTGGCTTATTTTTTTGAAAAAAGCGCGGTATATGGTTACGGACACCGCCGTCGGTTTGTGCAAAAAATTAGGCAAAGGGGGCGCGGCAGGATTCGTAAACGCGTTTTTGCGGAAGTTCGACGAAACAAAAGTGCGCCTGCCCGAAGGCGACGAAGGACTTGCCGTCAAGTATAATTTTCCGCTGTTTGCGGTGAAAAAACTCAAAGCGCAGTACGGCAGTCGTGCCGAGCAGATTATGGGCGCAAAGAGCCGCGGCGTTACGGTGCGGTTTGTGCGCGGGGGAGAAAACTATCTTACCCGTCCGCATGAAGAAACGCCCTTTGAACACGTTTACATTTTCCCGAATTTTACGCGCGACGAGGGGTTTTTCGCAGGCGATTATACCTTTCAGTCGGTGGGCAGTATCGCTATTTGCAGCGTGGTGGAGGGGTGCAATTCCCTGCTTGACGCCTGCGCCGCACCCGGCGGAAAGTCGGTATTGCTTTCCCAAAAGTGCAAACAAATTACCGCTTGCGAATTGCACGCGCACCGCGTGGAACTCATTAAAGCGTACTGTTCGCGTATGGGTGCGCAGAACGTTATGCCCGTGCAGGCGGATTCTTCCGTATTCAATTTTGAACGAGAGGGCGCATTCGACGGCGTGCTATGCGACGTTCCGTGCTCGGGGCTTGGCACGGTTGCCGAAAATCCCGATTTGCCCCTGCGCAAAAACGAGAAAGATTTTGAGGATTTGCAAAAAATCCAACTTGCAATTTTGAAGAATTGTTCCCGATACGTCCGCGCGGAAGGGTATCTTTACTATTCAACCTGCTCGATTTTACAGGAAGAGAACGACGAAATTGTGGGCGCATTTTTGAAAGAACATTCCGAATTTGAAACAGTGCGTACGGAATGCGTTCTGCCGCATGAAACTACAAAATTCGGGCTACAGTTTTTGCCCGACACCGCGTTCGGCGCAGGGTTTTACGTTTGCAAATTGAGAAAAAAAGGATGAATCAAAGAAAAAAATATATCCAAAGCTGTGAAGTTTCCGAGCTTGTTACGCTGAACCTCGGCGGTTATCCGCAGAAAGTTTTAATCGAGGGGAAAGGTAAAAATTTGCCTGTTGTCGTCTGTCTGCACGGCGGACCGGGTTCGCCCGTTCCCTTTTCGGTGGGCTGCCGCGGACTTTTCCCCGAATGGACGGACAGAGCGATGATGGTCTATTGGGACCAACTCGGTTGCGGCATTAACAACCACGCCGTTGACGACGGTTTCAAAATCGATTCGTTCGCTGAGATGACCTGCGACCTTGTAAAGGAGATAAAAAGCAAATTTCCCGAAAACAAACTGTATTTATTCGGCGTTTCCTGGGGTAGCATTCTTTCATTTAAAGCGGCGCTCCGCGTTCCCGAATTGCTTGACGGCACGTTCGTTTACGGACAGTTTCTCGAAACAAATTTTTTCAGCGAAGAAGTAGCGCAGGCGTTCGTTTCCGCGCCGAAAAAGATACAAAACGAAGTTTCGGAAATTATCAAGGCGGGCGCGGACTGCGCGTATGAAACGCTCGATAAAAATTTGAAAAAACTGTTTCGGTATTTAAGCAAATACACAGACGCATATACGAATCGGAATGCAAAGCCCTGCGCAATCGGTAAAATTATTAAGGGACTTTTGACGAGCCCCGACTACCGTTTCCGCGATTTCAAGGCGGTCGTGAAAAACGGATACAGAGGCAACAGAAGCCTTTGGCAGGAATTAGTACGCATTCATTTGTCGCCCGTCCTTTCGGAAATTAAAATTCCGTATTTTATCATGCAGGGCGATACCGATATCGTGACTTCTACAAAGCGCGTTTCAAAAGCCGCGCAAGAGAGCGGCAATCAGAATATTACCGTTAAAATTGCGGAAAATTCTGGGCATATGCCGTCGGCGGCGGCAATGGACGAAATATACCGCTTTATCATGGAACAGATTGCATGAAAGAAATTTTACAGGACCTGACGCGCGAAGAACTCGGCGCTCTTGTGGAAGAATACGGAGAAAAAAAGTTCCGCGCACAGCAAATTTATTTGGGGCTCATGCAGGGCAAGCGCATTTCCGAATTGCCCGTATCTCCTTTGCTCCGCGAAAAACTGTTAGAGCGGTTCGAGGACGAGCCCGTGAAAATCTATCGGACTTTTACGGCGTCGGACGGCACGAAAAAGTTTTTGTTTCTGCTTGCGGACGGCAACCTCATCGAGGGCGTGCTCATGAAATATAAGTACGGCAACACGCAATGCGTTTCCACGCAGGTGGGCTGCCGCATGGGCTGTAAATTCTGCGCTTCTACCCTCGGAGGACTTCTCCGCAATCTTACGGCAGGCGAAATTATTTCGCAGATTCTCACCGTCAACCGCGCGGAAGGGGGAAATCTCAAAGACAGGGCGGTCACCAACGTGGTGCTCATGGGCAGCGGCGAGCCCTTCGATAATTATGAAAACGTCGTCCGTTTTTTGCGCAATTTGATAGCCGAAGAGGGTATCAATATCAGCGCGCGCAACGTCAGCCTTTCCACCTGCGGTTTGGTGCCGCAAATGAAATCGTTTGCCGACGAGGGGATTCCGCTCAACCTGACGGTTTCCCTGCACGCGGTAACGGACGAAGAACGCAAACGCACGATGCCCGTTGCAAATAAGTACAAAATTCAGGAAATTTTAGCGGCTTGCGAACATTATTTCAAAAAGACGGGGCGGCGGTATATCTTTGAATACAGTTTGATTTCGGGCGGGAATGCCGACGGCGAACACGCGGAAGCGCTTAGTAAACTTCTGAAAGGCAAGCCCTGCCACGTCAATCTCATTCGACTCAACGAGGTGAAAGAGCGCAATTTAAGTTCGGTGAGCGAAAAAGAGGCGTACCGTTTTCTGGGCGTTCTCGAACAAAACGGCATTTCGGCAACGTTGCGCCGCAGTATGGGTTCGGATATCGGCGGCGCGTGCGGACAACTCAGAGCAAAACATTTAGGAGAACAGCATGATAAAGATTAAAATTGCACCGTCCATTTTAGCGGCGGATTTTTCAAAAATGGGCGAAACGGTAAAACAGTTGCAGGAATGCGGCGCGGATTTGGTGCATTGCGACGTGATGGACGGCAACTTTGTTCCGCCTATTACGTTCGGCGCGCAGATGGTAAAGCAAATTCGTCCGCTTACCGCCCTTCCGCTCGACTGCCATTTAATGACTCTGCACCCGCAAACGCATTTGGAAGATTTTGTAAAGGCGGGTGCGGACGTTATTTCCGTTCATGTGGAGGCATGCGGCAAGGATACCGTGCCGCTCATGCGCGAAATCAAAAAATGCGGCGTTAAGGCATCCGCTGTGGTCAATCCCGAAACGCCGATTGAAGAATTGTTCGATTGCGTGGGGGAAGCGGATATGCTGCTCGTCATGAGCGTGCACCCCGGTTGGGGCGGTCAGAAATTCATTCCCGAAACGCTTGAAAAACTCGAAAAACTTCGCACGTTCTGTATCAAATGCGGAAGAGGGGAACTCGATATTCAAGTGGACGGCGGCGTTACGCTTGAAAATGCGTCAGAAATCAAAGCGGCAGGTGCGAACGTACTTGTTGCAGGCAGCACCGTGTTCCGCGCTCCCGATATGCGCGCCGTGATTGCGAGCCTTCGCGGGGAGTAAATATTACGAAAAGGAAACTATTTCATTGCAGCGGCATATAATAGAGTGCGGCAATGTATCACCGCCGCATTTTCGGGAGGGAAAAATTATGTTTTTTTGTTTCAAACCGCCTTATGCGCTGCGTCGTTTGCTTCGGTTGATATTCAAAAATAAATGACCTATTTCGATTTACATTGCGATGCTCTCACCCAAACGGGTCGTTTGCAGGCTTCAAAACACAATTTAGAGGCAGGGAAGTGTGCGTTGCAATGCTTTGCCGCCTTTATTTCCGCGCGCGAAAACCGCTATCGGATTGCGCTTGATTTGTGCAATCTGTTTGAAGAACGTTGTGCGTCAGAGGGCTATCACCCCGTTTTGAGGGCAAAAGATTTGCAGTATAATGCAATCAACGCGCTTCTCACGGTGGAGGAGGGCGGCGCAATCGAGGGCGATATAAAAAAGCTCGGGACGCTCTATCGGAAGGGCGTCCGCATGATGACGCTCACCTGGAATTATCCCAACGAAATCGGCTACCCCAACTTTCCCGATTACGAGGGAATGAAATCGGGGAGAACCGCTTTGACGGTGCGTGAAACGGAGCGAGGGCTCACGCAATTCGGCGCGGAAGTCGTGGAAACTATGAACGGTCTCGGCATGATAGTCGACGTTTCGCACGGCAGCGATAAACTGTTTTCGGACGTGAGTGAAATTTGCAAAAAGAACGGAAAACCGTTCGTTGCAAGTCATTCGTGCGCCAATACGGTGCAGAATTGCGCGCGCAATTTGAGCGACGCACAGATAAAAACGCTTGCCGATTGCGGCGGCGTTATAGGGCTGAATTTCTGCGCCGATTTTCTTTCAGATAACCAAAGTGCGGAAGGGCAGCGTGCGGCGATACTTGCGCATGCGCGGCATATTGTGAATACGGGCGGCGAGAACGTACTTGCGATAGGGAGCGATTTCGACGGCATTCCCGAAAACCCTTATTTGAAAAATCCGTCCGACATGCCTAAATTTTTGGAACTTATGACCGCCGAATTCGGCAGTTTTATTACCGAAAAAATTGCCCGAACAAATTTTTTGAGGGTGTTTGAAGAAGTTTGCGGGTAAAAAAAACCGCCCGACCGCGTGACTTGCGGCGGGGCGGCTTTTCCGAAAAATAAAAGAGCCGCTTATCAGCGGCTCTTTTGAATTGCAAACATTAAACGCGTTCTACTTTATCGCTTTTAAGGCATCTTGCGCATACGTAATCGTTCACGACTTTCCCGTCCTGAACATAGGAAACTTTTTGCACGTTTGCCTTAAACGCTCTCTTCGTTTTACGGTGCGAGTGGCTCACGTTGTTGCCCGACGTTTGACCCTTTCCGCAAATACTGCATACTCTCGACATATCTCCACCTCCGTTGGGAATGATACCAAATTTTCACGGTGCGTAAAACACAATACGCAGTCCAATAGCAATCATACCAAATCGGGCGCAAAAAATCAATTATTTTCACAGTGTTTTCCCGAAAAATTTTTCATCATTTATAAATTTTTTTTCAATATTGCTTGCAAAAAGCGGCATAATGGGTTAGAATAAGGTATAAGGAGTTAAGGGTAGAAATATGTCTGTAAGCACAAGCAACGCATACGGAAAAATTTCCATATCCGATTTGGCAATCGCCAAGGTAGCGCAACAAGCCGCGATGGAAAGCTATGGCATCGTGGATACCGTTTCGCGCCGTTTTACGGATACGCTCGCCGAACTCCTCAAAAAAGACGCGGGAGGCAAGGGCGTAAAAATTGTCACGTCCGGAAACCGAATCTTTATCGACGTTTACGTGCTCATCAAGTACGGCGTTTCCATCGAAGCAGTTGCCGAATCTCTGAAAGAGGGCATCAAATACAAGGTGGAACGCTTCACGGGCATGATTGTAGATACCGTGAACGTAAACGTTGTCGGTTTGAAACTGTAACTTCCGTCTCCGCGTTTTTCATGAACGGAGAATATTTATCATGCAGAAATCTATAAACAGCGCCGTCTTCCGCAAGATGGTTCTTGCAGGCGCAAAAATGCTCGAAAATAACCGCGCGAAAGTGGACGCGCTCAACGTGTTCCCCGTGCCGGACGGCGATACGGGCACGAATATGTCGCTTACGATGCAGTCGGCGGTGAAAGAACTTTCCGCCGCGGCAACCGATTTCACTTCGGTTTGCGATTTAGTTTCCAAGGGCGCTCTTCGCGGCGCACGCGGAAATTCGGGCGTCATTCTTTCCCAGATATTCCGCGGTATTTGTTCCGTACTTGCGTCCTGCAAGTCGGAAGCGGATACCCGCACTTTTGCAAAAGCGTTAGAGGCAGGCACCAAAGTCGCCTATAACGCGGTTGCCATTCCCAAAGAGGGCACTATTCTCACCGTCATGCGCATGATGAGCGAGTTTGCGGTGAAATCGGCAGGCAAATATAAAGATTTTGAGACTTTTCTTCCCGCCGTGATTGCGGAGGGCGACAGAGCGCTTGCTATGACGCCCGAACTTTTGCCCGTGCTCAAAAAAGCGGGCGTCGTCGACTCGGGCGGCGTCGGACTCATGACGATTATGCGCGGCTTTCTTGCCGCTATCACGAACGACGAAATCGTTACCGAGATTCAGACGGAAGCGCAGAGCGCGGACGGGCAGAACGATACGGAATTCGGCGACAATTCGGATATTATCAGTATGGATTTGGGCGAAATTCAGTTTGCGTACTGCACCGAATTTTTCGTCATCAATCTGAAAAAATCCACCACGCTTGCGGATATCGACAGACTCAGAGAAAACCTCATGGGCATCGGCGACAGCGTTATCTGTATCGGCGATTTGGAACTCATTAAGGTGCACGTTCACACCAACTGCCCCGGCGTTGCGCTTACTTACGCGTTGGAGCTCGGCGAACTCGACCGTCCCAAAATCGAGAATATGCTCGAACAGAACCGCGCGTTAAAGGCGAAAATCGAGGCGGAAAAGAAGGACCAGGGTATGCTTGCCATCTGCGCGGGCGACGGAATTGCGGATATTTTCAAAGATTTGTTTGTAGACCGCGTTATCGAAGGCGGTCAGACGATGAATCCTTCCGCTTCCGACATTGCGACTGCCGTGCAGAAAATCAACGCCGAAAACGTGTTTGTATTCCCCAACAACAAAAATATCATTCTTGCTACGGAACAGGCAAAGGCGCTTGTTGAAAACCGTACCATTCACGTTATTCCTACCAAAAATATTCCGCAGGGCTTTGCTGCGGCACTCTGTTTTAATCCCGAAGCAAGCGCGGAAGAAAACAAAACAAACATGATTCACTCGCTCGACAACGTTCGGGCAGGACAAGTGACGCACGCAGTCCGCAATACCAGCGTGAACGGGTTTAACATTAAGGAAGGGGACATCATCGGGCTCGACGATAAGAAAATTCTTGCAAAGAGCGACAATATCGACGACACCGTTTTGAAACTTCTCGATAAACTGAAAGACGATTCGCATGAAATGATTACGCTTTATTACGGTGCGGATGTCAAGGAAGAAGAGGCGCAGGCGCTTACGGAAAAGGTGCGCGAAGCCTTTCCCGACTGCGAAGCAGACTGTCTTTGCGGCGGTCAGCCCGTCTATTACTACATTCTTTCCTTAGAGTAAAACAGACGACACACGAAGAGCGGGCAACCGCTCTTTTCTCATATTTTAATTTTTCAGAATAACGGTATGAATATTTTGAACCTGCGCGGCGTGAACGAAAAGCGCGCCAAAGATTTGCGAAAACTCGAAGTGACGGACACGGCAGATTTGCTCCGCTGTTTTCCGCGCGCTTATCTTGATATGACGAGCCGCGCTTCGGTTCGGGAGTTATTTCATAACGATACGGCGCTCGTTGCCTGCCGCCTTGTTTCGGTAGACCCCGTGCGCTATACGGGCAGAGTCAAACTCGTGCGCGCATGGTTGGAACAGGACGGCGATACCTTTTCCGCGGTTTGGTTCAATATGCCCTACGTTGCAAAAAATCTGAAAAAAGGGGAATACCTCTTTTACGGCAGGGTGCAGAACCGCTACGGGCAAGTCAGCCTTGTCAACCCCACGTTCGAGCCGTTGGAACGGAACGCGCGGCTGAAAGGGCTGGTGCCCGTTTACCGTTTGAGCGGCTCGCTTACCCAGCGCGTCATGCGCGATTGCGTTTCTCAAGCATTGCGTCAGGAAAATTTTACGACTATCATTCCTCCTGAATTACAAAAAAAGTACGCGTTGCTTCCTCTGAAAGAGGCGTTTTACGGCGTGCATTTGCCGAAAAGCAAGGAAGAACTTGCGCGCGCGAGCGAGCGCATCGCGCTCGAAGAATATTTTACGCTTCTTTCCGCTTTCAAACTCATCAAGGGAGATAAAAACGAGGCGCGTGTGCGCGAGTATAACGTGAGCGAGCGTGAAGTCGCCGAATTTGAAAAACGGTTTTGTTTTACGTTTACGGCAGGTCAGCAGGCGGCGGTGCGCGCGATTTACGATAATCTGAAATCTCCTTTCCGCATGAACAGACTGTTGCAGGGCGACGTTGGGAGCGGCAAAACGGCGGTTGCGCTCGCAGGCATTTTCATGGCGGTGAAAAGCGGGTTTCAAACCGTGTACCTCTCGCCGACGGAAGTGCTCGCCGCGCAGAACTACGCGCTGTTACAGCGCATTTTTCCCGAATATAACGTCGGTTATCTTGCCGGCGGCACTACGGCGAAGGAGAAGCGGGAACTGAAATCTGCTCTTGCCGAGGGGAAAATCGATATTCTCTGCGGTACGCACGCGGTGTTGCAAGGCGACGTTCATTTTTCAAATCTTGCTTTTTGCGTGTGCGACGAACAGCACCGCTTCGGCGTGGCACAGCGCAATTTATTGACCGAAAAGGGGGAAACGGTGGACGTACTCGTTATGTCCGCAACGCCCATTCCGCGCACGCTTTCTCTCATTTTTTACGGAGATTTGGATATTACGACCATTCCCGATAAACCCAAAGACAGGCAGGAAATTACGACTTCGCTGATTCCCGAACGCAAGTACGACGATATGCTTACCTATATCCGCGGGCAGGTGCACGAGGGGAAACAGGCGTACTTCGTCTGTGCAAAGATTGACGATGACGAGGGGCAGGTAACGGCGGCGTGCGAATTGTTTGAAGAACTCCGCCTGCGCCTTCCCGACGTTCGGTTCGCGCTTTTGCACGGCAGAATGAAGGAGAAAGAGAAGTCGGAAATCATGACGGCGTTTAAGCGGAAAGAGTACGACTGCCTGGTTTCCACTACCGTTATCGAAGTGGGAATCGACGTGCCTGACGCAACCATTATGGTTGTGTATAATGCCGAACGGTTCGGACTTTCCCAGCTCCACCAACTGCGCGGCAGAGTGGGCAGGGGAAGGGAAAAGAGCTGGTGTTTTTTGTTAGTGGGTTCGGGCAGCGAAACGGCGTTGGAGCGGCTTAATATTCTGAAAACCACTTCGGACGGGTTCAAACTTGCCGAAAAGGATTTGGAACTTCGGGGCAGCGGAGATTTTCTCGGCACGCGCCAAAGCGGCAAATTTTTAACGGATATTAAAAATTTGCGTTATTCCGCGGAAGTGATTTTTTTCGCAAAGAAACTCACCGACGAGGCGTTTGAGCGGCGATTGAATTTTGAGGAAATCAAACGCGCCGCCATGCAGAAATACGAAGCACTCAAAGACGTTGTTCTCAATTAAGGAATGCGCCGCCCGAAACTCGGGCGGCGCAAACGGAATATAAATAATTTGCTTGACAAAATAACGCAAACTGTTATAATGATTGATGCATCGATGACATGGGCCTGTTTCGGATTCGATTGCAAGCGGATTTCGTAAGACGCACGTCGGAGGCTCGGCTCCGTAAAAACGGACTTTTTATAAATGCTGATAAAAATAGCAGAAGAACGACCGTTGCACGTCGCGCTAGCAGCCGCCGTGTAGCACTTGCGGCCTAACTATTAGGCTCCGTTCTGTTCCGCTTCCTACGCGCGGAAACAGGGCGTTATTTTAGTAGGGAACGTTGCAGACGGACTGGTTTTCCTCCGTTTGCAAGGAATTTCGGAAACGTGCCTTTACAGCAGTTTGTCTGCGGACTGCTTTGAGGCGAGAATGACCACAGACTAAGCGTGTAGTGTCTGCGAATGAACCTTGTAAGACCGCAGTTCAATTCTGCGCAGGTCCACCAATAAAAAACTCCACCCGTAATCGGGTGGAGTTTTTTATTGATTACATCTCTTAAATTCTCTTGTCTTCTTTATAACTTGTATGTAGAATTTCGTGCGATTTGGGGCTGTTCGGGAAAGAAAAATACTCGTTGTACAATAAATCCATTACAGGGGAATCGGAGGAGCGGCGGAGCGCGTTGTGTTTATCGCTCGTATAAAGCGCTTTTGCGCGCGCCATTTTCAGTTCGGTGGAATTGCGCACGCTGTCCGAAAGGGTGGGCTGTCCGCCGCCGTTTACGCAACCGCCGGGGCAAGCCATAATTTCAATAAAGTCGTACTGCTTTTCACCCGATTTGAGTTGTTCGAGAATTGTTTTTGCGTTATCCAGTCCCGAAGCTACCGCTACGCGCACGGTCTTACCTGCCACTGAATAAACGGCTTCTTTAATCGGATTGGTACCGCGTACATCGGGGAAATCCAACACTTCAAACGCGCCGTCCATCATGTGCGCCGCCGTGCGGAGCGCGGCTTCCATTACGCCGCCCGTTGCGCCGAATATCGCGCCGCCGCCCGTTGCCGTTGCAAACGGGTTATCGAATTCTTCGTTCGGGAGCTCGGTGAATTTAATGCCCGCCGTCTTAATCATGCGTGCAAGTTCGCGCGTTGTAATCGCCGCGTCCACGTCGCCCTCCAACTGTTCGCGGTGGCATTCATACTTTTTCGCCGTGCAGGGAATCACGCTCACCACATACAAGTTTTCGGGATTGATACCGTTCTTCTCGCACCAGTAACTTTTGAGCAGTGCGCCAAACATTGCCTGCGGAGATTTGCAGGTGGAGAGGTTGGGGATATATTCGGGATATTTCTGTTCCACGTACTTAATCCAGGCAGGGCAACACGAAGTAAACATAGGCATGGTTTTTTCCGTTTTGATACGGTTGATGAGTTCGCTCGCTTCCTCCATAATGGTGAGGTCGGCGGTTACGTCCATATTAAAGACGTGCGCAGGACCTAAACGGCGGATTGCGGCTACCATTTTGCCTTCCACGTTGGTGCCTACGGGCATATCGAATGCTTCGCCGAGCGTTGCGCGCACGGACGGCGCGGTGAAGAATACCACCTGTTTTACGGGGTCGGCAAGCGCGTCCCACACTTCGTTAACGGTAGAGCGTTCCGAAAGCGCGCCCACGGGGCAGGCGACAATGCATTGCCCGCAGCCCACGCAAACCGACTCGAAGAGAGGCATATCGAAGGCGCTTCCCACGTGAACGTTGAACCCTCTGCCGATAGGTCCGATGGCGTTTACGTTCTGTTTGCGGCACGCCGCCACACAACGCATACAGTTGATGCACTTGTCGTTGTCGCGCACCACATAGGGCGCGGAGTCGTCGATGGGAAGCACGAAATCTTCGCCCTTGAAGCGGTCTTCGTCTACGCCGTAGCCGAGCGAAAGTTTCTGCAATTCGCAATTGTGGTTACGCTCGCAGGAAAGGCATTTCTTCTTATGCTTGGAAAGGAGCAGTTCCAAAGTCATCTTTCTCGATTCGCGGCACTTGGGTGTGTTTGTTCTTACTTCCATGCCGTCGGCTACGGGAGCCACGCACGCCGCAACTAAACCGCGCGCGCCCGTCGCTTCTACCACGCACATACGGCAACTGCCCACGCAACTGACGTCTTTCAGATAGCAGAGAGTTGGAATTTCAATGTGCGCCTTTCTGGCTGCATCCAAAATGGTGGAGCCTTCGGGAACGGTTACGGGAATATTGTTGATTTTCAATGTTACGTTTTTCGCCATAGTTGTCTCCTCACTTTCTGATGATTGCGCCGAAGCGGCAGTTGCTCATGCAAAGTCCGCACTTCACGCACTTTTTAGGGTCGATGACGTGCGCTTCCTTTACATTGCCCGAAATGGCTTGCACGGGGCAGTTTCTCGCGCAGAGCGTACAGCCCTTGCACTTCGTAGTGTCAATCGAATAATTGAGCAACGCTTTGCACACGCCCGCGTCGCACACGCCCTTGTGAATGTGGTTTTCATATTCCTCGCGGAAATAGCGGAGCGTCGAAAGCACGGGGTTAGGTGCGCTCTGTCCGAGGGCGCAGAGGGAAGATTGCTTCATGTGCGAGGCAAGTTCTTCGATTTTTACGATATCTTCCGGCTCGCCTTTGCCCTCCGTAATCTTGGTCAGAATTTGCAAAAGGCGTTTGGTGCCGATACGGCAGGGCGTGCATTTGCCGCAACTCTCGTCCGCCGTAAATTCAAGGTAAAATTTGGAAATATCCACCATGCAGGTGTCTTCGTCGAGAATAATCATACCGCCGCTGCCCATCATGGAGCCGATGGCGGTGAGGTTGTCGTAGTCGATGGGGGTATCGATGCACGAAGCCGGTATACAGCCGCCCGAAGGTCCGCCCGTCTGCGCCGCCTTGAACTTTTTGCCGTTCGGAATGCCGCCGCCGATTTCTTCGACGATTTCGCGCAAGGTCGTGCCCATGGGCACTTCCACAAGTCCGACGTTGGTAATTTTACCGCCGAGCGCGAACACTTTGGTGCCCGTGGAAGTGGGCGTTCCGATAGAAGAGAACCACTTTGCTCCCTTCATGATAATCGGGTTGACGTTCGCCCAGGTTTCTACGTTGTTAATGATGGTGGGTTTGCCGAAGAGTCCTTTCACGGCAGGGAAGGGGGGACGGGGGCGGGGCTCGCCGCGGTGTCCTTCGATACTAGTGAGAAGCGCGGTTTCCTCGCCGCAGACGAACGCGCCTGCGCCCAAGCGGATATCGATATCAAAGTCGAATCCGAGCCCTAAAATATTTTTGCCGAGAAGTCCGTATTCGTGCGCCTGTCTGAGCGCGATGCGCAGACGCTCCACCGCAACGGGGTATTCTGCACGGACGTAGATATAGCCCTGGTGCGCGCCGATGGCATAACCCGCAATCGTCATGGCTTCGAGCACGCAATGGGGGTCGCCTTCTAATACGGAACGGTCCATGAACGCGCCGGGGTCGCCCTCGTCCGCGTTGCAAACGACGTATTTCACGTCGCCTGCGGAAGCTTTTGCAAACGCCCATTTTCTGCCCGTGGGGAAGCCTGCGCCGCCTCTTCCGCGAAGCCCGGAAGCGAGCATTTCGTTAATCACGTCGTCGGGCGTCATAGTGGTGAGTACTTTCACAATCGCGCTGTAATCGCCTGCCGCAATCGCTTCTTCGATGTCTTCCGCCGCAATCACACCGCAGTTTCTAAGCGCAATGCGCATTTGCTTTTTATAAAAGGAGGTCTGCGCAAAAGGAATAACATTGCCTTCTTTGGTAATCGTGCCCTGATAGAGAAGTTCTTTTACGATTTCGCCTTTCACGAGGTGTTTTTCCACAACCGTTCTCACATGTTCGGGCGTCATCTGCGCATAGAACGCGCCTTCGGGATAGACAATCATAATGGGGCCGAGCGCGCAAAGCCCGAAACAGCCCGTCTTGACGACGAGCACGTCGTTAATGCCGTACTCTTTCAACGCGTTTTCAAGTTCGGCAATGACCTTCATGGAATGGGAGGAAGTGCAACCCGTACCGCCGCACACGAGCACCTGTTTACGGTAGCCCGTTTGCGCGGCGAGTTTTTCGCCCTGGTCTTTGACGACGCGGCGCACTTCGATGAGCGCCTGTTTTTTCTCTTTAATGGCGTTTAATTGCTCAACGGTCATTTGTTTTCGTCCTCCCTGTAAATATCGAGAATATATTTCACTTTATCGTGGGTGAGTTTGCCGAATACTTCGTCGTTCACCATGAGTACGGGCGCAAGACCGCACGCGCCCACGCAGCGGCAGCAATCGAGCGAGAAGAGTCCGTCCGGCGTGCATTCGCCGGGTTTGATTTCGAGTTCTTTTTCGATTTCTTCGAGAATTTTATCCGCGCCCTTTACATAGCAAGCCGTGCCCAGACATACACTGATACTGTATTTGCCTTTGGGCGTGAGGGAGAACTGCGAATAGAACGTTACCACGCCGTAAACTTCGGAGAGTGAAATTCCGAGCCCTTCCGCAATCACCTTTTGCACCTGCATGGGAAGATATCCGTAAATGTCCTGTGCTTCCTGTAATACGTGCATCAGACACCCCGGCGTATTCCGTGACGCTTCGATAACGGCTTTCAACTTTTCCTGCTGAACTTCCGTACCGAGGCAAGCATCGCATTTTGCCATAAACAACCTCCTGAAACGTTTGTAATCCAACGCATATTATATCATAGAATTTTTCGTTTATCAATTACATTTCCATGATTGGAAAAATTTGTCGGAAAAGATATTTTTGCTAAAAAAATCTCCGCGCATGAAAGCGCGGAGATTGCTTGTAGTTTAGGATTATTTTACGGCAACGGCTTCGATTTCTACGAGAACGTTCTTGGGCAGTGTTTTCACTGCTACGCAGGAGCGCGCGGGGTTGTGCTCAAAATACTTGGCATAGACAGTGTTGAACGCTGCAAAATCGTTCATATCCGCAAGAAAGCAGGTCGTTTTCACAACGTTTGCGAGGGAAATGCCCGCCGCCGTTAAAACGGCTTTCAGGTTTTCAAGCACGCGCATTGCCTGCGCTTCCACGCCGCCCGCAACGACTTCGCCCGTCTTGGGGTCGATAGGAATTTGCCCCGAAGTATAAATCACGCCGTTTGCTTCGATTGCTTGCGAGTAGGGTCCGATTGCCGCAGGCGCTTTGTCCGTTTGAATCTTTTGCATTTTCGGTTTCTCCTTTTTACTTTTTGGGCTTCGCCGTCGGTTTCTTTTCCGCCGTCTTTTTCGGTTCGAGTTTTACGGGAGTTGCTTTCTTCGGCTCGGCGGTTTTCGGCGCGGGTTTAGCTTCGAGTTTCACGGGTTTTTGGGAGGATTGTTTCTCGCCAGCTTTTTCTGCCGTCTTTTCGGTCGGTTTTGTTGCCGCATTGCTTGCCTTTTCCGCTTTTGCGGGTTTCTTTGCTTTGGGTTTATTCGCGTTTTCTTCCTGCTTTTTCATGAAACGGCTGCCGAAAATTTTATTGCGGAATTTCGGAACGAAGAACAGAACCGCAAGTACCGCAGCGACTGCTACAAAAAGCAATACAAATACAATCAAAGAAACGGTCAGCACTTTTTCTTTGTAAATGTCAGGCGCGTTGATGAGGTTTGCCGAATAGGGAATGCCGAATACGCTAAGCATAACTTTGTCGGCAGAAGTTGTTATAATTTCCACAGTGTGCTCCTTATTACTGAGATTTTCCTGATTGAAAATCAATTTTCTTGTTTCTTCGGTTTCGCTGTTCAGGTTCACCGTTTGTATTTTTTCGCCGTCGATGATGATTTTCACCGAACCGTAGCCTTTTCCCGTCGCGCCGTAGAGCGCAATGCTCTCGCCTTTGAATTTCAGAACGAGTTTGGAATTCTTCTTTTCGGAAATAAGGAATCCGTTGGGCTCGTCGGCGATGTCTGCGGAGTTCTGCCAGCCTTTCGTTGCAAACAGTTTGCTGCTGGTGGGGGAGATGACCTGCTGGGTAGTGGACTGAATGCCTCCGTCGAGTTCTGCAAGCACGGAGAAGTTTCCGCCCGTCGTGCCCTTGACGATAAGTTTTAAGTATCTTCCGCTGACACTCGGGAATTTCAAAGTGATTTTCGTGCCCGAGTAATTGCTTCTGTCGCCCGTTGCAATCGTCTTCCATTCGCCGTCTAAAGTGTCCGCAATTTGCAATTCAAAGTCGGTAATATAGGAGTTTACGTTGTTTCTCGTAACGACGGAGAAGTAGTTGAAATTCTGAATACTTGCGGTATCCACAATAAATTCGTGGGGATTTTCGGGGGTAATCTTTTTGTCGGCGCCGCCGTAGGTGGTGTGCATGTTCGTGTTGTCAAGCCCGTCGATGAGGTAAGTCCATTTATCGATTGTAATAACGCTTCCTTCAATGGGTTTGCCTGTTTCGGGGTCTACCTGCTGTTCGGTAACGAATCTTCCGCCTACGATATTTTCGGGCGCTTTTACCATGCTCCATTCGCTCTTATCCGTGCCCGTCAGAGTAATTTTGATATTGTCCTTTTTGGAAACTAAGAACTGCGGTTCATAGACGTAGGAGTTTACCTCTTTCCCGAGCGGGAAGTTGGGGTGGAATACGCAGGCTGTTTCAGGCACCGCGTAGTTTTCCTCGCCCTCATATTTATAGGCAAAGGAAGCCGAACCGCCGCCGCCCGTATTCACGTTGACGATTTTCACGGCGTAGAACTTTCCTTCTTGCACGGTTTTAACGTTCCCGTAATCGCCGTAAGTTTTAATGTCGTGGAAGTCGTTGGTATCGCTGGGGTTGTTCGCGTCTTTCTTCAGGTTTAGTTTTTCGAGATTATCGAAATCTTCCCCGAAATAGAGTTCCGCCCAGTCGTCCCATTTTGCGGAGAGGGAAACGACTCCCGACTTGGGCGCCTGCCAGTAGAATTCGGAAATGCGTACGTCCTTTTTGCCCGAGGCGGTCTGATAATTGCCGATTGTGCCGTTCGAAGAGCCGAGTACCGCATCGGGATTGCGCTCGGAAATTTTTGCGTGTACTTCTTCCCAGTTTTTGTTCGGGAGTTCGACGTCGTTATAAACGGTCACTCTGCCGCCGTTGTAGGCGATGCGAAGCGTAATCGCAAGCGTGTGTACCACGCCGTCCGCGAGTTTTACGTCAAAGGTAAATTGGTCGAACGTGCCCGTATAATTTTTGTTGAAGGAGTACGTCCATTTGCCGTCGTCCGTCTTTTTGATTTTGCCGTGTTCGGGCTTGCCGACGCGCAGAATTTCAAATCCTTTCTGTTCTTTCGTATCCAACGAACTCACGGTCTTACCGTATAAATCGAACGTGATATCGTCGCCGAACGTCACGATGTAGTCGCCTGCGGTCTTTACGCCGTCGATTCCGCCCGCATAGAAGCAGGAGACAGGCTCGTAGTTGGGCAGGGGTTGCATAGAAGCAAGTTGTTCCGCAGAGAACATATCGTCGGAAATTTTTGCGGAATAGAACTCGTTAAAATACTTCACAAAATTCATGCCGTACACAAGCGAACAGCGGAATGCAAAATCGGCGCGCTTGTTTGAGCAGTAAGAGGGATTGTCTTTATAGGTGTACAGAAGTTCGTAATATTTTTCCGCGCCGAACGAGTGCATAATGTTGGCGTACATTCCGAGGATTTCAAAATATCCGCAGTTTTCCGTATCCGCATACTTGCCTTTTTTGCTGAGCGTTTCGTTCAGCACGTTGTAGGGGTTGGCGTATTGGCCGTGTTCGGGCGTGTAGGAGTTGCGTACCGTCGTACCGATATCGCACATCATAATATAGGAAAGCAGAATGAGCGCGTTGTTTCTGACCTCGCCCTCCATTCCGCAGCCGAAGCCCCAAACGGTACCGTAGGACGAAGCGTGGTTGTGCCCGATTTCGTGCAGGGTACCCCAGGTGCCCGCTTCGAGCAGGCGGCGGTAATTCATCGCGTCGTTAAACCAACCCGTCGGCTGGGCAAAGGAATAGTTGCCGAGCGCTACTGCGGCGCCTGCGGGAACGTGCCAGTCGAACATGATTTTGTTGAAACGGTTGTATGTACCGCCCGTGAACGATTCGTTTACAGAGAGGAAGGAATGCCACAGCATGGCGAGTTTATCGATTTCGTCCGTCTTTACCTGCCGCATATAACTGTGCGTTCCCATCTCTCCCGTAGGGCCGATGAGTTGCCCGTTTTCGGTGTCGAGGATAGCAATGACCCCGGGCGCGTCGCGCAGGTATTCGTCGAAGTATTCGGGCGTCGTCTGCCCGAGTACATAGTGCGGCGTTTCCACCGCGCCCGTAAAGGTCACTTTGGCGCGCGAATAGCAGTTTTCCATACCGATTTGGAGGGCGCCGCCGAAGGGGTTGCCGATTTTGTATTCCTTATTTTCGGTAAACGTGAAGCTGGCGTGCAACCAGGGAAGCCGCCCGTTCTGTCTGTTCCATTGCGATTGGTTGGTTACTTTGGAAACGGGTTTTTTATCCGTTTCGTTTTCAACGACCATTTTTCCGTTGGCTACGATGACGTCCGCTTTTGTGAAGAAGGAGTGTGAGGAAATCCCGTTTGCATTATTGCCTTTGCCGACGATACTCTGATACGTCGCGTCGTCCGCGCCGCCTGCCCAGGCGAGGGAATCCTGCACGCCCAGAACGACGGAGAGACGTTCGCCCTTTTTCAGCCCTTCGACTTTTACGGTAACGAGTTCGCCTGCGGGCAGATACAGCCCCATCGCATGGTAGGAGCGGTAGATGGGGTCCAGCGTAATTTCCTTTTTCACCGCGTTATTTTCGCCGAGTACCGCGCCGTACTGTGCGTCTGCGGCAGGGTGCTTTTTCAGCCATTCCTGCGTAAGCGTGCCGTTCGCGGAGCGGTGCGCGGCTTCCGCCGCCAAATGCTGACCCTGCGTCATCAGCATATATTTATAGAAATCTTTATTGAACTGACGTTGGAATTCTTCGTATTTTTTTTCTCTGTCTTTTTCTTCTATTTCTGCGTTGTTTAGGTAATAGTCGCGGAACGATTCGGCGTAGGAATCAATGTTTTTTCCGTTCATCGTGCCGTTTGAAAACGCGCCCGGACCTTCGCAACTCGCGGAGGGGGAGGGATACTTATCAAAATGAATGGTTGCAGTTTTTACCGTATCGGTAGTTGCTACTAGCGTACCGTATTCGGCGGAAAATGCTTTCGTTTCCGTATTGTAAACGATGGAAAAATCGTCGCTCAGCGTTTCTATCTGCGCGCGCGGAAGATTGCGTTCCAGCACGTTGCGGCTGTCGGCACGGACGGTCGTCTGCACGTCCGAAAGGTCTTCGTAGTTGTACTTATTGAGTGCAAACTGTTCTGCGGTGGGAAGAGTCGTTTCCGGAATGGTGTAAAAATTATCTTTTTTCGAACAAGCCGAAAGAAGCACGGTGGAAAGGGAAACCGCCGCCGCTGTGATAGTCGCTAACACTTTTACCGCTTTGTGTTTTTGTTTCATAAGAACTCTCCGTTTGAAATCGATTGATTTATGATACTCTACATATTATATGGATTCACAGAAAAAATGCAAGCATTGTCGCCGGGTTTTCCCAAAAAAGAAACGCCCGACAAAGAAAGTTTCCTGTCGGGGTTTGTAAAAAAATCAAAAGTTGAGCAGCCGTCCGTTATCGTTCCATTCTCCGTACATTACGCCGCGGCTTGTGTTCTCAATTAGTTTCTGTAAGCGCTTCCGAAACAGTTCGGGTTGCTTTTTCTTGATTTGTATCGTGTCGATTCTGACGCGTCGGTAAAGGGGCGGAAATTTTTGAAATTCCTTCCATACCGTTTGATTTGCTTGAAGCGCGGTTAAAATTTCGCTGTCAATCACAAAACCGTCCGAAGACATATCGGGCAAAACGGCGCGGCCTGCGTCCGTCATGCGCCCCAGCTTTTCGAGGCGGCGGCAACGTTCTTTATTCAGTTCCGACCATAAAGAATTTTTTTTGCGCGGCGTGAACCGTTGCGCGGTAACGCCGTTTTCAAGGCGTTTTTCCGTGCTGTCAATCCAGCCGAAACACATGGCTTCTTCCACGGCGTCGATATACCAGAACGTACCGTCGTTTTGCGGTCTGCCGCGCTTTACAATGACCCAACATTCTGTTTCCTTGCCGTGATTTTCACTCAGCCACAAGCGGAATTCGTCGCGGTTTTTTGCGTTTAATAAATTATTCGGTAACATGCTTTCATGATAGCATAAGAGCAAGCTTTTTTCAAGCGGTGCGCTCAGCCGTTCTGTTATTTTCGTAGAAGTTTCGCATACTGATAGCGTATGCGTACCATTCTGCACAGCGATTTGAATAACTTTTACGCTTCGGTGGAGTGCCTGCGCCGTCCTGAAATTCGGGAGAAGCCTGTGGTTGTCGTCGGCTCGAAAGAGGATAGGCACGGCATTGTGCTGGCAAAGAATATCATTGCGAAGCAGTTCGGCGTTAAAACGGGCGACGTGTATTGGGAAGCCAAACAAAAATGCGGAAATACCCTCGTGGAAGTGGAGGCTGATTTCGGGGAATATTTGCGCGTTTCCAAAGAAGTGCGTAAAATTTACGAGGACTATACCGACCGAATCGAGGCGTTTGGAATCGACGAATGCTGGCTGGACGTAACGGCAAGTCTGCAACTGTTCGGCAGCGGCGTTGAGATAGCCAACCTCATTCGGAAGCGCGTCAAAAAAGAAATCGGGATAACCGTCAGCGTGGGCGTGAGTTGGAATAAGATTTTTGCAAAGCTCGGGTCCGACATGAAAAAGCCCGACGCGGTCACGGAAATCACGCAGGAAAATTACCGCACAATCGTTTGGAATCTTCCTGTGGAAGATTTGCTGTACGTCGGCAGTGCAACCAAGCAAAAGCTCAACCGTATGGGCATCCGTACAATCGGGCAGTTGGCGCAGACCAAAGAGGAAACGCTGATTAGTCTGCTCGGTAAGTGGGGGAGTTATCTTTACACGTTCGCGTGCGGGAAAGACGAATCGCCCGTGGTTACGGCGAAAGAGGAGCAAACGATTAAATCAATCGGAAACAGCCTTACGGTATACCGAGATTTGAAAGACGAGGAAGACGTTCGGATGGTGATTCATTTGCTTTCGGATTCGGTTGCCGCGCGTATGCGCGAAGCGGGTTTGACGCGCGGACGCACCGTACATCTTTCCGTGCGCGATTCCGAATTAACGGGGTATCAGAAACAAGCGAAATTGCCGCGTCCGTGCAGTAATGCCGTTGAAATCGGAAAGACGGCGTTCCGAATTTTTCGGGAAGTATATCCGTGGCGGAATTATGTACGGAGTTTAGGGGTTTCGGTTTCCGATTTTTGTTTCGGGGCGGAGCAAATGGATTTTCTCGGCAGTCTGGAAAAGGACGAGAAGCAAAAGAGGTTGGATGCGGCGATTGACAAACTGCGTAAAAAATACGGTAATAAAGTGATTCAGTCGGCAATCGTTTATAAAGACCCGAAGATTCGCGATATGGATATAAAAGGGGAGCACACCATTCACCCGTACAGTTTTTTTAAAAACGGGAAGTAAAAAGCGAGCCATCGGGCTCGCTTATGTTATGACGTTTTCAGTTTTACTTGATTTTCGCAATTGATATAATCGGAAGCGAAGTACATATCGGTGAGATATTTGTGTTTTGCGGTATCGTCGGCAATGACTGGTATGCGGTCGTGATAGGCGGAAACTGGTGCGGTCGCCTGTTTGGTGAGAATGACAAAGCGGTGCTCATCGTCCTCTTTGCGGTAAAAGCCGCACAGATATAAAAGTCTTCCGTCCTTGCGCGTGAAATAAAATTTTTGTTTTTCAGCGTTCCATTCGTAAAAACCGCTTGCGGGAATTAAGCACCTGCGTTCCAAAAAACTTTTACGGAAGGTCTGTCTTGCAGTCACCGTTTCCGCGCGCGCGTTGATGAACACACCTTTTTTGTCGAAGCGCTCAAATCCCCAACGCGCCGCAAGCGTTTCTTCTGCCGTGAGAACGGGCGCAAAATCACTCGGAAAAATATCTCCGAAGCGAATTTTAAGCTGCTGCGGCTCGGAAAGGTCGCTGACGATTTGTTGCGTTTCTTTTTCGTGAAAGCCTAAATGAAATCTACCGCACATATTTTCAGTTTGTGCGTTTTGAAAAATTTTACGGTGGAATATAATGAAACTAATCGCTAAATTGTGATTTAGCTCATATAATTTTCGTTTGTCTGTATGTGACTTCTGATTTTTTGTTCGTGTTCTATACAAAAAGCATAGCTTTCTTTCATAAACGATTTTATTGGCAAGGAAATAAGCATTTTATACAACTTTTCTAAAATCGGTATTCCTTCTATTTTCAATGTATAAAAATAGGGATAAACGCAGGATTTACTTATAAAGTAAGGGTTGATTTTGCCCAGCCCGTCGCACCTCATTATCGGTTCAACTACCATTTCACTCAATATCCATTTTAAACTCGGCGTTTCGTATTCTTCGTAGGAATCACGGAAAAATCCGTTCCATACATAAAACCAGACAAAATGGATTATTTCGTGCATTGCCGTACCCAATGCGCCCCTTTCGCTTTCCAGATAAAAATTGTTAAAGCTGTGTTCGGTAAGATAGCGCGGGCATATAGGACAAAAAGAAGTGTAGCATATCAAATCATTGAATTTATTTGATAAATCAATTTTAAATATCTTTTGCAGCTTAAAAACAATTTCATTTTGATAATTTTGCCAATATTCGTTATATTTACTTATTTTATTAATCAAGAGTGATTCATTTTTCGATTTTAGTTCATCAAAATATTTTTTTAGAAAAACAGTTCTTTCTTCAATGCACAATAAGTTATACTTGTTTCTATCGATATCGGGGTAAAAATGAAAAACCGGACTACTCCAAAAGTCGGACGTACTGCTTTTAGTAAATTCAATAATTGCAGATACGTCGTTTTCGATTTTTGCCAATTTATAATTTAATTTCATAATAATTTCGCTAAATTACTGTTTACAACTCTTATTGAGCATTTACATTATAGCACTTGCACAACGATTTTTCAATCATATAACACAGTCAAAAGCAAAAAGGCTCTGTGGCGGATGTTTGATAAAACAATCGCACAGCTACGCCGCGTGAAGAACCGCAAAATTACCTTAAAATTTTTTGGGGGAAAATTTGGGGATAAATATATTGAAAATTATGAAAAAAGGCTAAAACGGTTAAAAATCTGCATTTTGGCATGAAAAAAAGGGGGTTTTTTAAGCAAAACTCCCTTTTTTCGTGGTGGGAAGAGGTGGATTCGAACCACCGAAGTCGTAGACGTCAGATTTACAGTCAATGTAACGTGCATTTATACAGCAGATTTACAGTCAATGTAACGTGCATTTATACAGCAGATTTACAGATTATTCATGTAAATACGGGGCAAAACCTAACTTTATGCAGTTGTATTTCCTTTGAAATTAGAGCTTTTGGGGAAAACGTGGGGAAAAAATCGGCTTAATATCTAAGTTTCTGAATTTCACCAAGTTGAAATTCCTCGCTAAAATGGGTGTACACGTTAGATGTCATTGAATTATCCGCTTTATGCCCTGCCCATAATGAAGTTAGTTCACGGCTGATTCCGCATTCTTGACATCTGGTTATGAATGTATGCCGCAGTTCGTGCAAATGATGACCCTCGGCAAGTTTGGAAATACTTTTTGAAAGTGTAACTTCATTTATGGTCAAATTTTCTTTTGTCATAAATGGCAAAAAGGGTTTCAACATAGGGGAAACGGGTATTTTTCGTTTTTTCGGTGCTTCGCCTTTTCGCCCTTTGGAAGTAATGACCGTTACCCATTGCGAAGAAATTTCTACCGACGGCAGTTCCGAGCGGCGTATACCTGTAAATACCAAGAGGATATAAGCATATCGGCAAGAAAAATTACTTGCGATACACTTTTCAACAAAAGTCCGTTCTTCTTCCACTGTAAGTGCTTCGCCGTGCTTCGTTTCGTATTTCGGTTTACGAATTAAAGCCATAGGATTTTTAACAAGCAAATCTTCCGCAACGGCAAATTCAAAAATCGGTTTTAAGATTGAATAAACATTTGTTGAGCCGCGCTGAATTCCTTTTTCTTCCAATCCGTTTAACAGTTTCTGAACATCAATCGGCTTTATATCCCGAAGTCGCATTTTTCCGAATTTTGGAAAGACGTATGTTTGCAAGGTCCACAAATAATTTTTCCAAGTATTTTCTTTAATTTGCGGTTTCTTTACGACGTCAAGCCATTGCATGGCATATTGTCCGAAAAAGGTTTTGTCGTTCATCGTTTCCGTTTTGGCTTCGCAAAGTGCTTGAATGAAACGTTCTTTTGCTTCGCCGAGATTCTTTGAACTAACAAAAATGTTGAACCCATCCCGACGGTACCTTATCTCAAAGGTGCCGTTTTCTTTTTGTCGTATGTGTGCTGTTTTACCTCCTTTCAATTTGTAAACGTTTCTAAAAAATTTCGGCATTTTTGATAACTCCTTTTTTGTGAATTCCAAAAATGTCGTTTCTGCCTGATTGATTTCAAGTTCTTCGTGCGCCGCTTCTTTTTTTTAAGCGTTGTAGGAAACATAAGAGTCGGGTTCTCGTTGGCGTCGTAGAGCGGAGGAATTTCCTCAGACAGTTCGCCGTACAGGGTTGTCAAACTCTGTATCGTTTCCTGAATGCGCTTCATGATGTCTTTTGTATACATGATAAATTCTCCTTAGGCAAATGCGCCTTAGGCTATTTTATCATGCTTTCTTTTTGTGCTCCATACTATTTGACGCGTTGGCAAGCGTTTTCAAAGTCTGTTCAATTAGTTCCTTTCCAGAGGGGTTTAGAGCGTTATAGAGCCGCAGAATCTCATGTTCTTTTGCGGTGAGTTCGGGCGCGGTGGGGGAAAGCAGCGTGCTTCCGAATTCGTCCGTTCTGCCGAGTAAAAAGTCAATAGAAACATTGAGCGTGTCGGCTATTTTAATCAAAGTTTCAAAGTCGGGTTGTGTTTTTTCGTTTTCATAATCGCTATAACTTTGTTGGCTGATATTTAATAATTCGGCTATTTGCTTTTGTGTGAGATTAGATTCCTTGCGAACGTTTCGTAAATTTTTCATATACCTTATCTCCTGTAAAAAAAGAATACAATAAATTTCGGTAAAAAACTTGACATACCGAGATATACGGTATTATAATACAAACAATACCGAATATCTCGGTACAATAAACACCCCCCCCCGTTTGTAAAATCTATCGACGGCAACGAACTTGCTGTTAGATAGGCAATTTCGAGCCTTAAACGAGGGGTGCAAAAATTAAAAGGAGGTGAAAGGCATGGAAACAAAGACAAAGGAAGATTTTGAGGAACTCAAAGGCGGACTGGATGAGTACGTAAAAGAAACGCTCAAAGCATTTCCGCTTGCTGGAATAGCGCGGGCAGATGAAATGGCGGAAGCGTTGAAATCGGAAGTCAGAATTTTGCGCGGAATGATTACAGGGACAATCCCTACTTCCGAGCAAACAAAAAAAGCGATGCAAACAGCCGTACAGGAACTGTGCATCGCTTTAAGTGCTTTCATTTCAGATTCGGATTAAGCAAGTCCATTTCTTTGCAAGATTTCAAAAAGACCATTGGAAAACCTATCGTAGAAATCTTCTACATTTTCAAACCGTTCTAAGCAAACCGCAAAAACGGTGAACTATAAGGAATACGCCGCGACGGGAAATTATTGGTTTGCCGCAAACCGCACTTGGGAAAGAATACAGACGGGTGCGGAGTTTGTGAAATCATGTAGCAACTTGGACGACAAAGTAGCAAACGACATTAAAAAATACCAGTGGGTGTTATCTTATTTTGAAACCGACTTTGAAAACGAAATCGGCGGCGTTTCCGATTATCTTTGTTATTGGGATATTTTCGGCTCAATACTTGGAAGTAAGTTCATAAGCGGAACGGAAGTTTCAAACGTAACGATTTTGCGGTTACAATTTATTTCGGAAGGCGAGCCGTATAACCTCGGTGTCGTATCTAACAAGGGCGGCGTTTCGGAAGTGGTAGGCGGTGACCGTGTCACGCTGTGGGAAAAGATTTTCGGACCGATTGTAGACTTTTTCACGGGCAAATCTGATTGGTGGGTGTATGTCCTTGTCGCGGTGGGGTTGCTTATTGTGCTTCCTGCGATTGTAGGTTTTCTTGTGCCCGCCTTTGGGCAACTGTTACTAAAACTCTTAAAGGCAATCGGAAAAGCGTTGCTGTGGGTTGTCATGCTCCCCGTGCGGTTTGTGAAATGGGTATCGCGCAAGATTAGCGCGCGGCACGAGGGGAAGCAATGATAACGCAGTATTTCGGCACAACGGGAATGGGCAAGAGCGCGAACCTTGCGCGGATAGTATTAGAAACGTACTACACGAGCGGTGACATTATGCTTGAAATGTGTTGCGAGCAGATAAAAGCAGACAACGATAAGTTCGGGCTTAATTGCCCGTTCCCCGATAATCCGCCTATTTTTGTCGGTCCTTTCCTTGACGTTAAATTTGAGATTGACTACGAAGAGTTTTACGAGCCGTACTACCTTGCGCCGTATAATTTAGGGATAGCAGAGCAAGGCAAGAATGGCTACCCCGTTCAATTCTTCCCGCCGCATTCGCTTTTGATAATTCCCGAAGCGCAACGCTACTTCGATTCGCGGCAAGGAATAAACCCGCGCGTGAGCGCATTCTTCGAGAAACACCGACACCAGCATTTAGATATTATACTCGAATCGCAACGCCCCGATTTAATCGACTTGAATATTCGACGGCTCACGCATAAATTTGTTGAATTGCGCGGCATAGATAACAAAACGAACTTTGCGGGGTGCGTGGAGTCTACTACTTGGAAAACGCGAGAGTTTACTTCATGGAACGACGTAGACGACTATTTGAAAGGAAAACAGGCAGACTACAAGGACAAACCGATTAAGTACGAGGGCAATATATTCGATTGCTATAACAGTTTTGCGTGTGCGGAAGAATTTTTCCCGCGGGTAAAGAACGGGCGCACGAAATATGACTTTTTGGAGTCGTACTCGCAAGCCATGGAAAAAGGTTTCCCGAAAGGTTACGAAGATTATTACAAATTCACAGAACCGAAAGGTTACAGGAGCAAGAAAACAACATGAATGAAACAATAATTGAAGTAGAGATTTTGCAAAAAATCGAACTATTAAACAACAACACTTACGCCATGTGTTGCAGACTCACGCGATACAAAGACAAATTGACGGAGCCCTTATATAAGTACATGGCAGATAGACTGTACACCGTCTACCGTGAGGAGTTCCGCCGCATTTATGATGAATACGAAATCACCTACGAGCAAGAGAAGTACACGCATAAAAAGCGGCGCGGCAAGTTTATCCCGCGTGAGGGTTGGTTGTTCCACCGCAAGAACAAAGCGGCAAAGCATTTTACGAACATTGTCAAAGCCGCTTCCGATACATTCTTTGCCGAGCAGGAAAGCGCGACGGCGCAAACGTGCCCAACTTCGGGGGTCAATCTCCCTGGCGAAAAATCGAAGTCAACGAACGTTGTCAACGTTCAGAGCGAAACTTCGGAGCCAACTTGTAGCGCGAACAAGCGCGGTAAAAATGAGTTACCAACGCCGCAAAGCAAGGAGGCGAAGAAATGAGAATTTTAGTTGCCTGCGAAGAAAGTCAACGCGTGTGCATTGCGTTCCGCGAGAAAGGACACGAAGCATATTCCTGCGACGTCGAATTTTGTTCGGGCAAACGCCCCGAATGGCATATCTGGGCGGACGTGCTTCCGCTGTTAAACGGGAACTGTGATTTTCGGACCTGCGACGGGCAGTCGCACCATATTGACAAGTGGGACATGATTATAGCGTTCCCGCCGTGTACATACCTTTCCAAAGCGGGGAGTAGTAACCTATACCGAAACGGCGAACTTGACGAAGTGCGGTTTGAACTCGGCAAACGTGCAGCCGAGTTCTTCCGCAAGATATACGAGGCAGATTGCCCGCGTATCTGTATCGAAAACCCTGTGCCCATGAAGTTATTTGGCTTGCCGCCGCATAATCAAGAGGTTGAGCCTTACTACTTCGGCGTTCCCGTCAGTAAGAAAACGTATCTTTGGCTAAGGGGCTTGCCGTTTGTATGCCCTACGAACGTTATCGAACCGCTGTACACGTTTACCACGTTTCCGCAGTTCAAAAATTCATTCGGAAAGTACAGACGGAAAAACCGCAGTAAAACATTTCCCGAATTTGCCGCGGCAATGGCTTTAAGTTGGGGTTAGAAATTGAAGTCAACAAACGTCGTCACGGTCGGGGGTCAACGAACGGTGCGAACGTTCTGAGCCACCAGCAACGCAAAAATGCGCTACCTTAAACGCAAACTTGCGTTACCGACAACGCAAAAACAACGCATAGCGGGCGCGTAAAGTCCCGCCCCATGCCCCGCAAGGGGCAATTCCCCCACAATGTCCCATGGGCGGCGTGTGCCGCCCTACGGGGCTAAATTAGGCGGTTTCCGTCCGCGCCCCTGCGCGTTCCGCCACAAATAAAAACGCGTGGACCTGTCCCCCGTTCGAGCGCGTGTAAAAACGGACGTCGACGAACCACGCAATAACAAGGGCGTGAAAAGCACGGCAAGGCGGTTTGAGGATTCCGCGGTAATAAAAATCGAAAGGCTGGAAGCCTCTGCTGTTCCAGCCGTTGCGCGGGGTAGAGGGTGCGCATTAACGGCGGCTGGAAGCGCGCGCAAGCGCGTTGCCCATGACGGGCGCAGGTAGCCTTTTGCCCCTACGGGGCTTAATAAGGTTGCGGAGTCTCTCGCCTATCGTCCAACAAGCACGAGGGCTACACCCGGGCACCCGCTGGCGGGTCAAGAGAGCCTCCGCATTTGCGTAGGAGTTTTCCTACTCCTACGCGAATGTGGAGGTCCGCAAGCGATAGCGCGGGAGGGATAGCGACGGGGCGAAACCCGAGCAGGAAACAAGGAAAACAGGTTTAAGGGCAAGTGCACCCCCGCACCGTGAACGAAGTACCCGAAAGCGGGGCGGCACAGAGAGCAACGCTCACAGCACAAAAGGAACTTGCGCAAGCGCGTGCGAAGTGCCCCGCCCCCACGGGCAGCAAGGCACCCGTTGCCGTGACCGTGGGGGCGGGGTCGAGCCGTGCTGGCGCAAGTTCCGCACCCCCGTTTTAATATGGGGTCAGGGCGAAGCCCTGCCGCATTGAAAAACTCCCCGAAAACGGGGATTTGTGACCAGGTGCACGGTGTGCATCACACGCACCGAAACCCCGAAAACGCGAAATTGCGCAAAGTGCAGTAAAACCGCGGTCGCGTTTTGAGGTCAAACGACGTCGCCACGGTCGGGGGTCAATCTTCTGAGCGACCAGCACCGCAAAATTGAGTTGAAGGGAACGCAAAAAAAACCTCTCGGGGCTATACGAGAGGGCAGAAACGACATTTTAATTTTTGGGGAAATTTGGGGAAAATGCTTTTTCGGGCTATTTTCGGAAAATGTGCAAAATTCGGAAGATTGCACAAAATGCGTAGAAAAAGTGGGAAAAACCAAAGAAAACGGGGCAAAATACTTGTTTTTACCCCGTTTTCTTGACTGGTGGGAAGAGGTGGATTCGAACCACCGAAGTCGTAGACGTCAGATTTACAGTCTGATCCATTTGGCCGCTCTGGAATCTTCCCTTATTTAGTTGTGGTTTACCGATGGAGCCGGTGGCAGGAATCGAACCTGTAACCTGCTGATTACAAATCAGCTGCTCTGCCAGTTGAGCTACACCGGCAAGGTGGTGCCTTGGGGCGGAATCGAACCACCGACAGACGGATTTTCAGTCCGTTGCTCTACCAACTGAGCTACCAAGGCATTTCGCCTTTTTTCAAGGCGGGAGCCTCATTCCTCCGAATGAGGCTCTCTTTTTGTGGCGACCCAAAACGGGCTCGAACCGTCGACCTCCAGCGTGACAGGCTGGCGCTCTAACCAACTGAGCTATTGGGCCATTTTAGCGGCGCGTATCCCACTGTCTGGTGGGCCTTCACGGACTTGAACCGCGGACCGATCGGTTATGAGCCGACTGCT
>CAMUBY010000002.1 GCA_947087265.1 uncultured Clostridia bacterium
ATAGGAGGAATTTATGAAGAAGTTTTTGGCAATCGGCGCGTTGACGCTTGCGCTCACCGCAACTGCCGCCGCGGGCATGACGACAGTCGCCCTCACCCGTGCGGACAACGCAGCCGATACGGCGCAGACTGCCGTTATCGAAGCCGCAGTGCTCCGTCAGGGAAGCAAGGGCGGCGAGGTGAAGGAAGTCCAGCGCAGATTGAAAAATTGGGGCTACTATTCGGGCGCGGTAGACGGTATCTACGGCTCGGGTACGAAAAAAGCGGTTATCCTGTTCCAGAAGAAGAACGGCTTAACTGCGGACGGCATTGTGGGAAAAGCGACTTACGCCGCACTCGGTATGAACGATTCCTATAATGCGCTCAACAAACCTAACAAGGGCAATTCGTCTTCGTCCGGTTCGTCGAACTACACCTCTTCCGACTTGTACCTTCTCGCAAAGACGATTTACGCCGAAGGACGGGGCGAAAGCTACACGGGTCAGGTTGCAATCGGCGCGGTGATTATGAACCGCGTAAGAAGTTCGTCCTTCCCCAACACCATTGCAGGGGTTGTTTATCAACCCGGTGCATTCACCGCGGTTTCGGACGGGCAAATCAATTTAGAGCCCAACCAGACCGCATACGACGCCGCGCGCGACGCGATGAACGGCTGGGACCCCACCTACGGGTGTCTGTATTATTACAACCCTGCCAAAGCAACAAGCTCGTGGATATTCAACCGTCCGACGGTCACGGTTATCGGCAAGCACGTCTTTGCCATTTAAGGAGGAGTTATGGAAAAGAAAATCGGAAAGAATGTATCGAGCGGCGCTAAAAAAGTGGAACGCATCGAAGAAGAAACCAAAGTGAATGCCGCAAACGTGGATACGCAGACGCAGTCTAAAAAGAAAGCGCCCAAAAAGACGGCGAAAAGCACGAAGTCCGTTTCGGGCAAGCAGAAAAAAGGCGCGTCAAAAGCGGAGCAAAAAGAGAGCGCGGCTGCGGAAAAGCGCTTGAAAGCAGCCAAAGAACGCGCCCAGAAAAAAGAAAAGAAACTGATGAAAAAAGCGGAACTGAAAGCCAAAAAATTGGAGAAGAAAGCCGCTTTGAAGCAGAAGAAATTAGAACGCAAAGAACTCATTGCCAAAAAACGCGCAGAGCGGAAACAGGCGAGAATCGAAAAAAAAGCGGAACTGAAAAATAAGAAGCTGGAACGCCGCGCGGAGAAAATTGCGCGCCGCGAAATGCTGAAAAACGAGACCAAGGCGGAAAAACAAAAGCGCCTTGCACGCGAAAAGAAAGACCGCATTGCTTTGAAACGCCAGAAGCGCGAAGCGCAGCAAAAAGCACGCGAACAAAAACATCTTGCGCGTCAGAGAGCACATGAACGCAGAGCGGAAAACAAAAAGCATAAGCGCGAACAAAAGACCGAACGCAAAAAGAACCGTCGCGGGTTCGGCGGCTGGCTTGCTGCCGTGATTTCTCTCGGCGTAGCGTGCCTTGCGCTTGCTACCGTCGTCACGGCGGGTTCCATTGAAATGAACGATATGAACGTTGCTTCCGAAAACGTTTCCCGTGCAACGTTGTACGAAATGGTTTCGGTCACCGAAGATATGGACAACAACCTTTCTAAACTCCGTGTTTCTTCGGGCGTACGCGAACAGCAGAGACTTCTGACAGATATCATTGTAGACAGTATGCTCATGGAAAGCGCGTTGGAGCGCATTCCCGTTGACGCGGCAACGAGTACGGACATTTCGTCCTTCGTGAACAGAACGGGCTCCTACGCGAGAATGCTGCTCTCCAAAATTTCGGCAGGCGAAAAATTGACGCAAACGGAAAAGAATACGATTGCGTATCTGTCGGACGTTAACTCTAAAATTTATAACGAACTGAACACGCTCGTGACCACCATGTCGGGCAAACAGTTCCGCGAATTCTTAAAGGGCGGAGAAGGCGCCGTGTCCGACCAGTTCCACCAAATCGGTCAGGATACCAAAACGGAAAGCGAAGAAATTGTAGACGCTCCCTTCTCGGGCGAAGGCAACGTCGGCGAAAACAAACTTGCCGCGATGGAAGAAATTTCCGAAAGCCGCGCCGAAGAGCTCGTCAAAGAGTATTTCAGCGGCTACCATGTCCGCGAAACGAAGTACACGGGCGAAACCGTGTCTAACGAAATGAGCGGTTACAACTTCGTACTCACCGATGAAAACGACGTGGAAATTTATGCGCAGATTACGAAGAACGGCGGCAAACTTGCTTTCTTCGACACCTATGAAGTCTGCACGCAGAAGAATTTTGACCTCGACACCTGCGACGAATTGGCAAGAGATTTCTTGGCAGGACTCGGCATTACCGACGTAGAAGCGGTTTGGCTTTCCGACGCAGGCATGGTTGCGGACATCACTTACGTCAGCAACGGCAACGGCTTCCGCGCTTACCCCGATATGATTCGGGTACGCGTTTGCGAAAGCAAGGGACGCGTCGTCGGTATGGAAGCGAGAGGATATCTCCTCAACGCAACGGACAGAAATTTGAGCGCGGGCATTTCGGAAGAACAGGCGCGTGCGAAACTCAGCGGCAACTTAGAGTGCGAAAACGGCACGCTTGCGCTCATTCCCGTAAACGGAGAAGAAGTGCTTGCTTACGAGTTCTTCTGCACGAGCGGCGATACGGAATACTTCGTTTATATCGATGCGAATACGGGCGAAGAAGTACAGATGTTGCGCGTTCGCCAGAGTGCCAACGGCAGTTATCTGAGATAATGTCGGTTGTTAAGTAAACAGAAAAGCCATCGGATTTTCCGACGGCTTTTTTTATTTCAAAACTTTGTGAAAAAAATGAAATTTTAGGAAAGCACTTGCCAAAACCGTTGAAATATCGTACAATAACAGCAATATACAAAGGAGAAAATAATGTTTCATATCGTACTGGTGGAGCCTGAAATTCCGCAGAATACGGGAAATATTGCGCGTACCTGCGCCGCAACGGGTTGCGACCTCCATCTGGTGCATCCGCTCGGCTTTGAGATTTCCGACAAACAACTCAAACGCGCGGGGTTAGATTACTGGAATCTCGTGCGCGTGCATGAACATAACAATTTTGGTGAATTACTGGCGGAATATCCGTCTGCACGTTTTTATTTCTTTACCACAAAGGCAAAACACACGTATGCGGAAGCAGAATACCGCGACGGCGATTTTCTCGTCTTCGGAAAAGAAACGAGAGGACTGCCCGAGGAGCTACTTGTACAACATCCGGAAACGTGCGTGCGCATTCCCATGATTGGGGAGAGCCGCTCGTTGAATCTTTCCAACTCGGCGGCGATTGCCGTTTACGAGGCATTACGCCAAAACGGATTTCAGGGTTTCAAGCGTGAAGGGGAACTTCACCGCCTGAAATGGTGAAGGTGCGCTTCAAGCGTTTCGGACTGATTGTTTTTTCTTTGTTATTTTTTATCTGTGCGGCGTTTTCTCTTTTTCTGCCATTTCCGAAAGACGCGGGTGCAGTCGGCGAAAGTTATTTCTGCCGTTGGGAAGACGGCCGTGTGAGCAATGAAACTTATGCTTCCGCTTATCCCGATTATTTCAATTCGTCTTGCAATTCTATTTTTCTCTGCCGCGGCGGGATATACGGCGAAATTCAAACAAGTAAACAGTTTCAAACGGTTTACCGCACATTGTTCACGGGCGGACTTGCCGAACTTCTCTCCCTTTCGGGAAACGGAATTTCGCGCTTGGAACGACTTGCCGTATGGCGGTCGACGAACGGCTGGATATGGTACAGTTCGGGTTATTTCGTTTGGAATGAAGGTCTCACGGAAACGGCTTCCGCGAAAGGAGAAAAACTCATTTTGCTTTCGGGCAGAATATCTGCGTTGCGGTTAAACAAAACGGGGGCAAAACATTTGGAACTCCGCTCGGAAGCGGAATTCGACGTTAAAACAATTTACGGAACAAAGGTAGAAAAAATAACGGCGAACGCGCCTTATGCGGAACGCGGCGGCGCGGTTTACCTCGACACGGGTACTGCGGTTCGGCTGACTGCCGCACTTCCTCCGGTTACCTCGCTCACGGTTTCGGGAAACGATTATGCGGACGAAGGCGCGTTGCTTGCGGCGCAGAATCTGCAATCGCTCACGCTGCCCTTTGCAGGCAACGCGCCCGTAAAGAGCAATTATTTCCGCGGTGAAATTGCCTATCTCTTTTCGGACGGAACCGATTACGTTGTGCCTGTCTCGCTGAAACGAGTGAAAATTACGGGCGGTCTGCTTGTGTCGCACGCATTCTACCGCATGAGTATGGTAGAGGAAATCGACCTTTGCGGAATGCTTGCGGAAAACATTGAAAACAACGCGCTTGCGGACGTTCTTTCCTGGAAACGCGTGCATTCTCCGAATCAGAATCTGAAACTTTGCGGCTCTTATCATGCTTATGCCGCGCCTTGCGGCTGCACCGTGTTCGAGCGTAATTTATAATATTATCAGGATACAATAGAACAAATGAAACGAAAGTTAAAAAAAATATTCAGTCGGTTTCCGCTTGTGATGTTAACCATCGTCCTCATGTTTTCCGCGTTTGTCGCGGTGCTGGTGGGCGCGGTTTACGTCGTGAACGAAGTCGTTATCTTTTATTATCCCGAAACAAAATTATATCTGCAAATCGGCTTTACCCTGCTCGATTATCTGATAATGATTGTCACGGTGCTGCGGATTGCCAACCGCGACATGGTGCCCGAAACGAAGGTCCCCTGGATTATCTGCGTGATTGCCTTCAATATCGTGGGCGTGATTGCATACGTCGTCTTTTCTTCTCACCGCCCTTCCAAAAAACAGCGCGGCAGATACCTGTCTCTCATTGAACGTTCCCTGCCGTTTTCGCAGAGGAAATTCACCAAACAGGAAACGGAAACTTATCTGGGAAGTTGGGCGGACGAGAGCGAAGCGCTCGCGCTTGCAAGCCCCATGGCAGTGTTATACGGCAACACCAAAACCGAATATCTTGCGTCGGGTGAAACCTTTGCCGAGCGGCTGCTCGAAGATTTGGAGCGCGCCGAAAAATATATCTTTCTTGAATTTTTTATCATTGAAAAGGGAAAACTCTGGTCGGCGATTCTCGATATTTTACAGCGCAAAGTAAAGGCGGGCGTGGAAGTGCGCGTCATGTACGACGATATCGGCTGCATGGGTAAAGTCCACGTCCGCTATCATAAAACCTTGCGGAAACTCGGCATCAAAACCGTGAAATTCAATCCGTTCGTGCCCGTCGTATCCAACGTGCACAACAACCGCGACCACAGAAAGATTGTCGTTATCGACGGAAAAGTCGGTTATACGGGCGGCATCAATCTTGCGGACGAATACGTCAACCTCGTCAATTATTTCGGTCATTGGAAGGACTCCGCCGTGCGCCTCGAAGGGGAGGGCGTAAAGAGTCTTGCGCTCATGTTCTTACGGCTCTATAGTATCCAGAAAAAGACGGCGGAAGATTTTGCGCCCTATATTCCGACCGATTACGAATCGTTTGAAAACGAGGGGTTCGTGCAACCGTACGGCGACGGACCGCGCTCGCTCTACGGCAGACATCTCGGCGAGGATGTTTATATCAACCTTCTCAACGGGGCAAAGAAGTACGTCTATATTACGACGCCCTATCTCATCATTGACTACCGCCTGCGTGAAGCACTTACGCTCACGGCACAGCGCGGCGTGGACGTGCGTATCATTACGCCGCACATTCCCGATAAAAAAATACCGTTCGCACTCACGCGTTCCAACTATCTCGCTCTCATCAAGGGCGGCGTGAAAATTTACGAGTATACGCCCGGCTTTGTACACGCAAAGAGTTTCGTCTGCGACGATGAAGCGGCGGTGGTGGGTACCATCAATCTCGATTACCGTTCGTTGCTGTTCCACTTTGAAGACGCGGTGTTAATGTTCCGTACCAAGGCGGTAGAGCAGTTGAAAGCGGACTTTGACGAGATGTTCCGCGTTTCCGCGCTGCAGACGGCGGAGGACGCGAAGAAGAGCGTTGTCTGGCGTTGGATTTGCGAAATTGCAAAACTGTTTGCGCCGTTGTTCTGAGGGCGTTCGGGAGGGAAACATGATACATTCGTTGAGCGGCGGCGTCATCTCGGACGGAGGAATTTATGCGTTCGTCAAAGTGGAAGTGGAGGGGGCTCCGCGCTGGTACCTTTCGCCCGCGTTTACGGTAAAAGTCGGCGACAGAGTGATTGTCGAATGCGGAGGGAAACGGTACACGGCGGAAGTGTTGAAAGTGGAAAAATGCACGCCGCAGACCGCGCCCTGCCCCATGAGCCGTGTGCGCGAAATCGAGGGATTTGCGGAGGAATGACGTCAATTTCGTTGACAAACCGTTTCGGCTTGCGTATACTGAATAAAAAATAACAGTTCATCGGAGGACGCGCAGTCGGGGTTGCGTTTGTCGATAAGATGTCGGGTGCGCTCGATTGGATTTTCCAACGGCGCATTTTTAATATTTTCGGAGTAAATTATGAAAGGGAAACGGATTTCACTGTCCGAACATTTCACAATGAAAAAACTGTTGCGTTTTACGCTGCCGTCCGTCGTGATGGCGGTGTTTACGTCCGTGTATTCCATTGTGGACGGCGTGTTCGTTTCCAAGGCGGTGGGCGATACCGCCTTCGCGGGCTTGAATCTGATTTTTCCGTTTATCATTATTCTGGGCGCTATCGGTATGATGCTCGGTTCGGGCGGCAGCGCTCTGATTGCCAAAACGCTCGGTGAGGGCGACCGCGAGCGTGCGAACGGATATTTTTCGGCAATGGTCATTGCGATTGCGGCGCTGGGGATTGCGTTCGGCGGTCTGGGCATTGCTCTCCTGCGCCCCGTTGCCGAACTGTTAGGCACGGACGCGACGCGCGATACGGTGGAGGCGGCAATCCTCTACGGTTTTGTTTCGCTGTGCGGAATGCCTTTTCTCATGTTGCAGTATTCCTTTCAGAGTTTCATGGTTACGGCGGAAAAATCGACGCTCGGATTTCTCATTACGGTGGCGGCAGGGGTTTTGAACGCCGCGTTCGACGCGCTGTTTATTCTGGTATTCGATTGGGAGTTGATTGGCGCTGCCGCCGCTACGGTTGCGGGGCAGGCGGTCGCGGGGATTGCGCCGATTATTTACTTTTCGTGTAAAAACAACAGTTTGCTCCGCTTCCGCAAACCGCGCATCGGCGTAAAAAATTTTCTGCGTGCCTGCCTGAACGGCGCTTCGGAGCTGCTTTCAAACATTTCGTTTGCCATCGTGTCCATTCTCTACAATTCGCAACTCTTGCGTCTTGCCGGAGATAACGGCGTCATTGCATACGGCATTATCATGTACATGAGTACGGTTTTCTTTAATATCTATTTCGGGTTTTCTTTGGGCGCCGCGCCGATTGTCGGGTACCATTACGGCGCGCAGAATAACGGCGAACTCAAAAACCTGCGCCGTAAAGGGTTCTTGCTCATGGGCGTGTTGGGCGTGGTGCTCACGGCGGTTGCGGAAGGATTGGCGATTCCGTTTGCGCGAATTTTTGCTACGAGCGATGAAGTTTACAATATGACGCGCACGGGCATTTATATCTATTCGGGCGTGTATGTGCTCATGGGGTTCAGTGTATTCGGTTCGGCGTATTTTACCGCGCTGAACAACGGGTTGGTTTCGGGCGCGATTTCGCTGAGCCGTTCGCTCATCTTTCAATGCGGCACGGTATTGTTATTGCCCATGCTGTGGGGGCTTACGGGCGTATGGGTGGCGGCAACGGCGGCAGAGGTGCTCGCGTTCGGCGTGACCATGCTGTTCTTTTTCTGTATGCGCAAAAAATACCGCTACTGAAATTTATAAAACGGTTGACAAATTATGCGCCGCCGATTACAATAAAAGGGACATAGGGGAGTAGTCGGCTGGTATCAGCGGTAATATCCACACATTGCGGCAGCGCCGCGGGTATTATCTGAAATGACGAGACTTATGCGCGTTTTTTCGCGCATAAGTTTTTTTTATTGAGAGAAAGGAGAGAACATGGCAGTTTGGGAAATTATTTTCATCGGAATCGCACTTTCCATGGATGCGTTTGCGGTGGGCTTGACGGACGGAATCGTCGAACCGAATATGCGGCCCTTGAAAGCGTTTCTGATTGCCTTTTCGTTTGCATTTTTTCAGTTCGCTATGCCCGTGGCAGGTTACTGTTTCGGCGCGGCGGTTGCTTCGTTTGTGGAAAGAGTCGCGCCCTATCTTTCGTTTGCGCTTCTTTTACTTCTTGGCGGAAAAATGATTTTCGACGAGGCGAAGGAGTACGCGGCGCACCGCAGAGAAAGGACGCTGTGCAATTATCTTGCAAAGGAGAAAAAGCCGCTCGGGTTCGGCGGACTTTTGTTGCAGTCGGTGGCAACGAGCTTCGACGCGTTCGCGGTGGGCGTCACCCTGCTGGCGGCGGACACGGGCGCAGGGTTGCCCTATCATATTGCGCTGTGCGCGCTGCTCATCGGCGCGGTCACGTTCTCGCTCTCCGTGCTCGCGGTGAGTATCGGCAGTAAAACGAGTCAAAAAATCGGCGGCGGGGCGGAAACGGCCGGCGGCGTTATTTTAATTGCAATCGGCGTAAAAATTTTGCTGGAAGGAATTATTTAGCACGCGTTTTTCAGGTGTTGATTGCGCTTGACATTTTCAGTGCAAAGTGTTACTATTTTCCAAAACCGAGAGGGAGTAGTCTTTGCGTCGCGGCAACATACCCCGCTTCCCGAACAGGGAGCGTGTCGCGGCGGTTCGTTTGAACGACAAGACTTTCGGCAACAATTCATAGAAAGGTGTTTTGGGTATGGAACTTGCTCTTTGGATTTTTCTTTTAATCGTCGGACTTGCCGTTCTCGTAAAGGGGGCGGACTGGTTTGTGGACGGCAGCGCAGGCATTGCAAAAAAATGCAAAATTCCGCCGCTTATCGTGGGACTCACCGTCGTGGCGTTCGGCACGAGCGCGCCCGAACTGTGCGTTTCCGTTGCTTCGGCAATCGGGCATTCTACGGATATTGCAATCGGCAACGTGCTCGGCAGTAATATCGTCAATATTTTATTGATATTGGGGCTTGCCGCGCTCTTTCACAATTTGCCCGTCAAGCGCGATTCTCTCATTCTGGATATTCCCGTGCTCCTGCTTGCGAGCGGACTCCTCATCGGGCTCGGTATCTGGGGCAATGCGCTCGAATGGTGGGACGGATTGGTGTTCGTCGTCATTATCGTTGCGTATTCGGCGCTCCTCGTCTGGAAAGCCAAACGTTTTCTTAACCGGCAGAAGGAACTCGAAAAGAGCGTTCCGCAGGGCGCACTCCAAGAGGTTGCAACCGAAGAGAGTCAGCCCGAACAACCGAAGGGAAAGTTTCACGCCTGGTACGCGCGGATGACGGAAAAGGGCTGGTTTCTGGCGCTCCTCACGGTAGTGGGACTGGGCATGGTCGTGGGCGGCGGCACTCTGCTTGTGGAGAGCGCGAAAAAAATTGCCGCGTTTTTTGAAATTCCCGAACGCATCGTGGCATTGACCATAGTTGCCATCGGCACGTCGCTGCCAGAACTTGTCACCTCCGTCGTGGCGGCAAGGAAGGGGGAGACGGATATCGCCGTCGGCAACGTTATCGGCAGTAATATCTTTAATATTCTCTTGGTGGCAGGCGTGTCTTCGCTGATTTATCCGCTACCGTTCTCGATGGACGGCAACCTTGTCGACGCGCTCGTCGCGCTCGCCGCCGTGTTGCTTCTGTATTTCCTTGCCGTTATCGGCAAGAAGAAAGAAATCGGCAAAATCGGGGGCGGCGTCATGCTTGCCTGCTTTATCGGTTATTACGTCTATCTTTTCGTGAGCATTGCGTAAATGCAAAGGAGAAAGTTTGAAACACCTGTTTGCCTGCTTGAAAACTTACCGCACGGAGGCGGTTCTCGCGCCCCTCTTTAAGTTACTCGAAGCGTGCATGGAACTGCTCGTTCCGTTCGTCGTAAAAGCTGTTGTCGACAACGGCATTGCGGAAGGGAACAAATCTTATATTTTATACGGCTGCCTGATTCTGGCGGCGTTCGGCGTCGTGGGACTTGCGTTTGCGCTCACGGCGCAGTATTTTGCCGCGCGCGCGGCGGTAGGAACGTCGGCGGAACTTCGCAGCCGTCTTTTTTCCAAATTACAATCTTTCTCCTATTCGCAGATAGACGAAACGGGCACCGCCGCCATGATTGCGCGCATGACGAGCGACGTCAATCAGGTACAGACGGGCGTGAACATGACGCTCCGTATTCTGCTCCGTTCTCCCATCGTGGTGTTCGGCGCAACGGCAATGGCGTTCGTAACCGACGCCAAAACCGCGCTCGTCTTTCTGGCGGCGCTTCCTCTTTTGATTGTCGTCGTTGTGGCGGTCATGGCGGCAGGCATTCCGCTCTACCGCCGCGTACAGGGCAAGCTCGATAACGTGTATGCCACTACGCGCGACAACTTAACGGGCGCGCGCGTCATTCGCGCGTTCTGCAAAGAGGACGATGAAATAAAAGAATTTTCCGAGCGCAACGCCCGACTTTGCAAAGAGCAGAAGCATGCAGGCAGAATTGCCGCGCTCATGAATCCGCTTACGTTTGTCATCGTCAATGCGGCGGTGATTGCGCTCGTGTATTTCGGCGCGCTCCGTATCGACGGCGGCAGCATTTTACAGGGCGACGTCATTGCGCTGTACAGTTATCTGTCTTTGATTTTGGTGGAACTCGTCAAACTTGCAAGTCTGATTTTTACGATTACGAAAGCCATCTCCTGCGAAAAGCGAATCGGCGCGGTACTCGATTCCGAAAGCGAGCCGTCCGTCCTTTCCGCCGATACGGAAGGCGGTTCCGAAGAGTATGCCGTTCAGTTCAGCAATGTTTCCTTTACTTATCCGCACGCAGGCGCGCCCTCTCTGCAAGGTATCGACTTTTCCGTGCGCCGCGGCGAAACGGTGGGCATTTTAGGCGGCACGGGTTCGGGAAAGAGTACGCTCGTCAACCTCATTCCGCGTTTCTATTCCGCGAGCGGGGGGAGCGTGTTCGTAAACGGAAAAAACGTTTCCACAATTCCGAGCGAAGAACTTAGGCAAACGGTCGCGGTGGTTCCGCAAAAGGCGGTATTGTTCAAGGGCAGTATCCGCTCCAACCTGCTTTGGGGCAACGGCAACGCGAGTGAGGAACAACTCGAACGCGCGGTGGAATGCGCACAGGCGGCGGACGTCGTGAAAAGTAAAGGCGGCTTGGACGGCGAAGTCGCGCAGGAGGGCAAGAACCTTTCGGGCGGACAGCGTCAGCGGCTCACCGTTGCGCGTGCGCTTGTGCAGGATTCGGAAATCCTCATTCTCGACGATTCGTCGTCCGCGCTCGACTATGCAACGGACGCGCGGCTCCGCGCCGCGCTTAAAAAACTCAATAAAACGCTGTTCGTGGTATCGCAACGCGCCTCGTCCGTTCAGCATGCCGACCGGATTGTCGTGCTCGACGACGGGAAAATTGCGGGGCTCGGTACGCACGAATCGCTACTGAAAACCTGCGCGCTCTATCGGGAAATCTGCGCGTCGCAGGAAAGGGAGGACGTATGAAACAGCGCAAAGCCGAGCGCGGAACCATGCTGAAAGTTCTCCGCTATATCAAACCGTATACGCCTCTTATTGTATGTACCGTGTTGCTTTCCCTTGTGAGTGTGGCGGGTCAACTTGCCGTTCCCTATTTTGTGGGAAAGGCAATCGACTTACTTATCGGAAAAGGGGAAGTCGATTTCGGGAACCTTTACAAACTGTTTTTCGTCATCGGCGGATGCGTCGCTGCCGCCGCGCTTGCGCAGTATTTCCAATCGCTTCTCAACAACCGCGCGGCGTACCATATCTTAGCGGACGTACGCCGCGATGCGTTCCGAAAAATCGAACGCCTGCCGTTAAAGTATATCGACAGCCGCGCGTACGGCGAAATTTCCTCCGTCATCATCAGCGACGCGGAACAGTTCGCCGACGGCTTGCTTCTCGGCTTTACGCAGCTGTTCACGGGGCTGTTCTCCATTCTGGGCGTGCTCGTCATCATGCTCGTCCTGCGCTGGGAAATTGCGCTCGTGGTGTTCTTCATTACGCCGCTCTCGCTGTTTGCCGCAAAGTTCATCGCTTCGCGCAGTTATTCCATGTTCAAGAAACAGTCGGAAGTACGCGCCGAACAGACGGCGTTTATCGACGAAATGATTGGCAACTTAAAAACGGTAAAAGCGTTTACGCACGAGGACGAGAACGCGGAAATTTTTGCAGAAAAAAACGAAGAGATGCGCAAGGCTTCGCTCCGTGCGGTTTTCTTCTCATCTACCACCAACCCCGTTACGCGGTTTATCAATTCGCTTGTGTATGCCGCCGTTCTTTTAACGGGCGCAATATTCGTCATCAACACGGGCGGCGCGTTCAGCGTGGGGAATCTTACTGCCTTCCTCTCATATTCCACGCAGTATACGAAGCCGTTTAACGAAATTTCCGAAGTGGTAGCGGAGTTCCAGAACGCGCTCGCTTGCGGCGCGCGGCTGTTTGCCATGATTGAGGAAGAGGAAGAACCGAGCGATAAGGACAACGTTTCTCCCGCAAACATTACGGGGGACGTACGGCTTGAAAACGTTTCTTTCTCCTATACGAAAGAGCGTAAACTTATTGAAAACCTGAACGTCGAAGCAAAAGCGGGTCAGCGCGTTGCCATTGTCGGGCCTACGGGTTGCGGCAAGACGACGGTCATTAATCTGCTCATGCGTTTTTACGACGTAGACGGCGGAAGCGTTTCGGTGGACGGCAACGACATTCGGGAGCTGACGCGCAAATCCCTCCGCGCACATATCGGCATGGTGTTGCAGGAGACCTGGCTGAAAACGGCGACCGTGCGCGAAAACCTGTGCATGGGTCGCCCCGATTGCACCGAAGAAGAGATGATTGCCGCCGCCAAAGCGGCGCACGCGCATTCCTTTATCGAGCGTCTGCCGCAGGGGTACGATACGCCCATCGGCGGCGAGGGGAGTCTGTCGCAGGGGCAGAAACAGCTTCTCTGCATTGCGCGCGTCATGCTGCTCCGTCCGCCCATGCTCATTCTGGACGAGGCGACGAGCAATATCGATACGCGCACCGAGCGCATTGTTCAGGAGGCGTTTGCCGAACTTATGCGCGGCAGGACCTGCTTCGTAGTTGCCCACCGTCTTTCCACCATTCAGAGCGCGGACGTCATATTAGTGATGAACGCAGGCAACATTGTGGAACAGGGCACTCATAAAGAACTTATGGAAAAGGGCGGTTTCTACCGCGAGCTTTACGAAGCGCAGTTCGGTTGATAAAATCAGTTTCTTTTTTGCGGAAAATATGGTAGGATAGAGGTATGAAAGCAAAAGTAAAAAGATTCGGCAATAAAGCGAATTATGGCATTCAGATTATCGCGGTGGGTGCGCTCACGGGGTTGTTTGCGGGCGTTATCGTCACGCTCTACAACGCACTGGCGAAGATGTCGGAAGAGTTTTCGCGCGGGTATTACGGTTTTTTCCGTGAGAATCCCGCGTTTATTCCCTTGTTGTTTTTGGCGCTTGCCGCAGGGGCTATCGTCATCGGCGGGATTCTGAAATTTATTCCCATGATTCGCGGCAGCGGCATTCCCCAAACGGAGGGCGCAACGCGCGGACTCATCCGCTATAAGTGGTGGCAGGTATTGCCCTCCATGTTCGCCTGCTCTCTGTTTACGATTTTTATGGGACTTTCGGCAGGCAGCGAGGGACCGAGCATCATGATTGGCGGTGCCAGCGGCTGCGGCGTGAGCGACGTTTTGAAACGCAACGCTACCGTCCGCCGTTACTCGGTTACGGGCGGCGCGTGCGCAGGGCTTGCCGTCGCGTTCAACGCGCCTCTTACTGGCATGGCGTTTGCGTTCGAGGAAGCGCATAAACGCTTCACGCCCGAAGTGTTCGTCTGTGCGTTCTCGTCCGTTATCTTTGCCATTCTAACGCGCAATTTGTTGGGACCGTGCGTGGGGGTAAGCGCAGGCGCTTGCTTTACGACGTTCGCGTTCGCGGAAGCGGCTTACACCGATTATATGTTCTACGTCTACGTGCTGTTTGCTTCTCTGCTTTGTGCGCTCGTTGCGGTCGGATTCTATTTCCTGCTTTTCCTTGCAAAAAAATTGTTTTCCAAAGTTAAGTTCTGGAAAGGCACAGGTAAGTTTCTCATTCCTTTTCTCATCGGCGGCGCGTTCGCGCTCATTACCGTGAACGTCATGGGCGGCGGACACGATTTCATCTCTTCGCTCGGCAGTTTGAACGAAAAGGGCGAAGCAATCGATACGCTCTCCGCGGTCGAGCGCGTATTCTCTTCGCCGATTTGGGCAACGCTTCTCATCGTCGTCGTGCTCAAACTTATATTAACGGTACTGAACCTGGGCGCTGGCGTGCCTTGCGGAATCTTTATTCCCATGCTTGCCGTCGGCGCGGGGCTGGGCGCGCTTCTTTCCCTGTTGTGTATCGAAATCGGAATGCCTGCCGCGTATTCGGATATCCTCATTATGATTTGTATGGCGACCTTCTTCACCACGGTTGTCAAAGCGCCCATTACGGGAATCGTCATGGTGGTGGAGCTTACCTGGAATTTCACCTTTTTACTGCCTGCGATTTTGGGCGTTGCAATCGGGTATGTGCTCGGCGCGCTGTTCCGTACCGAACCGCTCTACGATAAACTGCTCGACGGCATTCTTGCCGAAAAGAAAGAGAACGAAGTCAAGCATTTCGTCACCGCCCGTCTGCGCGTCACGGAGGGCAGTACGGCGGCGGGAAGAACGCTGCGCGACGTGCTCTGGCCCGCAGGCGCGCGCATTGCGCTCTTACAGCACGGCGACAGTATGCTCATTCCCGACGGTAATACGGATATGCACGTCGGCGATATTCTCACGGCGGTCGGGGAAACCGTTTACGAAACGGAATTTTTAGAACTGCTGGAAGAAACGGTCGGCGAACTTTTGGACCATGAAACGGTACACGGCGGAAAGCCGCCACAAACGGATGAGATGCAGCATAATCCGCTTTCCGAAGAACCGCCTGAGGAAACAGAAGATTGATAGCATATGCGTCATGGGGGGACTATGAAAAAGATAATCGGCACAGTTCTTGTCTTGCTTTGTTTCATCACTCTTTTCAGCGGCTGTCATTTTTTCAAAAGTTGCGCGATGGACGACAGCAATTCGAGAGAGAAACATATTCCGGAAAAATTCGGCATGCCAGAGGGGCTTTGGTTTTATAAGGGAAATACAAAGGCGCTGAGCAACGGTTCTCAGGAAACAGAACTGTTGACTTCTTTGCATATAGACGGCAAAGAAATTCCTCGGGAAGAATTCGAAATCAGCGTGTACACCTATCTTACAAAAGCAAAATGTATTTTATATATTTTGAAAGCGCAGGAACACATCTATCTTTATCGCTATAATTACGCCGAAAATGAGGGAGAACTTGTGTATGACTTCGGGATTAGTCATGCAAAAGAGTTTATCACTCCCGGAGGATTTCAAGAAATTGCCGGCGGAAGGATTTTAGTTCAAGTAAACCTGCACGAAGGAATGGAAACGACAGATACAATATTTGTACTGTTGAATGCAGACGGCATGCTTTTGCTCGACGGCTTGGATGATATTGAGGTGGCTTGCGGACACATCTATCGAATGGAAAAGGCATTCGACCCCGTTGAAGGATATCAGCGTTTCTTGTTTACCTACGAAATTAACGGCGAACTGAAAAGCGTTTATTTAGATTCTCTTTACGAAAACAATTTTGATAGAACCGAAATTTTATTTGTGGAAGATTTTGCCTTTCTGAATAAAAACGACAACTGGACCGTTATAGAACTTGCAACGGGAGAAATCTATTGGGACGAGGAGTTATGGGGTTATCAAGTAGTTAGTTGGATATTCGAAGAAAATAAACTGTATGGTATTTTCAGAAGCCGTCATTCCCGTGAGGCAGCATTCGTTGAGATAGAAGGAAAAGAAATAAAAATATTGTATAAATTTCAGGAGGTGTACACCAAAACTCAAATAATCATGTTTGACTGGTATGCGTTCAGAAATAAAATAAATAATACGGAAGAATATTATTTATGGAACGCGGAAACCGGTGAAATGCAAGAAGTTACCCAAGAAGCATTTAATGAGGCAACCGCCGGGGGAAGTAGCGATTCGTTGTGGTCGGCAGAAGTAGGGGGCTATCGCTTTACGGTAACGTATGAGCATTGGAGTACCAGAATTTTTGTATGGGGAACAAGCGGTACAATTTATTTCCTCATGCGCGAAAAGGACGGGGTCGCAGAATGTATGCAATATGCGGATGTGCCGTTTGAATTTGACGACGTGTACATTGCTTAATAGATAACTGTAAAACGGACGGCGGAATCTTCGTTGCAACGAAACCGCAGAGAATTCTCTGCGGTTTTTTATTTTTGAAAAATTGCCTCATTTTTCCACCGCTTATAAAGTATATCCCTGCGGAAATCGGTCCAAAATACTTGTGAAGGGAGGTAAGGTTCATGGACTTTACAAAGACGCAGACGTTTTATAATCTTGCAAGAGGGTTTGCAGGAGAATGTCAGGCGGGAATGCGGTACCAACTTACGGCAAAGGCGGCAACTGCGGAAGGGTTACAGGTGTTATCCGATACCATTCGCACGATTGCCAAGAATGAAACGGTGCACGCAACGATTTTCTTCAATGAGATTTTGAAAAACGCAGGGAGTCAGGAGGACGTTCACATTGACGCCAAATATCCGTTCCATGCAGGGTCTCTTGCAGACAATCTGAAATTTGCGGCACTCGACGAATTAAGCGAGGCGGAGAATTTATATCCGGAATTCGCCCGCATTGCACGGGAAGAGGGGTTTGAGCAAATCGCGCGCAAATTCGAACAGGTAGCGATGGTGGAAGGCAATCACCGCATCATCTTCGAGTACCTCTACGAGGCGTTCAAGGACGGCTCTCTCTACCGCGCCGAACGGCCGATGCTTTGGATATGCGGTGACTGCGGCTATATGCACACTTCAAAAGAAGCGTTCCAGGTATGTCCGCTGTGCGGTGCCAAACAGGGGAAAGTGGAACTTCATCTGCCCTTCAAAAAGGAGAATCTATGAAAAATTCTAACAATGCTAACAACAAGCAGACGAGCAACACGAAGAACGCAAAGACTACCAACAATTCCAAGAATTGCGGCAGAGGCGGTAAGTGCTCGGGTAACAACAACACCAAGGATTGCAAATAATGCAATCCAAACAAAAAAAGCCCTTAAAAAACGGGGCGGAAATGCTTTGGAAGGACGATACTTTGGGCAGTTATACGGGAATTTGTTCTGATGACAAATACGAAACGCCCGTACAGGATGCAGACGACCTTTAATAAGCAGGGGAGCGGAAATTTATATTTCCGCTCCTTTTCAGTTGTAAAATGACATTTTTCGTGGTATAATAAAAGTGATTTATTTATTAAGGAGGTTTCAGGGCGTTGAAAAAGTTAAGAGCTTTTCTTATCTTTTTGTTTGCCGTCTGCGCGCTATGTCTGCCCGCAGGCTGCGGTGAAATCTCCGGCGGCGACGAGAATCTGGGCGCGGGCGGCGCGGTAGAAACCGTATTGCCCGACGGTATCAACGACGCGGTTTCCCGCGAATGGCAGTTGTACGAGGAAGCGAAACAAGACGGCTATACGGGCACGTTTTTGGAATTTTTAGACGAAATCGGTTATACCGTTTCGGACGATACCGCCGCCGTTCATTACGCGTTAACTTCGGCGGTCTGCGTGGAAAGCCGTTTCGGTTCGGGTTCGTCTGCGGTAAGCTCGCTCGGCGCGGGCGTCATTTATTCGCTCGACAAACCGCAAGGCGACGCTTATATCGTTACCAACTACCACGTTGTTTACGGAAAAAACAATTCCGGAAAATACGGCTTGGCGAGCGGTATCAACGTATATCTTTACGGCGGTTACGTCGAATCCCGTGCGATACCGGCAACGTTTTACGGCGGCGATATGAATTTCGATATCGCGGTTTTGAAAGTTACGCGTTCCGATATTCTGAAAAATTCTTCTGCGCGTGCGGCGCAACTCGGCGATTCGGCTTCGCTGAAAGAAGGCGAGCGCGTATATGCCATCGGCAATCCCGACGGCGAGGGCTTTTCGGTTACGGGCGGCGTGGTTTCCGTTCCGTACGAAGTAATCGATATTTTATCGGCTGACGATAAACATCTGATTGAACTGCCCGAAATCAGAATCGATGCAAAAATCAATCACGGTAATTCGGGCGGCGGTTTGTTCAATGCGGAAGGAAAACTCGTCGGTATTGTCAACGCCCGTAACGAAGACGAAGACTTTTTGGGTTATGCAATTCCCATGGCCACCGTGTCGCAAGTGCTTGCGCGGGTGCTTTAACAGCTCTTATATAGGAGAACGGCAATGAAAAGAAAAATCGGTTGGAAAAGAAAGGCGGCAGTTTTCGCTTCCTGCGTTTTGGCGGGAAGTATGGTTTTCACGCTGTGCGCCTGCGATTTATTCGGCGGGAGGAAAGAGGACGCGAGTTTCCCCTATGACGGCGCGTTGTCGTCCGGCTATACGGGGAGCGAAGCCGATTACATGGCGGAACAGGATACTTCTTCCACCGACGAGCGGCGTTGCTATGAGGCGGCGGTAGCAAACGGAGAGTTCAGCGGCTCCTATCTCGATTTTTTGCGCGAATTCAAGTCTACGGGCGGCAACGACGGGCAAGAGGTGAACGCGGCGTTTGCTTCCGTCGTTTGCGTGGAATCCGCTTTTTCGGGAGCGACAAGCAGAGGTTCGGGCGTGATTTATTCGCTCGATAAATCGGCTGGGGACGCCTATATCATAACCAATTATCACGTTGTTTACTCCAAAGATGCGTACGGAAGATACGGTTTGGCGAGCAAAGTTAACGTTTACCTTTACGGCGGAAATGTTTCCGCGAGCGCCATTTCCGCAACCGTTTACGGCGGCGCGATGAGTTACGATATTGCAGTACTTAAAGTGACGGGTTCCGAAATTCTGAAAAATTCTTCCGCGCGCGCAGCGGAAATTGCGGATTCCGATTCCGTCACGGTGGGCGAGCGCGTGTACGCGCTGGGTAACCCCAACGGCGAGGGGTTCTCGGCAACGAGCGGCGTTGTTTCGGTCGCGGCGGAATACGTTTCCGTTTTGCGTGCCGACGAGAATAAAACGCTTTCGCTGCTTGAAATCCGCACGGACGCGGCAGTCAATCACGGCAATTCGGGCGGCGGTTTGTTCAATGCGAGCGGCGAGCTTGTCGGTATCGTCAACGCGCGCAGAGAGCAGACGTTAGACGGAACGTTGCTGTTCGGGTTCGGCTATGCGATACCCGTCAATTTGGCAGTACCGCTCGTTCAGAATATTCTGAATCATAACGGAAGCGCGGTGGTGGCGCAAATCGGCATTACGGCGAAGGTAGCGGACAGTAAAGGCGTGTTCGACGAACGGACGGGCAAATATTATATCGAAGAGAAACTGGTTGTAGACAGTTTTGCAAGCACGAACGGCGCTGGGTATAACGCTGGGTTACAACGCGGCGATACGTTGCTCTCGGCGACGCTTGAAACTTCAACGGGCGTAAAAAAGACCGTGCAGTTGACGCGGCTCCATAACTTAACGAATTTATTGTTTGAGGTAAACTCGGGCGATAAGCTGCACTTATCCGTATCGCGTTCGGATGAAATTCAGACGGTAACGGTATCGTTTAATCAATCGCGTTATTTTACGACGGTTACCTGATTTGCGGTAGTTTTCCGCTTGACTTTCTCAATTTGTGCGGTTATAATGAAACCGCACTGTGCAAGAGTCGCCTAGCGGTATGGCGTCAGCTTCCCAAGCTGCCCCGCCGCACGTATAAATGGAATCTAAGGCGGCACGAGCGCAAAGCGCGAAGTATTACGGCGGAAGAAAGATAACGCAAACAAGCAAGAGTCGCCTAGCGGTATGGCGTCAGCTTCCCAAGCTGATTACGGCGGGTTCGACTCCCGTCTCTTGCTCCAAAAAGAAAGCACCCCATATGGGGTGCTTTCTTTTTGGAATAAAACGAACGACGCTGATAGTTTTCAAAAAAAGTTGATTTTTTTCTGTAAAATGTGATATACTGAAAATGCCAAACTGAACCGAATATCTTGAATGAAGTATTTTTCTTTTTTGAAAAGGAAATACTTTTTTCGCATTGCCGTTGAATTTGATAAAAATGCAAATTCCACTTGGGTAATGGGTAAAAGTTTACTTCATTCAAGGTTTAGTTTGGCGACTATCGGAGTTTGCGTTTTTTGTGCGCTTACTTTGGTGGGCGCACTTTTTTTATATTATTTTTTAATATTATACAAAAATATAGAACAAAATAAGGCGGTTCATACACGTTCAATCTTATTATACCAAAATAAGGTAGACAAAAGGCGCCCATGAAAAATAAAAAAATTTTTTTTGTGAAACGCGCCTCACGGGCAAGTTTTGACCTTGTCAAGTTTGTATAATTATTATAGAGGAAGTACTCATGAAAGATACTGCAAAGAAAATCGTCATCGTCCATATTCTGAGAGTTTTATATTGCTATACTTCTTACGAATATCCCGTTACGCAGACGCATATCGCAAATTTTCTCAATGACAGCGATATCCCTTGCGATAGAAAAACGGTGGGTAGAAATATCAATTATCTGATTGAAGCGGGGTTGCCCATATATAAGAAAAACGGAAAACCGTGCGGTTACTATTACGACGCAAGTAAAGATATCTTTTTTGTAAGGAGAACATTATAATGAATTTTTTAATTGCAGGGTTAAGTTCAGTTTCCTTTTTTGCAGTGATTGCATGTTTCCGAAATTACAAAACCAAAAAAGCGACGCTTATTCGCATTGCGGTAATGTCAATTTTTTGGATAATATTTTTAATTGGCTATTTGGTTATGCTGGTTAAATTTATTGATAAGGGCGAAAAGCAATATGTTTTTGTTCCGATTGTTTCGTTAATTATTTTTAATGGACTTTTGGGTTGGCGAATTATCAAAGATGTGCTTAGATTAAAAAAAGACGATTTTGAAAATGCCGAAGACATAACGGAAATACCGGAATTAGGAATTTCTGTTAAAAAAGAAAAGAATGAGAAGAAACCAGAAAAAAAGCAAGAAGAAAAGAAAGATTTTATGGGTTTGGGCAGTTCCAACTTACGTGATTTTTTAGATAGAGATTAGTGCAATTGTTAAAAACTTTTTTGCGAGAGAAATCAATTCAAACCTGTCAAAAAACTATAATGGGAAATAAAAACAAAAGGAGAATATTATGTTTTTTAAGAAATACAAAAAATGCCCAAGATGTAATGTAAACTATATTCAAGGAAACGGAACATTTTGTAAAAGTTGTCAAACTGAAATCGGTGGAAAGGATTTTTTGAAAATTCAACGCGGCATTGTTTACGGAACTAACTCGTGCGTCATTTATGAACATTTTTGCGATGCGCTGGGTTGGGACAAAAGCAAAGCAACCCTATTCGGTTTCAAAAGACCGTTATATGCCGACAATGCCGATACATACAGAACTTCCGACGTTTGGTTTATCTGTTATCCTGTTTACGATTCGGAAGCACTTGGCAACGCCACAGACAAAGACCATATCAATTACATTCATAGTGACGGTGAGATTATTGAAGAACTTGTTCCCGAAAAAGTCGGCAGAGCGCACGAGGCGAACAAAATTGTTTTTGTGAAAACACAATACGGATATGAATTTTTCGGCGTTTATAAAATCGTGAAAAACGGTATTTTGCGCAAATTTCAACGCATTTCCGATACATATCCCATGAAATAAATGAAACGAAAAAACACCCTTTCGGGTGTTTTTTGTTTGCAATCAATTGATTATTTGTTTTTCTTCTTTTTTGATTTTTTTAAGGGTTCGTCCGAATTTTCAATCGGTTCCGCATGTTCGTTGACTTCTGCCTGTGCGCCTGTTTCGGTTGCGTCGGTTATCATAAGTTCGTTTTCCGTGTTTTCCGCGGGTTCCTCTCCTTTCTTTTTCTTTTTCGCTTTTTTATCGTGCGTGAATAATTTGGCGAGCGCTTCGGCGCCGTGTTCTTTTTCTTCGGGTCTTACCTTTTCCACGCGTTCGGGCAGACCTTTTCCCTCGACGGGCATTTTTACGTTGTCTTTGCGCTCGCGCACTTCAAGTTGATTGTACGGAATGGAAATCTGATTACGCTTGAATTCGTTATACACATTTTCCATAATGTAGTAATAAACGTCCCAATAGTCTTCGTTATCGCACCAGCAGTTTGCGAAGAAGTCGATGCTGCTCGCGCTCAAAAATTTCAACCGACAGAAGGGCGCGGGGTCGAGGTAAACTCTTCCGTCGCTCTGCATCACGTCGGTGACAATCTTTTTCACTTTTTCCACGTCGCTCTCGTATGCAACGGAGAAGGTAAAATCAACTCTGCGTTTGGGGTACGCGCCCAGGTTGGTTACGCTGCTGCTTAAAAGCGAGCTGTTCGGAAGGGTAATTTTTTTGCTGTCGGGCGTGGTCAGCGTGGTGAACATAAAGTTGATGTTAGTAATGTTACCCTCTACGCCGTTGGTGATGACGTAATCGCCCTTTTTGAACATATGGCTGGAAATAATAATGATGCCGTTCGCAACGTTCGCAATCGCGTTTTGCAGCGCCATGCCGACGGCTAAGATAACCGCGCTGAATGCGGTTAACAGTCCCGTAATTTCGATGCCGAGTTGCGAAAGCAACAGTAAAATCAAAATCAGCCACAGTACGAATTTCAGAATCGTACAGATAAATTGCTGTGCGATTTTTTCCATGCGCGTGTGTTTCAACACTTTTTTTACGACGGTGAGCAAGATTTTGATGACGATAATCCCGACGACGAGCATAACGACAAACCAAACTATGTTCCAAACGTTAGTTTTGAAGTAATCGCAAATGTCGTTCCAGATTTTTGTCCAATCCATAAAAGTTTCTCCTTTGTTTTTTATTTTTGAATTATAAGACAATTTTTAACCGTTGTCAAAGGATTTTTTGAGGTTGCATTACCGCTTGCCTTTTTGCAGTATTCATGTTATAATTTTTTAAGTATGAAAGTATTTGCAATCAGCGATTTGCACCTTTCGGGGCTTGCCGATAAACCCATGAATATCTTCGGCGAGGGGTGGGAAGGTCACTTTGAAAAAATAAAAGACGATTGGGAAGAAAAGGTTTCGGACGACGATATTGTTCTTATCGGCGGCGACACCTCCTGGGGCATGAAACTCGAAGAAGGGCTTTACGACGTCGCTTCGCTGGCTTCCCTCAAAGGCAAAAAAGTTTTTGTGCGCGGCAATCACGACTATTGGTGGAGCGCTATTTCGCGCGTGCGCGGCGGTGCGCCCGATAATTCCTTTTTCTTTTTACAGAACGATTGCGTGAAACTCGGAAACGTGATTATTGCGGGCTCGCGCGGCTGGACTTGTCCCGGCAGCGCCGACTTCACGGAACACGATATGACACTGTACTTGCGTGAAGCGGAACGCTTCCGCCTTGCCTTCCGCGAAGTTCAGAAGATGCGCGGGGAGGGCGATACGCTGTTGGTGCTCATGCACTATCCGCCCACGGGCGTTAAAAAAGAGGACACGCTTTTTACGCAGTTGTTCGAGGAAAACGGTGTAGACAAAGTTGTCTTCGGGCATTTGCACGGCAGCGTGTATTATCCGCTGAAAACGGAAAAGAACGGAATCGAATATCTGCTTACTTCATGCGACAAAACAAAATTTTCTCTCACGGAAATTCTTTGATTTCTCTTGACTTTTTTACGCGGTTGTGTTAGACTGTTTTTAGAAATTAAAGAGCGGTATGCAAACGAATGAGACTTCGCTTTTATCAAAAAATACGACTTCAATCAAAAGTCTTGTGGTGATTCGCCGCAGGGCTTTTATTTTGTCTGTACGGTGTTTTGCAAAAGCGAAAATTTGACTTGCAGGGAGGAACTGCGCTTGAAACGGAAAGATTTACTCGGACTGTTAGACTGCACGGCGGAAGAAATCGACGAAATTCTTACCGTCGGACTGAACATGAAAAAACTGCTCCGCGCAGGCAAAAAAACGCTGACGGATTTGCAGGGGAAATCGGTGACGACGCTCTTTTACGAGAACAGCACGCGTACCCGTTGCAGTTTTGAACTCGCGGCGAAATATCTGGGTGCGCACGTCGTGAATATCACGGCAGCCTCTTCTTCGGTGACGAAGGGGGAAACGCTCGTCGATACGGGCAAGACATTAGATGCCATGAAGAACGACGTCATTATTATGCGCCACCCCATGGGCGGAGCTCCCAGACTTCTTGCCGAAACGGTAAAAGCGCACGTCGTGAACGCGGGCGACGGCATGAACGAACACCCCACGCAGGCTTTGCTCGATATGCTTACCATGCGCGAAAACTTCAAAAGTCTGAAAGGTCTGAAAGTTGCGATACTCGGCGATATTCGCCACTCGCGCGTGGCGAAGAGCAACCTCTACGGTTTAACCAAACTCGGCGCAAGCGTGAGTATGTACGCGCCGCGCACGCTCATGCCCGCAGGACTGGATAAAATGGGGGCGCGGGTCTGCCGTTCGCGCGAAGAAGCGCTTGACGGCGCGGACGTCGTCATGGGGCTTCGCATTCAACTCGAACGCCAGCAGGGCGGAAACTTCCCCTCGCTCGGCGAATACGCGAAATACTACGGCGTAAACGAGGCGGTTATGAATTATGCAAAAAAGGGCGCGCTGATTATGCACCCGGGTCCCGTTAACCGCGGAGTGGAACTCACGAGCGGACTTATCGACGGAGCGGACAGCAGAATCGAGGAACAGGTACTTTCGGGCGTCGCCGTGAGAATGGCGGTGCTTTCGCTGCTCACAAAGGGGGAGAAATGATTTACAAAAACGCAGAAGCGCTCATCGGCGGCGAACTGAAAAAAGTCGATATTTCGGTAGAAAACGGAATCATTCAACAGATTGCGCCCGAAATCAAGGGCGAAGGTTACGACTTGAAAGGGCTTACCGTGCTGCCCGGGCTCATCGATATGCACGTGCATTTGCGCGAGCCCGGCTTTGAAAAAAAGGAAGATATCGAAAGCGGAAGCCGAGCGGCGGTCAAGGGCGGCTTTACGCAAGTTTGCTGTATGCCCAACACCAAACCCGCGATTGACAATAAAGTGACGGTCAGTTACATCAAAGCGCGGGCACGCGAAGTCGGGCTTTGCAAAGTTCAGCCTATCGGGGCAATTACCGTCGGGCAGGAGGGCAAGGACCTCGCGCCTATCGGCGCTATGAAGGCGGCGGGCGCGGTTGCAATCTCCGAAGACGGAAAGAGCGTGCTTGAAACCAAACTCATGGCGAACGCTATGCAGTACGCTTCGGACTTCAATCTCAGATGCCTGTGCCACTGTGAGGACAAGTCGCTTGTAGACGGCGGCGTGGTACATGAAGGATATTATTCTACGTTGACGGGGCTCAAAGGCAGTATTCGCGCGGCGGAAGATATTATTATTGCGCGCGAAATCTGTCTTGCCGAGAGTCTGAACCTCCCTGTGCATATCTGCCATGTATCCACGTACAGCGGCGTGCAATTGATTCGGGAAGCTAAGGCGCGCGGCGTACAGGTGACGGCGGAAACCTGTCCGCACTATCTGACGCTGACCGACGAAGTTATTAAAGATTTCGATACGAACACCAAAGTCAATCCGCCCATTCGGGAAGAGAAGGACAGACTCGCGCTTATCGAGGGGCTCAAAGACGGCACGATTGACTGTATCGTCACCGACCACGCGCCCCACCACGAGGACGATAAGCGCGTGGAATACAACCTTGCCGCATTCGGAATCAGCGGACTCGAAACGTCGTTCGCGCTCTCTTATACCGCACTTGTGAAATCAGGAGAACTCACGCTCGCAGAACTAGCGGAAAAGATGAGCACAAACCCTGCGGAAATTCTCGGCTTACAGGGCGGAAAACTCGAAGTCGGCGCGCCTGCCGATTTCGTCGCAGTCGATTTGAATGCACAGTGGAAAATTGACCCGAAGGAGTTTGTTTCCAAAGGGAAGAACACGCCGTTCGCAGGCAGAAAGGTTTACGGCAGAGTAAAATGCACCGTCGTTGACGGCGAAGTAAAATACGAGGAGAAATAAATATGATTACCGACCGTTTGATTGAGAAAATTATTCAAACGCAGAACCCTACCTGCGTGGGCTTGGATACGGCGTTCGAGTATCTGCCCGAGGAAATGCGTGCGGGCATTACGGATTTTTCGGGCGCGGCAGAGGCGATTTTAGAATTTAACAAAAATATTATCGACAGCGTTTACGATATCGTGCCTGCCGTGAAAGTGCAGATTGCCTATTACGAACAGTACGGCGTACACGGCATGGAAACGTTTGCAAAGACCTGCGCGTATGCGAAAGAAAAGGGCTTGATTGTCATTACGGACGCAAAGCGCAACGACATCGGCGCAACGGCTTCGCGCTACTCCCAAACCTTTTTGGGCGCGGCGGATGTGGGCGGCGCGAAAGAGACGGCATATCCTTCGGATATGCTCACGGTCAACGGCTATCTGGGTACGGACGGCATCGCGCCCTTCCTCGAAGACTGCAAGAAATACGGGAAAGGGATATTCGTGTTAGTGAAAACGAGCAACCCTTCGTCGGGCGAATTGCAGAACTTAAAACTTGCCGACGGGCGCACCGTGTACGAGTGCATGGGCGACATGGTGGAGCTGTGGGGGCAGGACAGCATCGGCAAATACGGTTATTCCGCAGTCGGCGCGGTGGTGGGCGCAACCCACCCCGAAGAGGCAAAGGTATTGCGCAAACGTCTTCCGCACACCTTCTTCCTTGTGCCCGGCTACGGCGCGCAGGGCGGCAATGCAGACATGGTTCGCGCTTGTTTCCATGAGGGCGGCTTGGGCGGAATCGTCAATAACTCGCGCGGCATACTGTGCGCTTATCAGAAACGCGGCGGCACCTATTACGAAGCGGCGCGCGCGGCTTGTATCGATATGCAGAAAGATTTGAGTTCAGTCTTGGGGGAGATATGCGCGAAGTAACCGCTACCATTTTGGAAAATAAAAAAATTGCGGACGAGGTGTATTCGCTTACGTTTGCAACGGAAGAAGAAATTCCCGTCAGGGCAGGACAGTTCTGTATGATTGGCGTGAGCGGTCACGCTCTGCGCCGCCCCATTGCGGTGTGCAAGGCGGAGAGCGAACGCATCACCGTGTGCTACCGCTTAAAAGGCGAGGGAACGAGAAAACTCGCTTCCGATTATAAGCCCGGGGAAAAACTATCCGTTCTGCTTCCGCTCGGCAACGGCTTTACGCTCAGCGACGGGCAGAAGAAAATCGCGCTCGTGGGCGGCGGCGTGGGCATTTTCCCGCTCATTTCTGCGATTCGCGAGTTTTCGCAGAATAAAGAACTTTACGCCTATATGGGGTTCCGCAACCGCGCGGCGGTTTGCATGGAGAGCGAGTTGCAGCGCACGAGTCGGTTTGTGGTGGCAACCGACGACGGCAGCGCAGGCTATCACGGTACGGCGGTGCAGGCGTTTTTGGACGAGTTCGATACGGTGAAGCCCGACGCGGTACTTGCCTGCGGACCTACTCCCATGCTCCGCGCCCTGAAAGAGGCGACGAAAGATAAAAATATCCCCGTGTACGTTTCTCTGGAAGAGCGCATGGGGTGCGGTATCGGCGCGTGCCTTGTCTGCGTGTGCGGCAAGAAGGACGGTTCGCGCGCAAGGGTTTGCAAAGACGGTCCCGTATTCGAGGCGAGCGAGGTGGAATTGTAATGGCTGATTTGAGTGTAACGCTCTGCGGAAAACAACTGAAAAATCCCGTTATCCCCGCTTCGGGTACTTTCGGGTTCGGCAGAGAGTTCGATGAAATTTACGATATCTCCGTACTCGGCGGCGTGTGTACGAAAGGACTTACGTTAGAGCGGCGAGTCGGAAATCCCGTGCCGCGCATTGCGGAGAGTAGGGGAGTTATTCTCAATGCGGTGGGGTTGCAAAACCCGGGCGTGGAGAAATTTATCGCCGAAGATTTAGAGTGGCTGAAAAGTAAAACGACCGTGATTGCGAACGTCGCAGGCAGTACGCTTTCGGACTACGCAAAAATATGCGCGAAGTTGGACGGGCTCGTCGATTTCGTGGAACTCAACATTTCCTGCCCGAACGTAAAGTGCGGAGGCATGGCGTTCGGCATCAAGCCCGAAAGTATCCGCGAAGTGAGTCGGGCGGCAAAGGAAAATTTACAGAAAACGCCACTCATCGTAAAACTTTCGCCTAACGTGGAGAGCATAGCCGCGAATGCGATTGCGGCGCAGGAAGGCGGCGCGGACTGCATTTCGCTTGTCAATACGTTCACGGGCATGGCGATTGACATCGAAAAAAGAAAACCGATTATCGCCAACAACACGGGCGGCGTGTCGGGCGCGGGCATTAAGCCCATTGCGGTTCGCATGGTGTACGAGGCGGCGCAGGCGGTACATATTCCCGTCATCGGCATGGGCGGCATTACCTGTGCGGAAGACGCGATTGAATTTTTAATGGCGGGCGCGGATGCGGTGCAGGTGGGCACGCAGAACTTTACGGATACGCTTGCCTGCCCGAAAATTATCGAGGGCTTGAATGCTTGGTGCGACAGCCACGGCGTACAAAAAATCAGCGAACTCGTTGGAACGCTGAAACTCAATTAAATAACGTTTTGCGCCTTTGTTTCGGCGCATTGCAAAAACAATAAGGAGAAATCGAATGCTTACCTACAAACAACGCTTTATCAAATTCATGGTGGAAAACGAAGTGCTTTGCTTCGGCGATTTTACGCTGAAAAGCGGCAGAAAAGCGCCCTATTTTATTAACGCGGGCAAATACCGCACGGGTTCGCAGATTGCGGCGCTCGGCGAATATTACGCGGAGTGCTATCTCGAACATAAGGTCAACGCAAAAACGCTGATAGGTCCTGCCTACAAGGGCATTCCGCTTGCGGTAGCAACCGCCGCGGCGCTTGCGAACAACCACGGAATCGACGTCGGATTCTGTTTCGACAGAAAGGAAGTCAAAGACCACGGCGAAGGCGGTATGTTTGTGGGACAGGCACTTCACGACGGTGATAAGGTTGCTATCATCGAGGACGTTATGACGTCGGGCAAGGCGCTTCGGGAAATTCTGCCCAAAATCAAACAGGAAGCGGACGTAAAAGTGGAGGCGATGATTATTTCGGTCGACCGTCAGGAAAAGGGCACGGGCGAAAAGTCCGCGGTGCAGGAAGCGTTCGACGAGTTCGGCGTTAAGGTCTATTCCATTGTGACGATGGAAGATATTATTGCGGCAATCGAAGAGGATATCATACCGGGCAAAGAATATTTGCAGGCGATGAAAGATTACCGCAAGCAGTACGGCGCATAAAATATTAAAATTTATTTTAAGCAAGACGGACGGCGTTTGCCGTCCGTTTTATCATATTCTTGTCCTTATTTTCATATCGTATCGGTATGGAACAATATCAACTCGAAGTGCGTGAAGTATTTAAAAACGTAAACAGCAACGAGGGTGGACTCACAAACGAGGTCGCCCAAAAGCGGCTTGCCGAAAACGGCAGAAACGCGCTCAAAGCAGAAAAGAAAAAGAGCAAAATCCGCGTTTTCTTTTCGCAGTTCAAAGATTTAATGACGATTATTCTCGTCTGCGCCGCGTTTCTTTCCGCCGTGCTTGCCTTTGTCACCAAAGATAGCGCGGAACTTATCGATACCGCCATTCTGCTCTTTATTATTTTGCTCAATGCGTTCGTCGGTTTTTTACAGCAGTACCGCGCGGACGCGGCGATAGAAAACCTAAAAAAATTATCCGTATGCGAAGCCAAAGTCATACGGGACGGAAAGGTGATTAAAATCAATGCCGAAGAGCTCGTCGTTGGCGACGTCATCGAACTCGAAGAAGGAGACAGAATTCCTGCCGATTGCAGAATTATCCGCAGCGATAATTTCCGCTGCGACGAATCCGCGCTCACGGGCGAGAGCAAACCTGTAAAAAAGTACGACTGTATCGTCAGGAAATCGGGGGTTGCCGAGCGCACGAACACGGCGTATATGTCTACGTTCTGCGTCAAGGGCAGTGCGCGCTGCGTGGTGGTTGCCTGCGGCATGGATACCGAAATGGGCAAGATTGCGGGGCTGTTGCACGAGGCAAAACCCGCGCCTTCGCCGCTCGATAAAATTATCGTAAAACTCGGAAAAATCATTTCTGTTACAGTACTTTCTGTGGCGGGCATTCTTTTCCTCGGAGGTATTCTTGCCCACCGCGTGAGTTTTCTGCAAAACGTCATGAACGCAGTCGCGGTGGCAGTTGCGGCAATTCCCGAGGGCATGGGTGCCGTCGTTACCGTCATTCTTGCCATGGGCGTTCAGCGCATGGCAAAATCGCGCGCGGTTATGCGTAAACTCGGCGCGGTGGAAACGCTCGGTAGTTGCAGCGTCATCTGTTCGGATAAGACGGGTACGCTTACGCAGAACAAAATGACGGTGGAAGAAATTAAAACGAATTTCTCTTCCACCGCGCAGGAAAACTACACGGGCACGCGCACGCAAACAACGCTCATGCAGTGCGTCCGTGCCTGCCACACGGTAAAGGGGAACGCAGGCAGTTACGTCGGCGACCCTACCGAGATTTCCCTGCTCGAATTTGCCGACCGCTGTGATTTCCGTTTTGCACCGAAAATCACGGGCGGCACGCCTTTCTCTTCCGAACGCAAGATGATGAGCGTTCTTGCCGCGGACGGCACGCTTTACGTCAAGGGCGGCGCGGACGTACTGCTTCAAAAATGTACGAAAATATTAACGGAATCGGGCGAGCGCGAAATGACTTCCGCCGATAAAGAGCACATTCTCGGCGGCGTTTCGGATTGTTCCTCGCGCGCCATGCGCGTGCTCGGCTTTGCAGTGGGAAGAGGCGTCAAAGAGGAGAAACTCACGTTCGTGGGTATTGCCGCCATGCTCGACCCTCCGAAAGAGGGTGCGAAAGAGGCGGTGGCGGCGTGCCGCCGCGCAGGTGTGCGCACCGTGATGATAACGGGTGACAGCGCGGACACGGCGTTTGCGATTGCTTCCCGACTCGGTATTGCGCGGCACAGAAGCGAAGTCCTCACGGGCGAAGAACTCGACGAAATGGGGGAGGAATATTTCCGCCGCGCGAAAGAGTTTTCCGTGTATGCGCGCGTGTCTCCGAAGCATAAGTCGGAAATCGTAACCGCGCTTCAAAAGCAGGGCGAAGTCGTTGCGATGACGGGCGACGGCGTGAACGACGCGCCTGCGCTGCGGGCGGCGGACATCGGCGTTGCCATGGGTTCGGGAACGGACGTAACAAAAAACGCCGCCGAGGTGGTCATCTCGGACGACGATTTCTCTACCATGGTACACGCGGTGGAGGAGGGGCGCAACGTATTCTTCAACGTAAAGAAAACCATATCCTTCTTCCTTTCCACCAACCTTGCCGAAGTATTTTCGGTGCTCATTGTTTCGCTCTTTTTGTGGCGGTTCAATTTCCTCACTTCCACACAGCTCTTATGGATTAATCTCATTACCGATTCCCTGCCCGTGCTTGCGCTCGGCGTGGAACGCACGGAGGGCGTCATGAACCGACCGCCCGTTTCAGAAAAAGAAATCTTCTCGAAGAGTTCGCTTATCCGTATGCTGTTTTTCGGGGTGGCGCAAACGGCTGTCATTGTAGGGCTGTTCCTCTACGGTATTCACGCCTGGGGGAATGTGGCGGCTTCCACCGTCGCATTCCTCACTATGTCGCTGCTCGAACTCTTCCACGCGTTCAATGTGCGCAACGAAGAGGGTAAAACCCGAATCAAAGATTTTGTTTCCAACAAGACGCTGCTCGTTACGGTCGCCGTCGGCGTTTTGGTAAACGTTCTCCTGGTAGTCGTGCCGCCGTTGCGGTATGCCTTAGGTCTTGCGGAACTCAGTGCCGTGCAGTGGATTGCGGTATTTGCCTCTTCCCTTGCAATCATTCCGATTGGAGAAATTTACAAGGCTTGCTACCTTTGCTCCAAGAGAAAAGGAGTTGCTCCGCTTAAAACGCGCGGAAAACGTAGCCGTCTTTCAGAAACCCGTCAATAATGCGGGGCAGGGCTTCCGCGGTTGCCATGTGGTGGGCGGAGTCGTGGCATAAGAGGATGACGCTCTGTTTTCCCTTGGCGGTTTTGAGCGCCGTTTGCGTGAGTATCTCCGCGCTTGCACCCTGTTTTTCTTCGTCGCCGCACACGGCGTTCCAACCGACGACGCGGTAACCCTTTGCTTCCACAAGGGGCGTGAAATGTTTGCGGTGGCTCAAGCCGCCGCCCGGAAAACGGTACACGTGCGGCTTGACGCCCGTTACCGATTGAATTACATTCGAGCAAGCGTCTACGTCGCTTAAAAATGCTTTGTCGGAAGCATAAATTTCAGAATATTTGTGCGATTTGGAATGCACGCCCAAAGTATGTCCTTCTGCCGCAATGCGGCGGAGGACTTCTTTTCTGCCCGATACTCTGTCGCTTACGATAAAGAAGGTTGCCTTTACGTTCTTTTCTTTGAGAACGTCGAGAATACGGTTTGTAACCTTGGTGCTCGGGCCGTCGTCAAAGGTCAGATAAACTTCTTTCTCGGTCGTCTTTTCCTCCGCAAAGGTGACGGCAGGCACGCCGAGCGAAAGCCGCGCGCCGAAGTGCGCGAGGAATACGAGCAGTACCACAAAGAAAATCGCCAGAGGAATATACTTTTTCTGCATACTTTGAGTTTGTGTCAATTCCGCAAATTTATTACCGAAAACCGCTTGATTCGCACCTTAAATTCAAAACCCGCATAAGATGAAGCGACTGTACCTTAACATACTGTTTGCGAAACTTTTACGGGGGTCTTACAAATGCAATGGTTTTTGTCGTTGGGAACGGTGTGGCAGGCGCTACTTGCTTCCCTTTTGATGTATGCAATGACTGCGCTCGGCGCGTCTTTCGTCTTTTTTTCCAAAAAAATCAACAAGCACGTAATTACTGCGCTCACGGGCGGTGCGGCGGGTATTATGATTGCGGCGAGTTTCTTTTCTCTGTTGCTACCCGCCATCGAATACGAAAGCGTAACGCCTGCCTATGTGACGGCAACGGTGGGGTTTTTGCTCGGCGGCGGGTTCGTTATCTTATGCGACGTACTGCTGTCGCGCAAACAGTTCAAACCGCAGGGTCTTGGCGATAAGAAAAACGCGCTCTTGTTTTTCGCGGTAACGATACATAATATTCCCGAAGGCATGGCGGTGGGGGTTGCGTTTGCGGCTGCCGGCGCGGAGGGGGCGGTTCTCTCCGCTTTGCTCCTTGCCGTGGGAATCGCCGTTCAGAATTTTCCCGAAGGAATGTGCGTTGCCTTTCCCTTGCGCGCAAAGGGCATGAGTCCCTTAAAAAGTTTTCTCTTTTCGCAAGGGTCGGGGTTTATCGAAATTCCGTCCTGCATCATCGGTGCGGTGGCGGCGACTTTCGTTTCGGGACTCCTGCCCTGGGCGCTCACATTTTCCGCAGGCGCCATGATTGCTGTTGTCTGCTCGGAACTCATTCCCGAATGCTTTTCGGGCAATAAGACGGTGGCAACGCTCGGCATAATTGTGGGGTTCTGCTTAATGACCGTTCTCGATTTGGCGCTCGGTTAATCCCGTTAGTATAAAAATTCCGTAAACGTTCATAATTCAAAGTATGGAAACGAAAACGGAAACAGTAACTGTAAATCAGGAAAGAGAACCCGCCCAGCCGCGCCGCACGGCGGTCATCGTGGGCGGTTCGTCGGGCATCGGCAGAGAAACCGCGCTGAAACTTTCAACGCGCGGATACCGCACGTTCAACGTGTCGCGCACGCCGCTCAAAGGGGAACGCGTCCGTACCGTTACGGCGGACGCGGCGCAGGAGGGGGAACTTTCCAAAGCCATACACGGTATCGGCGAAGAGTGCGGCGGAATCGATTTGCTCGTCTATTCCGCGGGATTTTCCATGGCGGCGCCCCTCGAATATGCCAAGAGCGGGGATTACAGATATTTGTTTGAAGTCAACTACTTCGGCGCGATAGAAGCTCTGCGCGCGGCGGTGCCGTACCTCAAAAAACGCGGAGGCAGGGTGGTGTTCGTGGGCTCGCTGGGCGGCGATATGCCCGTGCCCTACGACAGTTTTTATTCGTCCTCTAAAGCGGCGCTGTGTATGCTGGCGCGCGAAGCGGATGTGGAACTGCGTGAACGCGGCGTACGGGTGAGCGCATTGCTCCCCGGCGGTACGGCAACCGATTTCACTTACAGCCGCAGAATTTACGGCGAAGAGGAAAGCCTTACCTATTCGCAATCGGTTAAGAAAGCGTCTGCGGCGCTTGCCAATATCGAGCAGGGCGGCATGAGTCCCTCGCTTGTGGCAGAGTCGATTATCAAACTTGCGGAAAAAAAGAATCCGCCGCCCGTTGCGGTCGCAGGCGGTTTGAACGGCTTTACGCGGTATCTCTATAAACTGCTGCCCGAACGCGTTACCGACTGGTACGTGCGCAAAAAATTCAATCAGAAATAACAAAACGGGTTGCCTGGTACGGCAACCCGTTTCCGTATGAAAAACCTGTAAAAAGTCCTTTTATACGCTTGACGGAATTGGTATGATTTGATATAATACTGTCATGAAAAAAGGTCACGTTTTTTATTGTAAAAATCTGATTTCGTTTCCGTTAAAAATCAGCCGTTTTCGGGCAGTTCTTTCCGCGTAGAAAGAAACTGCCTCCTTTTACTTTTACGGACAGAAAAAACAATTTTTTCTAAAAGGAGCAATTATGAAAAAAGCAGCGGTCATTATGGGGAGCGATTCCGACCTTCCCGTCGTAAGCAAAGCGTTCGACGTGTTCAAAGAATTCGGCATCTCCTATGAAGTTCATGTGTTTTCGGCGCACCGCACGCCCGTTGAAGCAAAGGCGTTCACCGAATCCGCCAAAGAAAACGGGTTCGGCGTGCTCATTGCGGCGGCAGGCATGGCGGCGCACCTTGCGGGCGCGCTTGCAGCCAACACGGTGTTGCCCGTCATCGGCATTCCCGTAAAGAGTGCGGCTTTGGACGGCATGGACGCCCTTCTTTCCACCGTGATGATGCCTTCGGGCATTCCCGTAGCCACCGTCGCAATCGACGGGGCGAAGAACGCGGCATATCTTGCGGCGCAGATTCTTGCGGTAGAGGACGAAGCGCTCTATAAAAAACTGCTTGCTTCGCGTAAGTCGGCGGCGGAAAAAGTGCTTGAAAAGAACGCCGAAATTTCGGCAAAATATCATTCTTGAAAATTTATTAAAATACAGGAGAAATACTATGGAAAAGACGGTTCAACTTTACGAAGGCAAGGCAAAAAAAGTTTACGCAACAAGCGATGAAAATCTGTGCATCGTTTCTTACAAAGACGACGCTACGGCGTTCAACGGACTCAAAAAGGGCACCATTGTCGGCAAGGGCGTGGTGAACAACCGCATGACGAATATGCTTATGCAACTGCTCGAAAAGAAAGGCGTTCCCACTCATTTCGTGGAAGAACTCAACGACCGCGAAACGGTTGTCAAAAAAGTGAAAATTGTTGCGCTCGAAGTGATTATCCGCAACGTGTCCGCAGGTTCGTTCGCTAAGCACTACGGCGTGGAAGAGGGCATTGTATTCGACGAACCCACCATTGAATTTTCTTACAAGAACGACGATTTAGGCGACCCGCTCCTCAACGAATATCACGCGCTCGCGCTCAAAGTGGCAACCAGAGAGGAAATCGATACGATTAAAAAGTACGCGTTCAAAATCAACGAAGTGCTCAAAGATTATTTCCTCGCGCTCGGCGTCCGCCTCATCGACTTCAAACTCGAATTCGGCAAAACGGCAGACGGCAAGATTGTTCTTGCAGACGAAATTTCTCCCGATACCTGCCGCTTCTGGGATGCAAAGACGGGCGAAAAACTCGATAAAGACCGTTTCCGCCGCGATATGGGCGGCGTGGAAGACGCGTACAAAGAAATCTTCAAGCGCGTCACGCAGGGAGAGTAACCGTGGGCGGATTTTTCGGCGCGACTTGCAGACGCAGCGCGGTATTAGACGTATATTTGGGAACGGATTACCATTCGCACCTTGGAACGCGCCGCGGAGGACTCGCGGCGTACGACAGGGAACTCGGACTGCAGCGCGAAATTCATAACATCGAAAACGCGCCTTTCCGAACCAAGTTTTCGCGCGCGCTCGACGAGCTCAAAGGCAATTCGGCAATCGGCTGTATCAGCGATACCGACCCTCAGCCCTTGCTTATTCACTCGGGGCTCGGCAAATATGCAATCTGCACCGTCGGCATTATCAACAACGCGGAAGAGCTTATCGCAAAAGTGCTCGATAAGGGCGGCTATTTAGACGTAATGACGGGCGGAAAGGTAAACTCCAACGAACTCGTTGCCGCGCTCATCAACCAAAAGAAAACTTTTGCAGATGGTATCCGTCACGCGCAGAAACTTATCGAGGGTACGGCTTCCATTCTCATTCTTACAGGCGAAGGTAAACTGATTGCCGCACGCGACCGTTTGGGCAGGCTTCCCGTTTTAATCGGCAAGAGCGCGGACGGTTACTGCGTTTCCTTTGAATCGTTTGCCTATCAGAAACTCGGCTATGCGGACGAAAAGGAACTGGGTGCGGGCGAGATTGTAGAAATTTCTCCCGACGGCATTACGCAGCTTGCGCCCCCGAATAAGGAGATGCGCATCTGTGCGTTCCTTTGGTCGTACTACGGTTATCCGACATCCCGTTACGAGGGAATGAGCGTTGAAATCATGCGTTGCCGCAACGGCGGCATTCTTGCCGAAGAGGACGAGAAGAGCGGGCGGCTGCACGGAATCGATTACGTCGGCGGCGTTCCCGATTCGGGTACTCCGCACGCAATCGGGTATGCCAACCGCAGCAAGATTCCGTTTGCCCGTCCCTATATCAAATATACGCCTACCTGGGCACGCAGTTTTATGCCGCAGAACCAGGCGGACAGAAACAGAATTGCCAAAATGAAACAAATTCCCGTGCACGAACTCATTGAGGGGAAGAATCTGCTTTTGGTGGACGACTCCATCGTGCGCGGTACGCAACTCAAAGAGACGGTAGATTTTCTGTATTCCCACGGCGCAAAAACCGTGCATATGCGTTCGGCTTGTCCGCCCATTATGTATGGCTGCAAATACCTCAACTTCTCGCGTTCGACAAGCGAAATGGATTTGATTACCCGCCGCACGATTATGGAACTCGAAGGCGAGGAAGGGTTTAACCACCTCGAAGAATACAGCGATTCCAAGACCGAGCGCGGCAGAGCAATGCGCAAAGCGATTTGCGACAAATTCCATTTTGAATCTCTGGAATTCCAATCGCTCGACGGTTTGCAGGCGGCAATCGGAATCGAGCCTTGCAAACTCTGCACTTACTGCTGGAACGGCAAAGAATAAGTTTTCGCTTCTCCAAAATTACGGAGGTTTCTATGACGGGGCATCTTCACGAAGAATGCGGCGTGTTCGGCATTTTTGCGCCGGATACGCAGAACGTAGCCTCAACCGCATACTATGCGCTGTTCGCGCTGCAACACCGCGGACAGGAATCTTCGGGAATCGTCGTCAACCGTGACGGCGTATTCAGCGCATATAAAGACGTAGGTCTTGTGAACGACGTGTTTACTGCCGAACGGCTCGAACGTTTGGGAGAAGGCGAAATGGCAATCGGGCACGTGCGTTACAGCACGACGGGCGGCGGCGGTAGAGAAAACGCCCAGCCCATCGTCGTCAATCACCTGAAAGGGAACATGGCGCTCGCACACAACGGGAACATTACCAACTCTTACGAACTGCGCGGCGAACTCGAAAACGAGGGCAGTATTTTCCACACTTCCTCGGATACAGAAGTCGTTTCTTATATCATTACCAAAGAACGCGTCAAACGCCGCTCCATCGAGGAGGCGGTCATAGCCGCGATGGACAGGCTCAAAGGCGCGTATTCGCTCGTCGTCATGTCGCCTACCAAACTCATTGCCGTGCGCGATGAACACGGGTTCCGTCCGCTTTGCTTCGGGCAGAGGAAAGACGGCGCATACGTCGTTGCTTCCGAATCGTGTGCGCTTGACGCGGTGGAGGCAAAACTTATCCGCGAAGTCGAACCGGGAGAAGTCGTCGTGTTTTCCAAAGACGGAGTCAAAAGCGACAGAACGCACTGCGGAAAAGAACGCAGACTGTGTGCGTTCGAGTATCTCTATATTGCGCGTCCCGATTCTGTCATCGAAGGTTGTTCGGTACACGAGGCGCGCCGCCGTGCAGGCATTCTGCTTGCAAAACAGAATAAGATTGCCGCGGATATCGTCATCGGCGTTCCCGATTCGGGGTTAGACGCGGCGTTCGGATATGCGGAAGAATCGGGCATTCCATACGGCATCGGGTTTATCAAAAACAAATACATCGGCAGAACGTTCATTGCGCCCGTGCAGAAGGCGCGCGAGGATAAAGTGCGTATTAAACTCAACGTGCTCAAAGCGGTTGTTGAGGGCAAGCGCGTTATTCTCGTGGACGATTCGATTGTGCGCGGTACTACTTCGGGGCGCATCGTCAAGCTACTGCGCGAGGCAGGCGCAAAAGAAGTACATATGCTTTCTTCCGCGCCGCCCTTTCTCAATCCCTGCTATTACGGTACGGATATCGACTCGCGCGAAAACCTCATAGCGTGTCATCATACGAGAAAAGAAATCGCAGAAATTATCGGCGCCGATTCGGTGGGCTATTTGAGCGTCGATTCTATCGGAGAACTCACGCAAGGAAAATGCAAGGGTTTCTGCCGCGCGTGTTTCGACGGCAACTACCCGACGGAGATTCCGAAGCAAACCTGCAAGAACCGTTTTGAGCGACCTATCAGCGAAAACCCGAAATTTCAGAAGAAATAAATCAAAACGTGCGCGGCGTTCCGCGCACTATTAAATACGCGAAGGAGATTTTTATGGATAAAAGTTATTCGGAAAGTTACAAGGCGGCAGGCGTGGACATTACCGCAGGATATAAGGCGGTAGAACTCATGAAAAAGCACGTCGCGCGCACTATGCCCGGCGGCAAAACGGACATCGGCGGTTTCGGCGGATTGTTTCCGCTCGAACTTAGCGGTATCAAAGACCCCGTGCTCGTTTCGGGCACGGACGGCGTAGGCACCAAACTGCGGCTTGCCGAACTGCTTGATAAACACGATACCATCGGCATCGACTGCGTTGCCATGTGCGTGAACGACGTACTCTGCTGCGGTGCGAAACCGCTCTTCTTCCTCGACTATATCGCGTGCGGAAAAAACATTCCCGAAAAAATCGCGGAAATCGTGGGCGGCGTGGCGGAAGGCTGCGTCCGCGCAGACTGCGCGCTCATCGGCGGCGAAACGGCGGAACACCCCGGCACCATGTCCGAGGACGATTATGACCTTGCAGGCTTTACCGTCGGCGTCGTTTCGCGCGAAAAAGTTATCGATAAAAACAATATGAAAGCGGGCGACGTCATGATTGCACTTCCCTCGTCCGGCGTGCATTCCAACGGGTTCTCGCTCGTCAGAAAAGTGTTCGACGTCGAAAACTGCGATTTGAAATCTCCCGTCAAAGAACTCGGCGGAAAGTCGCTCGGCGAAGTGCTTTTAGAACCTACGAAAATCTACGTCAGACCCGTGCTCGCACTACTGGAAAACGTTGCCGTTAAGGGCGTTTCGCATATTACTGGCGGCGGCTTCTATGAGAATATGCCCCGCTCCATTCCCAAAGGTCTGGGCGTGAAAATCAAAAAGTCCGACGTGAAGATTCCGCCTATCTTCACGCTGATTCAGAAGAGGGGGAACGTCAGCGAACACGATATGTTCAACACCTTCAACATGGGCGTGGGCATGAGCGTGGTCGTTGCAAAAGAGGATGCGAACCGCGCCGTAGGCATTTTAAGAAATTTTGGCGAAGAAGCGTACATTCTCGGCGAGATTGTGAAAAGCGACGACGGAGTGATTCTCGAATGAATAAAATCCGTATCGCCGTGCTCTGTTCGGGCGGCGGCACCAACTTTCAGGCAATCATGAGCGCAGAGGAGGCAGGGCTGATTCCGAGCGGCGAAGTCGTGCTTGTCGTTGCCGATAATCAAAACGCTTACGTGCTCAACCGCGCGAAGCGGTACGCGCTTCCCACGGCGGTGGTCGATAAAAAAGAAATTCCTAGCCGCGCGGAACGCGAAGAGAAAATTCTTGCAACGCTGAAAGAACATCGTATCGACATGGTGGTGTTTGCAGGATTTTTAACCATTCTCAGCGAAAAATTCGTAAAGGCGTACGAAGGGCGCGTGATTAACGTGCACCCTGCGCTCATTCCGAGTTTCTGCGGCGAGGGCATGTACGGCTTGCACGTGCACGAGGCGGTGCTTGCGCGCGGCGTAAAGGTGACGGGCGCAACCGTGCATTACGTTACCGAAGTGTGCGACGGCGGACCGATTATCGCGCAGAAAGCTGTGGAAGTGAAAGAGGGCGACACGCCCGAACTTCTGCAAAAGCGCGTCATGCGCGAAGCGGAATGGGTCATTCTTCCCGAGGCTGTGGAATTGGTAGCAAAGAAACTTCAAGGAGAGTTACAATGAGTTACGAAATGAAAACAATGAAAGAAATTTTAAGCGGCAACCCTTACGCAGGACGCGGAATCGTCGTCGGCAAGAGTGCGGACGGCAAGAAGGCGATGTTCGCTTACTTCATTATGGGCAGAAGCGAAAACAGCCGCAACCGCGTTTTTGTGGAGGACGGCGAGGGACTCAGAACGCAGGCGTTTGACGAAAGCAAGGTGGAAGACCCGTCGCTCATTATCTATTCGCCCGTCAAGGTGGTAGGCAAGACTACGATTGTCACAAACGGCGACCAGACGGATACCATCGAAGAAAACCTGAAAAAAGGCAAGTGCTTCCGCCACGCGCTTATGATGCGCGAGTTCGAGCCGGACGCACCCAACTATACGCCGCGTATCAGCGCGGTGCTGAATTTGGCGGCAGGCTACACGTATTCCATGTCCATATTGAAGAGTGCGGACGAAAAGGGGAGCGCGTGCAACCGCTTTACGTTCGACTATGCGCCGCTTGCGGGCGTGGGGCATTTTATCCACACTTATGTGACGGACGGCAATCCCCTGCCTTCGTTCGAGGGCGAGCCCGAACGCATTTCAATTCCGAATTCGTTGAAAGCGTTTGCGGAAGAGATTTGGAACAGTCTTGATAATAACAATAAAATTTCGCTCTACTGCCGCAGTATCGACCTTTCGACGGGCGCGGTAGAGAACGTACTTTACAATAAAAACGAGAGGTAAACGAATGAATGAATTTTCTTTGAAATACGGTTGCAACCCCAACCAGAAGCCCGCGCGTATTTTTATGGCGAACGGCAAAGACCTTCCCGTGGAAATTCTCAACGGCAAGCCCGGCTATATCAATTTTCTCGACGCGTTCAATTCCTGGCAACTCGTCAAAGAAATCAAAGCCAACACGGGCATGGCTGCGGCAACGAGTTTCAAACACGTTTCCCCGACGTCCGCGGCGGTGGGCAAGAAACTTTCCGAAGCGCTTAAAAAGTCCTGTTTTGTAGACGATATCGAAGGGCTTGACGACTCGGCTCTCGCTTGCGCGTATGCGCGTGCACGCGGAACGGATAGAATGTCCTCGTTCGGGGATTGGATTGCGCTCTCCGACGAGTGCGACGAAGTGACGGCGCGCATTATCTCGCGCGAAGTTTCGGACGGCGTGATTGCGCCCGCGTATTCTCCCAAAGCATTGGAAATTCTCTGCGCGAAACGCAAGGGTACCTATAACGTCGTAAAAATCGACCCCGACTACGTTCCCGAAGAGATTGAGCGCAAGCAGGTGTTCGGCATTACCTTCGAGCAAGGCAGAAACAATTTCAAAATCGATAAATCGCTGTTGCAGAATATCGTTACGAAGAATAAAAAACTTCCCGAAGACAAGGCGCTCGATTTAATCATTTCGCTCATCACGCTCAAATACACGCAGAGCAATTCCGTGTGTTTTGCAACGGACGGACAGGCAATCGGCGTGGGGGCAGGTCAGCAGTCGCGTATTCACTGCACGCGGCTCGCGGCGCAGAAAGCGGATTTGTGGCATTTGCGCCAGCACGAGAAAGTGTTGAATCTGCAATTTGCCGAAGGCGTCGGCAGACCCGAAAAAAATAACATCATCGATATTTACCTTTCGGACGATTACGAGGAAGTGCTCGGCGATAACGTCTGGAAACAGAACTTCGCCGTGCGCCCTCAGCCGTTCACGCGCGAGGAAAAGAAGGCGTACCTCAAAACCGTGTCGGGCGTTTCTTTGGGCAGCGACGCATTTTTCCCGTTCTCCGATAATATCGAACGCGCCTTTGCGAGCGGCGTTTCTTACATTGCAGAACCCGGCGGCTCGGTGCGCGACGACCTCGTCATCGAGGCGGCGGACAGCCACAATATGGTCATGGCGTTTACGGGGATGCGTTTATTCCATCACTGAGGGCAAGGGCGGCACAATAAAATTTTGAAAAAAGGCAGGTTGTACGAATGAATATTCTCGTCATCGGCGGCGGCGGCAGAGAACACGCCGTCATCAAATCTTTGAAGAAGAACAAGCGCGTAGAAACAATTTACGCACTCCCCGGAAACGGCGGCATTGCCGCGGACGCGCAGTGCTATCCCGTAAAGGCTACCGATTTGGACGGGATTGTCGCATTCGTAAAAAATCATAAAATCAATTTCGCAGTCGTCACGCCCGACGACCCGTTGGTGCTCGGTTGCGTAGACCGTCTGGAAGAACTCGGTATTCCCTGTTTCGGTCCGCGCGCGAACGCCGCAATCATCGAGGGGAGCAAGGTCTTTTCCAAAAACCTTATGAAAAAGTACAATATTCCCACGGCGGAAAGCGAAACGTTTACGAACGCAGAGGACGCAATCGATTATCTCAGAAAAGGGAGTTTTCCCGCGGTCATTAAGGCGGACGGGCTTGCGCTCGGCAAGGGCGTCGTTATCGCGCAGAACTTCAACGAAGCCGAAACCGCGGTGCGTGAAATCATGTGCGATAAAGTTTTTGGCGCGAGCGGTAATCAGATTCTCGTGGAAGAATTTTTAACGGGTCCCGAAGTTTCCGTGCTGTCGTTTACGGACGGCAAGACGGTCGTGCCCATGGTTTCGTCCATGGACCATAAACGCGCGCTCGACGGTGACGAGGGGCTGAACACGGGCGGCATGGGCACGGTTGCGCCCAACCCCTATTACACGGAAGAAATTGCAAAAGAGTGCATGGAACGCATTTTCCTGCCCACCGTGCAGGCGATGAACGCGGAGGGCAGAACGTTCAAGGGCTGTCTGTATTTCGGGCTGATGCTCACCCCGAAGGGTCCCAAGGTTATCGAATACAACTGTCGCTTCGGCGACCCAGAAACGCAGGTGGTTCTGCCGCTTTTGGAGAGCGATTTGCTTGAAATCATGCAGGCGGTAGCAGGCGGTACGCTTACAGAGGATAAGGTGCGCTTTTCAAAGGGCGCGGCGTGTTGCGTAGTAGTCGCTTCGGAAGGGTACCCGAAGAAATATCAGACAGGCTATGAAATCACGCTTCCCGAAACTGCGGACAAGGAAAACATTTACATTGCGGGCGCGAAGTTGGAAAACGGAAAACTTTTGACTTCGGGCGGGCGCGTGCTCGGCGCGGTAGCGGTTGCGGATTCGCTGAAAGAAGCCGTGAGCGGCGCTTACGCATTGGCGGAAAAAATACATTTTGAAAACGCGTATATGAGAAAAGATATCGGCAAGCGCGCGCTTGCGGCAATGGAGGACTGACGGTGGTATATCGTATTTATGTAGAAAAAAAAGAGGGCTTTGACGTTGAAGCAAAAACGTTGCTTTCGGACGTGAGGGAATTGCTCGGAATCAAGGGCGTTACCAACATCCGAATTCTCAACCGTTACGATGCGGAGGATATCGAAGAAGAACTGTTCCGCCGATGCGTGAAAACGGTCTTTTCCGAACCGCAGATGGATACGGCAACCGAGGGCGCGGCAGGTTTAGAGTGTGCGCGCGTTTTTGCTGTGGAGTATCTGCCCGGTCAGTTCGACCAGCGCGCGGATTCCGCGGCGCAGTGCATTCAGCTTGTTTCCATGGGCAGCCGCCCCGTCATCCGCACGGCGAAAGTGTATGCGGTGTACGGCGAGGTAACGGAACGCGAACTTTCCGAAATCAAGCACTACGTCATCAACCCCGTGGAGAGCCGCGAGGCAAGTCTTGCGATTCCCGTTACGCTGAAAATCGACCACCCCGTGCCCTCCGAAGTGGAAACGCTGCACGGCTTTTTGGAACTCGATAAAAAGGGACTTAGCAATTTCGTAAAGAAATACGCGCTCGCCATGGACGAGGACGATATTCAGTTCTGTCAGGATTATTTCAAAACGGAACACCGCGACCCTACGCTCACGGAAATCCGCATGATTGATACTTACTGGTCGGACCACTGCCGTCATACGACGTTTTTGACGACCATCGACAGCGTGAAGTTTGAGGATAAACTTTTGCAGGACGCGTACGCGGAATATCTTGCTGCGCGTGAAGAAATCGGGCGCACCAAGCCCGTGAACCTCATGGACGTCGGCACGATTGCCGCGAAACTTCTCAAAAAACGCGGGCTGCTCGAAAAGCTCGACGAGTCGGAAGAAATCAACGCGTGCACGGTGAAAATCAAAGTAGAGGTGAACGGCAAAGAGGAAGACTGGCTGTTGCTGTTTAAGAACGAAACGCACAACCACCCCACGGAAATCGAACCGTTCGGCGGCGCGGCGACCTGTATCGGCGGCGCAATCCGCGACCCGTTATCGGGCAGAAGTTACGTCTATGCGGCAATGCGCGTCACGGGTGCGGCGAACCCCTTGCGTCCCGTGAGCGAAACGATGAAGGGCAAACTTCCCCAACGCAAAATCGTTACTACGGCGGCGGCAGGGTATTCTTCCTACGGCAACCAAATCGGACTTGCCACGGGGCAGGTTGACGAAATCTATCACGAAGGCTATGCGGCAAAGCGCCTTGAAATCGGTGCGGTGATTGCGGCGGCGCCTCAGGAAAACGTACGGCGCGAAACGCCTGCCGCGGGCGATAAAGTCATTCTTCTCGGCGGAAGAACGGGGCGCGACGGCTGCGGCGGCGCGACGGGTTCTTCCAAATCGCACACGCTCGAATCGCTTACCCATTGCGGCGCGGAAGTTCAGAAGGGCAACGCGCCCGAAGAACGGAAATTGCAGCGTCTGTTTCGCAATCAGGACGCAACGCTGCTCATCAAACGCTGTAACGACTTCGGCGCAGGCGGCGTATCCGTTGCAATCGGCGAACTTGCGGACGGGCTGGAAATCAACCTCAACGCCGTGCCCAAAAAGTACGACGGGTTGGACGGCACCGAACTTGCGATTTCCGAATCTCAGGAACGCATGGCGGTAGTTGTGGAAGCCGATAAGGCGGACGAGTTCATTTACCTCGCGGAAAAAGAAAATCTGGAAGCGACGGTGGTGGCAACCGTGACCGCTACGCCGCGGCTTGTCATGAATTGGAACGGCAAGACGATTGTCGATATTTCGCGCAAGTTCTTAAACTCCAACGGCGCGGAAAAGCATATCGACGTTGCGCCCGTTGCAATCGAAGATTATCAGAGAAAAGAATTCAAGACCTTTACCGAGGAATACAACCGCTTAGCGGGAGATTTGAACGTCTGTTCCAAACGCGGACTTTCCGAACGCTTCGATTCGACCATCGGCGCGGGCACGGTGCTCATGCCGTTCGGCGGTACCTATCAGATGACGCCTCCGCAGGCGATGGTGCACCTCGTTTCCGTGGAGAAAGGGCACACCGATACCGTTTCGTACATGGCATGGGGCGGTAACCCCTACGTCATGGAAAAGAGCCCCTACCACGGCGCATACCTTGCCGTTGTGGAGAGCGTGAGTAAACTCATTGCCGCGGGCGCAAGTTTCAAAGACGTGTATTTAACGTTCCAGGAATATTTCTTAAAGCCCGGCAAGGACTCCGCGCGTTGGGGGCAACCTTTGGCGGCACTTCTCGGCGCGTTCAAAGCGCAGACGGAACTCCAAATTGCGGCAATCGGCGGCAAAGACTCCATGAGCGGCACGTTCGAGAAAATCGACGTTCCGCCTACGCTTGTTTCCTTTGCGGTTACCACGGGCAAAGTGCGCGAGGTAGTATCTCCCGAATTCAAGGCGGCAGGGCATAAGGTCGCGCTTCTCCTGCCCGAATACGACGAAAACGGTTTGCCCGTCACATCGTCGCTCATCAAAAATTTCCATACCGTTACCAACCTCTTGCGTTTGAAAGAAGCGGTTTCGGTGTACACGCCCACTTACGGCGGAGTTGCGGAGGGCGTGCTCAAAATGTGCCTCGGCAACAGAATCGGTTTCCGCTATTCCACTGCCCTTACGCCCGAACAGATTTTCGGCTATACTTACGGCGCGTTTATTCTCGAACTGAGCGAGAACGCGGACGGCGTTGGGATTCCGCTCGGAGAAACCACGGAACTCGAACTCATTTCTTACGGTTTGGAAACGCTTTCCCTCGACGCGTTGCAAAAACGCTACGAGGATAAACTCGAAACGGTTTATGCGTGCAACATTCCCACGCCCGAAAAGAAGACGGAAAACATTTCTTATGACCGCGCAAGTTCCGCCATGTGCGCCGTGAAATGCGCGCAACCGAAAGTGCTTATTCCCGTATTCCCCGGCACGAACTGCGAATACGATACGGCGAAAGCGTTTGAAGACGCCGGCGCAAAAGCGGAAATTTTCGTCATCCGCAACCGCACGCAGGAAGAAGTTTTCCGCTCGGCGGAGAAATTTGCGGGTCTCATGAAAAAGAGTCAGATTGTGTTTATCCCGGGCGGTTTTTCGGGCGGCGACGAGCCTGACGGTTCGGGCAAGTTCATTACGGCATTCTTCCGCGGCGAACAGGTTAAAGAGGAAGTGCGCGCACTTTTAGAGGAGCGCGACGGCTTAATGGGCGGTATCTGCAACGGCTTCCAGGCGCTTATCAAACTCGGACTTGTTCCCTACGGAAAAATTATCGACACGGACGAAACCTGCCCGACTCTCACCTATAACAATATCGGCAGACACCAGTCGCGCATTGTAAACGTGCGCGTTGCGTCCGTCAAATCGCCTTGGCTTTCGGGCGTGAAAGTGGGGGATATCATCTCCGTACCCATTTCGCACGGCGAGGGAAAATTCGTTGCCAGCGACGAACTTCTCAGACAACTTGCCGAGAACGGACAGATTATGACGCAGTATGTGGATTTAGACGGCAATGCCACGATGGATATCCGTTTCAACCCCAACGGCAGTGCGAACGCGGTAGAGGGCATTCTCTCGCCCGACGGCAGAGTGTTCGGCAAGATGGGGCATTCCGAGCGCAAGGGCTACGGTCTGTATAAAAACGTGCCCGGTAATTACGACATGAAACTGTTTGAAAGCGCGGTGCGGTATTTCAAATAATCAACGGTTACCGTTGCGGCAGATTTGCAAACACGGATAGGAGGAAATATGAAAACCGATATCGAAATTGCACAAGAGGCAAAGTTAGAGCATATTTCGCGCATTGCGGCGCGTGCGTTTTTAAGCGAAGACGAAATCGAATATTACGGCAAGTACAAGGCGAAAATCGACCTCTCCGTCCTCTCTCGCAAAAAGAAGGACGGTAAACTCGTACTCGTCACCGCCATTACCCCCACGCCCGCAGGAGAGGGTAAGACGACGACGACCATCGGACTTGCCGACGGGTTACAACGAATCGGTCAGAACGTTATCGTTGCGCTCCGCGAGCCTTCGCTCGGACCCGTGTTCGGAATCAAGGGCGGCGCGGCTGGCGGCGGCTATGCGCAGGTCGTGCCCATGGAAGACATTAACTTGCATTTTACGGGCGACTTTCATGCCATCGGCGCGGCGAACAATTTGCTTGCGGCAATGCTCGACAATCATATTTTCCAAGGCAACGAACTCGGAATCGACCCCGAAAAAATCACCTGGCGCAGATGCGTGGACATGAACGACAGGCAACTGCGCAACGTGGAAGACGGCTTGGGCGGCGGCAAGAACGGCGTGCCGAGAAAGGACGGCTACGACATTACGGTGGCGAGCGAAATCATGGCGGTGCTCTGTCTTGCAACTTCGCTTTCCGACTTAAAAGCGCGGCTTGCGCGTATCATCGTGGGTTATACGTTTGAAGGGAAGCCCGTCACGGCAGGGGACTTGAAAGCGGCGGGCGCGATGTGCGCGCTGCTCAAAGACGCGCTCAAACCTAATTTAGTGCAGACTTTAGAGGGCACGCCCGCCATTGTGCACGGCGGACCGTTTGCGAATATCGCGCACGGTTGCAATTCGATTGTGGCAACCAAAGCCGCGCTCAAACTCGGCGACTATGTGATTACCGAAGCAGGGTTCGGCGCAGACTTGGGTGCGGAAAAATTCCTCGATATCAAATGCCGTTTTGCAGGGCTTACGCCTTCGGCGGTCGTAGTTGTGGCGACCGTGCGCGCGCTCAAAATGCACGGCGGACTTGCAAAAAGCGAACTCGGCGAAGAAAATCTTTTGGCGCTTGAAAAAGGACTTCCCAATTTGCTGCGCCACGTTTCCAATATGACGAACGTCTATCGCTTGCCTGCCGTGGTGGCAGTTAACCGTTTTCCCACCGATACGGACGCCGAAATTGCGCTCGTCATGGAAAAATGTAAGACGCTCGGCGTCAACGTGGTGCTTTCCACCGTCTGGGCGGAGGGCGGCAAGGGTGGCGAAGCGCTCGCGGAAGAGGTTGTCCGTTTAACAAAGCAAAAGAGTAACTTCACTTATTGCTACGACGAAACTCTTCCCATTAAAGAAAAAATAAATGCGGTCGTTACCAAAGTGTACGGCGGTAAGGGCGTAGAATATACCGAAGAAGCAAGTGCGCAGATTGCGCGGCTCGAAGAACTCGGGTTCGGGAATACACCCGTCTGTATCGCGAAAACGCAGTATTCGTTTTCGGACGACGCAACCAAACTCGGCGCACCCGAAGGCTTTACGGTCACGGTGAGAAACGTCAAAATTTCCGCAGGCGCAGGGTTTGTGGTGGTACTTACGGGGAATATTTTGACGATGCCGGGGCTTCCCAAAGTGCCTGCCGCCGAGAGAATCGACGTCGACGAACACAGTAAAATTACGGGGCTGTTTTAATGGAAACAAAAGAAATATTACAACTTGCGGTACCGCCTTTATTAGGGTGGTACCGTGTTCATAAACGCACGCTCCCTTGGCGCGGCACGCACGAGCCTTACCGCGTTTGGGTTTCGGAAATCATGCTGCAACAGACGCGCGTCGAGGCGGTCAAAGAATATTACGTCCGTTTTTTAGAACGTTTCCCCGCAGCGGTGGACTTGGCGGCGGCGGACGAAGACGAAGTGCTCAAATATTGGGAGGGGTTAGGCTACTATTCGCGTGCGCGGAATTTGCACAAGGCGGCGAAAATCATTGCAGCAGAGGGCTTCCCCGCGACATGGGAGGGGGTGCGCGCGTTGCCCGGAATCGGCGATTACACCGCAGGCGCAATCTGTTCTATCGCCTACGATATGCCCTGCCCCGCTGTAGACGGAAACGTTTTGCGTATTTTAACGCGTCTGTTTGCGGACGAAAGCAATATCGACGAACCGAAGACCAAATCCGAATTTTCCGCGCTCCTCAAAGAAGTATATCCGCAGGAGGCGGGTGATTTCTGTCAGGCGCTCATGGAACTCGGCGCGATTGTGTGCGTTCCGAACGGCGAGCCGCTGTGCGGGCAGTGCCCGTGGAACGTACTTTGCCGAGCGCACGCGGAAGGGCGCGAAGAACGGTTTCCCGTCCGCGAACAAAAACGTGCGCGCAAAGTGCAATCGCTTACTGTTTTAGTGTTAGAACGGGAGGGTAGGTACGCCTTGCAAAAGAGGGGGAAAAAGGGCTTGCTTTCGGGGCTGTGGCAGTTTCCGTTGTTTGAAGAAACCGACCCGACCGCGTTCGGCGAAGTGTTAAAGAAAAAGAACGCGAAACATATTTTCACGCACGTCGAGTGGCGCATGACGGGGTATCTCGTTCGTGCAAAAGAATTTTTATCCGAATACGTGTGGGTGACGGCGGAAGAACTCCGCAACGTCTACGCGCTCCCTTCCGCATTCAAAGCATTTACGGAATGGATTAAAAAGAATGATTGACGAAAAATTTTGTTTCGGCTGTGCCCACGATTGACAGAATCGTGGGCATTTGTTATAATAGTACGGCTATGGAAAAGAAAGGCAAATTTATCGTCTTTGAAGGTACGGACGGAAGCGGCAAGAGCACGCAGATGAAACTGCTCAGCAAATATCTGGCGGAAAAGGGCATTGCGTGTTATCTCACGCACGAGCCGACCGATTCTCCGTTCGGCGCGGTTTTGCGCTCCTGTTTAAGCGGCAGAATCGAGGCGGACGAGCACGCCATCGCGCTCCTTTTTGCGGCGGACAGAATTGACCATATCACCAATACGGTGAACGGTATCCGCGCCAAACTGGAGGCGGGTATAACCGTGCTGTGCGATAGATATTACTATTCTTCCCTTGCTTATAACGGCGGTTTTGTATCTTTCGATTGGGTGGCGGAACTCAATAAGCCCGCCATGAAAATGCTGAAGCCCGACCTCGTTATCTACATCGATATTCCCACCGAGGAGAGCATGAAGCGGGTGCTCAAACGCGGCGAAACCGAACGTTACGAAACGCAGGAGAAACAGAAGAAAATCCGCGAGAAATTTTTTGAAGTGTTCGAGCGGCTTCCCGAAGAGAACGTGAAAATCATTCAAAGCGAAAACGATAAATTTTTGACGCAGGCGCACATCCGCGAAGAAGCGGAGAAACTCTGGGAGGGCGCATGGTACAGGAACTGATTGTAGGCGAAGTCTTAAAGCCTCAGGGCATCCGCGGCGAAATCAAAGTGAAACCTTTTACCGATTCGCCCGAAGATTTCAAACAGTTCAAGCGCATTTTTTTAGACGGCGCGGAATATAAAGTTTTGTCGGTGCGTAAAGACGAAAGCGCGGTCTATCTTGCGCTTCGGGGCGTTGCCGACCGTAACGCTGCGGAACTCTTGCGCGGGAAACAGGTGACGGTTCTGCGCGAAGAGGCGCCCGAACCGCCCGAAGGCAGTTACTACATTGCAGATTTGCTGGGCGCGGAAATTATTACCGATTCGGGCAAAACGCTCGGTACGCTCACGAATATCCGCAGTGCGGCAACCGATATTTACACGCTCGAACAGAACGGCAAAGAAATTCTCTTTCCTGCGGCAAGCGGCGTGATTGTAGCAATCGACGTCGGCGGCAAGAAAATTACCGTCAACGAAAAGCGGTTTTTCGAGGTTGCCGTACTATGAAAATTACAATACTTACGCTCTTTCCCGAAATGTTTACGCCGCTCTCTGAAAGTATCGTAGGCAGGGCGGTGAAAGAGGGGAAACTTACCATCGACGTCGTGAATCTGCGCGACTACACGGAGGACAAGCATCTCAAATGCGACGACTATCCGTTCGGCGGCGGCGCAGGCATGGTGATGATGGCGCAGCCTATCGGCAGCGCGATAGAGGCGGTAGACCCCGAACATAAAGCGCGCCGAATCTACCTTTCCCCCAAAGGAAAAACGTTTTGTCAGGAAAAAGTCTTTGAGCTTGTAAACGCGGAACACCTGGTGTTGCTGTGCGGACACTACGAAGGCATAGACCAGCGCGCAATCGATTTGTTTATCGACGAAGAACTAAGCATCGGCGACTATGTTTTGACGGGCGGCGAACTGCCCGCCATGGTGGTGGCGGACTGCGTGGCGCGGTATGTGGACGGCGTGCTCTCCCCCGAATCGCTCGTGCAGGAGAGTTTTTCCGAAAACCTTTTGGAGTATCCGCAGTACACCCGTCCCGTGGAATACAGGGGCTTGACGGTGCCCGAAGTGCTCAGAAGCGGCAATCACGGAGAAATCGATAAGTGGCGCAGAGAGCAGTCTTTGGCTGTTACGAAGAAAAACCGACCCGACCTCTTAAAGTAGGTTCATCAATGAAAAATATTCAGTGGTTTCCCGGACACATGGCGAAAGCCGTGCGTATGATGGAAGAAAATTTATCGGTTTGCGACGCGGTGGTGTTCGTGCTGGACGCGCGCGCACCTGCTTCGAGTTTCAATCCGAAACTTCGCGATTCGGTAAAAAATAAACCGGTATTATATCTGTTTAACAAGAGCGATTTGGCAGACGCAAGAGCGGACGCGCTTGTTGCGCTTCTCAAAGAGAACGGCAAGAACGCATTGAAGTTTTCCGCGAACGGACAGGGAAACCTGCGCCGCTTGCAGGAAGCGATGAACGCGCTTGTGCGCGAAAAGACGGAGCGGCTGAGAGAAAAGGGTTCGGCAAAGCCCGTGCGGTTTTTGATTGCGGGTGTGCCCAACACGGGCAAGAGCACCGTCATCAATCTTCTTTCAGGCGGAAAGAAAGCGCAGACGGGCGACAAGGCAGGCGTAACCCGCGGCAAGCAGTGGGTGAAGTGCGGCGCATTTGAACTGCTCGATACCCCGGGCACCATGCCGCCCTATTTTGAAAATCAGAATTTGGCGCGGCGGCTCGCCTACTTGGGTTCGGTAAACGACGATATTTTAGAGTTCGACGAAATCGCTTTGGCGCTGCTCGAAGAACTGTATGAAAAATATCCTGCGGGGCTTAGCGAGCGTTACGGCATTACGGGCGGTACGCCGCTTGAAATGCTCGAACAGGTTTGCAGGCGGCGGGGCTTCGTCTTGCGTGGAAACGAGTTCGACTATGAGCGCGGCGAGCGCGCCCTCGTCGACGATTTGAGAAAAGGGAAACTCGGCAAACTCTGTCTGGACGGAAAAGACGATTGCGCCGCAGTCGGGCTCATCTGAAAAGGCGGGCGGATATAGAACATATGGATTTACTGACGATAGAACGGGAGTACTTTGCAAAAGGATTTTCCGCCGTTGCAGGGGTAGACGAAGTGGGCAGAGGTCCGCTTGCAGGCCCCGTTGTTTGCGCGGCGGTCATTCTTCCCTTAGAGGAAGAAAAGCGTATCGCAGGTATCGACGACAGCAAAAAACTCTCTGCCAAAAAACGCGAACTGCTTGCCTCGCAAATTCGGGAAACCGCGCGCGCGTTTGCAATTTGCGAAGTCGGTGCCGAGGAGATTGACCGAATAAATATTTTACAGGCGACAAGGCTTTGCATGAAACGGGCAGTGGAGTCGCTCGGCGTATCTCCCGACATGGTACTCACCGACGGCAATATGACGTTAGAGCTTTCCTGTCCGCAGAAAAGTATCGTGAAGGGCGACGCGCTCGTATGCAGTATCGGCGCGGCGAGCATTCTCGCAAAAGTCTACCGTGACGAACTCATGCGCGAATACGCGAAAGAGTTTCCCGAATACGGGTTTGAAAAGCACGTCGGCTACGGTACGGCGGCGCACATACAGGCTATCAGGGAGTACGGGATATGCAGAATTCACCGAAAGACCTTCGTAACAAAATTCTGGGACGGAAGGGTGAGGACTTAACCTGTAAATACTTAAAAAATCACGGCTACAAAATACTCAAACGCAATTACAAAACGCCGTTCGGCGAGGCAGACGTCATTGCATTCAAAGACGGTACTTACTGTTTCGTGGAGGTCAAGACGCGCGAAAGCGACGCGTACGGACTTCCCGCCGAAGCGGTTGACCGCGCTAAGCGGCGCCGCTACCGTCAAATGGCAGGATACTTCTGTATGTGTATGAAAGAAGAGGTACCTATTCGCTTTGACGTGTCTTCGGTATTCGGGGGAGAAGTCGAATATTTTGAAAACGCTTATATATAACGCTTATATATAGAGAAGAAAAAGAAAATAATTTCGCCGCAGGGGCGGCATAAGGAGTCACATGGCAGCAGCAAAACAGAAAAACGCACTGAAAGATAAACTCACGGTAGAACTTCGTTTTCCGAAGTACGCGGGCTTTTCCGATTATTATCTCGCTACGCCCGTTTCCATTCAGATTAAAAACGACGCGGCGGAAGCCGTCACGCTCGGCGTTACGGCGGAGAGTGCAGACGGTTTGTTCGCGGCTTACGAAACACAGACGGAAGTTCCCTATGAAAGTTCCGTTGAATTGAACGCGGAAATTTTTTCGCCGCTGTTCCTTGCGGAAAACGACGAACTCCGCGTCTGCCCTACGCAGATTATTATCACGCACGACGGCGAAGAAGTCATGCGCAAAAAAGCGAATATCACCGCCCTTCCCTTCGATTGGTGGGAGGGCATCGAGGGTAATTCCGAGCGGCTTGCTTCGTTTGTGCGTCCGCGCGTTGCGGATTGCTCGCCCATTCTTTCCGATACGGGCGCGCGTCTCAAAAAATGGAAAGCGGACGCGGAATTTTACGGCTACACGGGCACGGACAAGAACGCAGTGCGCCAGATTGCCGCTGCGGTGTTTGCCGCCATCAAGAGCCGCAATATCGAAAAGGATGGCGAAACCGATTTATCCAAACCCGTTGCCGCGGCAAAAGAAGCTTCCATTCTGAAAAGCAAATCGGCAAGCGCGTTGCAAATGGCGCTGTTTGCGGCGGCTTGTCTGGAAGCGGTGCATTTGCACCCCGTGCTTGCTATCGGCAAAAACAACGTGGGCGTAGGCGTCTGGCTGTACGACAGTTGTTTCCTCGATACGGTTACGGACGATAAAGAAATTATCGGCAAGTATATTTCCGAAGGTATCAACAATTTGAGTTTCTTCGACGTGGAAGATTTGTTCGGTTCCAAGAACGCGGCATTCACGCCGTCCGAAACGCATTTCCGCCACAAACTCAAAGAAAATCTCTTCGAGTACTTTATCGATATCCGTCGCTGCCGTATGGGCGGCGTGCAACCCATGCCTCTGCGCGGCAAGAGCGTAAACGGTTACGAACTCTTAAAAGACGAAGACCTTTCGGACGAGAAAGCGCCCGCGCCCCTGCCCGTATTCAAGAAGCTTGCGTTAGAGGGCAAACAGACGAAGAATAAGCAGTGGGAGCGCAGACTTCTGGACCTCACGGGCAAGAACGCGCTTTTGAATTTCACGGGCAAGCACGCTTTGCATCTGTATTCTGCGGACAACGATAAACTGCTCGCGCTTCTCACCACGAAAGAACTCAAATTAAAATCACAGAGCGGTATTGTAAAAACCCCCGAATTCGGCGCGGATTTGAAAGGACAGCAGAAAGAACTTACCGCGCTCGAAGAGAAAAAGGGTTTCTTGCGCGCGTATACCGATTCAAAAACGCTTTCGGAAACCACGAACAAACTGTTCAAACGCAACCGCGACGCCGTGGAGGAAACGGGCTCGAAGATTCTCTACGTGGCGTTCGGCTTCTTAAAATACAAGAGCAATGAAGACGGAAAAGCAAAATACGCGCCCCTCGTTCTTGCTCCCGCCGTGCTGGGCAGAGCCAAGGGCAACGAGGACTATTCGCTGAAAGTCGTGGAAGAATATTCCGTCAACTCCACGCTTCTTGAATTTCTGAAACAGGAATTCAATATCGACGTGCGCGGTTTGGGCGGCGACGTGTCCGCGCTCAAAATCAAAGAAATCCTCGCCATGGTTCGCGCGGAAGTTGCGAACATGAAGGGGTGGGACGTTGTGACGGACGTCTACCTCGCAACGTTCTCCTTCCAGCGTTTCCTCATGTGGAACGAAATCAAAAACGAAATCGGGGAGTTCAAAAAGAACAGAATCGTTGCTTCGCTCCTCAACAACCGTTTGCAGAAACAGGAGTTCCCCGCTCCGGTAGAAGAGGACGACGGCGACCCTGAAAAGACGCTGTTGCCTTTGCCTTCGGACAGTTCGCAGTATTCGGCGGTTTCGCTTTCGGGCACGGGTGCGAGCTTCGTCCTGCACGGTCCTCCCGGAACGGGCAAATCGCAGACGATTACCAACATCATCGCAAACGCGCTTTACGCGGGCAAACGCGTGCTGTTCGTTGCGGAAAAGAAAGCCGCGCTCGACGTCGTTAAAAAACGTTTGGACGGCGTGGGTATCGGCGATTTCTGTTTGGAAATTCACTCCAACAAAACGGATAAGTCGGACGTGTTGCGCCGCATGGAGCAAACGCTTTCGCTTGCCGGCAGACAGGAAGAACTTTCGCTCGAAGACAGAGCGAGAGAACTTGTATCGCTCCGCGAAGAACTCCGCGCGCCCATGAAGGCGCTGCACAAAAAACGCCGTCTCGGCGTGTCCGTCTATCAGGCGATTATTCTCTACTTGCAGAATAAAAACGCGCCCGACATTATGGACGTGGAAAGTTCTTTCTACGATTCGTTGACCGAAAACAAACTCATCAAGTGTAAGAACATGATTCTTTCCGCAGCGGCTGCTGCGAAAGAGTGCGGCGGCGTGAGCAATTCGCCGTTCAAAAACGTCAACCTCTACGAATATACGCAGGAGTCGCGCGACCGCATTTTCTGCGCGTGCGAAGTGTTGATTGCGGAAATCCGTCACCTCAAATCATTCCTCGCGCTGTTGCTCGAATTCTATCGCCAAAAAGTTTCTAAAATTTCCGAAAAGAAAATTCGGGTGCTTTCCGATATTTCTTCCAACCTTGCAGAGGGCGTGTACGATAAGTATTTCGCGGGTGTGTCCGAAGAAGATTTCTATATCTTCTATAATGCGAACAAGCGGCTCGATTCCTGCCTCGAATACTATAAAAAACATTTCAAGCTACTCGTAGAACCGGAAATGGATTTACAGGAACTTGCCAAAGTTTGCGAAGACGGCGCCGATTGGCGGCTTTCCAAAAAGGCGAAGGCGCTTGCAAAACGCCTGCAAAAAACGGCGCTTCACGAACTCGACGACGAAGATATGCCGAAGTATTTGCAAACGGTTCTGGAAATTTATTCCGCAATCGAGCGTATTGCAAGCAAGCACGCGCTTTCGAGAAGTTTTTGCAGCGGCGGAAAAATCAACTATAAACGCCGTAAAGAATACCTTGCGGACCTCTACAACCTGCACGAGAAATGCGCGTTCTGCTTCCTCGACTACAATGCGGACGCATTCAACGGAATGTGTATCCGTGCCGCAAACGGCTACACGCTGCCCGTGCTCGAAGGGTATAACAAGGCGGCGGAAAGTTTCTTTACCGCGCTCGACAGTTTCTACGAAGCGACGCACGCCGACCGCGACAAGTTGGTTGCGGAAGATATTTTAGACTATTACTCCACCAAGGCGAGCGCGCTCATCGATAATATCGATATGCTCCCCAACTGGTGTATGTACAAGGAGACGACGCAGAAGCTCGGTTCGCTCGGTCTGAACTTCATTGCGGACGCACTCGAAGGCGGTCGCTTGAAAGGAGAGAATATTCTTGCGGGATTTGAAAAGAACGTCTACAAGAATTTCCTCGAAATCAATATCCCCGCAGACCCCAACCTTTCGCGCATGACGGTGGGAACGCTCGAAGACAGCATCGAAAAATTCCGTCTTGCCTGCGACGACTATTGTAAACTCACGCGCGATAATATCCGCAACAAGCTTATTTCGCGCTTGCCCAAACCCGACTCGGAAGGCTCGCTCAGCATCGAACTTGCCGCGTTTGCAAGGTTCGCAAAGAGCAATCTGCGCGGCACGGGGCTGAGAGCCATGTTCACCGAAATTCCCACGCTTGCAGGCGTCATCTCGCCCTGCCTGCTCATGAGCCCCATTGCCGTCGCGCAATACCTCGCGCCCGTTGCCAACTCGTTCGACCTCGTCATTTTCGACGAAGCGTCGCAGATGTCTACGGCAGAGGCAATCGGCTCCATTGCCCGTGCGAAATCGGTCATCGTCGTCGGCGACCCCAAACAGCTTCCGCCTACGTCTTTCTTCAACTCCAACTACGTCGACGAAGAAAATCTCGAAAACGAAGACTTGGAGAGCGTGCTCGACGACTGCCTTGCCCTCGGTATGCCCGAGCGGCACCTCGAATGGCACTACCGCAGTAAGCACGAATCGCTCATTGCGTTCTCGAACAGCATGTACTACGACAACCGCCTTTGTACCTTCCCTTCGCCCGACGGGTTAGAGAGCAAGGTGAAACTCGTGGAAGTGGACGGCTCTTACGACCGCGGCTTTACAAAGCGCAACCGCAAGGAGGCGGAAGCGCTCGTGAAAGAGGTTATCCGCCGTCTTTCCGACCCCGTTTTATCCCGTTCGAGCATGGGCGTCGTGACTTTCTCGAGCGCACAGCAGGAGGACATCGACCGTCTATTAACAAAGGCGATTGCGAGCCATAAATTAGAGAGCGTTGCTTACGAACGCGAGGAGCCCATCTTTGTCAAGAATCTCGAAAACGTACAGGGCGACGAGCGCGACGTCATTCTCTTCTCGGTATGTTACGGTCCCGACCAGACGGGAAGGGTATCGCTCAACTTCGGTCCCCTGAACCAGACAGGCGGCTGGCGCCGTCTGAACGTAGCGGTGTCGCGTGCGAGAGAAGAAATGATTGTGTTCTCCACCATGCGGGCGAATATGATTAACCTGCAAAAGACGTCCTCGAAGGGCGTGGCAGGCTTAAAGGCGTTCCTCGAATTTGCAGAGCGCGGCAGAACGACGCTCGCGGTGCGTTCGGACACGGTGCGCAGCGGCGCAAGCATCGGCAAGTTCATTGCGCACGAGATTGCCGGCTACGGCTACGAGTGCCGCTACAACGTCGGCGCTTCCGATTTCAAGGTAGACGTTGCCGTCATCGACCCTAAAAACAAACACCGTTTCGTGCTCGGCATTGTGTGCGACGGTACGGATAAATTCTCGGTAAAAGACCGTAACGTCTTGCAGATGCAGACCTTGAAGCGCGGTAACTGGAACGTGATGCGCCTGAATACGGTCAACTATTTCAACAACCCCAAGCGTGAAATCAAGCATATCAAAGAGATGCTCGATAAACTGACGGGTGCGGAAAAGAAGACGGGCAGTTGGATTGCGAAATATCAGAAGCCCTACAAAGCGGTTGCAGCAAGCGGCAAAGAGGAGCAGTCCACCTTTATTACGAACGGCGCAAACGATATGGAAATTCTTGCGCGCTTGAAAGAAATCGTGGCAACGGAAGAACCTATCTCCCGTTCCTTCTTGAAGAAACGCTGCCTTGCAACGTTCGGCATTATCAAGAGCGGAACAAAAGTCGATTCGCGGTTAGACTCTCTCATCGAGGCGTGCGGATTCTCGCACGACCGCGTAAACGGCGTCGATTATCTCTATAAGAATCCGCGTGCGATTACGGTAGGAAAATTCCGCACGGACGAAACGCGGACGCTTCGCAAAACGGAGGAAGACTTCACCGTATACGAAATCCTTTCGCTTGTAAAGGGCGCGCTCGAAGAACGCGTTGCTCTGTATATGGACGAACTTCTGCAACTTGTTTCCGAAGTATTCCGCGAAGTAAAGATGAACGAAAAATTCTCTACGTTCGTGCGCGACTGCGTAAGTTATGGCGAGGAGAAAGGTTTGTTTGTCCGCTCGGTATCAGACCGCATTTCTTTGGCATAAACAAACACAAACGATATGAAATTCAAGTTAAAAATCAAACGGAAAATGAGCGTATGGCGCTATCTGGCGCTGGGATATCTCCTCGCGATTGTGCTGGGGAGTATCTTCCTCATACTTCCGTTTGCGACGGTAAGCGGAGAGTCGACAACCTATCTCAACGCGCTTTTCACGTCCACTTCGGCCACCTGCGTCACGGGGCTTGCCGTTTACGATACGGGCGTGCATTGGAGTACGTTCGGACAAGTCGTCATTCTTCTGCTCGTACAAATCGGCGGACTCGGTTTCACCACGTTCGTTACCACGCTGTTCATGATGGTGCGCCGCGGCGCGCTCGGTCTCTCTGAAAAACAGGCGGTCTTGCAGTCTTACGGCGGCAAAATGACGGGCGTCGGCAAACTCGTCATCCGTATCGTCGTCGGAACGTTCATTTTGGAATTTCTCGGCGCGGCGGTTTTGTCCGTTCGCTTTATTCAGGATTTCGGCGCAGGCAGAGGTATCTATTACGCTATCTTCCATGCCGTGTCGGCATTCTGTAACGCAGGGTTCGACCTGTTCGGCAACGAGGGTTTCTTCTCTCTCACGCAGTACGCCGCCGACCCGATTGTATCGCTTACGATTCCTATTCTCGTCATTGTCGGGGGCTTGGGCTTCTGCGTCTGGGGCGATTTGTTCGACTGTAAATTCCGCTGGAAGAAATTGCAGTTTTACACGAAATTTATTTTGGTAGTGAACTCTATCGTGCTGTTCGGCTCCATGTTCCTGTTTTTGGGGTTTGAATGGAACGCAAGTTTTAAGGGTATGAGTGTCGGGCAGAAATTTTTATGTTCGTTTTTCGACGCATCCACATCGCGCACGGCAGGATTTTGCACCACCGATTTAACGCAACTTTCGGGTAGCGGCTACCTTCTCACGATTATTCTCATGTTTATCGGCGGGTGTTCGGGCTCCACGGCGGGCGGTATCAAAATCAGTACGTTCGCGGTTATCGTCATGGGTATGTTCGCGGTGCTGCGCGGCAAGCGCGACATTAACGTCGGCAAACGCAGAATCGAACTTTCGTTGCTCATGCAGGCGCTCGCCATTTTTGTGGCGTATCTGAGCATTATACTCATTGCAACGATGATTGTTTGCGCGTTCGAGCCGAACTTGGAATTCCAGGCGGTTTTGTTCGAGGTGGTATCCGCGCTCGGCACGGTGGGGTTGAGTTTGGGCATAACGTCCGAGCTAGGCATTGCGTCTATCATTGTGCTCATACTTCTCATGTATGCGGGCAGAGTCGGTGTTTTAACGCTCGCGTTTGCACTGCGCAAGAAACGTAAAGAGGCGGAAGTCAGACGCCCCGTTGCGGATTCGATTTATATCGGTTAAAAAGGAGTGAAATATGGTATCGGTTCTTCTCATCGGTATGGGAAAATTCGGGCGGACGCTCGGTGAAAAACTGCTCGACATGGGCGACGAAGTCATGATTGTGGATAAGGACGAGGATATTATCAACTCGCTTGCTTCCAAATATTCCAACGCCCTCATTACGAATTGCATGAACGAGGGAAACCTCGCATCCATGGATATTCCGTCGTTCGACGTCTGCGTGGTTGCCATCGGCGACGACTTCCAGTCTTCGCTTGAAATTACGTCCATTCTGAAAGACCTCGGTGCAAAGCGCGTTATTTCGCGTGCGACGACGGAAATTCAGCGCAAGTTTCTCATGCGCGTGGGCGCGGACGAAGTGATTTATCCCGACATGGATATTGCAGAAAAACTCGCGGTGAAAATGAATTCCGCGCACGTTCTGAATTATATCGAACTTGACGACGATAACTCAATTTTTGAAATCGATTTGCCTTTGAAGTGGGAGAAAAAGACGTTGCTCGAAATCAATCCGCGCGGCAAATACGGCATGAATATTTTAACGGTAAAGCGCGGCAAGGAAGTCATTTCCAAGTTGGACGGAAACTTCCTGTTCGAGACGGGCGACCAGATTGTGGTATTCGGCAATGCCGGACAGATATTTGCATTCACCAACAAAGACGATAAAAAGAAAAAGTAAGAGGAACGGAGTATGGATAAGTATCTTTCGGAAACGGAACTTCTCAATTTCGGCGCGGAGGAGATACAGAATCTCATCGAATCGCGCGGTTGGAAGAGCCTTGGCGAAGAAGAAAAAATCAAAGAGATTTACGGGTTCGTTCAGAACGAAATCAAATTCGGTTATAATGCCGCCGACAATTTAACGGCTACACAAATCTTAAAAGACGGTTACGGTCAGTGCAATACGAAGGCGACGCTGCTTGCGGCGCTGTTGCGCGCTGTGGGCGTCCCGTGCAGGGTACATGCTTCTTATGTAGAAAAGGCATTGCAGAAGGGCATTGTAAATTGTCTGTTCTACCGCCTTGCGCCCGAAAAAGTGCTTCATAGCTGGGCGGAAGTGTATTACAAGGGGGAATGGCTTGCACTCGAAGGGGTGATTCTCGACGACGGATATCTCGGCAATTTGCAGAAATTTTATTTCCGTTGCGAGGGCGCGTTCTGCGGTTTCGGCGTATCGGCGGAGAAATTCCAAGCTCCCGAAGTGGAATGGAGCGGAAAGGCGACTTATATTCAGAGCAAAAGCGTTTTAGAAGATTTGGGCGTTTATGATAGTCCCGACGAACTTTTCGCAGCACAGAAACAGACCTTTACGGGGTTTAAGGGGTTCTGTTATAAACTGCTTGTAAGGCACTGTATGAACAAAAACGTTAAGCATATCCGCAAGATGAAAGTTTATACGCCTACGCAGTTGGCAGAAAGTTCGGCAAAGTAACAAGTTTATAAAAATAGCGTCCGCAAAAGAGTAATATCTATATGGATTAAAAAGAGCGAAGAAATTTAAAATTCTTCGCTCTTTTGTTTGCCCGATAAATTATAATTTGTAATTTTTAAGTTTTTGTTTCTTTTAATTTTTTCCATTCACTTTCTAACATTGACATCAAAATATTATCGGCGTATTGATTTCCATCAATTACTGCATCTCTTTGTACGCCTTCTTTCTTAAAGCCGCATTTCAAATAAACCGCTTCGGCACGCGGATTGAAAGAATAAACATTTAATTCTAAACGATGTATTTTCAATTTTTCAAAAGCAAAATCTCTTGTGATTTTTGTTGCCCACGTTCCGATGCCTTTTTCTCTTTCCGTAATATGATATAAGGCAATACGAAAATTAGCACTACGCAATTTCATATCTATTTCATTTATTACGCTTTCACCTATAATTCTACCGTTGGGGGAAATGATTAAGAAGAAATATCTATCTTTGTCCTTAATTGATTTCAAAAAAAATGAGATTACTTCTTCTTTTGTAAAAACTTCTTTGCACCCTGTTAATCTTGCCACTTCCTTATCGAGTGGGCAATAGTTTTGTTCATAATAATTAGTTGCGTCATTTGCTTTTGCAAGTCTTATGATGAAACCATTTTTTTCGCTTAATATATTATTATTCATTATTTGCTACCTTGCTAAATTATTTTTTATCTTTCAGATATTATATAATAAATGGATTAAAAAGTAAACTATAATAAAAGCGCACGATGCCTTGCTTGTAAGGCATCGTGCGCTGTACTTATTTTTTTCGGTAAATTTTCTTATGCTAGCCGCCGCAGAATCTGCGGGCGCTTTTTTCTTTATTTTATGCTTTGTTTGCCGAACCGAGAACGTCTACAATCTTGTGTTTTACAATTTCTTTCATGTTCGCGCGCGCGTCGGTGAGGTACTGGCGCGGGTCGAAGTGCGAGGGGTTTTCCGCAAAGTGTTTGCGGATTGCCGCCGTGAATGCAACACGCAGGTCGGAGTCGATATTGATTTTGCAGACGGCAAGTTTCGCGGCTTTTCTGAGCTCGCTTTCGGGAATGCCGATTGCGTTGGGCATGGAGCCGCCGAACTGATTGACGATTGCAACCTGGTCTTGCGGTACGGAAGATGCGCCGTGCAATACGATGGGGAAGCCGGGCAGACGCTTGCCGATTTCTTCCAAAATATCGATGCGGAGTTTGGGGTCCTGTCCGGGCTTGAATTTGTATGCGCCGTGGCTCGTTCCGATTGCGATGGCAAGTGAATCGATTCCCGTCTTTTGGGTAAATTCTTCCACTTCGTCAGGCGAGGTGAACATTGCGTCTTTCGCTTCTACTTTTACGTCGTCTTCAACGCCTGCGAGTTTGCCGAGTTCTGCTTCCACCACAACGCCATGGTCGTGCGCGTATTCTACTACTTTTTTGGTGAGCGCAATATTCTCTTCCCAGGGTTTGGAAGAAGCGTCAATCATCACGGAAGTGAATCCGCCGTCAATTGAGGCTTTGCAAATTTCAAAATCCGCGCCGTGGTCGAGGTGCATGGCAACGGGAATATCCGTCGTTTCTACGGCAGCCTGTACGAGGTGACGAAGGTAAACGGGGTTCGCGTACTTTCTCGCGCCTGCGGAAACTTGCAGAATGACGGGTGAGCGGCATTCGTTCGCGGCTTCCACGATTGCCTGAATCATTTCCATGTTGTTCACGTTGAACGCGCCGACCGCGTAGCCGCCGTCATACGCCTTTTTGAACATTTCAGTAGTAGTAACTAAGGGCATAAAAATTCCTCCGAATGTTTTTTTTCATTATATTACTTTTTCATGCAAATTGCAAGGGAGTTTATGAAGTTCGCGGAAAAATTCACAAAATTTTTCGCAGTTGGTAAAATTCGTTAAAATCGTTGACGAAAAAATAAAAGAGTGCTATAATAAGCAAGGTTTCAGCGCAAAGCGCAAAAAAATCAATCGGAGGATTTGAAATATTATGGCAAACCAGAAAAACGTAAAAGTAGCAATCAACGGATTCGGACGCATCGGCCGTCTCGCATTCAGACAGATGTTCGGCGCAAAGGGTTATGAAATCGTTGCAATCAACGACCTTACCAGCCCTTCCATGCTCGCACACCTTTTGAAATACGATTCCGCGCAGGGCAGATACGAACTTGCCGAAACGGTTTCCGCAAGCGACGAAGAGGGCACGATTACCGTTAACGGCAAAACCATTAAGATTTATAAAGAAAAAGACGCAGTGAACCTTCCCTGGAAAGAACTCGACGTAGACGTCGTTCTCGAATGCACGGGCTTCTACTGCTCCAAAGCAAAATCGCAGGCGCACATCGACGCAGGCGCGAAGAAAGTTATCATCTCCGCCCCCGCAGGCAACGACCTTCCCACCGTTGTGTTCAGCGTCAACGAAAAGACGCTTAAAGCAAGCGACACCATTATTTCCGCCGCTTCCTGCACTACCAACTGCCTTGCTCCCATGGCAGATACGCTCAATAAATACGCAAAGATTAAGAAAGGTTATATGACGACCATTCACGCATATACGGGCGACCAGATGGTACTCGACGGACCTCACCGCAAGGGCGACTTGCGCCGTGCGCGTGCCGCTGCCGTGAACATCGTTCCCAACTCCACGGGCGCTGCAAAGGCAATCGGACTCGTTGTTCCCGAACTCAACGGCGTGCTTGACGGCTGCGCGCAACGCGTTCCCGTTCCTACGGGTTCGCTCACGCAACTCATCGCAATCTGCGACGGCGAAGTAACCGCTGACGGCGTAAACAAGGCAATGAAAGACGCGGCTTCCGCTTCCTTCGGCTATACCGAAGAAGAACTCGTTTCTTCCGATATCGTCGGCATCACCTACGGTTCGCTGTTCGACGCAACGCAGACGAAGTGCATGCCCATGGGCGACGGCACCACGCTTGTGAAAGTTGTTTCCTGGTACGACAACGAAAACTCTTACACGAGCCAGATGGTACGCACCATTAAATACTTCGCAGAATTGAACTGAGAAAAAATAAAAAAATCTTCCCCTCTTCGCGCATTGCGGAGAGGGGTTTTGTTATCTTGCGGGATTGTGCTAAAATCCGAAAAAAACGCATACACTATTAGAAGTATGAGGCTTATTTCGGAAATTTCCAAAACGCTGAAATTTGACGGGCTTTCCGTATTGCGCATTCAATATACCGTTATCGACGGCAAGGGCGGCTACTTTCAGAACGTAAAGCGGCTGCTTGAATTTTCCGAAACCAAAATCGTGCTTACGGGCAGAAAGGGCGCGGTTTGCGTCGAGGGTGAAAAACTCGCTTTGGGCAAATACTTTGCAGGCGATTTGGCAATCCTCGGCAACATTCACAAAATAGAGCGTTTGGAATAGGGGAAAGCGTATGCGGAAATGCGGAATCGAAATCGAAAGTTTAAGCGCGCACCGCGTGGCGGATAAACTCGTAAACGCAGGCGTTGAAGTGCTCGGCGCGGAAAAAACCCGAAAAAATGCCGTCACCGTTTGGATAAACGGCAAAGATAAGAAAAAAGTTTTTGCAATTTTGCACAATACGTGTTATAATATCGTTAATGTAAAATACCGCGGTTTGGAACGCGTCAAGCGTGAATGCGTCAAATCGGTAGGGCTCATTGTCGGCGCGGCGTTGTTTTTAATCAGCGTCTGTGTTTTGCAGACGCGCGTGCTCCGCATAGAAATTGTGGGCAGCGGCGCATATTACGAACGTGAAGTACATGAAATTCTTTCGCGCAATTCGGCGGGATTGTTTTCTAAAAAGCCGAAAGAGGGCGCGGTAACTTCCGAAATTCTTTCCCTCCCGCGTGTGAGTTTCTGTTCGCTCGCACTGTCGGGCGGCGTGCTTACCGTCACCGTGGAAGTCAGCGACGAACAAGCCGTCATTGAAAGTTCGCCCCTTCTTTCCCCCCAATCGGGGAAAGTGGAAGAACTCGTCGTGGTGCGCGGTACGGCGCTCGTTGCCGTAGGCGACGAAGTAAACGGCGGCGATGTGCTTGTCAATAACACCGCACCCGTGGGCGAGAGCGGGGCGAGAACGGTAATCGTGATTGCGCGAGTAAAAATTGCTTATTCCGTTGCAAAAGAGTATTCTCTTTCGGAAAACGAAGCGGTTGCGCAAGCCTATTTGGATTTCGGCGAAATAACCGACTTGAAAACCACGCAGACGGAAACCGGTTTTCTCGTGGAAGGCAACGCTCACGCGGAGGCGGCGCTGAATTTAGATTAAATACATAGTTGTGCCTTTCGTCGGCGCAGGAGGATAAACTTACGCGAAAAACGGTGACTGTGGATACGGGCAGTTTGGAAAAACTCCAAAAGGTACTCGGCGTATTCGATGAAAATTTAGTATTGATTACACGCGAGTTGAATGTGGTTTCCCGCGTGGACGGAACGCAGATTCTCCTCGAAGGGGAGGAAGAAGCCGCCGCGGTGGGCGGACAAGTTCTCGAAAGTCTTTTAACGATTGCGGAGGCAGGCGAGAATATCGATAAGAGCAGTTTACTGTATTGCATCGAGCTCGCAAAAGACGGACGGGCGCAAGACATCGGCGGCATCATGAAAGACGTCATTGCGGTTACGTCGCGCGGTAAAGCGGTGAAATGCAAGACGGTAGGACAGCGCGAATATGTTTCCGCCGTCAAAAAGAATACGGTGACGTTCGGCGTAGGACCTGCGGGCACGGGCAAAACGTATCTTGCGGTCTGCCTTGCCGCCGTTGCCTATAAGAGCAAACAGGTTGAAAAAATCATCCTCACCCGTCCCGCCGTGGAAGCAGGGGAAAAACTCGGCTTTCTTCCCGGAGATTTGCAGACCAAGGTAGACCCGTATCTGCGTCCGTTGTACGACGCGTTGCAGGAAATGTTCGGGTTGGAAGCATATAATAAACTAATGGAAAAGGGCGTTATCGAAGTCGCACCGCTTGCGTACATGCGCGGCAGAACGCTGTCGAACGCGTATATCATTTTAGACGAAGCGCAGAACGCGACGCGCGAACAGATGAAAATGTTTTTAACGCGTTTGGGCGAGGGGAGTAAAATGGTCGTCACGGGCGATTTGACCCAAACCGACCTGCCCGAAGGAAAGACGAGCGGACTCATGCAAGCCGTCACTTTGCTGAAAGGGATAGACGATTTGGCGGTGTGTATGCTTACGGAACGCGACGTCGTGCGGCATCCCCTTGTGACCGCCATTGTAAAAGCGTATGATAAGGACGCCGCAAAAAGGGACAAAGGAGAAAAGAATGAGCGAAAAAATAAAAGCGAAAAAAATCAAAAGAAAGATAAATAAGCGCGTTGTTGCCGCAAGCATATTTGTATTTTTTGCAAGTTACGTCGTGTTGATTGGCTTTCTGTTCGTAATGCTGTTAATTGCGCACGGTTCCAACTGGCTGCATTATATGGACGGCGAGGCGGATACGCAGGCAAATCTGATTACGATGTGTTGCTGTGCGCTGTTTCTGTATGCGGTTATTTTCATTTACAGTCTGTTCGAGGACCCCGAGTTTCTTTCGCGTCCGTCGAATATCGTACTCGTTTTCAGCACGCTGACCATCACGCTGATGATAAATTACGTGCTCGGAAAATTTGTCAATATCTATCTCCGCCCCGTCGGATTGTTCGCTCTGTTCTGCGTGTTCTTTTTCAAACGCAGGCAAGCCGTTCTTTTCAATGTTATTTTTGCGGTTATCATGTTCGTCATCGACATTTATTTGCAGGAATTTGTAGCGTTTAACCGCGCGAACGGTCCGCTGTTCTCGCTTGTGGTATGTTTGGTATGCGGCACCATAACCGCATTCATCGGCAGTAAAGTGCGTACGCGTATCGGGTTGCTGCTTACGGGCGTTGCCGTTGCGGGTCCTACCGTTGTCGTCGTACTCCTTCTGAAACTGCCGAAGGCGTTTGAGCTCGGTTGGATTCCGGTCGTATCTTCAGTCGGTTTCTCCGCGCTTGCGTGCCTTATTTCCAGCGTTCTCGTGTTGGCGCTTTTGCCGCTTTTGGAAATTATTTTCAAACGGCTGACGGTGTTCCGCTTGCGTGAACTCACAAGCACGAACGCGCCGCTCCTCGTGCGCCTGCGCCAGGAAGCGCCGGGTACGTTCAACCACTCGTTGGTCGTGGCGCATTTGGCTGAAAACTGCGCAATCGCCATCGGCGAAAACGCGGAACTTGCGCGTGCGGCGGCTTCTTATCACGATGTGGGTAAACTCAAACAGCCCGACTGTTTTACCGAAAACCAGAGCGATTACAACGTGCATGACGAGCTCATGCCCGAACTTTCGGCGGATATTATCCGTTCGCACGCAAAAGACGGTTATAATCTTTTGAAGAGCGCGCATATGCCCGATATCATCTGCGACGTTGCGCGCGAGCACCACGGTACATTGCCTATTAAGTACTTCTATGCCAAGGCAACGAAAATTTCGGGTGTGGACGCAAACATTAAAGATTATTCTTATCTCGGCCCCACGCCGCAGAGCAAGATTGCCGCAATCGTTATGATTGCAGACGCTTCGGAAGCGGCTTCGCGTGCGCTCAAAGACCGCGCGCCCGAGAACGTAGAGCGTGCCGTGCGCGGCATTATCGAAGAACGCATGGACTTGGACCAGTTCATCGACTGCGATATCACGATGAAAGAACTCACGATTATCAAACAGACAATCGTAGACGCGCTTTCGGGCGTGCACCACCACCGCGTGGAATATCCCTCCATTCGTTTCAACCGCGAAAAGCAGGCGGTGAAAGAAGAGGGCGGGAACGGAAAAGATGAAAAGTAATTTTTGGATAGAATGCGAAGAACTTTCTCCCGAAGAATGTATGCGGCTCAGTGCCGCGCTTTCGGGAACTGCGGAAAGCGATACCGACTTGGTGTTAGAACTCGTGTTTTTGAGCGAAGAAGAAATCCGCGCCCTGAATGCAAAGGAACGCGGAATCGACTCCGTAACCGACGTGTTGAGTTTCCCTTCGATGGACGGCATTAAGGACAAGTCCGTTCTGAAAGCCGAACACGCCGACTGCGTCGACGAAGAGGGCAGGCTCATTCTGGGCGGCATTGCAATCTGTACGCAGCGCGCAAAAGAGCAGGCGGAAGAGTACGGGCATTCGTTGGAACGCGAACTCAATTATCTTGCGGTGCACGGCGCCCTGCATTGTTTGGGTTACGACCACGAAACGGAACGGGAAAAACAGGAAATGCGCGAAAAGGAAGAGGAAATCATGGCGCGCATGAATTTACAGAGGAACTGATATGAAGAGCGGAACGGTAGCGGTCATCGGAAAAGCAAACGCGGGCAAGAGCACGCTGATTAACGTGTTCGTCGGGGAAAAGGTTGCAATCGTTTCTCCCAAGCCGCAAACGACGCGCGACCGCATTTTAGGCGTACTCACGCGTGCGGACAGCCAGATTGTGTTTGTGGATACGCCCGGCATTTATAAGAGCCGCAACACGCTGACCGAGCGCATGATGAAGACAACGGAAACGACTTCCAAAGACGTAGACGTCATCTTGTTTGTGCATGACGGACACGCGGGACTCGGTGAGGACGATATTGCGCTCATGCAAAAATACGCTTCCCTCGGGATTCCCATGCTGATTGCCTACACGAAGATTGACATCATGCCCAAGGAGCATATCCCCGCAGACGTAAAGAAACTTGCGGAGGCGGGTATCGAGGCGGACGTCTATCCCGTATCGGCGCGCAAGGGCAAGAATATCAAGGCTTTGGAGAACGGCATTACGCAGCTGCTCCCCGAGGGCGAGCCGCTGTTTTCGGAGAACGTCGTTTCGGACAGAAGCGAACGGTTTATGATTGCCGAACTCATGCGCGAGAAAATTCTTCTCAAATACGAAGAGGAAATTCCGCACGGCGTGGCAATCATCGTCAACACGTTCAAACGGAGAGAGAACGGCACTTACGAAATCAACCTCGATATCGTATGCGAAAAGCAAAACCATAAGGCAATCCTTATCGGCAAGCAGGGGAGGGCGCTCAAAGAAGTTGCCTCATTTGCACGGCAGGATATGGAAAAATTTTTAGGCGCGAAAGTGTTTTTAACGACCTACGTGCGCGTGCGCGAGGATTGGCGCGAAAGCGCGGGGCTTTTGAAAGAACTCGGCTACGGCGAAACGGAACTGTAATTTACGCATAACTTCTTTCCGCTCACGCATACTGATAGCGGAGGGAACGCATGAAAGAGGAACAAGGGAATTCGGCAAGTGAAATTGCCTGGCGGCTCTTTGAGAAAACGGGGAATTTCAGTTATTATATGTTATACAAACGGTTGAAATAAAATGGAATTCAAAACGGACGCGCTACTTCTCAAAGCGTGCGACTACGGCGAGAACGATAAGATTATTACCCTGCTTACGGCGGACAGAGGCAAACTCACTGCCGGCATGAAGGGCGTGAAAAAGGCGGGCGCGAAACTGCGGTTCGCGGCTCAGCCTTTTTGCTTTGCCGAATACGTGTTTGCGCAGAAGGGCGGAAGAAACACGGTGACTTCGGCGTCGCTGTACGACGGCTTTTACTCGCTTCGGGAAGACGTTGCAAAATATTTTGCGGCGGCGGCGGTTTCGGAAGTGTGCGATAAACTGGTGCCCGAGGGCGTGGAAAGCGGAGAATTTCTCGTCGGCGCGGTGACTGCGCTCAAAGAAATCAGCGAAGGGAAACCGACGTTTCCGCTTGTCGCCTTTTTATGTAAATCGTTGAAACTTGCCGGTTATCCCGTGCGGGCGGCGGCTTGCTCGTCCTGCGGCAACCCGTTAGCGGGAAGAATGCGTTTCGATATGGCGGGCGGCGCGTTCAACTGCGCTTCGTGCGAGGGCGTGCCTGCCAGCGAAAGTACATATCTCACCGTGCGTGCGGCGCTTCACGGCGGCGCTCATTCCGAAGACGGTGCGCGGCGTGCTCTTCGGCTACTGCGCACTTATTACGCTTACCAGACGGACGACGATTTGCCCTCGTTGGGCGAGTATCTCAAAATACTGTAAGTTGTTCTTTCCCTGCTTAAAAACTTGACTTTTTTTTACGCCTTTTATATACTGAAACAAATAATCGGGAGGTGCGGAATGGTAGCTGCAGCGTCGGAACTGAATGCGGAATACGACGTCGTAATTGTCGGCGCAGGCGTTGCCGGACTCAACCTCGCCGTACATTTACCCGAGGCGTGCCGCGTGCTTGTCGTGTGCAAGGGCGGGCTAAAAGAAAGCGATTCTTTTTTGGCGCAGGGCGGTATTTGCGTACAGCGCGACAAGGGCGACTTCCGCAGTTATTTTGAAGACACCATGCGCGCAGGTCATTTCGAGAACGACCCCGCTACCGTCAAGTGCATGATAGAACATTCGCGCGAAACGATAGACGAACTCATTTCCTTCGGCGTGCGCTTTGCACGCGAAGAAAACGGCGCGCTTGCCTACACGCGCGAGGGTGCGCATTCCCGTCCGCGCATCGTCTTTCACGAGGACTGCACGGGCAAGGAAATCACTTCTCATCTGCTTGCGGCGGCGCTTTCCCTTTCCAACGTCACCCTTTGTCCGCATACGACTATGCTCGATTTGCTGTGCAACAGAGAAAATACAACCTGCTTGGGCGTGGTGCTCAAAGAGAACCGCACGGGGAAAATTTTCACCGTTCGGGCAGGGAATACCGCGCTCGCAACGGGCGGCGTTGGCGGGCTTTTCCGCCATTCCACGAATTTCAGAATTTTAACGGGCGACGGTTTGGCGGTGGCTCTCCGCCACGGCGTGAAAGTCGACCATGCGGACTATATTCAATTTCATCCGACAACCCTTTACACCAAAGGACGCGGCAGACGGTTTCTCATTTCGGAATCGCTCCGCGGCGAGGGGGCGCACCTTATCAATGCGAAGGGACAGCGGTTTGTGGACGAGTTGCTTCCGCGCGACGTGGTAACCGAAGCGATTTACCGCGAAATGGAAAAAGAGGGCAGCGACTTTGTGCGCATCGATTTGAGAACGGCGGGCGATGAAAATACTCTGCTCAGCCATTTCCCGACGATTGTACAGCGTTGTAAGGAAGAGGGGTTCGACGTATTCAAAGAGCCCGTTCCCGTTGTGCCTGCCCAGCATTATTTTATGGGCGGAGTTAGAAGCGATTTATTTGGCAGAACGACGATGCCGCACCTTTACGCCGTAGGGGAAACCTGTTGCAACGGCGTGCACGGCAGAAACCGCCTTGCGTCCAATTCTTTGTTGGAATCGGTTATTTTCGCAAAGCGTGCGGCGGAAGATATTACAAGAGGCGAAAGAGCGCAGGGCGAAGCTTATTTTGACGCGGAACTGTATGCCAATCCGCGCCGCCTTGCAAAGAACGATAAACAAAACGTTTTGAAGGAGATGAAACGCGATGACGGTTGACGTAACGCAGAGACTGCACTGTGACGAATTGATTTTGAACGCGCTGAAAGAGGATATTCCATGGGAGGACGTTTCGGCAAATGCGGTTGTCAAAGCGGGCACGCGCGGAAAAGCCGAACTCATCTGTAAACAGGACGGCGTGATTGCGGGTCTTCCCGTCTTTGCGCGCACGTTTACGCTGCTCGACGGTTCCGCGGAAGTCAAACTGTTTGCGGAAGAGGGGAGCGAAGTAAAACGCGGGCAGAAACTCGGAGAAGTCACTGCCGAAATGCGTGCGATTCTTTCGGGCGAACGCACCGCGCTCAACTTTTTAGGGCGTATGAGCGGTATTGCCACCTATACGCGTTCGGTTGCGAAATTGCTGGAAGGAACGAATACCCGACTTCTCGACACAAGAAAAACAACGCCCGGGTTGAGAGTGTTAGAAAAATATGCCGTGCGGACGGGCGGCGGAAACAATCACCGTTTCAATCTTTCGGACGGCGTACTGCTCAAAGACAATCATATCGGGGCGGCGGGCAGCGTAACGGCGGCAATCGAAGCCGCGCGCGCCTATGCGCCGTTCGTGCGGAAAATCGAAGTGGAAGTGGAAACGCTCGACCAGTTAAAAGAGGCGCTTGTTGCGGGTGCGGATATCGTCATGCTCGACAATATGAATGAAGAAACGCTGAAAGAGGCGGTCAAACTTGCAAAGGGCAAAGCGGAAACGGAAATTTCGGGCAACGTCACCAAAGAGAATATTCAAAGGTACGTTTCTTACGGGGTGAATTATATTTCTTCGGGGGCACTCACGCACAGTGCGCCCGTGCTGGATATTTCGCTGAAAAATTTACGTCCGCTCGCATAGTTCGGCTCGGAAAAGAGCGGCGGCACGGACGAAAAAATTTTTTTCAAAAAATAAAAACTGAATGCAAAAATCATTGACATCCCTTATTAAGTGTGTTAAACTCATAACAAGCACCGTTGAGGGGTGCAATTTTTTTGTATGGAGTTTTTAACCAATGGCTACCAAATCTACGAGAATGAAGGTAACGTTCGAGTGCACGGAATGCAAGAACAGAAATTACGATAGTTTCAAAAATAAGCGTAACGACCCCGACCGCCTTGAACTCAACAAATATTGCCCTGTTTGCAAAAAGCATACCGTGCATAAAGAATCCAAGTAATTGACCGGGAGGACGGAATCATGGCGAAATCTAACGAAAAGCCGAACGAAAAGCCTGCGGTAAAAGAAGAAAAGCGCGGCAAAGAGCCTGACAAAAAAAAGCAGGACAAGAATAAAAAACCGAATATTTTCGTCCGCATGGGCAGAAAACTCAAAGAAACGTTTTCCGAACTCAAACGGGTCAGCTGGCCTACGTTCGGAAAAGCGTTAAAAGCTACGGGCGTCGTACTCGTCATTGTGCTTATTTTCACCGTGATTGTTACGGGCGTCAACTACGGTTTGAGCGAACTGTTGCAACTCATGTCGAAATAGGAGGGGATTCATGCCAAATAATGACAATCAGTTACATTGGTACATCCTTCATACCTATTCGGGATACGAGGCGATGGTAAAAGAGAGCCTGATGCGCCTCATCGAAAACAACAATTTGCAGGATAGTATCGTAGACGTAAAAATTCCCACCGAACAGACCATCGAAGAAAAGGCGAACGGCAAGAAGAAAGTGGTAGAACGCAAACTTCTTCCCTGCTACGTGTTTATTAAAATGGTTTATACCAATCAACTTTGGTATCTGGTGACCAATACGCGCGGCGTTACGGGATTCTGCGGTCCGCAGGGTCGCCCCATTCCCATGAAAGAGGAAGAAATCCGCAAGATGCGCCTCGAAGAATTTGTAACGGACGCAGACTTCAAAGTGGGCGATAGAGTTTCTATTGACAACGGTCCTTTGGAAGGTTTCATCGGCGTTATCCGCGAAATCAACGAACAGGCGCAGCGCGCTCGCGTGAACATTACCATGTTCGGGCGCGAACAGGACGTAGAAGTCGAATATATCCAAATGCAGAAAATTTCCGAAACGGCAGTCGAAATTCCTGCCGACGAGGAGTAAAGAAAAAATTGTCCGCAATGTTTTCCCGAAAACGGAAAACTTGGGAATAGAGTGGGAGAGGCGGAAAAACTCAATCGCCGCCTTGCGAAAACCACAAACGGAGGAATTAAAAAATGGCAAAGAAGATTACGGCAGTCGTAAAACTGCAACTTCCCGCCGGCAAAGCAACCCCGGGACCCCCTGTCGGTTCCACGCTTGGTCCTCACGGAATTAACATTCCGGGTTTCACCAAGGAATTCAACGCAAAGACCGCAAATCAGGAAGGGCTTATCATTCCCGTCGTCATGACGATTTATCAGGACCGTTCGTTCACGTTCGTTCTGAAAACGCCCCCCGCTCCCGTGCTTATTAAAAAGGCGCTCGGGCTGGATAAGGCAAGCGCTACGCCCAACAAAGCGAAAGTCGGCAAGCTGACTAAGGCGCAGGTAGAAGAAATCGCAAAGACGAAGTTACCCGATTTGAATTGCACTTCTTTGGAAAGCGCAATGAGCATGATTAAGGGTACGGCGCGCAGCATGGGCGTCACCGTCGAGGAATAAGGAGGGTTGAGAGATGAAATACGGTAAAAAATACGCCGAGAGCTTGAAATCTTATGACCGCTCCAAGGCATACGATGCAAGCGAGGCGGTGAACATCGTTCTCCAAAACGCGAAAGCCAAATTCGACGAAACGGTGGAACTCCACGTTCGTCTGGGTATCGACCCCCGTCAGGCAGACCAGCAGGTCCGCGGCGTACTCGTTCTTCCCCACGGAACGGGAAAAACCAAGAAAGTGCTCGTTATCGCAAAGGGTGAAAGAGCGGACGCGGCGCAGGCGGCAGGCGCGGATTACGTCGGCGCGGAAGAAATGATACAGAAAATCCAGACGGAAAACTGGTTCGATTTCGACGTCATGATTACGACTCCCGATATGATGGGCGTCGTCGGCAGAATCGGCCGTTTGCTCGGTCCTAAGGGACTTATGCCCAACCCCAAGTCGGGTACGGTCACGATGGACGTTGCGCGCGCCGTTCAGGAAGTAAAAGCAGGTAAGGTAGAATACCGTTTGGATAAAACGGCTATCATTCACTGCCCCATCGGGAAAAAGAGTTTCGGTAACGAAAAAATTCTCGAAAACTTCAACGCGCTCATGGACGCTATCGTCAAGGCGAAACCCGCTGCGGCGAAAGGTCAGTACATTAAGAGCATTGCGCTTGCGAGTACGATGGGGCTTGGCGTAAAAGTTAACTACAATAAAATCTGATTTCTGCCGAAAAACGCTTGACGCAAAATCGCGTTTTTGGTACAATGAAATCGTAGACCGCAGACAACGGGTGCCGAACGGCTCAATATCCCGTCGAGGTTGGAAGTTCAGAATCGTATTCTGCTCCGTACCCTCATCTGCGGTACGGAGTTTTGTTTTTGCGGATAGTTCAAAAAGAAAAATCCGCGTATGAAATCGGGCGCAAAGAAATTGCGCTTAACGGAGGTAACTATGTCGGAAAATTTTGAAGCAAAAAAGGTTGTCGTTGAAGAAATCAAAGGAAAGATTCAAGCGAGTAAATCCGTGATTCTTGCAAAGTACGACCGCCTCACCGTTGCGGAAGTAACCGACCTTCGCGGCAAATTCAAGAACGCTTCCTGCGAATACAAAGTTTACAAAAACACTTTGGTACGCAAGGCGTTTGAAGAACTCGGCGTGGAAGGATTCGATAACGACTTAAACGGCGCTACGGCTTTCGTTTTCTGCCCCGATGAAACGAGCGGTTGCTCGATTATCGCGAAATCGGTGAAAGAAAACCCCGTGTTAGAGGACAAGATTGTGCCGAAGTGCGCGTACGTGAACGGCGCGTATGTGGACGCGGCAGGCGTGAAGAAACTTGCATCGATTCCTTCGAGAGAGGTATTGATTGCAAAGATGCTCGGGTGCTTACAGTCGCCCATCGCGAATTTTGCCTATGTTTTGAAGGCAATCGCAGACCAAAAATCTTAAAAATTATCGGAGGATTAAAAAATGGATATTCAGAAATTGATTGAAGAAGTAAAAGCAATGTCGGTTGTTGAACTCAACGACCTTGTAAAAGCACTCGAAGAGGAGTTCGGCGTAAGCGCTGCTGCTCCCGTAGCTGTTGCAGGCGCAGGCGCTGCGGCAGGCGAAGCTGCTCCCGCGGCAGAAGAAAAGACCGAATTCAATATCGTGCTCAAAGACATCGGCGCGAACAAGATTGCCGTTATCAAGGCAGTCCGCGAATTCACGGGTCTTGGTCTTGCGGAAGCGAAGAAAGCAGTTGAAAGCCTTGGCGTGCTCAAAGAAGCAGTTCCCAAGGCAGACGCAGACGCTGCTATTGCAAAACTCAAAGAAGCAGGCGCTACCGCTGAATTGCAATAATCGTAATATTCAAAAAACCGCAGGGCTTATCCCTGCGGTTTTCATATAGGGATTTTTTCCGCAAAAGAATATAAGTATCGCGCACTATTCCCTAAAGTAAGGCGGTGCGCTTATTGATTTTACTTCGTTATCGAATTGTGATATAATGACAATAAGATAAACAGTAATTTATAGGAAAACAGTTAAAATGGAATACATAAAACTCACACTTGATAATTTGGAAAAAGAACATATTTGTTGTGCCATATCTAACAATAAAGACGTGCAAGTAGCAAGCAAAAAAGCGTGGCTCAAAGATAGGTTAAACGATGGTTTGGTCTTTTTGAAATCTGTCGAGCGCGGCAAATGCTTTATAGAGTATATCCCTGCCGAAAATGCTTGGTGTCCTATCGAGGCAAGCGGTTATATGCACATAAATTGCTTTTGGGTTTCGGGCTCATTTAAGGGACACGGATATGCAAACGAATTATTGAACGCTTGTATTACCGACGCAAAAGCACAAGGCAAACACGGTATAACCGTTATATCTTCGCTAAAGAAAATGCCGTTTTTGTCCGACCCGAAATATCTTTCATATAAAGACTTTAAGATTGCGGATAAAGCCGACCCGAATTTTACGTTACTGTATTTGCCTTTTGACGATAATGCACCCGTTCCGCAATTCAAGGCTTGTGCCAAAAATCCGAAAACAGACAAAAGTGGTTTTGTAATCTATTACACGCACGGCTGCCCTTTTACGGCAAAATATGTTCCTATCGTAGAAAGTTTTGCCAAAGAGAAAGGCATACCGTTTGAGAGCATATTTATAGACAGTAAAGAGAAAGCGCAAAATGCGCCTACGGCGTGGACGAATTATGCTGTTTTCTATAACGGAAATTTTATTACAAACGAAATACAAAACGAAAAGAAATTTATGGAACTCGTTGAGCGGTTGGCTTGATGTAATATTTTATTCGTACTATAATTCAGTTTGGGGTAAATTACAATTTATCGAACAGTTCAAAAGAGCGAAGTTGTAAAAAATTTCGCTTTTTTTTGCGGTTTTTTTGTGCTTACGCGAATATTTTGAAACCGTGAAAGAATTTTCACGGACAAACGCCCGAAACCGCTTGACGGAATGGAAAAATACAGGTAAAATAATCCTGTAAACCTTTTTGGGAGGCATTCGGTGAAAAAGAAAACTATTCGTCGCATCGCAACAATCGCAACGGCAGCCGCGCTCGGCGTGGGGGCTTGCGTTTTGTTTGCAGGGTGCACCTCTAATTATCCCGAAGTCACAATCACTTATCACTTTAACGAAAAAGATTATGAAGTGACCTATCAACTTTCCCGCGTCGACGCGCCCAATACCGTGAAGCATTTTATCGAACTTGCGGAATTGGGCTACTACGACGGTCTTTGCATTCACGATTTCGACGACGAATATATGTATTCGGGCGGATACCGTCTTGACGAAGGCGGAGAGTTGGATGCGGTCAATTATTATGAAACGGTGAAAGCTCTCGAACAGGAGAAAGATAAAACCATCACTCAGACCGTTTGGAACAGAAACGATGAAACCCCGCTTTACACGGTTTACGGGGAATTCTGGGCGAACGGCAATTCGCCTGCAAATACTGCTTCCTACCGTCACAGCAAAGGTGCGCTCGTCATGTACTATTCGGACAAGGGCACTAAGTTTAACGAAAAGGTGAAAACCGTGCGTAACGACGGCGGCAAGGACAACGACGGCAATCCTTACGACGAAAAAGCCTATCCGTTCAACAGCGCGAATTCGTTGTTCTACACATACCTCGGTTCGAGCAATTCTACGCGAGACAACAATTATTGCGTATTCGGTATGGTGAAGGACGTCGATGAATTGCAGGAACTTCTGGACGCGATTGACGATTACAAGGAAACGCAGCAACCCGAAGAAGAGAGCGCGGAGGAATATTCGTTTACGGAAGAACGCAAAGTCGATAACGTGAACGAGTTTGAACCGTTTGAAGACCTCCGCAACGGCGATATTTCTGCGACCTACAATACGCCTGTGGAAAAGCCGATTGTCATATCTTCCGTGAAAGTCAACAAATATTAAACAAAATTGAAAAAGCACCCCGAAGGGTGCTTTTTTTTATGTTTCAGGAACAATGTTGGAAATTTTATTTTCCGTCAGTTGGACGCGGAAATAGCGCACGTCAAAAATGCGTTCTTTCCGTGCGTACACAAGCCCCACTTTTTGTGGGTCGTCGGTGAGCGCAACCGAGCGGAAATCACCCAAAAATTCGCGCAGGGCGTCTGCTTTTTCCAATAGAGTTTCATGCAAGAATGGCTTGTAGTCCGCACCGATAAGCACGCTTTCAAACAGAGCAAGCGCGAATGTCGCTTCCGTCGGCTCCATGGTCGTACGGATTCTGCATTCCGTCAGTCTGCCGTTTTCCCAGGTGCAAAGCGCCGTATGTCCCATACTGTCGCGGAAGGGGACTTCGGCTTTCAGGACAGGTTCTCTTTCCGTCACCGTTCCTTCCGAAAGAACGGAAATTTCACCGCCGTGCGAAACGAGCGCAAATCCCGCTTTTCCCTCTATTAAAAAGTCATCGCCGATAGGGTACGCTTCGCTTTCCGCAAGGGAAGAGGGCAATTCTACGAGATGAAAGCCCGTTTCGTTTTCCACATTGAGTTGCAGCTTCGACTGTTGGCAGAGCGTGAGAAGGGTGCCGCCGAACCGCAGTTGCCATAAAACTTTCAAGCCGGAATCCGCCAAAAGAAAATCGCCTGCGAACACCGCCAATCCGCCCGCATAGTAATACAGTTTTACCTGCGGCGGCGGATTGAGCAAAAATTCCTGGTTAAAGAAAAAGGAGAGCGCAATACAGCCGTTTGCTTTGAGCTCGCAAAAAACGCCCTCGTCGGGGTTGAGTTCGCACGTCCGCTCGAATCCGTCCACCAAACCGAGGTACACGCCGTTTACCGTGAGCGCACAAGTTCTGTCCGCTAAAAAAACCACTCGCATATTGATAATAAATGTATAAAGGGATAAAATTATGTCAACAATTTTTCCGAGGTGATATTATGAACAAAATCAACGGCTATACGGAAGAAGAAGCTACCGGCTTGATTGAATACATTTATACGGGAAGAAACGCGGGCAAAACGCTTTCCTATCTCTTTGAAACGTACGGGAAACAACATTCAAGAGCGAAGGGAAGCGTACGCAACTATTACTATGCGTTTCTGAAAAAGCGTGACGATTCGCGCGTCAAACAGATTCTGGACGGAAAAGATTTGCAGGCAGGCGAAATCCGTCCGTTTACGGAAGAGGAGACGGACGAAATGCTCCGCCGCGTACTCACGGAAAAAAGCAAGGGGCTTTCTGTGCGGAAAGCGATTATGAACGTTTCCGAAGGGGACGAGCGGCTCATGCTGCGGATGCAGAACAAATACCGCAATCTGCTCAAAAAACAGCCTGAACGTGTTGCAAAAGCGGCAAAAGAGGCTGGTATTCCCGAAGAAAAAACGTTTTTACAGCGCAAGTTAGAACGGGAAATCGACGCGCTGTATTCGCGCCTTGCCATCGACTTGCGCAAGGAAAACGCAAGGCTCCGCGCGGAATTGGAAAATTTACGCAAAGGCAACGAAGAATAATCGAAGAATACTTTCACAAACTGATAAAGACGGTGGAAAAACCGTTCGGAGGATATATGGAAAAGATGTTTTGTCTTGGATTGATGTTCGGCGCAGTGGGCGGCGCACTCCTTGTAGCAAACAGTTATAAGGCGCGTTCGCTCGTGAAGAAGAGTCAGGCGGAAGTCATGGAGAAAGTAAACGAAATGATGGACGAAAAACTCAAACAGGAATGCGGCGAAGCGTCCACGGAAAAGAAACAGAAAAAATCATCCTAAGGCAATGCGGCGGTGAAAACCGCCGCATTGTTTTTTCTGAAATTCCGTATTGCAACAGTAGACAAAAACGCACTTTCGTGTTATAATACGAGGTAAAAATAAACCATTTATCGATACGGTAACACAGCCATGAACAAACAAATCATCGCATTCGATATCGGCGATAAGCGTATCGGCGTGGCGCACAGCGACCCGTTCGGCGAATACGCCGTGCCGAGCGATACTTACTTCCGCAAGGGCGTGTTCCGCGAGGACGTAAAGGCGGTTGCGAACCTTGCAAAGGAATGGGGCGCGGAACTTATCGTTTGCGGACTTCCTTTAAATGCGGACGGAACGGAGAGCGTGCAGACGGAAAAAACGCGGAAGTTTATCGCGGCGCTCCAAGAAGAGTCTGAACTTCCCGTCGAGCTCGAAGACGAACGCTATACCACGCGCGCGGCGCGCGGCGATTTGATTGCGATGGGTATCAGTACGAAAAATGACAAGCGTAAGAAGAACGTCGATTCGCTGGCGGCAACCTATATTCTGGAAAGTTATATGAGTAAAATAAAAAAAGGAGAAACATCTATGAAAGAAGAAGCGAACAACTACGAAGAGGACGAGAACGTTGTAGAACTCATCGACGAAGAGGGGAATACCGTTTCGTACGAGCATTTAATGACGTTTGAATACAAAAAAGAATGGTATGTGGCGTTGGCGCCTCTTGCAGACGAAGAAGCCGCGGAGGAAAGCGACGAAGAAGAGGTTTACATTTATCATCTGGTCGGCGAAGAGGATAACGAGAGCCTCGAAGCGATTGAAGACGAAGCCTTTTTAGACGAGGTGTTCGACGAATTCTGCAAACAGTACGACGACTTTGCCGAAGACGAAGAAGACGAGTAACGCACAACCAAAACCGCAAACGGCGCAAAGAATTACTGCGCCCGTTTTGCGATAAATTTTTTAATACCGAAAATCAGAGGTAACTACCATGTCAAAGGAACGTTTAGAACTCAATAAGAACTTGGCGCAAATGCTCAAAGGTGGCGTGATTATGGACGTCACCACGCCCGAACAGGCAAAAATAGCGGAGGCGGCAGGCGCGTGCGCCGTCATGGCGTTGGAGCGCATTCCTGCGGACATCCGCGCGGCGGGCGGCGTTTCCCGTATGTCCGACCCGAAAATGATTAAGGGCATTCAGAAAGCCGTTTCCATTCCCGTCATGGCAAAATGCCGTATCGGGCATTTTGCAGAAGCGCAGATTTTGCAGGCAATCGAAATCGACTACATCGACGAAAGCGAAGTGCTTTCCCCTGCGGACGACGTGTACCATATCGACAAAAACAAGTTCGACGTGCCGTTTGTCTGCGGTGCAAGAGATTTGGGCGAAGCGCTCCGCAGAATTGCCGAGGGCGCGGCAATGATTCGCACCAAGGGCGAACCCGGCACGGGCGACGTCGTGCAGGCGGTGCGCCATATGAGAATGATGATGAGTGAAATCCGCAAGATTGTCTCCATGAGCAAAGACGAACTTTACGAGGAAGCGAAGAATCTGCGTGTGCCTTACGAACTTATCATGTACGTTCACGAGTACGGCAAACTTCCCGTCGTCAACTTTGCGGCAGGCGGCGTTGCGACTCCTGCGGACGCGGCGCTCATGATGCAGCTCGGCGCGGAGGGCGTGTTCGTGGGAAGCGGCATTTTCAAATCGGGCAATCCCGAAAAGCGCGCGCGCGCCATCGTGCAGGCGGTTACCAACTACAATAATCCCCATATTCTTGCGGAACTTTCCGAAGATTTGGGAGAAGCGATGGTCGGCATTAACGAACAGGAAATTGCGCTTCTCATGGCGGAACGCGGAAAATAATCCATCATGAAACTCGGTATTTTTGCCCTGCAAGGGGCGTTTCTCGAACACGAGCAAGCGTTTGATAAACTCGGCGTCCCGTGGGTGGAAATCCGCCGCAAAGAGCATTTTACGGACGGGTTGGACGGAATCGTCCTCCCCGGCGGGGAATCGACCGTACAGGGAAAACTTCTCCGCGAAGAGGGATTGTTAGAGCCCGTTAAGGCGGCTATTCAATCGGGGCTTCCCGTATTCGGTACCTGTGCAGGTTTAATCTTACTTGCGGAAAAACTCACGAACGACGACAACGTGTATTTCGGAACCATGAACGTGACGGTAAAACGCAACGCTTACGGTCGGCAACTCGGCTCTTTCCGCGCGGATTTGGAAGTGAAACCGCTCGGCAATTTTCCCGCCGTGTTTATCCGTGCGCCGTACATTGAAAAGGCGGAAAAGAACGTGGAAGTGCTTGCGGAGTGCGAGGGGAAAATCGTCGCGGCGCGGCAGAATAATATGCTCGGCGTGGCCTTTCATCCCGAACTCACAAACGATTTACGCTTGCATTCTTATTTCCTTGAAATGGTACGCGGAAAATGAACAAGGTCAATTACGACAAACTCATGCTCGAAGAATTCGGGCGCGGTCAAGGCAAAAAGCTGCTTTTGCACAGCTGCTGCGCGCCCTGTTCCTCTTATTGTTTGCAACAGACGGCGGCGGTGTTTTCCGTTACCGTTTTTTATTACAACCCGAATTTAGACAGCCGCGAAGAATACGAAAAACGGAAATCAGAGCAAATCCGTTTTTTGCGCGAAACGAGTAGGGCTGATTTTCTGGACTGCGATTATTCTCCCGAAGACTTTGAAAAAATGGCACGCGGTCTGGAAGGGGAGCAGGAGGGCGGCGCGCGGTGCGTGAAGTGTTTCCGTCTGCGCCTTGAACGCACGGCGCGGGAAGCGAAGGAAAAGGGCTTCGATTATTTCGGAACGACGCTTACCGTTTCTCCGCTCAAAAACGCGGAAGCCATTAACAAAATCGGCTTTGCGCTTGCAAAAGAGTACGGCGTTCAATATCTGCCGACAGATTTCAAAAAGCGCGGAGGTTACTTGAAATCGGTGGAACTTTCGCGGCAATACAATTTATACCGCCAGAATTACTGCGGCTGCAAATATTCCAAACAGAACAATCCCGACGGATAAAGGACAATTCCCATAAGGATGAAAAAAGGGAAGAATTTGAAAATTCTTCCCTTTTTTAATTATACGGTAAATTGTAATTTAATTTTTTCAGAAATTCAGTCTTTGCTCCATTAAAACTATATCATAATCAAGAAAATACTTTTTCAAAAGCGGATAAAATTGCTTAAATTTGTTTTTGTCGAAGAACACGATATCACACCCTCTATCATCATATACCGTAAATATACAGTTATTATCAAATGAGACTAAATGGATAATCGGATTTTCTTGATTATCTATTTGAGAGTTTATAACTTCTATGGCGTTGAATTTCATATTAGGATAACAGCAAATTCGATTTCTTCGAACTATATCGTCAACATCGTCCTTATCATATGGAATATCTCTGATTATTATGTGCTGAAACTTTTTTTGATAATCCAAACAAAACTTTAGTCGCTTTTTTACCACTGATATAAGATTATTGATATACACAATATCACCCATATCAAAATCAAAGTCGTAAATGTAATTGTCAAAGAAAAACATATCGACTTTATTTTCAAATAGAATATTGAAAATTTCTGTCGCTCTTTTTTTAGCGTTGGCTAAATATTCTTCATCACTTTCGCCAATACCCAATTCGCACCTCAAAGCATAGTTATTATTATAAAAATAGGGTGGCTCGTATCTAAAATCTCTGTTTAGTATTTTTTCTTCAACAATATTCATTACTTATTCCTTACTAAATTACTGTTTTTCGTTTAGATATTTTATCATAAACACGATAAAAAGTAAATAAGCGAACTTGCCTTGTTTGCAAGGGAAGTTCGCTATTTTTCTATTTTACGGAAACCGTCATAACCGTCGGGGTTTTCAATTACAGTTCTTTTCCGCTCAAAAAACTTTTATTGAACGTCGAACGTTCGAGGGGTACGTCGCCGAAAAACAAGCCGCACAGCCGTTTGCTCTCGGAAACGGCAAGCGAAAAGAGTTCGTTCGCGTTATTTCCCTTTCCGCCCGACAATTCGTAAAATTCCGCGCTTTCGATAAATTGGCGGTTGACGTTTCCGCGCGGATAAAAACAGGAAAGTGTAGGTTTCAGCCGAAACAGTCGTTCGGTGCGTTCCCAGAATTTTGCGTGCGAGGCGCGATGGAAAAACCAAAGGTAGCGCGAGAAATTTTTAATTCCTTTATCAAACGCACGTTTTTTCAAGGGCAGGCGCCCGAGCCCTTCGGAAAGTTCGCGGTAAAGGCGGAACAGTTCTCCTTCCCGAATGATTTTCTTTGCCGAAAAGGGGAACTTCCAGCGGATTGCACGCTTTCCGTGAATGTGCGCGAAGTAGGAATCCCAATCGGTTTCAATGAGTTGGTGAAGCATACCGCGGTTTCCGTGCGCTTTGAGATAGGCGTACACAAACGGATGAAAGGTAACGTCGCCGCAATAATGGCAGACGTAACCTGCGATGTAGGCGGTCATGCGCTCCCGCGCCGTGCCTGAAAGCCGTGCAAGATAGTCGCGGAAAAAGCGGAATACCGCATACACGTCGTTGCGGTGCAGGTATCTGCCTAAATTAAATTCTTTTTTGGATAGCGGCTTGATAAAAAACAACGCGTCGGGTCCCTGCGCGCCGAGAAAAAAATAATCTTCGTGCAATTCCGCCGCGCGTGCGATTTCGTTCGGAAACGCAATCTTTGCTTCTTCCGCTAACAGTTGGTGAGTAATACAGGACGGCATACTCTTACGATTATGCCCAATTATAGGGAAAACAAACCGCGCACGCTGAAACGCGTGCGCGGTTTTCTGTTTTTATCAAACGGAATAATTCCGTTCACCGAAGATTGCGGTTCCCAGCCGTATCATATTCGAGCCGTGTTCTAAGCACAGTCGCCAATCGCCGCTCATGCCCATCGAAAGATAGCGGATATCGTTGTCTTGCGCTTTTGCAGTATCGTACAGTGCGCGCATTTTTCGGCACAACTTTTCAAGATATGCTTCATCGTCTGAAAGGGGAAGCATCGCCATAAAACCGCGAACGCGCAGACCCTGCGTTTTGCGCAGCGTTTCAAAAACGCATAGCCCCTCCTCGAGCGGATAGCCGCCCTTGCTCTCTTCGCAGCCGATATTGATTTGAATGAGAATATCCGAAACAACGCCCTGCCGCGCGGAACGTTTTGCAATTTCCGCGGCAAGTTCGTCGCGGTCGACGGAGTGATAAAGGTACGTTTTTCCGATTAAATATTTCACTTTGTTGGTCTGCAAATGTCCAATAAAGTGACGGTTTCCGCCCTGCACGGCGTCGAATTTATCGCGGAATTCCTGCACCTTGTTTTCGCCGATATCGGAAATGCCTGCCGCAAGCGCGCGGTTAATTTCATCCGCCGTCCGTGTTTTCGTGGCGGCTACGAGCGTTACCTTTTCCCCGTAACAATTTCCTGCTTCCAGTTCGCCGAGCAGGCTTCGTACGTTTTCTTCAATCATATCCGCTCCTTTGCGGTGCGCCGCCTGCCGTCGGTTCGGCAAGCAAAAAGTTTAGTATTTTTTGAGCCGTTTATAAACGGATTTCAGTCCGTTTTTCGCGGCGGCGGCGGAGGAGCCTCCTACCGAATTTCTGCTCTCTGCCGAAGCGGTTACCGTAACCGCCTGTAAAACGTCCTTTTGAAACGCGTCCGAATGCAGGCGGAATTCGCGCAGGGTGAGGGAGGAAAGCGTTTTCTTCTTTTGAATGCAGTAGCGCACAAGTTTTCCCGTAATTGCGTGCGCGTCGCGGAAAGGCACGCCGTGCCGAGCGAGATAATCGGCAACGTCGGTTGCGGTCGAAAAACCTTCGCCCGCCGCGCGATACATGGCGTCCTTGTTGAGTTTGATTTTTTCAAGCAGGGCGGTATAGATGCTCACGCAGGAAAACAGCGTTTTTTCGGTATCGAAGAAGGGTTCTTTATCTTCCTGTAAATCTTTGTTGTAGGCAAGCGGCAGTCCTTTTAGCGTGGCGAGAATGCCTGTGAGATGTCCGTAAACGCGACCTGTTTTTCCACGCACGAGTTCGGGCAGGTCGGGATTTTTTTTCTGGGGCATAATGGAAGAGCCCGTCGAATAATCGTCCGGAATTTCCCAGTAGCCGAACTCATCGGACGTATAGAGAATGGTATCTTCGCAAAGGCGGGAAAGGTGCGCCATCACAAGCGAAGCGTTAAAGATATATTCCGCCACAAAATCGCGGTCGGAAACGGCGTCGAGCGAGTTCTGCGATATTTCCCCGAACCCGAGCAGTTCTTTTGTGAGTTCGCGGTCGACGGGGTGAGAGGTACCTGCGAGCGCCGCGCTCCCCAAAGGCATTACGTTCATACGCGTGCGGAGAGCGGAAAAGCGGTCTAAATCGCGCAAAAACATTTCGGAATACGCATTAAAATACTGTGCGCAGTTAATCGGCTGCGCTTTTCTTAAATGCGTAAAACCCGGCATGATATATTTACAGCTTTCTTTTGCCCTGCGGCAGAGCGTTTCAATCAGCGATTTCAGAAGTTCTACCGCCTTGTCGATGCTTTCCCTGACGTAAAGGCGCATATCGGTAGCCACCTGGTCGTTGCGCGAGCGTGCGGTATGAAGTTTTTTGCCCGTATCTCCGATACGTTTTACCAATTCGCCCTCGACGAACGAGTGAATATCCTCGGCGCCTTCTACGGGAAGAACGCCGTTTTCAATATCGGCGAGTATCGCTTGAAGCTGCGCGCAGATGCTTTCCGCTTCCTGCAAAGGAACGATATTGCATTTTCCGAGCATGGTTGCGTGCGCGATAGACGCCGTAATATCTGCCCGATAGAGTTGTTTATCGAACGAAAGCGACTCGTTGAACGCGTCTGCCTCCGCCGAAATCTGACCGTCGAATCTGCCTTGCCAAAGTTTCATAAGTTACCTCTTAACGTGTTAATTCTATCTTACTTGTTTTTCGGGAAAAAAGCAAGCGGCTTTCATGATTTCATTTACGGCAAAAATAATTCTGCGGTAAATTTTCAATTCGGTATTGCAATTTCGTAAAGTTTGTATTATAGTGTAAACAAACAATTTCGGTTCGGCGTATACGGAAACGGTCAAAGCGGATTTTTGTTTGCAGAATTTTCAGAGAGAAAATGCACAGCGGAGGAAAAATGTTATATAAAGTAGCAATAGTTGACGACGAACCAGAAGTCATAAAAATCCTGACCGACTTGCTTGATTGCTACCGTGCGGAAAAGCAGAGGGGGGGTGGACATTCTTGTGTCCTCTTTCAATACGGGCGACGAATTGTTAAAGGATAATCCCAATCTTTTTGACATTATCTTTCTCGATATCAATCTGCCCGGTTTGAACGGATTGCAGACGGCGAAACGCGTCAGGGAATGCAACCAATCCGCGGCGATTATATTTTGTACGCACTATGCGCAGTATGCGGTAAAAGGTTACGAAGTGAATGCCGTGGGGTATCTCGTGAAACCGTTTGACGAGCGCGCTTTCAAACGCAATCTCGACAGGGCGTTGGAACTGTTAAGCCGTAACCAGAGTCAGAAGTTACGCATCAAAACGGAAAACGGAATCGAAGCGCTTGTCGCAACCGACATAGTTTATGTGGAAGTACAGTTGCATAATATCATCTATTACGTTTTGTCGGACGGCATTTTAACCGAACGCTGTGCGCGCGGCACTATGCGGGCGGTGAGCGCCGAACTTCTTAACGGCGATTTTTCCCAGTGCGGCGCGTCTTATTTGATTAACCTCAGGCATATCACCGCGGTGAAAAACAAAACGGTTTATCTGCACGGCGGCAAATCGTTGCCGATTAGTCGGAAATACTGGAAGAGTTTTTCTGAAGATTTTATCAAATACATGGGCGGGACGGTTACAAAACATGACTGATTACGCTCGCGTTGTTTCCTTTATTTTCGATTTATTTTCCCATGAATTTGCCACGCAGTTGTTTTTTGTATGCCTGCTGATGACGTTCGCGTTCAAAAAACGGAACCTGTTTTGGCTGAGATATTTACTCGGCTGGGGCGCGTTAGTCGGCGTGATGTGGCTGTTCCGTTGTTTTGTGCCCGTTCCCGCCGTCTTGATTTATCTGATTGTCCTTTCGCTGCTGTTCGGCATCGTAATGCTGAGTTTTAAGGTCAATTTCTTACAGGCGTTGTTTTTCGTCGTAACCGCACACTGCATTCAGAATTTAATCAGTAACGTAGCGTATATGCTGATTTACGTCGTGATGTTAGGTACCGGTAAAAACGAGGACTATGTTTATTATTACGTTGAAATGCCTATCGTCTTTGCGGTGGGGCTTGTCATAGAATTTTTCACGGTGGTGCGCAGTCTCCGCAATCACGAAGAACTTGCTTTCAATAATATTGTCGTTTTGTACTGTTCGGTTGCATTTCTCGGCGTTGCAATCTTCCTCACGCACTATGCGCGGAATGCCATGTGGTTTTTGCTTGACGGGCTGGTTTATATGCTTGCAATCGCCTCGCTGTTCGTTATGGCGACGCTGATTATCGAATTCATGAATTTAAGTTACAAGAAACTACAAAAAGAAAACGCGGTGATTGTCGGAATGCTTCGCAAAGACAAACAGCGTTACGAACAGGCGAAACTGAGCAACGAAAAAATTATGATAAAATATCACGATATTCTCAAACGTATGCACGGCGGTATCGTGGACTATGAAGAGATGGAGGAGTGCGAAAGCGACAGAGAGATTGTTCACAGCACTTATTTTACAGGGAATACCGCGCTCGACGTCGTACTTTCGGAAAAGGCGCTGATGTGCGAACGGTTGGGAATTCGCCTTATTTGCACTGCCGACGGCGAAGCGATGAGTTTTATGAAACCGCATCACATTTACTCACTCATCGGCAACGCGCTTGAAAACGCCATCGAAAGCGTAAGGCGCGAAGACGAACCTTCCAATAAAGAAATTACGTTTAATTTAATGAAGAGAGAGTTCATGTGCGTGTGTTCCGTATCGAACTACACTTCGCGCGTGATTGAATTTCGGGACGGACTCCCCGTTACCAACAAACCCAACGCGGAAGAACACGGGTTCGGAACGCGCAGTATGAAAAACGTCGTTAAAAAATACGACGGTCAAATCGGGTTTTATCAGGACGGAGACATATTTACCGTAACCGTTACGATACCTATCGTGGGCTCTGCGGAACGTAAGAAGCCGTAACGAACAAAAAATTATAAAAACACGGCAAAAATGCCGTGTTTTTTTGTTGCAATTTTTCATTTTCCGATTTTGATTTTCAGAATTTCGTGCACAATATGACGAAAAATGTGCATCATGTGCCTAAAATATTTACATTTATTTTGTCCTATATTAAAGTTGTTTCAAAAGGGCGTATTCTGCCCGTACATCTTAAATATCTTTTAGGAGGACAAAAATGAGAGGCAAAAAGTTTTTAGCGGTCATTATGCTGGCACTTGCTTCCGTTTTCTGCTTGGCGGCATTTGTCGCTTGCGGGAACGACGGCGAAACGGTTGAATATACCGTAACGTTCGATGCAAATACCGGCGTACTTGACGGAGAAGCAACCGTAAAGGTTAAGAAAGGTGAAAAGATTAAAAATGCGCCTACCGCATCGAAAGACGACCATACCTTTGAAGCATGGTACGACGCGGCAACCGACGGAACAAAAATCGTACTTGAAACTTATACCGTTTCTAAAGACGTAACGCTTTATGCGCACTATACGCCCAACGGCAGCGAAGAATCCGTAAAGATTACGCTGAACGCAAACGGCGGTAAATTCTCGGATAATTCCGAAAGCAAAATCTATACGACGGATAAGGACGGTTTAATTCTCGACGCGGACGAACCTACGAAGACGGACGGCGGCGAGCTGGTTGACATTATGTTCGACGGACTCACCGAAAGCCAGACGCTGTACGCGCACTGGATTCGCCAGTATACGGTAACCTTCAACGCGAACGGCGGCGAACTGAAAGGTGCAACCTCGTTGAAAATCGACCAAGACGGAAAAATTGCAGGCGCGCCTACCGCAAGCAAGAGCGGCAACGACTTCTACGGCTGGATTGCAGGCTCCGCTACGGGCGACGTAATCGACCTTAAAACGTATGTTGTAAAAGGCGACGTAACCCTTTATGCAAAATACGGCGAATATACGATGCCTATTAAAACGTTGAAGAAAGACGGTCAGACAATCGGCTACACCATCGAGGCGGAAGATTCCAAATACACGGTCAGCGTACCTGAATATTTACAGCAATGGTTAGGGAATAACCCCGTTGAAAGTAACGTTGCGGCGGCAAGCGGCAATAAATCGCTCGGTTACATGACGGAAGCAGGCAAAACTGTTACGTTCACGTTCAAAGCGGCAGAAGCAGGCACGGCGAAAATTTACGTCCGCGTCAGCGCAGGCGTTTCGCAGAATCCTAACGACCAAAGCTCGCCCGTTGTTGACGTAGACTTCGGTTCTAACCATCTCGGCGTTAAATTGAACGGCGGCGCAGAACTTACATACACAGGCGTTGCTCCCGGTTCGGGCGAACCGAGCAAATACAACACTGCGTTTTCGTCCGTATTGGTCGGCGAAGTGAACTTGCAGGCAGGCACGAACACTGTTTTGCTCACGGTAAAACAGGGCGCCGTCAACCTTGACTGTCTGGATATCGAAACGGAAGTAGCTCTTACTTCGGTAAACGGCGACGCTGCAAAGGGCGAATCTACGATGCCCGCACCTCCCGCACCCCCTGTAGAATACAGCCAGGCGGTAAGCGGAAAACTGATTGTTGCCGACCACGCGGAAGGTCCCGCAATTTCCAAAGCGGTGCTCGGCTTCACGGAAGACGTCACCAAAGAGGCGCTCGCTTCCTGCAACATTAAAGTCGGTTCGGTCGGCAATGCTGCAACCGATAAGATTTATCTCAGCGACGCAAACGGCGTTGCGCTCGGAGACGATAAAACTGCTTCGCAGTATATCACTATCGAGTATAAATACGAAACCGCGAACGGTTATGCCGCAAACAACGTAAAACCGTTCTCCTGGAACCAGCAAACAAACAAAAACAGCTGGATTCCCGAAAGCAGTTATGCGTTCAGCATTAAAGAACTTACGCTCGGCGCTACGACTTACACGAAGTACACGGGTACGTTCACGGCTCAGTACGACACGACCGACGTTCTTGCAAACTGGGATACGACGGGCACTTACACCGATTCCGAAATTACTTTGAAATACGGCTGGTATACGCCTGCTGAAGATGCTGCAAAGACGGAGAAGAAACCTCTTATCGTTTGGCTCCACGGCGCAGGCGAAGGCGGTACCGACCCCTCGATTGCAATTCTCGGCAACCAGGTTGTCAACCTCGGCAAACCGCTGATTCAGAAGTATTTCACGACCGATACCTGCGCGGGCGCATACGTGCTTGCTCCCCAGTCTCCCACCATGTGGATGGATAACGGCAACGGTCAGCAGGGCGGCAACGACGTAGGCGAATCCATTTACACCGAAACGCTGTTCAAACTCATTCAGAACTTCGTAGACACCCACACCGATATCGACGCAAACCGCGTATACATCGGCGGCTGCTCGAACGGCGCTTGGATGACGGTTGAAATGCTTTCCAAGCACGGCGAATACTTCGCTGCAGGATATCCCGTTGCAGTTCCTTTCGTGAAAGATGCGGGCATGACTGCCGACGAATTTACAAGACTCGTCAACGTTCCTATGTGGATTACGCACGCGGAAGCTGATACGACGGTTATGCTCGGCGAATGGGAGATGCAGGAATTCTGGGGACAGAAATATCCCACAGCATTCAAGGCTCATCAGGAAATCAATGCGAACTCGCTTTACATCGAGCTTCTGAAAGCGGGCGCAACCAACGTTCATTACTCGCTGTTTGAAAAGGTTTCCATTGCGGCAGGCGAGGAGGACGCGGCTGAAAAATACGACGGTCACTATTCCTGGATTTACGTGCTCCGCAACGAATGCGTCAACGTTCAGGCGACCACGGGCGCAAACGGCGCGTTCGGAATCGGCGACCTCAATAACGCAAGCACCGAAAAAGTTAACGTTGACGGCGAAGACGTAACGCTTTGGGGCTGGATTGCCGCGCAGTCTAAAACTGTAGCAGCAGACTAATCGAAACAAGTTAAGCAAGGGCTTTCCGCAGGCGCAGAAATGCGTCTGTGGAACAGCCTTTACTTGATTGAAAAACCGAAAATTTTATTTTAATAATTTAAGCGAGGAAGATTTATGAATAAAACAGTCAAACGCAGACTGGGTATGGCAGGGGCTGCTGCGCTTGCGGCTGCCGTAGCTTGCACGATGTGCGTCAATCTGAATAACTTTACCGCTTCCGCGGCGGGCCGCGATTATGTTTCGCAATACCGTTCCGAAGCGAGCAGCGCGTCGGACGCGCTCGAACGCGCCGACAAAATCAACCAAAAAATCGTAGAGGAAGGTATCGTTCTGCTCAAAAACAGCAACAAATCCCTTCCCATGAAAGCGGGCTCCAAAATCACGGTGCTCGGTAAAAACTCGGTAGACCCGTTCTACGGCGGCGGCGGAAGCGCTTCGGGCGCAGACGGCAGCGGACAAGGCGGCGTAAAGAGATACGACTTATACGACAGCCTTGCAAACGCAGGGTTCGAGTGCAACCCCACGCTCAAAGCGTTTTATGAAGACGACAGTAAATCGGGCGGCGGACGCGACGGCTCGGGCGGTACGGGCGGCGTAGCAACACTGACGGGCGAAACTCCCGTTGCAAGTTACTCCGATACCGAAAAGAACAGTTTTGCATCTTACAACGACGCGGCTGTTATCGTCATTTCGCGCGCGGGCGGCGAAGGCGCAGACCTTGTTACCAACTATACTTCTAAGGTTGCAGGCCGTTCCGATTATAACAATAACGGAGACGCCGCAACGGGCGACCACTACCTGGAACTCGACGACAACGAAGAAGCGTTAATAGCTCTTGCAAAAGCTAATTTCAACAACGTGGTGATTGTGCTCAACACGGCAACTTCGTTTGAGCTCGGTTCTCTGAAAAACGATTCTAAAATCAATTCCATCGTATGGCTCGGCTTTGCAGGCGGCAGCGGTATCAACGCGCTCGGGAAGGTATTAACGGGCGAAGTCAATCCTTCGGGCAGAACGGTAGATACTTATGCGGCGGACTTCAAAAAAGACCCCACGTTTGCAAACTTTGCAACCAACTATACAAGCCAGTACAAGAACTCCGCAGGCGGCAATACGGGAATCAACTTCGTAGAGTATGACGAAGGTATTTACGTCGGCTACCGTTATTACGAAACGCGCGGCTATGTAGAAAAGCAAGCGGACGGCGAATCCACATGGTACGAAGACAACGTGGTATATCCCTTCGGCTACGGACTTTCCTACACGACGTTCGACTGGGAAGTGAAATATCTTACCGATACGCTGAGCAAAGACGGTAAGGTTGAAGCGGAAGTTACCGTTACCAATACGGGTAACGTTGCGGGCAAAGAAGTTGTCCAACTCTACTATTCCGCACCTTACAACGAAGGCGAAATCGAAAAATCGCACGTCAATCTCGGCGCGTTTGAAAAGACCGACCTCATCCAACCCGGCTTGAGCGATACAGTCAGACTTTCGATGAACGTCCGCGATATGGCTTCTTACGACTATAACGACGCCAACGCAAACGGAATTAAGGGTTACGAACTCGATAGCGGCGACTATACCTTCTACGTCGGCAAAGACGCGCACGCTTGGGCAGACGAAGACGCTTCGTCCAAAACCCTGAAACTTTCCGATGAAGCGTATTACGATACCGACGCGAAAACGGGAACCAAAGTCGAAAACCGTTTCGACTATATGAGCCAATATTTCGACGCCAACGCGACGGGCGATTATGCCAACCATTCCAAGTTGATGTCGAGAGCGGATTTCGAGGGAACGTTCCCCGTTGCTCCCACGCAGGCACAGGCTACGCTGAGCGGCTCCGAAGTTGAGAAAGGGAAGGAAGGCCACGGTGTCCCCGACGCGGAGTATGACAAGGGCAAACCCTGGTACACCGATAAATTGCCTAACCAGGCAACGGTGCGCCAAACTAAAATCAAGGCTTCTCAACTTGTCGGTCTGGATTATGAAGACGCGCGTTGGGAAAAATTCATGGACCAGTTAACCGTACAAGACCTTGCAGATACGGTCAGCAATGGATTTTTCATCACCAACGAAATTATCGACCTCGATTTACCGATTACGATTACTCCCGACGGACCCACGGGCTTCGTTCAGGGCTCGGGCAATAACTGGGTCGGCAACACCTGCACGTATGCTTCTCCCATCGTTGTTGCGTCTACCTGGAACAAGGAACTTGCTCTTTTAATGGGCGAGGCTGTCGGCGACGAAGGTATTTGGGGCGGCGAAGGACACGGAACTAGTTCTATGGGCGGCACTTCTTACGGTATCCGCGGCGGTTACAACGGCTGGTACGCGCCCGGCAACAACATTCACCGTTCGCCTTTCTCGGGTCGTAACTTCGAGTATTATTCCGAAGACCCCGTGCTTGCAGGCGTCATCTGCGCCAACGTCGTAAAAGGCGCGCAGAGCAAGGGCGTGTTCGTCATGATGAAACACTTTGCGCTCAACGACCAGGAAACCAACCGTACCGACCTTTCCACTTGGGCAGACGAACAGACGATTCGTGAAATTTATCTCAAATCGTTTGAAATCTCTACCAAGGACGGCGGCGCGACGGGTATGATGAGTGCGTTCAACCGCTTCGGTCATGCTTGGGCTGGCGCTACTTACGAACTGCTTACGGGAGTTCTCCGTGAGGAATGGGGCTTCCGCGGCCTTGTCATCACCGACTGGGCGAATCCGTGGATGTCCGCCGACAAGATGGTGCGCGCAGGCAACGACCTGTGGCTGGGCGGCAGCGGTTTCTCGTCAACATGCAATATCTCGAACACGGGCGACGCAACGCACATTGCGGCAATGCGCAGAGCGGCGAAAGCGGTCATCTACACGGTTGTCAACTCCAACGCGATGAACCGCCTCGGCGATTCGTATGCGGAAGAAATTTACGGCACGGATAAAACCGTTCACTCCAAAACTTTACCCGACGCAGTGAAGGGCGGTACCGTTTCCTTCGATGCGGGCAGCGATGTTTACACAACTTATAAGTATGTGCTTTCCAACGCTCCCAAGGGCTTGACGATTAACGAAAACACGGGCGTTATCAGCGGCACGATTGCAAACGACGCGGTAGAGGGCGAATACGATATGCGCGTTTCCCTCCGCGACGAAAAGGGCTATATCGGTCAGGGCGTTTCGCTCAAACTCAAAGTCGGAAGCGGCGAACTCACCTACACGGGTACGACGAGCGCAACCCTTCCCGTCAATCAGTTTGCACGCGTTGACGTATCGTCTTCGCTTGTCGGTGCGAACGTAACTTATGCCGTTACCCAAGGCACACTGCCCGCGGGAATGAGTATTTCCGCAGACGGCTACATTCTTGGTACTCCTTCGGCTAAGGGAACGAGCACGTTCACGGTAACCGCTACGGCAGGCGTTAAGAATATTGCAAAAGAAATTACGCTCACTGTAGGCGACGCAACGCAACTTACGTTTGCAGGCAAAGCGCTTGACAAAGCGACTGTCGGAACGGAGTACTCGGCAAATCTCGGTCTTGCAACGGGCGCGGAAAACATCGTATATTCCGCAACGGGACTTCCCGAAGGAATGACGCTTTCGGCGGACGGTATCCTTTCGGGAACGCCTACGAAAGCAGGCGAATATACCGTGAAAGTTGCGGCATGGGCGGAAGGCTGCGAAAAAGCAAGCGTGCAGGAATTTACCATTTCCGTAGCGGCTTCTGGCGGCGCAGAAAATCCTTCGGAGCCTGACGGCGGCAATGACAACACAACGATTATTATCGTTTGCTGCGTCATCGGCGGCGTGGTCGTCATCGGCGGTGCGCTCGGCGCATTCTTCTACGTGAAAAAGAAGAAGAACCAGTAAAACTTGAATTAAAAGTTATCCATGGCAAGGGCTGTGCCGGAAACGGCACGGTCCTTGTACAGGATAGGCGTAAATTTTTGGGGCTTACCCGAAAAGGAGGAAGTTTTGAAGATAAAAAACAAATTATTCAGCGCCGTATGCGTTCTTTCAATGGCAGTCACCGTGTTTGCGGGCTGCGGAAACGACCCGGAAGGGGAAACGCTCGGAGACGGCGCCATTACTTACGAAAACGCAACCTGCGAATCGATTATCAACGTAGCCGATTCGGGCACGGTTGCAACGGCAACGGCATCCAACGGTGCGGAAGTTACTTATTCCGTTGCGGCGGAAGAAGCAACCAAGCTTACCAACGCGTTTAACGGAAAATTGTCAATCGATACCGACGGAACCATTAGAGGCGCCGCGGAAAAACTCGGCAAAATCAAAGTGAACGTTACTGCGTCCGCCGAAAAATGCGAACCGGTAACCGCAGCGATAACCGTTTCGGTTATCAATCCTTACTTAGAGTATCAGAGCAGAACGCTTGCAGACGCGCGTGTGGGACTGCCTTATGCGGCGTCTGTTGCGTATGTGGAAAACGAAGACGTTATGCCCGAATACCGCCTGATAGGCAATCTGCCTCAGGGATTAACGTTTGACAGTGCGTCGGGCACGATTACGGGCACGCCTACGGACGTCGGTCCCGGTAAGTTATTTACGGTAGAAGCGACCGCCGCAGGATTTACCGCGACGCGCGCACAGTTTTCGATTGACGTCGTCCTGAACCACGTCAGCAGCGCAAAGTCGAAAATTATTAACTTCGGGCAGGAAGACGGCGCCAAGACGCTTGACGACGCTTTCGTCGAAGTAAACTACGTCAACCAGGCAGGCGTTGCAGGAAATGCCGCCGCACTCAACAATAACGTGATTACTTACGAACTTGCAAGCGGCAGTACGCTTCCCGAGGGGCTTGTGCTCTATCCCAACGGCGCGATTATCGGCAAGGCGGTCAGCCGTGCCGAAGCAACGTTCAGCGTAACGGCTACTGCGGAAGGCTGCGAAACGCTCACGCGCTCTTTTGTTCTTGCGGTCAAACCTCAACGGATTAAATATCAGTCGATTGACGGCGTGCTCACGAAGGGCGAAGAGGCGAATTTCAGCGTTGCAACCGCAGACGCGGGCGAAGGCGTGGAAGTCACCTATACGATGACGGAAGCCGGAGCGGCTGCGCTGTTATCCGAATACGGCTTGAAAGTCACGAGCGCAGGCATGGTAACGGGAAAACCGACCAAAGTAGTTAAGAAAATGAGTTTCGATGTTACGGCAGAAGCGGAAGGATTTTCGCCGCGTACCGTTACGATGTGGTTCAGAATCAACGAACCTCTCCAAGCTCCCGCAAACAACCGCTTCGAGGCGGAATATACCGAACTCACGGGTAAGTCGGGTACGGGCTATTCTTCGTCTCCCTCGGCGGAAGCAATGATTGACTCCAACGAGAAATCGAGCAACGGCGCATTTATCAACTATATGCACAACGATACGATTACGCTCGAATTCGTCGTCTATGCGGAAGAAGCCGCAGAAAACGTACCGCTGTATTTCGCGCTCGGCTCGGAAATGGGCAACGCACGGTTTACGCCCGAATCGCTCGGCATTTACCACTATGCAGGCAATACGACGAGCGGTACGCGCACAACCGTTTCTTACGGCAGCGTTACCGTTGAAGGCGGCAATACTTATACCTCGTTCAAAGAATACCGTTTCGGCTCGGTTTCGCTCGTGAAAGGCTGGAACGTGATTCAGATAGCGGTTCATAAAAACTCGCTTCTCGGCGATGGCAAAACAGGCGGACCCGGTACGGACTATATGCGGCTCGATACTTCGGTTACTTTGAAGTGGATTCCCTGTACGTTTAACATGAAAGCTGAGGATTAACGGGAGGAACGGAACAATGACATTCAAAAATATTTTAGGAAAGGTAGGCGGCGCGTTCAAATTCGTTTGGAAATACGCGCGCGTATGGCTGATTGTTTCGCTTACCGTAATCATACTGTTTTTTACCGCTTCGATGGTTGCTACCCAAAACGACTTCCTGTCGGGAACGATTGATACGGTCCTTGGCGGCGAACGGCGCGTTCATAAATCGGGCGACCCCGATAAGTATAACCGTTTCCCGAAAACGACGGACGGTTTCAAACAGTTTGAAACCGACCTCAAACTCGGCGATTCGGTACTTGCAAGCAAGAACGACAAAAAAGAAGTGCTTGCTGCGGCTAAGAAACTCAACGAAGAAATCGTTAGCGAAGGCATTACGCTTCTCAAAAACGAAAACAAGGCGCTTCCGCTTGCGAAAAACGCGAAAATCAGCGTCTTCGGAAAGAGTTCTGCGGATATCGTGCTCGGCGGTTCGGGTTCGGGCGGCGGCAACACGAAAAATTCTGTTTCCCTTTACGAAGGATTGGAAAAAGCGGAATTCACGCTCAATCCCACGTTGAAGAAATTTTACGAAAGCAGTCAGTCGGGCAGCGGCAGAGGCGAAAACCCTGCCATCGGCGCAAAGGTGACGGGGCTCGTCATCGGCGAAACGCCTCAGAGCAAATATACCGACTCCGTAAGAAACAGTTACGGCGCATACAGCGACGCGGCAATCGTCGTCTTCTCCCGTATCGGCGGCGAAGGTTTTGACCTTCCCAGATTACAGAAGACGGGTTACAACGGTTCGGCAATCGAAGGTTCTCAGGACGGCGGACAGCACTATCTCGAACTCGACAAAAACGAAGAAGAACTTCTTGATTCGATTATCGCTTGCGGTCTGTTCAAAAAGATTGTCGTTCTCATCAACTGCGCGACGAGCATGGAACTCGGCTTTATCGAAGAATACGAAGAAATCGACGCGGCAATGTGGATTGGCAGCCCCGGCGGTACGGGTGCGTATGCAATCGGTAAAATTCTCAACGGCGACGTTACGCCTTCGGGACATCTCGTCGATACCTACGTGCGCGATTTCACGCAGGACCCGACCTGGCAGAATTTCGGCGACAACCTGACGCAGAACGGAAACGCGTATCTTGCGGGCGGTTCGGCGCTCGGAAATTATTACGTCGAGTACGAAGAGAGCATTTATCTCGGTTACCGTTATTATGAAACGCGTTCGTTCCAGGACGTTTACCGTTTCGGCGACGACAACGGCTGGTATGAAGAGAACGTAGTTTATCCGTTCGGTTACGGCATGAGTTATGCGGATTTTGAATGGACCGTTGTGGAAGAGAAAACCACACAGAACGGTTCCGTACTCGATAAAGATAATCACAATCAGATTCAGGTTACCGTAAACGTTAAAAATATCAGCACGCAGTACGCGGGGAAAGACGTCATTCAGCTTTATTATTCCGCACCGTATATTACGAACGGAATTGAAAAAGCGCACGTCGTGCTCGGCGGTTTTGTCAAGACAAAACTCTTGCAGCCCGGTGAAAGCGAAAATTATACGGTTACGCTCGACATCGAAGATATGGCGAGTTACGACTATACCGACGCCAACGCAAACGCGTTCAAAGGTTACGAACTCGATGCAGGTCTGTATACGATATATGTCGGGCGCAATGCGCACGACTGCTGGGCAAAAACCGGAAGCGACAGCATCAAACTCGAATACGTACTGGAAGACGGGATACAGTATCCCATGGATATTTACGGTACGGGCAGCAATAACGACAACAAGTTTGAAAGCATGAGTTCGTATATGGACGGCAAGACAATGTCGCGTGCAAGTTTCAACGCCACGTTCCCGCAAACGCCTACGCGTGCAGAACGTGAAATTAAAAACGACGTGCGCGATGCGCTTACGTTTACATACGACGACACGAACGGCAAATACGTTGAAAACTTCAAATCTCCCGTACAGCGCACTTCGAGCGGTGAAAGCGCTTCGCAGCTTTACGAACTCATCGGCGCCGATTACGACGACCCCCGTTGGGATTCCATTCTCGATAAAATCTCGACCGACCAAATGGTAGCGCTTATCGGGCAGGGCAATTTCCACACGATTAGTCTTGAAAAAATCGGGAAGCCACGTACCATCGACCCCGACGGCCCCGCAGGCTTTACGAACTTCATGGGCGACCCGACCGTTCACGATACTTGTTTCTACGCTTCCGAGTGCTTGGTCGGCGCAACGTTTAACAGCGACCTTGCCAACGATATGGGCGTCATGGTAGGGCTGGAAAGCCTTGTTGGTTATACGAAAGGCGACGGCAGAACATACAGCGGCTGGTACGCGCCTGCGGTCAATATCCACCGCAGTCCTTTCAGCGGCAGAAACTGGGAATATTACAGCGAAGACCCTTTTCTTACGGGAATCATGGGTACGAACGTCGTCATCGGCGCACAGAGCAAAGGCGTGTATACGTTTGTAAAACACTTCGTTCTCAACGACCAGGAAACCTGCCGCGACGCCGATGGTTTAATCACTTGGGCGGACGAACAGGCATTCCGCGAAATCTATCTCAAACCTTTCCGTATGATTGTGGAAGACGGCGATACGCACGCAATCATGTCGTCCTTCAACCGTATCGGTACCGAATGGGCGGGCGGAAGTTACGCGCTTTTAACGGAAGTTCTGCGTAAGGAATGGGGTTTCGTGGGAATGGTTATTACCGACTATAACCTCAGTAACGCGTATATGCACCCCGACCAGATGATTCGTGCGGGCGGCGACCTCAATCTTTCGCAGGACTATAAGCCTTCGAGCGGTTCCAACAAAAAAGGAACGACGGACGAAATTCAGGTGGCGGCATTGCGGCAGGCGACGAAGAATATTCTGTACACCGTTGTCAATTCCAACGCCATGAACGGTACCGGCGAAGGCGTGGTATGGGGTACCGCAATGGCAATGTGGAAAATTTGGCTGATTATTGCAAACGTTGCTCTTGTCGTACTGCTCGGCGGTTTGTGGGGCTTCCTCCAAATCTTCTTGACGCGCAGAAAACTTGCGGCAGGCATCGACCCTGTTGAGGAAAAGAAGAAAAAACGCGCAATGCGCAAGCAGAAGAAAGTATCTGCAAACGGAAGCGGCGACAGCGAGACCGCAACCGAAAACGGCATTGAAAATAAAGAAAGTCTATCCGAAGGCGAACCTTCGGAAAAGGACGAAGAGGAGCAGACTCCTTCTGGAAATTAATCACACTTGCTCGTTGTTTTTCTCCATAAATCACTCCCGTGCATTTTGTGCGGGGGTGATTTTAATAATAGAAAAAAATAAAATCAGTTGAGTTTTCATGTCGGAGGTGATATAATTGTTGTGAAAATCAAAATAAAGGTTCAGTATGAAAAAAATATTTCAGTTAATTCTTACGGCATTTGTAACCTGTATATCGCTTTGCGCGCTGTTTGCCTGCGGCAACCCGAAAATCGAAGGGAAATATATCCTCCAAGGCGGAGGCGGACAGAACGACGGACCTCTCGTAAACATAATGCAGCAGGACGCGAGCGGAAACTATATCAATATTGTAAACGACTTTTTTGTGCCCGAAAATTTTTGGGTGGAAATCAAGGGCAGTACTCTTACGGTGCACGGCTTAATTTCCCCCGTTACGGGTCCGAACGGAATGCTCAAATTCAACGCGTTGGACGACGAACGCAAAATTGAAAACTTCAAGTTGGAAACGAGCCCGATAAACGAAAACTGGTATCTCGTATTAGACGAAGACGGCGAAGACACGCTCTGGCAGATTCTGAAAAACGGAGAGGACATTACCTTCTTCTACGGAAAGTCGGGCGGACCCGAACTGTGGTATTCGATTTCCTATCAGAAATAATCTTAATGCGAACAAAGAAACTTGCGCTGACCTTTGCGGGCGGCGCATTTTTTGTTTCATTCAAATTCTTTCTTCTTGACAGAAAATGCGAAATAGGATAAAATGAACGTATGATTATTTTGGGGATAGACCCCGGTTACGGAACGATGGGCTACGGCGTGATTGAAAAGGACGCGCGCGGAAACTGCTCCGCCGTCGATTACGGCGTGGTCAAAACGCCGACGGACGAAAATTTTGCCGTGCGGCTGTGCATTCTCGAAGAGGGCGTCAACCGTATTTTCGATAAATTCCAACCTGAAGAAACGGCAATGGAAGAACTGTTTTTCTCCAAAAACGTAACGACGGGCATTCAGGTCGCGCACGCGCGCGGCGTTATCATGCTTGCCTGCAACAAGCGTTGCGGCAAACTGTTCGAGTATACGCCCAACCAGATTAAACAGGCGCTTACAGGTTACGGCGGTGCGGACAAGGGGCAGATGCAGCGCGTCGTCGCTTCCCATTTGCGTCTTCGCAGCATTCCCCGCCCGGACGACGCGGCGGACGCCTTGGGCGTTGCGCTCTGCCACGCCTTTACGAGCCGTTTTGCAAACCTTTACGGAGTGAGATAAACGTTTTATGATTGGTTACTTAAAAGGAAAAATCAAACACCTTGCGCCCGATTTCGTACTGCTCGAAGTGGGCGGCGTGGGTTACGAAGTGGTGTGTTCGGGTTCGGCGTTCTCCCTGCTTTCGGGCGTGAAGAAAGGGGAGGAGGGTGAAGTCTATACTTACCTGCACGTCAAGGAAGACGGCGTTACCCTCTACGGGTTTTCCGACATGCAGGAAAAGGCGCTTTTTCTCAAACTCACCACCGTGCAGGGCGTGGGCGCAAAATCGGCGATGTCGCTACTCTCGTCCATGCGCCCTGCGGATATTTTCGAAGCGATTATGACGGCGGATTCCAAACGCCTGTCAGCGGTCAAGGGTTTGGGCAAAAAAACCGCCGAGCGCATTATTTTAGAACTGCACGGCAAAATTTCTGCGGACGCGCTCATCGACGGCGCAACCGTTTCCGCAGGCAGAGCGCCGCTCCCTTCCGAAGAGGACGACGACGCAGTATCCGCGCTCATGGGACTCGGCTTTAACAAACAGGAGAGCGTTCGCGCCGTGGAACGTGCAAAGAACGCAGGCGCGTCTACCGTAGAGCAAATCATTGCAACCGCACTCAGGGGAATGTAAAAAATGTACAACGAAGATTACGGCGAGGACAGGCTCCTCACAAGTACCAGAAGCGAATACGACATAGAGGAGAACATTCTCCGTCCTAAAACGATGGACGAATACGTTGGGCAGGACAAGGTGAAGGAAAACCTTTCCGTATACATGGCGGCGGCAAAGGCACGCGGCGATTCGCTCGACCACGTGCTTTTGTACGGACCTCCGGGGCTCGGCAAAACTACGCTCGCGCACATTATTGCGAACACCATGGGTACGCAGATTAAAATGACGAGCGGACCCGCCATCGAGCGTTCGGGCGACTTGGCGGCAATTCTCACCAACCTTAACGAGGGAGATATTCTGTTCATCGACGAAATTCACCGCCTCAACCGCGCCGTGGAAGAAATTTTATATTCCGCGATGGAGGACTATGCGCTCGACATTATCGTCGGCAAAGGACCTTCCGCGCGCAATATCCGTTTTTCGCTGAAACGCTTCACGCTCATCGGCGCAACTACGCGTGCGGGAATGCTCTCGTCGCCGCTGCGCGACCGTTTCGGGATTCTGTGCAGACTGGAAATGTACACGCCCGTGGAATTGCAGAAAATCGTCACCCGCTCGGCAAAGACGCTCGGTATCTCCGTGGACGAAAAGGGCAGCTTTGAAATCGCGCGCCGTTCGCGCGGCACCCCCCGTATCGCAAACCGCCTCTTGAAGCGCGTGCGCGACTTTTCCGCCGTGGCAGGCAGTAACACCGTCACGGAGGCGCACGCCGCGCACGCGCTTTCCAAAATGGAAATCGACGAACTCGGCTTAGACGAAACGGACAGAAACCTGCTCCGCGCGCTCATCGAAAAATTCGGCGGCGGACCTGCGGGTTTGGAAACGCTTGCCGCTACCATCAACGAGGACGTAAACACCATTGAGGACGTCTACGAACCCTATCTTATGCAACTCGGCTTTCTCGCGCGCACGCCGCGCGGAAGAGTCTGTTTGAAGTCCGCTTACGAACACATGGGTATCAAACCGCCCGAGGGCGCAGGCAAACAAATTTCGGTATTCGACCATGACTGAATCTTTGAAAACAAGCGATTTTGATTATCATCTTCCCGAAGAACTTATCGCCCAAACGCCCGCCGAGCCGCGCGATTCGTCGCGGTTGTTGGTGTATCACCGCGATACGCAGGAAATCGAACACAAGATTTTCCGCGATATTTGCGGCTATCTGAAAAAGGGCGACGTGCTTGTCGTCAACCGCACCAGAGTGCTCCCTGCGCGGCTGTTCGCCCAAACCGCAAACGGCGGCAAGGTGGAGGTACTGCTCTTAAAGCGACTGCAACTCGACGAATGGGAAGTGCTTGTCCGCCCCGGAAAAAAATGCAAAATCGGCACGCGTCTTATAGTGAACGCCGAACTTTCCTTGGAAGTCACGGGTATCACCGAATCGGGCGAGCGGCACGTCCGCTTTTTTTACGAGGGTACTTTCGAGGACGTCCTCGCGCGTGCAGGCACCATGCCCCTGCCGCCCTATATCCACGAAAAACTCAAAGACCAGACGCGCTACCAGACGGTGTACTGTAAAGAGAACGGTTCGGCGGCGGCGCCCACGGCAGGGTTGCATTTCACGGAAGAACTGCTCGGGAAAATCCGTAGCATGGGTGTGGAGATTGCGGAAGTGTTACTTCACGTCGGCTTGGGTACGTTCCGCCCCGTCAAGGTGGATAACGTACTCGAACATAAAATGCACTCCGAATATTACGAGGTAAGCGCAGAGGCGGCGGAAACAGTTAACCGCGCCAAACGCGAGGGGCGGCGCGTCATCGCCGTCGGTACGACTTCCGTGCGCACGTTGGAAACGGTTGCGGACGAAAACGGAATGCTCCGCGCGTGCAGCGGCAATACGAGTATCTTTATTTATCCGCCGTACCGCTTCAAATGCGTGGACGCGCTCGTTACGAATTTCCACCTGCCCGAAAGCACGCTGTTAATGCTGGTATCCGCGCTCTGTTCGCGCGAGGAAGTACTCCGTGTTTACGAAACGGCTGTGAAAGAGAAATACCGCTTTTTTTCCTTCGGCGACGCGTGTTTGTTTTTATAAGCTACGCATCTCTTCGTCGCGTTGCGGCAACCCTCAGTCTTTTACGGGGTTGTAAAATCCTTCGGGTTTTACTCGCGCTCCTCGACCTGCTTGCTTCTAAAAATAAACACATTATTTTATGAATTTATCCATTAAAACACTTTATGAACAACAAGTATTTTTCTTTTGAAATTGAAAAAACAGACCCCGAAACAGGGGCGCGCGCAGGCGTTTTTCACACGCCGCACGGCGATATTTTAACGCCCGTCTATATGCCCGTGGGCACGCAGGCAACGGTCAAGGGCGTGCTTCCGAACGTGCTCGAAGAAATCGGCTCGCAAATTATTCTCTCGAATACCTACCATTTATATATGCGTCCCGGCGACGAACTCATTGCGCGCGCTGGCGGTTTGCACAAGTTTATGAATTGGAAAAAGCCCATTCTCACGGACAGCGGCGGCTTTCAGGTGTTTTCGCTCTCTTCTCTCAACAATATCACGGACGAGGGCGTGCGGTTTTCTTCGCATATCGACGGCAGTAAACATCTCTTTACGCCCGAAAAGGCAATGGAAATTCAGCACAATCTCGGCGCGGATATTATCATGCAGTTCGACGAATGCTCGGAATACGGCTATACTTACGAACAAAGCAAACTCGCCATGGAAAGAACCGCCGTGTGGTTAGAACGCTGTTACAAAGTGCACGACAATCTTCAGCAGGCGCTCTTTCCCATTGTGCAGGGCAATATGTACGAGGAACTCCGTGCCGAAAGTTTAAGCCGCGCCCTGCCTTTCGTCAAGCACGGTATCGCCATCGGCGGACTCTCCGTGGGCGAGCCCAAACCAAGAATGTACGAACTTTTAGATTTTTTACAGCCGCGCCTGCCCACCGCCGTTCCGCGCTATTTAATGGGCGTGGGCTCGCCCGACTGTCTGGTGGAAGGGGTGCTCCGCGGCGTGGATATGTTCGACTGCGTACTTGCAACCCGTGTGGCGCGTAACGGCACGGCGCTCACTTCGCGCGGGAAAGTGGTGGTGCGAAACGGCATCTATAAAGACGATTTTTCGCCGCTTGATGACGAATGCGACTGTTATTGCTGTAAAAATTACACGAAAGCGTATCTGCGCCATATGATAAACGCAGGCGAGATGACGGGCGCAATGCTCCTTTCTATTCATAATATTTCCTACTTGCATTCGCTCATGAAGGGGCTTCGGCAGAGTATTCTCGGCGGCTACGTCAAAGATTTTGCCAAAGAGTTTTATGCAAAACAAATGCCGAATGAATGAAAAATGCGTGAAAGGGAAAAATTACCATAAAAACGCTTGCAAAACGCAATAAAATAAGTTAAGATAGAATTGTAATAAAAAGGAGTTACAAATTATGATTTACAATTTGTTAGAAGACAAAGGCAGTAATAATAATTGGTATATGTGGGTGATTATCGGCGTAGTCGTCGTGTTGCTCGTGGGTTGGCTTTTCCTTTCCAACAGAAAGAACAGACGCCGCCAGCAGGAATATGTGGAACAGTTAAACGCAATCGCGCCCGGGAATAAAGTAAAGACCGCGGGCGGTATCTGCGGCGTCGTCGTAGAAGTTTGCGACGACAACACCGTCATCATCGAAACGGGCAGCGAGCAATCGGGCAAATCGTACGTTAAAATGGATAAAGAACTGATTGCGCAGACGGACGCGAAAGGACCTACGCAGATTGCACGCGAAGAAGCTGAGGCACGCCGCAAAGCGGAAAAAGAAGCCAAAGCAAACGGTGAAAACGAGGATGTCACTTCGGAACAACCCGAAACCGCAGAGTCTGCTGAAACGGTAGAAGCGCCCGAAACGGTAGCGGTAGAAGAAGCCGCGGAAGCAGCACCCGAGGTTGTTGCGGTACCCGAGGAAACAACCGAAGCGCCTGCAAAGCCTGCAAAAGCGAAAAAGAACGCAAAGAAGTAAAATTCCGAATATCATAAACAAATCAATCTCCGCATAACTTAAACAAAGTAATGCGGAGGTTTTTTTATGGAAAATTTTAAGAAAGCGGCTTGGGAAACGGGCAAAGCGGCGCTCTGCTACGCCGCGTTTTCGCTCTTTGCGCTTGCAATCGTCGCCGTTATCGTGAAAGCGTGCGCGCCGTCCGACGCGGTCATTCGCATTCTGAACTGGTCGGTAAAATGTATCGGCGCGTTTTTGTTTTCGCTACTTTTTATCAAAAAAGAGCGAGCGCTGTTCAAGGGGATTGCGGCAGGTATTTTAGGCGTCATTCTCACCATGTTTTTATTCGCGGCAATCGGCGGCGGTTTTCATATTACCTGGTTCTTCCCGCTCGAACTGTTCGTTTGCGGCTTGCTCGGCGGCGCAGGTGCGCTTCTCTCCGCAAAATTGCGAAAAAATTAAAAATACTTGACGGAAGGCATACCTTATATTATACTGAACGGTATGCAACGGAAACAGGAAAAAATTTGCTATTTGGTTTGTGCTGGGGAGAGCGTTCCGCTCGGGTTTTCGCCCGCGGAAGAAGATTTCGTCATTGCGGTAGACGGCGGAGCGAAGTATCTTGAAAAAAGCGGAATCCGAACCGACCTTTATCTCGGTGATTTCGATTCGTTGGGTTTTACGCCGCAATCGTCAAACGTTATCAAACTCAAAGCGGAAAAGGACGAAACGGATACCGAGGCGGCGGCAAAGGAAGGGCTTTCGCGCGGCTATCGGAGTTTCCGCATTTACTGCGTGCTCGGCGGCAGAATTTCCCACACGCTTGCGAACCTCAACACGCTGCTGTATCTTTCCCGTCGCGGCGTGAATGCGAAAATTATCGGAAAAAATTCCGAACTGTTTTTTCTCCGCGACCGTGCGGAATTCGCAGAGGGCGGTTACCTTTCCCTGCTTCCCTTTTGCGGAAATGCAAACGTCGTCATCCGCAACTGTAAATACAGCGGCAATATCCACCTCACAAGCGAAGACGGGTTGGGGGTAAGTAACGAGCCCTTAAAGGGCGCGAACGTAGAAATTGTTTCGGGCGAAGTGCTTGCGATTATCGAGAGATAATTTCCGAAATTGCGCGGAATGCTTGACAGACGGTTACTTGTGTGATAAAATACTGATAAATGTACGGCGTATGAAATAAGGCGCGCGTATCAAAAGAAATCAGACGGGAGAAAAAGCAATGATTCAGACGATTGCAAAACCTCAGGAAAAGAAAGTAACGGGTTGCGGCGAATGCAGAAGCACCTGCCAGTCGGCTTGCAAAACGAGTTGCACGGTAGGCAACCAATCCTGCGAGCGCGTTACGAGAGAAGAAAAAATCGAAAGAAAGTAATTCTGCTTGGAACAAAGCGCAAGGGGCGGCGAGAAATCGCTGCCTTTTTGCGACGTTTTGGGAAAAATATGGTACACGTTTTTACATATCACGATAAATTTTATATTTACGATACGGGCAGCGGTTCGCTTCATACCTGCGACGAAAAGACCGCGGGCTACCTTTCGGGCGCGCCCGTTTCAATTTCCGACGAGGAATTAAAAGCAACGCTTGCGGATATCGAGGGATTGAAGGCGGCGGGGCTTTTGTATGCGGAAGAACCCGCGGCTTATCCTATGAAGAGCAGCGAAGTCAAGGCGCTGTGCCTGCACGTCAGTCACGATTGCAATCTCCGCTGTAAATACTGCTTTGCGGACGAGGGCGCCTACCATTCCGTGCGCGAAACCATGTCGTTCGAAGTTTCAAAAGCCGCAATCGACTTTCTTTTGAAAAACAGCGGCAACCGCAAAGTGCTCGAAGTCGATTTCTTCGGCGGCGAACCGCTTATGAATCTCGACGTCGTAAAACGCACGGTGTATTACGCGAAAGAGGAGGCGGCGAAACTCGGCAAGAAGTTTTTGTTCACGACGACGACGAACGGACTTCTCCTCGACGATGAAACCATTCAATTTTTCAATGAGGAAATGGAGAACGTCGTGCTTTCGCTCGACGGTAGAAAGGAAGTGCACGACGCCGTCAGAAAGACGGTGAACGGCAAGGGCAGTTTCGACGTGGTGATTGAAAAAATCAAGAAGTTCGTGCGCGCGCGCGGAGACAAGCACTACTATGTGCGCGGTACGTTTACGGCGAAAAATCTCGATTTCTCCAAAGACGTTTTATTCCTTGCGGACGAGGGATTCGATTCGCTTTCCATGGAACCCGTCGTTACCGATATTCCCGAACTCCAAATCAAAGAAGAACATCTTGCTCAAATCGAGCAGGAATACGAAACGCTGTGCGACGAATACGTCAAACGCGAAGCGGAGGGCAAGGGGTTTAACTTCTTCCATTTCAACGTCGATTTGGAGGGCGGACCCTGCCTGCAAAAGCGCGTATCCGCCTGCGGCGCGGGCAACGAGTACTTCTCGGTCGTACCTAACGGCGATATTTATCCCTGCCACCAATTTGCAGGCGATAGCAAATGGCGCATGGGCAGTGTATTGGAGGGCACGCTGAATGCGGAACTCCGCAAGCAGTTTGCCGAAAGTTGCCTGTTCACGCGCAAAAAGTGCGGCGACTGTTTTGCAAAGTTTATCTGTTCGGGCGGTTGCAACGCGAACAACTATCACTATAACGGCGACATCAATACGCCGTACGAAATGACTTGCGCCATGATGAAAAAGCGGATAGAATGCGCCATGCACGTTTTGGCGGAGCGCAAGAACCGCGAAAAAAAGTGACGAAAAATCATAATTTCTTGCGTGTTTCGGCTTGACGGACACGCAGATTTTATATATAATGAAAAAAGGTGGATTTTTCCATTCAGATTGATTTCGGATATTTTCCGACGGAAGATAGCAGGAGGAAGCAATGGGCAAGAAGAAATCGGCGATTTTAATTACGCTTTTAACGCTCGTAATCGCCGCTTTGTGCTTTATCAGTACCGTTTCGTTCAACTACGGTTCGAACGGAATGTACACGTTCAATTCGCTGTTGCGCGCGACCGATAAAGACGCCGACCTCGGCGGAGTTTACGGTGCGGAAGGGTACAAGGGCGGCGGCTTTGCAGTCACATATTACCCCGAAGGCGTTATTACCGCAAAAGAGTACAACGACAACCGCGGCGGTTATGCGGACGAGGCAGAGAAAGAGGAATACGAAAACAGTTACGTTGCTTATCATGGCGGCACGCTTTACCTTGAAAAGGAGAGCGTTTGCGGCGGAGGGGACGAGCCTTCCGAAGAATTCCAATCGGCGTTCGACAATACGGTAAAACTGCTCGAAGACCGCTATGCGCGTTTGAAGAAAGACGGCGCGGAACTTGCCGTGAAAGACGATTATACGGTGCGCGTATTTTTGCCCAAGATGATGGACGCAAGTCTGGTTGCGTTCACCGTCAATTCCTACACGGGGGAATTTTCCGTGCGTTACGGTTCCAATGCGGAATCGGCGCCCGAAATTTTGCCTGCTCTCCGCAAAAAGACGATTGACGATTACTTCAAAAAAGCATACTCGCGCGTCGGCGCAGACGGCACCGCTTACGTTGCCATGCAGTTTACGGACGAGGGGAAAGAAGTGCTTGCCGAAGAAACGCAGAATGCAAACACCATGTATTTCATGGTCGGCGACCAGGCGGCGATTACGCTCTCCATTTCCGAAGCGGTCGATTCCAAAACGCTTTACGTCAGTAGCTCGGCTTATACGGGCGAAACGGCTTCCATCTATGCGGACGTCATCAATACGGTGATGAAGCTGGACGACGCGGAAAACACCTTGAAACTTTCCGTAAGCGACGCGCTCGAATTCGGTGCGCTCTACGGCGGGAACGCGCTCGCCGCGCTCTATATCGCATACGGCATTTGCTTTATTGCCATGATGGCGTTCTTCTTTATAAGATACCGCCGTTTGGGTTTCGTGCACCTGTACACCTATCTGATTTTCACGCTCATTATGATTGTGTGCGTATACGGCATTTCCTTCCTCTATCTGAGCCTCGAAACGTTCATTGCCTTCATGCTCGTATCGCTTCTGCTTGCGGCAAGCAATATCGTTACGTTCGAGTACGCAAGGAAGGAGTACGCAGGCGGTAAGACGATGGCGTCTTCCGTAAAAGAAGGCTATAAAAAATGCTTCTGGCATATCTTTGATTTACACGTCGTGCTCGCAATTCTTTCGTTCATTATGTACGGAATCGGGCTTTCCAATCTGAGCCTGTTCGCGTTTATCTTAGGACTCGGCACGGTGTTCTCGGGGCTTGCCTGCCTCGGCTTGAACCGTTTGACCTGGGCGGCAATGATGTCGTTCACCCCTAATAAAGGCGGTTTCTGCAACTTCAAGAGAGAGGAGGTAGAAGACGATGACTAAGCGGCCGATTAAAATGCTTCCTATCTGGATTGCCGTATCTTCGGTAATCATTCTTGCAGGAATCCTGCTCTTCGCGTTGCTCGGCTTTAATCACTCTGCGGAACGCGGCAACAACAAGACGTTTGAAGTGGAATACGACGTAGTTGTGGATACCGCGGAAAACGGAATCGAATCACTTAAAGACGCTTGCGAAACGGCGTTCAAGGCAAGCGGTATTTCTTACGGCGACTATCAGCAAGCCGCAAAAATAGACGCGAATACGGGTAGCGAAACGGTGGGCGGAAAATTGATTTATACATTCTCCGTCGGCGTTTCCGACGAGGCGCTCGCAAAAGCGAAAGCGGCGGTGGAAAGTTTCGCAAACGAAACGTTTGAAGACGCGCAGGTTTATGCCGATTATCACGTCAGTTATAACACCGTGTTTACCGATGCGGCTTGGCGCGCCGCTATCGCGGTAGCGGTCGGTCTGGTCGTAGCGCTTATTTACGTCGGCATTCGGTTCGGTGTAGGAGCTGCGCTCACGGGGCTTACGCTCACAGTACACGACGTGCTCGTTGCGCTCAGCCTTCTTGCGATTTTGCGCATTCCCGTCTATACGTTCGCACCTATTGTGGTCGGTGCGGTCGCGGCGTTTGCTTCTCTCTTTATGTGGGTACTCCAATGCATGAAGATGCGCGAAAACTTCAAGAGTGCGGAATACGGCGCGTACTCCGCGGAAGAGGCGGTTGAGGCTTCTTCGAAAACGGCGGAAAAGGCAATTTATATTGCGGCAGGCGCGTTGGGTATCGTGCTCGTGATTTTCACGGTGGCGCTTGCAATTGCCGGTTCGCAGTTGGGCGCAATTCTGTTGCCGCTCGTCTGTCTGTTCCCCGTAGGCGTAAGCGTTTATTCTTCGTTGCTGTTCGGACCCGCGCTTCACGTTCCCGTGAAAACGGCGTTCGACAAATTCAACTCCAAGCACAAGCGCCGTTTCGGTAAAGCCAAAGCGGATAAGAAAAAAGAAGAAAAAGAGAATTAAGCATTTGAATTTCAAATAGAAAGACGGCGGGATTTTCCCGCCGTTTTCAATCAATTTTCAGAATGCGAGAAGAAAGAGAAAAATTACCATGAAAAAACTCGTACGGGAATTTCAATTTCAGCCGCAGGAGGCAAAAACCGTTCAAGCCCTTGCAAACGCGCTTTCGCTCACCGAAACGACCGCGGGCATTCTTTATGCGCGCGGCATGGACACGGAAGAAAAGATGCGCGCCTTTTTAGCGCCTTCCTGCGAACATTTTCTTTCTCCCTTTCTCATGAGCGGAATGCGCGAGGCGGTCAACCTCATTCAAAGAGCGCGCGACGAGGAATGGCGCGTTGCCGTTTACGGAGACTACGACGCGGACGGAATCGGTGCGAGCGCGATTTTATACCGCGCTTTGAAATTATACAGCATCGAAGCGTATCCGTTCGTACCCGAACGCACGGACGGCTACGGGATGAGCGAGAAAACCATCGATACAATTTTCGACGAGTTTCTGCCCGACCTTGTCATTACTGTAGACTGCGGTATCTCCAATAAAAAAGAAGTAGAGTACATTAAAGAGCAGGGCGCGTTCGTTATCGTTACCGACCACCACGAACTTCCGGACGAACTTCCCGATTGTATCGTCATCAACCCCAAACTGAAAGACGGTTATCCCTACGATAATCTGTGCGGCGCGGGCGTTGCGTTCAAACTCGCGTGCGCGCTTATCGGCGAGAAGGCGTATTCGCTTCTTGATTTCGCCGCGCTTTCTACGGTTGCGGACAGCGTTCCGCTCCTCGGTGAAAACCGTGATATCGTTGCGGAGGGTTTGAAGCGCATTCGGGAAAATCCGAGGCCTGCCATTGCGGCTCTGCTCGGCAAATCGACGGATATTACCGCGCAAACGCTTGCGTTTACCGTTGCGCCGCGCATCAACGCGGCAGGCAGAATGGGCGACGCGAAAGCCGCGCTCAATATGTTCCTTTCGGACGACGAAGAGGAAATTTCGGAATTTGCCGCGATTCTCAACAACTATAACACAGAACGCCAGAAATACTGCGACGATTTATACGCGCAGGCTACGGCGCAAATTCAGAAAGAGGGCGCGTACGATTCCGTTGTCATGCTCGCAGGCGAAGACTGGAACGCGGGCACGGTGGGCATTGTTGCGGCGCGTATTGTGGAGGGGTATTCCCGTCCTGCGCTTTTGTTCGTAAAACACGGAGAAATGCTCCGCGGCAGTGCGCGCAGTATCGACAACGTTAATATTTTCGAGGCGCTCAAAGCGTGCTCGGAATATATCGAAGAGTTCGGCGGTCACGCGCAGGCGGCAGGCGTCAACGTAAAGGCGGAAAATTTTGCTTCGCTCAAAGCCGCGCTCAACCGCTATCTGAACGAACATTATTCCCGCGAAGATTTTACGCCTACGGTTATCGTCAGCGGAAGTGCGGAGAACTTCCAACGCGTTTCCAAAGAGTTGGAACTGTTGGAGCCGTTCGGCGTGGGCAACCGTCGTCCGCTGTTTGAAACGGATGCGGAGCAGACGAACGCCGCGCCCGTCAAGCCGTTTTCTCCCCATATCGCAATGAACGTAAACCATTTGGAACTCATCAGTTTCAACGGAGAAAATATGCTGAAAATACTGCGGAGCGATTTGCACAAGAAAATTGTTTTCGATTACAACCGTTCCGTATTCCGCGGGAAAGAGTATCTGAAAGGGTTTGTGCGCGGCGTGATTTACGACGGCGCGAGCGGAAAACAAGTAGAACTCGACGCGTTTGAAAATCGTATCCGCGCGCTTGCCTGCCCGAACTTGCAAGCGGAAAAACGCACGCGCGAAGAACTCAATGCGTTTATCGAAGCAAAATTGAAAGAATGCGCTTACGGGCTTTGCTGTGTCTGTTATCAGCGGAATTCGCTGGCGGCGTTTCCTGCGCTTAACGACATGGCGGCGGACGTGTTCGCGCTGTCTTCTGCGAGCGTGGGCAATACGCTGCTCATCGCGCCCGATACAGGCACGGATTTATCCGCATACCGCGAAGTGGTATTTTTGGATTCTCCTGCCGTCGGTGTGGTCGCAAACGGCGCGCGCGTTTTGTCGTGTGCCGAACGCGCGGAGAACGACGCGCTTTATTCGCTCGACGTTTCGCGCGAAGGATTGCTCTCCGTGTATGCCGCATTGAAAAAGAACGGCAATTCGCTTTCGGGCGATTCTTATGCGGAGATTGCCCGCGGCGGCAAAATCGGTTTCGGAAAAGAACAAACCGTATTTGCGCTTGCGGTGTTTGAAGAGTTGGAGCTGATTTCAACGGAGGACGGGCTTGTCCGCTTCGTGCAAGGCAAAAAGACGGAACTTACCAATTCCGCAATTTATACTGCGGTTTTGAAGTTACGCGAGGTGTAGTATGGAATCGATACTCATGAAAATTTATGAATGTTACGAGGGGGAGGAGCGCGACCGCTTGCTCAAAGCGTACGATTTTGCAAAAATCGCGCATCAGAACCAAAAACGCGCTTCGGGCGAGCCGTATTTCATTCATCCCTGTGCGGTTGCGGAAATTCTCATCGAGTTGGGCTTGAATGCGAATACCATTGCCGCCGCGCTTTTGCACGACGTCATCGAGGACACTGCGGCGACGGAAGAGGATATCCGCCGCGAGTTCGGCGAAGAAGTATTTTCGCTGGTTGAGGGCGTTACAAAACTCGATAAAATCGTATTCAAATCGGAAGAGGAAGAGGAGGCGGAAAACTTCCGCAAAATCTTCATTGCAATGGCGAAGGACATCCGCGTCATTCTCATTAAGCTTGCCGACCGTCTGCACAATATGCGGTCTTTGAATTTCCTTTCCAAAGAACGGCAATTGAAAATGGCGCGCGAAACGCTGGATATTTACGCGCCCATTGCAGGCAGACTCGGTATTTCGCAAATCAAGTGCGAACTCGAAGATTTGTGCCTTAAATATATCGACCCCGCCGCCTTTGAATTTTTGGTAGAAAATATTCACCAGAAGTTGGAGGAACGCAACGCGTTCGTCGACTACGTCGTGGAAGAAATCAACGGCATTCTCAAAGAATCAGGCATTCGCGGCGAGGTATTCGGTCGCCCCAAACATTTCTACTCCATCTATAAAAAGATGAAGTCGAAAAACAAAACTCTGGAACAGATTTACGATTTAACGGCGGTACGCGTCATCGTAGGCACGGTGGACGAATGCTACGAAGTGTTCGGGAAAATTCACAAGAAGTGGAAGCCCGTGCCCATGCGTATTAAAGACTATATCGCAACCCCTAAACCCAACTTGTACCAGTCGCTCCACACCACGGTTGTTACCAATTTCGGCCAGCCCTTTGAAATTCAAATCCGCACCGAAGAAATGCACCGCACGGCGGAATTCGGTATCGCGGCGCACTGGAAGTATAAAGAACAGCGCGACGCGGAAACTTCACTTGACCAGCGCATTGCATGGATTCGCGAATTCATGGATATGCAGGGCGGTTTCAAAGATTCCAAGGAATTTATGGACACCGTAAAGGGCGAACTTTACAGCACCGAACTGTTGGTGTTCACGCCGCAGAGTAAAGTTATTTCGCTTCCTGCGGGCGCGACTCCCGTCGATTTCGCTTACGCCATTCACTCGGAAGTGGGCAACAAGTGCACGGGCGCAAAAGTCAACGGCAAAATCGTGCCGCTTAACTCCACCCTCGAACTCGGCGACGTGGTGGAAATTATCACCTCCCCGAACAGCAAAGGTCCCTCGCGCGATTGGCTGAAATTTATTAAATCTTCCTCGGCGCGTGCGAAAATCAAATCGTTCTACCGCAAGGAAATGAAAGAGGAGAACATCCGCACGGGCAAGAGCATACTCGAAGAGGCGGTCAAGCGCAAGGGCTACACCATGCAGCAACTGCTCACGGCGGAAAGTTTCAAACTTATTTCCGAAAAACTTTCGTTCGATACGCCGGACGAAATGTTTTCCGCGCTCGGTTACGGCGCAATCAACGTCAATCAGATTCTATTCAAGCTCATCGACTTTTACCGCAAAGAAGTACCTCAGCCCGTTTCCGTACAGCCCTTCAAGCATCACGCGAAAGGCGCGGTTACCGTGAAAGGAATGTCTGGCTTACTCGTTTCCTTTGCGGGTTGCTGTTCGCCCGTTCCCGGCGACGACATCGTGGGCTTCGTGACGCGCGGCAGAGGTATTGTTGTCCACCGTAAAGATTGCCCCAACATGAGGAATGCGGACGAAGGGCGTTTGCAACCTGCCGAATGGGCGGGCGAAGACAAGGACGCGCGGTTCAAGGCAGCGATAGTGGTGACCGCAGACGACCAGGGTGCGGCGCTCTCGGCAATTTCGGGCAGCGTTGCGGAAATGAAACTTGCGATTACTTCCATCAACGGCAGATACGATAAAAACGGCGCGGCGATTGTGGACGTCACCGTTTCGCTTACGGGCAAACAGGACGTAGACGTTTTAATTAAAAAAATAAAATCTCACGCGAAAATCCTGGACGTGAGAAGAACCGCGAATTAACGCGCGCGCATGGGGGAGAAACATTGATGCAAATTCATAAAATTTATCCCGTGGGGTTTGCGGCGAATTGCTATCTTGTAACGGCGGACGGCAAAACCGCTGTTGCAATCGACCCGTCCCAGCCGCGCGTTTCGGAAGAGGCGGAAAAACGCGGACTTCAAATTCAATACGTTTTGCTCACGCACGGCCATTTCGACCATATCGGCGGCTGCGCGGCGCTGCAACAGACGGGCGTAAAAATCGGTTGTCTGCAAGCGGAAAAGCCGCTCGCGCTCGGCAAAGACAATCTGGCGGAAGAGTACGGGCGCACCGTTCCGTCCTTTCACGTAGACTTTACGTATGAGGACAAAGAAATGCTGAACTTATGCGGTATGCAAATTAAAGTAATCGCAACGCCCGGGCACACGGCAGGCGGCGCGTGCTATCTCGTGAAAAACGCGCTGTTCACGGGCGATACGCTCTTTTTTGAAACGGCGGGCAGAACGGACTTGCCCACGGGTAGCGCGGCGCAGTTACAGCAGAGTTTGCAAAAACTCCGCGCCCTCGAAGGCGACTACAAGGTATACGCAGGGCACGGCGAAGACACCACGCTCGGATACGAAAGGGAACACAACGGGTATTTGCAATGATAACTTCCAACTATGAATGGCTTGTGCCCGAACTCATGGACGTTGTGCGCCTCTTTGAAGGCGCGGACGAATTACAAATCAATCACGTTTGCGTCGGCGCAGAAAATCAATTCACCGTCGGCGGAAAAACATACTTTTACGAAAAACAGTTTACGGCGAAGAGCGAACTCGAACAAAAGAGTCTGATGAAGCGGTACGCCAAACTCGCGCTCTACGATTACCTTTCGGCGCGCTTTCAAAAAGAACTTCCCTGGGGCGCGCTGACCGGAATCCGCCCCACGCGGCTTGCTTACGGCGAACTCGAACAGGGCAGAGACTTTCAGCCGCTGTTTGCCGAAATGCGTGTGAGCGAAGAGAATACCGAACTTGTGCGCCGAACGATAGAGGGGCAAAAGGGTATTTATCAGCGTAAAGAGGGAAATTGCGATTTGTTTGTATCCCTTCCGTTCTGCCCCACAAAGTGTGTGTACTGTTCGTTTATCACCGCGCCCATCGAGAAAACGCGGCAATTTATTCCCGACTATCTCTCCGCCCTCGAACAGGAACTGAACGCGGCAAAACCGCTTATCAAAAACCTGCGCTCGGCGTATATCGGCGGCGGAACGCCGTTTGCTTTAAGCGCGGAGGAATTGGAACGCGTGCTTAAAGCGGTAAAACCGCTTGTGCCGCAGGGCACGGAATACACCGTGGAGGCAGGCAGACCCGACGTATTTACAAAAGAAAAGTTGGAGGTTTGCAAGCGATACGGCGTAACGCGTATCTGCATCAACGCGCAAAGTTTTTCGGATAAAACGCTTGCGGCAATCGGCAGAAAGCATACGGCAAAGCAGGTGGAGGAAGCGTTCGCGCTTGCCGCGCCATACGGTTTTATTGTAAATTGCGATTTAATCGCAGGGCTCACGGGCGAAACGTATTCGGAATTTTGCGCGAGCGTCGATAAGGCGATTTCACTCGGCGCAGAAAATATCACCGTGCACACATTGTGTTTGAAAAAGGGCGCACGGCTCAAAGAGGAAGTTTCCGCCCTGCAAGAGGGCGAACTCGCGCAAATGATTGCCTATTCGCGGAACGCGCTCACGGCGGCGGGTTACGAACCTTATTATTTGTACCGCCAAAAATATATGGCAGGTGCGCACGAGAACGTCGGCTGGACGAAAAAGGGCTGCGCTTCCGTCTACAATATCGACGTCATGGAAGAGTCGGCGGATAATTTAGCGGTGGGCGCAAACGCTATTTCCAAAAAGGTGATTTTCGGCGAGGGCAGAATCGAGCGTATCGGCAGCCCGAAAGATATCCCGACTTACTTAAATAAAGTCGGGCAGTTGATAGAAGAAAAAAACAAATTATTTTGAAAAGCGGACGGCTCAGTCCGCTTTTTTTATTTGCGCAAAAATGAGTATTCTAATTTTTTATTTATATCATATCGAATGGAAATATTCTTGTGTGAATAATCGCATATTAGGTGATATAAAAAAATTTCCGTTTACTTCAAAAATTCTTTGACAAGACTTGAAAAATATGGTATTCTTAAACAGTCGTTTGCGAGGAATTGCGCTCTCCACGCATCTCTTGGCAAAACGCAGAAAATTCCATAGGAGGATAAACGCAAATGGAAAAGCAGGAAATCATTGCAAAGTACGCAACGCATGAAGGCGATACGGGTTCTCCCGAGGTTCAGATTGCTCTTTTAACCGAGCGCATTAACCACCTCAACGAGCACCTCAAAGTCCACAAGCAGGACAATCACTCCCGCCGCGGACTTCTGAAAATGGTCGGTAAACGCCGTGCGCTTCTCGATTATCTCAAAGCAAAAGACATCGAGCGTTACAGAAGCGTTATTGCGGCTTTGGAACTCAGAAAGTAAGAAACTCAAAGAGCGGTACTTTTTGCCGCTCTTTTTGTTGTATCGCCGTGTCGTCACGGGGCGGCAGGGCAAAGAAAAGGAGAAAGGAGTAAGTAAATCATGAACTATCAGGAATTCAAATTTAACGTCGGCGGCAGAGAAGTCACCGTCGAAACAGGCAAGTACACAGAGCAGGCGAACGGCGCGTGCGTAGTGCGTTGCGGCGAAACCGCCGTTATGGTCACCGTCTGTATGTCCGCTTCGCCGCGCGACGGCATGGATTTCTTCCCGCTTCAAGTGGACTATGAAGAAAAAATGTACGCGGTCGGCAAAATCCCCGGCGGGTTCAAACGCCGCGAGGGCAGAGCAAGCGACAAGGCAATTTTAACGGCACGCCTTATCGACCGTCCGCTTCGTCCGCTTTTCCCGAAGGGATTGTTCAACGACGTTGTGGTCATTGCAACCGCGCTTTCGGTGGAACCCGACGTTGCCCCCGAACCTCTTGCCATGATTGGTTCGTCCATTGCAATCGCTATTTCCGATATTCCCTGGGCGGGACCTACGGGCTCGGTCGTTGTCGGTCTGGTAGACGGAAAATACGTCATTAACCCCGATTGCGCGCAGCGCGAAAAGAGCACTATTCACCTCAATCTCGCAGGCACGAAAGACGCCATTCTCATGATTGAGGCAGGCGCGGACGAAGTGACGAACGACGAAATGGTCGGCGCGATTATGTTCGGGCATAAAGAAATCAAGAAAATCTGCGAATTTATCGAAACCGAAATTGTGCCCAAGGCAGGCAAGCCCAAACTCGAAATCGAACTCTATCACGTTCCCGAAGAACTCGACAAGGAAGTCCGCAAGTTTGCGGAAAAGAAAATCGAGTGGGCAATCGACACCACGGACAGGCACGAACGCGAAGTCCGCTACGAGCAGGTCGAAAAAGAAACGCTCGAACATTTTGCGGAAATTTATCCCGAAAACACGCGCGAACTCAAAGACAGTATTTATTACCTCAACAAAGAAAAAATCCGCGCTAAAATTTTCGATAAGGGTATCCGCCCCGACGGCAGAGGTTTGAAAGACGTCCGTCCTATCTGGTGCGAAAGGGCGGTTCTTCCGCGCGTACACGGTTCGGCAATCTTCACGAGAGGTCAGACGCAGACGCTTACCACCTGCACGCTCGATATGAAAGCGGCGGCGCAGAAACTCGAAGGGCTGGACGAAGAAACCGAAAAACGCTATATGCACCAGTACAATTTCCCCGGCTACTGCACGGGCGAGGCGAAGGCGTTAAGAAGCCCCGGCAGACGTGAAATCGGTCACGGCGCTTTGGCAGAACGCGCGCTGATTCCCGTCATTCCTTCCGAAGAAGATTTCCCTTACGCTATCCGCGTCGTCAACGACATTCTTTCGTCCAACGGCTCTTCGTCGATGGCGAGCGTCTGCGGTTCGACGATGGCGCTCATGGACGCAGGCGTGCCCATTAAAGCGCCCGTAGCAGGCGTTGCCATGGGACTTATCAAGAATCAGGAAACGGGCGAGTTCCGCGTTTTGACCGATATTCAGGGCTTGGAAGATTTCCTCGGCGATATGGACTTCAAGGTGGCGGGTACGCAGAACGGAATTACCGCCATTCAGATGGATATTAAAATCAAGGGAATTTCCGAAGAAATCATGCACACGGCAATCGAGCAGGCAAACGAGGGCAGACAGTTCATTTTAAGCAAAATGCTCGAATGCGTGCCCGAAGTTGCGCCCGAACTTTCCAAATACGCGCCCCGTATTATTTCCTTCCAAATCGACCCCGAAAAAATCGGCGACGTGGTCGGCAAGCAGGGCAAAGTCATCAATTCGATTATTGCCGAAACGGGCACCAAAATCGACATCGAGGAAGACGGCACGGTTTGCATCGCTTCCTACGGCGACCCCGAAGGCGCACAGCGCGCGAAGGCAATCGTCGAGAGCATCGTCCGCGACCCCGAAGTCGGCGATATGTTCATCGGCAGAGTCGTCCGCATTCTTTCCACCATGGGCGCGTTCGTCGAATTCGCACCCGGCAAAGACGGCATGATTCATATCTCCAAAATGGCGGAGAAACGTATTGAGAAAGTGGAAGACGTTTTGTCCGTCGGCGACCTTGTAAAAGTGAAAATCATTAAAATCGGCGAGAAGGGTATCGACTTCAAACTGATGGAAAAAATGGCGTAAATAAAAAAGAAAAGCCGTTTCGGAATATTCCGAAACGGCTTTTTTAATCGCGTTCGCGCTTATATTACGCCCGATAAGTATTTCCGTCGAAGCCGAGGGAGATGAGAATCGCGCGGTTTACGCGCGACATGGTGGAGGAGGGTAACTCCCCGATTCGCGACATCAACCGCTTTTTGTCGATAGTGCGGATTTGTTCCAATAAAATCACGCTGTCTTTCGCAAGACCGAACGCCTGCGGCAGTTCGATGTGCGTAGGGAGTTTGGCTTTGTGAATGCGGCTCGTGACGGCGGCGGCAATCACGGTCGGCGAATATTTATTTCCCGTATCGTTTTGCACGACCAAAACGGGGCGCACGCCGCCCTGTTCGCTCCCTACCACGGGGGAGAGGTCCGCATAATATAATTCTCCGCGTTTTACTACCATTATGTACCTTCTTTTGTGAGCAATCCTTCCGTTTACAGTTTATGCTACGGTTTTCTTTTTTGCTCACCGCAAACTGATTGTTGCCTATTTTTTTGTATTTTATACTTCGCGCCATATACGTTGCGTGACATTTCTTTTTGTTTTGTGTATAATAACGGTATGGAAGAATCTCGTAGCAAACGCGGCAAGACGGTGAGTATCATCGGAATAGTGCTGAACTTTCTTTTGGCGGCGCTCAAAATTACGTTCGGTGCCGTATTCGGCTTAATTTCCGTACTTGCGGACGGCGTGAATAATCTGAGCGATTGCGGCAGCGGAGCGGTGTCGCTCATCTCCTTTCGTATTGCGGAAAAACCTGCCGACAAGGAACATCCATACGGACACAGTCGCGCAGAGTATATCGCCGCCATGATTATCGGCTGCTTTGTGCTCATGATTGCGGTGGAACTCATGCGGGAATCGATTGCAAAAATCATTTCGGGGGAATTGACGGAAAGTTTCTGGGGCGTCTACGTGGCGCTCGGCGTTTCCGTTGCGGTGAAAGCGGGAATGTTCGTGCTGTACCGCGTATATGCGCGCAAAATTCAGTCCGACGCGCTCAAAGCCGTTTCGCTTGACAGTCTGTGCGATTGTATCGCAACGCTCGCCGTGATTGTGGGACTTGTGATTTCGGGCGAAACGAATTTTGCGGCGGAGGGCTATGCCGGCGCTTTGGTTGCGCTCTTTATCGTGTGGGAGGGCATTCAGATTGTACGCGACGCAAGTTCCAAACTCCTCGGGCAGGCGCCCGATTCCTCGCTTACAGAACGTATTCGCGAGTCGGTTTTGAGTGCGGAGAACGTGCTGGGCGTTCACGACTTACGCGTGTACAGTTTGGGGACGAACCGGTATTTTGCAATCGCGCATATCGAAATGGATGCGAGCCTGCCTGCGTTGCGCTCTCACGAAATCATCGACGCAATCGAACGGAAAGTTTGCAGCGAATTCGGCGTGGAGTTTACGGCGCACCTCGACCCCGTAGACCTTTCGGACGCAGAGGCGAAGGAATTGGAAGAGCGTATCCGCGCCGCTACGGAGGGTATGGTGGAGGGGTTGAATCTGCACGATTTCCGTCTGGTGCGCGGCGCAAAAAAGAAAATTGTTTTTGAGGCGGGCGTGCCTTTTTCCTGTCCTGAAAAGGACGCGGAAATCCGCAATAATTTAGAACGCGCGGCGCGGCTTCTCGGCGACTACGAGCCTGTCGTACGTGTCGAAAGAGAATGAACGCAATGACTTCGGGCGCGGGAAACCGCGCCTTTTTTCTGCAAAGTTTTTTTTGCACAGTGCCTTGAAAGAATTGTTTTTTTCTTCGGAAAATGGTATAATCAATTCGTATGGCTTTTGCCTCTAAGAGGGTAATATGATTAAAATTGTAGTAGACGCAATGGGCGGCGACAACGCTCCCGTTGAAATCGTAAAGGGCGCTCTCCTCGCACTGGAAAAGAGGAACGGTTTTTCGGTTATCTTCACGGGTCACGAAGAACTTGTGACCGCCGAATTAAACAAATATAAGTACGACGCTTCGCGCGTGGAAGTGGTGCATTGCAGCGAAGTGATTACGAACGACGATTCTCCCGCGCACGCCGTGCGCGCTAAACGCGACAGTTCGCTCACGGTGGGCTTGAAACTTCTGAAAGAACGCGCCGACGCGGTTGCCTTTCTCTCGGCAGGCTCTACGGGCGCGGTGCTTACGGGCGGCATAATGTATGCGGGCAGAATCAAGGGCGTTTTACGACCCGCGCTTTGCCCTGCCGTTCCCAACGTGAACGGCACGCGTACGCTACTTTGCGACTGCGGCGCTAACGCGGAATGCAAACCCCAATATCTCGCGCAATTCGGTTTAATGGCTTCGGCTTACGCAAAGGCGGCGTTCGGCGTAAAAGAGCCGCGTGTGGGACTGCTCACCAACGGTACGGAAGAACACAAGGGCGATTCTCTTCATCAGGAAGCGCACGCGCTTTTAAAGGAATTGAAAGGCATTCATTTTATCGGTAATATCGAAGGGCGCGACATTATGTACGGCAATATCGACGTTGCGGTTGCAGACGGTTTTTCGGGCAATATTGCATTAAAATCGATGGAGGGCTGCGCGAAAACCGTTTCCGATATTCTGGCTCAGTCTTTCCGCAAATCGTTTGGCAGCAGAATCAGCTATCTGTTTGCAAAGAAGCATATCGGCAAACTCAAATCTATGCTCGACTATAACGCAATGGGCGGTACAATCTTTTTAGGACTCAATAAGATTGTAATTAAATCGCACGGTTCTTCCACTGCGAAGAGCATTACCCCCTCCGTGTTGCAGGCGGTAGACGCCTACCAAGGCAGACTGATTGAAACGCTGACGGAAGCATTCCGCGATGCGGGAATTTCGGAGGAGCGCGGCGATGAATAGCGGCGAGGACTGGACGGAGCAAACGCTGCGGGAAGCCGAAGAAAGTATCGGTTACTGCTTCCGCGATAAAGCCCTGCTCAAAACCTGTTTTACGCACACGTCGTTTACCAACCATTGCGGCGAGGAGAATAACGAACGGTTGGAGTTTTTGGGCGATGCGGTGCTGGGGCTTGCGGTCACCGAAACGCTGTTCCGCGAGAAGCGCGACGACGAGGGGAAACTCACCGAACTCAGAAAGCAGTTCGTTTCCAAACCGGCACTCGAACAGGCGGAAAAACGCGCGCGGCTCATGCGGTTTCTGCGCTACTTCGGCGGCACGGAAAACGTGCGCGGAAAAACGGCTTCTAACTTATTCGAGGCGGTTACCGCAGGGATTTATCTCGACGGCGGACTCGAAGAAGTCAGGCGGTTTTTAGCGCGTTATTTAACGGAAATCGAAACGGAAAATTATAAAACGATATTACAGGAATACGTGCAGGAGCGAACGAAAGGCACGCCCGCATATTCGGTAAGAGAGAAAGGCGGAACGTTCTTTTGCCGCGTCACGGCGCTCGGCAGCGAGGCAAGCGGCGAGGGCGAAAGTAAAAAGGCGGCGGAAACGCAAGCCGCAAAAAATCTTTTTTGCAAATTAACGAAGAGGAAATCAACGTGAACTTTAAGGAAATCAGACTGGTCGGATTCAAATCATTCGCAGATAAAACTTCGGTAAAATTCGACGACGGCGTTACCTGTATCGTCGGTCCCAACGGTTGCGGCAAAAGTAACGTTGCCGACGCGGTGCGCTGGGTGCTCGGCGAACAGTCGGCAAAGACCCTGCGCGGTACGAGTATGCAGGACGTCATCTTCAACGGCACGGAATCGCGCCGCCAACTTTCCTATTGCGAAGTAACGCTCGTGTTCGACAATACCGAGAAAATTTTCGATATCGAATACGACGAAGTCGCCATGACGCGCCGCTTGTACCGTTCGGGCGAGAGCGAATATCTGCTTAATATGCAGCCCTGCCGCCTCAAAGACATCGTGCTTTTGCTGCACGGCGTGGGTATCGGCAAAGAGGGGTATTCCATCATCGGACAGGGCAAGGTCGAACAGATTATGAACGCGAAGCCCGAAGACAGACGCGCCATTTTCGAGGAAGCGACGGGCGTCATGAAGTTCAAGGGCGAAAAGGCGGAAATCGAGCGGAAACTCGAAAACTCGCTCGGCAACCTTTCAACGCTCAACCAGAGAATCGACGAACTCGAACGCCAGCGCGGACCCTTGGAAAAGCAGTCGGCAACGGCGCGGAAATACAAAGAATATTCCGAACAACTCCGTTATGAGGAAGTCAACTCTTACCTCGTGCATTACGATTCGTTCGCCGTGGAAACGGAAAAATACCGTATCCGCATTGCGGAGGCGGCGGAAAAACTTAACGAAGTCGAATCGCGCCTTTCCGAACTCGACGGCGAGGAAGAAAAGGGCAGAGAGGAAATCAATAAGGCGGACGAGCAGCTTCGCTCGCTTAACGAAAAACTGCGTATCTTTGAAGTCGGCATGGAGCATAAATCGGGCGAGGCGAAAGTCATCAATACCCGAATCGAATCGTACAAGCACCAGCTTTCGCAGGCGGCGGACGACATCGAATATTCCATTCGCAGAACGCAGGAAATCGATACGCTTATCGCGCAGAACGAAATCAAACAAAAAGCGTGCGCCGAGCGCAGTAAAGAAATCGAGGCGGAAAGCAAAGAACTTTTCGGAAAATTGCAGGAAGCGGATGCGCGCGTCGCGGCTTACGAGCGCATTATGAACGAACAGCGCCAGAGCGAACTTTCCTCTGTGGAAAATTTGGCGGACGTCCGCGCAAACGTAGGAAGTCTGTCCGCACGGCGCGACGCAGCGAGCGAACGCATTTCCGAAGTCAAAAACGCTATTGAAAAGGCGGTTGCGCGAAAGAGCGATTTCAGCCGCCAGCTTGAAGAATGCCGCGCGGAAAAAACGGCGTGCGAAAATTTTCTGAACGCAAAATCCGACCGCGAACAAACGCTCCGCAGCGAGATTGCGGAACTCACCCGTTCGCGCCAGAAACTCACGGAAGAAATCGTCGACTGCAACACTTCCGTTTTGAATCTTACCAACAATTTAGAACTCTATAAAAACCTGAAAAACCGTTTCGACGGCTACCGCGACTCGGTGCGCAAGCTTCAACTCACGGCAAAGGAAAACCCAGACATCGACTCCAAAATCAAAGGCTCGATTGCGGATATCGTTACCACCGAAAAGAAGTACGAAGTGGCAATCGAAACGGCGTTCGGTGCGGCAATGCAAAACCTCGTCACCGCCGATTCGGACGACGCGCGCTATCTCATCGAATACTTAAAGCGTACGGGCGGCGGTATCGTCACCTTCCTGCCCGTCAGCGGAATGCGCCCCCGCGGCAACGCGCGCGAACTCACAAGCGCACTTCATGAAAACGGCGCGCTCGGTCTTGCCGAGGAACTCGTCAAATACGACCCGTATTACGATAACGTCATTAAGAACCTGCTCGGCAATACCCTCATCTGCGATACCATTGCAAGCGCAACGCAGATTTCCAAAAAGTATCCGCGCGTGTTCAAAATCGTAACGCTCGACGGCGACACCATTGCAACGAGCGGCGCCATGACGGGCGGTTCGCGCCGCAAAGAGAGCGGTAACCTGCTCGCAGGCGAACGCCATATCAAGGAATGCGAAGAGGGCATTGCGCGCAAGAACGCCACGCTGGAAAAACTCAAAGCCGCGCTTGCGGACTGCGAAGAGGAACTCGATAAGGCGCAAAAAGCTTTCGACGAATTCCGCGTAAAAGTGCAGGAAGAAACGGCGAATTTCGCCGCGGTTTCGCAGAGGGAAATTGCTATTTCCTCGCTTGTGTCGGACGCGGAACGAGATACGGAAGAGTACAACGGCTTGCTTGCACGGCTTACACAACAGATAGACGATATCGAAAGCGAAGTGCTTTCTTCCGAAGAGAACGAAGATTTGCTCAACAAAATCCGTTCGGAAGCGGCGCAGGAAGCAAGTAAGCGCGAGGAAGAGGCGCAGAAACTCAAAGCCGAGCGCGACGCGCTCTCCGAAAAATTCCACAACTTGCAGGTGGAGAGCGCGTCGCTCAAAAGTATCCGCGAAGCGGACGAAGAAACGGTGCGCCGCCTGAACGCGGAAAAACTCCAGCTCGACGAAAAGGTGAGCATGAGCCGCAAGGCAATCGGCGAAACGGAATCGCTCATCGAACAACTCAAACGGCAGGAAGAAAAGGTCGCGCTCACCGAAGAGGAACAGCACACGGTGGCGGCGCTGAGAAACCGCATTGCGGAAACGGAAGAGGGCAAGCGCACGCAGAACGAGCGTCAGATGAAACTCACCGAAGAAAAGCGCGGACTCCTCTCGCGGCAGATGACGCTCGGCGACGAAAAACATACATACGAACTCGAAATTTCCAAAACGGAAGCCAACCTCGAAAACCTCAAACAGCGTATCAACGAGGCTTACGAACTCGACTACGAGAGCGCGCAGCAGTACCGCGACGCCGAATTTGAAATCAGCGGCGCGCAGACGAGAATTACAACGCTCAAACGCAATATCACCATGCTCGGACCCATCAACCACAACGCGGAGGAGAGTTATAACGAACTCACCGAGCGCAGTAACGAGATGACGGGGCAGAGAGACGACCTCACCAAAGCCATCGAAGATTCGCAGTTTATTCTCAACGAATTGAAGAATAAAATGCAGGAGCAGTTCGATAAAGGCTTCAACGAAATCAACCAGAACTTTACGCAGATTTTCCGCGAACTGTTCGGCGGCGGCAGAGCGGAAATGCAGCTCGACTATGAAAATTGCGACGACCCCCTCAATGCGGGCGTGGAAATCGTGGCTTGCCCTCCCGGCAAGAAACTCACGAAAATTTCCCTGCTTTCGGGCGGCGAGCGCGCATTCACCGCAATCGCGATTCTGTTCTCTATTTTGAAATCGCGCCCCATGCCGTTTTGTATTCTCGACGAAATCGAGGCGGCGCTCGACGAAGCGAACGTAGACCGCTTTGCGAAATACTTAAAGAAATTCTCGCGCGAAACGCAGTTCATTGTTATTACGCACAGAAAACCCACCATGAACCAGGCGGACACGCTGTTCGGCGTTACCATGGAAGAAAAGGGCGTGAGTAAAATCGTTTCGGTAAAACTTTCCGAAGTCGAATCGCGCCTCGGCGGCGACACGGTCATCTAACCCGTAAAAGGAGCAGGTATGAGTTTTTTCGGAAAAATCAGAGACGCCTTGAAAAAGACCAAAGACAGCGTCGCGCACAAAATGCGCCAGCTGTTTCTGAAGAATAAAATCGGCAACGAGTTTTACGACGAACTGGAAGAAATTTTAATTTCGGCGGACGTTTCCGTGCGTACCGCGGAAGACGTTGTGGAGCAGGTAAAAGAGGAAGCAATCGGCAATAAAGTCAAGGACGAAAATTTTGTTGTCGATTTGCTCAAAGATATTTTGGAAGATACGCTCAACGAGGCGCCCGTTCCCGAACTCAAATACCCCTGCGTTATCATGTTCGTGGGCGTAAACGGCGTGGGAAAAACGACGACCATCGGCAAAGTGGCAAACTACTTCGCACGGCAGAAAAAGAGTGTGACCGTGGCGGCGGCGGATACCTTCCGCGCGGCGGCAATCGACCAACTCAACGTGTGGGCGGACCGCGCCAAAGTGCGTATCGTTAAGCACGAGGAGGGGAGCGACCCTTCGGCGGTGGTGTTCGACGCGGTGTCCTCTGCAAAGGCAAAGGGGACGGACGTCGTTCTCGTCGATACGGCAGGCAGATTGCACGTGAAAGAAAATTTGATGAACGAACTCAAAAAAATGGACAGAGTCGTTTTGCGCGAATATCCCGAAGCGGCGTTCTATAAATTTTTGGTGCTGGACGCAACCACGGGTCAAAACGCCGTCAACCAGGCGCGCGTATTCAACGAGGCGGTTGATTTGGACGGAATTGTACTTACGAAGTTAGACGGCACTGCAAAGGGCGGCTTCGTGTTCTCGCTCTGCGGCGAACTCAACGTGCCCGTCGTGTTCGCAGGCGTTGGCGAAAAGATAGACGATTTGGAACTGTTCGACGCCGAACAGTTCGTAGAAGGGTTTGTATAAAAATATTTGCAATAAAAAACAACTGCGTATTCCACGCAGTTGTTTTTTTATAATTTCAGTTTTATTTTTTCAATGGTGTAGGGTCGTTCGTTCTCTCTAATAAATAATCAATGGAAACTCCGAAAAAATCGGCAAAAAGAATTAGCGTTTTATAATCCGCCTCATGTTCGCCTGTTTCATAGCGACTGATGCTGTTTTGGTTCAAATTTAACGCCATTGCCAACTGTAATTGGGAAAGATTTTTCTTTTTTCGTAATTCTTTAAGTCTTTTCATGCTTGACAATAATATACCATTTCGGTATAATAAAAATATCCCAAATCGGGATAAAAGGAGAATTTAATGAAATCAATTACGGAAAAAATATTTGATAACGAAGCAGGCTTTTTGGAAAGAACTCCTAAAAATGCCGAATATCAAAAGTGCCAAGACAATTATGATGAGGCGTGTAAAAAATTAGTAGGTACGTTAAATGAAGAACAAAAAAAATTAATGAATGCGCTGGATGATTATATGGGCGATATTCTCGGCGTAATCGAAAGCCTTTATTTCCGCAAAGGGTTTGTCACGGGGCTTCGGCTTGGGTTTGAAGCGTGCCAAGAAACGGATGTTCTCGATATGGACGAACTGTAAAAAAAATTTGTCTGTCAGGTAAAATTACTTGACAGTCTTTTTTTCATCGGATATAATACAGAAGAACAAAGGGAGCGGCGCAATGGAAGAATTACATTTTTTAAGGTTATGGGATACTTACCGTTCGCTTCTCACTTCCACACAGCAGGAAATTACCAACCTCTATTTTAACTGCGATTTATCGCTCGCGGAAATTGCGGAAGAAAAGGGGTGCTCGCGGCAGAGCGTTTCCGATTGTCTTACAACCTGCCGCAAACAACTCGGAGAATACGAAGAAAAATTGCACTTCGCGGCGCTCACGGAAGCGCTCGAAGCGTTCGCGCAGTCTCACCCCGAACACGGGCAGGAGATAGAACGTATCTTAGAAAGCGGAAAAGGGGGAGAATAAAAAATGGCGTTGTTTTCATCGCTCTCGGAGCGGCTCAACCATATCTTCAGCAAACTCACCAAGCGCGGCAAACTTACCGAACTTGAAATCCGCACGGCAATGCGCGAAGTGCGTATCGCGCTTTTGGAGGCGGACGTCAACTTAAAAGTCGCCAAGCAGTTCATTGCCGAAGTTTCCGAAAAGGCGGTCGGGCAGCAGGTGCTCGAATCGCTCAACCCTGCCCAGCAGGTTATTAAAATCGTCAACGACGAGCTCATTGCGCTCATGGGTTCGGGCAACGCCAAGTTAGAAGTTTCGCCCAAACCTCCCACGGTCATTATGATGTGCGGGTTGCAGGGCGCGGGCAAAACCACCATGTGCGGCAAGCTTGCCGTTCAACTCAAAAAGCAGGGCAAAAAACCGTTGCTCGTTGCGTGCGATATTTACCGTCCTGCGGCAATCGAGCAGCTGAAAGTCGTAGGCGGCAAGGCGGACACCGAAGTGTTTGAAAAGGGCACGCAGAACCCTGCCAAAACCGCAAAACAGGCTATCGATTACGCGGGCAGAATGGGTTACGATACCGTTGTTATCGATACGGCGGGGCGGCTTCATATCGACGACGCGCTCATGAAAGAACTCGAAGAGGTAAAGAAAGCCGTAGACGTAACGGAAATTCTGCTCACGGTGGACGCCATGACCGGTCAGGACGCCGTGAACGTTGCCGAAACGTTCAACGCTCGGTTAGACGTCACGGGCATTATCCTCACCAAACTCGACGGCGATACGCGCGGCGGCGCCTGCCTTTCGATTAAGGCGGTGACGGGCAAACCCATTAAATTTATCGGCGTAGGCGAAAAACTCACCGATTTGGAGCCCTTCTATCCCGACCGCATGGCTTCGAGAATTCTGGGCATGGGCGACGTGCTCTCCCTCATCGAGAAGGCGCAGGAGGCGGTCACGGAGCAGCAGGCGAAAGAGATGGAGCGCAAAATGCGCGAAGCGTCTTTCACGCTCACCGACTATTTGCAGCAGTTCGAGGCGCTCAAAAAAATGGGCGGCGCGGGCGCGCTCATGAGTATGCTCCCCGGCGCGGGAAAAATGAAACTCAACGAAAAAGATTTGGACGAAAAGCGTATCGAGCGCACGAAGGCGATTATTCTTTCCATGACGCCGCGCGAGAGGGAAGCGCCGCAAATCATCAACTCGCAGAGAAAGCGCAGAATTGCGCTCGGTTCGGGCACGACCGTGCAGGAAATCAACCAGCTTCTGAAACAGTTCGACCAGACGAAACAGCTCATGAAGCAATTTAAGGGCGGCAAACTGAGAGGAAAACTTCCTTTCTGAAAATAAAACAAATTTACGGAGGTATATAGGTATGGTTAAAATGAGATTGGTAAGACTCGGCGACAAGAAGTCCCCTGTTTACCGCATCGTGGTAGTGGACGCGCGCAAGGCGGCTACGGGCGAGTACATCGAGAAAATCGGTTATTATGACCCGAAGTCGACTCCCGTTACGCTTACCGTTGACGTGGAAAAGGCGAAAAACTGGCTCTCCAAAGGCGTTCAGCCCACCGAAACGGTGAAGTCTTTGCTTGTAAAAGCAGGCGCTATGGAACAGTCCAAGAAACTCAGCCCGTCCAAGACCAAGACGAAGAAAAAGAAGTAATTTCGGCTGAAAGGTGAACTATGTTAGATTTAATTAAATATGTCGTGGAACAGTTTGCGGAGGACAAAGCGAATATCGAATACAAGGTAGAGGAAACGGACGAAGCAATTAACGTTACCGTTCTTCTTGCCGATTCGGATATGGGCAAAGTTATCGGCAAACAGGGCAAAATTGCAAAAGCGCTCCGCACGCTGGTGCGCTACGCCACCCCCAAGGGTTCTAAAAAGTACACGCTCGAAATCAGAGAAAAGAGCGCGGAATAATTGAAAAGTAAAAAACTTCCCGAAAAGGGAAGTTTTTTTATTTGCGTAAATCTTGTATTAAAAATTTGATGTGAGCGATTTCTTTTTCGGAAAGTCCTTCCACTGAAATTTGGTTACAAGATTGTAAATCTAAAAGGTAGTCCGTCGTCACGCCGAAATAGCGCGCAAGTTTTATCAGCATATCTACGGACGGCTGAATGTAATCGTTTTCCCAATTTGAAACGCATTGTTTGCTTACGTTTAATTCTTTTGCTAATTCCACCTGACTGATTCCCTGCGCTAATCTTAATTTTTTGATATTTTCATTTAACATAATTTCTCCTTATTGATATTTTGGTCAATTTTTACAATACAATTGTACAAAATTACTTGACAAAAATAACAATACTTTGGTATATTAAAAATAGACCAACAAAAAGGAGAAAATAAAAATGAAAAAGAAGTTAGCGGTTTTATCGGCGGGTGCGCTCGCAGCGGCAATGTGTGCAGGCTTTGTTGCCTGCGGCGACGGAAGTAGCGATTTGGGCATCGAAGAAAACATTCCGTTTTCGGAGATTGTTTCCGATAAAGTTACGGAAAAACAGTGGAACGACGCATTCGAGATAGGTGAAGATTACGTTCCTGTGATGGCGAAAAATTATCGGTATATTTATACAACTTCGTATGAAAATGAGAAATCGACATTTGAAATAAGCGTCGACAGGAATAAAGCGCATCTCAAATTATCCGATAGCGAAGATGAGGCTTATGCGGAGTGGTTTTATAAGGGTGGTGACGGTATCCGCCACTCTTATGGGTATTTTTATACCTGTGAAAACGGTGTTTGGTCGAAAGGAGAGGATAATAACGGTGCAGTTTATTGGCAATATGCTTATGCATTCGATTATTCAGGCGTATATGAGGGCGGTGAAGATATAACGGAAAAGAAAATCCGAGCATTTTCCGACTATACATACAGCGAAGAAAAGAAAGGTTATGTGTGTACAAACACCGATGAGGAAGGAGAAGAATATACACCTGTCATAAAATTCAAAGACGGAAAATATTGCGGTTATGAGTGGTATAACGAAGACAGTTATGAGGGAGTTATCATTTACTCCTACGGAACCGAAAAGGTAACGCTTCCTGAAGTGAAATAATGAAAAAAATAAAACAAAAAAAGCGGACTTTGTTAAAGTCCGCTTTTTTGTCATTGCGAGGCTACGCTATGCGTTGCCGTGACAATCTTATCACTTTTCCAATCAAACCACGTAATCGGGGTTGCTTGCCGCGCCGTCGAGTTCTTTTTTCTGTTCTTCGTAACCGGATTTGCCCAAGAGAGCAAACGTCGCTTTCTTGCCCGCCTCTACGCCGGGCTGATTGAACGGGTCAATGTGCAGCATCGCGCCTGCGTAAGCCGTCTGTAACTCGAACAGATAGAGAAGCTGACCGAGCGTAAATTCGTTCACTTCGGGCAGGTTAATGGTGTAGTTCATTCTGCCTGCTTTGGTCAGCGCGTACGCCGTTGCCTTGTTCTCCGCCTGAATGAGCTCTTCCATCGTGTGTCCGCAGAGGAAGTTCACGTCGGGAATTTTCTCGCAACCCTGAGGAATGGGCGTCTTTTCCTTATAACTTCCTACCGAAAGGAAGGTGAACACTTTGTCGAAGGGACCTTCGGTGTAGAGTTGCACCTGCGAATGCTGGTCGGTTACGCCGAGCGCCTTCACGGGCGTCTGTCCTACGTTGCAGGGCGTGCCGTCGAGCGTGATGTTCTTGCCGAGCGATTCCGCCCACAGTTGCGCGTACCAGTCGGAAACGTAGCGCAGGTTATCCGAATAGGGCATGAGCACGCCGATATTCTTTCCCTCGTTCATACAGATGTATTGCAAAGTAGCGCAGAGGAGAGCGGGGTTCTTGTCGAGTTCGGGCGTCTTGCAGAGTTTATCCATGTACGCCGCGCCCTTCAAAAGCGTTTTAATGTCGATGCCAACTACCGCCGCAGGAAGCAGACCGACGGGGCTCAGTTCGGAAAATCTTCCGCCCACGCCGTCGGGCAAAACGTAAGACTTTACTTTACCGAGTTCTTTGGAAATTTTCACAAGGTTGCCGCGCTTTGCGTCGGTCGTGAAAATGACGTGGTCCTTTACTTTCTCGCCCGCCTGTTTCAGAAGGTCGGCGATGATGAGGTACTGCGCCATCGTTTCGCTCGTTGCGCCCGACTTGCTGATAACGTTGAAGCAGGTCTTTTTCACGTCGATGACGTCGAGCAATTCTTTCATACGAACGGGGTCTACGTTGTCTTCTACGAAGAAACGGGGACCGCCTCTCTTCTTGCGCGGCAGGTCGTTATAGTGCAGGTGGCAAAGTGCGTTGAACGCCATGATGGGGCCGAGCGCGCTGCCGCCGATGCCGAGCACGACGAAGTTTTCAAACTTCTTGCGGATATTCTTTGCCGTAGCGAGAATGTCGTTAACAATTTCGTTTTGGTTGTAGGGCAGTTCCGTCCAGCCCATGTAAAGTTCGTCTTTTCCGCGGTTTTTGGAAACGTATGTATGTGCGTCCTTTGCGGTTTTTTTGTAGGATTCGAGTTTTCTCTGCGAAATACCTTTATCGCCGATATCGGGCAGATATTTGTCCGTCATGTTCGTGTAATCCACGGTAATGCGTAAAGATTTGCGTTGTTCTTCCGTCAGTTTCATTGGGTTCCTCCGTTCAAATTTATCTGCAAATATTGTATGCTTATTTCATTGGAAAGTCAAGACCGCGCGCGCGCTTTTTTGCTTTTTTTTCGGAAAATGCGCGAGAAAATCTGTTTGCAGATTTGTCTGAGGTCGATGAACTTGCAAGCCCACAGTAAAAGCACTTCACAAACCGCTACAAAGAGCATTGTCAGCACGGTTGCCGAGATATAATCGAGGCACGTCATAAAGAGGGTTTTCAATCCCACCCCCAGCGCGGCGGAGGGTACGGCAACAAGTGCAATGCGGAGCAACGTTTTGAACGAACAGAGTTTTTTCGCTTTCTTTTTGAGGAGAATGAGGGAGCAAACGGCGGTGATGCAGAAATCGCAAGCCATGCCGAGGAGCAATGCGCCGCTGCCAAGGTAGGCGGGCAGGAACCACACGCATAGCAGCATTACCGCGGAACCGAAGAGGAAAATGAAAAGGGTTTGGCGTTCGCAGTGCATGGAATTTAACAGGCTTGTCGTAATCATGGTAATGCTCATCGGCAACAGTACCAAAGCACAGTTGCGTAGCATTTTACCGCTTTCTGCATTCGAGAACAGGAAAATTCCCACGTTTTCGCCGCACGAAATAAAAAACGGAATGAGTATGCACGCAATGAGCAGGGTTGTTCCGATTGCCTTTTCTACCAGTTTTCCCACTTCGTCCGTCTGTTTGCGGTAATAACATTCGGCAAGCGTCGGCACGAGCACGACTGCAAGCGAGCCGATAAAAGAGCCGGGCGTCATAAGTACGGGCACTACCATGCCGTAAACGACGCCGTATTCGCTCATCGCCTGCGAGGCGGAGAAACCTGCCGCAATCAGTCGCATGGGGAATACGACGGAGATGAGCGAATTGAGAAGGGAAGAGGAAGTACGCATCGCCGTTACGGGCAGAGAAGATTTGAGAATGGGCAAAAATTCTCCTTTGGGCGAACGCAGTTTTCCGCCTTTGATAATGAAATAAACGACGGCAATTGCAAAAGAACACAAATAAGAAACGAGCACGGCAATCGCCGCCTTGTTTACGTCTGCAAAGCCCGCGGTAATGCCGAGTAGCAAAAATACGCCCACGGCAATCTTGATGATTTCTTCAATAAGTTCGATTACCGAATAGGCAAAAAAGCGTTTGTTGCCCCAGAAGAAGCCGCGGATAATCGCGTAAACCGAGGTAAACGAAAGTCCGAAAATGAGGATATAGAAGAGGTCAGCACAACGCGGGTCGGAAAAAATTGTGGAGAATTGCGCGCGGAAAAGGAAGAGGAGCAGCGTAATCGGCACGCTGAACATTAAGGCGATTAAAATAGCGGCAGTCGTTGCGGACTGTTCCCCTTTGAGCGAGCCTTTCGCACGGTGTTTGGAAATGACGCGCGAGAGGGTGATGGGCAGACCGCTCGAAGATATGGTGAGAAAAACTGCGAAAACGGTGAGTGCAACCTGATAAATGCCCAGCCCTTCCGAGCCGAGTAAGCGCGAAAGAATAATGCGGTATAAAAAGCCGAGAAAATGCTCGAATACGGCGAACACCGTGACGACGGCCGCGGAACGGTATAAATTATGCATAAATTATTTTATTCTGCGCCGTCACGCTTTTATGTGCTTTCACATACAATGATTTGTGAAACTTTCGTTAAATCAGCCGAAATTTTACCGTGTGAAAAAAGGACAGACTCTTTCCGAAATTGCGTCCGTCTTCCGTTTGACTCCCTGCTTTCTTGCCCGCGAGAACGGACTTCATGAAGAGGTGCGCGAAGGGCAGGTACTTGTCATTCCGAAATGCTCGCGCAATCTTTACGTCGTGCGCGGCGGAGAGAGTAAGACGCTGCTTTGCGGGTCGAAAGAAAATTTTGAAAAACGCAATGCTACGAAGTGCCTCTATCCTACGCAGACTATTTTTTTATAAAAGGTGCGGGGAGACGGCACAAATAAGGCGGGGCGGCGCATAACATGCAATAGGAACTGATACGGTTCTTTACACGGAGGTAACAAATGTCATTTTTTTCCAATTTTTCATCGGACCACTGCCCCGGCACGATTTCGGGCAATCCGTTGAACGGTCTTTGCGAAAAGGTGTGTATTCAGGCGGAAAAAATCTTTGACGCAGGCATCATTCAAACGCGCCTCGAAAACTATTCCGTCGGGCTTGAAAATCCCGTGCCTGCCAATCCTACATATCCGCTTACCTTTATCAGCGCGCGTTCCACTTCATCCGTCGGAACTGTCTCCAACGTCAACGTAGAGCGTCAGGCAGACGGCTGCAACGCACGCGTTCAGGTAACGGTCACCATTCCCATTGAAATCGTCTACGTCGACGCAAACGGCGTAGAGGGCAAGGCTACGAGCAGCATCGTACTGAATGAGGATGTGCTTATGTTCGTGCCGCCTGCATCGATTATGCCTTTTTCGGTCACTTCCATCGCGTCGTGCGTATCCCCCGAGGGTACGTTCAACTCCGAATCGGGTACGTTCGCTATCAATGCGTGCGTTACCTGCATTCTGAAAGTGTCCATGCAAGTCGAACTCCTCGTGCCGAGTTACGGCTATTGCGCCATTCCGCCTGCGCAGGAGTATTCGCAGGAAGTCTGCACGGGCTTCTTCGAACTGCCCCTCTATCCGCAAGGCAAGGCTTGCAGCAAAAAGTAACTTTTTCACTATTACGGAATCGGAAAGCCGACGAATGCTCGTCGGCTTTTTACTATTATTTTTTTGTATTTGCGTTGATTTTTAGAAACCGTTGTGCTATAATATTCCTCGAATAATATTAAATAACTCGGAGGTAATCTATGGTTGAAAAGAGCAAAGCAAAAAAGTTACAGGAAGAACTTTCTTACCAGAAAAAAAATTATTTTGAAACGGCGGACGAAAAAGAACGCAAAGCAATTTACGCCTATGCGGAAGGGTATAAAGCCTATCTCGACGCGGCAAAGACGGAACGCGAAGCGTGCGCTCTTTCCGTGGAACTTGCAAAGAAAGCAGGGTTCAGCGAGTATCATTTCGGCGATAAACTCAAAGCGGGCGATAAAAAATATTTTATCAACCGCGGTAAGAGCGTCGTCGTATTCCGCGTGGGCAAAAAAAATCTCGAAGAGGACGGTATGCGTCTCATCGCTTCGCATATCGATGCGCCCCGTATCGACGTCAAGCAGAACCCTCTGTACGAAGATTCGGGAATGTGCTTCCTGAAAACGCACTACTACGGCGGCATTAAAAAATATCAGTGGACGGCAATTCCGCTCGCATTGCACGGCGCGGTTGTTTTGAAAAACGGCAAGAAAATCGAAATTTCCGTCGGCGAAAAAGAGAGCGACCCCGTGTTCTATATCAACGATTTGCTTCCGCACCTCGGTGGGGACCAGATGGGCGGCAAGGCAGGCAAGATTATCGAGGGAGAACAACTCAACGTCGTTGTAGGTGGTCTTCCCTATGCGGACGAGGAGGTAAGCGACAAAATCAAACTCGGCGTGCTTGCCTATCTTCACGAGCAGTACGGAATGTGCGAGGAGGATTTCCTGTCAGCGGAAATTTCCGCAGTTCCCGCAGATAAGGCGCGCGACGTCGGCTTTGACCGCGCACTCATCGGCGCGTACGGACATGACGACCGTGTTTGCGCTTATCCCGCGCTTACGGCGGTACTCAATGAGGAGAGCGACCATACCGTGCTTGCCATGCTCGTCGATAAAGAAGAAATCGGCAGCGAGGGCACGACGGGAATGCAGTGCAAAGTTTACGAAGATTTAATGGAAGAAATTTCCATTGCGCTCGGCGCGAATTTCAGAAAGGTGCGCGCACATTCTAAGTGCCTTTCTTCGGACGTAACGGCGGCTTACGACCCCAACTTTGCAAGCGTATACGAGAAGATGAATTCGGCGATTTTGTCCTGCGGTACCTGTATGTGCAAGTTCACGGGCGCGCGCGGCAAGAGCGGTGCAAGCGACGCTTCGGCGGAATTTGTAGGCGAAGTGCGTAAAATGTTTGCGGAGGGCGGCGTTGTCTGGCAGACGGCGGAGCTCGGCAAAGTGGATGCGGGCGGCGGCGGAACGGTTGCAAAATTCCTTGCGAATCTGAATATCGACACGGTGGATTTGGGCGTGCCCGTCATTTCTATGCATGCGCCCTGGGAAGTTATTTCCAAAGCCGACTTGTATTCCAACTATAAAGCGTTCTTGGCGTTTATGAAATAAGAAAGCGGAAAGGGGAAGTTATGGACGAACGGCAACATAAGGCAACAAAGAAGAAGTTAAAAATTTTCGGATTTATTTTGCTGATACTCGGCGCGGCTTGTATGGTTACGGGGTTTGTTGATTTCGGTCTGTCGATGAACTCCGATAGTGATATGCCTTCGTTGTTTTTCCTTATCTTTATCGGTTCGCCGATGTTATTCATTGGAATTTCGCTGGTCGTTTTCGGTTACAAAAAAGAGATAACCACTTATGTAAAAAACGAATCCGTTCCTGTGATAAACGAAGCGGCAGAGGAGTTAAAACCCGCCGTAAAATCGGTTGTGGGTGCGGTGAAAGAGGAATTGCAGGGAGGCGAAACGCATATGGTAACCTGTCCGAGATGCGGAGCGAAAAACCCTGTGGGACACAAGTTCTGCCCCGAGTGCGGCGGTTCGCTTGAAAAAATTTGTCCCGAATGCGGCGCCAAGCAAGAGGCGGACGATAAGTTCTGCGGTAACTGCGGCGCAAAATTTGAATAGAGTAATAATAAAAGCCCGCGAGTTTTGCTCGCGGGCTTAACATATACAAAAAAACTGTGAGGGCTTTTTTTGTTGCCGATTGCCGAAGCGTTAACACGGCAGGTGACTCCGACAAAGCTACCTTATGGCACACGCACCTGTCTGTTTAGTGCTGCTGTATCCCTACCCTGACACGGTTCGCAGGGGTGCGTTGCATAAGACCTTGTTATCAACATCCCTTGCCGTATGCTGCCTTCCACGATCGGCACCGAGAAAAGCGTTCGGTTCTGCTATAGCGGATTGCAGATACAGGGCACCGCTAACTCCCCACCTATCACAGCCCTTACAGTATACTCCAAATCAACGGAAAAATCAAGCGTTTTTATCGGCGGAAACCGTCGAATCTTCGAGCGGTTCAACAAGGATTGTCTGATAATCGGTATATACTACAAACCCTGCCTTTGACTTGGGCGGTTTTTTCACATATTTCAGTTTGCAATAATCTACGGGAATGCGTCCGCCTTTGCTGCTCGAATACCGCGCGCAGACGCTTGCCGCAAATTCCAGAACGGCGTCGGGCACTTTTTGATTGTCCGTTTTAATCAGTACATGGCAGGAGTGGTACTTCTGTGCATGAAGCCACAAATCGTCGGGCGCACCCGATTTTACGAGTCGGTCGTTCTGTAAATTATTTCTTCCTGCAAAAATGCGGAAGCCGTCTTTTTCAAATGTGCGGAAGGGAATTTCGGTTTTCTTTTTCCGCATTTTTTCCTGCGGTTGACGCATGAGTTCCGCGCCGAGCATTTCTTCTTCGAGCGAACGCAAATCGTCTATCGAATCCGCCGCAAAGATAGCGGCAAGCAAACTTTCGGCATAGTCGAGTTCGGCGCGTACTTCCTGTTCCTGCGGCGCGAGTGCTTCCAGGGTGCGCTTTTGTTTGCGGTATTTTTTATAGTACTGCTGTGCGTTCTGGGTGGGGGAGAGCATACTGTCCAGCACAATTTTCGTCTGCGAGCCGTCGTAATAATTATCGAGCACGCAGGAGTTCATTCCCTTTTCGAGGCGGTATAAGTTGGCGGTAATCAGTTCCCCCTTGATGCGGTTTTCCTCTGAATCGGAAGCGGCAATTTTTCTTTCTAAAATTTGCGCCAGCCGCTTTTCGTGTTTTTTCCGTGCCGCCGTTGCCGCCGTTTCGAGTCTGCGTTTTAACTGCGCGAATTGTTGTTTCGCGCGTTTTTCGGTATAGAAGAAAGTCTGCGCCGCCGAAAGGGTAGGGAAGGGCGTTGCGCCCTCTACGCGCCGTGCAAAGAAATCTACGGGTTCGCCCGCGCGTGTCAGCACGCAGGGCGCACACTCGTCGGAAAAAATAAAATCATATACGTGTCTTGCCAAATCTCCGCCGCAATAGGTTGCGGCAATCATCTCTGCGGTCGAGGGCGCAAGCCCCGAAACGTGCGTAAAAAGAAAATGCCCCCAATCTCCCTGCGCTTCTTTGCATACGGTTTGCAGAGCGGAAAAATCGGATGGGTTGACTTTGTCCTGCGGTGCAGGAAGCATATATTTCGCGCCCGTAAATACGGTGCGTTTGCAGTTCTCGTCGAGCGAGGTTGTTTTCAACGCTCCTAAAATCACGCCGTTTTCGGTGAGAATGAGGTTAGAATACTTGCCCATTATTTCGGCGTAAAGCACGCGTTCACAGGCGGAAAAATCGCTTGTACAATGCAATCTGAAACACAGGATGCGTTCAAAGCCGATTGTGGAAATTTCGAGAATTTCCGCGTTTTGCAAGTGTTTTCTCAACAGCATACAGAAATTAGGCGCAACAAGCGGATTTTCCCGTTCGTCGTCCGTAAAATAAACGCCGCTATTGCTTGCATTCGTATTGAGAACAAGTTTCAAAGTGCGCGTGCCGGTGTATATAATAAAAGAGAGTTCTTCGCGCGAGGGCTGATTGACGCGGTTAATTCTGCCGCCTTTGAGCGCGGCATTTAATTCCAAAGCGTTTATTCTCAACGTAAAAGCGTCTTGCGGCATAATCACTCCTTGTTTGTAAGACGAGGGTATCATACCATAAAAAACCAAAATTGTAAATAAAATCGCTTTTCTTTTCCGTGGCGATATGATAAAATAAAAGATACAAAATCAGTATCAGTACAGGAGTAAAATCATGAAGTACGAAGTGGCAACAGCCGAAAAGAGCACGGTAAAAATTACAATGACGTTTTCGTCCGACGAATGGAAGCAGGCAAACGATAAAGCCTATCTTCAAACGCGCAGCAAATATGCGGTAAACGGATTCCGCAAGGGCAAAGCGCCCAAGCACGTTCTCGAACTGTATTACGGAAAGGGTCTTTTCTATGAAGACGCGCTCAATTTGCTTTACAACGAACATTACGGAAAAGTTCTGGAAAGCGAAAAAGCAAAGTTTAAGCCCGTCGGCGAACCCTCGCTCTCGGTAGAGGATATTTCCGAAGAAAAAGTTGTGCTTGTTGCCGTTACGCCCGTGAAACCCGACGTGAAAATCGAAACTTACAAGGGTATAAAAATCAACAAATATGAGTATACTGTTACGGACGCCGACGTGGACGCTGAAATCAACGGTATCCGCGAACGCGTTGCCGAAAAGGTGGAAATCACCGACCGTGCGGCAGAAATGAAAGATACTGCGAATATCGATTTCGTAGGTAAACTGAACGGAAAAGAATTCGAGGGCGGTTCTGGCAAAGGGTTCGATTTAACGCTCGGTTCGCACCAGTTTATTCCCGGATTCGAGGAACAAATCGTCGGCATGAAACTCGGCGAAACCAAAGACCTCGAAGTCACGTTCCCCGAAGATTATCAGGCGGAAGACTTGAAGGGCAAGAAAGCGGTGTTTACCGTAACGCTTCATAAACTGACGGGCACTAAACTTCCCGAACTCAACGACGAGTTTGCAAAGAAAATGGGCAGCGACAGCGAGCAAGCGTACAAGGCTAAGGTGCGCGAACGCCTTGAAACGAATGCGGCAAACCGTTCGAGAAACGAAACGGAGAACGCAATCATCAGTGAAATTGCAAAGACGGCAACCGCTGAAATTCCCGACGCCATGATTGAAGCGCAGGAAGATTATTCCTTGCAGAAGATGGAATACAATCTCATGTATCAGGGAATTAAGCTGGACGACTACCTTGCTTACCTGGGCACAACGCGCGAAGAATACAAAAAGAGCATGGAAGAAGACGCACGCAGAAACGTGTTGCAGCAACTTGTCGTAGAAAAAATTATCGAGCTCGAAAAAATCAAAGCAACCGAAAAGGAGATTTCCGCAAAGGTTGCCGAGCAGGCAAAGAGCGTCGGAAAATCGGCAGAAGAATATAAAAAGACGATGGACCCCAGACAGCTCGAATATATCGAGAACGATATTAAAGTGACGAAACTGTTTGACTTTTTGACGGCAAACAACGAAATGGTTGTTTATCAGGAAGAAAAGAAAGCGTCGAAGCCCGCGGCTAAGAAAACGACCGCAAAGAAGAGCGAAGGCGAAACCGAAGCAAAACCTGCGACGAAAAAGGCGGCGGCTCCCAAAGCGGCGAAACCGACTACGGCAAAAACTACAACGGCGAAACCTGCGGCAGAAAAGAAGACGGCCGCAAAATCTTCGGCGGCGAAATCGACCGCAAAAAAAGAAGGAGATAAGTAATGCAGGAAAAGAACGTACTCATTCCTTACGTTGTGGAACGCACGTCGGGCGGTGAAAGAAGTTACGATTTGTATTCCCGTCTGTTAGAGGATAGAATCATCTTTTTGAGCGGCGAAATCGACGACGCGGTTGCAAATACCGTTGTGGCGCAACTCATCTACCTCGAGGGGAAAGACCCCACGAAGGATATCAGCCTTTACATCAACAGCCCCGGCGGTTCCGTTACTGCGGGCATGGCGATTTACGATACCATGAACTATATTAAGTGCGACGTATCTACAATTTGTATCGGGCTTGCGGCGAGCATGGGCGCGTTCCTGCTTTCTTCGGGTACGAAGGGCAAGCGTTATGCTTTGAAAAACAGCGAGATTATGATTCACCAGCCTTTGGGCGGTGCGCAGGGTCAGGCAAGCGACATTCAGATTCAGGCGGAACACATTCTCCGCATTAAGAAGAAGATGACGCAAATCCTTTCGGAAAACACGGGTAAGCCCGTGGAAACGGTGGAAAGGGATACCGACCGCGATAATTATCTCACTGCGGACGAAGCCCTCGAATACGGCTTGATTGACAGAGTGTACGTCAGAAGATAATTCAAAAATTCGGAGTAATAATGGCAAATAAATACCAGGAAAACTGTTCTTTCTGCGGCAAAGAAAAAGCGAGAACCAAAAAATTGATAGCAGGCCCCGACGGAATTTTTATCTGCGACGAATGTATTGCGTTGTGCAACGACATGCTCGCAAAAATTCCCTCATCTTCCGCCTCCGAACAGGTGGAACTCAAAAAACCTGCCGAAATTAAAGAGGAACTCGACCAGTACATTATCGGTCAGGATAAGGCGAAACGCGTGTTATCGGTGGCGGTGTATAACCACTATAAGCGCATTAACGCCATGGCGGCAGGAAAGAAAGACGACGATGTAGAAATCGAAAAGAGCAACATTTTATTGTTAGGCCCTACGGGCAGCGGAAAAACGCTGCTTGCGCGTACTCTAGCAAAAATTCTGAACGTGCCGTTCGCAACGAGCGACGCAACCACGCTCACCGAGGCAGGGTACGTCGGCGAAGACGTCGAGAACATCCTTCTGAAACTTATTCAGAATGCTGATTATGATATCGAGCGCGCCCAGCGCGGCATTATCTATATTGACGAAATCGATAAAATTGCGCGCAAAGGCGAAAACGTTTCGATAACGCGCGACGTTTCGGGCGAGGGCGTACAGCAGGCGCTTTTGAAGATTATCGAAAGTACGGTGGCGAACGTTCCTCCGCAGGGCGGCAGAAAGCACCCCCAACAGGATTGTATGAGAATCGACACCACGAACATTCTCTTTATTTGCGGCGGCGCGTTTGTTGGCTTGGATAAGATTGTGGGCGCGAGAAAGGACGATTCCGGTTTAGGCTTCGGCGGCAAAGTTAAACTCGGCGAACACGAAGTCGATTATACGCTTTTAGACGACGTGAAACCGCAGGATTTAACCAAGTTCGGGCTCATTCCCGAATTTGTGGGGCGCGTTCCCATTGTGGTGAGTTTGCAGCAGCTCGACGAAGCCGCGCTCGTGAATATTCTCACGCAGCCCAAAAACGCGATTATCAAGCAGTATCAGAAACTCGTGGGACTGGACGGCGTAAAACTTACGGTAGAGGACGGCGCGGTGCGCGAGATTGCCAACACCGCCATTCGCTTAAAGACGGGCGCGAGGGGCTTACGCACGATTATCGAAGGAATTATGACGGACGTCATGTACGATATTCCCACGCAGAAGAACGTGGAAGAAGTGATTATCACGCGCGAATGCGTGGAAAAGGGCGCAAAACCTAAACTTGTCTATAAAAAATCCGCGTAAATACGGTTAGAAAAAACGCTTCCCGACGGAAGCGTTTTTTGTTTGTAGTTTGCAGTGCAGTGCGGAAGTTGTTAAGCGTTTTCTGCCAGAGTATAAATTAAATTCATGGTAACGCCTTGATTGGTAATGCTTAAAGTTAGTTGATTGTTCGATAAAGTAGCGTTTTGCGCCTCGCCGTTTACGGTCATCACTAGCGCCGCTGAGTTCTGCGTATAGGTACCCGTTGCCGTGTTTCCCATAACGCTCATCGTAAAGCCGCCGTTCGAATCGAATGCGACGGTTGAATCTGCGTACCCTGCTTTTAACGCTGCAAGCGAGTTGTTTAATTCGTCTTTCACTTCTTGGTTAACCGAACTGTTAAACGAAACCGACAAATCGGAAAAGTTGAACGTTTTTCCTGCAACGGTAATCACACTTGCATCGCCCTCGTCTTCGTTTTCGTTATCTCCGCCGCTGATTTCGCCGACGCTCGATTTATCTAATCGATAAGTAAGTTTGAAAGAAAGTCCTTCTTCGGAACCGCTCATCGTGATAGAATTGCCCGAAACTTTGAAATTCTGGTCTTCGCCGTACAGGGTCGCCGTTACGGTTGCGCCGCTTTGCGTATAGGTGCCGTTTACCGCGGTACCCATCATGACCATCTTAAATTCACCGTTTTGCCCGAATTCGAGATAACCGTCTTCATACATTTCGTTCAGCATTTCCTCTGCCAATTCTTTTTCTGCGCCGGTTGCGCCTTGGGTGATTTCAGCTTTTTCGAAATTGTACTTCTTTCCTGCTACGGAGTCTGCATTTCCGTCGCCGCAAGCGGCAAGCCCGAGTACGCAGGCAACGCAAGCAATGAGTGCGATAAGTGTGGTGACAAATCTTTTTTTCATGTTTTGATTCTCCTTGTAAAATAAAAAAAGTGTGTTTCCAAACCGAAAACACACTGCACTGCATCTCCGATTTGTCACCACACAAATGATACCGATAAGACACAACACAAAGGTATAAAGAGATACACAATGCCTAATGATTGTGACCCCTCGTGTCGTGTTTTATTCACTTGTGTGGTGTACTTGCAGTATAGCATAAAATTTTCAGAATTACAAGCAAAACGCCCGAAAAAAGCGGCAATAAAAACGCTCCCGCAAAAGGAGCGTTTCACTGCATATAAGAAATTAATTTCAGTAATTTCGTAACTTGTATATATAGGTATATATAGAATCGGAAAGGCCAGTTTTCTCGTAGCGGATTGTATCCTCGACAACAGTAATCTTGATAAGATTGTTGGAACTGTCGGTCAGTTCGAGACTTGTGTTGTTTTGGATATAAGTACCCGTTTGGGTGGAGCCGCTGTACGAATAATATTGCTTGTAGCCGCCGTTGTTGTCGAATGCAAAATATGATCCTACGTAATCATACTGAATCAATATAAGTTGTCGTTTCATTTCTTCTGCCGTTTCTTTATTCACAGAATCGGCAATCTCTAATTTAACGTCTGAAAAAACGAATTTCTTTCCTGCAACCTTCATTCCGGTGCTTCCGATTTCGCCTGTGTTTTCGCTCACGAACCGATAGGTTAGTTTCGTCACTTTGTTGTAATTGTCGGTTAAATACCACGAAACGGTATCGCCTTTCACCTTAAAATCAAACTCGAAGGGGATGTTGTCAAGGTCTATCTGAACGCTTTTGCCTTTCTGTTTGTAAATGCCGATATAAGATTGACTGTCGATACCCATTTCGCAGTAGTTGCCGTTGCCGAACGCGATGTAACTTCCTTTACAACTTTCGTTCAAGGCGGAATCAGGAACATAGCCGATGGCGCCTTCGCTTTTTACGAGTGCCTTTTCAAAAACGTATTTCTTACCCGCAACGGGTTCGGCGCTGTTTCCGCAGGCAACCAGCCCGATAACGCACGCCGCGCAAGCAATCAACGCAACGAGTATTTTTACGATTTTCTTTTTCATTCTCTTAAAACTCCTTAAAAATTCAGCGGTTTTATTATATCAGAATTTGACAAAAACCGCAATAGGGGCAGGGAAAAAATATCCGAACTATTTTCGGAAGTGTCCGCATTCCGATTGTAATTTTTTTCGTTTTCGTGTATAATGAGAATACTTATCATTCTTTCAGAGGAAAATCAATGCCCGAACTGGTACTGAAAAACGTTGAAAAAATATATCCCGACGGCACGAAGGCGGTTTCAAATTTCAATCTTACCGTCCGCAACGGAGAATTGCTCGTATTAACGGGACCTTCGGGGAGCGGTAAAACTACGCTGCTCCGCATGATTGCAGGGCTGGAAGAGGTTACAAACGGTGAGATACTGCTCGACGGAAAGCCGCTCAACGACGTCACCGTAAAGAACAGAGATTTTGCCATGCTGTTCCAGAGCCAAACGCTCCATTCGCATTTATCCGTTTACGATAATATTGCATACGGTTTGAAAGCGCGCAAATATCCCAAAGAAATCATCGACCCGAAGGTGAATGCGGTGGCGGAAATTTTCGGGTTAACCGAATTATTACAGCGCAAGCCCAAAGTGCTTACGAGTATACAGCGTCAGCGCGTAGCGCTCTGCCGCATGATTGTGCGCGAGCCGAAAATCATTCTTTTGGACGAACCGCTTTCGGGGTTGGACGAGAAACTCCGCGTTCAGATGAAATCGGAAATCGTGAAACTTCACGCGCGTCTCAACACCACCGTAATTTACGTCGCGCATGACCAGTCCGAAGCGCTGACGATGGGCGCGCGCGTTGCCGTTCTCAAAGACGGCGTTCTGCATCAAACGGATACGCCCCGCAATTTATACGATAATTCCGCGAATACTTTTGTTGCGGACTTTATCGGCTCGCCCGCTATCAATTTCTTGTGCGGCGCACATATTTCGGAAGAAGAGGGGCGGACCTGCGTGTTATGGAACGGCAACAAACTTGTGCTCGGCGAAACGCTTAAAAAACGCATTCAAAATCTTGGCGAATATAAGAACACGGAGAAACCGTTGACGCTCGGCGTGCGCCCCGAAGACGTGCGTTTGCAAACGGCGCAATCGGAACAGTCGGGTGGCTGGCGTGCGAACGTTTGCGCGGTAGAAAAATGCGGCGGTGCGGTTTTGGTTTCCTGTGATTTGGGCGGCGGAAATTCCGTCAACGCGATTGCAAAGTCTGCGCCCGAAACGGAAGAAGTTGCGCTTTCCTTCGATACGGAGCATTTGCAGTTGTTTGACGGCGAGACGGGTATTGCGCTTCTGGCGCACGAAGCTAACAAATAAACTCATTCAGTTACAAAAGAGCGTTGCCGCAGCGGCATGCGCTCTTATATTTTACGGACGGAAAAAAGTTGACAAACGTTTCAAAATGGACTAAGATATAGGCTCGAAGAAAAAAAAGGGGGAGGAATACACCGATGTGGGACGTCGTGCTCGACGCATTTTTAGATACGCTCATTCTTCTTCCTTTTTTGTTTTTACTCTATATTCTCATTGAATTGTTGGAACACAAAACGCAGGTGGGGAAGCCGAACGGCGCGTTGAGCGGAAAGTTTGCGCCGCTCCTCGGCTCGGTGACGGGTTTGGTGCCCATGTGCGGTTTTTCGGTGATGGCGGCAAAACTTTACCGTCACCGCCATATTACTATCGGCACGCTTCTTGCCGTATTTATCGCCACGAGCGACGAGGCGTTTATCGTGCTTGTTCTTTCCGAACTGTCCGTGCCCGATAAAATTTATTCGGTGCTCGCGCTCTGCGGTCTGAAAATCTTTTTCGGTGCGGCGGTCGGGTATATGTTAGACGCTATCTCCGCGAAACGCAAACCTGCGCTTTCGCCTATTCCCGAATTTCACGATGCGGAACACGGACACGAGCATGAGCATGGGCATCACCGTGAACGCGCGCACGAGGAGGATACCCCGTGCGAGGCGGGGGAGTTTACCGTTTGCGAGCACAAGCACGGCAAGAAAGAGGCATTTTCGCTGTATCTGGTTGCGCCGCTTTTGCACGCGCTGAAAATTGCCGCGTTCATACTAGTTTGCAATCTTGCGTTCGGGTTTCTGTTTTTCGGAATCGGAAACGGGAACTCCGAAGCGGGGGAAGAAAAAGTAATCGACTTTTTGCAGGGGGCAGGTTATTGGTATCAACCGCTTTTGTGCTGCCTTGTCGGTTTCATTCCCAACTGTGCTTCCAGCGTGGTGCTCACGGAAACGTTCGCCGTTGGCGGAATTGCGTTCGGCAGCTGCCTTGCGGGGTTGATTGTCAACGCGGGGCTGGGGTATCTCGTTCTCTTGCGCGACGTCAAAAAATGGAAAGAAAGTTTGTTGATTGTTGGCGTTATGTTGCTGGTAGGCATCGCCGCGGGGTATGCCGTGAACGCCGTGGATATTGCGGCGCATCTTTCATAGCGGTTGCATTTGCGTTGCCCGATGGAAAGGCGGGGCGGATTGCGCCGCGGAACGGATTAAAATTTCATAAATAATTTCAGATAGAGGAAAATGTTATGCGGCTCGCCGAACATTCCTTACCAAAGAGTAAACCCGAAGAATACGGGGGTGGGGAAAATACGGTCGGGCTTTCATTTTGCCCGTTGGACGAGGGGGTGGAATGTGCGCAGCGGCGGTTCGGGGGAAAGACCTTATTTGTATCCGACGCGCGTTCTATGCACTGTTTTGCGCCTTTTGCACGCAGTTTAAGGGCAATTTCCGTCGTGTTCGAGGCGGACGCTCTGCCGCTGTTCAGTATGCCCGACGGCGTAGGTTCGGTGTTTGCGGCAGGCGGAGAAAACACCTTAAAAGCCGCGCGGTTTTTTGCGTACGTGCGGCGCATTCCCTGCGTACTCTTTCCGTCCGAGGCGGACCTGCGCGGCGTGTTGGAGGACAGGGCGGAAATTTTGCTGTGCGGTAAACAAACGGTGTTGCCGCTTTCGCAAGGAGAGTTGATTTTTGACGTTTCGCTTTTAACGCCGTCGCTTGCCGAAGCGTTTGCTTCGCTCCTGCTTGCGCGGCTCGCGCTTATCGAAGAACACGCGCTCCGTATTTTTCGCCGCCTTGAAAAACATCCGCTTTCCGAAAAAATGTTTCTGCTGACGCAATCGCCGCAAAGCGACGCGCGCGATTTGGTGTTGAGAAATTTCGCACTGCAAACGTTTCGTAAAAACGGCGCGCCGACAGGAGAGGGCGAAACGCTTGCGGCGTTACATAAGGCGGCGGGCGATGATTTTCCCGTCTGGCGCGCGTTTTGGGAGTTACTCGCGCTGTACACGGCGTTTTTTGAATGCGGAAAACCCCGTAAATATTTCGTGTCCGATTACGAAGCGCGTGCCCGAAAGGCGCACACGAAGTATTGCGAAGTACGTGTTCCGTCCGTTGAAGAGTACCGATTCCGTGCGGCAACACTGGAACAAATGCGCGGCGGTTTTTCCGCCGAGTTGCAATCCTTGCAATTACAAAGAGAACATTTTGAAGACGTATTCCGAGCGCTTTCGGGGGAAGAGGCGCCGCAGACGGATTTCAGACGCTTAAAAATACTGCCCGAACACGCGCCCGAAGGACTTTCGGCAATCATACGCGATTTTGGGTTGATGGAATTTTAGAAACGGAAAGGGCGGAGTATTCGGTAATCCGCTCTTTCTTTTGAATTTTTTTCAACGGATTTTGAAAAAAGCGTTTCAAAACAGGTTAAAAAGTGTTACAATATAAGAAAAGGAAGCCGCACTGCGGCGGAGGAAATTATGCAGGAAGTGAAACTCATTCAGTCAGGACGGGAAACCGTGTTTGCGCTTTCAAAAGAAATCGATTCGGGAAACGCGGACGAATTTTATGAGGTAGTATCGGCAGCCTATGCGGCAAATCCTTGTAACCTCGTGTTCGACTGCGCCGAGTTGGAATTTATCGATTCTACGACGCTCGGCACGTTCGTGAAAATTCTCAAAAAGGCAAAACAGGACGGATTTACGCTCCGTATTATTAACATTCAGCCGCGGCTGAAAAAACTGTTCGTCATCTGCGCGCTCGATAAAATTATGGAGATAGAGCCATGAACGAAATTACGCTGGAATTTCCCCTGCACAGTGCGCTCAATACTACCGCACGGCTGACGACGGGCGGCGTCTGTTCGTTTGCGGGGCTGAGTTTCGATGATGCAGAAGACTGCAAAGTCTGCGTGACCGAGAGTCTGATTTTACTTACACGCTGCGGATTTCAGCGCGCTTGTATTACCTTTTCGGGCGAAACGGGTTTGAAAGTTGTTATCGAAGGGAAAAATCAAACGTCCGTTGCAAAGAAGTCGGCGGAGGACGAAATCTCTGCCGCGCTCATTGCCGCGCTTGCGGAAAACGTCGTCATGGAAAAAAAGAACGGCGAAATTGAAAAAATCGCGTTTGAATTCGGGCTGGCAAAATGAACGACGAAGAACTTTTCGCAAAATTCAGGGAAACGGGCGATTTGGAAATCCGCAATCAGATTGTGGAAAAATATTTACATATCGCCGCCGTTCTCGCAAGAAAATTCGTCGGGCGCGGCGTGGAGTATGACGACTTGTATCAGATTGCGTCTCTTGCGCTCGTCAAGGGGGTTTCCCGCTTCGACGAGACGAAAGGAATACAGTTTTCCACATTTATCACGCCGACCATTACGGGCGAAATTAAAAATTATTTCCGCGACCGTTCACGGCTCATTCACCTTCCGCGGAAGGTTTCGGAACTGCGCGTAGGGTTAAAAAAGCTGTCTGCGGAAATTTTTGCGGAAACGGGAAAAAAGCCGACGGCAAAGGAACTTGCGGAGAAATTAGGGGTTTCGGAAGAAGAAGTGTTGCGCTGTGCGGAAGCCGGGGGCGTGGTTTCGCTTGACCGTCCTGCGGGGAACGACGAGGGTATGAGTTATCACGACGTGCTTGCCACGGAGGACGTATTCGAGGAATTGGAGAACCGTGACGTGGTGAACAGTGCGCTCAATACGCTTTCGGACGCCGAACGCGCGCTCGTATCTTACCGTTTCGGGCAGGAACTTTCCCAAACGGAAACCGCAAGCCGCATGGGGGTTTCGCAGATGAACGTATCGCGCATGGAGCGCAAAATTTTGCAAAAACTAAAAGAAACGCTGAATAAAAGCACGGTGGAATGATGTTCTTTGAAGTTAACAGTATGATATCGCTTGACGAGGCGGTCGCAAAGATGTGCGCGGATTTTCGGAATGACGCGATTCCGGAAAGCGCGGTGTTCGATTGCAAACTGGTTGCAAGAGAACTGCTTTCCAATGCGCTCCGCCACGGCGGCGGTAAGGCAAAATTTACGGTGGAACGTGCGGGCGGTGAAATCCGTATCAGCGTGAAGAGTGCGCAGGACTTTGTTCCGCCCGCGGTGAGCGTGTGCTCGGAAGTTACCGCAGAGCGCGGCAGGGGGCTGTTTTTGGTGGATTCCGTGAGCGACAGACGGCTTTACAGCAAAGAGGACGGCATTTGCGTTATCGTAAGAATTTTTGAACAATAATATCCGAATATTACCGCCTTGAACACGGGGCGGTTTTTAATTTACTTTTTCATTCATGCATGATATGATAAGAAGACAGAAAATTAAAAACGGAGTCAACGAATGAGGCTTGCGGGTATCTATTTCAGCGGTACGGGAAATACAAAGCATTGCGTGGAAAAATTAACGTCGTTACTCGATAGCACGGCAGTGACTTTGCCGTTAGAGAGTGAAAATGCGCTGTCGCAAATACAGACTTGCGATACGGTTATATTGGGTTATTCCGTTCAATTTTCCAATCTGCCTTTCCATGTGCGGAATTTTATTGTTTCCAATGCTTCGGTATGGAAGGGCAAAAGAGTATTTTGTTTGGCAACGATGGGGTTGTTCAGCGGCGACGGCGCAGGCTGTGCGGCTCGCCTACTGAAAAAATACGGCGCCGAAATTGCGGGCGGATTACATATCAGAATGCCTGACAGTATTTCAGATAATAAACTGCTCAAATATTCCGAAGAGAAAAACAGGAAAATCATTTCGGACGCAGATAAAAAAATAGAAAGAGCCGCGAAAATGATACGCGGCGGAAAATATTCGAAGGACGGATTGTCCGTTTTTGCGCGTCTTGCAGGGCTGTTCGGGCAGAGACTGTGGTTCTACGGGAAAACCGCAGGCTATTCAAAAAAACTGAAAATCAGCGATAAATGTATCGCTTGCGGGAAATGCGTTACGCTTTGCCCGACGCAAAATCTACGCGCAGAAGACGGAAAAATCATTACGAAAAACCGATGCACGCAATGTTACAGGTGCGTAAATAACTGTCCGCAAAAAGCAATTACGTTGCTCGGAAAGAAAGTGGTTTCCCAGTATCGGTTTGAAGATTACGGTTCGTAAATTTTATAATAAAAATTTTGGAATACATAAAAGCGCAGAGATGAAATCTCTGCGCTTTGTGATTGTTTTTGTCTGTTACAGCTTGCTTACATAGAGGTAAATCTTTTCCAGAAGTTCCTGCGAAATGTAATTACGGTAGCAACCGAGGTAAATGAATACACGGTCAAAGAACGCCTTATTGTCGCCGCCGATGACGTAAGTGGGCAGGTACGAACGCAAGCCGTAAATGTTTGCAATAAACAAATCGCCGAATTCGTTTCTTTCCTGTACGTTGAGCGTTTTAATGAAGGGGTCGTATACATATTGCGAGCCTTCGTAAACATAGGAGTTGGAAGGATTGCTCTGCTTTTTTCCTTTGCGCTGTTTCTCGTAAGGCGCGTTGCCTTCCGCATACATTTTCTGTTCGGAAACGGGAACGGGCTTTGCATCGTAAACGGACGTTTCCCCGCGTGCCAAAGACTGCATTTTCCGTTCAAACTCTGTAACGGGAACGTCGGGTCTTTCCGCTTGCTGTACATAGACGTGCGTCTGCGAAGGCTGCGGTTGCGGTTGAGGCTGGGGTTGGGGCACTGGCTGCTGATAAACAGGCTGTTGATAAACGGGCTGAACGGGCGGTTGGGCAATCACAACCGGCTGGATAATCGGGGCATACGCTTCCGTAGGAGATACGCGGACGTAAGTCGGCTCGTAAACGGGCGTTGTCGGATGGTCGGAAACAACAACTTCCTGCGTCAATACTTCTTTCTTTCTTGCAAGCAGCGTTTCAAGCAACGCAACCACGAACGTTGCAATCGAGGCAACGAGCAGAATGACGGTAGCAAGTGTTTGTCCGTCCATAGTGAAGATGCTCCAGGTTTCGGGCGAGAATGTTTTGGAAACCAGGAACGCGATAATCATAAGAATGACAACGATGAGTTGAAGTCCGTAGCGGATAGCGTCAAACAAGAATTTCTTTCTCGGGCAAATGCGAACCGATGAAACAACAAAGTTGAATCCGAGCACGACAACGGTAAGCGTCATGGCAATGCCGAGGAACATGTCTGCGTTGTACAGATTGAACGTCGTGAGCGCCGCGCCGCGGGTAAGAAGCGCGGACGAATAGTTGAGCATCATAATCGCAATCATCGTAAGCACAAGAAGCAGAGAGGAGAGAAGTCCGTAAATCTTTTTTCTTGCAATTGCGGTGATGATGAGCGTTAACAGAATGAGCCCGCCGATAAGTGCGGAAGGCGCGTCAACGGCGCCACCGATAGCATAGGTGAGAAGGAAATGACCGCCGTACACCAGGAACAAAACGATTCCGCTTGCCATTGCGCTGCTTCTTGCAAGGTTTTTCGATTTCGTCGCAAGCGCGATAATCATGAGAATGAGTGCAAGAATTGCAACAAACGTTGCTCCGAATACCAGGAAAAGATAAGAAATGAACCAAATCTTTCCCGATACAGTCATTGCGGACAAACTTTGGGAAATGAGTTTATCACCGAACAAATCGGCAAATATGGCAACGAGTTTCCCCAGCATACTCTGGCTGAACAACTTATCGCCGTACGAGATGTTCGGGTCAAAAGAGGTTATATTAAACTGTTGGAATGCGCTCCACACAGAAGTGAGCATACCGATAAAGAGCCCGCCCAAAGCAAGGATAAAGAAGAAAACCGCTAAAAAAGGCCATGCGCCTTTATTGGTGCGTGTTTCCTCGGTTTCCACTGCAATCACCGGCTCGCTATTATACAGGTATTCCGTAGTCATGTTTTCGTCAAGATTACTCATAACGTTGCTCCCGAAACGAGATTTCTATTACATAATATATATCACGCTAATTATAGCATGAAACAGGCGCGAATGTCAACATCAATTACGCCAAAAAACAAGCAAAACACCGATTTTTTTCGCATATTTCTTATTTAGTGTCTGTCTTTTCTATGAAATATTGCGGCGCGGCGCAGAAAATTATTTGTTTTTTGCACGGAAATTGAAAGAAAATGGAAAAACTGTTGAATTTTTCCTTTCTTTTGTTTATAATTTTCGTTAGTATCGTGCAACAAGGAGTGATTTTATGTCCGACAATCAACAGAATCATCAACAAAATACCGACTTCGGGCGTACGGGGGAGAGCGCGCAAAAGAATAAAGTTGCGCGTACGGTAATCAGCGTGATGTGCGCGTTGGTGTTGGTCGTTGCAGTGTTTTTTGCGGGTTGGTTTGCACAGTATTTTTCTGTCGATTCCCGTGCGCGCACGCTGCTTTGGCTCATCGATAAGATTGACGACAACTACGAAACGGAAATCACAGAAGAGGAATGGAATCAGCTTTACGATAAACTGTACAATACTGTATTGCCGAACGACGGGTTCTGTACTTTTTATACTCCCGAAGAGTACAAAACGCTCGTCGGCGAGAGCAACGGCAATAACAAGGATTCGGGCTTATCCGCCGTGGACGAGGGCGACGCGCTCCGCGTGTACAACGTTATCGGAAATTCGCCCGCCGCAATCGCGGGCTTGAAAAGCGGAATGTATATCTACCGCTTCGGCACGGCGGAGGATAACTTACAGGAGGGCAACCGCAAGGACTTGTACGCGACGAAAGGCAACCCGATTTACCTCGAATGCGGTTACGGCGAAGAAGATAAAAAAGTTTACACGATTGAAAGCAAAAAATATCTCGCTTCCTACTGTTCTTACCGCGACAGCGAAACTTCCTTCGATTTCCGCACGGACAGTAACGGCAAACTTGCTCCCGTCGATACCGCAAATCCTCTGACGGCACTGGATAGCAAAACGGCGTATCTCTCTCTTTCCCAGTTCGACGGCAACGCGGACGACGAGTTTGTTGCGCTTTTGAAAATCATGAAAGAGCGCGGCAGAGAAAATCTTGTGCTCGATTTGCGGCGGAACGGCGGCGGGTATCTTTCTACGTTCCAGTCGATTTCCGCGCATCTGCTCAGAAATGCGGAGGGTTCCAAACCGCTCGTCGCTACGGCAAAATACCGCGGCGGCAAAACGACGCGGTTTCAGGCGTACGGCAACGACTTTGCCGCGTATTTTACTTCATCTTCGCGCGTCTGCGTACTTGCGGACGAGCGGTCGGCTTCCGCTTCCGAATGCTTAATCGGCGCGCTTGTCGATTACGGTACCGTCGGATTTTCGGATATATATCTCCGCAAGTCGGAAGACGGCACGGCGCGTTCCTACGGCAAGGGCGTCATGCAGACGACGTTCGTTGCTCCCGACGGCAGTGCGGCGCGCATTACCACGGCAAAAATTTACTGGCCCGTGAGCGAAAGGAACATTCACGGCACGGGCGTGACCGAACAGCTCGGCGCAACGGGCATTTCCGCGCCCCTGCTTCCCGGCGTAACGGACGTTATGCTCGAAGAAGTCATTGCGCGCATTTCTTAAACGGCGGCGCGTTTTAAGTATTCCTCTAAAATTTTCATAGAGTCGGACGTTTCTTCGGGCGTTCGGCTCTCTTTCTTTTCGCCGCCGCTCTCCTCTTCGCGGGAGGGCGGCGTTTTCTTTGCCGCCGCGCTGTTTGTAAACATGGTAATGAGTTCCCGATTCTGGCGGTAAAAATCCAGCGCGGAACGGAGTTTTTGCGATAATTCGGAATTGTTGTCTAACGAGGTAAGTAAGAGCAGAACAACGATGATTTCCATACGGATATTTTATGCCGCTGTCAAAAAATGCGTTCGCGTCATAGCATGGTAGCGTGAGGTGTTTATGAATGATTTTGCCGGATATACCGGAAAAAACAAGACGAACGACAAAGCAGAAAAGACCGCCGAAGATTGGATGTCGGAAGCGAAAGAGGTAGCAAGCAGGTATCAGGGCAAGAGCGAGAACGACATTATGAAAGCCATTTACGCGCAGGCGGTGGAAGGAAAGCGGAACGGTACGCTCACCAACGACCAGATTGACGCGTTTTACCGCCAGTTCTCTCCCATGCTCGATAGCGGCAAACGCAAGAAACTTGCAAAATTAGTGGAACAGTTGAAAAAGATGTAATTCAGATACGGCGCAACGCGCTGACGAGCGCATTCACTTCGCGCATGGATTGGAACGCGGAGAAGGAGGCGCGCACCAAACCTTCGGGGAAAGTGCCGAGCGCTTTATGGATAAGCGGCGCGCAGTGCAGTCCGCCGCGCACGGCAATCCCGAAGCGTTCGGAGAGAATTTCCGCAAGTTCCTGAGAGGGAATTTTACTGCTCGCAAACGAGGCGATTCCGCACGGATTGGGCTGAAAATAAGGGGTATAGTCGGGCTCTGCGGCAAGCGCGGTATAGACCGCGCCCGTCAGCTTGGTAAGAATCTGCGCGTCGCGCTGTTGTCGCGCTTTCACCAGCAACGCGCCCTCGAACAGGGAACAGATTGCGGGATAGTTGAGTGTGCCGCTTTCGAGAGCGTCGGGGTAATATTCGGGCATTCCCAAATTGAAACTCTCGCTGCCCGTGCCGCCGAAGAGGACGGGACGCGGATTGATGCGCTCGGAAAACAACAGCGCGCCTGCGCCCTGTACGGCGCCCATTCCTTTGTGACCCGCAAGCGCCAAAGCGTCGATGCCGAGCGCCTTCATGGGGAGGGGGAGATGACCCGCTCCCTGTGCGCCGTCTACCGCGAACAGCACCTGTTCGGGCAGGCGTTTGCGCACGGCGAGAAGGTCGGGGCTGTAACCCGTTACGTTGGAAGCGGAAGTCATGCAGCACATTTTCGTATTGCTTTTCACGAGCGCGGCAACCGTTTCGGGCAGGATTTTACCGTTTTCGAGCGGAGCCACGGAGTATTCGATGACGCCCGAACGTTTCAGATATTCGAGGGGACGCAGTACCGAATTGTGTTCGAGGCAGGTAGTAATCACATGGTCGCCCTTTTCGAGCATGCCGAGGAGCGCGAGGTTGAGCGCCTCGGTACAGTTTTTCGTAAATACGACGCGTTCAAAGCCGTAACCGTCGAAGAGTTCGGAAAGCAAGGTTCTGCAAGCGAACACGCGCTCGGCGCAGGCAAGAGAAAGGCTGTGTCCGCTTCTGCCGGGGTTGGCGCAGGTTTTCACGGCGGCAAGCACGGCGTTTTGTACGGCGGCGGTTTTGTATCCTCCCGTTGCCGCGTGGTCGAGATATATCATATTCATTCTCCAAAGAAAAGACCTTGCCCGTCGTCGGGCAAGAATAATTTATTATACGAAGGCAGGAAAACAAACATGACAATGTTATCGGTGTTTCGTTCGCGTGCGCAAACGCTCGATTTCGTCGCCCGACTGCGGGCGGCGGGCGTTCCCGTTCAAACGGTTTCCACTCCCGCCGAGGCAAGAGTCGGCTGCGGCATTTCCGCTAAATTCGAGGAAAAATTTTTCCCGCGCGTCCGCATTCTGTTGGGGAAGAAACCTTATTCATCCTTTTCGGGGTTTATGAAAGATTCGGGCAACGGTTACTTTTATTACGGCGGATAGTTGATTCGGCGTTTGATTTGTGCTATAATTTTTTTGTATGAACAGAAACGAAGAAATTTTAGAAGAACTTGCGCGGCTCTATCCCGATGCCAAGCCCGCGCTTCATTTCCGCTCGCCCTACGAACTGCTCGTGGCGGTGGTGCTTTCGGCGCAGTGTACGGACGAGCGAGTCAATAAGGTGACGGCGGTGTTGTTTGAAACATACAATACGCCCGAAAAAATGCTCACGCTCACGCAGGAGGAGTTGGAAAGGTATATCTTCTCCTGCGGTTTTTACCGAAATAAAGCAAAGCACATCCTTTCCGCCTCCGCGGATATTTTAACGCGGTACGGCGGCAAAGTGCCCGATACGCTTGAAGAGTTGCAGACGCTTGCGGGCGTGGGGCGCAAAACGGCGAACGTTGTCTACGCCGTCGCGTTCGGCGGCGACGCGATTGCGGTCGATACGCACGTCTTCCGCGTTTCCAACCGTTTGGGGCTTGCCGAGGGGAAGACGCCCGAAAAGGTGGAAGAAGGCTTGATGGCGGTAATTCCGAAATCGCAATGGTCGGATGCGCACCATTTTTTGATTTGGCACGGCAGAAAGGTATGCCATTCGCAAAGACCTGCCTGCGCCGAATGTACGCTTAAAGCGTTCTGTAAAAAATATGAAAACGAATAAAAAGGAACTCCTCCGTCAATAACAGTGCGGAGGAGGTTTTTTTATGACCAATCTGACGGCAAAAGATTTAGACGTACTCTGTCACATTCTTACGGGAGAAGAAATGGCGTGTAAAAAAGCGCGGGTTTATTCCAACACGCTCACGGATACCGCGCTGGCGGAAGAAATGGAACGGATTGCAAGCGCGCACGCGGAACGGTTTTCCGCGCTTTACCGCATGATAGGAGGAACGAAATGAAACAGTCGAAAAAGGATATTACGCTTTCGGAAAAAGACGCGTTACAGGATATGCTCGATATCGAAAAACTACTCATGAACTATTATAACGCCGCACTTACCGAGGGGAGCTGCAAACCTTTCCGCAAAGAAATTCTGAAAAATTTTACTTCGCACGCCGAAACGCAGTTTACGATTTTCGAGCAAATGCTGTCGCGCGGATATTACGAGTTGCAGCCCGCAGAACAAAAGACGGTAGACGAAAAATCGGAAACTTACAAAAAAGTGTTGAAACAGATTAAAGCGTGTTAAAGTTAAGAAGCATGGATTTCCACTTATTGCACATACTCATTGCGGAGGGAAAAATAATGCCCGATACGAAAAAGAGTCAATTGAACGGCAAGCGCGACGACGTAAAATACGCGCACAATCCCCGTTACTGTATGATACTTCCCGACGCCGACGAAGCGGACGAGGAGAATATTATCTCAACGGGGCAATCGTAAAAAAAGAAAGACTTCTCCGCACGGGGAAGTCTTTTTTGGCAATGCTTTCAAAAAACGGGAAATATGCGCGAAAAATTTGACACGCAGTCCGTTTCCGTGCTAAAATAAACGAGCAGTCAAAATTACCGTTTACGGAGAAACACAGTGGAAGAACAACAACAGGAAGAATTCAGATTCAGTGATTATTTATCTATCGTCTGGAAGCGTATTATCTGGATACTTGCAATATCCGCGCTTGCGGCGATTGTTTGCGCTTTGGTCACGCATTACGTTATCAGTCCGTCAAAAGAAATATACGGGCTTTCTTTTTCGATTGAGTATCCCAATCAGTACGCAACGGATAAAGACGGAAATCTGACGAATAAAATGCTGTATCCGGACGGAACGGAATTCCGTGTGGAATCCGTCGTCTATATCGACCGTTTGAATTCGGCAAAAAAGACAGACGAATCGTTCCAAAATATCGATTGCGAAAAAATGGTCAATCAAAATAAGATTACCGTTACGCAAAAGCAGAGTTCGGTTTCGTCCGCTTCGGGCGGTGTTTATACCGTTACCGTTTCGGCAAACTGTTTCAACAGCCGCGAGCAGGCGACTAAATTCCTGAGAGCGGTTTTCGATGAAAACAAAAAGGTAATCGTCGATAAGGCGGAGCGCAAAGAACAGTTATTACCGTTTTCTAATTACAACAGCGTTAACGTCGAAAAAAAGCTTAATATTCTGAAAACGCGCCATAACGAAGTATTAGGAATATACTCGCGGTATCTTTCGAAATACAGAAATTTTATGTTTCAGGAAAAGAAACTCGGAACTTATTATTCTAACGCAGCCGTTCTCAGTTTGGATTTGGTGAACGCATACGATTTGGAAAACGAACGGGTTAAAAATATTGCGGCAATCAAAGTGCTGGAAGAAAAACTGCCGTCCGTTACGGCAAACAGCAATGCAAGCGACCCCATTACGCAGGAAATTGTGAAGTATACGGTTCGCAACTCGCAAATCGATTTGGAACTCGGGCGTATCTACCGCACGTTCGGTTATAGCGGAGAATTGGGAACATTCAACGGGTCCGAATTGTTTGCAACAAAACTTTCCGAACTGAAAACGGAAATCGAAGCGGAAACGGATACGTTGAACGATTTGATTAGTGCGCTTTATAACAGTGAGACCGTGTTCGAGGAACAGAGCGGCGTGCTTGTTACGGGCGGTTCCAATACGCTTATATTTACTGTTTTGATTTTCGTTGTTGCGTTCTTGGCGGCGTCCTTTGTGTTCAGTGCGGTTGAAGGATTCCGTAAGCGCAAGGCGCACAGAATTGCCGCTGCGGCGCAACCGCAAGAAGAGCAGACGGCAGAAACGGAAGAAAAAGAAGAAAAATAATTTGATAAAAATAAGAAAAACGCGGCTGACTGCCGCGTTTTTTTGTGTCTTATAAATTCTTAAACGTTAAAGCGGAATAATACGACGTCGCCGTCTTTCATGACATATTCCTTGCCTTCGGAGCGTACCTTGCCTTTTTCGCGCGCGCCCGTAAGCCCGCCGCATTCGAGCAGGGTTTCCCATTCCACCACTTCGGCGCGGATAAAACCTTTTTCAAAATCAGTATGAATTTTTCCTGCCGCTTGCGGCGCTTTCGTGCCTTTTGTAATCGTCCAGGCGCGCGTTTCCTTTTCGCCTGCCGTGAGATAGGAGATGAGCCCCAACAGCGAATAGGAAGCGCGGATGAGTTTACTCAGTCCGCTCTCTTTCAAACCGAATTCTTCGAGGAACATGGCGCGGTCGTCCTCGTCCATCTGCGAAAGTTCCTCTTCCGTTTTGGCGCAAACCACAATCACGCCCGCGTTGTGTTTTGCGGCATACTCTTTCACTTCTTTGACGAGCGGAATTTCTTCCTCGCCCGCGCCCATGTCCTTTTCGGAAATGTTTGCACAGTAAATAACGGGCTTGCTCGAAAGCAGGAATAAATTATCCATGAGCGGCTGTTCTTCGTCTGCAAGAGGAAAGCAGTTTGCGGGCAGTTCCTTTTCAAGGTGCTCCGAAAGACGCGTCAAAAACGCAAACTCCTGCGCCGCCGCCTTGTCTGCGCCGCCGCGCGCCGCGTTTTTAATTCTGTCCATACGCTTTCCCACGGCTTCGATGTCCGAAAGAATGAGTTCGAGCGTAATCGTTTCGATGTCGCGCACGGGCTCCACCGTACTTTCCACGTGCGTAATGTTTTCGTCCTCGAAACAGCGCACCACGTGCACGACGGCGTCCACTTCGCGGATATGGGAAAGGAATTTATTGCCCAAGCCCTCGCCGCGGCTCGCGCCTTTCACAAGCCCTGCAATGTCTACGAATTCGATGACGGCGGGCGTCACTTTCTTGCTGTTATACAGCGCGGCAAGTTTGTCGAGCCGTTCGTCGGGCACTGCCACGACGCCCACGTTGGGTTCGATGGTGCAGAAGGGGTAGTTCGCCGCCTCTGCGCCTGCGTGCGTAATTGCATTGAATAGAGTGGACTTGCCTACGTTGGGAAGTCCTACTACACCGAGTTTCATAGATAATCTCTCCGTTTTGCTTTTCGCAGTTTATTATATAATATTTCCGCGGAATGGGCAAGCCTTTCGTTTGCAATTCGGCAAAAATTGTGTTAGAATTGTTTTCGGAAATAAAGCCCGTAAGGAAAAGGAAATGGATTACAAACGTTATATTGCAAAACATTTAACGATAGAAGGAATTTCGGAGGAAGAAATCGCGGAGGCAGTCGCCGTGCCGCCCAACACCGACATGGGCGATTACGCTCTGCCCTGTTTCAAGTTTGCCAAATTCATGAGAAAGAGCCCCGTGCAGATAGCGGAAGACCTCAAAAACGCTTACCCCGCGGACGAAGTTATTTCGGAAGTTTCGGCAGTGAACGGGTACCTCAATTTCAAAGTTAACCGCAAAGGTCTTGCAAAGGACGTTCTGGAACGAATCGGAAGAGAAGGGGAACGTTACGGCGCTTTCGACCTCGGCGGCGGAAAGGTCATCTGCCTCGACTACTCTTCGGTAAACATTGCAAAGCCTTTCCATATCGGGCATCTTTCCACAACCGTTTTGGGCGGCGCACTGTACCGCATTTTCAACTTTCTCGGCTATAAGGCGGTGGGCATTAACCACCTCGGCGACTACGGCACGCAGTTCGGCAAACTCATTTCCGCCTACAATCGTTGGGGAAATAAAGAGCTTATCGAACAGGGCGGAATCCGTGCGCTGAACGAACTTTACGTCCGCTTTCACCGCGAGGCGGAAAAGCACCCTGAACTCGAAGACGAAGCGCGCGCCTATTTCAAGAAAATCGAGGACGGCGACAAGGAATGCCTTGCGCTCTTCGACTGGTTCAAGGAACTCACGCTCAAAGACGTAAACAAAGTCTACGAGCGGCTGGGCATCAAGTTCGATTCTTACGCAGGCGAAAGTTTTTATCAGGACAAAATGCAACCCGTCGTTGACGAATTGCGCGAAAAGGGCTTGCTGAAAGAGAGTCGCGGCGCACAGATTGTCGATTTGGAAGAATACGGAATGTCGCCGTGCATTATCTTAAAATCGGACGGCTCGTCGCTTTACGCCACGCGCGACATGGCGGCGGCAATCTACCGCAAACAGACTTACGATTTTGAAAAATGCCTTTACGTCGTTGCCTATCAGCAGAACCTGCATTTCAAGCAGTTTTTCAAGGTGCTCGAACTCATGGGCAAGGAATGGGCGAAAGATTTGGTGCACGTCGCTTACGGCATGGTATCGCTTGAAGACGGCGCCATGTCCACACGCAAGGGGAACGTTATTTTCCTTGAAGACGTCATCAACCAGTGCGTGGAAAAGGCATACCGCATTATCGATGAAAAGAATGCGGCGCTCGAAAACAAGGCGGACGTCGCGGAAAAGGTGGGCGTCGGCGCAGTGGTGTTCGGCGCGCTCTATAACAGCAAGATTAAAGACATTGTATTTTCTTACGATAAGGCGCTCAATTTCGACGGCGAAACGAGCGTATATGTACAGTACACCTGCGCGCGCGCCGCGTCCGTGCTGGCGAAAGCCGCGGCGGCGGGGTACAAGTCTTCGGACGAAGTCTGCGAGCCCTCTGCGCAAGAGTTTGAACTTCTCAAAGCGCTCGCAAGTTTTCCTGACTGCGTGCAGGCGGCGGCGAGCGCTTACGAGCCGAGTTACATTGCGCGTTTCTGCGTGGATACGGCGCAAAAGTTTAATAAATTTTATCTCGATTGCAAAATCTTACAGGCGGAGGACGAAACGCGCGCGTTCCGTTTGCGCCTCACGCAGGCAACGCTTACAACGCTGAAAAATGCGCTCGGCTTGCTCGGAATTGCCGTGCCTGAAAAAATGTAATGCTCAATCCCTTACATAAGGAGAGTTTATGTTGAAAGCAGTATTATTCGATTTGGACGGCACTCTTTTAGATACGCTGCCCGATATCCGTTTCGTACTCAACGAAACGCTGAAAAAGTATTCCTATCCCACGATTACCGTAGAACAGACGCGCGCCTATATCGGCGAGGGCGCCTATCGGCTGGTGGAGCGCGCGCTTCCCGAAAACGCCGAAAATACCGATAAGTTTTTCGAGGATTTCAAGCAGGTTTATGCGGCTTGCGCGAATGCGAACACCCGCGTTTACGAGGGAATGTACGAACTTATCGACCGTTTGAAAAAACAGGGTGTGAAACTCGGTATCGTCACCAATAAACCGCAGGCGGCAACCGAAGAGTGCGTCAAGCGGTTTTTCGGGAATACGTTCGACTTTGTGGGCGGCGACAGCGGAGATTTCCCCTGTAAGCCAGACCCTTCTCTTGCGCGCTATGCTGCGCTCACGCTCAAAGTATCGCCCGAAGAATGCGCGTTTGTCGGCGACGGCGAAACGGACGCGCTTACGGCAATCCGTGCCGGCATGAAAGGGATTTCGGTACTGTGGGGGTATCGCACGCGGCAGCAACTCGAACAGGCAGGGGCAACGCGGTTTGCTCAAACCGTGAAAGAGTTGGAAAATTTTTTGGAAAATACTTGAAATTCGCATCTGCTTGTGCTATAATGCGAAAAACCTAATGAAAGAGGAGATAATTTAAGATGAAAAGATGTGCAGTATGCGGCGAAATCGTTGCAGATGAAGTGGAAGTTTGCCCCGTATGCAAGGCAAAGAAGTTTGTGCCCGTGGAGGAAGCGGCGTTTGCTTGCGAGCACCACGTAGGCGACGGCGTTGTCGAAGATAAGGAAGTCATGGAGGGGCTTCGCGCGAACTTTTCGGGCGAATGCACCGAAGTGGGAATGTACCTTGCCATGGCGCGCGTTGCGGAGCGCGAAGGCTATCCTGAAATCGCGGAGGCTTACAAGCGTTACGCTTACGAAGAAGCGGAACACGCAAGCAAATTTGCGGAACTGCTCGGCGAAGTGGTAACGAACTCCACGCAGAAGAATTTGGAATTGCGTGCGGCGGCGGAAACGGGCGCTTGCGCAGGCAAGTTGGAACTTGCAAAGCGCGCGAAGCAACTCGGTTACGATGCAATCCACGATACCGTGCACGAAATGGCAAAAGATGAAGCGCGCCACGGCGCAGGTTTCAAAGGTCTTTTGAAACGCTACTTCGGCAAATAATTTTTGTAAAGAAATTAAAAAAAGGGCGAATTTATTCGCCCTTTTTATTTTGTCCGCTTGACATTTCGATAGACGTATGCTAAGATACCTATGCTACACAATTTTATAATCGACACGAGGCGTATAATGCGAAATTTGTACCGCCTTTCTTACCTCGTGTCGAGAAATTGTGTAGCAACAATCAGGCGGTTGCATTTTCGGGGTGTGCCTCTTGATTGGGGCACACTTTTTTTTATTGGAAGGAGGTATCTCATGTTTCAAAAAAACAAGAATTTATTATTTGCCGCACAGTGCATTATGTATACAATTCTTGTCCTCATCGCTTGTGGCGCAGCTGTTTCCGGAGTAATATGCATGGCGTATGTTAGCATTAAGCTCGGCATTATTACTATAATAATGGGATTGGTAGTTTTTGCCGTTTTGTTTAGTTTTTGGTTTTGTTTAGTTTTTGGTTTTGTTTATTTGAGTTTCTGAAACACTTAAACAATAAAGTGTTCGGCGAAAACAACGATAATTTCGACAAAGGAATTCCGAAAACAGAAAAGGTTTCAAAAGTAGGGAAAACCGAAAAACCGATTGATATATACAATAAAGATTAACGGGATAAATAGTTTGAGGGGTTTATAGAAATTCTTTTCTTGACATTCTTCTTTTGTTATGCTATCGTAAACGCGTGATGGAAACTTATACGTTCAGATATAAAAACTTTGTGCGGGAACTTCCCGTGTACGAAGTGAAAGAAGGTTTGAAAATCGCTTATCTCGACACGCTGTCCGACTACGGACTCGTTACGGCGCTCTCGGAAGAAATGGCGCAGCTGCTTTGCGGAAACGAAGCGGTACTTTGCGCGGAGCGCGTTGTGCTGTTTACTGCCGAAAACAAAGGCGTTCCGTTTGCCTATGCCGTTGTGCACGCATTGCAACAAAAGTTCAATGGAAAGACCGTGGAACTTGCAATTGCGCGGAAACAGAAAAAGAAGTTTTTCGGCGCTTGTCTGGAAACGCAGAAATCTTCCATTACAACCGAAGCGAAAGAAGAACGGCTTTTTCTTCCCGAAAGCGATTGCAAAAAATTGCAGAATGCGGCGGTGGTCTTGGTGGATGATTTTTATTCGACGGGCGCTTCCATGAACGCGCTTGAAACGCTTGCAAATAAATGCGGGGCGAAGGTGCTCGATAAAATCGTAGCCGTATGGGAAAGGGGAAACGAACAAGATAAGCCGAACGTGAAATACGTTACCACATTGCCCGTGTTGTAATCAAAACGTGATTCAAAATGAAAATAATATTTTTGTGCAGCCCGCGCTGAAAAGCGCGGGCTGTCCTCTCGTTTCGACAGAGTACGACGCAGTAGAGTGGGTTATTTCACACTCTACTCACAGTAGAATTATTGACAACACGGGCAAAACAGCGTATAATAGCGGTATGGAAACAGATACGCTTGCCGTAACAATCGGAAAAAACATTACGCGTCTTCGCAGAATTGCGAACATGACGCAGCTCGAACTTGCGGAAAAACTGAATTATTCGGATAAATCCGTTTCCAAATGGGAACAGGGAAACGGCGTTCCCGACGTGCGCATTCTCGTACAGCTTGCCGACTTGTTTCAGGTTTCGGTAGACGATTTGGTGCGCGAACATACGAAACAGGAAATCATGCCGAAGAAGGCGCGCAATATGCGCCGTATGATAATTATGCTCTGCTCGGTGGGGCTTTGCTGGCTGGTTGCCGTTGCGGCGTTTGTGTTCATTGGAATTGCCGCGCCGCAGCTCCATAATTTATGGCTGTCCTTTCTTTTTGCCGTGCCCGCTTCCGCAATCGTCGTACTCGTATTCAGTTGTATCTGGCAATACAAAGCCGTGCGCGTCGTTTCGATTTCCGTTCTTATCTGGTCGCTTCTCGGCTGTATTTTCGCTACGGCATACTTCTGCGGCGTGCGGGAAAATATGTGGCTCATTTTTTTGCTCGGCATTCCGCTTCAAATTCTTGCGCTCGTCTTCTTTGTCTGGTGGAAGAGAATTCGCTTATTCAAACACAAACATTAAAGTTTTTCGGAGAATCTTATGAAAAATTCGGAAATTCCGTCTGACGAATCGGTTCGGAACAAGAAATCCGCCGCGCTTACAAGAAATCGCAAAACGTGCGGCATTTTTTCCTTTTCTTTTGCAATTATCGGAATTATCTGCCTCATAGGCTCGGTCGTATGTATCGTGCTTACGGAAGTGGGCGAGCGCAGCGAAACTACCAAAAATCTGTTATATATTTTGTCGGGCTCCCTGCTTGGCGGCACGCTCATCATCGAATCGGTTGCCGTGCTCTTTTCGCGGCTGATGCAATCCGCGCATAAAAAAGAACTCGACTACCGCGAGCGGTGCGACAGTGAAAACAGTTTCTTCGTCGGCAAGGGTACGCTCGCCACATTCGGTGCGGACTCCGTAACCGTGCATGCGGAACAGGGCGGAGAAAAACAGATTGTCATTCCCTATTCGGAAATGCGTTTCTTTTCGGTGTGTACGCGCCGCCGTCCCCGCGAAAAGGGGGAATGGAGCGTCGTCATGGAAATTCCCGTAAAGTATCTTTCCAAAGAGGAAGCGCCGCAGGGCAAATTCGCTTATGTGCAAACGGACGCCAAAGAACGTTTGTACCGCTGTCTGGAAGAGAGGGGATTACCGCTTTTAGGCGAAGAGCGACAGACGGACGCGAAAAAGAAATTCCGTAAAATTCAAAAATTTCCGTTCCGCAACGCTACCGCGAAAAAACGCTTTCTCATTCAGCTTGCCGTAGGTATTGCGCTTGCGGGCGCAGGAACGGGGGTTGCGTTCTGGCAGGTTACGTTCGGTGCCATTCTCGTCGTGTTCGGGGCGTTTGTCATCGGACGGGCAGTGAACGGATATCTCGGCAAAAAGTGCGAACTTTCTTTTTACGATGAGGGCATTTTCTGGAAGGACGAAAACCCTGCCGATAACGTGTTCCTCAAATGGGAAGAAATTCAATCGGTTTCTCCCGAAGAACAAAAGGGCGTTTCGCTCATCAAAGTGAATTGCGCTTACGGCTCGTTTTTCTTTTTGAACCGTGAAGGCATTTTGGAATATATCAAAGAAAATCATTCCGAAAAGTGCGCAGAAAACAATCTATGAACACAAAGATTTGCAGCAACTGCGGGAAAAACGCCGCAAAAGAATATGTAAAAAAAACGGACGGGAAAGAACTTAAACTCTACCTGTGTCCGTCCTGTTACGAAGCGCTCTATCCCGACGCGGGCGAGGATGATTTTTTCACTTCTTTTTTGGGGAACGTGGGTGCAAAGCGGTCTTGTCCTGCCTGCGGCACCACGCTCGACGGATTCCGCAGTACGGGGCTTTTAGGTTGCGCGTATTGCTATACGGCATTTCGCGAAGAACTCATGCCGACCGTAAAGTATATCCAAGGCAAACTCCATCACGAGGGCAAGGCGCCCGATACAGGTGCGGAGGAGCGTTACGATACGGTGCGCGCGCTCGTGCGTGAACAGGAAGAAACTAAGAAAAATCTGGAACGCGCCATGCAGGAACACGATTATGCGAGTGCAGACCGCTACCGTGAACTTCTCAAAGAAGTAAACCGTAAACTGTACGGTGGGGAGGGAAAACGTTGAGTATCAGCCAAAAATACGAAAGCGTCGCCGTTTCCTCTCGTATCCGTCTGGCACGCAATTTTGCCGATTATCCGTTTCCCGCGCGGTTGCTGCGCGACGCGCACGCCGAGGAGCAGGCGCAGGAGATGATACAGTTGGTGTCCGCAAAACTTGCCATGCTGGATGCGTTCGTGCTTTATGAAATGAAGAATCTTTCGGATGAGCGCGCTTCTTTTCTCGTCGAACGCCATTTAATCAGCCGCGACCTTATCTCCAACCGCCGCATTTCCGCCGCGCTCATGCTGCGCGACGAAAGTATGTCGGTAATGATTAACGAAGAAGACCATATCCGCGCGCAGTACTTTATCCGCGGTTTCGATTTGGAAAAAGCGTTCGAGCGCATTTCGGGAATTGACGACGCGATTTCCGAATCCATACCCTTTGCTTACGACGAAACGTTCGGGTACCTCACCGCCTGCCCCACTAATTTAGGAACGGGGCTCCGTGCGTCCGTCATGCTATTTCTGCCCGCGGTTTCGCGGCGCGGTCTCATGCGCCGCATTTCGCCCGAACTCACACGGCTGGGGCTTACCGTGCGCGGCGCGTTCGGCGAGGGAAGCGGCGCGGAAGGAGATTTATTCCAAATCAGCAACGAAGTAACGCTCGGACTTACGGAGAGTGAAATTCTTTCCGTCGTCGAACGCGCGGTTTCCACGGTTGTGGAGTTTGAACTGCGCGAACGCGACCGCATGAAGGCGGAGGAGGGAATTGCTCTCAAAGATAAAATCATGCGTTCGTACGGCGTGCTTACCAATGCGTGTAAAATGGATTTGCGCGAGTTTTCCGCGCGGATATCGGATTTGAAACTCGGCTTGGCGCTCGGCTATTTTAAGGAAGAGGAAGAAAGCGAGAGCATGAGCGAGCTCGACGATTTGTTTGTGGAAATGCGCCCCGCCAACGTCAACCGCTTAAACGGCGCACCGCTTTCCAAAGAGGAACAGGACGAATACCGTGCGGAGTATGCGTCCGTTAAAATCCGCAAAATGCAATTAAAAGCGTAAAGGGGAGACTGCTTTGAATCATTCTAACTATACGGGTTCGTTACAAGACGTGATTACCGCTTCGGAAGAGGCGGCAAAACTCTACAAAACCACTTACATCGGTACGGAACACTTGCTGCTCGGTATGCTTTGCGTGACCGACAGCACGGCGGCAAAACTTCTTGCGGAGGCAGGAGTATCGCTTTCCGCATACAAAAACGTATTCCGCCGCAGCGTTCAGCATAATTTTACTTACTACGGTCAAACGCCCCGCGTCAAGGCAATTTTATTTCAGGCGCGGGAATACGCGCTCAACAGCAGCCGCAGTACGCTCACCGATACCGAGCACGTTCTTCTTGCGCTTCTCAATATCGAGGACTGTCTTGCGGTGGATATTCTCAGGAGTCTGAATATCGATATCGATAAACTGATTGCACGCTGCGAACAGTTTGTAGAACCGCTCGAAGACGACGAGGACGAAACGGAATCTAACGCTTACAGCGCGAGAGCGGTGAGCGCGAACACAGAAGACGCCGCCCTCAGCGAAGACATTTTGCAGTACGGGTTAGATTTAACCCAAAAAGCCAGAGAGGGGAAGTTAGACCCCGTTATCGGGCGGCGGAACGAAATCGAAAAAGTCATTCAGATTCTTTCGCGCCGTTCCAAAAACAATCCCGTCCTCATCGGTGAGCCGGGTGTGGGCAAGAGCGCGGTCATCGAAGGGCTTGCACAGGAAATCGTTGCAGGCAACGTGCCCGAATTATTGCGCGGGAAAATCGTGTTTTCGCTCAATCTTACGGGGCTGATTGCCGGCGCGAAGTACCGCGGCGAATTTGAGGAACGACTCAAAAAAGTGATGGACGAAATCGTCAGAAACCGCAATATCATTCTCTTTATCGACGAGATACATATGATTGTCGGTGCAGGCGGCACGGCGGAAAGCAAAATGGACGCTTCCAATATTTTAAAGCCTATGCTTGCGCGCGGCGAATTACAGACGGTCGGCGCGACGACACTCGAAGAATATCGGAAATACATCGAAAAGGACGCGGCGCTCGAACGCCGATTCACGCCCGTTCTGGTCGACCAGCCGAGCGTGGAAGATACGGTTGTCATTCTGCGCGGACTGAAAGACAAATATGAGGCGCATCACAACGTGGTGATTACGGAGGAGGCAATTCGGGCGGCGGCAAGTCTTTCCGACCGCTATATTACCGACCGCTTTTTGCCCGATAAAGCAATTGATTTGATTGACGAGGCGGCGTCGCGTGCGCGGCTCAATTCGTATAACGGCCCCGCGCAGATTCGGGAAAAGGAAGACCAACTCACCCGACTGAGCACCGATTACGAAAAGGCGCGCAAGTGGAAAGAATTTTCGCGCGCAGACGCGATTGCCGAACAAATTGATAAACTTTCCGACGAGCTCGACGAATTGCGCGGCGAGTGGCGCAGCAAACGCAACGCGACGCATTTGTCCATCGGCACGGAAGACATTGCGGAAATCATCAGCAGCTGGACGGGCGTTCCCGTTTCCAAACTCACCGAGGAGGAGAGCGCGAAACTCATGCACCTCGAAGAGGAACTGCATGCGCGAATCGTGGGGCAGGAAGAGGCGGTAAGCGCGGTTTCCAAGGCAATCCGCAGAGCGCGCGCGGGGCTCAAAGACCCGAATAAACCCATCGGTTCGTTTATCTTCGTCGGACCTACCGGCGTGGGAAAAACCGATTTAACGAAAGCGCTGGCGGAGAGTATGTTCGGCGACGAACGGCTGATGATTCGCCTCGATATGTCGGAATATATGGAAAAGAGTTCGGTGGCGAAACTTATCGGCGCGCCTCCCGGATACGTCGGCTACGACGATAACCAGAGCGGTCAGCTCACCGAGCGTATCCGCAGAAAACCCTATTCGGTCGTGCTGTTCGACGAAATCGAAAAAGCGCACCCCGACGTGTTCAACGTGTTGTTGCAAATTTTAGACGACGGTCGTTTGACGGACAGCCGCGGGAAAGAAGTGTCCTTTAAGAATACGCTGATTATCATGACTTCCAACGTCGGCGCGCACGAAGTCAAGAGTGTGAACACGCTCGGTTTCGGGTTCGGCGAAGAGAACGAATACGAGGAAATGAAAGACCGTATCGAAGACGCGTTAAAGACGCACTTCCGTCCTGAATTTTTGAACCGTTTGGACGATATTATTATCTTCCATAAACTTTCGCGCGAAGACGCGGTGCTCATCTGCGGCAAGATTTTAGACGGACTTGCAAAGCGCATGGAGGGCAAGGGCATCGGCTTGAAAGTGAGTTCGCGCGCGCGCATGAAATTAGTGGAAGAGGGGTACAGTGAGGAATTCGGCGCACGCCCCTTGAAACGGGTGGTACAAAAACAGGTGGAAGACAAACTTTCGGAAGAAATTTTGCTCGGACATATCAGCGTCGGTCACGCCGTGATTGTAGACGAGGAAAACGGCGAACTGACCTTTACGGAAGAATAACGATTTTTAGTACATAAAAGGCGCCCCGTTCCTCGGAACGGGGCGCAGCATTTATTAAACCGCCGCGCCCGATTTATAATCGGGCGCGGCGGTTTTTATTCACACAAATTCCAGTCAATCGGCGCAATGCCGTGGGCGGTTAAATATTCGTTCGTTTTCGAGAAGTGTCTGTTTCCGAAAAATCCGTTGTATGCGGAGAGGGGGGAAGGGTGCGCGCTCTCTAAAATGCAGTGTTTGCGCCTGTCAATCAAGGGAACTTTCCTGCGTGCGTTTCCGCCCCAGAGAATGAATACCAGGTGTTCCTTTTCCTCGCTTAACAGAGAAATGACGGAATCGGTAAACCAACTCCAACCGCAGTTCGCGTGCGAGTTCGCCTGATGCGCGCGAACGGTGAGCGCGGTATTCATAAGCAGCACGCCCTCTTTCGCCCATTTGGTAAGGTTTCCGCTTTCGGGCGCGTCGAAGCCCAAATCGCTTTTGAGCTCCTTCATCATATTTTCAAGCGAGGGCGGTTTGCGCACGCCGTCCTGCACTGAAAAGCACAGCCCGTGCGCCTGGCGCGGCTCATGGTAGGGGTCCTGCCCCAACAGCACCGCTTTCACGCTCCCGAAAGGCGTATAGCGGAAGCAGTTGAAAATATCGTACATATCGGGATAAACGGTATGCTCCGAATATTCCTTTTTCAGAAATTCCCGAATTTTCAAATAACGCGCGTCCGCAAACAGGGGCGCGAGCGGTTCTTTCCAATCGCCGAGGTCAATCATAAGTTCTCCAAAATTTGTAAGTATTTTTTCAGTTCTTCTTTTGCGCCGTCTAAATCGTGTTCGAGGTAGTTGCCGCACTCCTCGCGTTTGCTGCCGGGAACGTTGTCAAGCGCGAGCGCAACGGGAATGCACTCCTTGAGCAGCGTAACGACTTCCGCGTAGGTAAGGCGTAACGTCAACAAATAAAATCCCGTGCGGCAGCCCATCGGTCCGAAATAGACGATATTCTGTTTCTCCCGACTGTTTCTGAGTACCGTTGCCATCATGTGTTCCACCGTGTGCAGCGCTTCGGGCGTAATATAGTCGCCTGCGTTCGGTTTCTTGAAACGCAAATCAAAGGTGGTGATGCCGTTGCTGTCCGTCTGTGCGTGAAGCCCGACGGAAAGCGTATCGTGGTTTTTTTGAAAGGAAGGTATTTTATCCATTATGATATACTCTCTAAAATTTCTTTGAGGAAGGCTTTGAGGTTGAGTAGCGCAAGTTTGAGATTTTTCTTGAACTGCTCGGTTGTACTGCCTGCGCCGTACACGTCGGAAATCGCTTTTACCGAAACAAAGGGCATACCAGCATTCTTACATACCTCGGCGATAGCCGCACCCTCCATGTCGCGGATATCCGCGCCTAATTCCATGAGCAGGCTGTGGTCGGCGGCGGAGTCGTTAAAGCGGTCGCCCGAAGCGAGTGCGCGGTGCAAAAAGTCGAGTGCGGAGGGCGTTTCGAGGGGGAAGTAGTTTTCCGTTTCTCCGTCGAGCGTGCCTATTTTCCCGCCATTTAACTGCGTTAAATCGAAATCGTACTGCACGGCTTTTTCAATGAGGTAAACTTCGGAAACTTCCGTTCGGTTCGGAGAAAGTCCGCCCGCGACGCCGAAGTTGAAAATCAAGTCCGCGCCTTTGAGAATTGCCGCGCACGCGCCCGTTGCCGCGTTGACTTTGCCTACGCCGCAGACGACGAGAAGCACGTCTTTGCCGAATGCCTTGCCGAAATGTACGGTCTTTCCGTACACCGTCTGAATGTTCTCTATCTCCATGTTTTCGAGCAGAATTTCCGCTTCGCTGTCCATGGCTACTACACAACCTATCATACCGCCGCTCCCGAATATTTTTTTCTGTTTAAGATTATAACAATTTTTACGAAAAAAAGCAATCCTGCGAATACTTTTTTTTGCGTTGTCTATAATCACGGCAAAGGAGGATTTATGAATCCGTTTGAATTAAAGCCGCAGAAAGCGGACAAGATTTTTACCAGTTGGAATAAAGTTCTCGTAAAACCCTACGACAAGAACACGGTGGACCCCTATACGCGCCTCAGAGTGATTCTCATGTCAGGCACGGAGTTTGAATCGGTGCGCTACTCGCACGCATTTCAGCGTATGTGTCCGAATAACGACGTGCGTCGCCGTCTTGCCTATATGCGCCGCGGCGAGCAGATTCAGCAAAAGCGCGTAGCAGGTTTGAAACCTGCGAACGAAACAATTCTGGAACACACCATCGGCTATGAACAGCTTGCCGTCGATTTAACCGCAAACCTTGCGTTGAGCGAAAAAAATTCTTATGTGAAGAAACAGCTCGATTTCGCGCTTCTCGAAGATTTCGACCATTTGTACCGTTATTCGGACTTAATGGAACTCGAAAAGAGCGGCGACCCTGCGCGGCTCGTCGGCAATTACACCGAGATTATGCCGGGGCGTCCTACAGTTGCCGAATACCGTCACCCCTCGGACGACGTCAGTTTCTATATCAACAATTATCTCAACGACTTAAAGACAAAGCTCAATATCAACATCATTACGGCGGCGGAACAGCAGACCATGAACTTTTATATGAACGTTGCAAATCTCTATGTAACGCCGCTCGGCAGAAAACTGTATAACGAAATCGCCATGATTGAGGAACAGCACGTCACGGGTTACGGAAGTCTGAAAGACCCCTCCGCAACGTTCTGGGAGGGGCTCCTCATGAACGAATACACGGAATGCTATCTTTACTATTCGTGCTATCAGGACGAAACGGACGAGCGCATCAAAAAGATTTGGGAAATGCACTTTGAAGAGGAAGTCGCACACCTGCACGAGGCGGCGGAGATTCTCAAAACTTACGAGGGCAAAGTATGGCAGCAGTGCTTCCCCGAGGGCGGCGAATTCCCCGAACTTCTGAAATTCCGTTCACAGAAAGATTATATCCGCGAAGTGTTGAAGAGCGTGCGCCTTACGGGCGTAGAAGAGGGCTGGGAAGAACTCGATAAAGTACCCGATTCTTTCCGTTACTTCGGCTATAACTCCAAAATCAACGGCAATATTGCTACGGTGGGCACGCACGTCGTTATCGACAGGGCAATCAAAGAATTACAGCAGGATTGGCGGTTGCAGAACAAGGAACACCCCGTTCGCGTGTTAACCGACCGCAAGAAAGACAACGTAGACGTCGGCAGAGTCAAAGGGAAGTAACCCTGCGGAAAAAGAATAAAAAAAGAGGCATAGTGCCTCTTTTTTTGTTTGAATATAATATTCCGTGTGTTATAATCGTATCAATGTTACAGGCTCGTGAACGGCGGTGCAGATACAAACAGCGCAGGTTTCCAATTCCTTAAACGTAAGTTGCGCCGAAACGGGTACGCCTTTTTCATACAGAATGCCGTCGCGGTATTCGAGCGCCGAAAGCATTTTTGCGAGCGTGCCGCCCCGATACTTAATATAGGCTTCTTTCGCCGTCCACACCTTGAAAAAATCTTCATTTTGTTCGTCGGCGGAAAGTCTGCGCGTAATCGCTTGCGTGTTGCGGGGAGTGCGCCGCTCGATGTCCAGCCCGATTTCCTGATTTGCAAAAACGGCGGCGGTAAAGCTTCCGCTGTGCGAAAGATTAAACCGAAGCGGGCAGTCCGCTAAAAAGGGTTTGCCGTTTTGGGTTTCGGAAAACTGCGGCGCGGAAATTCCGTAATGCGCTTGCAAAATTCTTTCAAGGAATGCGCGGCTGTCCGTCGGCTCGCAAGTATAAAAAAGTTTCATAAAAAAATTATAACAGAAAAAAGGGAGAAAGTAAAATGACGCGTGCAGAATTAGCAAAAAACAATTTTTTAGGCGGTTACAACTGTTCGCAATCGGTGTTGCTTGCCTTTGCCGATTTATTGGAGGTGCCCGAAGAAACGCTCAAAGCCGTGGGGCTTCCCATGGGCGGCGGAATGGGCAGACTCCGCCAGACGTGCGGCGGCGTTTCGGGCGCGGTGATTTGCGCGGGGCTGTTATTCCCCGAACTTTCCAAAAGCGAAATGTACGCGCTCGTTCAGGAAATTGCGCGCAGATTTCAGGAAAAGAACGGAAGTTATAACTGCGGCGAACTGCTTTCGGGCGCAGGGGTAAAGGCAGACGCCTCTGCCAAAGCCGAAGAGCGGACAACGGCATATTACAAAAAACGCCCGTGCGGCGACCTTGTTGCCGACGCGGCGGAAATTCTGGAAGCTGTCTGCAAAGAGCGGGGCAGAATCGTATGAAACGCTATATCGAAACGGAGCGGCTGATTCTGAAACCCATGACGAAAGAGGACGCGCCTGCCGCGTTTATTTGGCTGAGCGATAAGGAAGTCAACCGCTATATGATTTATACGCGGTACTCCTCGGTGGAAGAGGCGGAAGCGTGGATATCTTCTATAAAAGAAGAGGAAAACGTATTCGGGTTTTACTTAAAAGACGGTCTGCTCATCGGGTCGGGGCACGTCTGCCACGAGAAAACGGAAGAACGCGCCTGGGTAGTCGGCTATAATCTTCGCCGCGACTGCTGGGGCAAGGGGTATGCGACGGAAGCCGTGAAGGGTATGATAAAATGGGCGCACGAAAATTTCGGCGTAACGGAATTTGTTTCTTCGCACGCCCTGCAAAATACTGCGTCGGGGCGCGTACAGGAAAAGTGCGGTTTCCATGCAGACGGGTATCGGGAATACCGAAAGGCGGACGGAAGCGAAACGTTTACGGCGCAGGTTGTGCGTTTGAAACTATAAAAACACGGGGCGCAGACGCGCCTCTTTTATATTTTACATATATTATTTCCCGAAGTTGCGTTTCAGGCATGAAAAAGCGTAAAATTGCAAATAATTTATCTATGCGGAAAAGACTGTTGGGTTTGGCAATATTGTTTGCGTGCACGCTGTGTCTGTGCGCGTGCGACGTTTCTCAAATGAGTTCGCTTTACGACCTCTCCAAACCGTATTTAGGTTTTTACGAATGCGAAAGCATTTCGCTCGGCGGCGAGGACTATACGGAAAAATTTGATTATCTTCGTTTGGAGCTTGGCTATGACGGAACGTTTGAACTTTCCTACCGTGAAAAGTCGGGCGGTAAAGGCGGCTACAACGGTACTTATCAAGTCGATTCGGAAGCGGAGGAAATTACATTTTCCGCAAAGTACGGCTTGATGCAAAAGTCGTTTACCTTCCCCATGAAAAAGGGCAGAATTTACGTTGAATATATGCTGGGCGGAAAATTACTCCACGCCGTATTCTCCATGCCTTGAAATAAAATTATATAAAAGCAAAACAAACGTTTGCATTCTTACTTGCGGTGTGCTATAATCGGAATATGAAACTTTGTGCAGTTCCGCCGCAAGTAACGCTTACGTCCGACCAGGAAGACGCCGCTGCTCTTGTAAGAGAGTGGTTTTTTCATCTTTCCAATCAAATTTTCGTACTGTGCGGATACGCGGGCACGGGCAAGACGTTTCTCATCAATTATATCGTGCGCGATTTGGGGCTTATCCCCGGTGAGAGCGCGGTGTTCGTTGCGCCCACAGGCAAAGCCGCTTCCGTTCTGGTGAGAAACGGTACGCCCGCAGGTACGGTGCACAGTTTGATTTATACGCGCGAGGAAGACATCGAAGTCGACGAAAACGGCGAAGTTATCTCCGAGCGGTTTCTGCGGTTTGTGAGAAAGGAAAAAATCGAACCGAAAATCCGCTTGATTGTGGTGGACGAAACTTCGATGGTCAGCGACGAAGTACTGCGCGACTTGCTTTCCTACGGCGTAAAATGCCTGTTCTGCGGCGACCCTGCCCAGCTTCCGCCCGTGGGAGGGAGCAACACGCTTTTGAGTATGCCCTGCGCTACGCTCACGCAGATTGTGCGGCAGGAAGAAGATAACCCGATTGTGCGCCTTGCCGAACGTGCGCGCGCAGGTAAATATTTAGAATTCGGCGATTACGGAAACGGCGTTTCGGTGATTCCGCGCCGCTCGCTCGATAGCGCGAAAAGGGAAGAACTGTTTTTGGCGGCAGACCAGATTATCGTCGGCACGAATAAGACGCGCACCGCGCTCAACCGCGAAATGAGGGAATACCTCGGCATTTCACCGCTGGCGAAACTCCCCATTGACGGCGAAAAGCTTATTTGCACGCTCAACGATTGGAGCAAACCGCTGGACGAGAAGGGGAACTTCTACCTTGTAAACGGCATGATTGGCAAGTGTTACCGCGTGCGCGAACAACTCGACGGGTTGGGGCAACTTGACTTTCAGCCCGATTTTACGGAGAAACCCGTCTATAATCTGCCCTTTGACGCAGGCGTTTTTACGGAGGGGCGGTATCTGCACGGCTACGGCAATAAAGCGTATCTGTTGGAAAACGAGATGTTGGTACACGAAAACAACTACGAAATGTTAAGGCAGTTTAAGGTGAAGCGTGAAGATACCGTCTGCCGTTTCGAGTTCGCCTACGCCGTCACCTGCCATAAGGCGCAGGGCTCGGAGTACGACTTTGTTGTGGTGATAGACGAGAGCAACCTGTTCGAGGACGGACGGCAGTGGCTGTACACCGCTATCACGCGGGCAAAGAAAAAACTAGTCATAATAAGATAGCAGCGCGCGGGTTTTGCCCGCGCGCTGTGGTTTTTGTGTTGTTGGTTTTTTACTCTTTCGGCAAATCCCCGTCCGTACAGTGAACGGTGTAGTCAGGTGTATTAAAATTCCAATGATAACCTTTTTTAATCGCGTTCCATTCCGCTTTCGTTCCTTTGAAGTGAATATCGGTAAGTTTCTCGCAACCACTGAACGCAGAATATTCGATACTTTTTACGCCGTTTCCGATTGTAACGTTTGTAAGGGATTTACAATCATAGAACGCATACTGTCCGATACTTGTTACGCCGTCGGGAATTACAAGTTCACCCGATAATTCTTTGCCGTTGATATATAACGTTCGGCTACTTGACATTAAATAATCAAGTCCCGATATTCCGCACCAACTTGCAATATCGCCCGTATGGGTAATGCTTGTAAGGGAATCGCAATCATAGAACGCATCCTTTCCGATACTTGTAACACTATTCGGAATGGTAACGCTTGTAAGTTTACTGCAACCCAAGAACGCATACTGTCCGATACTTGTTACGCTGTTTCCAATTGTAACGCTTGTAAGAGATTGGCAATAATAGAACGCATAACTTCCGATACTAGTTACCCCATTTCCGATTGTAACGCTTGTAAGTTTACTGTAACCCCTGAACGCGTCCTTTCCGATAGTTGTTATGCTGTCAGGAATGGTAATTGCGCCGCTAAGTTTCGCAGGGATATATAAAAATTCCGTTTTATTTTTATTGTATAAAATTCCGTCTTGGCTTGCGTAGTTTGAGTTGTTTTCAGAAACCTTAATGCTTGCAAGGGAACTGCAATTCTCGAACGCAGAATCTCCGATACTTGTAACGCTGTTGGGAATGGAAATGCTTGTAAGAGATTTGCAATACTTGAACGCACTATCTCCGATACTTGTAACGCTGTCGGGAATTGTAACGCTTGTAATTTTACTGCAATCCTCGAACGCAGAATATCCGATACTTGTTACGCTGTTGGGAATGGTAACGCTTGTAATTTTATTGCAACCATAGAACGCGCAATTTCCAATACTTGTTACGCCGTCGGGAATTACAAGTTCACCCGATAATTCATTGCCGTTGATATTTAACGTTCGACTACTTGACATTAAATTGTTAAGTCCCGATATTCCGCACCAACTTGCAATATCGCCCGTATAATAAATGCTTGTAAGTTTACTGCAACCACTGAACGCATACTTTCCGATACTTGTAACGCTGTCGGGTATGGTAACGCTTGTAAGTTTACTGCAACCATTGAACGCAGAATTTCCGATATTTGTTACGCCGTCGGGAATGGTAATTGCGCCGCTGATTGCTTTTGGAATAAGAAGAAATTCTGTTTTGTCTTTATTGTATAAAATTCCATCTTGGCTTGCGTAGTTTGAGTTGTTTTCAGAAACCGTAATGCATGTTAGGTTACTGCAACCACTGAACGCGTCCTCTCCGATACTTGTAACGCCGTTTCCGATTGTAACGCTTGTAAGGGAACTGCACCACATAAACGCAGAATTTCCGATATTTGTAACGCTGTTTCCGATTGTAACGCTTGTAAGGGAACTGCAACCTTCAAACGCAGAATTTCCGATACTTGTTACATTGTTCGGAATTGTAATTTTCGTAATGTCGCAACCATAGAACGCAGAAGCTCCGATACTCGTTACGCTGTTGGGGATAATAATACTTTTCAGGGAAGAGCAATCCTTAAATGCAGAATCTGCAATCGTTAAAGTACCTTCCTTTATCATGTAGTCTTCGGGAAGGGTGTTTTTTGCCCGAATTAAATGCTTGCCGCTGTATAATACGCCGTCTTTCCAATTGCTTTCGTTTTTGTAGTATGGGGTACGGGATAGCGCGTTTTCTCCGACTCCTGTAATTCCGTCTCCGAGGAATACCGTCTGAATTAAATTTTCATATTCTTTGGGAATTCCGTTGAATTTTCCGTTTCCCGAAACTTTGAGGGAGAAGGTTACGCCCTCATAGATATAGCCATTGTATTCCCCGTCGGAAAGGGCGGTCAGCATTCCCAAAAAGCCGTTGCCAAAGTCTACCGTGAGTTTTGCTCCCGCTTTAATTTCTTTCCCGACCGTAGCAGACGTTTCGTAACTTCCGTATTTATCTTGCCAAATCACTTTACATTCATTTCTTACGCTTGAAGTATCGCCCTCCACCTCAGCGGTAGCGTAGCCTTTTTGGTAACTGCCGTCTTTGTATTTTATTTGATAGGCGATTTCCGCTTCGGTTGCGTACATGGGAACTATAATTTCTTCACCGTCCGCACTTTTTACGCTCGAAACTTTCTTTTCGGTATTCTCGGCGGAGCGGATGCGTTTCGCGTCGAACCAAACGTGGGTAACAAGCCCGTTTTCGTCGAACTTCACTTGAATATATTTATGCTTTTGCGTTTCCAACTTCATGCCGTCCTCTAAAATCTGTTCGAGGTTGTTCATCATATCTTCCTCGCTCTCATTCAGGTGCATGAGTTTCAAGTAACTGTCGTTATAATATTCCCAAGTGCGCTCGTCTGAAAGGTCGGGCTTGCCGAGTACTTTTTGCACCGCCGCCTTGTCGTCGCCCAAATCGATTGCGGAAACTTTCCCCGAACGGAAAATGTTGGTTAAGTAGGGAATGACGGTGGAAAGAATAATCACCAATGCCAGAGCCAGCGCGGCAACTACGCTTATCACAATTTTGTGCCGTTTCAAAAAAGGCAGGAATTTCCCTTTCATACAGGGCACGAATTTGCCCTTGTACCAACTCACAATCGGGTTGGGCTTTTTCTCTTTCTGCGCCTGCGCTTCTTTGCTGTTCGGCACGGTGTAAAGGTCGGCGCCGCAGTTTCCGCAGAATTTTTTGCCCTCCGCAACTTCCGCGCCGCACCAGGGGCAGCGGTGTACGCCGCTTTCGGCAGGCGTTCCGCATTCGGGGCAGAAGTTGCTTTCAAATTCTGCGCCGCATTTTGTGCATTTGTTCATCTTCTCTTCTCCTTTTTTTCGCAAGGTAAATACGGCAACGCAAAATAAAAAAGGCGCGCCCTCAACCGAAGACGCGCCCTGCATTCCGTATCTCCGAGTTGTTACCACGCAACTAAATTTAACCCCACAGGATAATAGAGATACAAACAATGCCATTTTGTACCTGAGGAGTAAAATTTATTCAGTTGCGTGGTAGTTGCAGTATAGCAAACGGGCGGAAAAAAGTCAACTCTTGCATTTTGTTTTGTTGACATTTTTTTTGCGAAGTGCTATCATCAAAAAAAACGGAAGAAGGTTATTTATGTATTACAGAACGCACCACTGCGGAGAACTGAGAAAAGAGGACGCAGGCAAAACGGTAAAACTTTCGGGCTGGCTGGATAGCAAGCGCGATAAAGGCGGTTTGCTGTTTGCCGTTCTGCGCGATTTTTACGGGGTCACGCAGGTCGTCTGTTCGGAAGAGCCGTGCCTCACGCAACTCCGCGAAATTCCCACCGAGAGTACCATTTCGGTAGAGGGAAAAGTTGTTTTGCGTTCCGCGCCCAACGATAAACTGCCCACGGGGCTCATTGAAATCGTGCCTGAAAAAGTGGAAGTGCTGGGGCGGAGGGTAACGCCTGCGCTGCCGTTTGAAATTTCGCATTCCACCGAGGCGGGCGAGGACGCGCGCCTGCGCTACCGTTTTCTCGATTTACGCAACGAGAAAGTGCGCGAGAAAATCGTGCTCCGCGCGAATATCATTCAGGACTTGCGCCGTCTTATGACGGAAGAGGGCTTTACGGAAATTTCCACGCCCATTCTTACGAGTTCTTCGCCTGAGGGCGCGCGCGACTATATTGTGCCCAGCCGTCTTTACCCCGGCGAATTTTACGCGCTGCCGCAGGCGCCCCAGCAGTACAAGCAACTGCTCATGTGTTCGGGGTTCGATAAGTATTTCCAGATTGCGCCCTGCTTCCGCGACGAAGACGCGCGCGCCGACCGTTCCCCCGGCGAGTTCTATCAACTCGATATCGAAATGGCGTTCGCCACGCAGGAAGAAGTGTTTGCGGTGCTCGAAAAAGTGCTGCCGCCCGTGTTTGCCAAATATTCGGGCTGGGCGGCGGATAAGCCTCCGTTCAAGCGCATTCCCTATCTGGAAGCGCTCGAAACGTACGGCACGGATAAGCCTGATTTGCGTAACCCCCTCGTCGTGAAAGATATTTCCGATTTAATGCAGGGTTGCGGCTTCGAGCAGGTGCAGGGGAAAACGGTAAAAGCGATTGCGGTAAACGGCGTGAACGTGCCGCGCAAGTGGATTGATAAAACCGCGGAAGAGTTCAAAATCAAAACGGAAGGCGGCGCCATGTACTGGTTCAAGTTGGACGAGAACGGCGCGCCCGCAGGCGGCATTGCAAAATTCGTCGCCGAAAAGATTAATTGTTACAAAGAGCGGCTTACGCTTACAAACGGCGCGTTCGTCGCGCTCGTTGCCGAAGAGAAAAAGGGCGCGGCGCAGAAACGCGCGGGCGTGTTGCGCACCATGCTCGGCACGGGGCTCGATTTGCTGGAAAAGAACGTTTACCGTTTCTGCTGGATTGTCGATTTTCCCATGTACGAAATCGGCGAAGAGAGCGGTCAGCTCGAATTCTGCCACAACCCGTTCTCTATGCCGCAGGGCGGTTTACAGGCGCTCAACGAGAAAGACCCCCTTGAAGTGCTTGCCTATCAGTACGACATCGTATGTAACGGCGTGGAGCTTTCTTCGGGCGCGGTTCGCAACCACGACCCTGAAATCATGCTCAAAGCGTTTTCGCTCGTAGGCTTAGGCAAAGAGGAAGTGGAAGGCAAGTTCCCCGCGCTCTATCACGCGTTCGAGTACGGCGCGCCGCCCCACGCAGGCGTTGCGCCCGGGGTGGACAGAATGGTCATGCTCATTTCCGATACGGTGAATATCCGCGAAGTTATCGCATTCCCCATGAACGCCAAGGCGCGCGATTTGCTCATGGACGCGCCCTCCAAAGTGGAACAAAAACAACTCGACGACGTGCATATTAAAATCGTCGAACAAAAGAAATAAAAAATTCCCCCGAAGCAATCACTTCGGGGGTTGTTTTTTATTGGTTTTAATTTTCGGCTTTCTCTTTTTTCTCTCTGCGAATAGTCGCAATCAGAGAGGGGATAAAGATGAACACCGAACCGAGGATTGCAACGAGTGCAAAGATAATTGTAGTAATCGCGTATATGATGACGGCGAGAATGCCGAGCAGAATTTTCGTAACGATAAGGGCGATGATTCCGTCGGGGCTGAACGTGAACAGCACGAGGGGAATTTTGAAGGTGAAGCCGCCGCAGGTGAAAATTTCACCGACAACGCCGCCCCAAAGGTATTGGCTGATAAACGTGAACGTGAGAAGCGTTCCGCCAATCATGAGCCCTATCAAAAAAGTTTTTTCGCCGTCAGAATTTGTCGTAAGATACATGGTTAGCAATAATGCCAAGTAGACGAGCGAGAAGCACGCGGCAATGATGAGCGAGGCGCGGAGAGAAAGCACGTTTTCTTCTTTGTCGAACAAATCTTTCACTTTATTGACAATGGCGTGAATACCGCCGAATGCCGCAAGCGGCGCAAGAAATAACAGCGCGCCGTAAATCATGCGGTCGTCGTTGGTGTCCAGAAAATAGAGCACGATAAAGAGGACGTACATGGCAACCGCGCCGAGAATCCCGAAGATGAATCCGAGTTTATTCCCCACGGCGCTCAGCCGTTCGCTTCTCTTTTCTTTTTTCTCACAATCGGGATTTTCCGCTTCCCAGCGTGCGAGTTCTTCTGCGCGTTTTTGTTCTACCTGCCGCTGAGATTCCCTTTTGCGCTCTAAGCACGCGCCGCACACAAGTTTGGGCTGCGTTTCGCATTCTTCGCCCTCGTAAACAACTCTGCCGCATTCCGTGCAAGTGCCGATAAAAGTTTTCTGCACGGGCGCCGCCGTCGCGTCCGAATAAGCAAATTGCGCCGATGCGTGTGCGCCGTCCTCGAAATAACTGAGCGGAACGTTGAACAACTTTGCGATTTTCGACATTGTTTCAAAGTCCGGCTGCGATTCGTTGCGCTCCCACTTGGAAACCGCCTGATAGGAAACGTTCATGGCTTTTCCCAAATCGTCCTGCGTCATGCCGTGCTTTCTGCGAAGTTCGGCTATTTTTTCTCCCGAATTCATTTTTTTTGATTTCCTCCTCGTTACGATACAAAAATTATATAAAATTCCCGTAAAAATTTCAAGAGAGTTTTCTCAACCGTTAGTTGAATTTCTATCTTTTTAATTGAATTATCGGAAATTTTGCATTATTCGGGCGCATTTTAGGGAATAGGACAAATTCTACCCGGCATATAATGTCGAAGAGGTGAGAATATGCTCGAAATGCTTTATGCCGTTCTGGGACGGCTGTTTTTTTTCACGGGTTCCGTGCAGGACGGAAGTTCGTACCCAAAACCGCTCTCCGCGGCAGACGAGGAGAAATATCTCCGCCTTGCGCGCGAAGGCGATAAGCACGCCAAAGATATGCTCGTGAAACACAATATGCGCCTCGTTGCACATATCGTAAAAAAGTTTAACGGCGCGGCGGAAACGGACGATATGATTTCGGTAGGAAGCATCGGGCTTATCAAGGCAATCAATACTTTTGAACCGGGGCGCGGCGTGCGGCTTGCAACTTATACCGCGCGCTGTATCGAAAACGAAATTCTCATGCTCATCCGTTCGGGGAAAAAGCACAAGGCGAACGTTTCGCTCAACGACCCCGTGGGCACGGATAAAGACGGCAACGAACTCGTGCTCATGGATTTGCTGTTTGAAAAGGAAGACAAAGTGTTCGGCAATGTGGAGCAGTCGCTCATGCAGGAAAAATTCCTTGCGGCAATCCATAAATTGCTCAGCGAACGCGAAACGGAAATTATTTGTATGCGGTATGCGCTTACGGGCGGCGTGCCGCTTGCCCAGCGTGAAGTGGCGCAGAAACTTAAAATTTCCCGCTCCTACGTTTCCCGAATCGAAAAGCGTGCGCTTGAAAAACTGCGCGTCGGCTTAAAGCGCGAGGACTTCTTTACCGATTAAATAAAAGTGTAAAATATCTTCCTTTTGCGGGAAGATATTTTTTTAACGGTGTTCTGCTTGAAAACTCTTTTCTTAATTCCTGCTTATAGCAATCATAAAAAACGGAAAACCCGTTTTTCAAAATGGTGGGGTGATTTATTTGACTTCCTCGCGGCGAAAACATATAATAATTGCGTAATGCAAATGAAAGGAGTGAGTGTATGAACGTAACCGAAATGTTCGGCAGCAACGTATTTAACGACGAGGTGATGAAAAATCTCCTTCCCAAGGAAATTTACAAGTCCTTAAAAAAGACGATTGACGAGGGCGAGCCGCTCGATACGTCCATAGCAAGCGCGGTTGCAAACGCCATGAAGGACTGGGCGGTTTCCAAAGGGGCAACCCACTACACGCACTGGTTCCAGCCGCTCACCAACCTCACCGCAGAAAAGCACGACAGTTTCATCGAGCCTTCGGGCGATAAAGCGATTATGCAACTCACGGGCAAGAGTCTCATTGTGGGCGAGCCCGACGCTTCGAGTTTCCCTTCGGGCGGTACGCGCATGACGAGCGCGGCGCGCGGCTACACCGCTTGGGACCCGACCTCTCCCGCATTCGTCAAGGAAAACACGCTCTGCATTCCCACCGTTTTTGTCTCCTATACGGGCGAAACGCTCGATAAAAAAGCGCCGCTCTTGAAGTCGATGACCGCGCTCGATACGCAGGCGAAACGGCTCCTCAAACTTTTCGGCATCGAATGCCGCAAGGTATCCACCACGGTCGGACCCGAACAGGAATATTTCCTCGTTGACGAAGAAGTATTTGCGCAGCGCAAAGACCTGCAACTTACTGGCAGAACGTTGTTCGGCGCGCTTCCCTCGCGCGGACAGGAACTAGAAGACCATTACTTCGGCGCACTCAAAGAACGGGTTGCCGATTTCATGCGCGATTTGGACGAAACGCTTTGGAGCTTCGGCATTTACGCCAAGACGGAGCACAACGAAGTCGCGCCTGCCCAGCACGAACTCGCGCCCATTTTCTCTACGACCAACGTGGCGGTGGACGACAACCAGCTCACCATGGAACTCATGAAAAAGGTGGCGAAAAAGCACGGGCTTGTCTGCTTGCTCCATGAAAAACCCTTCGAAGGCGTCAACGGCAGCGGCAAGCACAACAACTGGTCGCTTTCCACCGATACGGGGCTGAATCTTTTAGACCCCGGTCCCAACCCCGAAAACAACACACGCTTTATGCTTATTCTCGCGTGCGTGCTTGCGGCGGTGGACGACTATCAGGGTATTCTTCGCGCTTGCGTGGCTTCCGCAGGGAACGACCACCGTCTGGGCGCGAACGAAGCGCCGCCCGCGATTATCTCGGCATACCTCGGCGACCAGCTCGGCGCGATTGTAGACAGCATCGTTCTCGGCAGAGAGTATGTTCCGAAGAAAGCCGTTCCGGGCTCTATCGGCGTGCCCGAATCGCCCATTTTCCCCATCGACATGACGGACAGAAACCGTACTTCGCCGTTTGCGTTCACGGGCAACAAATTTGAATTCCGTATGCTTGGTTCGCAAGCCTCCGTTGCCGACCCCAACATTGTGCTCAACACGATTGCGGCGCAGAAGTTTGCGGAAGCGGTGGAAGAACTCAAAGGCGCGAAAGACTTTGAAAAGGCGTGCAAAACTTATACGGCGAAACTGCTCAAAGACCATCACCGCATTATTTTCAACTACAACGGTTACGGACCCGACTGGGAATCCGAAGCGGAGCGCAGGGGACTACTCAACAACAAGACGACGGCGGACGCCGTACCTGAATTTTTCAAGAAAGAGAATATCGAGGTGTTCGTAAAGCAGGGCGTTTACACCGAAAAAGAGGTGGTAACGCGTGCGAATATCCAACTGGAAAATTATAATAAAATTATCAATATCGAAGCGCTTACCATGATTGAAATGGCAAAGCAGGATATTTATCCCTCCGTCAACGGCTACATTGCGGAACTTTGTTCGGTGATTTCCGCAAAGCGTTCCGTCAGCGAAAAGATGCCCTGCAAGACGGATATTGCGCTTGCCGAAAAACTTTCGGAACTTAACGAAGCGTTCGCGCTTGCAGTGGAAAAACTGGAACGAGATATAAGAGAACTGCCCGAAGGGGAAACGGCTGCTTCCCAGAAGATTGCGCACACCGTCGTGCCCGATATGAAAGAAGTGCGTCGCTTTGCGGACGAAATGGAAAAACTCACCTCTTCCGATTACTGGCCTTATCCCACTTATACGGATTTGCTGTACAGCGTAAAATAACCGAAAAGGAAAACAAATGAATATCAACGTAAAGAAATTGAACAAAAACGCACACCTTCCCGCCTACGGTTCGGAGTATGCGGCAGGGGCGGACTTATACGCCTGCGAAGCGGCTCCTGTGGAAATTCCTGCGGGCGAAACGCGGTTTATCCATACGGGAATTGCCGTGGAACTTCCGCTCGGCACGGTAGGGCTCGTGTATGCGCGCAGCGGACTTTCCTGCAAACAGGACCTCGCGCCTGCGAACAAAGTGGGGGTTATCGACTGCGACTACCGCGGCGAAATCATGGTCGCGCTCCACAATCACGGCAAGGAAACCCGCACGGTAAACGGGGGCGACAGAATTGCCCAACTCGTGGTTGCGCCTTTTTATACCGCGGAATATACGGAAGCGGAAGAACTTTCCGAGACGGTGCGCGGCGAAGGCGGCTTCGGCTCTTCGGGGAGAAACTGACGTGAGAATGCGCAGAAAGCGCAATTTGGAACCGCGTATGGCGGAATGCGCGAATCTTTTGCTGGTGCGCGGCGCGCCCATGCTCAACTTGAAAGCGGCGGTTGAAAATTACCGCGCTTTATTCTGTTTGGAAGAAGTGTTCGGCAACCGTAATCCCGTAGAATTAGAGGTGGGTTGCGGAAACGGCGGTTTTATTCTGGAAAAGGCAAAGCGCAATCTGAACGTGAATTATCTTGCGCTCGAAATTTGCAGTAACGTGATTTTAACCGCCATGGAGCGTGCGAACGCCGAGGGCGTAAAAAACGTGCGCTATCTCAATATCCCTGCGGAAATTCTGCCTTGTTATCTGGGCGAGGGAAGCGTCCGCAAAATTTATCTGAATTTTTCCACGCCTCTGCCCGAGAAGAGCCGAGAAAAGCAGCGGCTCACCGCAACGCGGTTTTTGCAGATTTACCGTGCGTTGCTCTCTGACGGCGGAACAATCGAACAGAAGACGGACAGCGAGCCGTTTTTCGATTATTCGTTGGAACAGTATGCGAAAAACGGGTTTGAAGTCAGGGAAGTTTCGCGTGACTTGCACCGTAGCGCATATGCATGCGAAAACATTGTTACCGAATACGAACGCAATTTCGCTTCCAAAGGACTGCCGATTTACCGCGCGGTTGCTGTGAAAACGAACGGGAAAAATTCGGAATGACTTGGTTTAACTATTTCGGGCTTATTATCGTTGTCGTGATAATGTTGCCGAATATTGTTTATGCGGTAACTTGCAAAGAAGGTTTCCAAAATGCTTATCGGAATCAACCTGCGGAAATAATCGAGCAAATCGGCAGATACGGTTGTATGGCGTTTATGATTTTTAACATTCCGTATACTTGGTTCGGCTACTGGTTTGCGAATGCCGAAACCGTATATCTTGCAGTTAATTTCACCTTGGCGGCGGCGTATTGCCTGATTTGGATTGTGTTTTGGAAACGGCAAGGCATTTGCAAAGCGGTACTGTTATCGGTCATTCCCTCGCTGATTTTCCTGTTTTCAGCCGCTGTGATTGCGAGCATTCCGCTCGGTGTGTTTGCCGTAATCTTTACGGTTTGCCATATTCTCATTTCCGTCAAGAACGCTTCGGCTTCGAAATAAAAAAATAGTAGCCCTGCTATGCAAGCAGGGCTACTATTTTTTTTTACATACCTGATTCCATAAAGTACGAGTCCAATCCTTTCATTGCGGGATAATTGCCGCCGTAATTTCATTCGGCTTTTTCGAAATTTTTTATTGATTTTCAATGACGCCGTCTGTGCAGCGTATATTGATTGTATTACCCAAATGCCAATTTGATTTTTCAATGGCTTTCCATTTTGCCATAGTACCGTTGAATGTTATTTCCGTTAATTTATCGTAACCATAGAACGCTAAAGTTTCTATTGTTGTTACACTGTCGGGAATGGTTACGCTTGTAAGAGAACTGCATCCATAGAACGTTACAGTTTCTATCGTTGTTACACCGTCGGGAATAGTTACGCTTGTAAGAGAACTGCAACCAGAGAATGCAGAAACACCGATACTTGTTACACTGCTGGGAATGGTTACGCTTGTAAGACTGCTACAATCGGCGAACGCACTATGGTCGATACTTGTTACACCGTCGGGAATGGTTACGCTTGTAAGGGAACTGCACCACATAAACACAGAATCACTGATTGTTGTTACGCCGTTTCCGATGGTTACGCTTGTAAGACTGCTGCAACAGCTGAATGCACTATTTCCGATATTTGTTACACTGCCGGGAATGGTTACACTTGTAAGATTACTGCAACAATAGAACGCAGAATTTTCAATTAACTGTACACCTTCGCAAATAATTAACTTACAGAGTACAGTATTGTCACGGAATGCTTCTTTGGCAATCCTTACTACGCGGTAGTTGTTCAAATACGAAGGAATTGTAATCACCGTTTGCGTAAAGTCATAATAGCCCGTAATGGTTGCCTCTCCCCGCCATACCGTGTACTGAAAGGCGGTCAAATCAACCGAATTGTCTATGTAACTGCATTCCGAACATACGCCGTCTACCATGGTGTGCGTTGCCTTGTCTGCAATTTCGTTTGTGTGCTCGCAGGTCGCCGCGTGCCAATGGTAGGTTTCGTCGGAAGACCATTTACTTGCGAAAGTGTGTTGGTGTGTGAGACCGCAAGCGGTAAAACTTATTGCAAAAGCGGCAATCAGAACCAAAAACGTTAACAGATTTAAGTATTGTTTTTTCATAATACTCCTCTTCTTTTTATTTCGGAAACAGCGTTTTTATCATTTGCGAAACGTAATTTACGGGCACGAGTTCGATTTTGTCTTTGAATTTTTCGCACGCTTTCATATTTTTGGCGGGGAGTATCACGCGCTTAAATCCCATTTTTACGCATTCGTTCACGCGCTTGTCCGCAAAATTCACGGCGCGCACCTCGCCCGTCAAACCTACTTCGCCGAACAATGCCGTGTACTTATCAATCGGCTGCATTTTTTCCGCGCTCGCAAGGGCGGCGCAAATGCTCAAATCCGCGCTCGGCTCATTTAATTTAATTCCGCCCATTGCGTTGAGGTAAATATCCTGCGTGCCGAGCGGCAGTCCGCACCGCTTTTCCAAAACCGCAATCAACACGACCAATCGGTTGAAATCGACGCCGAGCGGCATTCTCCGCGGCAAGCCGTAAGCCGTTTTACACATGAGCGTCTGAATTTCCACCATCATACAGCGGTTGCCCGTTTCGCTGGGCGTTACCGCCGCGCCAGCCGCTTCGCCGCGCGTATCCGAAAGAAAGAGTGCGGAATAGTCGGAAATGCCGAAAATGCCTTCGCTCGTCATTTCAAATACGCCCACTTCCTGCACGGAACCGAAACGGTTTTTCACGGCGCGGAGAATTTTGAAGTTTTCCGTACGTTCGCCCTCAAAATAGAGTACCGCGTCCATAATGTGTTCGAGCACTTTGGGCCCTGCCAGCGTGCCTTCTTTCGTCACGTGCCCGATAATGAAGAATGTTATGCCGTTCGCCTTGGCTATCCGCATGAGTTTGGAAGCGCATTCGCGCACCTGTCCCACGCTTCCCGCCGAGGAGGAGAGCGCTTCGGTGTACACCGCCTGAATGGAGTCGATGACAACGTATTCCGCTTCTAAAAAGGCGGATTCTGCCAAATCGATGTTTGTTTCGTTGAGAAGAAGCAGGTTTTCCGAATTCAAGCCCAGCCGTTCACAGCGGAGTTTTACCTGTGAACAGCTTTCCTCTGCGGAAAGATAGAGTACTTTGTGTTCTTTTGCAAGGTGCGCGGAAACCTGCGTTAAAATGGTGGACTTGCCCACGCCGGGGTCGCCGCCCACGAGAACTAACGAGCCGCGTACAATGCCGCCGCCGAGCACGACGTCAAGTTCGGAAATGCCGGAAGAAACGCGCTCGTATTTTTCGTATTTCACCTGCGAGAGGGGAAGGGCGCGCGATGGGGTATGAAATAATGCACTCTTGCTTTTTGCCGGCGCGGAAGGTGCAACCGCTTCCTCAATCAAGGTGTTGAATTTTCCGCAGTCGGGGCACCTTCCCAGCCACTTCGGGGAAGTATATCCGCATTCATTGCATACAAACTGTGTTGTCGCTTTTGCCATATTTTTTTATCCTTTATTGTAATAACGCAATTGCGTAAACGGTAATTCCTTTCTTTTCGCCGACGTACCCGAGTTTTTCGTTCGTGCCTGCGGCAATGCCGATTGCGTTCGGCGGCAGAGAGAGCGCGTTTGCAAGATTTTGTTTCATTTCCCCGATATAGGGGGAGAGGCGCGGGGTTTCGGCAAGTATAGAAATACTCACGTTTTTCGGCGCAAACTCTTCTTGTTTGAGAAGCGTAACAACTTTTTCAAGAAGTTCCATGCTGTTTGCGCCCTTGTAGTTCGGGTCGGTATCGGGGAAATAATAGCCGATATCGCGCAAGCCTGCCGCGGAAAGAAGGGCGTCCATCAGCGCATGGACGAGTACGTCGCCGTCGCTGTGCGCTTTGAGGATTTTTTCAGACGGGATACGCACACCGCCCAGCGTAATAAAATTGATAAACGGCGCGCCTTCGCCGTCGGCATAAAACGCGTGCGTGTCTACGCCGAACCCCACGCGCTTTGCAAGTATAAAATCTTCGGGATAAGTAAGCTTGATATTTTCTTTCGCGCCCGAAACGAGATGCGGCGGTTTTACATAGTGCGCATAAAGTCCGCTCTCGTCGGTAAACTGTTTGTTTTCGGTAAACGCTTTCCCGTAGGCGCCGTATAGTTCTTCGCGCAAAAACCCTTGCGGCGTTTGTACATAATAGGTGTCGGCGCGGTTGGTGGTCGAATAACCGCCGTTGCAGGCAACCGCAACGGTATCGGTCGCAGGAATTGCCGCCACGCCACTGCCGTATTTTTTTACGCTTGCGATGCAGTTCGAAATCGTTTTCTGCGAAACGAACGGGCGCGCCGCGTCATGCACGAGTACAATGTCTCCCGCTACAAGTTGCAACCCCAAATAGACGGATTCCGCGCGCGTCTTGCCGCCGTAACAGATTTTCACGTTCGGATATTCGGAAATCAACTCAAAAATCCTGTTCTCGTCTTCTCTGCGGCAAACGATGATAATTTCCCCGATATCCGCGCGCTGTGAAAAAGCGGTAAGCGAATGACACAGCAAAGGCAGTTCATTGTATTCCTGTAAGATTTTATTTTTTGAAAATCCTGCGCGTTCGCCGCTGCCTGCCGCGCAGATGATTGCGCTAATCATCGAGCACCTCATAAAGCGATTGCGCTTCATCTTTTTTTACCGTTTCCTTTAATTCTTTCACGCGGAACCGCAGCGTACTTGCGGCAAAGGAAATTTCCACTTCGTCGCCGACTTTCAAACGGCAGGAGGGTTTCGCTTCCTTTCCGTTCACGCAGATTTTTCCCGCGTTTGCCGCTTCCTGTGCAACGGTGCGCCGCTTTAAGATTCTCGATACTTTCAAAAATTTATCCAATCTCATATAATTCCTCAAAATTCGCAAAAAAAATTATACTATTTGAGAAAAAAGCGTTTGACATCTTCTCAAATACGGTTTATAATAACATACTGTATCATTATGCTGTGGCAATATATAATTTTTAGAAATTATCTGCATTGCCGAACGTTTGCATTTCCTATTTATTATAGCGCAGAAATGCCCGAAAGTAAAGGGGCAAACGGAAATTTTAAGTAAAATATTTCGATTTTTATCGATGAAAAGATATACTCGGTAAATCGTCAAATAGCAACAAAATCAAGGAGTGAAATTGACGAATGAATTTACCCATTCAAAAGTACGGGAAAACCGAACGCAGAAAATTCGGTTCGATTGACGAAGTCATCGATATTCCCAACCTCGTAGAGATTCAGAGAGACTCTTACGCGTCTTTTATCGGCGAGGGAATTTCCGAAATTTTCGAGGACTATTCTCCTATTTCGGATTTCTCCGACCACTTTGAACTTTACTTCCTCGAACACTCGTTCGGGGACAAGCCGAAGTACGACGAAAAGGAGTGCCGCAACCGCGACGCTACCTATGCGCTTCCTCTCCGCGTGAAGGTGCGCCTCGTCAACAAAGTGAAGGACGAAATTTTAGAGCAGGACGTCTTTATGGGCGACTTCCCGTTGATGACGGAGAACGGCTCGTTCATCATCAACGGCGCGGAGCGTGTCATCGTTTCCCAGCTCGTTCGTTCTCCCGGCGTGAACAACGTTGCCGAAACGGACAAGACGGGTAAACAGATTTACGAAACCACGGTGATTCCCAACCGCGGCGCCTGGCTCGAATTCAAGCAGGATTCGCAGGGCGTTTTGTGGGTGAGCGTCGACAGAAAGCGTAAACTCACCGCTACCGTGCTTCTGCGCGCTTTGGGTTACGGCTCCGCACGCGCTTTGGAAGAACTGTTCGGCAATAACAAAATGATTGCCGCAACCATTGAAAAGGACGAAAAAGACACGCAGCCTATCAAATCGGAATCGGACGGTCTCATTGCCCTTTACAGAAGACTGCGCCCCGGCGAAGTTCCTACCGAGGACTCCGTCCGCCAGCACCTTTATAATCTGTTCTTCGATACGCGCCGTTACGACGTCGTAAAAGTCGGCAGGTACAAATTCAATAAGAAACTCAACCTTGCTTACCGTCTGCCCGGCTGCCGCGTTGCGGACGACGTCGTTCACCCCGAAACGGGCGAAATTCTTGCCGTGAAAGGGGAAACCGTTTCCGAAGAGAAGGCGCGCGAAATTCAGAACGCGGGCATCGGCGAAATTTTCGTACTCGTCAACGACCCCGTTGACGGCGAAATCCGCCACAAGATTATTTCCAACAAGACGGTTGATTTCTCTGCCGTATCCGACAAAGACCCCAAGGCGTTCGGACTTCTCAAAACGATTTATTATCCCAACTTCGTATTCAGTAAGCAACTTGCAAAAGAATGCGAAACGCTCTCCGTCGAGGAAGTTGCAGAGAAATATCTCAACGAAATCAACGACGTGTACCATACGCGCGAAACGCAGCCCGAAGCGGACGAGAAACAGGAAGAAAAGAAAAACCGCGAAAAGCGCAAAGACAACCGCTTGAAATTCGTAGAAGCCTGCAAGGTATTCCACGAACTTTTGAACCGCAAACCGCAAAGCGGCAAAAAGGCGGTGGATTTGGCGCAGGAGAACGCGGTACTCGGCGTTACCTCCGAAGAGAAAAAGAAAATCAAGCCTTTGATTGAAAAACTCAACCATAAGTGCATTACGATTGACGATATCGTGGCGGCAGTTTCCACCAACCTCGATTTGCAGTACGGCATCGGCACGGTGGACGAAATCGACCACCTCGGTAACCGCCGCGTGCGTTCGGTGGGCGAACTTTTGCAAAACCAGCTCCGCATCGGTATGTCGCGTTTGGAACGCCTTATCAAAGAGAGAATGGCAACCGCAGACCCCATGGAAGTCACGCCGTCCAGCCTTATCAACGTGCGTCCCATTTCTGCGGTCATCCGCGAATTCTTCGGCTCCTCCCAGCTTTCGCAGTTCATGGACCAGATTAACCCCATTGCGGAACTCACGCACAAGCGCAAACTTTCCGCGCTCGGTCCCGGCGGTCTGAACCGCGACAGAGCAACCTTTGAAGTCCGCGACGTTCACTATTCGCACTACGGAAGAATGTGCCCGATTGAAACCCCCGAAGGTCAGAACATCGGTCTTATTTCTTCGCTTGCAACGTTCTCGAAAGTCAACGAATTCGGTTTCATTATGTCCCCGTACCGCAAGGTCGATAAAGAAACGGGCGTTGTTACCGACCACGTCGATTATCTCACGGCGGATGAAGAAGACCGCTACGTCGTTGCGCAGGCGAACGAACCGCTCGACAGCGAAGGACATTTCGTGAACGAGCGCGTCGGCTGCCGTTACAAGGAACTCATCATCGAAATGCCGCGCGAGCGCATCGACTACATGGACGTCAGCCCCAAACAGCTTGTTTCGGTGGCTACGGCGCTCATTCCCTTCCTGGAAAACGACGATACCAACCGTGCCCTCATGGGCTCGAACATGCAGCGGCAGGCAGTTCCGCTTCTGAAGACGGAATCTTCCATCGTTGCAACGGGTATCGAAGCGGCGATTGCACGCGATTCGGGCGTTATCGTCCGCGCGAAAGAGGCGGGCGTCGCAATCGGCGTTTCGTCCGATAAAATTACAATCAGAGAGGACAGCGGTTTTGAAGCCGAGTATCCCTTAAAGAAATTCGAGCGTTCCAACCAAGGAACGTGCCTCAACCAGCGCCCGATTATTTCTACGGGCGACAGAGTGGAGAAGGGCGAAGTCATTGCAGACGGTCCTTCTACCAACAACGGCGAACTTGCGCTCGGCAAGAACATTCTCGTCGGCTTCATGGAATGGGAAGGCTATAACTACGAGGACGCTATCCTCATTTCCGAAAAACTCGTGCAGGACGACGTGTTCACTTCCATTCATATCGAAGAACACGAAACGGAAGCGCGCGACACCAAACTCGGCGAAGAGGAAATCACGCGCGATATTCCCAACGTGGGCGACGACGCGCTCAAAGACCTCGATGAAGACGGTATCGTCAGAATCGGTGCGGAAGTGACGAGCGGCGATATTCTCGTCGGCAAAGTAACGCCCAAGGGCGAAACCGAACTCACCCCCGAAGAAAGACTGCTTCGCGCCATTTTCGGCGAGAAGTCGAGAGAAGTGCGCGATACTTCGCTCCGCGTTCCCCACGGCGAGGGCGGTATCGTCGTAGACGTAAAAATCTTCACGCGCGAAAACAAGGACGAACTTTCTCCCGGCGTGAACAAACTCGTGCGCGTATACGTCGCGCAGAAACGTAAAATTCAGGTCGGCGATAAGATGGCGGGCCGCCACGGAAACAAGGGCGTCATTTCGCGCGTGCTTCCGCAGAGCGATATGCCCTTCCTGCCCGACGGTACTCCATTGCAGATTCTCTTGAACCCCTTGGGTGTGCCTTCGCGTATGAATATCGGTCAGGTGCTCGAAGTGCACCTCGGCTACGTTTGCCGTCAACTCGGCTGGAAGATTGCAACCCCCGTATTCGACGGCGCAACCGAGTCGGACATCGAAAAACTTTTTGAGGAGAACAACCTGTTCAACCCCGAAGGCAAGGTAGACGGCAAGTTCCAGGTATTCGACGGCAGAACGGGCGAACCGTTTGAAAACCGCGTTACCATCGGTATCATGTACATGATTAAGCTGTGCCACCTCGTCGACGATAAAATTCACGCGCGTTCCATCGGTCCTTACTCCATGGTCACGCAGCAGCCGCTCGGCGGTAAAGCGCAGTTCGGCGGTCAGCGTTTCGGTGAAATGGAAGTTTGGGCGCTCGAAGCTTACGGCGCGGCGCACATCTTGCAGGAAATTCTTACCGTTAAGTCGGACGATATCGTAGGGCGTGTCAAGACTTACGAGAGCATCGTAAAAGGCAACAACATTTCCGAACCGGGTATTCCCGAAGCGTTCAAGGTGCTTTTGAAAGAATTGCAGTCGCTTGCGCTTGACGTGAAAGTGCTTACCGAAAATAACGAAGAGCTCATTATCCGCGAATTCGACGATGACGACAGAGATACGCCCAAACGCGACGAGCCCGTTCTCGAAGACGAGCAGGATTTCGACTTCGATATCGGGGAAGAAGAGAGCGACGACGAAGACATCGGTTCCATTTTCGACGAGGCGGGCGACGACGAAGATTTCGCGTCGAGCGACTTGTTCGAAGACAAGGACCTCGAAGAGGACGATATGGAAGACGTAGACGAAGATTTCTCGTTCGGAAATCTGTTCGACGAAGACGATTCGTCCGATAAGGAATAAGGGAGGATAAGTATGTACGAATTAAACGATTTTAACTCTATTCAAATCAGCATTGCATCTCCCGAAAAAATCAGGGAATGGTCATACGGCGAAGTTACCAAGCCCGAGACGATTAACTACCGCACGCAAAAACCCGAACGGGACGGACTTTTCTGCGAAAAGATTTTCGGACCGACCAAAGACTGGGAATGCCACTGCGGGAAATATAAGAGAATCCGCTACAAAGGCATTATCTGCGAAAAGTGCGGCGTAGAAGTCACGCGCGCAAAAGTACGCCGCGAACGTATGGGGCATATCGAACTTGCTGCTCCCGTTTCGCATATCTGGTACTTCCGCGGCATTCCGAGCAAAATCGGTCTTTTGCTCGACATGGGTCCCAAACCCTTAGAGCAGGTCATCTACTTTGCGGCATACGTCGTGCTCGACCCGGGCACTACGGGGCTCACATACAAGCAGGTCATCAACGATAAACAACTCCGCGAAATCGAAGAAACGCTGGGCGATTCCTCCAAGACGGGGCTGAAAGTCGGCATGGGCGCGGAGGCAATCCGCGAACTTCTCATGGCGGTAGACCTTGAAAAAGAAAGCAAAGAATGCAAAGACATCATTGAAAAGAACGTGAGCGGACCCAAGCGCGTGAAAGCGGTAAAGCGTATCGAAATCATCGAATCTTTCCGCAAGAGCGGCAACCGTCCCGAATGGATGGTGCTTACGGTGCTTCCCGTCATTCCGCCCGATTTGCGCCCCATGGTACAACTCGACGGCGGCAGATTCGCATCTTCCGACCTCAACGATTTGTACCGCCGCGTTATCAACCGCAACAACCGCTTGAAGCGCATGATTGAACTCGGCGCGCCCGAAATGATTATCAAAAACGAAAAGCGTATGTTGCAGGAAGCGGTAGATGCGCTCATCGATAACGGCAGAAGAGGAAAGCCTTTGAGCGGTCCTTCCAACCGTGAACTCAAATCTCTTTCGGGTTTGCTCCGTGGCAAGCAAGGTCGTTTCCGTCAGAACCTGCTCGGCAAACGTGTCGACTATTCGGGCCGTTCGGTTATCGTCGTCGGTCCCGACCTCAAAATTTTCCAATGCGGACTTCCGAAGGAAATGGCAATCGAACTCTTCAAACCGTTCGTCATGAAACGGCTTGTGGAAACCAATAAATGCCACAACATTAAAAGCGCGAAACGTACGGTGGAAAAGGGGAAGGACTTCGTTTGGGACGTGCTCGAAGAAGTTATCAAAGAACACCCTGTACTCTTGAACCGTGCTCCCACGCTGCACCGTCTTTCCATTCAGGCGTTCGAGCCCGTACTCATCGAGGGCAGAGCGATTAAGATTTCGCCCCTCGTCTGCGGTCCTTTCAACGCCGACTTCGACGGCGACCAGATGGCGGTTCACCTTCCGCTCTCTATCGAGGCGCAGGCGGAAGCAAGATTCCTGATGCTTTCCGCGAATAACATTTTGAAACTTGCGGACGGCAAGTCGGTTATGAGCCCCACGCAGGATATGATTATCGGCGCGTATTACCTGACGATTATCCGCAGGGAAGAGGGCAAGAAATACAACGCGCTCTGCAAGCCCGACGAAAAGGGCGAAGAGTACGTTCCCGCTATTTTCTCCTCCTTCGACGAAGCGCTCATGAGTTACCAACTCAAAGAAACGCACTGTCAGGATGAGATTTACGTTCGCCGTACGGTGGAACTTCCCTACGATAAATTTGAGAACCTTGCACTCCCCTATGAGAAGAATTGCGGTTGGGCGAAAGATATGCCTAACAACGCGGTCTGCGGCAACGTCAGCGTCGTGAAAGACGAAACGACGGGCGCGCTCAAAGTGACGGGTATCATTAAAACAACGGTCGGCAGAATTATCTATAACGACGGGATGCCGCAGGATTTGGACTTCGTAAAGCGCAACGCTCCCGAAGATTATCTGAAACTCGAACTTGCAACCGAGTTTATCGAATCCATTAAAGGTTCGCGCGCAATCGGCAAAAAGCACCTCTCCAAAATCGTCGAGGCGTGCTTCAAAACGGGTTATGCGCCCAAGGCATCTGCGGTACTCGACGCAATTAAGGAACGCGGGTATCACTATTCCACGCTTGCCGCGCTTACCACTTCGGTATTCGATATGAAAATTCCCGACGAGAAAGACAAAATCGTCGAGGATGCGGAAGAGCAGGTTGCAAAAATTTCCAAGAAATACGCAAGAGGTTTGCTCAAAGAAGAAGAACGCTATCATGCGGTCATCTCCGTATGGGACGACGCAACGGATAAAGTTGCAGGCATTCTGAAAGCGCAGGGCGCGGCGGATAAGTTCAATCCCATCTGGATGATGGCGGATTCGGGCGCGCGCGGTTCCATCGACCAGATTAAACAGCTTTCGGGTATGCGCGGACTCATGGTAAACCCGCAGGGTAAGAAAATCGAAGTTCCCGTGAAATCGTGCTTCCGTAACGGTCTTTCGGTGCTCGAATACTTCATTTCCTCGCACGGCGGCCGTAAAGGTCTTGCAGATACGGCTTTGAAAACGGCAGACTCGGGTTATCTGACCCGCCGTTTGGTAGACGTTTCGCAGGACGTTATCGTCCGCGAAGAGGACTGCTCGGCTGGCAAACGCCCGCGCGGCACTTTCGTCAAGGCTATCTGCGGCGCGAACGGCACGGTCATCGAAAGTCTCGAAGACCGTTTGACGGGCAGATTCGCGGCGGAGGACATCACCGACGAAAAGGGTAACGTCATCGTTCCCTGCAACGAAATGATTTCCGAAGCGAACGCGAAGAAGATTGCCGCTATGGAAAAATACGGCGGCGAGAACGCGCGCGGCGTAAATATCCGCAGCGTATTCAACTGCAATACGCGTTTCGGCGTCTGTGCGAAATGCTACGGTAAGAACATGGCAACCACGCTTCCCATTATGGTGGGCGAAGCGGTCGGCGTCATCGCGGCGCAGTCCATCGGCGAGCCCGGTACGCAGCTGACGATGAGAACGTTCCACACGGGCGGTATCGCCGCTACGGGCGACATTACGCAAGGTCTTCCCCGCGTCGAAGAACTTTTCGAGGCGAGAAAACCCAAGGGCGTTGCAACCGTCTGCGAATTTAACGGCGTCGTAACCATCGACGACAGCGATAATCTGAAACACGTTATCATTACCGACGAAGGCACGGGCGAGAAACTCAAAGATTACGAATTGCCCTTCAATGCGGAACTGCTTGTTAAGACGGGCGATAAAGTGACCCCCGGCGTTCAACTCAATGCAGGTTCGCTCAATCCGCAGGATATTATCCGCGTAGAGGGCGTCAAGGGCGTTCAGGATTATATTCTCGAACAAGTCCAGTCCGTCTACCGTTCGCAGGGCGTTGACATTAACGATAAACACGTTGAAATTATCGTCCGCCAGATGCTTCGCAAAGTCCGTATCGAAGACGCGGGCAACACCGAAATGCTTCCCGGTCAGCTTGTGGATATGTTCACCTTTGAAGACCAGAACGAAAAGACGATTATGTCGGGCGGAGTTCCCTCCACGGCAAAGCGCGTTTTGCTCGGAATTACCAAAGCCGCGCTCGCAACCGACAGTTTCCTTTCGGCGGCATCCTTCCAGGAAACCTCGCGCGTACTCACGGAAGCTGCAATCTGCACCAAGCGCGACCCGCTCATCGGCTTGAAAGAAAACGTCATTATCGGTAAACTCATTCCCGCAGGTACGGGCATGAAAGATTATAAGGGCGTTTCGATTCAGTCAACGGGCGCTTACCGCGACGTGCTGGCTTCCGAAACGGCAATCGCAGAAGACTAACCAAATATAAAAGAACACATTTCGGTGTGTTCTTTTTTTATGAAATACCTTGACTTGCGTGGGGGGGGGTATGATATCATTGTTTCGTAAGTGCAATTTTATTCATATGTAAAATCGCACATACGGGCAAAAAATTGCAACTTTGCAGGAGAAATATATGCACGCAATCGAAATCGAGCATTTGAAAAAATATTACGGCGCGGTAAAAGCCGTTGACGATATTTCCTTTTCCGTCAACCGCGGTGAATTTTTCGCCTTTCTCGGCGTGAACGGCGCAGGAAAGAGTACAACCATTTCTATTATCTGCGGCAGACAGAAATGGGACGAAGGCGAGGTAAAAATCGAGGGGCTGGAACTGAAAAACCATGCGGATGAAGTGAAGCGGCGGCTCGGCGTGGTGTTTCAGAACAGCGTACTCGATATGCCGCTTTCCGTTTCGGAAAATCTGAAATACCGCGCGGCGCTCTACGGCATTACGGGCGCGGCTTACAAGAAAAGGCTGGACGAATTAACGGCGCTGTTCGGATTGGAAGAAATTTTGCGTCGTCCTGTGGGGAAACTTTCGGGCGGTCAGCGGCGGAGGGTAGATATTGCCCGCGCCCTTCTCAACAAACCCGAAATACTCATTCTCGACGAGCCGACAACGGGGCTCGACCCGCAGACGAGAAAGTCCGTCTGGGAAATTATACATACGCTCAGAAAGGAACGCGAACAGACCGTATTTCTCACCACGCATTATATGGAAGAGGCGGCGGACGCCGACAGGGTTGTTATTCTCGACAGCGGAAAAATTCTTGCGAACGCCACGCCGTTGGAACTTAAAAACCAATACACAGGCGATTATATTCTGCTTTACGGCGCGGAGGAAAAGGCGGTCACAAGGCTCGGCTTGCCGTTCGAGCAAGTCGGGGAAGCTTACCGCATTGAAGTGAAGAATACCGCGGCGGCGACCAAACTCATTTTGGAATATTCAGACTTGTTTACCGATTATGAAATTACAAAAGGGAAGATGGACGACGTATTCCTGAACGTTACGGGCAAGAAGATAGGGGGTGAAGTATGAAACTCAAATATCTGATAGCGCGCAACTGTAAAATTTATATGAAGGACAAGGGACTTTTCTTTACTTCGCTCATCGCGCCGCTCATTCTGTTCTTCCTGTTCGTGGCGTTCCTCGGCAACGTTTATCGCGACGGCTTGATTTCCAATCTGCCCGAGGGGGTGGAAGTCGGCAAAAAAATCGTAGAAGGCTTTGCGGGCGGCTGGCTCATGAGTTCGTTGATTTCCGTTTGCGCCGTTTCGATTGCTTTTACCGCAAACATGGTAATGGTGCAGGATAAAGTGACCGACCGCATTTCCGACTTTGCGGTTTCTCCGGTACCCGAATCGACGCTTGCGCTCGGCTATTATATTTCTACTGCGCTCGTTACGCTCATGGTCTGCGGAGTTGCGCTTGCGGTCGGGTTTATCTACCTTGCAATCGTCGGTTGGTATCTGAGCGCGGCGGACGTGTTTTTAACGTTGCTCGATACCGTTCTGCTCGTCATGTTCGGAACCGCCCTGTCGTCCATCGTGTGCCGTTTCCTTAAATCGCAGGGCGGAATTACGGCGGTGGAAGTCATTGTTTCGGCGGCATACGGGTTCCTTTGTGGCGCATACATGCCTATTTCTTCGCTTGCCGACGGAATTTCACACACGCTGATGTTTCTTCCGGGCACTTACGGCACCGCGCTCATGCACGAACACTTTATGGGCGGCGCAATCGATAAAATCGGCGCGTTGTACGGCGGCGATTGCAGTAAGGCGTTGCGGAGCGGTTACGATTGCACGCTCTCCTTTTTCGGCAACGAAGTGCCCGAATGGGTGTGCTTTTTGGTCATCGGTCTGACGGTGTTAATACTGATTTCCGCATATGTGCTGCTCTGCACTTGTAAGAAAAAACGCAGAAAATAAGTCTAAATATAAATGAAAGACCGCCCGAACCAATCGGGCGGCAATTTTTTGCAAAAATTTTTTGTTTTTTGCCAACAAAACCGATTGTTCGTGCGTTAGTATTGATGTAAAGGAAATCTTCCAAAATATATCAGGAGGCAATAAAATGAAGAAAAGAATCTTTGCGGCAGGATTGGCACTTACGGGGGCGACGCTCTTTGCGCTTACCGGTTGCGGAACGGGTTCGACGGCACTATCGAACGCACAGGACGTCTACGGCATGGGCGCCGTATCCACGGTAAAGCTGCTCGGCAGTGAAATTGCGGGCGGTGCCGTAAGTTCGCTCTCCGCGGCGGTTGAAGCAACGGCTGCGGAATCGGGAGGGATAACTTCTGATGAAAGCGCAGTAAAAGCGCAGGCGGATAAGTTTAACGAGTATTTTAATATGCTCGATAGTTTCCTCGGCGAAGACCTTGTTTCCACGAAAGCGGAAAAAAATACCGACGCGGCATATCCTTACGAAACGAAACTCACGATTAACGGCAGAGATTTCAATGGCGAAAAAGTGAGTTATCTCATGTATTACACCGAAACGTTTTTAAGGTCGGAACAGGATTACGAGGACAACGAAGTGAAGGAGACCTATTCCCTCGAAGGCGTGATGGTGCTCGACGGCGTAGACTATGCGCTCCGCGGCGAACGCGAATACGAAACGGAGGACGACGAAACGGAAAACGAACTGAAAATCCGTGCGTATCCCGATATTGCCGATAGAACGACTTACGTTCAGATGAAACAGGAAAGTTCCGTGGAAACGGGCGAAACGGAGCAGGAATACGTTTACAGCGTTATCCGTAACGGCGTTTTGATTGAAGAAACGTCGGTGGAATTTGAAACCGAGCGCAAGGGCAACAAGGAAGAAGTTGAATACGAACTCGAATTCCGTCAGGGCGCGGCAAAAGGCAAATATAAGGTTGAAAAAGAAACCGTGAACGGGGTCGTCGAAATGAAAGTTAAATACAATCTTGACGGAGAGAGCGGCGTGTTCCGCATCCGTCAGACGAAAGACGGTTATGTTTACACATTCTCGGATAACAGCCAAAAGGTTTATAAAGACTGAGTTGCTTGCCCGCGCTTTGTGAGCGCGGGCAATTTCTCCGATTGACTTTTGCAGCATTATTTGGTACAATTCAGATTGGAAATTCCGCAATCGGAGGAAGACGGTGACGCTCGACGCGCTTATGATAAAATTTGCGGCAGGAGACGATTCCGCATTTGAAACGATTTACCTTTCTACGCAAAAGACGGTATATTATATCGCGCTTTCTATTGTGAGAGAGCGTTCTCTTGCGGAAGACGTGATGCAGTCATGTTATTTAAGCGTCATCCGCCGCAAACAGGATTACAGAAAGGGTACGAACGCGGCTGCCTGGATTGCGAAAATCGCGCGCAACGAAGCGATTGACGTATACCGCAAACGGCAGCGGGAACATTCGGTTGACGAACAGGAATTTCTGTCTTCGTTCGGAACGACGGAAACGGACGATTACGGACTGCTTATAGACCTTGCGAAAAACATTCTTCCGCAAGACGAGTTTATGATTTTAATGCTCGTTTCGGCGGAAGGGTATAAGCGGCGCGAAATTGCAAAAATGCTGGAAATGCCGCTCAATACGGTGACCTGGAAATATCAAAAAGCGCTCAAAACCATGCGCGGCGCATTGGAAGAAAAAAACGGAAAGGAGGAAGGGCGATGAAACGCAACAAGTTGCAAAACCAACTGAAACGGGAAGCGGAAATGCATACGCCCGACGTCTTTGACCGCGTTATGTTAAGCGCGCGGCAGGAGGGCTTGCTCGATAACGGGTCTGCCGCTCCCCAAAGAGAAAAAAGTCCGCGCCGCAACGGTCAGAGAGTGTGGATTGCCGCCGCTGCGCTGTCCGCTGCCGCTTGCTGTGCAATCGTGCTTCCCGTTGCGCTGTTTACTGGCGGTTCGGGAGGTTCGGGCGGGGGCGGCACAACCATTCCTCTTTCCGCGCGGAATGCATACGGCATGGGGGCTGTAACTACCATAAAATTGCTCGGCAGTGAAATCGCAGGCAGCGCGATACGCTCGCTCTCTCTCGTTAAACAACTTGCGGAAACGGAAGGGGAAATTGCTGAATCGCAGATTGCAAAGTTTCACGAATATTTTACGCTGTTTACGGCGTATCTCGGCGAGGAAGAAGCCGTTACCTCGGAAGAAGCCAATACCGATGCCGCTTATGCGCAGTTTTCCCGTAAACTCACCGTTTCGGGCGTTGGCTTGAACGGCAATCGTGAAAATTACGTTATGTATTACAACGAAACGTTGCAAAACGTGAAAGAGGAAAAGGACGAAACGGAAGAAAAATATTTTCTGGAAGGAGTTATGGCGTTCGAGGGCGTAGAGTATGCGTTGCGCGGGGAACGCGAATTTGAAACGGAAAAAGACGAAATCGAGAACGAGCTCAAAATCTGCGCTTATCCCGATTTGAACGATAAGACCACTTACGTAAAAATGGAAATCGAGGAAAGCAGCGAAGAAGGCGAAACCGAACGCGAGTATGTTTACAGCGTTGTGAAGGGCGGAAAACTTATCGAAGAAACTTCCGTGGAGTTTGAATCCGAACAGAAAGGCGACAAAGAAAAAAACAAATTTGAATTAGAATTCCGAAGCGGCGAAGCGAAAGGAAAATACAAAATGAAGCATGAAGCGCAAGACGGCGTTTTGAAAATGAAAACGGAATACGAAATCGACGGCAAGAGCGGAGAATTTTTCATCGTGCCTACGCAAAGCGGCTATCAATACGTATTCGAGGACGGACATACGTTCTATTTTGATTAGTCATTTTCAAAATTATGCGTGAAATGTGCGCGCGTTTATATGCGTGCAAACGACAATGAAGTGTAAAGGCACCCGAAGCAATCGGGCGCCTTTATTTTTTCAAAAATATTTTTAACAAACCCCTTTCTTTTTTCTGAAAATATGTTATGATAACTTGTGGCTATGAAACATCCGCGCGATTTCCTAAAACCGAATATTTGTGCCGATAAAGAGTGGTATCTCTCTCTGCTCGACGAAGAAGCGCAATTCGTTTACGAACAGGAGCGCATTGACTGCGTGCTTGCCGCGTTGAAAGCCGTTTATCTTTCGCGTTACCAGAAACGCATTGCCGAATTGAAAGCGGAAATAGCAGAGATAAAATCTGGCGACGGCTACTCTGCCGAAGATTACCGCACCGTGCTTCAAAAGAATGCGGAAATTCAAGTCCTTTATACAAAACTCGATTCCTACAAATGTTTTTTCGCCGAACCTTATTTTGCGCGCATGGACGTGGAAGACGCGGATGAGGGGTATAACAGTTACTATATCGGGAAGAAGGGGGACGTCAATCTCGAAATTGTAGACTGGCGTGCACCGCTTGCGGTAAGGTACTATCAGAAGAGCCGCGTGACGTTTACCATCAACGAAACGACGTATCAAACCGTACTCCGCCGTGCGCTTTCCGTCAAGAACGGCAAGCTTTCCGAGTTTCGGAACGAATATCTTTCCGTTCGCGGCGCTTTGAGCGAAGAAGAAATTGCAGGGCGCGACGAAGAAATATTATTCGACCCGTATCTGCGCAGTATTATCAAAAGCCGAAAGGACGATACGGGAATCCGCGATATTATTCAAACTATTCAGGAAAAACAGTTTAGCGTTATCACCAAACCCGAGCGCGAAAGTTTTGTGTTGCAGGGCTGTGCGGGCAGCGGCAAAACGATGATTTTGCTGCACCGTCTTTCCTATCTTATGTATAATAACGAGAAACTCCGTCCGCGCGACGTGCTCGTCATTACCCCGTCCGATTCGTTTAATGCGTTTATCGACGATTTGTCCGCGGTTCTCGAACTTGAACGCGTGCGCACGGTGACGCTTAACCGGTATTATTACCGCGTTCTGAAAAACGAGGGGATTGATATCGAGAGTAAACTGACGGGAGAGCGCGAATCCGAAGATTATCTCCGCTATCTCTATTCGCCGCAGTTTAACGCGGATTTGAATAAGCGTATTCGGAAAATTTACGACGGACTTTACGGTTTGTTTACGGGCGCAGAGTGCAGGGAAGTTGCCGAGCAGATTCTTTCCGACTGCGACGAGCGGCAGAAGTTGTTTGTGAAGTTGAAAAATTCTTCGTTGCGAATCCGCCGCACCGTACTCGGCGAATTAAAGGAAGACAAAGAGGGCGGTTTTTACTTTACCAAACCGCTCCGCAATCTTATGAGCGCGTTCGTGGAAGTACAGGACTTTTTGAATTTTGTGCTGAAAGAAAAGGAACGCACGCCCGACTATTTCTTTCGTCAGTTTGCGCGGTTTTACGCAAGCGCGCGGCTGATTGCGCACCGCGCGAAAAAAACGGTAGAAGAGGCTTGTGAAGATTTATCGGCGCTGAATGCCGTTATCGGGAAAGAAATTGCCGACCTCATGCGTTACAAACGGAAAATCGGCTCTCAGGAAACGTTGACTTACGGCAGTCGCATTCAGGCGCGCGAGGAGTTGAAAAAAGAAGCGGAACGCGTGGCGGAAACGCTTCGACAGGCGGAATCGGGGTTGGATTTGTTTGCGGAGTTTTTCGGCGTCGTGCGGCTTGCGGGGATGAGCCGTGAAATCGGAAAGTGTAAAAACACCGCGGACGTGGCGCGTTTACTATACCGCGAAACGGTCAAAAAATATAAAAAGAAGTTCGGCATGAACGGAATGTATCCTTCGGACGGATATGCGCTTCTCTCCGTGCTTGCCGCGGCAGGCAGGGAACTCACTCCCCGTTTCGGGCTGGTATTTATCGACGAAGGACAGGATATTTCGGAAGGCGAGTACCGCCTTTTAATGCACATTCACGCGGGCGCGGCATTCAACGTTTACGGAGATTTGAAGCAGAATATTACGCCCTATCGCGGCGTAAAAGACTGGCAAATATTGCAGGCAAACGTGTATACGCTCAATCAGAATTACCGCAACACGAACGAAATTGTGGAGTATGTTTCCGGAGTTTTAGATGCGGATATGCTGCCCATCGGACTTTGCGGCGGCGAAGTCAAGCAAACGAAAATCAGTCGCCTTGCCGCTTTTTTCCGTGAAAAGCAGGGACTGAAAGCGGTCATTGCAAAAGAAGAATATCTGCCGCTCTTTGAAAAGCGCGGTTTCAAACGGCTTTCGGGAGAACTTTCAAAAAACAAAATCAACGTCATGAGCGTTTACGAGAGCAAGGGTCTGGAATTTTCCGCCGTGGCGGTCTATGACAAGGGCATGACGGAGAACGAAAAATATATTGCCTATACGCGCGCGCTCAGCGAGTTGGCGGTGGTGGAAGACTGATTGACTTGCATTGATACGCGGAAAGAGCGTCTTGTGATTTTTACGGAAATCATTTGCCAAATTCTACAAAATATGGTATAATTTTTGTGACATACTGTTATATTCTTTGAGGTACCTATGAAAGAACAGCATTACAACGCAGGCGATATTACCATCCTCGAAGGCTTAGACGCCGTACGTCTGCGCCCGGGTATGTATATCGGTTCAACGGGTCCGAAAGGGCTCCATCATATTCTATGGGAAATTGTCGATAACGCTATCGACGAAGCGGCAAACGGCTTTGCAAATAAAATCGACGTTCGCATTTATAAAGACGGCAGCGTTTCCGTGGAAGATAACGGGCGCGGTATTCCCACCGACATTCACCCCAAAACCAAAGTATCGGGCGTGCAGGTGGTATTTACGCAGCTTCACGCAGGCGGTAAATTCGACGAACACAATTATTCTTTTTCGGGCGGTTTGCACGGCGTTGGCGCGTCCGTTACCAACGCGCTCTCCAAATGGCTCACCGTGCGCGTTTGGAAAGAGGGGAAAACGTGGGAAATGGGCTTCCATTCCTATTTTGACGAGGAGAAGAATAAATACGAGTCGGGCGTGCCCAAGTCGCCGCTCGCCGATTTGAACGAACCTACCGAGAAACACGGTACGCGCGTGCATTTCATGCCCGACGGCGACGTGTTCAGTACTACCGATTTTCAACTGACGACTATTTCGCACCGTTTGAACGAACTTGCGTTTCTGAATAAGGGGCTTACGATTACGCTCACGGACGAGCGGATATTACAGAACGAATTTCAGGACGAAGAGGACGAGAACGTCCAGCTCGACCTCGAAGGCGCAATGAAGCCGTATTCCGTAACCTATTGTTACGAGGGCGGTATTTCCGATTTTGTCAAATCGCTCAACGATGGCAAGGCAAAACTTTATCCCGAACCCATCTATTATTCGGCGAAAAAAGACGGAATCATAATTGAGTTTGCCGTTCAGCATACGGGCGAGTATTCGGAAAATTTATTCTCGTTCGTCAACAACATTCCGACGCCCGAGGGCGGCTATCACGAAATGGGCTTCCGCGGCGGCTTGACGCGCGTGCTCAACGACTACGCGCGCGAGGCGAAGTTCCTCAAAGACAAAGACCCTAACTTCCTCGGCGACGATTTCCGCGAAGGACTGACTGCCGTCTTATCCATCAAAATGAAGAACGTGCAGTTCGAGGGGCAAACGAAGACCAAACTCGGCAATCCCGAAGCGCGCACGCCCGTGGAGAGCGTGGTTGCGGAGGGACTGAGAACGCTCGCCGCCGACCCTTTGAATAAAAAGACGTTCGACGAAATCGTGAAAAAAGCGCAGAACGCGGCGCGCGTCCGCATTGCGGCGCGGCAGGCAAAGGAAACGGCGCGCGCAAAAAACAGCATCGATTCCCTGACGCTTGTTGGAAAACTCGCCGCGTGTTCGGGCAAGAAGCCCGAACAGAACGAACTCTTTATCGTAGAGGGCGATTCGGCAGGCGGCACGGCGAAACAGGCGCGCGTGAGGCAGTTCCAATCTATTTTGCCTTTGCGCGGTAAGCCGCTCAACGTAGAAAAAAAGCGGCTCGACCAGGTGCTCGCCAACGAAGAAATCCGCACGATGATTTCCGCGCTCGGCGCAGGCATCGGCAACGATTTCAATCTCGATAAAATCAATTACCATAAAGTCATTATCCTTTCGGATGCAGACCAGGACGGGTTCCATATCCGCTGTATTCTCTTAACGTTCTTCTTCCGTTATATGCGCCCGCTCGTTAACGAAGGGCACGTCTATATCGGAATGCCGCCCCTCTACAAGGTGTACAAGCAGAACGGCAGCGTAGAGGAATACGCTTACGACGATAACGAATTGCAGGAAAAAATCGAAAAAGTCGGGCGCGGATACCTGATTCAACGTTATAAAGGTTTGGGCGAAATGAGCGCGGAGCAGCTTTGGAAAACGACCATGGACCCCATGCGGCGCAATCTCACGCAAGTGACCATTGAGGACGCCGTGGCGGCGGACAACATGATTTCGACGCTCATGGGCGACAAGGTGGAAGGCAGAAAAGAATTCCTTGCGCGCAACGCGAATTTCAACAAGACGGATACGTTTTTGGGCAGAGTAAAACTCAAAAAGGAGAACGGCGATGAAGAAGAATGAGATGCCGCAGGAAGAGCCGAAAGGCGCGCTGTATGTAACGCCGCTGGAAGAAGTGCTTCCCGCTTCCATGCTCCCGTATGCGGAGGAGGTCATTCTCGACAGAGCCCTTCCCCGCGTAGAGGACGGCTTAAAACCCGTACAGCGCAGAATTCTCTATACCATGAGCGAGATGGGGCTTACGCCCGATAAGCCGCACAAGAAGTCGGCGCGTATCGTCGGCGATTGCATGGGTAAATATCACCCCCACGGCGATTCCTCGGTGTACGACGCAATGGTGCGTCTGGCACAGGAATTCAACATGGGCAAAACGCTTGTCAACGGGCACGGTAATTTCGGCTCGGTAGACGGCGACCCTGCGGCGGCTATGCGTTATACCGAAGCGCGTTTAGAGCCGATTGCGCTCGAACTCTTGCGCGATTTGGATAAGAACACCGTTCCGTTCAAACTCAATTTCGACGATTCGCTGAAAGAACCCGAAGTGCTCCCCGGGCGGTTTCCCAATCTGCTTGTCAACGGCGCGTCGGGTATTGCGGTGGGGCTTGCAACCAACATTCCGCCCCATAACCTCGGCGAGACGATTGATGGCGTGATTGCCTACCTCGATAATCCCAAAATCCGTTTGAACGATTTGGTCGACTATATCAAGGCGCCCGATTTCCCGACAGGCGGCTACATTATCGCCAACGAACTCAACCAGGCGTACCGCACGGGCAAGGGTAAAATTATTTTGCGCGCCAAACTGCGCGTGGAAGAGACGGATAACGACAGAAAGAATATCGTCATCACCCAACTTCCCTATCAGGTAAACAAGGCGGCGTTGCTGCGTAAAATTGCCGAATTGAAGGAAGAGAAGAAAGAGGAACTTGCCGGCATTACAAAGGTGAGCGACGAGAGCGACCGCGTGGGAATGCGCGCCGTGATTGAAGTGCGCGGCGATGCAGATATCGATAAAATTCTGAAAGTGCTGTATAAATATTCGGATTTGGAAGTCACGTTCGGCATGAATCTGGTTGCCATTGCAAACGGGAAACCCATGCAGTTGGGGTTGCTCGATATTCTCAAATACTACACGGCATACCAGAAGGACGTAGTGCTCCGCCGCACGAAATTTGACTTAAACCAGGCGAAGGACCGCTGTCATATCCTCGAAGGCTTAATCATCGCCGTACAGAATATCGACGAAGTAATTAAGATTATCAAAGGCGCGGAATCCACGGCGGACGCGCGTGAAAAACTGCGTGCAAGATTTTCGCTCTCCGAGCGGCAGGCACAGGCGATTCTCGATTTACGGCTTGCCCGTTTAACCAAACTCGAAATTTTTAAACTCGAAGAAGAGCATAAAGCGTTGCAGGAGTTAATTCGCCGACTTACGGAAATCGTGAACAGCCCCAAACTGCTCACGCAGGTCGTAAAAGACGAATTGCTCGAAATCAAGAAAAAGTATAAAACGCCGCGTAAAAGTCAGCTCGTGTTCTCCGCAGAAGAAGCGATGGCGGAGCGTGCCGACGTGCGCGCGCCGGGCGTTTCCAGCACCGTCTGCATCACGGCGGACGGCAAACTCAAATGCGTATCCGACAGCAATTTCGGGCACTCCAACAAAAAAATCGGCGAAAAATCCAAACGCAACGCCGTTATGGTGCAGAGTATTAAAATGCAGTCGGACGAAACGCTCCTCGTGTTCTCGAACAAGGGCAACGGCTACCGTATGTACGCGGAAAATCTGGTGTGCAAATTTGCCGAGAGCGGTTATTCTCTCTCCGATTTCTTTGAAGAAGCGGAAAAGGACGAAAAGCCCGTTGCGCTGTTCCCTATCGGCGTGGAGGGAGACGTACTCTTTATTACGCGCAAAGGAATGCTGAAAAAGACGGCGTGGGCGGAATACGTGCAGACGAAGCCGTATTTTCAGGCTATCCGTCTCAACGAGGGGGACGAAGTGCTTACCGTACAGACGGACGTAAGCGACGAGGGTGAAACGGTCTTCTTCGTTTCCAAGAGCGGTATGTGCCTCAACGCACGCAAAGACGATATTCCTTCGCAGGGCAGAATTGCGGGCGGCGTAAAGGGAATGAATCTGAAAGAGGACGACGACATTGTGTTTGCTTCCCAGATTGACGGCGAGGGCGAAATTGTCGTTGTGACGTCTGACAGCAGGTTTAAGCGCGTGATTGCGGCGCAAATCGATTCTCTGCCGCGCTACCGCAAGGGCGTTCAGATTGCTTCGCTCAAAGGGGATACCGTAATCTTTGCCGATTACGTTACCGTGCCTTATATGCTTGCCGTCGTTACCGAAAACGGCATGACGGAAGTTTCTACGGAGGATATTCCCATTGACGCGACGAATACGCGCGGAAGAACGCTGCGCGGTACGAAGTGGAAAGCGCAGGAAGTATATGCGATGAAATACCGCGAAATCGACGGTTAAACAAACATAAAAATACGGTAAAATTCATGCCGTATTTTTTTGTTTGCCGGTATAATTTTTTGTAAAGATTTCATATATGATTGACTTTCCCGCGGCGCAGTGTTAGAATGATGTTGGCATGAAAGAAAATTTGAAATCTTGTGAATTGTTTGATTTTTCACATACCATGGCGGCGGAGTATTTGCGTCAGTTTGAATACCCTTGGGAAGCGCTTTCGGGCATCAAAGAAACAATTCTTTCGCTCGCGGCAAATTTGAATGCGGAAGAGTACCGGGAAATGGCGCCGCAGGTCTGGGTGCATAAGAGCGCACAAATTGCGCCCACCGCATATCTCGGCGCCCCTTGCATTATCGGCGAAAATACCGAAGTGCGGCACGGTGCATTTATCAGAGGAAGCGCACTTATCGGCAATCATTGCGTCGTCGGAAATTCATGCGAACTCAAAAACGTTATTTTATTCGACAACGTGCAGGTTCCGCACTACAATTATGTGGGCGACAGCATTCTCGGTTACCGCTCTCACATGGGCGCAGGTGCGGTGACTTCCAACGTGAAATCGGACAGAACGCCCGTTGCAGTAAAGGGTGAATGCGAAATTGCAACAGGGCTCAAAAAGTTCGGCGCAATGCTCGGCGACGGCGTGGAGGTGGGTTGCAACAGCGTCCTCAACCCCGGAACCGTCGTCGGCAAAAATACGAATATTTATCCGCTGTCTTCGGTGCGCGGCGTCATTCCCGCAAACAGCATTTACAAGACAGGCGGAAAGATTGTAGCAAAGCGGTAAAACAGAAGAAAAAACGGGCAGGAGCAATATGGGAAAATATTTCGGAACGGACGGATTTCGCGGAGAAGCGAATCTTACGCTCACCGCCGACCACGCCTATAAAGTCGGTAGGTTTCTCGGTTGGTATTTCGGGGAACGCAAACGGCAATACGGCGATAAAAGCGCGCCGAGAATCGTCATCGGGAAGGATACCAGAAGGTCGAGCTATATGTTTGAATATACGCTCATCGCAGGGCTTACCGCCTCGGGTGCGGACGCGTATATGCTTCACGTTACCACCACGCCTTCGGTTGCCTATATCGCGCGCGTCGACGCGTTCGACTGCGGTATTATGATTTCCGCAAGCCACAATCCGTATTACGACAACGGGATTAAGCTCATCAATTTGCAGGGTGAGAAAATGGACGAGAGCGTGATTGCGCTCATCGAAGATTATCTCGACGGAAAACTGACTGCGTTCGGAAAGCGTTATAAGGAACTGCCTTACGCACTGCGCGAAAATATCGGTAAAACGGTGGACTACGCTTCGGGCAGAAACCGCTATATCGGGTATCTCATTTCGCTCGGAATGTACTCTTTCCGCGGGATGCGCGTGGGGCTCGACTGTGCCAACGGCAGCAGTTGGAATATTGCGAAGGCGGTCTTTGAAACTTTGGGCGCAACCACTTACGTCATCAATGCCGAACCGGACGGTTGCAACATCAACGAAAATGCCGGTTCAACGCATATCGAAGGCTTGCAGAAGTTGGTGAAAGAAAAAAAACTTGACGTCGGGTTTGCATACGACGGCGACGCGGACAGATGTCTTTGCGTGGACGAAAACGGAAACGTCGTGACCGGCGACCACATTTTATACGTTTACGGAACGTATATGAAAGAGCGCGGAAAGCTGGTAAACAACACCGTCGTGACGACAGTGATGTCGAACTGCGGGCTGTATAAGGCGTTTGACGCGGCAGGAATTGGTTATGCGAAGACGGCTGTCGGCGACAAGTACGTTCAGGAGTATATGGCGGAGCACGGTTGCAGATTGGGCGGCGAGCAATCAGGGCATATCATTTTTTCCAAATACGCAACCACGGGTGACGGCATCCTCACCAGCATGAAAGTGATGGAAGTCATTATGGCGAAAAAGACGACGCTTTCCAAACTTTGCGAGCCGCTGAAAATTTATCCGCAGGTACTTCTTAATATTCCCGTGGCGGAAAAAGAGAAGGCGCAAAACGATAAAGACGTGCTTGCCTGCGTAAAACAAGCGGAAGCGGAACTTGTCGGCGGCGGAAGAATTCTCGTTCGGGCAAGCGGTACCGAGCCGCTCGTCAGAATCATGGTGGAAGCGGAGAGCGAAACGCTTTGCAAAAAACTCTCCGATGAGATTGCCGCCGTATTATACAAAAAAGGTTACGCAAAATAGAGAGAAGAATATGTGCGGAATAGTAGGTTATACGGGTAAAAAACAAGCGGCGCCCATTCTTTTGGAAGGGCTTACCAAGCTCGAATACAGGGGTTACGATTCGGCGGGTGTTGCGGTGTCGGACGCATACGGGCGCATTGAAATTGCCAAAGCGCAGGGAAAACTCGACGTATTAAAGGAAAAGATAGACGGCGGGAAGACCATGCACGGCGCATGCGGAATCGGGCATACGCGCTGGGCGACGCACGGCGTGCCGAACGAAACGAACGCGCATCCGCACTGTAACGACGATTCTACCATCGTTGCCGTTCACAACGGAATTATTGAAAATTATGCCGAACTCAAAGCGAAACTCATTCGGCGCGGCTATCAGTTTTATTCGCAAACGGATACCGAAGTTGCAACCAAACTGGTGGACTATTACTATAAAAAGCACGGCGAACCGTTAAAAGCGATTGCCGAATTTTCGCTTCGGGTACGGGGCTCTTATGCGCTTGCCGTACTATTCAGCGATTATCCCGAAGAAATTTACGCGATTCGCAAAGACAGTCCCATGGTCATTGCCGCAACGGGGAAAGAATGTTTCCTCGCTTCCGACGTGCCTGCGCTGCTTAAATATACAAAGAACGTTTATTATATCGAAAACGACCAAATCGCGCATCTCAAAAACGGACAGACTTCCTTTTACAATATCGACGGAGACCCCGTCGAAATACCGTTAACGCATATCACCTGGGACGCGCAGGCGGCGGAAAAAGACGGATATGAGCACTATATGCTCAAAGAAATTCACGAGCAGCCGCGCGTTATCAAAGATACGCTCGGATATTTCATTCAAAATGGAAAAATTGATTTTTCCGAACTCAATCTCACCGACGCGTATCTGAAATCCGTAAACAAAATTATTATCGCGGGTTGCGGTTCGGCGTATCACGTCGGCGTTGCCATGCAGTACGTGATAGAGGATTTGGCGCGCATTCCCGTAAGAGTGGAACTCGCTTCGGAGTTTCGTTACCGCAGTTTTATTTCGGACGGTAAGGAACTTGTGATAATTATCAGTCAATCGGGAGAAACGGCGGACAGTATTGCCGCCCTGCGCGAAGCGAAGTCGAGGGGGTTGAAAACGCTTGCGATTGTGAACGTGGTCGGCTCTACCATAGCGCGCGAAGCGGACTTTGTGTTCTACACCAAAGCGGGCCCTGAAATTTCCGTTGCCACTACGAAGGCATACAGCGCGCAGCTTGTTGCAGGGTATCTGATTGCGCTCAAATTCGCCGAGGCGCATTCTCTTTTATCGGACGGGCAGTATCGGGAGCTTCTTTCCGAACTTTGTCTTTTGCCCGAAAAAATCAAAACAATTCTTGAAAAAGATACCGCAATCCAGCAGTTTGCGTTTCATTGTATGGATAAAAAGAATGCGTTTTTTATCGGCAGGGGACTCGATTATGCGGTCAGCATGGAAGGCAGTCTGAAACTCAAAGAAATCAGTTATATTCATTCCGAAGCATATGCCGCAGGGGAGTTGAAGCACGGCGCAATCAGTTTAATCGAGGACGGCACGCTGGTTTTCGGGATTCTGACGCAGGATGAACTGGCGGAAAAGACGGTCAGCAATCTCGAAGAAACGAAGAGCCGCAAAGCCCAACTTGCCGTGGTTGCATTTGAGGGAACGGAAGTGCCGAAATCCTGTGAATGCGTTTTTTATGTGCCGCGTACGGACGCTCGTTTTGCGGCGAGTCTTTCGGTGATTCCTTTGCAGTTATATGCCTATTATTTAAGCGTTTCAAAGGGGAACAACGTAGATAAACCGCGGAATCTCGCAAAGAGTGTCACGGTAGAATAATATCTAATTCAGGAAATCGAATGAAGAGTCATAATCACAGAATAATCGACATTGTCATTCTTGCGCTATTGGATTTTGTTGCCATTATCCTCTCCATGGCGCTTTCTCTGCTGATGGTTCACGCAACCGTCAATTTTAATCTGAACTTATTATACTGGTTTTTGATAAATGTCGGTTCGGTCTATTTGTTTTTTACGGTATTCCGTCTGTATGTGATAGTATTTACTTCCGTCGGCATTCAGGATACTATCCGAACACTGTGCGCCGCGTTGTGTATCTTCTGTGTAAACGTCGCGGCTTCGTTTGTGTTAGGTGATGATATTACTTTCCGTGCCTGTGCCGTCTTCTGTCTTCTTATTTTTGTGTTTGCGCTGTTAATCCGTTTTTCCAAACGCATGTACCTTGCGGTGAAATATTCGGTCACCAAACACAGCAAAAATAAAATCAGAGCGTTGATTGTGGGCGGCGGCAATGCGGGTACGATGCTCATCCGTGAAATTCAGACGACGGATAAAATCGATTATCTGCCCCTTTGCGTGGTGGACGACGACCCCGATAAACTGGGCAGGAACGTACTCGGCGTTTCGATTGCAGGAACCACAGCGGATATTCCTGTTTTGGTTGAGAAATTCGGGATTGACGAAATTCTCATTGCGATACCTTCCGCGCCCAAGGCGGAAGTGAAGCGTATTTACGATATTTGCGCGACGACCGCTTGTAAAGTAAAAACGCTACCCGGTATTTACCAAATCGTAAGCGGTGAAGCGAGCGTTTCCGCTCTGCGCGAAGTGCAAATATCCGACCTTCTGGGGCGCGACCAGGTGCGCGTGAATCTCGATGAAATTATGGAGTATATCGAGAACAGAGTGGTTCTTGTTACGGGCGGCGGCGGTTCTATCGGAAGCGAACTTTGCAGGCAGATTGCAAGCCGTTCTCCCAAACTACTCATTATTCTCGATATTTATGAAAACAACGCGTACGACATCGAGCAGGAGTTAAGACGCCATTATCCAGATTTGAATCTTCTCGCGCTCATAGCGAGCGTCCGCGACAAGAGCAAAATGGAAGACGTATTCCAAAAGTATGGTCCCGAAATTGTGTTCAATGCTGCCGCGCATAAGCACGTGCCGCTCATGGAAACAAGTCCGAACGAGGCGGTGAAAAATAACGTATTCGGGACGCTGAATGTTGCCGCCTGCGCGGATAAGTTCGGCGCAAAAGTATTCGTGCAGATTTCTACCGATAAGGCCGTTAACCCGACAAATGTCATGGGCGCAACCAAACGCATTTGCGAGATGATTATTCAGACCATCGGCAAGCATAGCAAACACACGAAATTTGTGGCGGTGCGCTTCGGAAACGTACTCGGTTCCAACGGTTCGGTAATTCCGTTGTTTGAAAAACAGATTGCGGAAGGCGGACCCGTTACGGTAACGCACAAAGATATTATCCGCTATTTTATGACCATTCCCGAGGCGGTTTCGCTCGTGTTGCAGGCGGGCGCATACGCGCAGGGCGGACAGATTTTCGTGCTCGATATGGGAGAGCCTGTCAGGATATACGATTTGGCATATAACCTCATCAAACTTTCGGGGTTGGAACCGAACGTGGATATTGAAATTAAATGCACGGGGTTAAGACCCGGCGAAAAACTGTTTGAAGAGCGGTTGATGGACGAAGAGGGAATGCAGAAAACGCCCAACGGGCTCATTAACATTGCGAGCCCCATTAAACTCGACGAAGATTTTTTGTGGAAGACGCTGGAAAAGCTCAAAACGGCGGCGATTGCAGAAACTTCGGAAATGAAACAACTGATAGCGGAACTTGTAACAACCTATCATCCGCAAAAATAAACGATATTTATAGCGCGGCGAAAATGCCGCGCATTTTACGTGAGATTTATATGACTGTCTATTGAAAAATTTAATTCAATATGATTGCTTTTATGGCTATCGTAATGTATAATATAGAAGAATTTATATATAATTAATCGTCTGTCAAAAGAGGAAAACTTTTCTTTATGAAGATTCAATTTTCACCGCCCGATATATCGGAAATAGAAATTAATGAAGTCATTGATACGTTAAAATCAGGCTGGATTACGACGGGTCCTAAAACAAAAGAGCTTGAAAGACAGGTGGCTGCATTTTGTGGTGCAAACCGCGCGGTATGTTTGAATTCGCAAACTGCCTGTGCGGAAATGGCTTTACGTTTGTTGGGTATCGGTAGAGGGGATGAGGTAATAACTTCCGCTTATACTTATACCGCTTCCGCATCGGTTATTAACCATATCGGAGCTAAAATAGTGCTTGTCGATACGCAAAAAGACAGCCTTGAAATGGACTATGAACAACTTGAACAGGCGATAACGAAAAACACAAAAGCAATCATTCCCGTTGATTTGGCAGGGGTTCCTTGCGATTACAAAAAAATTTTTGAGATTGTAAATAAAAAGAAAAATTTATTCCGACCTGCAAACGAACTACAAGAGGCGATTGGGAGAATTGCGGTTTGTGCCGACGCGGCGCATGCGTTCGGTGCGCAGTGGCACGGTAAAAAAGTCGGCAGTATTGCCGATTTTTCGGCATTCTCGTTTCACGCCGTTAAGAATTTTACCACGGCGGAAGGCGGAGCTTTAACCTGGCGCGATATCGAAGGCGTGGACAACGAGGAAATTTACCGTAAGTTACAGCTTCTTTCCCTGCACGGACAATCTAAGGATGCGCTTTCGAAAACGCAATTAGGTGCGTGGGAGTATGATATTGTCGGAACGTGGTATAAATGTAATATGACGGATGTTGCCGCGGCAATGGGCTTAGCGCAGATGAAGCGCTATTTCGGAATGCTTGAAAGAAGGAAGCAGATTATCGAGCGGTATGATTGTGCATTCAAGCCTTTGGGTATTCAAGTGCTTGACCATTATACGGACGAATATTCTTCTTCCGGACATCTTTATATTACCCGTGTTCCTAATATAACGTTAGAGCAACGCAATGCTTTGATTATGGAAATGGCAGAGCGCGGTGTTGCTTGCAATGTTCATTATAAGCCGTTGCCGATGCATACGGCTTATAAACAATTGGGTTTTGATATTAAAAATTTCCCGAATGCTTATGCAAATTTTGCAAACGAAATAACTTTACCTTTACATACTTGTCTTACGGACGAGGAAGTTGAGTTCGTTATTAAAAATTATAGCGAAGCTGTAAAGGAATATCTTTGATGTTAGTTAAAAAATGGGAAAAACTCCCGTCCAAAATGCAGAATGAAGCGATTCGTCCGTATTACGATAAGTTAAGAAAAAAGAATTTTAGTTTATTTTGGAAAAGAGTTTTCGACCTTATCGTCTCATCGTTGATGTTAATTATTCTTTTTCCGTTATTTATCATACTTGCTGTTGCAATAAAAATCGACAGCCGCGGTCCTGTTTTTTTTAGACAGGTAAGAATTACACAGTTCGGCAAAGAGTTCAAAATATTCAAATTCAGAACGATGGTTAATAATGCCGATAAGTTGGGTTCGCAAGTTACGGTTGATAAAGATATGCGAATTACGAAAGTCGGTAAGTTTATTCGTAAATGCAGATTGGACGAAGTTAGTCAGTTAATAGACGTCTGGCGGGGGAGAATGACTTTTGTAGGAGTCCGTCCGGAAGTTCCGAAGTACGTTGAAAGATACTCTGACGAAATGCTTGCAACCTTATTGTTGCCTGCGGGCGTTACAAGCGAAGCGAGTATTAAATTCAAAAACGAAGCAGAACTTATGAAAGATGCGAAAAATGTAGATGAAGTATACGTCGAAGTTGTGCTTCCTCAAAAAATGGAATTTAATTTACAGTCGTTAAAAAAATACGGGTTTTGGCGTGATATAGGAACAATGTTTAAAACCGTGTTTGCTGTATTTGGCAAAAACAAGTAGATAAAGATACACGGCAAACCGATAATTTAATGATGAGAATGTATTATGAAATTTAAAACTGTTTGGATAATAAATCATTATGCGCTAACACCGGAACAAGGTGGGCTTTGTCGGCATTATTATTTTGCAAAGGAGCTTATAAAACGCGGTTATAATGTGAGGATTTTTACCGCAAGCACAATTCACAATACGGCAATCAATATGATAGGCGAATGCGAAAAAATAACGTATAAAGATATTGAGTATGACGGAGTGCCCTATACTTACATTAATGTGCCGAATTATCAAAATAACGGCATTAAAAGAATTAACAATATGTTGTCTTTTGCATTTAAGATAAAAAAGATATGGAAAGCATATAAACATGAAAAACCTGATGTTATCTATACATCGTCGCCTGATATTTTTACGGCATGGAAAGCTGGTATGTTCGGCCGTAGACGCAAATTGCCCGTTGTAACAGAAATTCGCGATTTGTGGCCGCTTTCCGTTGTTGAGTATAAAGGTTTATCTGAAATGAATCCAATCGTAAAGATACTTTATTCTCTTGAAAAAAGTATTTATAAAAAGACGAATGCTCTAATTTTTACGATGCCGGGAGGTTTGCAATATATTGCCGATAAAAAATGGACGAAACGAGTAAGCCCCGACAAAGTATTTAATATCAATAACGGTATCGATATTGCCTTGCAAGAAAAGCAAAAGCAGGAAAATGTTTTGGATGATGAGGATTTAAGCGAGGACAAATTTAAGGTTATATACGCAGGGTCAATACGAACGGTGAATTCGGTTGATTTAATCGTAAAAGCTGCCGAACTATTAAAATGCAAAGAAGATATAAAATTTATTATTTACGGTGACGGAGATAAACGTGCGGAGTTAGAAAAATATTGCTTGGATAATGGTTTGACGAATATTAAATTCAAAGGTAGAATCGATAAAAAATATATTCCCTATGTTTGCTCTATGGCAAACGTGAATATAATCAGCGTTAAGCAGACGAAAATTTCGAATTACGGCGTAAGTTGGAACAAATTATTCGACTACATGAACGCAGGGAAACCTATTCTTTCTACCGTAAAAGTAAATTTTGATTTAATTGAAAAATATCAATGCGGAATCAGTTTAAGCAATCAAACGCCACAATCAATCGCAGATGCTATTATGCGGTTATACGAAATGCCGATTGACGACTATAATCTTATGTGCAAAAACGCTAAAAATGCGGCAAAAGATTTTGATTATGAAATTTTGACAGATAAACTCGAAGAAGTGATTGATTATGCAATAGAGCATTACAAGAGGTAAATAAATGCAATTTATCGATTTGCAAAAACAGTATCGTACATTAAAAAAAGAAATCGATTCAGCGATACAAAACGTATTAAGTGATGCAAATTTTATTTCGGGCGCACAAGTCAAGCAACTTGAAAACGAACTTGCCGCATATTGCGGAACGAAATACTGTCTGACCTGTGCAAACGGCACCGATGCTTTGACGCTTGCGTTGAGAGCTCTTGACGTGAAAGAGAACGACGCCGTGTTCGTGCCGTCGTTTACATTTTTTGCAAGCGCCGAAACCCCTGCGTTGGAAGACGCAACTTGCATTTTTGTGGACGTGGACGAACGTACATTCAATATGGACTCTCAAAAGCTTGAAAAGGCGATTATGCAAGTCAAGCAAGAGGGGAAACTAAATTTGAAATGTATTATTACAGTCGACCTTTTCGGTTTGCCCGCTAATTATCCTGAGATTCGCAAAATCGCGGATAAATACGGAATGAAGATAATTGAAGACGGGGCGCAAGGGTTCGGCGGAAGTATTAACGGAAAGAAGGCTTGCTCATTCGGCGATATTTCTACAACTTCGTTTTTTCCTGCGAAACCGCTCGGCTGCTACGGCGACGGCGGCGCAATTTTTACCGATAATAAAGATGATTACGATTTGATGTGTTCTTTGGCTGTTCACGGTAAGGGTAGTTTCAAATACGATAATGTACGAATCGGTTATAACTCTCGTCTCGATACGCTGCAAGCGGCAATACTTCTACCGAAACTGAAAGCGTTTCGGGAATATGAGCTGAAAGCAAGAAATTTTATCGCTCGAAAATATACCGAGGCTTTGAAAGATAGTTTTGTAACGCCGTTTGTACCGAGCGGCTTTGAAAGCAGTTGGGCGCAGTATACCTTGATTTTACCTAATGAAACAGACAGAACAGTCATTCAGCAAACGCTCAAAGATAAGGGCATTCCTACTATGGTTTATTATCCGAAGCCTATGCACAAACAAACGGTTTTTTCGGATTACAGTTTTAATTTACAAGACCTTAAAACGTCTGAAAGGTTGTCTAATCACGTTTTAAGTATTCCCATGCACCCGTATCTTACGGACGAGGAAATAGACAGAGTGGTTTCTGCACTCAAAACGGTTAAATAAATATGGAAAGAGAAAATGTGTTCATTCATGAATCTTCTTATGTGGACGAACCGTGCATCATCGGGTCGGGTACGAAAATATGGCATTTCAGCCATATTATGAAGGATTCGGAAATAGGGAAAAATTGCAATATCGGTCAAAACGTCGTGATATCGCCGCATGTGATTCTTGGGAACAATGTAAAAGTACAGAATAATGTGTCGGTATACACGGGCGTTGTGTGCGAAGACGACGTGTTTTTGGGACCGAGTTGCGTATTTACGAATGTTATTAACCCAAGGAGCCATATCAGCAGAAAAAATGAATACCGTAAAACTTTATTGAAGCAAGGTTGTTCCGTCGGTGCGAACAGTACCATTATTTGTGGGCATACAATCGGAAAATATGCGCTCATCGGCGCAGGAACGGTTGTAACGAAAGACGTAGACGATTATACTGTGGTTGTGGGTAATCCGATGAAAGTGATAGGATATGTTTGTAATTGCGGCAATAAAATAAGTTTTAATTCTGACGAGGCGATATGCTCATGCGGAAAAAAATATATAAAAATACAAAATCATATCGAGGAGATAACAAATGAATATTAAACAAGACCTTCTCAACAAAATTCAAAACAAAACAATTATTGCCGGTGTTGTGGGGCTCGGCTACGTCGGGCTTCCGCTCGCGGTCGAAAAAGCAAAAGCAGGTTTCAAAACCATCGGATTTGACGTGCAAAAATCGAAAGTCGATATGGTGAATAGCGGTCATAACTATATCGGTGATGTCGTTAACGAGGATTTAGCGGCAATCGTAAAAAGCGGAATGCTTTCTGCGACTACCGATTTCCAGTTTATAAAAGACGTGGACTTTGTTGCGATTTGCGTTCCTACTCCGTTGGACAAGCATCAACAGCCCGATATCAGCTATGTAAGAGATAGCGCAATTGCCGTTTCTAAATATCTGAAACCGGGAACAATGGTGGTACTTGAATCTACAACTTATCCGGGTACGACGGAAGAACTGTTGAAACCGATTTTGGAAGAGGGAAGCGGTTTGAAATGCGGCGAGGATTTTTATCTTGGATTCAGCCCCGAACGCGTAGACCCGGGCAATCTCATTTATAAAACAAAGAATACGCCGAAAGTAGTGGGGGCTATCGGACAGGACGCAAGAGAAGTAATCGCAGCGATGTATCGCGCGGTTTTGGAAGGAGATATTCATGAAGTTTCTTCTCCTGCCGTTGCGGAAATGGAAAAGATTTTGGAAAACACTTACCGCAACATCAATATCGGTTTGGTAAACGAACTTGCGCAACTGTGTCACAAAATGGGCATCAGCATTTGGGAAGTAATCGATGCCGCAAAAACGAAGCCTTACGGCTTTCAGGCGTTCTATCCGGGGCCCGGTCTTGGCGGACACTGCATTCCGCTTGACCCCTATTATTTAAGTTGGAAAGCGCGTGAATACGGTTTCCACACTTCGATGATTGAAGCGTCGATGATGATAAACGATAAAATGCCGGAATACACCGTAGAACGTTTGAGTGATATTTTGAACAAGCATAAAAAGTCGTTGAACGGTGCGAAGATATTGCAACTCGGCGTTGCGTATAAAAACGATATTGACGATTATAGAGAGAGCCCCGCCCTTGTTGTGCGCGAACTTCTGAATGCAGAAGGGTGCAACGTCGATTATTTTGACCCGTTTGTAAGCGAATATAAATTTAACGGACATTCGTACAAGAGTATAAAAGGTATTGACGCAGCATCCGTTGCAAAGTATGACGCAGTTATCGTTACGGCAGGACACACAAAGTTTGTGGATTATCAAATGGTTGCCGATAATGCCAAAGTTGTTTTCGATACAAAGAACGTTATGAAAAACATTAAAAATTGCGAAAAAATAGAGGTTCTTTAAAAAGAATGATGAAATACGCTTTGATAGGCTGCGGAAGAATCAGCACAAATCACATAAAAGCCGCAGTAAATAATCAATTCGAGATTGTTGCCGTATGTGACGTTATTCACGAGCGCATGGAAGAAGTGTTGAGTAAGCACGGACTTTCCGACAATAAAAATATAGCACGCTATACCGACTACAAAAAAATGTTAGACGAGCACGCGGATATTGAACTTATCAGCATTGCTACGGAAAGTGGTCTGCATGCCGAAATTGCTCTATACTGTATCCGTCACGGAAAAAACGTTATTATCGAAAAACCGATGGCGATGAGTATTGCCGATGCGGACGAGATTTTAAGAGAGAGCGAGAAATATCATGTTAAGGTTTCCGCTTGTCATCAAAACCGTTTCAATATTGCTGTACAAAAGACCCGTAAAGCATTGGAAAGCGGTAGGTTCGGCAAGTTATCCCACGGTTCCGTTCACGTGCGCTGGAACCGCAACCGCGATTATTACGAACAAGCCAAATGGCGTGGCACTTGGGCGCAGGACGGTGGCGCGCTGATGAACCAGTGCATTCACGGGATTGACCTTTTGCGGTGGATGATGGGTGATGAAATAGAGGAAGTTTACGGTGTGACCAAGCAACAGTTCCATCATTATCTCGAATGCGAAGATATCGGTATGGCGGTTGTAAAATTCAAGAACGGTGCAATCGGAACAATTGAGGGAACGACAAACGTGTATCCGAAAAATTTAGAAGAAACTTTATATTTATTCGGGGAAAACGGAACCGTAAAACTCGGTGGAAAATCAACGAATGCAATCGACGTTTGGGACTTTGCCGATAAAACGCAAGCCGATTATGAAAACGAAGGATATTTCGAGCAGACCGTCAACGTATACGGGAACGGACATACAAGCCTGTTCGCGGATGTTGCCGATGCGATTGAGAAAGACAGAAAACCTTATGTAGATGCTCATGCAGGCAAAAGAGCGTTAGAGCTTGTACTTGCGGTATATCAATCGGCGGCGGAAGGGAAGGCAGTAAAGTTGCCCTTAAATGCGTGCGCATGCACCGATTTTACAGGGAAGTTTGATAAATCATGAAAATTTGTTATATTTCCGCAGCAAGAAGCATTCATATCATTCGCTGGGCAAACGCCATGGCGAACCGCGGTCATGAGGTTACCGTTATTACTTGTGCGAACGATGTGGATGAAAGTTTAGGATTATACCATGAATCGGTACGCATTCTCCCGTTGAAATACAGTGCGCCGTTCGGTTACTATCTGAATGCACGTCGATTAAAAAAAATTGTAAAACGGGAAAGGTTTGATATTATCAATGTTCATTATGCAAGTGGTTACGGAACATTGGGACGGCGTGCAAAATTAAAACATGCGCTTCTGAACATTTGGGGGAGCGACGTGTACGATTTTCCTTATCAAAGTTCTTTTAAGATGCGGCTTATCAAAAAAAATCTGCGCTATTATGACGCTGCCGCGTCTACCAGTGATTGCATGGCAAGACAGGCGAAGAAACTGTTTGCCCGTAACTATGAAATTACGCCGTTTGGCGTTGATACCGCTTTGTTTCGTCCGCTACCGGAATGTAAGCCGAAAGATAAAATTGTTTTCGGCACTGTAAAAACGCTTTCTCCCAAATACGGCATTGCGGATACGATTAAGGCATTTGTAAAATTGAATGAGAGATTGGTTTCGGAAGGGAAAGCCGATTTGGCGGAGAAACTGTCTTTTGAAATTTACGGAAAAGGCGAGTTAAAGGACGAACTGCAATCATTGATTGACGGATACGGAATGCATGAGAAAATTAAGTTATGCGGATATGTCGATAATCACTTGTTGCCTCAAATTTATAACCGTTTTACAATCAGTAACAGTAACAGTAAATGTAACAGCGAATCGTTCGGCGTTGCGGCGGTAGAAGCAATGGCTTGCGGAATCCCCGTGCAGGTAAGCGATGCCGACGGATTTGTCGAAGTAGTAGAAGACGGTGTTACAGGGTTAATTGCTCCGAAGGGAGATATTGATGTAATCGCTGAAAATATGTATCAATTACTCACAGACGAACAGTTGCGCATCCGTATGGGGCATAGTGCAGTGGAACGGGTAAAGCGGCTATACGATTGGGAGAAGAACGTGGATACAATGGAAGAGATTTATCGCCGTTTGCAATAAGGAAATTCTGTTTGACAGCGTTGTTTTTAGGGAAGCAGATATGATTAAAGTTTTGAATGTCATTTCGGGATTGAATCACGCGGGAACGGAAGCGGTAGTTATGAATTATTACCGCAATATCGACCGTACAAAAATACAGTTTGATTTTTTGGTGTTGAATCTCGGAGACGGTTATTATGAGGATGAGATTTTACGTTTAGGCGGAAATATTTATAAAATCCCGTCATTTCGGCAGAATCCGCTCAAAAATATTTCGGCAAAGAAAAAATTTTTCAAAAAACATGCAAAAGAATATGCCTTTGTAGAGGTACATTCGCCTTCTGCATTGCGGTATGCTTATTGTAAACTGGCAAAAAAATTCGGTTTGAAAAAAGTAATCTTTCATATTCATAACAGTTCCGATGAAAAAGGTGTTTTAATCTGGCATGCCAGAAAACAATTAAAAAAATATTGCGATGAAATCGTGACCTGTTCGCAGCGGGCGGCAATTACTGTAATGGGGGAAGAAGCCGATAAAATCGTTTATAATGCAATCGATTACAGTTCATACTGTTTTAACGAACAATTAAGAAACGAAATCCGTAATTATTATCATATTACAGAACAGCAGAAAGTAATCGGTCAAATCGGACGTTATTCGGCTGTAAAAAATCATTTATTTTCGCTGGAAGCGTTTGCGGTTGCGGTGAAAAAAGATGCGTCTCTTATTTTATTGCTGAAAGGATTTGGAGAACTTGAAACGGTGATTTCCGAAAAAATTCAGTCTCTCGGATTAGACGGGAAAGTGATAATGGCAGGGAACGAATTTGAAGCGTCGCAATTATACAGTGCGTTTGATTTGTTGATTTTACCTTCGCTGTACGAAGGTTTGCCTATGGTTTTAGTTGAGGCACAGGCAAACGGTTTAAGGGCATTGGTTTCGGATTGTGTTTCTGATGAAACAAATATCAGCGGATACATTACATTTTTGGGGCTCGAACAAAATAAATGGTCGGACGCATTCCTGAACGGAGAAAATTTTGCGAGAATTCCGAGTGGGTTTGATTTTCTTCAAACAAATTATAATATCGTAAAAGAGGCGGAAAAGCGTCAGAAAGATTATATGGGAGGCAGTGAGTGAAGACGAAATACAGTAAATTATATGATATTCAACAGATATACGGCTTTCAGATTTTGAAGCCGTTGTCTTTGATATTAAGTTTACTGTCCGCTGTCTTGCTTCTGTGCAGAGAGTGGGATTCGTCGCATTTTGCAATTGTCATGCTGCCTGCCGTATTTTTATTAACGTCGTTATTATTTGATTATGATAAAAATGTAAAAGGTCTCGGCAGTTTTATCGTTGTAATTGCATATTTGTTGCGCTTTACTGTTTTTCCCGTTTTTATTTCTCTCGGTTCGTACCGTACCGATGTGGAAGAATCACTCTATCTGCCTTATTTTAATCAGGCTTGCCTGATTATGATTATTGAACTGATTGCGGTCTTTGTGTTGCTTTCATGGCTCGGTACAAGAAGTTATCGCAAACACAAAGCGGAACCGCAAAAATCGCATTATGCGGCTGATGAAAGGAAAAGCAAATATAGGGCAGTAAAAATTATTATCGCTATTTTATTGCTATATGTACTGCTAGTTTCTTTTTGTTTCCCGCAGTTATTTACAACCTATTGGCGCATTATATTTTTTATGGGTGATTCATTCGCACGGTTGGAGAGATTGAATGCGCTCATTAACAGGATACCCGGCATTATATACTATCCGTTTAAGTACTGCGCGGAATTGCTGCATTATTTGATTCCGATTTATTTGGTCGTTCGCATCAATCATTCTAAATTAACCTTGGTTCAGAAGTGGGTTGCTGCACTTTTCATCGGAATTGCGGCGTTCTCGGTATTAACGTCTGAACAAATCAATTCGATTATTATCTTTTTGTGCATTGTTGTATATATGTTGGGCAGTCATAAAGAATGCAGTAAGATTATTGTGCCGTTGGGAGTGATATGTGCTGTGTTTGTCGTAGTTTTTGTACTAAAAAATATTGCGAATGTGGTTGATTTGACTAGTCTCGGACGCATTTTGAATAATTATTTCGGGGGGCCGATTAACGTTGCATTGTCCGTGCATATGAAGGTAAATTATGCTCCAGAGATAGGGGACTTTTTTAGGGATATAATAGCTAATATTCCGTTGTTGGAAGATTTGGCTTCTTCTCCCGATTTGAATATTATGTTCGGAGACGTATACGAAATGCCGGGGGCAATTATTCCCATGAGCGGCTACGGATTTTATTATTTCGGATATATTGGTTGTAGCATTCCCGCTTTGGCTGTCGTGCTTGGCGTCGATTGGTTTGACGAACTCAATCGCAAGGCAAAAAGTAGCATTAGCATATTAATTATGTATATTTGCACAGTGCATCTTGCGCTCAGCGTCTTCATGTATACGCTTTGTATCGTATATGCGAATATAATTACTTTCTTTATCCCTATGTTGATAGTCTGCCGTTTTGCGGAGAAAGGAAATATTGCCCACACGATTCGTGGCGTAAATATGCAGATAGATAAAGGTTAAAGAAATTTTATTTTTACAAGTATATTGACGATTGGGAAAGTCGTATATGGATAAGAAAAGAAGTTTACTAAATGTAAGCGTTTCAATCGGCTTCAAATTTATTATTATCATACTGGAAATCTTAGTGAGGCGGTTTTTAATCCGTTATATCGGAAACGAAGTAAACGGATTGAACTCGCTTTATTTGTCCATACTTGATTTTTTGGCGATTGCAGAGCTTGGCGTCGGCAGTGCAATTACGTACTGTATGTATAAGCCGATTGTAGACGGCGACAAGCAAAAAACAGCGGCATTGTATCATTTATTTCGAAAACTTTATTTTGTTATCGGAGCGGTTATTGTAATTGCTGGCTGTGCAATTATGCCGTTATTGCCCTATCTTGCAAAAGATTACACCGATGCTAATGTTAATTTATATCTTACATTTGGGTTAATGCTTTCTTCCGTGGCGGTAACATACTTATTCAGTGCGAAGACTTCGCTTATCAATGCATATAAAGATAATTATATTGTAAATATAATATCTTCACTTGGCAGAATCGTTCAATGCGGATTGCAGATGCTCGTATTGTTTTTAACCGGTTCTTTTCTTTGGTATTTGGGTTGCCGCATCATTTCTTCTGTTTTGCAATGGATTGCAACTGAAATTACAACCAGATATAAACACTCAGATATCATTAAAATAAAGTCTTCCGTCGATACGGAAACGAAGAAAGAAGTTACAAAAAATGTAAAAGCAATGTTCATGCATAAGATCGGCGGAATTTTGGTCAACACAGCCGATAGTATTATAATTTCTTCGTTTATCGGCATCGTTATTTTAGGAAAATATTCTAACTACACTTCGATAGTAATTGCAATGACAAGCATATTGACGCTTTGTTTTACGCCGCTCACTTCTGTTGTTGGACATATGTTTGTTGAAGAAGGTAGGGAGACGGCGCAAAAGTACTGCGGTGTGTTTCATACGCTGAATTTTGTTTTAGGAATGGTATTTTTCCTCGGATATTATGCGGTGGCGGATAATTTGGTCAGTGTGCTGTTTGGCACCGATTTGGAATTGAGCAAAGCGGTATCGTTTGTTATTACGCTGAATTATTTCATTCAATTTATGCGTCAGGGTTGTATGCTTTTCCGCGATGCAACGGGTACGTTTTATAATGACAGGTGGAAACCTTTGTTTGAAGGAATGATTAATATCGGACTTTCTGTTTTGTTTGTCTGCGTTTTCCCTGAAGATTATAAAGTGGTCGGTGTGATTACAGCAACTATCATTACCAATTTATTTATTTGTCATATAATCGAACCGTATGTTTTGTATAAATATGCTTTCCGTTCCGATATGAAAAAATATTATGTGCGTAATTACGCGTATATTTTGATTTTTGCGGCAATTTTAGCGGCGTTGAATTTCAGTATGGTAACAATTGAAAATCATTGGCTGGAACTGCTTGCCAACGGAGGGATTGCAGTTGCACTTGCCGTTGTTCCCTGTATTATTGTAATTTTTTTGAATCGGGATTTTCTGAATATTATGAAGAGCGTGCTCCGTAAAATATTTCATCGGCATACTAAAACCGCAGTTGAATCAAATCCCGTATGTCAGCACGAAAATCTGAAAAACGATTCGGAAACAGATAGCGTTGAGGACGATAAAGATTCCGACGAATAAATTATATGACTCTTGAAATCATAAGCGGCATATTATATGTCGGATTTATTTATTGCGAACGTTGTCAGTTTTTCGGTCTTTTTCTCCTTCTTTCGATATAGATATAGAGTACAGTTTTGTTGAAGAAAGGGGAAAAATTTATGTGGATAAATATCGAGGAGCGCGTTATCGCTTGTGCGGAATATATCATAGAAACGAGTTGTACGGTAAGGGCTTGCGCCGAGTATGCCGGTTCCAGCAAATAACCGTACATACGGTAGTAACTTAACGGAACGGTTTGTATATTTAATTAGATAAATAGAGTAAAAAGGGGCGATTTTTGTATAAATTCGCCCCTTTTTTATGAATAAAATTCCCCGACCGTTCCAACAAGCAACGACTCGTTTTATTGGTTTTTAAAAATTGCTCACCCAAATATTAAAATATTGCTCAATGTTAAGCCGAAAAGTTGCTCACACGTGAGTTATATTGAGAAGGCGAACTTGACGGCAATAAAGACGATTAGGCAAAAACTTTTCGTTTCTTTATGTAAAAGATCAAAAAGATCAAAATTTATTTCAATCGGCTTTATAAACGGACTTATACTTTTTTAAGGCAAAGTAATAATAATTTCGCATAAAAATGCCCAGTTTTTTGGGCGAAAGAATGAGCGCACTATCCCCGAAACGCTCGAAGTAATAAAGCAGCTGATTGGCGGAGCAATTAAAAGTATAAATGTCACCCTCGATTTGAATGGGGGTGGGACGGTAGAGATAAATTTTATTGAAAAGCTTTTTACCCTTTTCGGTAAGCTGAACCTTAATGGGCTCATCGTCGGTGTTATACATGGGATATTGCGCGGCGCATGAGACCTGCCGCTCGAATAGCGTGCGGTTTTCTTCGGGAATACTTGCTTTTGCGGAAAGAAGCGTCACGGAATGAATGGATGCCAAACGTAGAGTGTAGTTCTGCTTTTCGCGGAAGGCAAGGACGTAATTAAACAACTCGTCCTTTGCAGGGGTAACGCTAAAAACGGATGTAGCGTTTAACACTTCTTTGGAATTCAATAAGATGCATACCTGCACACCTTTTTTCATGGATTTTTGCAGAAGTTCGTAGTTTTCTTTATGAATGATTTTTTCACGCTCGTTCTTCGTGGATTTTGAATAGGAAACAAACAATCTGCGATAAAATGAAGATAACGATTCGTCCTTGAGTATCGTTTGATTGATGTATGTAATTGCCTTTTCTGAGATTTTCGTGGGTTTAAAGGAAACGGTAGTGCCGCAATGTTTTTCCGAAACGGAATAATTTTGTTTTGCAAATAGCTTTACGACGTCGGAAAAAACTTTTTCCCGATAGTAGCTCGGAACAACGGCGATGGCGCTACGGATATCGTCGTGCAGAGTTTCTTCCTTTGCGGTAAATGCTTCGTAATAGTTGGAAATAAGCAGGTTTAAAAAACTGTTAAAGTTTGTGTTGCCGTTTGGCTTTGTAATCTTAAAATCCTCGCAGTCCTTTTTTAACAGGTCGAGTAATTCTTTGGATAAACTGATTTTAATTTTTTCTTCCATTGTGCACCTCTAAGTTATTGTACACGAAAAGGGGGCATAAAATCAACCAAAAACGCCTTATTTCCAAGGAAAAAGGGGGCATAAAATTATTTAATATTGCGGATATACCATGACGCACCGTTTGGGATATAATGGAATTGATAAACCAAGGAGGTGCATTTATGAATAACGCATTTGAAAATATTGCGGGTTATCCCGCGGAGAAGGAGGAGTTAAAAAAACTCTGCGATATTTTTGTCAATCGGGAGAAGTATCTGAAAAAAGGTGCAAAAATGCCCAAGGGTATTATTTTTTACGGCGAAGCGGGCACGGGGAAAACGCTGTTCGCGAGGGTGCTTGCAGAGGAATGCGGCTTATACACTTATAAAATCGATATCGCGGATATGGATAATAGTGTACGGATTTGCAGAAAGATCAAGAAAGTATTTGATAGAGCGGCAAAACGTATGCAGCCTTCTATGATTTTTTTCGACGAGCTCGATAAGCTTTTACCCAACGCTGAGGAGGAGTACTATACCGATCAAGCAAAGATGATTCTTGCGCAATTACTTACGCTCATAGATGGTATGGGGAGTTCTCATAACTTTATTTTCGTAGCAACCTGCAATAGCTACGGTAACTTACCCGAAACGTTGGTGCGTCCTGGAAGAATCGATAAGAAGATCAGTATCGGGAAGCCGACTTACAAGTCGAGAGCAGAGATTTTGCAGTACTATGCGGACAATTCTTCGTGCAAATTTGAAATCGGTATGGATGAGCTTGCCGGACTGTGTTCGGGATTCACGTGTTCGGCGTTGGAAACATTGATCAACGAATGCGTGCTTCGATCGGATGATTATAATTGCGTAAGCAAGAAACTGATTACGGAAAAAATTCTCGAAATTAAACAAGAGGATATTCCCAGAAAAACCTCCGGCGTTTCCGATACAATCAACGCTTGCCGCAATATAGGGTATTTCGTCGTGGCAAAGTCTTTTAATAAAGGGCAGTATTTGCTGAATCTGGAAGACGATAATCTTTCAAACAACTTTTTTAATAAGATTTTGTCGGAGTACGACAGGGATTACGAAGATGACGATTATTATGCCGACGACGATGACGACTATGACGAAGAAGACGATAATTTTGATATTGACTTGGAGAATCGTGAAATCACCGAATACATAGAAGAGCACGGCGATGATTTTTTACATGAAAATGAAGCAAACAAATATTTCAGTAAAACGGATTTGATGCATACCATTTGCGTGCTTTGCGGCGGTTTGGCTGCCGAGCAGGTTGTCTTTCATAGGGTTTACGACAATTTGTGTGGAGATTTGTCAAACATCTATGCGATTTTAGTGTTGTTGTGGGCACTTACAATTCCTTTGTGGACGCCATTTTATCGTTATGCGGAAGGGCTTGAAAATGCGTACGAAATATTCTTAATCACAATCAAGCTTGCGCCGTTTTATATTTCGTATGCGGGTTGTGCGATTATCGATAACTTTTTCGTCGGAACAGGGCATACGATATACAACGCTATCAATTCGTTGATTATCAATCTTGTCTATTACGGCATTTTCTTTATATTGTATTTAACTAACACTATAATTTTTACAATGGACGTAATTATTTTAATGTTCGGCTTCGGTATGGTTGTACATTTAATTATTTCAGTAATGGAGGAGCGACTGTTCTTTCGTAAACGTGAATTGAAAAAATTGCAAACGGAGCAGACAGATTCATTATGAAAAGATTGAAAGAAATCAATTTGGAAGAGGGGAAACCAACGGTTGCCCATGCTCTTATTATATTAAAATCGTGCGTGAACAATGCTAAAAGCGGTAACGTCGGTTGCCTTTATATCATTCACGGATATGGCAGTAGCGGCAGGGGCGGAGCTATCAGGGAGAAAGCCCGTCAATGGCTGAATGCGCAGACAAGAAACGGCGTTATAAAAACTGTGATTAACGGTGAGGACTTCAATTTATTCAACTTTAAAGCATTGGAGCTTAAAAATAAATATAAAGAGTTAGGACAGCTTTTAAAAGTTTGCAACCACGGCGTTACAATCGTAGAAATTTAAAAATAAATTTTTTAATGCGGCTAATTCCGAAACATATTTGAGATTAGCCGTTCTTTTTCTTTGGCGAAAAATAAACAATAATGATTTTTTATGGCGCATATTTTATTTGATAAATTTTTCGGAGTAGAGTATAATCGGTTTGTTTTTAAATTATCCTTTGTCAGGGCTTAAATTATGTGGGTTTCCGTAGGTATTTGCATTGCAACGTGCCTTTTAATGATACTTAGTATTCTGGTTTTTCCTAAGCTGAAAATCGGCAAAATTTCGGTTGATACCTATTGGCTTGTAACGCTTGCAGGCGCAATCCTTATTTTAATTTTTGGCGGAACGGATATCAAAAAAGTAGGGGAAGCGCTGATTGCCGACACGGCGGTAAATCCTTTGAAAATTCTCGTTCTGTTCCTGTCAATGACAATGCTGTCAATTTATTTGGACGAACTCGGCTTTTTCCGCTTTCTTGCAAGCATTGCATTAAAGCATGGCCGAACGGGGCAGAAAAAGCTGTTTTTTATCCTCTATTTTCTCATTTCGTTCTTGACGGTATTTACTTCAAACGACATCATCATTTTGTCGTTTACGCCGTTCATCTGCTACTTTGCAAAGAATGCAAAGGTCAATCCTATTCCCTATCTTGCCGCCGAATTCGTCGCCGCAAACACTTGGAGTATGCTGTTTATCATCGGCAACCCGACAAATATCTATCTCGCTACGGCAAGCGGAATTTCTTTTCTCGAATACATAAAATTCAGCGTGTTTCCGACTGTGTTCGGCGGAAGCGTTGCGCTCGGTGCACTGTACCTGCTGTTTTTTAGAAAATTGAAAGAGCCGTTGCAGGTCGAAGCGGAAAGAGTAGTCATAGACGATAAACTTGTGCTTGGGGTAGGAATTGCACATCTTGCCGTATGCACGGTGTTTTTGGCAATCGGTTCTTATATCGGAGTCGAAATGTGGCTCGTGTCGCTCTGCGCCGCAGGCAGCTTGTTTGTCTTTGAATCGATTATATCGCTTGTCCGCAAGAAAAAGCCTGTTGCGGTTTTGGGGTGTCTGAAACGCACGCCTTATCAGTTAATTCCGTTTGTGCTATCGATGTTTGTTATGATAGTCGTGCTTGCGGATAACGGCGTTACGGCGCTTATCGGTAACGCAATGGGGGATAGCTTGCCTATTCTGAAATACGGCGTCGCATCGTTCTTTGCCTGCAATTTAATCAACAATATCCCGATGAGCGTGCTGTTTTCGTCGATTATCGGCGGAGCCGGAACGGGCATTCCCGCAATTTTCGCAACGATAATCGGCTCTAACATTGGTGCATTCTTTACGCCGATAGGCGCACTTGCAGGCATTATGTGGGGGAATATTATCGGCAAGCATGAAGTAAAGTTCGGCTATCTCGATTTTTTGAAAATGGGAGTGGTTGTCGCTGTTCCAACATTATTTGCCGCTCTTGGCGGACTATGGCTTGCGGTAACGGTATTTATATAGTTGCGTTCTAATAAAGTAGGAGCGGCTAATCTTGAATGATATTCGGGATTAACCGTTTTTTGATGTTTAGCATGAATAAGCCACCAGTTCAACTTATGGCATTGAATTCTGCGAATGTTGTCAGTTTTTCGGTCTTTTTCTCCTTCTTTCGACATAGATATAAAATACAGTTTTGTCGAAGAAAGGGGAAATATTCATGTGGAGAAATATCGAGGAGCGCGTTATAGCTTGTGCGGAATATATCATAGAAACGGGTTGTACGGTAAGGGCTTGCGCCGAGTATGCCGGTTCCAGCAAATCAACCGTACATAAAGACGTTACCGAACGGCTTTCCGCAATCGATTCTGCGCTATGGGAAAAGGTCAAAGCCGTTCTGGACCTCAATCTGAAAGAAAGACATCTACGCGGCGGCGCCGCTACCAAACGCAAATACTTGTGCGAACGCGACAAAACGGTCGAATTGCAAAAGGAAGCGGCAATTGCCGAATCGCGGTAAATTTTTCCGAAAAAAAGCGCGGTTTCTATCTTGTAAATTGAATTTGAGTATGTTATAATATACAGTACCGAAAAATACAAAAGAGATACCGTATGGCAAAGTTATTGGGAATCGACGTCGGCTCGACCACGGTGAAAGTGTGTGTTATCGATGAAGAGGGAAAGGTGCTTTATACCTCTTACGAACGGCACTTTTCCCGCGTGAAGGAATGCGTAACGGCGGAACTGAACAAGGTCCGCCCTTTTGGCACACAATTCAAAACGTGTATTACGGGTTCGGCAGGGCTCGGCATTGCACAGCGCGGTAAAATTCCCTTTGTGCAGGAAGTTCAGTCTGCCTACGGTGCCATTAAAGCGTTTTATTCCGACGCGGACGCCGCTATCGAACTCGGCGGCGAAGACGCGAAAATTATTTTTATTACAGGCGGCATGGAACAGCGCATGAACGGAAGTTGCGCGGGCGGCACGGGCGCGTTCATCGACCAGATGGCGACTCTGCTCGATATTACGGTTGCCGAAATGGACGCCCTTGCACTTAAAGCGGAGAAAGTGTATCCCATTGCTTCCCGTTGCGGCGTGTTTGCAAAATCCGATATCCAGCCGCTTTTGAATCAGGGTGTGAGCAAGGCGGATATTTCCGCTTCCATTTTTCAGGCAGTTGTCGACCAAACCGTTTCGGGACTTGCGCAGGGGCGGCGAATCAAAGGGAAAGTATTGTTCCTCGGCGGACCCTTGCATTTTTTGAAAGCGCTTCGGAAAGCTTTTCAAACCACCCTCAATTTAGACGACGAACACGCCGTATTCCCCGAAAATGCGCCTTGCTTTATGGCAATCGGCGCGGCAATGTATGCGGAAAGCTCCAAAGAGGAGAGCATCGACGAAATACTTTCACGGCTCTCATCGGTCAGTGACGCTTCCGAAATTTCGGTCGGTCAGCCGCTGTTTGCAAACAGAAAAGAATACGACGAATTTGTCGCGCGCCATAAACGGAGTGATTTGCAATTCGAAGATATTTATAAATACAAGGGCGACGCTTACCTCGGAATCGATTCTGGCTCGACAACGACCAAGCTCATGCTGATTACGCCCGAATGTAAAATTTTGTATTCCCACTATCAGTCAAATAACGGTCAGCCGCTCGACATTGTAGCGGCGAAAATCCGCGAAATTTACGGACTGATTCAAGACCGTATCACCATCCGCGGTGCGTGCGTCACGGGCTACGGCGAGGATATGATGCGTGCCGCGCTGAAAATCGATTTCGGCATAGTGGAAACAATGGCGCACTTTAAGGCGGCACTGCACTTTAATCCCGAAGTGGATTTCATTATCGATATCGGCGGACAGGACATTAAATGCTTTAAGGTGAAAAATCACGCCATCGATTCGATTATGCTCAACGAGGCCTGTTCGTCCGGCTGCGGTTCGTTTATCCAGACGTTTGCAAAAGCGATGGGCATGGAAATTGAGGAGTTTTCAAAACTCGGTTTATTTGCAACCCGTCCCGTGGAACTCGGTTCGCGTTGTACGGTGTTTATGAACAGTTCCGTAAAACAAGCTCAGAAAGAGGGCGCAAGTGTGGAGGATATCTCCGCAGGGCTTTCGTCGTCCATTGTCAAGAACGCCATTTATAAGGTCATTCGTGCGCGTACGCCCGAGGAACTCGGCAACCATATCGTCGTGCAGGGCGGCACGTTTCTCAACGACGCGGTGCTGCGCTCTTTTGAAAAGGAAACGGGGAAGCAGGTTATCCGTCCTGCCATTGCAGGCTTGATGGGCGCGTTCGGCGCGGCGTTGTATGCCATGGAAAACACGGCGCAAGACGTTCTTATCAGTAAACTGATGACGGAAGCGGAACTGCGTGCTTTTACATATTCTTCGCAGTCGGTGAACTGCCGCGGCTGTACGTCCAAATGCAATGTGAATATTCTCACGTTTTCGGACGGACGCAAATTCATTTCAGGCAACAAATGCGAACGCGGCGCAGGCATGAAAGTGCCCGAAAACCGCCCCGATATCTACGCGTATAAATATGAAAAACTGTTAAGTATGCCCTCGAAACAGGCGGGTAAGCGCGGAAGGGTCGGCATTCCTCTGCAACTCGTAATGTACGAGCAACTTCCGCTTTGGACGGGCTTCTTTGAAACGTGCGGTTTCGAGGTGGTGCTTTCCGAAAAGAGTTCGCGCGAACTCTATTTCAAAGGTCAGCATACGGTGGCGAGCGATACCGCTTGCTATCCCGCGAAACTCATTCACGGGCATATCGAATCTCTCCTTGATAGCGGCGTTGATTTTATTTTCTATCCTTGCGAGAGTTACAACCTCAAACAAGAGGGCTCCGTCAATTATTATAACTGTCCCGTGGTTGCCTATTATCCCGAACTTCTGAAAGCGAACAACGAACGCCTCAATCAGGATAATTTCATCATGCCGTATATCAACCCCAATCACGAGAAGAAGACGGCGCAGGCGATGTATGCGGCTTTGAAAAAGTATCGTGTTCCGATGTCCGTTATTAAACGCGGTTTGAAAGAGGGAATGAGGCGTTTAGAGGAGTACCACGCAGACGTTGTAAAAGAGGGCAAAAAAATTCTTGCCGAGGCGGAAAAGGAAAATCTCAAAGTGGTGGTGCTTGCGGGAAGACCTTACCACGTCGACCCAGAAATCAACCACGGTATCAATAAACTGTTGTGTTCGCTCGGTTGTGCGGTGCTTTCCGAAGACGCCGTATTCGAGGAGAGCGATTATGTAAAAGTGGACGTTCTGAACCAATGGACGTACCACGCAAGACTGTACCGTGCGGCGGAGTACGCATCACGGCATAAAGACGTAAACCTCGTGCAACTCGTTTCCTTCGGTTGCGGTATCGACGCGATTACGACGGACGAAGTGCGCCACATATTAGAAACGAACGGAAAACTCTATACCCAAATCAAAATCGATGAAATCAACAATCTCGGCGTGGTGAAAATCCGACTGCGTTCCATGCTCGCCGCGATTGAAGAACAGAGCAGACTATGAAACAAGAAAACAGAAAGACGGTCGACTATACCGAAGATTATCCGCAGTTTACGCCCGAAATGAGGAAGGATTACACCATTTTGGTGCCCGATATGCTTCCTTATCATTTCGAGATATTTTTGCATATCATAAACCGCGAAGGTTACAAAACGGAACTTCTCCATAATAACGGGCGCGCGGTCATCGACGAGGGCTTGAAGCACGTTCATAACGACACTTGTTTCCCTGCGCTGTGCGTTATCGGGCAGTATCTCGACGCGCTTAAAAGCGGAAAATACGACGTAAACAAGACGGCGGTTTTAATTACGCAGACGGGCGGCGGCTGCCGTGCGAGTAACTATCTGCCGCTCATCAGACGTGCGCTCAAAGCAGAGTTTCCGAACGTCCCCGTGCTCTCGCTCAATTTCGCGGGGTTGGAAAAAGGGAACACGCTGCAACTGAATTTGAAACTCCTTGCGAAATTCGGCTACGCAATGTTTTACGGCGATTTGATTATGTACTGCTTCAACCAGACGAAGCCGTACGAAATCAACGAAGGGGATACGGCGCGGGTGCGCGAAGAATGCGTCAAAGATATCAAGCGCATTTTCGACGAAGGAAAATATAAACGGTATTTGCGCGTGGCACAGTCGATTTTAGATGCGTTTGCCTCCGTTCGCATCAGTAAGGAAGAAAAAGTGAAAGTGGGAATCGTCGGGGAAATTTACGTGAAATATTCTCCGCTCGGCAACTCGCATCTGGAAGAATTTTTGCTTTCCGAACAGTGCGAACCGGTGGTGCCTGCGCTTCTTGACTTTATTTTATACTGTTTAACCAATTCGCTCAACGATGCAAAGCGGTACGGGGTCAACACCAAAGGACGGCTGTTGTTCAAATTCGGATATCGCTGGTTGTATAAGAGGCAGAAGAAACTCATCGCGCTCATGCAAAAGCAAGGCGGATTCGAGCCTTTCCATGACTTTGAACACTTGAAAGCCTGCGGCGATAAGGTGATTGACCAGGGCGTGAAGATGGGCGAGGGTTGGTTAATTCCCGCCGAGATGGTCGCGCTTGCCGAATCGGGCACGGATAATATCGTCTGCGCGCAGCCTTTCGGTTGCCTGCCCAATCACATTGCGGGTAAGGGCGCGGCGCGTATGGTAAAAACGGTTTGCCCGAACGCGAACATTGTGCCTGTCGATTACGACCCGTCCGCCACGCGCGTCAATCAGGAAAACCGCATTAAACTGATGATTTCCACCGCAAGGGAAAATCTGAAAGCGAAACAGTGAATTGATAGCAACAAACCGCCCTGCATATATATGCGAGGCGGCTTTTTTATATTTGAGCGATATTTTTTCACGGTTAAAAAATATTTTCTAATGCGGGGCTGTAAGTTTCGGGCAGACAGGAACATAAGTGAATTAAAATTTCGAGGTTGGCAAGCGCGTAAGAATACTCCTTTTCGCCGATGAGACGTACGGTTTCCGACATATAGTCGTCGATTCTCGAAACGTCGTTGTGCGGAATCCAAACGTGCAGGTGTTCTTTCCGTTCTTCCCACGAAGTTTGTACTGCTTTCGCGTCCTCGATGTTTGCCGTTTCGTTTTCCGTTTTCAAATAAAGCGTATGAAGCTCTTTTCCGAAACTGTCGAATTGTTCGGAAACATAATAGCATTCAAAGATTGCCGCCCCGATTAGGAGGGCGATTGCCGTTAAAATTGCCGCAATTGATTTTACCATGTTTTTCCCTCGGGATAATTAACGGTGAAGGTACGGAACTTTTCGTTCTTTACCTGCAAGTATAATTTTCCCGTGCCGTCTGCGGTGAGTACGAGCACCTTTTTCTCGCTTTTTACACCCTGTTCTTTTAGGATACCGTCAAAAAATTCTTTTTCCAGACCCGTAATTCCGAGATTCTTTTTATCGTATTTGCCGTTATCGATTATGACGAGCGGCAGGGAGGTCTGTGTTTTTTCGTAGTCCTGCTTGGGGAGCGCCGAAAACATACCGTTCGATTCATAGATCGCGTAATCGATGCTGTCGAGCGAGAAATAACCTGCCGTCCGTAGCGATTCGATGAGGTCGGATACGTCGAGATTGTTGCGCTTCAACTGGTAGTCGTCAATTCCGTTCTTGTTCACGACAACGCTCGGTTTGCCGCTGATGAGCGATTTCAAGGGTTTGACTTTCAAATCCAACAGCGTCATGATTTCATGCAGGACGAAAATAGTCAGCACGGCGACGATACCGTAAAGCAGGGGAATAGAGGCGTCCGCCATGGGAATGCAGGCGAGGTCTGCAATCACGAGCGTAATAATCAATTCGAACGGCTGCATTTCTCCGATTTGCCGTTTTCCCATCAATCGCATAATAATTAAAAGCGCAACGAAAATAATCGCCGTGCGTATCATGACGAGTACCATAATAAAAGTATTTTGATTTTGTCGGAAAACTATGTAATTTTCTTGCTTTTTTCGCACAAGTCGTATATAATAAAAACAGAAGAGTAGCCAAGGCGCGTTAAGTGTTGCGAAACGGGACGTTGTTCGCAAACGAAAGGGGGTTCCCTGCGGTGCCGCGGCGCGTCCGCTCGCTATGCGTTTTCCGGCTTATGCCCCAAAGCGCAACCGTTCGGACCTCTCACTTTCGGGAGGTTTTTTTATATGTCTGAAATGACGCAAACAACTGCGGTGAAAGCCGCACCGCTCTGGAAACGCATTCTGTTTTCCAACGTACTGGCCGAAAAGTCGGTTGCGGGAAGAATCGCCTACATGGGCGTGATTGCGGCGCTGTGTATCGTGACGAATATGTTTGAAATCAAATTCGCCACCACGCAATTTTCGTTTACGGTGTTTTCTTCCATTTTAGCGGGCATTTTAATCGGTCCGCTGTTCGGGTTCTGCGCCGTATTTCTGGGCGACGCCATGGGCTATCTCTATAACAGCATGGGATATCCCTACTACTGGTGGGTGGCGCTCTCCTGTGCCGCGATGGCTTTGGTAGCGGGTTTTCTGATGAATCTGCCCATGAAATTCAAGGGCGCGGTGTATGTGAAACTTGCGGTTATTTCTCTGCTAACGTTGTTTGTGTGCTCGGTGGGCATTAATACGACGGGGATGTATTATATCGGGCTGAACATCTATTTTCCGAAAGACGTGCAGAACGCGATTGCCGAACGCTTCGGCGGAGAATTTAATTTTTGGATTTATTGCGTTATCCGCTATTTCATTCTCGGGCAGATATATAACAGTCTTCTCAATTATGCGTTGCTGTTTGCCGCCGTGCCGCTGCTCAATGCCGTGAAGCCGCTCAAACTCAAAATTAAATAATCATGAAAATTTATCAACGGTCAACCGCTTGCGGTTGACTTTTGTTTTTTGCAAGTGTATAATAAAAACATTCAAGATTATGAAGGGGGGTCGAATATGGGCGCAATGCTACTCGCAAGCAATCCGCAGTGGGGCTTGGCGGCGGACGGAAAAGGCTTTTGCGTTTTCGGCTTTGAAATTTACTTTTACGCCGTTTTTATCGTGGTGGGCATGGTTGCGGCGGCGGCGCTTTCCGCACTCCTCATGAAGCGGCGGAATTTATCTCCCGATTTGATTTTTTTACTGTTCATCGTCTGTATTCCTTCTGCCATTATCGGCGCACGGTTGTTCTCGTGCATTACCGACCCTAATCTCGGCATCCAACGTTTTTTCGATTTCCGCGACGGCGGTCTTTCCATTATCGGCGGTGTGGTTGCAGGCGTTACCGCAGGTCTTGTGGTTTGCGTTGTCAAAAAGGTGAATTTCCTGCGCGCGGCGGATTGTGTTGTCATCAATATTTTGTTTGCGCAGGCATTGGGTCGTTGGGGTAATTTCTTCAACGCCGAAGTGTATGGCGGCGTGGTGACTGACCCTTCCATGCAGTGGTTTCCGCTCGCGGTTCCGATTGCACCTGGAATGTCCGGCATCGATTCGTTCGGTGCGGCAAACGTGACCTGGCATTACGCATTTTTCTTTTATGAAATGCTTGCTAATTTAGTCGGGTGGGCACTGCTCTTCTCGGCGGCTTGGTACTGGAAAAAGAAACCTAACGGCGTGTTTACCTGCGCCTATTTTGTCTGGTACGGTATCGTGCGTACGATTATGGAACCTCTGCGCGACCCGAGTTATATTCTCGGTCATAAAGTACCCGCGTCACTTGTCATGTCGATTCTGTTTATTGTGCTCGGCGTTGCATGTATCGGCTTGTTGCTCTTCCTCAATTACAGAAAGGAAGGTGCGCTCATCGGCAGTAAGAAAGGCGACCCCTGCGGCATTACCGAATATCTTTCGCCGAATAAAGACGAACAGCCCTATTTTTCCAAAATCAATATGTTCGGCGCGAACTATCCGCCCAAACCCTCGAAAGAAGAGTTGAAGCGTTTGAAAGAGGAGAAAAAAGCGCAACGGGCGGCGGAAAAACAGGCGGAAGAAGCGGAACACGCAGAAGAGGACGGGCAGACAGTTACGGCGGAAATTCCCGAACGGACGGAACCGCATGAAGAAGCAAAACTGCAAACAGAGGAACCGCAGGCGGCGGCACAACCTGTAGCCGAGGCGGTGCAGCAAACGGAAACTAAACAGGAGTCGCCGAAAAAAACGGCAAAACCCAAACAGGCGGGCGGGAAAACCGCGCCGTCCGGTACGGCAAAGCCGAAATCAAAGCAAAGCGCCGCAAAAACCGGACAGACGAATCAAAGGAATAAACCGCCCAAAAAAGACTAACGAAAGACGGCGCTTGCAAGCGTTGCAGAAATCAAGTATAAGCGGCAGGACAAGCCGCATAATTATAAGACAGAATGATTTTTCGATTGTCCGTGTAAGCGCGGTGCATCGGAAAGGGAGAACAGCGTGCTGGGTTTATATACCAATAAAGACGTACAAAAGCTGGTTCGTCGGCTTCGCGACGAATATGATGCAGTAATAAGACGGCAAATAGAAGTATTGGCGGAAATGAAAGAACAGAACCGCATTCTTCTCGCACGCGTTTCCGAATTGGAACTGGAGCGGAACAGCGTATCCGACGCAATCGTACACGCGGTTGCGGAGGGAGAACGCATCAAGCGTGAAAGCGCAATGGAAGCGGAAAACGAGCGGAAGGAACTTGCGCTTCTCGCCGAGAAGTGTCGTATCCTCGGAAACGAACAGCCTGATACTTCCGACGAAGCGGCGTACTCGGAATTTTTACATAAATTGCACGAAGCGCTAGACCAAAACGAAGGTCAGTCGTTCAATATGGAAGACGTCCTTTCACCCAAAGAACCGCTCAATCTCCAACAACTTTGCATGGATTTGGGGCTTATGGAGGAAGAAACCGAATGAAAAAAACGGCTTTGGCTTGTGCGCTCGTTTGCGCCGTATTACTCTTTTTAGACCTCATTTCCAAAACCGTCGTTTTTTCCATGGATATTCACCAGACGCAGTATTTCCTCGACTTTGTCAGAATTAACTGCCATCGGAACGAGGGAATGATGCTCGGCATCGGAAATAAAAGCCCCGGCTGGGTGATGGATTTGGTGACCGCTTTGACGGGCGTTATGATTGTCGGAATCGTGGTGCTTTTCTTCACGGTATTCAAACGCAATAAACCTGCGGGCGTGTGTCTTGCGATTATCGAGGCGGGTGCATTGGGGAATTTTATCGACCGCGTCTGCCTGAACTATGTGCGCGATTTTATCGACGTGCAAAAGATTTTATTTATTCCGGGCTATATTTGCAACGTGGCGGATATTTATATTATGGTCGGCGCCGTCGTGCTCATTTTCATCATCTTGTTTATCGGGAAGGGAGCGGTGTTCCCTCTTACCAAAAAATGGCGCGAGCAGGCGAAGATTGAGGACGCAAAAAAAGCGGAGTCGAAAAAGGAAAAGAAGCGGAAGGATTCATGAAAAAGCTTTCCTTTGAAGTCCGCGAAGAATGCCGCGCAGACGTTTTTTTCAGTGAGCAGACGGGTTTAACCCGCTCCGCCGTTAAAAAACTTGCCGAGGAAGGAAAAATTACGACGGACGGAAAACAGTTAAAAGCAGGGCAGAATCTCCGCAGCGGAATGCAAGCCGTCATTGAAATTCCCGACCCTGTGCCTATTTGCGCCGTACCCGAAGATATTCCCATTGAAATTGTGTACGAGGACGACGATATTGCGGTTGTAAATAAACCGCAGGGCATGACCGTGCACGCAGGCGCAGGAAATACCGCAGGAACGCTTGTGAACGCGCTTCTGTTCCGTTTGAAGTCTTTGAGCGGAATCAACGGAAAACTCCGCCCGGGCATTGTACACCGAATCGATAAAGATACTTCGGGATTGCTCGTCGTTGCCAAAAACGATGCGGCGCATTTATCGCTTTCTCGGCAGATTGCCGAAAAGACTTGTAAACGCGAATACCTTGCCTTGCTCGAAGGCGTTGTGAAAGAGGAGCGCGGCACGGTGGAAACGGATATCGGGCGCGATACGAAAGACCGTTTGAAAATGGCGGTTCTGCCTAAGGGAAAGGGGCGCGCCGCCGTCACAGACTTCTTCGTGGAAAAGCGGTATGCGGGAAATACGCTCGTGCGGTTTTCTTTGCATACGGGGCGCACGCACCAAATCCGCGTGCACGCAAAATACCTCGGACACCCCGTCGTCGGCGACCCCGTGTACGGGTACAAGAAACAGCGGTTTGTCCTGAACGGACAGTTGCTGCACGCATACCGACTCACGCTCACCCATCCTGTAAGCGGCGAGCGCATGAGTTTTGAAGCGCCGTTGCCCGATTATTTCAAGCATATCCTTGATATTTTAGAGAAGGAACTGTGAAAATATCATTGCATTAGTTGCCAAACTTTGTTTGTAATGATATAATATATAAAAAATATAAGGAAGGTAAATGGTATGGCAAAACGTAGAAAACAACGCAGCGAAACGGCTGCAAAGCACGATTTCATCAGAATGTGCGCGTTCATCGGAATTTTAATTTCCGCGGTTCTCTTTGTAGTGGGCGCAATCCTGAATGCGTGCAAATTGGGTAGCGTGACGGGCGTGTTCAACTTTATTGCACAGCTTGCTCTTTTGGTTGCGGTTGCATTCCCCGCATGGGATTTCATCAAAACCAAAGGCAAGGTTTGGAGAATTGTTTACTGGGTTGCGCTTGTAATTTATATTGTGGGCTGCGTATTCGGGCTTGTTACCGTTTATGTATCGTTCTAAGCGCAGTAAGAGGAATTTGTTTTGAAAAACGGCTCATAAAAGAGCCGTTTTTTCTTTACAAAAAAGCGGAATGCTTTTATAATAGAGAGGAAAGGAGGGAAGTATGAGCAACCCCGTGATTGCCATTGTAGGACGTCCGAACGTCGGGAAAAGCACTTTTTTCAATAAAGTTGCCGGCAGAAAAATATCAATAACCGAAAACAGACCCGGCGTCACGCGCGACCGTATTACGGCAGACGCGGATTGGCGGGGCAGACCGTTCACGCTCGTCGATACGGGCGGCATCGAACTGAGAAGCGACGACAGTCTCTGGAAACAGATTGCGTTGCAGGCGCAGCTTGCAATCGAAACCGCCGACGTCATTCTCTTTTTCACGGATAGCCGCGAGGGGCTCACTTCGTCCGATTACGACGTGGCGGAAATCTTACGCAAATGCGGAAAGCCCGTCGTGCTCGTTGTCAATAAGGTGGACGACTACTCTCCCGATAAACTCTTTGAATTTTACTCTCTGGGGTTAGGCGAACCGTTTGCGGTATCTTCCGAGCATTCGCGCGGTATCGGCGACGTGCTCGATAAAGCTTCGGAGTTCTTTCCGCAGGGAGAGGGGGAGGAAGATACATCGCTCAAAATTGCCGTGGTCGGCAAACCCAACGCGGGGAAAAGTTCGCTTGTCAATAAACTTTTGGGGCAGGAGCGCACCATTGTCACCCCTATGGCTGGCACCACGCGCGATGCGGTAGATACGCGGTTCGAGCGCGAGGGCAAGCAGTATACCATTATCGATACGGCGGGCATTCGCAGGAAACGCTCGGTAGAGGACGACGTGGAATACTATTCGGTACTCCGCGCGTTCGACGCGGTACGCCGCGCGGACGTCGTTCTCCTTGTGGTAGATGCGAACGAGGGACTCACCGAACAGGACGTGAAGATTGCGGGCTATGTTCACGAGCAAGGCAAGCCTTCCGTTGTTGTCATGAACAAGTGGGATACTATTGAAAAAGATACGCACACCATTGAAAAGTTTGAGAAGGAACTTCGGGAAGACTTGAAGTTCATGGACTATTTCAAATCCGTTTATATTTCTGCCAAAACGGGACAGCGCACTGAAAAACTGCTCTCTTTGGCAGAAGAGGTATATGCGAACGCGGGGCGGCGCATTCCGACGGGTGAAATCAACGATTTGCTTATTGACGCGATGCGTGTTTCCGAACCGCCGTCTTACCTCGGCAGAAGGTTAAAGTTGTATTTCGCTTCGGAAGTTGCCGTGCGTCCGCCGCTCTTCGTGCTCATGGTCAACGATGAAAAACTGTTGCACTTTTCCTATGAGCGGTATCTGGAAAACGTCATTCGCGGCGCATACGATTTTTCGGGTACGCCGATTAAAATTCAGGTGAGGAATCATAAAGAATCATGAAGGATATTGCCTTTTCTGATTTTTGGTATTGGATGTTGCTGATGGCAGTCGTGTGTTATTTTATCGGCTGTATCAATATCGCAGTCATCATATCCAAAGCGCGCCATAAAGACGTGCACAAAATCGGGAGCGGAAACCCCGGGGCGATGAATATCAGCCGCGAATTCGGCTTGAAAGTCGGGTTTCTGAATTTCATGTTTGACGTGTGCAAGGGCGGCATTCCCGCTTTGGTCTCTTATTTCATTTTCCGCGGATACGTGTTCGAGGGAACGCAGATTCTCGTTTCCGATTTAACGCGTTACTTTTGCGGCTTGTTCGTTATCCTCGGGCATATCTGGCCCGTCACCATGAAGTTCAAGGGCGGCAAGGGAATTGCCTGCACGTTCGGCTTGTTTGCGTTCAGCCTGCCGTGCGAACAGGTTTGGTTTATTCCGATTGTCATCGGCGGATATCTTCTGATTCTGTTATATATTGCTCTCACCGAATGGGGCTCCATGGGCTCGCTTATCGGGGTTACGGGTTTCAGCCTTTGGCAGGGTATGATTTTCTTTCAGAATTATCAGGCGGATTTGAAGAGCGGCTGGGTGGTTTGGTTGTTTATGATGTTACTTGCAATCAACTTCCTCACCTGGTTTAAGCACCGTATGAATTTGGTGCGGCTCTTTTCGGGCGAGGAACACCGCACTTCCGTGAAAAAACTTTCCAAAGGGAAACGCGGAAAAAATAATATGTAAAAGAATAACAAATGCCGTTCGGCGCATCTGCGCCGAACGGCATTTGTCGTAAGAAACGTTATTTTTCAATCAAACTCTTGCCCGTCATCTCTTCGGGAACGGGGAGTCCCATGAGTTCCAAGAGGGTAGGGGCAAGGTCGGCAAGCACGCCGTCTTTTCTCAGTTTCACATTTTTATGCTGTTCGGAAACAAGCACGACGGGCACGGGGTTGGTGGTATGCGCCGTAAAGGGCGAGCCGTCCGTGTCGAGCATTTTATCCGCATTGCCGTGGTCGGCGGTGAGGAGCGCGCTGCCGCCCATAGAAAGAATTTTATCGGTGACTTTCTTCACGCATTCGTCCACCGTGTGCACCGCTTTTTCCGCCGCGGGAATCACGCCCGTGTGCCCGACCATGTCGCAGTTGGCAAAGTTCAATATCATCGCGTCGTATTCGCCCGTGGAAAGTTCTTCAAGCACTTTGTCGGTTACTTCGTAGGCGGACATTTCGGGCTGCAAATCGTAAGTGGCAACTTTGGGGGAGTTGACGAGTACGCGCACTTCGTTTTTGTTGGGCGCTTCTACGCCGCCGTTGAAGAAGAAGGTAACGTGTGCGTATTTTTCCGTTTCCGCTATCCGCAGTTGCTTTTTGCCGAGCGAAGCGAGATATTCTCCCAGCGTGTTTTTCATGCTCTGTTTGGGGAAGGCGATTTCCACGCCGCCGAACCCTGCGTCGTACACCGTAAAGCAGACGTAAACGGGCGCAAGGAAGCCCGTCTTGCGTTCAAAGGCAATGCCTTTGGGAACTACAAACTCTTTTTGGGTGAACGCGCGCGTAATTTCGCGCGCTCTGTCGGGTCGGAAGTTGAAGAAAATCACGCTGTCGCCCGCTTCCACCAAAGCAACGGGCTTGCCGTTTTCCACCACGTTGGTGGGTAACACGAATTCGTCCGTGACGCCGTTCGCGTAAGACTGTTCAAGCGCTTTTACGGGACAGTCCGTCTGCACGCCGTTGCCGAGCGTGAGCATATCGTAGGCTTTTTCCACTCTGTCCCAGTTGTTGTCGCGGTCCATGGCGTAATATCTGCCCGAAAGGGAGGCAATCTTGCCGTAGCCGAGTTCCTTCATTTTGGCGTACAGCTCTTTCACAAAGTCTACGCCAGAAGTGGGGGAAACGTCGCGCCCGTCCATAAAGCAGTGCACATAAGTTTGGGGTACGCCGCGTTTTTTCGCCATTTCAAGCAGCGCGTAAAGGTGCGTAATGTGACTGTGTACGCCGCCGTCGGACAGAAGTCCCCAAAGGTGAAGTTTTTTGCCGTTTTGTTTTGCGCTGTCCATGGCTTTTACGAGCGCGGGATTTTCAAAAAAATCGCCGTCGTCGATAGATTTCGTAATCTTCGTCAAATCCTGATAAACGATTCTGCCTGCGCCCATGTTGAGGTGTCCGACTTCGGAATTTCCCATTTGTCCGTCGGGAAGTCCGACCGAAAGCCCGCTTGCGCCGAGCGTTGCGGAGGGATATTTTTTGCGCAGTTCGGTTACGTTTTTACTGCCGTCGAGCGCGATGGCATTTCCGTCGGTTTCGGTGTTGAGTCCGTAACCGTCCATAATAATCATCGCGTAAGGTGTTTTCTTTGCCATAGGGGTACCTCTTAATGTTGATTTCCTCTCTATTATATACCCGAATTGCCGTTGATTGCAAGCGCAGAGGGGCGCTAAATGCGGAAATTTTTACTTGGGGTATTGAATTTTGCGGTTTGCCGTGTTATAATCAAGAAAACGTTTTACGGAGGAATCATGTTTATGGGGGAGGGTGTGAAACTCAGAAGGATTGCGCTGTTCTTGGCGGCGGCAGTGCTTTGTTGCACGGTTTGCGTGTTGACGGCGGCGTGCGGTAATTCCGTTAAGAAAATAGGAGATATCCCGAACATGACAAAGGGCTACTTTGCAGGGTTGGAGTCCGCGTCCTGCGTGACGCTCAATCTGGAAGATTATGTAAAAGCAAACGGCACCGAAGTCACGTATACCGCCGCGAGCGACAACGAAGAGGTCGCAACCGTAACGGTAGAGGGAAACACGCTTACGGCGAATTTGGTCGGCAACGAGGGGTACTCGAAAATTACCGTAACCGTGAACGCAAACGGAAAAAAGGCGTTTGACTTGTCTTTTACGCTCAATGCAAACGTTTATGCGAAAGTGGCTTGCATCGGGGATAGCCTCACTTACGGACATTCCTGGAACTATCAGTCCTACCCTGTGTATTTGCAGGAGCAACTCGGCAGCGGCGTTCAAGTTAAAAATTTCGGCGTGAACGGCTGTGCCGTCACGAACCGCAACGAACCGAACTATCAACTCAAATACGATACGCTCAAAGAATATACAAACAGCAAGAATTTTGCGCCCGACATTGTGGTCATTATGCTCGGGTCCAACGACGGCTTTAACTGGACGGGCTCCGCGCCTACCTTTGAAGAGGAGTACCGAAAACTGATTGATTCCTATATCGATAACGGCGCACAGCAGATTGTGCTCCTCACTTCTCCGCCTACGTTGACGCCAAACGCTTTTAATCTTCCCAACGACGTGATTAAGACGGAGGTCTGTCCGCGTCAACGCGCGTTGGCAGAGGAATACGAATTTCCGCTTTTAGATTTACGTGCGGTATTCGAGGCGCACAGCGATTTGGAATCGCTCTACCGCCCGAACGACGGCGTGCATTTTTCGGTAAAGGGCGCGCAGCTGGTTGCGGAGCTTGTTGCCGAAACCGTTACGAAGTTATAAGATAAAAAAGAAAGAGAGCAGGACTTGAAAGTCCTGCTCTTTTTGTATTTATGATTTATTTTACATATGTATTTTTATGCACTTATAATAAATCTTTATTTAATTTCAATCCCTGCGCATCGTAATGGACGATAGCGGAGAAGTCCGCCGATTTCAGCGACGCGCCGCCGATGAGTCCGCCGTCGATTTCGGGCATTGCCATGAGTTGTTTGCAGTTGCCTGCGTTCATGGAGCCGCCGTACTGAATGCGTACTTTTTCGGCGCACTTGGGGCAGAATACTTCGGCGCACTTTTTGCGGATGTAGCCGATAGTTTCGTTTGCCTGTTCGGCTGTTGCCGTTTTGCCCGTGCCGATTGCCCAGACAGGTTCGTAAGCAATGACGATTTCGGAAATATTTTCAATGCCTTTCATACCTTCTTCGATTTGGCGTGCGAGCACTTCTTCGGTTTTTCCGTTTTCGCGTTCTTCGAGCGTTTCACCGATGCAGACGATGGGAACGAGCCCTGCGGCGAGTGCGGCGTGGGTGCGCTTGTTTACGGTTTCGTCTGTTTCGCCGAAGTATTGTCTGCGTTCGCTGTGTCCGATAATCACGTATTTCACGCCGTATTCTTTGAGCATTTCGGCGGAAATTTCACCCGTGTACGCGCCTTTTTCCGCGAAGTGCACGTTCTGTGCGCCGAGCGCGATATTGCTGCCTTTTAAGGCTTCCGCAACGGCGGGAATGTCGATGGCGGGCACGCAGACAACGACCTCGCAGTTCGCGTCTTTTACAAGCGGTTTCAGTTCGTTTACGAGTTTCACGCCTGCCGCCGCAGTGTTGTTCATTTTCCAGTTTCCTGCAATAATGGGTTTACGCATAAATAACTCCTTGAAGTTTTTTCTTTTATTATATCACAAAGATTTTGGCTATGCAATGTAAATTTGTTATTTCGCAAGAAGAATTCTTCTTTCCACACCTTTTTGGAAATTTTTTTATGCTTTGGATTTTGTGATGTTTATTCCCGATAAGCCTTCGCCGTATCCTAAAAGGCGCACCTTTTGTGCTTGATTCATTGTCCGATACATATTGAGCAATTCTGTTTCTTCGTCCGATAGAGGAGAGGTCGGAGAAACTGTATTACCGAAATCGTCCGTGCGCCCTAAAAGATAGTCCGTTGAAACACTGAATAAATCTGCAAGAATAATAAGCATTCTTAAATCGGGTTGATTGATTCCGTTTTCCCAATTTGCATAAACTTGACGGCTTACTCCGATTTTGCCAGCGATTTCTTGTTGCGTTACGTTTTTTTCTATCCGTAATTCTCTTAATTTAAGCATAATAACCTCTTTACTATAATTATAGCAAGAATTTCTTGCAAAATACTTGACAAGCAAGAATAACTTGCTATAATATTGTTAAATGCAAGAAAAACTTGCTTTTAATAACTTTTGCAGGAGAATGCTTATGAACGACAAATTGTTAAGAGAATTATATTACGGAAATGAACGGTTTTTAGGAATGTTAAGGCGAAAGAATGAGGAATATGAACGCGTAGAAAAAGAGAAAGGGGAATATTATAAGAAATTACTCAGCCTGTTAGGCGAAGAACCCCGAGAGTGGTTGGATGAAATCTGGTTGTTGGAAGGAGATTTGCAATCGGAATGGGGCTACACGAATTTTCAGGCAGGGCTGAACTTCGGCTTATGGCTGGCGGTACAGGCGCTATTCGTTACAGATTCGCAAGAAGAATAAACGCACAGAAAAAAAGCCCTCCCGAAACGGGAGGGCTTTATAATATTTTTTTAATTCTTTTCGTTGAGGCAAGCAATACCGGGGAGAACCTTGCCTTCGAAGAGTTCGAGAGAAGCGCCGCCGCCCGTCGAAATGTGCGTAATCTTATCCGCAAAGCCGAGTTGCGTGCAAGCCGCCGCGCTGTCGCCGCCGCCGACAATCGTCGTTGCGCCTTTCGCCGCTGCCAAGGCTTCCGCAACCGCAACGGTGCCTTTCGCAAGCGTGGGGTTCTCGAACACGCCCATCGGTCCGTTCCAAATAACCGTCTTTGCGTTCTTTACTTTCTCCGCAAAAATCTTTCTCGTTTCTTCGCCGATATCAAGTCCCATATAATCGTCGGGAATTTCGCTCGATTTTACCGTTTTCACGGTTACGGGTCCGTCGATGGGGTCGGGGAATTCCTTGCTCACAACGGTGTCCACGGGCAACAGCAATTCCTTGCCCTGCGCCTTTGCCTTGGCAATCATCTCCTTGCAGTAGTCGATTTTTTCGTCGTCCACAAGCGAAGTGCCGATTTTGCCGCCCTGCGCTTTGAGGAAGGTATACGCCATGCCGCCGCCGATAATCAAAGTATCGCATTTTTCAAGCAGGTTGGAAATGACGTTGAGTTTATCCGCAACTTTCGCGCCGCCCAAAATTGCAACAAAGGGGTGGGTGGGGTGTTCGAGCGAATCCGCCATGACGGTGAGTTCCTTTTCGATGAGGAAGCCGCAGACGGCGGTTTTTACCAAGCCGTATTCCACAATCGCCGCCGTGGAAGCGTGCGAGCGGTGCGCCGTGCCGAATGCGTCGTTTACATAGATATCGCAGTAAGAAGCGAGTTTTTTGCAGAATTCGAGGTCTTTCTTTTCCTCTTCCCAATGGAAACGGAGGTTTTCAAGCAGTACGCATTCGCCCTCTTTGCAAGCGGCAACTTTTTCCTGTGCGTCTTTGCCGACCACGTCGGTTGCGAACGTTACTTTTCCGCCGAGCAGTTCGTTCAGGCGTTTTGCGACGGGCGCAAGCGTGAGTTTCTTCGGCTCGTCCTTTTTCGCTTTCTCGATGATTGCTTCCGCGGTGGTTTCGCCCGCGTCTACTTTTTTCTTGTCTTTCTTATTGAGTTTCACTTCGTCCGAGAAGATGGAGTGCGGTTTGCCCATGTGCGAGCAAAGCGTAATTTTCGCGCCCTGTTCCATTAAATATTTGATGGTGGGCAATGCGCCGATAATACGGTTTTCATCGGTAATAGCGCCGTCTTTCATGGGAACGTTGAAATCGCAGCGGACAAGTACGCGTTTGCCTTTTAAGTCTTTGAGGTCTTTTACGGTCATTTTGTTCATAGAAAAGTTACTCCTTGTAATATGAAAATTCTTCCAATATCATAAAACTTTTCGCGGAATTTGTCAATACTCACTGCGCAAAATTCTTTGTGTTTTTATTAAAATATTGTTAAAATTCGTTTGACAAAAAAAAGGCGGTTTGGTAAAATGTTCTATGTCTGTAAATAGGCGTATTTTTTTGTGCGCCGTTTTTACAAAAGGACGAGCTTCTTTCAGCCGTTTTGCGGCTTTGAGAATATTCCGAAAATAAGAACAAGGAGGAGAAAAGATGCCTACAATCAACCAGCTCATCAAGAAAGGCAGAGAAAAGGAAGCGTTCAAATCCAAGAGCCCCATTCTCGACAGATGCCCCCAAAAACGCGGCGTTTGCCTTTCCGTAACGACGACTTCCCCCAAGAAGCCTAACTCGGCGCTTCGGAAAATCGCGAGAGTCCGTTTGACCAACAAGCAGGAAGGTACCGTTTACATTCCCGGCGAAGGCCACAACTTGCAGGAACACAGTTCCGTGCTTATCCGCGGCGGAAGAGTCAAAGATTTGCCCGGCGTGCGTTACCACATTGTCCGCGGTGCGCTCGATACGGCAGGCGTTGCAAAGCGCAAACAGTCGCGCAGCAAGTACGGCGCAAAACGCCCTAAGTAATACTTGCAGTTTTCAGTTCGTAAAAGCGTTTGGTGAAAACGCCGCAGCGAAAAGTCTTACCTACTTATTTCGGAATATTACCCGAAGAAGTAGGCAGTATCTCCCCAGAGGGAGAGAAGGTTTGCTACCTTATATATATAAGGCAAGCAATAGCTTTACTGAAGGGTGGCTTTCCAAAACGGAAGCCCTCGCGGAAATAGTCCGCAAAACTACTTAAAAAGGAGGATACTCAAAATGCCCAGAAGAGGGAAAATTCCCAAGAGAGACGTTCTGCCCGACCCTATGTACGGCAGCAAGGTCGTAACCAAACTCATCAATCAGGTTATGCTTGACGGCGAAAAGAGCGTTGCGCAGAAAATCGTTTACGATGCGTTTGCTTATATGGGAGAAAAAATGAATATGGAACCGATGGAGATTTTCAAACAGGCGCTTAACAATATTACGCCTATGGTCGAAGTCAAAGCGAGACGCGTCGGCGGTGCGAACTATCAGGTGCCCGTCGAAATCCGTCCCGAACGCCGTCAGACGCTTGCTATCCGCTGGCTCGTCATCAACACGAGAAAGCGCAGCGAACGCGAGATGAGCAAAAAACTCGCCGCAGAACTCATGGACGCTTACAACAACACGGGCGGTTCGGTGAAGAAGAAGGAGGATACGCACAGAATGGCGGAAGCGAACAAGGCGTTCGCGCACTTCCGTTTCTGAGCGCAATAATCTTATGGCAAGAGAATACGATTTAGCACATACCAGAAATTTCGGCATCATGGCACACATCGACGCCGGTAAAACTACTACGACCGAGCGTATCTTATTCTATACGGGTAAGACGCACAAAATCGGCGAAACGCACGACGGTACCGCTACCATGGACTGGATGGTTCAGGAACAGGAACGCGGTATTACCATTACTTCCGCCGCAACGACCTGCGCTTGGAAAGGTCACCGTTTCAACATTATCGATACGCCGGGTCACGTTGACTTCACCGTTGAAGTAGAGCGTTCGCTTCGCGTACTCGACGGCTCTGTTGCAACCTTCTGTGCGAAGGGCGGCGTAGAACCGCAGTCCGAAACCGTTTGGCGTCAGGCAGACACTTACGGAGTTCCCCGTATTGCATACGTCAACAAAATGGACATCAACGGCGCAGACTTCTTCCGCGTGGAGAGAATGATTCGCGAACGTTTAGGCGCAAACCCCGTTCCCATCGAACTTCCCATCGGAAAAGAAGACACTTTCCGCGGAATAGTAGACTTGATTTCCATGGAAGCGGAAGTTTACTACGACGATTTGGGAAAAGATTTCCGTAAAGAACCGATTCCCGAAGACATGAAAGCGTTGGCGGACGAATACAGAGCCAAACTAGTCGAAGAAGCGGCTTCCGCAAACGACGAACTCATGGAAAAATTCTTTGAAGAGGGCGACCTTTCCAAGGAAGATATTATTAAAGGACTCAGAGAACGCTGCCTGAAAATGGAGGCGGTTCCCATGCTCTGCGGTTCTTCCTATAAGAATAAGGGCGTGCAGTTCCTGCTTGACGCCGTCATTCATTTCCTTCCCAGCCCGCTTGACGTCGCGCACGTCAAAGGCACCAATCCCAATACGGGGGAAGAGGAAGAAAGAAAGACGTCGGACGACGAACCTTTCTCGGGACTTGCGTTCAAAATCGCTACCGACCCGTTCGTCGGTTCGCTCGCGTATTTCCGTTGCTATTCGGGTAAACTCGAATCGGGTTCTTACGCGTACAACTCCACCAAGGAGAAGAAGGAGCGCGTCGGCAGACTTGTACAGATGCACTCCAACGAGCGGAAAGATATCAGCGAAATTTACTCGGGCGATATCTGCGCGATTGTAGGACTTAAAAACACGACGACGGGCGATACGCTCTGCGACGAAAAACACCCCATCGTGCTCGAAAAGATGGAGTTCCCCGAACCCGTTATTCAACTTTCGCTCGAACCCAAGACGAAAGCGGGACAGGAAAAGATGACGATGGCGCTCATCAAACTTGCAGAGGAAGACCCCACTTTCAAAACGTATACCGACCAGGAAACGGGTCAGACGATTATCGCAGGTATGGGCGAGTTGCACCTCGACATTATCGTAGACCGTCTGCTTCGCGAATTCCACGTGGAAGCGAACGTCGGCGCACCTCAGGTTGCTTACCGCGAAACCTTCCGCAAGTCGGTTGACGCAGAGGGTATGTATAAGCGTCAGTCGGGCGGTAAAGGTCAGTACGGTCATTGCAAACTGCACCTCATTCCCCAGGAACCCGGCACGGGTTATGCGTTTGAAGATTTAACCGTCGGCGGTTCGATTCCCAAGGAATATATCCCCGCAATCGACAAGGGTATTCAGGAAGCGGCTAGAAACGGTTACCTTGCAGGCTACGAAATGGTAGACTTCAAAGTACAGGTTTACGACGGAAGTTATCACGAAGTCGACTCTTCGGAAATGGCGTTCAAGATTGCAGGTTCGCTCGGTTTCAAAGACGGTATGAGCCGTGCAAACGTCGTGCTGTTAGAGCCGATTATGAAGGTGCAAATCATTACGCCCGAAGATTACTTCGGCGATTTGATGGGCAATGTTTCGGGACGCCGCGGTACCATTGTGGGCACGGACGACAGAAACGGCGCGAAGATTATCGACGCGGAAGTTCCGCTTTCGGAAATGTTCGGCTATGCAACCGATTTGCGTTCGCGCACGCAGGGCAGAGGTCAGTTCACCATGCAGTTCGACCACTACTCGGAAGTTCCCAAGAGCGTTTCGGAAAAAATCATCACGAACCGCGCGCATAAAAACGGCTGAGAGGGCTGAAAAGGGCACGCAACCTGAAAAATGGAAAATTTTGCAAAAAATGCGTTGCAAAGTCTTGCAAAATTTCCGCGTTTCAGTTATAATAAGTACAGCAAAGCGTAAAGCTTCGTATCAAAATTGTTTGGTAAGATAGCGGCGCTTCCGATGAGAGTCGGACAAGTTATCAAAAAATAAAAAAATTATCGGAGGATTACTCAAAATGGCAAAGGCAAAATTCGACAGAAGCAAGCCCCACGTTAACATTGGTACCATCGGTCACGTTGACCACGGTAAAACCACATTGACCGCTGCTATCACCATGGTTATGGCATGCAAAGGTCAGGCTCAGAAAATGCGTTACGATGAAATTGATAAGGCACCTGAGGAAAAAGCACGCGGAATTACAATTAACACCGCACACGTTGAGTACGAGACGCCCGGCCGTCACTACGCTCACGTTGACTGCCCGGGACACGCGGACTACGTTAAAAACATGATTACGGGCGCTGCTCAGATGGACGGCGCAATCCTCGTAGTTGCTGCAACCGACGGTCCCATGCCCCAGACCCGTGAGCACATCCTGCTCGCTCGTCAGGTAGGTGTTCCTTATATCGTTGTATTCATGAACAAGTGCGACCAGCTCGACGACCCCGAACTGCTCGAACTCGTTGAGATGGAAATCAGAGAACTTCTCTCTTCCTACGAATTCCCCGGCGACGATATTCCCATCATCAAAGGTTCCGCGCTCAAAGCGCTTGAAAAAGCAACGAGCGGCGCACCCGACGCGGAAGTTCTCGCAGCTCCCGAATGCCAGTGCATTCTCGAACTCATGGACACTATCGACAAGTATATCCCTACGCCCGAACGCGACGACAAGAAGCCTTTCCTTCTTCCCGTCGAGGACGTGTTCACCATCTCCGGCCGCGGCACCGTTGCTACGGGCAGAGTTGAAAGAGGCGTTGCGCACGTCGGCGAACCCGCTGAAATCGTCGGCCTTATCGATAAACCCAAGACCACGACCATTACGGGTCTTGAAATGTTCCACAAGCAGCTTGACGAAGCAATGGCAGGCGATAACGTAGGTGCTCTTCTCCGCGGTATCAACAGAACGGATATTGAAAAAGGTCAGGTTATCGCAAAACCCGGCACCGTTCCCACCGCTATGAAATTCGAAGCGCAGGTTTACGTTTTAACCAAGGACGAAGGCGGCCGTCATACGGCATTCTTCAACCACTATCGCCCTCAGTTCTTCATCAGAACGACTGACGTTACGGGTTCCATCGAACTTCCCGCAGGCGTAGAAATGGTTATGCCCGGTGACCACGTCACCCTTACCGTTGAACTGATTAAGCCCGTTGCAATCGAAGAAGGACTTCGTTTCGCTATCCGTGAAGGCGGCAGAACAGTCGGTTCCGGCGTTGTTTCCAAGATTCTTTAATCTTAATAAACAAATCAAAAAGCACAGTTTCGGCTGTGCTTTTTTTGTATTATAACAGATTTCAACGCGCATACTTGTCTATATGGAACAGGCGAAACGGCAAAATTTTATTGTGCGGCTGTGGAATAAGGGCAGGAGCGCTTACGGCGTACTAGCGTATAACAAGTACACGACCATTGCGGGCACGCTCGTGTTTTTTCTGATTATGTCGCTCGTGCCGTTTCTGTTCTGGACGTCGCTCCTCTTCGGCAGTAGCGGTGAATTGGTCGGCGAACTGTTGGAATTAGAGCTGTTTGATTGGGCGGCAGACTTTATCATATTTTTACAGAACAACGCGCAAGGCGCAACGGCAGGCGCGGGCATTCTCTTTCTTGCGACAACGCTTTGGTCGAGCACGGGCTTTTTTTATCATCTGCGCCGCAGCGGAGAAATTATTTATTCCTACCGTCGCAGTAGCCGAGGCTGGAAAATACGTCTTTCCGCCGCTATCGTCACGTTTTTCGTTCTCTTATTTTTTGTGCTTGCGGGCGCGGTCATTCTCGGTGCAAATTTATTTTTGCGCGGATTATCGCCTTATATTTACTATCCCGTAGTGTATTCGCTCGTCTTTGTGTTCGGATTTTTTGCCGCCTGGCTTTTGAACGGATATATCTGTCCTTACCGCGTTACCCCGAACGACACGGTTCTCGGCAGTTTATATACCGCAATTGCCTGGCTCGCCGCTTCCGCCGCGTTTTCCGTTTATCTCAGTTTCAGTAATCAGGAACGCCTTTACGGCGCTCTTTCTCTCGTTATCGTATTTTTATTGTGGCTGTATTGGATGATGATTTGTTTTACAGCAGGCGTCATTTATAACAGTTATCATTTGCAGGAACTGAATTTGGAACATAAAAAATTATAACGGGCAAGAAGAGGGCAACTGCGCGGATTACAAAAAAGAGAGAAGATTGTTATATTTCTTCTCTCTTTAAATTATGCGATAAATTGTGAATCATAATTTTGTCATAACATAGAAGGGCAAAGCAATACCGTTTCTGATATCTTCTTTTTCTGCAATGATTTTATAACCGCGCTTTATGAAAAAATCTTTTGCCGTAACGGAGGAATGTACGGTTATTGTTTGATTTGCTTTTTGTTCGAGCATATCGCAGATGGCCGTCGCAATTCTTTTTCGCAAATAATCTTTATGAATAAACAGTCTGTCAAGATAACCGTCATCGTCTATATCGCCGAACCCGACAATTTTTCCGCCTTCGACAGCGACAAGAGAATAATGTTTTTGCAACGATTGATTCCATTTTTCAAAATCAATATTTTCCGTAGCCCAAACATTTAATTGTTCCGTCGAATAATCGGCGGAATTTACCGTATGAATCGTGTCGTAAAACAGTTTAACGATTTCTTTGCAATCGGATGTCTGATATTCTCTGATTATCAGTGGTATCATATTGTTTTCGGTTTATATCATTCTCACGCGGATAACGCCTTGAATGTTTCGGAGCAATTCCAACGTCGCCGCGGCGGGTACGTCGTCTAAATCCAGAATCAAATAGGCGTAATCGCCTTTGCTTTGGTCTTGAATATGTGCGACGTTGATGCCCTGCGAAGCCACAACCGAAAGTATTTTAGAAAGAATTTCTTTGATGTTTTTGTGGTGGATACATACGCGCGCTTTGCTCGTTCTCGGCATGGAAACGGAAGGGTAATTCACGCTGTTCGTAATATTGCCGTTTTCGAGATAGTCGGTGAGTTGTTTGCCCGCCATATACGCGCAATTGTCTTCCGCTTCGGGCGTGCTCGCGCCGAGGTGGGGCACGCAGATGACGTTCGGTTTGCCGAGCAGGGTTTCATCGGGAAAGTCGGTGATATAACGTGAAATTTTACCGCTCTCCGCCGCTTCCGCAATATCTTTGCTGACGACAAGTTCGCCGCGCGCGTTGTTGATAATCACTGCGCCGTCTTTGCAGGCGGTAATCGTCTTTTGGTTGATGATTCCCTTTGTTTCGGGGGTGAGGGGAACGTGCAGCGTAATATAATCGCACGATGCAAATATATCGCTTAAGTTTGCGGTAAATTCCACGCGCGAATTCAGAAGCCACGCGCTTCTGACAGAGATAAAGGGGTCGTAACCCACGACGTTCATGCCGAGTTCGATGGCGGCGTTTGCAACCGCCGCGCCGATAGCGCCGAGTCCCACGACGCCGAGCCGTTTGCCGAGCACTTCACCGCCCGCAAACTTGCCTTTTCCTTTTTCTACAAGTTTTCCGATTTCGTTCTGACCTTTTAAGGTCTTTGCCCAATCGATTGCGTCAATAATTTTTCTGCCGCCGAGAAACAACTCGCAAAGCACAAGTTCTTTCACGGCGTTAGCGTTCGCGCCCGGGGTGTTGAATACCACAATGCCCTGTTCGGTACATTTGTCTACGGGAATGTTGTTTACGCCTGCGCCTGCGCGCGCCACGGCGAGCAGGTTTTTGTCCAGCGGATAATCGTGCATTGCATAAGAACGCAACATAATTCCATCGGGATTTTGTACGTTTTCCGAATATTCGTATCCTTTGAACGTTTCGTCCGCTGCGGGGCTGATTGCGTTGAGTTTGAGAATTTTCATCATATTAAGCATTGTCCTTTTCAAATTTTTTCATGTATGCAATGAGCGCTTTTACGCCCTCCACGGGCATTGCGTTGTAGATAGAAGCGCGCATACCGCCAACAAGTCTGTGCCCTTTGAGGGAAACCAGCCCTTCTTTCGCCGCTCCTTTCAAAAACGATTCGTCCTGTTCCGCGCTCGGCGTAACAAAGGGAACATTCATTATGGAACGGTATTTTTTGACAACGCTGTTGGTATAGAAGGAAGAGTTATCGATGAAGTCGTAAAGCAAACCTGCCTTGTATTCGTTGATTTCGTTAATTGCCTTGATGCCGCCTTCTTTTTTGAACTTGCGAAGCACCAAAACCGCCATGTAAATAGAAAAGCAGGGCGGCGTATTGTAAAGGCTTCCGTTTTCGTCCTGTACTTTCCATTGCAGCATGGTCGGGCAGAGAGGAAGGGGAGACTGAATGAGCGAGCGTTTCGCAATCACAATCGTAACGCCGGCGGGCGCAAGATTTTTCTGTGCGCCTGCGTAGATGACGCCGAACTTGTTTACGTCGATTTCGCGCGAGAGAATTTCCGACGACATATCCGCAACGAGCGTGGCTTTCGTTTCCGGAAATTCTATGTAGCGCGTGCCGAATATCGTGTTGTTGGAGCATATGTGCACATAATCGGTACCGTCGCGGAATGGAACGTTTTTCAGGTCGGGGATATAAGTATACGTTTTATCGGCGGAGGAGGCAACGCAGGCGGCGTCGCCGTAAATTTTGCCCTCTTCAAACGCTTTTTTTGCGAAGTTGCCCGTGACGATATAGTCGGCTTTTCCGTTGTGCATGAGGTTGAGGGGGACTGCCGCAAACTGCGTGCTTGCACCGCCCTGCACAAACAAAACCGCATAATCTTCGGGGATATGTAAGAGTTCGCGCAATAACCGTTCGCCCTCTTCTACTATCTGCGAAAACGCTTTGTTACGGTGTGAAATTTCCGTCACTGACATACCCGTGCCCGAAAAGTCGAGAAATTCGCGCTGCGCTTCCTCCAAAACGTCGAGAGGAAGCGTGGAAGGACCTGCCGAAAAATTGTATGCTCTCATAATTTATGCGCTCCTTACTGAATAATTGTATATTTTATATTATAGTCGTACATGGTAAATTTTGCAAGTGTTTGGGCGGAATTTCCCCGTTTTTTTCCAAGGCGGAGCAGTTCCGGAAAAAATCTTACGACTATCGTTGAAAAATAGCCGTAAAAGTATTTACATTTTCTGAAATTTGGTGTAAAATAAATGTGTATCAAAATATCTATGTGATTACTGTGAGGTAACTATGGCAGAAACATACGAAGAGCGTCAAACGGTAATGCTCGAAGGAATGTATAAGGGAGTTGCAAGTAAAATCGACGAATTAAAGCAGTCGGTTGATAAAGAATTGCAAATTTCCAGCGAACAGCACGCTTCTTCTTCGGAAGCGATTGCGGAAACTTTCCGTCAGGGAATCGAGAGCCTGCTCGCAGAACTCCGCTATGTTTCCCAGCAAAACAGCGCGATTTACGATTACAGCAAGAGCGAGCGTAATGCGGCAAAGGAGGCTTTGGTTGCCGCATTGAACGAGCGTTGCGACGATATGGTTTCCGCCGTCACCGATTACGTTGACAAAATGGGCAAAACGCTTTACGAACAGCTCAACGCGAAAGTGGAGCAAATCGGCAAAGAACTTATGCACGCAGTGCAGCAGGTTCCTCAACAGTTGCCTTCGTTCGTCACCGTGGAACAGGTGCGCGGCGAAGAGACTCCCGTAAGGGCAGCGGAACCTGTACGGGAAGTTCAGGTGCCCGTCACATTCTCGGACGAGAATTTCGATTATAACGTTCTCGCAGAAAAGATTGCGAGCATTCTGCCCGAAACCGATTACGATATGATTGCCGATAAGGTTGCCGCTGCGCTTCCGCAGACGGACGAAAATCTGTTTGTCGATAAAGTGGTTGCAGCCATTCCGCAGACGGATGAAAACGCGCTTGCGGATAAACTCGCCGAAGTCATTCCGCTTACCGATTACGATTTGATTGCGGAAAGAGTTGCTGCCGTTCTGGAAGACGAATTTGAAATTACCGTCGGACAGGAAGGACTTTCCCGCATTACGAACGCGGTAGTGAGCGAACTCGATTACGACCGCATTGCCCAAAAGGTTGCGGAACTTCTCAAAGCGGAAGGACTCGATTGCGAACAGATTTCCGAGCGCGTAGCGGAACTCGCAAAGCCTGAAGAAATCGATTACGACCAGATTGCAGTAAGAGTTGCTGAATTTACAGCGCACGAGGAAATTGACTACGACCAACTCGCAGTCAGAGTTGCAGAACTTGCAAAGCCCGAAGAAATCGATTACGAAGAACTCGCGGCAAAAGTTGCAGAATTTGCAAAGCCCGAAGAAATCGACTACGAACAGCTTGCGGCAAAAGTTGCAGAACTTGCAAAGCCCGAAGAAATCGATTACGACCAACTTGCGGTTAAAGTGGCGGAACTTGCAAAACCTGAAGACATTGATTACGACCAACTTGCAGCGAAGGTTGCGGATTTGGTATCTCCCGAAGATATCGATTATGAGCAACTTGCGGTCAAAGTGGCGGAGCTTGCAAAGCCCGAGGACATCGACTACGAACAGCTTGCCGTAAAGGTCGCGGAACTTGCAAAACCCGAAGATATTGATTACGACCAACTCGCAGCGAAGGTTGCGGATTTGGTATCTCCCGAAGATATCGATTATGAGCAACTTG
>CAMUBY010000003.1 GCA_947087265.1 uncultured Clostridia bacterium
TTTGGAGCTGCTGAGCGGACTTGAACCGCCGACCTCATCCTTACCAAGGATGTGCTCTACCTGCTGAGCCACAGCAGCATATTTTTTTTCACCAGCCTTATCAGTATATAAAAATTAACATGCGAAGTCAAGCAATATCGGCAGTTATTTCCGAAAATTCCGCAAATAAATTTTTACGGAATTTTCGGTATCAGCCGACAAGATTGTTTAACGCCTCATACAAATACTGCGCCGAGGTGCTTTCTTTCATTGTTTTGTCCCCGCTCTGTAAACGGTATGCCGTTTCTTCTGTAAGATAGCCGTTTGTTGTTAAATATTCTCTTACAGAGGTGTTTTTCAAAACAACGCCGCAAATTTCATAACGGATAATATCCGATTCAAACAACGTTAAAAGCGTGGTTTCATCAAACGCGCAAATACTTTCCAACGTAAATTCGGGTAATTCGTAACTCCCCTGTTCTCCGTTACAGATTTCGAGCGCGTCGGTCAACGCTTCCGTTTCCTCTTCGCCCAATATGAGAATTTCGTTTCCTGCAAAATCCTGCGAAACTTGTACGCGCCCCACTGAAACGGCTGCATTTACGTTCATTTCAGAAAGTTCCAACGTGAGCGTTGCGCGCATAACAACGCTTTTTATCATCGCTTCGCGCAGTTCGGGCGTCGGAAGTCTGAGTTCAATCTCCCACTCGTCGATATCCGCGTCACCCTTTCTCAGATATTCAAACATATCGATGATATAAGCCAACTCACGCGGAAGCAGGGAATTTTCAGCATCAAGAACGGTCTTCGGAATTACCAGCCCCTCGTTTTTCAAAAGTTCCGCGGAGACGGAAGCAACGATAATGTACGAATGCGTTACCCCTGCGCCGTCATAAACGCATTCACGCGCAAGCGAAATATCGAACGAATAGTCGGAAACGTCTTCCGCATTGCCGAATACGCGGATAATCGATTCGATTTCGCATTCCCGATAGATACGCAGCTGCGTTTCGTAAGCCGATTCGTGGTCTTGTAAGATATCGCTTTTTTCAATACTCTCTTTAACCGATTTTGTGATGATTCCTGCCGCAATTCCCGATTGATAAATATTGTGCAGACGGGTTGCGTCAGGATTCGTAATACCCTCCTCGTTGAGCATTTGCAAATTCTTGAAATCGTATAATTCGATATCGTCAACAGAACTGATTCCGAATTCTTTTACCGCGTTTACGAAGTTGGAAATTTCCGACTGAGAATACCGCACTTCGCCGCCCTTAATAGCGGCAAGCACGCTCTCCTCCGCTAACCCGTCAATCGCTTTATCCAATTCGTTGCTCAGGATATGGGAAATGACGACGGAAGGATAAACCAAATCGAGCATGGTTTTTCCGTTTTCGTTTTCAAGCGGCTCGTTGACGGAAAGCAGACGGTCTTTGAGTTCGCCTGAAAGTTCGTCGCCGTTTAATTCCAAAATATCCAAATCAAACAAGTCGAGCGCATACGAAAGCGACTGCAATTCTGAATAGCTGTAATACGCGCCGTCTTTCGCGGAAACGATAATATCCTCGCCAACCACACCGTTATCGCGGAAAATACCGTCTAAACGCACCGTAATTTTATTACGCATGACTTCCGAATTGTAGCAAACGCCGAGTTTGGTTTCTCCCGCAAAACTATCCGCCTCTGCGTTGAGATTGCGCAGCGTATTGTTGAGAGCGTCTATCATGGAATCGTCGTTGAACACAAACGAATCGTCCGCGCCGGAAAGCGTGAAAATTTCATCCAACGCGCAAATCAGCCGCTCAAATTCGGTTTTCCAGGGGTTGGAAGAATTAAAGCGTTGCAGTTCTTCTTTCGCGCCTGCTTCAATATAGTTCGGGCTGAAATTGAGCAAACCGCAAATCTCACTGTTACTGACCATGGTATAAATGACGGAAGCGGAAAGAATATTGGAACCCGCGACCGTTTTCCGATGCGCGGCAATCTGCACGACAATATGGGAGATATCCGAACCGTCCGAAATGCCGAGTTCGGAAATTTCACGGAACAGTTGCACCGCTTCGCGCTTTTTCACCAAATGACGGCAAACGTCGTCCGTGAGCGTCTGTAACGCCGAAGTCGGCACAATAAGGCTCAAACCGTTGAGCGATACGTCTTCCGCAAGCAAATAATCGGAAACCGTATAATGCATGACGGAAGAATTGAAAATGATATCAATCTGCGACTCCGAGAGCGCGTTGATACATTCGAGCAGTTCGCTCGTTGATATTTCGCCGCCTGCAAAGTCTTTCATGCTTACGTTCAGGTTTTGAAGCGCTTTGACAAACTTCCGCAATTCGCCCGAAATGTTGTTCACGGTAATCCAGCCTTCCAGATTGCCGACAAGCCTTTTCGGCACCACAACGCGATTGGTTCCGCTTAACTTTTCCGAGAACAACCGCGCCATCGTCCCTTCAAAAATTCGGCTTTCTTCCACCAACGCATAGGAACTTTCGTTGTTCAAAAACTCGTCGATGGCTTCAAGATAATTCCCGACAACATTCAATTGAATAAAGTCGGAAAGCGCAGCGATATGCTCGAACAGATATCGGAATTCTTCTTTTGCAATCACGTTGACAACTTCCCCTTTCTCGTCCGTTTGAAGTGAGGCGCGGGGGACGTAAATGACGTCGTCGCACAACGTCATGAGCGCAACGCTCACCGTAGAACGCAAAATTTGCGATTCGGTCAGATAGTATGCCAACGAATTTCCGAATTCGTCCGATTCTGAAACGGACTGCGCGAGAATTTCAATAAGTTCGGAAGTTGCAAGTTCCGTATTGCCCACAAGCGCACGGATGAGTTCGGCATGACTGCCCGTACCGAGCGCACGCAAACCGTAAAGCAGATAATACGTTTCTCCGCGGCGGACAAGCGTTTCGCCGTCGTATTCGTTGGCATAGGCGGTATTTTTGGGCAGATAGACTTCTTTGCCGTAAAGATTGCTCAACGTTCCCGTAATTTCGTTGTAAATATAACTCGTGGAAAGCACTTTGCCGAGCAGTCTGGAAGCCGTAACCCGCTCGCAAACAATATCGTAGCATTCCAAGTCGCGTTTGCGGTTTTCATTCTCGTCCGAGAAAATATGTAAAATTTTATCGAGTACGCTTTCGCCCACCGATTTGACGTCGTCGTAAATTTCAAACACATTTTCCGAAACGTCGAGCAGCGAACGGATTTCGTCCGTCCAGAGAACGTTTTCGTCTTTGATTTCGGAATAACGGATGCCGTCCTGCCCCTCGGGCGTAAGATACAGATTTTCGAGGAAGCAGTACATTCTGCCGAACACAGGGTTGATTTTATCGCGCTTACCCTCGCTCAGCATGGAGAGTCCCTCCATTCCGGGCAACACGCTACGCACGGCGTCAAGCGTGCTTTTGCCCTCCGACGAAAGGAATTCGAGCACGGTTTTGAGCAGAATTTTCGCATCGCTCTTTTCGAGCACGGCACTCACCCCGAAATACGGGCGGATATCTTTGCCCTCCGCTTCCTGTTTGCCCGTTGCACGTTTGAGTTCTTTATCGTCGGGAATCGTATCCGACAAATATCCCTTTCTGAACATAACTTTCAGAAGTTCGCAGGTGTTTTTGTCGAGAGAGGAAGCAAACTCCATTTCATCGATATGCGCGACAATGGAAGTCGCGAGCGACATGGAGAAATTGATGAGATAAGTTTTGGTATCGAAATCGTCAATCAGTGCGTCGAATTCCGTTTGGAACTGCGGCTCTTTCATAACGTCTAAAACCTTATAGAACCCGCCTGTGGTATTGCCGTTGAGAACGGGCGTAAGTTCGTCTTCGCCGTACTTCATTAGCAGGGAGAACGTATCGCGCGCAAAGCCCGTGAACGCGCCGATTTCTTCGCGGAAAATGATATTTTCTTTGATGCCGTTTTCCTTATCTTCGAGTTTCCCCGAAAGAATCAAATCTGCGGCAAACAAATAGTACGGCGTATCGTCGGGGTCGGACATCATATTCAGAACTTTGAAAATACCCTGCTCGCCGTAACTTTCCAGCGAACGGTAAATCGAATAGACGGCATCGGTATCCGAATTATCAAAACTGTAATCGGGCGATTTTCCGTTCCCCGTGCCGCCTGCCGCCATATAAAAGGCACTGCCCATAAACGAGACGGAAATGAACGCAACGGCAAGACCGCGCAAGAGCCCCACCGCGCCGCCGCCCAGTCTGCGCTTTTTATAGCTGCTGTCCGTTCTGTTGTTTGCAAACGCAAGATTCTTTTTGCGCTTGTATTTGCGTTCGGAATAGAAGATATGATAGACGAGATACAACAAAAAGACGGTTATCAGATAGAACACATAGCAAATCAACGCCATAACGACGTGGAATGCCATATCTGCAAGCGTGTAAACGTACGCGCTGTTTTCGGCAATCAAAATGCCGAACTGCGAATTTTTGTCGATAACGCCAGGCAGCCATTCTGCAAATACGGCGCGCAGGGAATCTCCTCCGACGCCCAATTCGGATTGCAATGCACCCTTGCCGCCCATGAAGAAATTGACAACATTGAGAAGCGTTTTATCCGCCCAGGTTCCGTTGACGCAAACAAAATACAATGTAAGCCAAAGCGCTGCCGCAAGCACTGCCTGTAAGAGCAAAATCAGACTCTTGCGAAGTCCTCTCTTCGCGCCCAGCCAAGTGGAAAACAGCACGATTGAGGAAAAGAGAATCGTAGGAACCCAACGCACACAGAAATCAATAAAGTCTAACAACTTCCATTGCACGGCTTCGATTATCAAGTCCACCAACAATGCAACACCGACTGCCGCCGCCGAAATCAGCAAAACCCAGAAGGCGCGGCGGAATTTCTGGAACATAATGCAGAGCAAAAGGAGCACGGAAAGTATGACGAACAATCCCATCTGCCAATGGGACAAAAGCGATTCAAATATTCCCGAAACGCTGACTAATACAAGTCCGCTCATTCCGCTACCTCCTTTGAAAAATTTTTACTCTGCCGTACTTTTAATTATGCGAATGAGATTCCGTCGAAAAATTCCGGCGTCAACTGTTCCGTCATCGCGCAATCGAATAGCGTAAAGGGAACAGAATGTTTTTCTTCCCCGAACAGTTCGACTAATTTTTTGACGTAGGTTTCCCCGAACGTCAAAGCCGAAACGGACGAACAGCCCTGAAAACACGTTTGATTCAGCAACGCCTTCGGCATAGAAATTACGACCAGACGCTTACAGTCCTGAAACGCGCCCTCTTCCACTATAATGCTCTCCGTAAACGAAACGGCTTTGATTTTGCTTTTCACAAACGCGCCGCTTTCAATTCTCGTAACCGTGTAACCGTCGATTTGCGCAGGAATTTCCAAAACGTCATCTCCCTCGTAGCCGTACACGGAAACCAACTTACTGTCTTTATCGATAATTCTGAGCGCATAGCCGTCGATTGTGATTTTATCGGTATTTGCCTTGAACAAGAAGAGCGAAGCCACCACAAACGCGATAATAAGGATACACACAATCCAACTGAATACGGCGGGAAACCGCGCGATATTCTTGCGCGTGATATTCTTTAATTTGAAAGGCACGTCGCTCCGTTCAGATTTACGGTCGGACGGTTTTTGCGTTGCCGTCTTTTCCGCGGATGCGTTCAAACCGTTCACCGCCTCTATATACTGCTCGTCGCGGACATAGTGTTCAAACTTATAACTGTTATCGAGAAATTCCCCTTCCTTCCAAATGACGCGGTCGAACGCGGCTTTGATGAGCCGAACGGTAATGTGCGAACAATCGTAATTGACGAGCAGCTTTGCCTGCGGCACAAACGTTTTGTTCGCCTTCGAGAGAAAGTCGTTATAAATCACAACGGATTTTTCAATCAGTTCGTCGGCGGCATCGAATTGGCTCACTTCAAATTCCATGCCCAGAAGTTGCTGATTGACGTTGTTTACAAACTTGAACACAAGATACTTTTTTTCGGCGCGCTCGTTTGCAAATACAATGTATTCCAAAAGCGATACGACCTCTTCGGCGTCCTCTGTGTATTTGATTTTTTCAATTCTGTTAAACGAACTCATATTCGAGAACACCTCCGTTTGCCTGTTTCGCATTCTTGCGGCGGAAGCAAAGCACCGTTACAAAATAGATGAGCACGGAAAACAGAAAACTGCCGCCGAGCGCCGCATAATTGAGGAAATGCGCAAGATACTGTTGGGTATAATTTCCGCCCAGCAATTCGATGATGAGATGCCGAACGACAAACAAACCGAAAAAGATTGCCGCACTCTTTAAGAACGCGTAAAGACGCAGTTTATAAACGGCAATCGGACGAATGACTTCGGAATTGATAACGGCTCCGTCCGCTTCGCCGATGACGACGTTGACGTGCGCACAGCGCTTTTTAAGAGCAACCACTTTCGAGGAAGTACCCGTATGACTCTCCGTGACGCGCTGAACGGAAATGACGCGCTTACCGCGGGAATACTGAATAACGTAATAGGTAATGTGCTTAAATTTCCGCACGAAATTGCAGACGAGATACCGTTCGAATGCGGATTTACAAACCGCATACTTCCGAATAAAATTTCTGGTTTCGCCCGACGTGAAATAAATATCGTTCGCGGAATTCGCCGTCTTCTTCTTTTTGATAAGTTCGTCGGCGGTATAGTTATGATAATATTTATTTTTTAACAGCCGCGTAACAAACAGCGCAAGCACGGTTGCTACAAACAACGCCGCCGCCGTTAAGCATAAAATTCTCCAAATAGTAATGCTCATATTGTAACCTTCTTTTTCGGGATTTTCGGAATCAGTCCATTTCCGTGCGGTCAAACCAAAATGCTGAGTCGTCGTCCGAATCATCCTCGTTCTCGGCAGGGATTTCGACGGCAGGCAAGTCGTTCGGCTCGGGTTCGGGCTTCACTTGCAGCTCGGGTTCGCTTTCAGGTTCAGACAATGCTTGCGTTTCGGGTTCTGTTTTGGGCGTTTCAACGGCAGGGTCGCTAACAGATTCTGTTTGAAGCGGAGCTGTAACAGGTTCGCCGGCAGGTTCTGCCCTTTCCGCCGACTTTTCAACTATTTCAATCTTTTCGGTCTTTTCGGTGTTCTCTTCCTCAGCTTCCCGAGCGGCGCGCCGCGCCTCCTTTCTTCTGCGTTTGCGGACAGGGCTGTCGGGCAGCGGAATGCTGTCTTCTTCCGTTTCGTCAAACAGTTGCGGTAACGCTTCGCCGATGTTTTGCGCGTCGAAATTCATTCCTTCGAACTTTTTAATATAAATCCCTTTGCCGTTCTTTCCTGCTTTTACGGGTTCCAAAACAATATCTTCAAACAAGGCGTTGATTGCAACGCTTTTCGCAAGCGCGAACATCGGCAGAGTCACAAAGAAAATGACAACGCACACGAGGAGCACGGCTGCAAAAACGGCGTTTGCATATTTTACGTTTCCGAGTTGGGTGATGACAAGATACAGTACAGCACCCAAGACGGCAAGAATTGCAAGTTCAATGAGATTGAACACAAACTGTATTAAGAAATACGTTGCTTTTCCACGTTGTTTCATGGTCCGAAGGCACGCTGTGATTGCCTCGCCTGCCGAAATGCCGGGATTGCTTTCAATGACGTAAGCCGTGGGCGAAAAGATAAGTACAATCAGAAATAAAAACGTTAACAGCAGGATTCCTCCGGGAACAGAGAAGATGCCCATCATAAGCGCGAAATCAACGGACGGGATAAAGTCGGCAATGAAATATCCGACCAAAACCAATAGTCCCGTCAACACGCCGATAACCAGAATTCCCGCAAGCACAATGAGCGCCTCCAGAACGATTGCAAAGAGAATCGTCCAAACAGAATTTGCTCTGCTTGCCACCTTAAAGCACTGCGGAATTTCCGTGCGTTGATAACGGTAGACGAGTTTCGCCTGCCGCACCGACGCCAAACTGAAAACTGCGCCCAAAAACAGAATACTACCAATGAGTTTCATGAACCAAAAGGCGAGTACCTGAAAGAAGTTTTTATTTTTCCACATGGCTGTTGCCGAAGATTTCATTGCTTGATTGAAATAATAAGCAAATCCTCTGTTCATAACAGCACCTCCCTGCATATCGCAACGATTTCTTTTATTGATTTTCCAATTCAAACGTACTGATAAGTTCTACATTGACGTTCAACCCGTCCGGCAACTTTGAGTTGAGCGCATAATACATACTCTTATCGCGCCGTCCCGTGACCTCCGTACCCGTGAGTTTGGGTTCGTAAAGAAGCACATAGAACGTAAACGAGCCTTCCGAGCCTTCGCTGACGACGATTTCTACGGAATGTTCCGCAAGCAAACCCTTTGCCGTATACAGCGACTGTTTGAGCACGGTTTTTCCGTCGAACGAGGTCGTGAGCGCCGCGCCGCTTCTTAAACTTTCCAAAGTGACGCTGCTTTGTACAGTGAGCGAAACGTCGATTGCAATGACCGAAATATTTTCTTCCTCTTTGTTAACGCAGGTAAGTTTATACGCTTTTGTGACGTCGTTCCCCTGCTCGTCGTAAACTTTGAGTTTCAGCCAGTCTTTATAGCAAGCCACGGCTTTGCCGACGCTGATTCCGCCGAATTCCAGCCTGTGCCCCGAAAGAAGCCCCGTACCGCCGTAACTTGCCGTTACGTTGCGGAACAGCGCGGAAGGATTGCCCGTATCGATAACAGGCTTCTCACCCGAGTATACAAACACTTTCTGTCCGTTGGGAACATACTGCTCGAAGTACAAGGTGCGCTGAACTGCCGTAAGTTGGCTCTTGTAATCGTTGATACGGTAGGAAGCGTTTGCGTCGATATTCTGCGACGTATAAATGAGATAGTTTTCCGTAACGTCCGAGCCGTAGTTTCCGTTTGCACTATCCCGATTGCGTACCCAGGCGCGCTTGACGCCCACCATCAGCGCGAAACTTTTTTCGGGGTTCAGTTCGCCGTCCGCTTCGATAAAGAGATAATCCCCCTCGGCAAGTCCGTCGCCGTCGAAAACAATATATTCTTTCACCCCGATTGTAATGTTGCTGCCCGTGTACAGTCCGCTCTTGGAAACGGGTTTCACATAGAGTTTTGCCTGATTGATAACCAGCGTACCTTTCTCGCAAGTTTCAATCACATAATTCTGCAAACCGTCCGCGCTGATAATCTGAACGCCGATATCGTAAGTGCCTGCATTGTAGCGGACGAGCTGATTGCCGTTTGCGTTGAGATAAAGAGGCGCAAACGAGTAATTGTCTTTGTCCTGTTCCAGAATCCCTGTAACGGTAATTTCGGGCGTCTCTTCGGGCGCATGGTTGCGGTAAAGCATTTCAATATCCGTAACGCTTGCCGAAAGCGGACGGGGTAAAATCGTGAATGTAACCGGCGTATCGTACCGCACAAGGTAATTCACGTTATCGTAACCCGAAAGCGCTACGGACACTTTGTAGGTACCTGCATTCACGGGCGTTGCTCCGTCCGTATAAGTTGCGCCCGCGCCGGTAAATGTGAACACGGCGGTAATGCCTGCTATATCCCCCTCCTCGAAGCCGTACCTGTCGCCTTCGGGCAGGTTTTCGCCTGCGTGACGCGAAGTAAAGCCGAACAGACCTACGTCTACCGCTTGGCCGTTATAGGTATATTCTCCTCCCGTGTAGACGGGCGTGACAATAACGATTCTGCCGGTAATAGAAAGCGTGCCGCTTTCGTAAGTAATCTGATAGTTTTTCGTGACGTCGTCCTCTGCAAGCGCTACCGTTACCGTATAAGTACCGATTTCGCTCGGAGGCGTCAGAGAGCCGTTATAACGGTAAGTAGCGGTTACCTTGGTTTCGTCGCCCTTAACGAATCCGTCGCCGCCGTTCCGCTGTGAGGTAAAACTTTCGTCGGCAGGGTCTACCGCATAACCCGTACGTTCAATTTCGCGGTCGTTTACGGTAACCGTAATTTCGCGCGGAGTAACCGTGAGCGTACAAGCAAGCGTACTGTCTTCCGCATTGAGAATATAGTTGGAAGTCAAACCGCGTTCAAGTTCAAACAATCCGCTCTCATAGGTGATAGTGTATTCGCCCGCGTTCAGGGGTTCTGACGAATAGGATACGGTGCGTTTCACTTTGTCGTCTCCGCAAAGTCCCGCGACGGCGAACGCGCTGTCCGGTGCGTTTTCAAAGTTGTAAACTTCGCCGTTATAAACGTGCGTTACCGCGGAAAGTTTGAGCGTGATTTCTTTGGGCAAGATAATCAGCGTATGCGTTTCACCGCAAGTAACGTTATAATTGACGGTCGCATCCATTCCGCCGATTCTGCTCCCGGAAGGGTTGAATTCCAGCATGTAAGTGTCCGCATTCACGGGTTGTGCGCTTACCGCGGGCGCCTTGCTTGCGTAATAGAACACACCGACCAAAAGGCTCTCGCCGTAGGCAAAATCGCCGTTCAAAATCGTGTAATTGTTTGCAGGGTAGTAATAGGGCGAACCGCTGTAAACAACCTCTCCCATATCGCTGATGGAAATTTCCAGATTGCGTTTTGCAATTTCCGCACGTTTTTCGGCGCAGGTAATCTCATAATTAGAGGTATCCATCAACTCGCCGTTCCGCGTTACGGTACTGCCTGCGAGGTCAAACCGAACGGTATAAATACCTGCATTCTTAGGCGTTACGGCAATGCCGTTCAAATAGTATTTTACGGCAACTTGCAACGTTTCACCGCTGACAAGGTCGCACTCGTTTGCGTTGGCAAAGTTCCCTTTTGTGCCTGTCTGATAGGCGGGATAAGCAAACGTTTCGCCGTAGATAACGGAATCCAAACCGTACAGCTCTACCGTAATCGGGCGCGCAAGCACTTCGAGCGTGCCGTAAATGACGTTCTTAATTTCGTAGTTGCCGCTTTCGATTTCTTCAAACGTGCATTCGTTCGGCACCGTTCCCTTATCCGTTATATCGGCATAGGAAACAATTGTAAGCGTATCGCCGTTCAATAACCCCTCTCCGCGCACGTTCCCGTAAAGGTGCGTCGTATAGGTCGGGTTGCTGAGCGGACTGCCATCGTAATATCTGCTTGCGTCGCCGGTCACAACCGTGATGGGACGCGGTGCAATAATAAGTTCTCCGTCTGTATAGACAATGATGTAATTTGAAAGCCCTTCCGTTTCGCCGTTAAGAAGCGTTTCCGCTTGATTGATGACGATTCGGTATTGCCCTGCATTGGGGAATACTGCGCCTTCCACGCTTTCATAACGGACGAAAATTTCCAACTGTTCGCCGTACTGCAATCCGCAGGTGAGAGCGTATTTGAAGTTCCCCGCGCCCGTTGGATAACTGCATTCGTCGCCGTACACGTATTGCAACAGGTCAAATGCCTCTATGCTGATTTCGCGCGGCGATATCTTCAACGACGCCTCGTCGCAGGTAATTCCGTAGTTCTCAATTCCGTTTTCAATCGCATTACCGTATTTATCGTAAACAACGCTGTTTGCTTCATCTAGCGTTACAATGTACGTTCCTACGTTTTTCACCTGCGTTTTGCCGTCGAACAGCACCGCTACCTGCAACGTTTCCCCGTTCACGAGTCCTGCGGTCTGATAGTTTACATAATTGTTCGCACCCGCAGGATAGCTTTCCTCGCCGTAAATGACTTCGCGCGAATGCAAGGTAATTGTAATGGCTACTTTTTCGATAGAAAGCGTACCGTATTCAATATCTTCGATTTTGTAATTGCCGTTGCCGTAAATACCGACAGGTACGGTATATTCGCACTCGTTTGCAATACTTCCGTAATTTGTGATTTGTGCATACTTCGTTACTGTGAGCGTATCGCCGTTCAAAAGCCCGTCTTCCGTACCGCCGAAAAGCGTTGCCGTATAGCCGTAGTCGTACAATGCCGTGCCGTCATACGGTTTCTTGCCGCTGTTCGTAACCACACTGATAAGGCGCGGCGTAACTTCGAGTTTACCGTTTCCGCTGCTGACAATGCGGTAGTTACTGTTCACATCCTCTTCGGGGTGTTCGGGGTCGTAGACGCTTGCAATACAAATATTGTCGATAACGCCTACGTCGGTAATTTCGGGATAATCGCCCATAACAAATTCGTGCGTGAGCACGAGCGCGTCCTCTTTTTCGCCCTGTTCATTGACGTAATATGCAATATTTGCGGAGGGTGCGGAGAGCGGCGTGCCGTCGTAAGGCTTGCTTGCGCTTGCAGATTCTACATAAACGGTACGCACCAAAATTTCCAATGTGCCGGGTTTGACTTCCACAATTTCATAGTTTTGCGGCGCTTCGTAGGTACAGTTGTTGGGCGTTGTGCCCTTGTTTGTAATTTCGGTATAGGTGAGCACCGTGAGCGTATCGCCGTCCAGCATTCCCTCTTTGCTTGCGTCATTCCAAAGCGTAGCGGTATAGTTTGTGTTTATGAGCGGTGTGCCGTCATACACCTTGCTGTCGTCTGCGGTAGTAACCACAATCTTGCGTTTCGTAATTTCCAGCGTACCCCATTGTTCTTCGGCAACAACATAGTTAGCGTTCGGCAGTTCGTAAACAAATGTGTTGAGAGCCGTTCCGCAATCGGTAATCTCCGCGGATTCTATTATGTTGAGCGTTTCGCCATAAACAAGTCCCTCTTTGGTTTCGTCTCCGAAATAATGCGTCGTATATCCGCTGTTAACAAGCGGCGTGCCGTCATAAGGTTTTATGTCGCTGTTCGTAATAATTGTAATCGGGCGCGGCGTAATTTCCAGAATGCCGTCGTCGTAAATAAAGATGAACGTATAGTTTTCCGTCACTTCGTCATTATAATCATCAAGCACTTCAAATCCGTTTTCGGGAACGAAAATTTCGTAATTGCCGACGTCTTTCGGGCGTTCGGAAGTCCACACGCCGTTGAATTTGAAGCCGATTCTGCCGTGCAGCGTATCGAAATACGCAGTCGCCGTGTGGCTGAGTTTTATTGTGAAATCTCCGTCAATCTCGCCGTAAACGTAAGCGGTATGCCCGAACGTAACCGTAACTTCAAGAGGAGTAATTTCCGCCGTAATTTCTTCGCACAGGAGATTATAATTATTCGCGCCGTTTACAATTTCGTTTCCGTCACCGTCGTAAACGGTTGCCGATTGCAAGCCGACCGCATACTCGCCGACGTACTTCGGAACAGTCGTTTTGCCGTCTTTGAAATACTGCGCGCTGATTTCGAGTTGTTCGCCGTCAAGCAGCCCCTCTGCGCTTGCATAGTTGCCGATACCGTTCGGATAGACAAACGTTTCGCCGTAGACGGCGTTCTCCACTGCGGAAAGCACGACGGTGACCTCTTTTTGCGTGACCGTGAACGTGCCGCTTTCGCAAGATATAAGATAGTTGCTGAAATCGTTTTTGCCGTTTAAGAGAGAATGCTCGTTATCGAACACGATTTCATGTTCGCCGACGGGATATTTTTCCAGCGTTTCTTTGAGCGCTGCCGCGACTTCCAGCGTATCGTCGTAGGCAAGATTCCCTGATTTAAGAATGTAGTTATTAACGCCGTTCGGATAGGAGAACGCCTCGCCGTAAACGGCGGTTACGTCGCTCAGTTTGATTCCCACGCTGCGCGGCGAAACCGTAAGCGTGCCCTCAATATAGGTAAACGAGTAATTTTTTACACCCTCCGAAGAGCCGTTAATACGCGTTTCCTCGTGTAAAATCTGCGCTTCGTATTCTCCGACGTTTTTCGGCGTTACCTGCTCGCCGTTTTGAAAATAGACAACCGTTACGGAAAGTTCCTCGCCGTAAGCAAGGTCGGGCGTCACCTGAATTGCAAACTCTTCGATTTCATCGCCGTAACTGATACTCAATTCCCCGACTTGCACCTGCACTTCGAGAGGAACAATTTCAAGATTACCGCCCTTTATCGTTACGTTATAATTGTCGGTAAGGTACACAAATTCTTGCAGCGAGCCGTCACTGTCTCCCCATAATATGTCGATATCGACCGAGCGGTAATTACCGACGTTTTTCGGAACGACTCTGTCTTCCGCAGAAGAAGGAACGGCGCAATAAGTATAAATTGCAACGCTGAGTTTTTCGCCGTATTGCAGGTCGCATGTATCCGCGTTTTTGAAGTTATTCCAACCAACGTAGGGATAGAAATCCGTATCGCCGTACTCAACGGTGACGTCGTAAAATTCAACCGTAATGTCGCGTTTTTCAATCGTCAGATTGCCCGTGCCCGTTGTGAACACATAGTTGTTTGTGTTTCCTTTTCCGCCGTCTTCTTCGGTGACGGCAATCGATTCGGTTACGACAGCAATCTTGTAATCGCCTGCGTATTTGGGCATTCCCAAAACGCCGCTCTCGCTGATATAAATTGTGTGATAGGAAATCGTTTCGTTGTAGGCGGGCGAGGCAAGCGTGAATTTCCATTGCAAGTCTTCCGCTTCACCGTAGACGCACGATTGTTCGTCTACTTCGATTGTCAATTCCAAAGGCGTGATTTCCACCGTTTTGAATTCGTAGAAAATGATATAATTTCCCGCGCCGTTTTCTTTTACGTTACCGTCTTTATCGTATACCGTGAAATCGTTGTACCGGTATCCGTACTGCCGTGCATCCTTCGGCGAAACGATTACGCCCGAAACTGTATATCTCACCGTAACTTCAAATTCTTGATGATAGGCAGCGTCAATGTTATCTGCATTTTTGAAGTTATTCTTGCCCGCGGGATAAGTAGGCGTTTGCCCGTAGGGAACGTTCTCCAAATCGAACAGTTCAAGCGTAATCTCACGTTGACGGATAGCGAGCTCACCTTTTTTGTAAGTAATGTTATAGTTGCTTGTATCAGGTTTGCCGTTGACGAGCGTTTTTTCTTCCACGGCGGTGATATCGTATTTACCAACGTCAGGTTCTTCGCCGCAATCGAAGGTTACGAATATTTCGAGCGTATCCGAATAGGCGAGTGTACCGCTGATATCATAATTCCCCACGCCCGCAGGATAGGTAAATTGGTCGCCGTAAGTTGCCTCAACAGGCAGCGGCGTAATTACGATTTCTCTGGGCACTACTTCCAAATAGCCCCCAAAGGAAATTTTATAATTCTTCGCAAGTTCGCCGTTTGCAAAAATTCCGTTCTCTTCGTCGAAGCCGTACCATTCATAAGAAATGACGACTATTTCATATTTGCCGACAGACAATAATTCAGAAGCCAAAAAATAAGTTTCGCCGCCTGTGCGGTAGGTTCCTACGCGCACAATCACCTGCTCGCCGTACTGCAAGCCGCAAGTTTCGGCGTTTTGGAAGTTGTTATAGCCCGTGTGCGGATAGTAATTCGTATCGCCGTATTCTACGGTATCGTCGTAAAGGCGCAACGTAATTTCGCGTCGTTTAATGGTAAGCGAAGACTCCGCACAGCTGATATTGTAGTTATTCACGCCGTTTTTAATCGCGTTACCTTCGCTGTCGTAAACAATGCTGTTTGCTTCATCGAGCGTTACGATATACGTTCCTGCGTTTTTCACCTGCGCTTTGCCGTCAAACAATACCGCTACCTGCAAGGTTTCGCCGTTCACAAGCCCTGCGCTTTCAAAGTTCAGATAGTTGTTCGCGCCCGTAGGATAGTTCTCTTCGCCGTAAACGACTTCACGCGCGAGCAACTGCACCATAATTTCCGCTTGCGAAACAGAGAGCGTACCGTATTCCGTTTCTTCGATTTTGTAATTGTCGTTGCCGTAAACGCCGACCGGCACGGTGTATTCGCATTTATTTTCGGTTTCGCCGTAATTTGTGATTTGTGCATACTTCGTTACGGTAAGCGTATCGCCGTTCAAAAGCCCTTCTTTGTTTTCGTCGCCGAAAAGGGTTGCCGTATAGCCGTAGTTATAGAGCGGCGTACCGTCGTAAGGCTTCGTATCGTCAGTCGTAACCACTTTGATAAAGCGCGGCGATACCGTAAGCGTGCCGTATTCGTACTCTGCGGTATAGTTTTCGCTCGGCAGTTGATACACGCATTCATTCCGTATGCTGCCGACGTCTGTAATTTCCGCCTTGCTGATAACGGTGAGTTTATCGTCGCCCAAAAGCCCCGCTTCCGTACCGTAAGCGGTTTTGTACGAAGAATCGGAAAATGCCGTAGCGTCGTACACGTGCGAATTAGTGGCGGTGGTAATCACAATCGGACGCGCGCTTACCGTAAGCGTGCCGTTGATTTGTTCTTTGATTTCGTAGTTTCCGCTCGGAAGCGTATAGGTGCAAACATTAACGCACGAGCCCTTATCCGTAATTTCCGCAAAGGTAACGACCGTGAGTTCGTCGCCGTTCAAAAGTCCTTCTTTGTTTTCGTCGCCGAAATAGTGCGTAGTGTATTTTTTATCCGAATACGGTTTTGCATCGTAAACGTGCGACGAGGTTGCCGAACTGACTGTAATCGGGCGTGCGGTGACGGTAAGCGTTCCGTGCACGACTTCCTTAATTTCGTAATTGCCGTTGGGGGGCGTAAACTCGCATTCGTTGAGAAGCGAACCTTTGTCTACAATCGCTACGAACGTCTTCAAAACAAGTTCGTCGCCGTTCAAAAGCCCCTCTTTACTCTCATCGCCGTAAAAATGCGTGGTGTAATTTGCGTCGCTATAAGCAATCGCGTCGTAGACGTGCGACGAAGTTGCCGTGGTCACAGTAAGCGGACGGGGTTTCACGGTAAGCGTGCCGTAGACGTACCCCTCAACGGAATAGTTGGAAGACGAAGCGGTAAACTCCGTTTGGTTGAGCGTAGAACCTGCGTCCGTAATCGAAGTGGGTTCGCCGTAAATTACCAGCGTATCGTCGCCGATAAGCGCAGGCAGAGTGCTATCCCCGTTGTACTCTACTTTTTCGTAGGTGCGGTTTTCCAGCGGTTTGCCGTCATAATATTTTTCGTCCGAAGCGGTGTATACGAGGAGCGGGCGTTTCTTGATAAGAAGCGTTCCCCATTCCTCTTTGGCAACAGTATAGTTTCCGTTCGGCAACGTATAAACAAACGAATTTGCCGTGGAGCCTGCCGCGGTAATTTCCGCGCATTCGCCGATTATCAGTTCGTCTCCGTTCAACAGCCCCGCTTTTGCGCTATCGCTCTCAAAATAAGTGGAATACTCTTTCCCGACGTTCGTAAGAGAAACGCCGTCATACACTTTTGTTTCGTTCGCAGTAGTAACCACAATCGGGCGCGGCGTTACCGTAAGCGTGCCGTAACGGTAATCTGCGATTGCGTAGTTGCCGTTCGGAAGCGAATACAGACATTCGTTCGTCACGCTGCCTGCGTTTGTGATTTTCGCCGCAGATTGTACGGTAAGTTCGTCACCGTTCAGAAGTCCCGATTCCGTGCCGTAAGTGGTTTCGTAAGAAGAATCGGAAAACTCCGTAGCGTCGTATACGTGCGAGGAGTTGGCAGTCTTTATCACTATCGGGCGCGGCGTTACCGTAAGCGTTCCGTATACAATATCCGCAATTTCGTAATTGCCGTTCGGAAGCGAATATACGCACTCGTTCGGAGTACTGCCTACGTTCGTCAACTTTTGGTAATCCAAAACATTGAGCGTATCGCCGCCGAGGAGTCCCTCTTCCGTGCCGTAAGCGGTTGTGTAAGAAGCGTCGGAAAAGACTTCCGCATTGTAAACCTGCGAAGAGGTAGCGGTGGTAATCACAATCGGACGCGGCGTTACCGTAAGCGTGCCGTATTCATAAGTAATCCGATAGTTTGCGGTAACGTCGGTTCCGTTTTCGTAAATTAAAAACTGCGTGGTATTCTGTTCGCTGCCGACGTTCGTTACCGAGTAAATTTTACCTGCGCGGATACTTTGGAAATCCAACAAATCGCTCGCATTTTTGAGTTCGTAGTCGGTATTGGAAAGCGGGTTTCCGTCATACACGCGCTGTGCGCCCTTCGTTTGAACGGTAATCGGACGGTGCGTTACCGTGAGCGTGCCGTATGTATAGTTGATTGCAAAGTTGCGGTTCATATCGTTGCCGAACGAATCGGTAACCGAAAGCGCAAGTTTGTTTTCCATCTCCCCTGCGGCGGTCAGCTCCGGAACATCGGTAACGCACAACAGATAGCCTGCTAACATCGCTCTATCGGGCGTATACCCCTGTGCGGAAAGCGGCTTACCGTTGTAGACCTGCGTCGCGCCGTCCGTAGTGATGCCGAGCGCAAACGGTTTGACGGTGAGCGTACCGTACTGGGGCAAAATTTCGTAATTTGCCGTGACGTCGTTTCCGATTGCGTCTTGCAACGTAAATTTTGCGGTATTGGGAACGGAATCCGCATCGGTAACTTCCGCAAAATCGGTCGCGGTAATTTTATGCCCTGCAATGAGTCCTTCGGGGGTAACCGTCTTATTTTGCAGCGTATTGCCGTTGTATTCGCGTTCTTCGCTACCCGTCCGCACCGTAATTTCTTTTCTTGCAATGAACAAATCGGAAGTGCCTGTTGCAATCTGATAGCGCTCCGTCACGTCGATTTCGCCCTTCATAATGCGGAAGGATTCTGCTTCAAGCGTGTAATTTCCTGCGTTAACCGCTTCGGAAATCACGCCGCCCGCGCCGTCTTTGAGCGAAGCGGTAAACTCTACCCTGTCGCCTTCCGCCAAAGCGCGCGAGGTTTGTTCACTGATTTTGTTGAGCGAGGATGCCGCCACCCCTGCGCCGCTGTACGTGAAACGGAAATCTGCGGGAGAAAGCAAAATGCTTCTGCTTTGAATGCTGAGTTTTTTCGGCGCGGTTTCTACCGCATAACAATTCGTTCTGTCTTCGCCGTTTGCGTTTATAATGCGGAGCGAAGTCAAATCCAACTCGACGTTTGCCTCGTCGGAAAGATAGGTATCGTAAATGAAGGTCAAGCCGCTCTTATCGAGCCTGTCGCCCAACACCAACCCCGAAAGCGTAACGCCGTTCGGCGCATTGCCGTACACAACAGAATCGGAAGTGATGATAAATTCGGAACTGCGCGGCAGAATTTCAAAGTCGGATTCTTTGCCGTGCCCCTTTCCGACCGTTTTGGAAGAAACGGTACGCGCGCGGTATTTGCCTGCGAGCACGGGTTTCTCGGCGCTCCATTCGCTGCTGCCGACTGCCGCGTATTCCACGCTCGTGCCGCTTAAAAACGCACTTGCGGGAGTGACCGTATATTCTTCGCCGTAATAAATTGTCTGCGCGGAAAAGGTCACCGCTCCCGATACCGTGCCCTTTGCAATAAGAAGGCCGGTAATCGCAGCGATAACCGCAAGGAAAATACCGATAAACAAAAATTTAAAGCGGACTACAAATTTTTTGAATTTCGCTACTTTCACGATTTTGTTTTCATATTTTTCGTATGAAATCATAGTCTTTCCGCGTGTTTGCTTCCTTTATATTTCACTCTTAACAAGTATTACGTTTGCCGTTAGATAATCGTTCATCCATTCGTAGCAGTTCGTAACGTCAGCGCCAGATTTATTACGGATGACAAAATCTGTAATTCTGATGGTATGGTCTTCCGCGTCGTAAGAAACGTATACGTCGTCGAAATCGAGATAGTCGCCCTCGGCAAGACAGCCGTCTGCAACGCTTACGCATTGCCAGAGCGCATAATAATCGATACTGCTCGGGTAATCTGTTCCCTGGTAGGTATAATTACTCAACTGCATATACAGGTCGCGTTCGGTGACGGTAACCGAAGGAACGGTAAGATTGCTGCCCGCAGAAACTTCAAAGTTTTCGGTAACGTCTTTACCCGTAGCGATATCCTTGATACGTGCGTCCGTAAGTTGCAGTTGCTTCGTTCCCACAGCAATCACCTTTTCGTAGGAAACGGAAGAAACCGTATACGTTCCCTCCGCGGAAGTCGCAACCGCAATGCTGTTGCAGTCCACCTCGACGGGGGTTCCGTCATAAGGCTTTGTGATATTTCCGCCCAGATAACGCAGTTGAATGCTTGCCTGCGTAATCGTCAGAAGACCGCTGTTAATGGTAAGGTCATAATTTTTCGGGGATGCGGTCGGTTTCAAGCTTGCGGAATAGGCGTAAGAACCGACGTACTTCGCCTCGCTGTACATGACAATTTCAAAATCGCCGAAACTGAGCCCCGTGCCTGCCAAATCCTCCGAATCGAGGGCTTCGTTCACGGCAGGTTTCTGCGCCAGCCCGTTAAACGTTTTTGCAAGGTCTTTTTTCATGTTCAGGCTCACCGGTTTTTTGGTCACGGTAAGGGTGCCGTAAGAATAGGTAATGCGGTAGTTGAAAGTAACGTCTTTACCGCTTTCGTCTACAATCGCGCAATCGAAACGGTTGGAAACCGAGCCGACGTCCGTCAGCGAAGGCACCGTACCCGTAGCAACCGCGCTATGACCGCTAACTCCGTTGGTTAGCACGGGCGCACCGCCGCCGAGTTCTTCGCCGTTGTATTCCCTGCTCTCCGTGCGCGTCGAAACCGTCACGTCGCGGCGGCTGATACTCACCTGTCCGTCAAGGCGCGTGATGATAAAGTTCGCGCTGCAATCGGTACCCTCCGCGTTTTTTACAGCCACATTTTCGAGCGTATAAGACTTATTCACGAAATTGACGAGATTCCCGATATCGGTATCCGCCGAGAGCGTAAAGCCTTGCGGCAGAGCAGGACTTAAACTGAAAATCTGTTCGCCGCCAACCGTGTTGAGAAGCGGTTCTCCGTCATATTCTTTCGTAAACGTTTTGGGAATGACCGTCACGGCAAACGGCTTGATTTCGAGTTTGCCGGGCAAATAGGTGATATTATAGTTCTCTGTTTTAGTGTTCAGATTCAGCTGCGTAATCACGTTATCCGCCGTGCCGACGTTCGTGATTTCGCCCGAATAGGCAACGCCTAACAAACGGTCGGTCTGCGCAAGCCCCGTAATACTTTCGGGCAAGCCGTCGTCCGCGAGCGAATGCGGATTGCCGTCGTAAGTCCAGGAGCCGCTCTTTGCCGCCACAATCAATTCGCGGGGAGTAATCTCAACGGTTCCCGTTTCGCTTAAATCGATTTCGTAATTGGCGCTCACGTCAATCTTCTCGTTTCCGTCCGTCGCATAAATAGCAATTTCGGAGATATATGTTTCCAAACTGCCTGCGTCGCGCACCGTATTGTCGCCCTCATTGATAACAACTTCCGCCCACTGATTTTCGGCAAGCGAGCCGCTCACAATTTCAAATTTATCGGCGACAACCGCAATTCCGTCATACGTCTTTTGAATATCTACCGGTTTGAGCGTGACGGGGCGCGGCACGACCTGAATATCTCCCATCACAAACGTTACCTCGTAATTTTCGGAAACGTCGCGCTCGTTTGCGTCGTAAATGACGGGTTTAAGATTTTGGGGCAGACGGTCGCCCACGCTCAGAAGCCCTGCGCCCGAAACGCTGCCCTTGATTTTGTGCCCTTTGACAAGTTTCCCTTGCGTAACGGTGTAGTGGTCGAACTCTACGCTTTTTCCGTTATAAACAACTTGTGTATCTTGAAGTTCCACCGTGATTTGAGAGGGCAATACCGAAAGCTCGCCCTTCTGAACTTTTACGGCGTATTCTTTTGTAACGTCGTATCCCTTTTTATCGGTAATTTGCACATTTAAATCGCTTTCGCCCTTGCCGCTGTCCGTCTGCTCGCCCATAAAACTGACCGTTGCCGTATGCCCTTCCAAGAGTTCTCCCGATACCAACTCATAGGAAGAAGCGGTGAGCGGCGTTCCGTCATAAGTTTTAGAGGCGTCCTGCACGGCAAAGGTAAGCGCAATCGGGTCTGTTACAAGCAAACCCATTGCATAAAGCCCCACGACGGTGAGAAGCGCCGCCGCCAGGATAATGACAATGATTGCAATGATGAGAATAGAAGTTCTCTGTTTCCTCATAACATTCTCCTCTTACACGTTTTGTTCGATGAGCCGAATGGTTTCTTTGCACAGGGGGAGTTTGTCTTCCCCGAACAGTTCGTCAATATACGCACACACGCCGTCCGCCATTTGCTTCACGTAGACGGGGTTTTTCGATTCCAGTTTACGGAATACCTTGCGCGACAGAATGTCGTCTAACGCTTCCGTTTCCGTTCCGCCGCACGCCACCAGCACCGGCACATACGCCGTTATCTGTTTCATGATTCGGTTCCCGAACGTGATATGGAACGTCGAAATCATGTATTCGTCCAACTTCTTTAACCGCCGTCTGTTTCTGTCCGACATTGCGTATTCCCGCTCTGCCTGACGCATGAGTTCGTTCAGGTGCGTGGACGATATTTTTTTACTACTGCCCTTCGCGTCAAACGGCGTTGCCTTGTTATCCAAGTTTAAGACCATCGCACGGTCGTATACTTTATCCGATATCGAAAACGTCGAGTCGTCGTTGTTTGCCGTTCCCACAAACCACATATTCGTCGGAAGACGCAACTTCCCGTTCGCCTGCAACAGTTTCGGGTCGTCCGCACGCTTATCCGCTACGACGTCTAAATTCCGCCCCTCGGGGTTGGGTATTTCCAATAGCGACAAAAACTCCGCAAAGTAATACTCTACGCGCGCGATATTCATTTCGTCCAACACCGTTACGTAGATTTCTTCGTTATAGTTCGCCTCGTACATTTTATACAGAAGCGTCGTTTCGTTGAACTTGCGCGTAAATTCGTTATAGTAACCCACTAAGTCCGTGCGTTCCTTCCACATGGGCTGTATGGGCACGACTACCGTTTTATTCTCCAAAAACTCCCCGAACGCGTATGCAAGCGACGTTTTTCCCGTTCCCGACATACCTTGCAGGATAATTAACTTTGTTACTGCCAGCGCGCCGATAAAGCGGCGGATATCTTCGATTTCGTAATATAGTTTCAATTCGCCTGCCGCGAAATTACGGAATTCTTCGCAGATTTCCGAAAGCGTGATTGTTTCGTCGTAGTCGGGGCGTTCGTACGTTTCGTAGGCTTTGTCGATTTCCGTCAGCATATAAAACCGCGAACCTTCTTCCACTTCGCTCTCTTCTTCCCTTTCTGCCGCAACTCCGCGGAACGCAGCCGATTGCGAAACATTTGCCGCGCCTGATACAAGGTTGATACCGGCGCCGTCTACGCTTTGAAGTTTCTGTTTCTCCTCGGCAAAAGTTTCCTTATCGATACCGAAATATTCAGACGGCAGATTACGTTTTTTAAGCGCAAAGCGTACAAGCAAAATCAAAAGTACGGGCAACAGGATAAGAAACGCCAAAATAATATATTTCAGCGCGCCGCTCAACCAAGGGAATTTGCCGCCGTAGACGCCGTACTGCACCCAAAGCGCGGCAATAAAGAGCGCGAAAAGCACGACTAAACCGATAATCAGTAAAATCAGCCCGCCCCTATTCTTTTTTCCGCCGCCTTGTTTCATGGCATCTCCTTCGGCTTTACGTTACTTTTTCTTGTTGCGTTTTTCTTCTTTCTTCCAAAGAAGCGTCTTGCGGATTTCCTTTTTGGTAAACTTCCACTGCTTTTTGAAAAATTTCTGGAACGCTTCGTATTCGTTTTCCAACTCTTTGAACCGCTCGCGGGAGGTATATTCGGTACTCGGCGTCATCAGTCCGCTTTGAATGCGCATGGCATCCAACTCCCCGCGGCAGAATGCGACCTCGTCCTTCATGGTGTTCATTTCGCGCTTGTAGTTGGTCTCCGCGGTTTTCAGATTTTCCTCGTATCCCGATATGGCGGCTTTCAAATTCTCTTCGCAATTCTGTTCGTAAACTTTGAGTTTCGCCTGATATTCATCGGCAAGCCGCCCGATTTCGCGGTCGACGTTTTCCACCCTGTCTATCATCGAGGCAATCTTCGCTTCATATTCGCTTACGGCGGTTGCGTGCGCTTCACGCATCTGCTGCGCCTCTGCGTTCAACGCCGCCACCTTGGATTCATATTCGTTCACCGTCACCGTCAGGCGGTCGGAAAACTCCGCTTTCAACTCGGTAATTTCGGTTTCGTGTGCCGATTGCAACTGCGCAATTGCGCTTTCATGCTCTTTTTTCAACGCGGCAATATCCTCGATATACTTTCGGTTGAGCTCGACAATTTCGCGTTCTTTGGCTTCAAGCTCTTCCGCAAGTATTTCAATTCTGCGGTTTAACTCTGCCGTCTGCGCGTTGAGTTCCTCGATTCTTTCGTTGAGTAGTTCCACTTCCTTGCGGATACGGTTGAGTTCCTCGCTATCTTTTTCGAGTTGGCGGTTGCGCTCCTCCAACAGAAGCATATATTCTTCCATCGTCTTGCCGGACTCTGCGGCACGCTTTTTGAGCCGCTTTATCCGCTCGACGAGTTTTTGCGCTTCTAACTGCTTCCTGCGCTGTTCCTCTTTCTGGTATTCGCTTTCGAGATAGTCCTCGATTTGGTTTCCCGTCTTGTATGCAAGGAAGGAAGTGAGGTTCAACGACTCTGCGATTTCATCGCCGAACGTTTCCGCAAAGGGCGAAAAATCGAACTTGACTTCCTCGTAAGAATAGCCGAGCCCCTTGTAGGAAGCGATAAAATCGTAGAGCGCAAGCGCGCGCTTGAAGTTATTGTTCATTTTGAGAACGTTCGTTTTGACGATGGGCGGCTTTATCATGGGCACTTTTGCAACCTGCATCATGAGGTCGGTATTCAAAAGCGAGTTAATAATTTCGCGGCAATCGCTGATTCTCTTTACCAGCGATGCCGAACTTTCATCCGAAAGCGGAAAGGGATTATCCGTGCGCTGTTCGTAAATTTCGGTCTTGATTTTCAGCGTGCGCTTCTTTGTTGCGATTTCTTTGGAAACGGAAAAATCACCCGTGTAGGAACGGCGCAGCGTTTCGATTTTTTCGAGGCGGAATTCAATGAAGTTTTTGAGATAACAGAGCATCATATACAGAAATCTGTTCTCGTACACCGCATAATCGCTGAGTTTTTCCACCATATACAGTTTATCGGGGATGAGCGGCGAGTCCTCGCTTTCGGGCACATGCGTAATCATTTCGCTGTGCTTTGCAAGGTGCTCTACCGAATCTTTGGAAACTTTACGGACTTTTTCAATGGGGATGACTTCGCCGTTGGTACGGATAAACTGCCGCTCTTCCGCAACCGCTTTTTCCACAAACACAAGCCCTTCCTCGATTGCTTTTACCCAGTCTTCTTCAATCTTGCATAGGTACTTGACGGCGGTTAATTTATCCTCTTCGGGATTGCTTTTCAGAATGGCATTTCTATCTTTTTTGCATGCGGTATTATCGGCGGTTTCCCGTCGGTAATCTTTGAATGCGCGATAGTAAATATCAATCTGATTCATAAATCCTCTACCTTAAAATTACACGTTTTGTTCGATGAGCCGAATGGTTTCTTTGCACAGGGGGAGTTTATCTTCCCCGAACAGTTCGTCGATATACGCACACACGCCGTCCGCCATTTGCTTCACGTAGACGGGGTTTTTCGATTCCAGTTTACGGAATACCTTGCGCGACAGAATGTCGTCTAACGCTTCCGTTTCCGTTCCGCCGCACGCCACCAGCACCGGCACATACGCCGTTATCTGTTTCATGATTCGGTTCCCGAACGTGATATGGAACGTCGAAATCATGTATTCGTCCAACTTCTTTAACCGCCGTCTGTTTCTGTCCGACATTGCGTATTCCCGCTCTGCCTGACGCATGAGTTCGTTCAGGTGCGTGGACGATATTTTTTTACTACTGCCCTTCGCGTCAAACGGCGTTGCCTTGTTATCCAAGTTTAAGACCATCGCACGGTCGTATACTTTATCCGATATCGAAAACGTCGAGTCGTCGTTGTTTGCCGTTCCCACAAACCACATATTCGTCGGAAGACGCAACTTCCCGTTCGCCTGCAACAGTTTCGGGTCGTCCGCACGCTTATCCGCTACGACGTCTAAATTCCGCCCCTCGGGGTTGGGTATTTCCAATAGCGACAAAAACTCCGCAAAGTAATACTCTACGCGCGCGATATTCATTTCGTCCAACACCGTTACGTAGATTTCTTCGTTATAGTTCGCCTCGTACATTTTATACAGAAGCGTCGTTTCGTTGAACTTGCGCGTAAATTCGTTATAGTAACCCACTAAGTCCGTGCGTTCCTTCCACATGGGCTGTATGGGCACGACTACCGTTTTATTCTCCAAAAACTCCCCGAACGCGTATGCGAGCGACGTTTTTCCCGTTCCCGACATACCTTGCAGGATAATTAACTTTGTGACTGCCAGCGCGCCGATAAAGCGGCGGATATCTTCGATTTCGTAATACAGTTTCAATTCGCCTGCCGCGAAATTGCGGAATTCTTCGCAAATTTCCGATAGCGTGATTGTTTCGTCGTAGTCGGGCCGTTCGTACGTTTCGTAGGCTTTATCGATTTCCGTCAGCATATAAAACCGCGAACCTTCTTCCGCTTCGCTCTCTTCTTCCCTTTCTGCCGCAACTCCGCGGAACGCAGCCGATTGCGAAACGGAGAGTTCTTTCAACTGCTTTTCCAAACCGTTAATCTTTGTACCGAGTTCTTTTTTGGCTTTGCCGACTGCTTCGTTTTCGATATTTTCTTTGCTGGCATCTTCAAAGCCTTTCAATTCGGCGGCATTGCGGCGTTCGCTGATAACGACGCGCACGACAAGCGCAACGATAATCACTAAAATAATCGCGCTGTAAACGATAAGCGCAATACGGCTCGTGAGCGCTTCACCGACCAACTTTGCTATTTCCCGAACGTTTAACGCGAGAATGGCACTGTTCATGCTTTATCCTCCGTTTCCGTCTGCTGACCGAACGGTTCGTCTGAGGCTTCCAGCGCGGCTCTGTATTCCTGCTGCGCCTGCTCGCGGTCTTCTTCCTCTGTCACTATCTCACTAATTTTGGGCACTCCTTCAAATACGAATTCTTCCGCCTCGCTCGCATCGGGCGCTTCTTCCGTTGCAGGTTGCTCTGAAACCGTTTCCGCGGGTTCCTCTGTTTCGGCGGTCTCTACGGCAACGCGGCGCAAAAGCGCGCGGCGGACTTTCGTAAAGTCTTCATCGGGGAAAAGTTTTTCAATCATGGAAGCGAGCGTATTATCGCCGTTATCTTGGGAATAAAGGCGTGTAAATTTCAACACAAGCACGATTTTAGCAAGGAACAGCGCATGAAGCGCTTCGCCTTCGTCTGCACCGCATTCCATTAACACGGAAGTAAATTTTTCCGATTGAATGACGTTTTTATTTCCGAAGCGGAACCGCTCGCTTGCCCCGATGATTTCAAACAGTTCGTCGAGTTTTTTCCATACTTTTTCGCCGAGGAAGCAGGTATCGCGCGCTTCGGAAAGCAATACCGCAAAATCGGTGCGGGAAACCGCTTTGGGTACAGGCAATTCTGCCTGCAGCGCCGCCTCGCTCAACATGAGCTGAATCTGCAACGACGCGTTGACAAGTTCACGCGGAAGCCCTGCCGCGCCCTCTTCGTCTGCAACGAGCAGATAGCAAACGTTTTCGGAGAGCGCAATTTTATTCTCCCCGTCTAAATCGAGTTTCCGGACTTTGGAAGAAGTTTGTACGCTTTCCGCTAGCGGCGCAAACCACTTGATTGCGTTCTTTGCGGAAACGTCAGAAATGACCGCGACAAAATCTTTTTCGGGCGTCATTTCCGCAGCGTGGAGCGTATTCGAGAAAGCGGAAAGCACGCGTTTTTCGCCCTCTTCCTGCCAGAGTAAATCCTCCACGGAGTTCCACTCCGCCGAAGCGGCCGTAACGCCTGCGCCCTTAAAATAGCCGTTTACCGCCGCGCAGAATCGGGGCAGAAGTTCGCGGTTGACGGAGTCCGCCACCACAATGCGACAAGCCGAAATCGCGGCAAATAACTGCCGCGCAGACAGAACGTCGATTTCTACGCCAAACGCACGCGCATATTCGCGCAAACCGTTTTCTAATTCGCCGAGCGAAGTGCGGTCGGTAAATTCCGTTTCGTCCTCTTCGTATGTGAACGACGCGTCATAAGTCTTTTCCGCAGGCAATTCGTCCTCTTCGTCCGTCGGCTCGTCTTCTGCCTGTTCCTGCGCCTGCGTTTCTTCTGAAATCGGCTCCTGATAAGTGACCTTTGCAATTTCCTCAAAGTCGCTCATTTTGTTCAGCATATCCGCAAGCGCAACTTCGGCGGGAATGACAGGTTGCGTGCGGTGCTTTGCAATCAGCGCCGTATAAGTGATAAACAGCGCAATAGCGACCGCGAACACTGCGCCGATGACCGAATAATGAAGCACGGCATTCTTTACGGGGACGATTCCCGAAAAAGCGAATACGGCAAGCATTGCACTCGCATAGAGAAAAAAAGCAATCGCAAGGAACAACTTGATTCCGAACGAAAGTCCGCTCTTGGTGCGCACGCCGTCTTTTACGTGTTTCGTAAATGCCGCGTCTTCGTCTTCGCCGTAAGAATCTACCTTTTCACTCTGCGGTTTTGTCTTTTCCTTGTAGTCGGAAAGCACGATACTGCCCGAAAGTTTTTCAACCGCCCCGTTTTCCGCAACGGTTAAAACGTATTCGCCGCCGTCGATACGGTAGCGTTTTTTCTTTTTATCATAATAACGGAATGTGTTTTCATCGAACGGAATTTCCACACGCACCGCGTCGTTTTTCTTGATATATACTTTTGTAAAGCCGCGCAGCGTCTTTTGCGGAAACAACTCCGATTCGTCTTTTTGCACATAGAGCATGGGCGTTGCATAACCGCCGCACGCACCCGTATTTTCCACGGTGAAACTGATGCCGCCGTCATTCACTTTCAAATTACGGTATTCGAACGAAGTATAGGAAAGCCCGAAACCGAACGGAAATTCAATTTTCTTTCCGTTTTCTAATTCGCAGGAAACGCTTTGCGTAAGTTTTCCCGACGGACAAAGTCTGCCGCAGATAATATCGAAAACAGCCTTGGACGCTTCCTGACCGCCGCGCTGCGATAAGAGCAACGCACTGCATTCCGAAAGGAAGGACAAATCGGGCACGCCGTCTGCATCGAGAACGGCGATAATACGCACACCCCTGACAAACAGAGCGTCTATCAGTTCTTTCTGTTCGGCAGGCAATACCGTTTCCCCCTGCGGCACGCAGAGATATACAATCGCGCAATCCGCGTCTGCACAAAGAGAGAGAGCATTATCGATGAGCGTTTGTTTCCGCTCGCCGTTTGCATAGCCTGCGGCAAAGCCGATTGCATTCAATTCGTAGGAATTAACGGCTTCAAACGGCAGACACTCCGAAGTAGGTTGCCCGATATAAAACGGACGTTGATATGCGGGATTTTGTGCACAATCGCCCACCAGCGCAATTTTTTTCTCTTTATGCAGCGGAAGAATATTATCCTGATTTTTGAGGAGAATCACAGACTCTGCCGCTGCCGTTCGCGCAAGTTTAGCGTGCGTTATTTCATTAAAAACGGCTTTGCGGCTCTTTTCCAGCGCGCGGAACCCTGCGGCAGATTTCGCCGATTCGTTCGCCTCTTTCATGTCGCGCAGAATGGAAATCATGCGGCTGCAAGCGCCGTCAACCAGCGCCTCGTCGAAAATTTCAAAATTCCTTGCGCGGCGGTCAAGCTCGCCGAGCGTGATTTTTTCTTCCCGATAATCGACATACGCCTCGCGGTATGCACGCGTACGCTCCGCAAAATAACCGACCAGTTCCTCCGCAACGTTCTCTTTCAAAAAGACAAACGAACAGCCGAGATACAGATACTTTGCGACTTCCTCGCACGTTGACGCAAGCCCCGCCACCAAACTTTCCGTGCGGTATGTATTCAGCATCTCTTCCGCTTCCGCAGGAGAGGCGACCAACACAAAATGGGGCGCGGATTCTCGGGTGGCAACGTCGGTAAAATAACGTGAATTTTCCTCCGTTCCTTTCAGGTAACAAACGGGCTGTCTGCCGTGAGAGAGCCCCGAAATTTTATCTGCGTGAAACTGCGCGGAAAGGAACTCATCTTCGGAAACGGCAGTATGTTCGGATACGGAATAACAAGCGTAAGGGTTTTGCGCGCGCGCCTCCTCGCCGACAGCGAGATAAACGTTGCGGCTTAAAACACGATTGAATGCGGAAGCCAACGCGTTGTCGCTCGGAAACTGCGTAAAAAGCGCCGATTTGTCTGAAAGAAACGGCTGCGCCGAAATTTCCAGTTCGGGAAATTCGTAACCGCCCACCGACGAACTCCGATAGAAATCGGCGCTTGTGATGAGTTGCAGTTTCTCTTCTAACAGCATTTTCATTATGAGGCGTTCGTTGATTGGCATCCTGACCTCCGACGGCTCTTTCGTCCGTTTTGACCTTTTTTTTGTACGCGAAAATAATCGCCGTATAGCGATACAGATTACATTATTTCATAAACCGCGAGAGTTATCAACAACTTTTCACAATCGATTCAAAGAAAAGATTTTCCTTTCGCAGTAGCCGAAAACACGCTTGCTTCATAAAATAACAGTATGAGAAATTTAGTTTACGAGCGGAATCTCGCGCTGCAATACGCAAAAAAATGGGCGTTCCGCAGAAATCCTGCCTTTTACGATTTCAGCAATATCGGCGGCGACTGTACAAATTTTGCTTCTCAATGTATCTTTGCAGGCGCAGGGCTCATGAATTATACTCCCGTGACGGGCTGGTACTATATTTCTGCAAACGACCGCACCGCTTCCTGGACGGGCGTGGAATATCTTTACCGTTTTCTAACCGAAAACGAAGGCGAAGGCCCGTATGCTAAGGAAGTGCCTCTTTCCGAACTCGAAGTGGGCGATATCGTTCAACTCGGACGCGAAACAGGCGATTTTTACCACTCGCCCGTCGTCGTTGGTTTTTCGCGCGGACAGATTCTCGTGGCGGCACATTCCTACGATGCCTATAACAAACCCCTCTTTTCCTATACTTTCGACCGTGTGCGCGGATTGCACATTCTCGGCGTAAGAAAGAATTAAATAAAAACCGTAAAGCGGAAAATACTATTTTTATGAAACGGATTTTATTCACGGGCGGGGGGAGCGCAGGACACGTTATCCCCAACCTCGCCCTTATGAACGAACTCAAATATTCTTACCGCATTCTGTATATGGGCACGGGCGGAATCGAAAAAACGCTTGTGGGAAACAGCGGATTCCCTTTTTTTCAGGTAGATTGTCCGAAACTGGTTCGGGCGTTTACACTCGAAAACTTTAAAATTCCCTTTCGCCTTTCCCGCGCAAAAAAGAACGCGCTTGCCGTGATGAAGCGCGAACAGCCCGACCTCGTCTTTTCTAAGGGCGGTTTTGCTAGTTACCCCGCGGTTTGGGCGGCGCACCGTTTGAAAATTCCCGTTCTAACGCATGAAAGCGACCTTTCTGCGGGACTGTGCACAAAACTAATTGCAAAAAAATGCAAGTATGTGCTCACTTCTTTTCCCGAAACCGCAACGTTTTTCAAGAACGGAAAACAGACGGGTTCTCCCATTCGCAAAGAAATTCTGAACGGTGAAAAATCGCGTGCGCTCCGCAAATACGGATTTCGGGAAGGTAAACCCGTGCTCCTTGTGCTCGGCGGCGGCAGCGGCAGTCGGGCGCTCAACGAAGCAATCGGCAAAAACCTCCCCTCCCTCTTGCAGAATTTCCAAATTCTGCACCTTACGGGAAAAGGCAATGCCGCTGAGAAAACGGAAGGATACGTTCCGCTCGAATTTGAAAACGATATGGGAAGCGCGTACGCGGCAGCCGACCTTGTACTCGCGCGGGCAGGGAGCAATACCGTATTTGAAATTATGGCGTTAAAAAAGCCGTCCGTACTCGTACCCTTGACACGCGGTTCGCGCGGCGACCAGCTTCAAAACGCCGAATACTTTGAAAAAAAAGGTCTTTGTACGCTCCTCCGCGAAGAAAATCTGAGCGGACTTACGGGTGCGCTCTACGGCACGCTTGCAAATACGGGCATGAAAACCGCGCTTAAAGAATCCGAACTCGGAAGCGGCACCCCCGTTATTCTGGACCTCATTAAAAGCGAAGTTTATTCAAACGGTGCAAGCGTATAACCGTCGCCGAAAATATCCGCCTGTAAATAAGTATCGGGCACTTTGCCGATGAGCACGCTTTCGCAGATTAGCACCTCGGTTAAAGACGCGAAATTGCTCGTTCCCGACGGCATGACGATTGATATATCCGCAACGATTTCCAGATAAATGGAATGCTTGGTCTGGTTGATGCCAGCCTGCTCGAATTTAGATACGAAACGGCAGGCAACGTTGGATATGGGAATTATTTTGACGTTGATTTTGGGTCCGAAACCTGCCCATGCCTCTACGCCCGTGAGCGCGCCGAGCGGCACTTCAATACCGCCCTCACTCATTGTTTGCAGATTTTGTTGCGACATATAGGCAGCATCGCGTGCAATGCGGTTGATTTGCAGGGCGTTGGACGTAATGGCGAGGATATTCCCCTCCTCGTCGTGCTCGACGGCAACCAAATCTTCGTAACGAATGTGGTCGGAAAGCGTATAATAAATGGCGTCGTTTACGGCAACCGTTGTAATCGAACGCATACTCGCTTCGGCAATCGATTTCAAGACGCCCGTAATGTTGGCATGAATGAGCACGACAAGCCCGATGAATATAAAACTGAGCGCGGCAATTAAGATTCGGAGTTTGAATCTTTTTTTCTTTTTCACGCTTTATATTATGCGCGCTTGTCTATTTGCATTCGTAACAAGCGAATGCGACAATAAAAAACGCGGACGGGAATACCGTTCGCGTTCTCTTTCTTTCGTATTTCGTTAGGATTCCGATTCATAATGGCAATCGGAATATTGCGTAGGAGGCATCGTTTCGCCTTCACCCACATAAATCGTGTTGATGACGTTACCCTGCCCGTCGATTACTTTGTAAGAACCCGTTTTAGGACAAACGTCTCCGCAATTCAATCTCATGTTTTCACCTCCGATACTACTATTTTGTGTCAGGAGGAATTTTTTATGCGCGTGCCGCGAAAATCAAAGAATTGCAAGCGCGTCTAACCAGAAACAGGTCAAGGAAAGCAATACAAGGTAGAGAGAAAACCATTTATAATTCGCTTTGCTGATAATTTTCAGCATGAATTTAATGGCAATAAAACCGAACACTGCGGCGGCGATAACACCGACAATCATGCCGATGATATCGTTTGTTCCGCATACAAGCGTCGTATCTTCGCTCGGAAAAATGATATTTTTGAGTTCCAGCACGAAACCGCCTAAAATGACGGGAATGCTCATGAGAAAAGAAAATTTAGCAAGTTTATCGGGTTTGGTGCCTGCAACCGTGCCGGCGAAAATTGTAGAACCGCTGCGCGAAATACCCGGGAACAGCGCAACCGCCTGCACAATTCCCATGGGAATAGTGTTTTTCCAGCCGAGTTCGGCATGAGTTTTGCGGCGCTTGGCAACCATCTCCGTTACAAGCAACATGAGCGCCGTGCAGGCAAAACAGATTGCAAGATACAAAATACCTTGTGCGCCGTTAAAAATATCCTCGATATAATCGTTGCACAATAATCCTACCACCGCCGCGGGAATGGTTGCAACGATGAGCATGAGCAACGTTTTGAAAGGTTTTTTGAAGAGTGCGAGAATATCTTTGCGAAAAATGATACAAACGGAAACAAGCGTTCCGAAATGAAGCATGATATTCACGAACATCAGACTTTCATCGTTATAGCCCAAAATTTTCTGTAACAGCGTTAAATGTCCGCTTGACGAAACGGGCAGGAACTCTGTGAGCCCCTGCACCGCGCCTAATATAAATGTTTTCCAAATCGCTTCCCAAAGCGTCATAACCGCTCCATAAAATTTAAGAATCGATATTTGCTAAATCGGCATAAACTTTTTCGTTGACTTCTTTGCAATCGTCATAGACATTGGCAATCATTTTCTGACGGTTGCTGTTGAAGTCGCTCACGAAATTCGTTTTCATCGCTTCGTAGAAATAATAAGAGAACGTTCCCTCTTCTTCCCGTTGGCTATGGTCGTAAATGAAGGGTTTGATTTCACCGCTGCCGTTTTCCGTAAACGTGAACGTGCAGTAAATGATATGCCAGCCGTAATCGGAAGGAACAATGACATAACTACCTGCGCCGTTGTTGCAAGCCAACTGGGCGGCATACTCGAACTCGCTGACGAATTTCGTTTTGCCGAGCACAATGGAATAACCGAGATAGGGATTTAATCCTGCCGTATCGGTATTGTACGCAAACGAGAGTTCGTTTATGATAGAAAACGCCTTATTCTCCTCGGAAGCCGCATAGAAAAGTTTATTTGCATCGAAATCGTCAAACGTAACTTGTCCCTGATAATAAACGAACTTGGAATAATCTACGTCGCCGTCGGAATTATAGTAGTCGCTCTGCGTAAAGTAATTTCTCGTGCTTCCCTTCGCAACCTGCGTGGAAGTCGTAAGTCCTTCGCTCGTAAGGTAGCCTTCCATCTCGTCGATAAATTCGTCGATATTGATTTTGTTGGGCGAAAGGGTATAAGTTCCGTCGTCCTTCTTTTGTACGCTGCCGTTATAAGTGTATTTGCCGAGGTAGTTTTTGAGCGGTTCGTATTTGGTATTGTCGCCCGTTTGCAGGCTCTCTTCAAAGAAGAGATAATTGCGGTCTGCGTTTCCGCCCGTAAAGCCCGTACCCTCGTACGAATAATCTTTCTTGCCGTTGAACCAACTTTCACGCTGGTCGGTCGCTTTGATTTTTTCAAGAATGCTTGCGCGTTGCTTGAAGGAGTTGCCGTTCTTGTCGCCCTCGTCGCCTTTCAGTTTCGCCACCGCATCCTGCTGCAACTTGCTGAACGGAAGCAGAATATTGATGACGTAACCGTAATTCGCTTCGGGAGCCGTGAGCAGGAACGTGGTGTTGGACATACTGTCTAACCCCGATTCAAAAGAGCTCTTATCCGCAGCGAACCCTGCCGCCTGCTTATTGTAAGTTTCGTTATAGTAATCCACCATATACGATTCGGACAACTTGCCCTCCGCTGTCTTTTCAAACTCTTCGGTGAGTTTGGAAATGAGCGCGCTCTCGTATGCGGATTTCTTTTCATATTTGAAATACGATAAACTTTCAACGTCGTTCGTCTTCTCGCCGTCAAGGAGCAGACTGTTGCGGCGGAGATTGCCGAGGAACTCGGTATAAGCGTTCTTGCGGCTCGTTGCGGTGGAGCCCTCTACCGCCTCGTAAGAACCGCACTGCGCAAGCGAATTGCCGCCTACCGCCGTGTAAACTCTGTAATCGGCGTCGTAAAAATCACTGTTTGCCGTTTCTACGCCCGTGGGAAGCGCGCGGTCTTCGCCCGTTTGCGAATCGCTGTCGTCCTTCGACTGAATATAATCGGGCTCGTTGCTGTCCAACGTATTGTTGAACAGGCGGCGTGTGGAATATAATGCCTTCGCCTCCTCTTCTTCATCGAGGAAATAAGCAATCGCCGCAAGTTCGTCGCCGCTCTCTTTTCCCGCCGCTACCGCCGCTTCATACCCCGCGACCGTCAGTTTTGCGCCGTCTACTTCAACTTCGTTTTTCAAAAGGTAAAGCATCGTGTACTGAACGTCGAGCTGACGCATAACAAGGCTTTGGCATACCCAATCGAACGTTTGCTTGTAAGTCCAGCCGTAATTCTGCTGGTAGGAATAACCGACGTCCTGATAATGCGCAATCATATCGCGTTTGGTAATTTCGGCTTCGCTGATGACGCCCTTATATTCGTTGTATAAACCGCCTTCGGCAAATTTGCTGCTGCGGGTAATATCCACCGTTGCAACGACCTGCGCCAAATCTTTCTCAGGGTCTTTCGTGACTAAATCGCAGCCGACGAAACATCCGCACATGACCGCTCCTGCGAGCGCAACGGCAATTACTTTCTTCGTATTCTTCATTCTGAACTCCGCTTTATTTTCGTTTGTGCGTAGTATCGCACACTAATACTCTTTCTATTATAACCCATTTTCATAAAATGTGCAATGATTTCAACGGAAAAATCAAGCAAAAGTTGCCGCAAATTTCAAAAATTTTGTCATGAGCACCATGACTTTACCGCCGTCCCCCGCCATTTTGAAGCGCAAAACGGGCGCATTCGTCATGTCGAGCGCAAGATAGCCGCGGTACCGCTCCATTGCCCCCGCGAGCCGTTCGTCCGAAAGCGGAGCTAGCGACGAAAATTCAAGCGCGCCGCCATGCTTATCGACGGAAATTTTACATACGCCGAATTGCGAAGCATAACTCTTTAACAGAGCAATCACAAGCAGGTTGAGCGTTTCGGCGGGAAGCGCGCCGTACTCCTCTTCCATAGAATTACAAACACGCTTGTAATCGTCCGCGTTTCTGATTTCGGCAATCTGTTTATAGCAGTCCATGCGCCCCGCGCCCGATTCAATATACCGCTCGGGGATAAACGCCGTCGCCTTGATATCCAAATCGACGCTCTCCTGCTTGACGCCCGTAAGCTCCTCTTTGAGAATTTTCGCGTACAGTTCGTAACCTACTTTATCCATGTGCCCGTGCTGTTCCGCGCCGAGCACGTTCCCCGCGCCTCGGATTTCCAAATCGCGCATGGCAATCTTGAACCCCGAGCCGAGTTCCGTAAACTGCATCATCGCCTTCAAGCGTTCGGCGGCGTTTTCCGTCATCACGCGTTCGGGCTTATAAGTAAAGTATGCGTGCGCGAGACGCGAACTCCGCCCCACTCTGCCGCGCAATTGATAGAGCTGCGAAATGCCGAGGCGGTCGGCGTCAATTACGACGAGCGTATTTGCATTCGGTAAATCGATACCGTTTTCGATAATCGTCGTAGTGACGAGCACATCGTACTCGCCGCGGTAGAAGCCGAACACACTCTTTTCGAGCGCGGCTTTCTCCATTCTGCCGTGCGCAAGACAAATTCTTGCTTCGGGCACAAATTCCGAAAGCCGTTTCGCATACGCGTGAATACTCTCCACGCGGTTGTATAAAAGAAAAATCTGCCCCTTACGCGCAAGTTCGCGCAATACCGCGTCACGCACCAAGGTTTCCGTTTCCTCCGCAACGTAGGTCTGCACGGGCAGCCGCGCGTGCGGCGGCGTCTGGATGGTGGAAATATCGCGGATACCCGAAAGCGAAAGATGCAGCGTGCGCGGAATGGGCGTCGCCGTCATGGTAAGGCAATCGACGTTGCGTTTATAATTCTTGATTTTTTCCTTATGCTCCACGCCGAACCGCTGTTCCTCGTCGAGAATGAGAAGTCCTAAATCGCGGAATTTAACGTCTTTGGAGAGCAATCTGTGCGTGCCGACCACCAAATCGATTTGCCCGTTTGCAAGTTCGGAAAGAATCTTCGCCTGTTCTTTTTCCGTGCGGAAACGGTTGAGGCAGGCAACGCGCACGCCGAAGGGCTGCATGCGCTCGGCGGCCGTTTGCAGGTGCTGTTCGGCAAGCACGGTGGAAGGACACATGAGCGCGACCTGTTTACCCGATAGGATACAAAGATAGGCGGCGCGAAGAGCCACTTCCGTTTTGCCGAACCCGACGTCGCCGCAAAGCAATCTGTCCATGACCTTGCCCGAACACATATCCGCCTTGATTTCCTCGAAAGAAGCAATTTGGTCGGGCGTAGGTTCGTAGGCAAACGCCGCCTCGAATTCCTCCATTTCCTCGCGGTATTCAGGAAAGGCATATCCGTTCTGTTCGCTGCGTTCGGCGTAGAGCGTCTTCAAATCGAACGCCATTTTTTTGAGCGACGCCCTCACGCGCGCCTTGACGCGCTCGAATTCCCCGCCCCCGATTTTGGAAAGCGCGGGATTGTCGCCGCCCATATATTTGGAAAGAACGTCCATTTGCTCGACGGGAACATAGAGCGTATCGCCGTCCCTATAAGAAAGCGCAACGTATTCTTTGGTGCCGTCCGTCGTTTCGATTTTTTTCGTGCCCGTAATTTTGCCCACGCCGTATTTTTCATGCACGGCATAATCGCCCACTTCTGGCGCAAAAAACAAATCTCCGCGCCGCTTTTTAATGCGCCGCGTACTTGCGGCTTTGGTGAACAAATCGCCCGTGCCGACTACCGCAAGCTTGCACTCGTGCAATAAAAAGCCTTTGTCGAGCGTTTCGTCTAAAACGGCAATTCCCTTGAACGTTTCAAGCGATTTTGTAAGCGGCGAAACGGGAAGATAATTTTCGGAGAGTTCCTCTCTTAATTTCTGAGCCCGCTCGTGCGTACCGCACCAAATCATCACACGGTAGCCCGTTTTGTTCCAGGCGCGCAAATCATTCATGAGTTCGGGCAGAGAATTGAGGTAGCGGCGCGCTGGCGTGGAAGTAAAGTTATAAATCTTCATGGGGTTGAAGAAATAAGTCTGCCCCGTAAAGGTCTGCAACGCAAGATTGCGGAAAGAGGAAAATTCCGAGAGCCGCTTTTCCGAAACATACTGCGCCGCCGAAAACCGCATTGCTTCGCCCCCTTCCGAAAGCACGCCGAGCCGCTCAAAATGCTCTTTATAAAGCCCGTCCAATTTATCGCGGATAAGTTTGCATTCGTCAAAAATGAGAAGCGCATCGCCGAACAGCTCAAAACAGTCACAGGAATTTCTGAGAAGCGGCAACACATAATCGGAAGAAAACCCGCTATCCGTAATTTCGGTTGCGATTTTTTTGAGCCGTCCGTGCGCCTCCGCATTCTTCGCCCCTTTTAGTTCTTCTGAAAACGCGGCGCGAATCCGCTCCTCGTCGCCCTCGGAGAGCCAGACGTCCGTTGCCGCAACAATGTCGGTTTCTTGAAGTTTTGGGTAGCGTTCGGCGGTAATTTCGTCGTAGGGTCGGATATTTTCGATTTCGTCGCCGAAAAAGTCAATTCTGAGCGGATGTTCGCTGTTGATAGGAAAAATATCCAGAATATCGCCGCGCACGGAAAACGCGCCCTTGCCGTCCACCGTATATTCTCGGGTATAGCCCGCGCGGACGAGCGACTCCACAAGCGCGCGCATTTCAATTTCCATCCCCACGGTAAGATGGAAGAAATTGAGTTTTCGCGGCAGAATCTGCACGAGCGCTTCGATATCCGCCACGAGAATATCCGCGCCTGCCTGCCACTCATAGAGCGCGGTCAAACGGCGGAAGAGCGCGTCTTTCGAGAGCGCTTTGCGATAGGTTAACACCTCGTCCTTTGCCGAAAGCAGAGCACACTTTTTACCCGAAAGCGCGCCGATAGCAGCAAAAGCGCGCTGCGCCGTGAGTGCGTCCGCGGTAATATAAACCGCCCGTCCCCTGACGAGCGATGCGATAAAATATTTGTGGGAATCGGAAACGCCGAACACCGCCGTCGGAACGCCGCGTAAAAGTTCCTGCCCTAAAAGCGGATACTCTCCGCCGACGTTTTCAAATGAAAAAAATTCTTTCATGAATTATATTTTCCCATGACGATATCGATTTTTTCCCCTTTCGCAAGCAGAAGCGCCGCCTCCGCCGCACGTTTACAGGCATCTCCGTACACTTCGTAATCCTCTTTTCCGATTTCAGCGAGAACGTAATTCAAAATAGGAATATTCACTTGAGAGTCGCGGATACCGATGCGGATTCGCGCAAAATCGGAATAGCCGAGTTCCGCAATGACGGAGCGCATTCCGTTGTGCGTACCCGCGCTCCCGCTAGCGCGGATACGCACACTGCCCTTGGGAATATCGTAATCGTCGTAAATGACAACGAGTTGTTCTTTGGAGATTTTGTATTTTGCGGCAAGCTGTTTGACCGCTCTTCCCGAGGCGTTCATATACGTTAAAGGACGCGCGATAATCACCTTCTCGCCGCCGATAAACGCTTCCGCAACCGAAGATTCGCACTCTTTTTTCTTGAATTTGACGCCCGAAAGTTCAGCGGCATCGCCTGCCGCTAGAAAACCTAAATTATGAAAAGTTTTGAAATATTTTTCTTCGGGATTTCCCAGCCCAACAATTAAAAACATAAAAACTCCGTCAATAAAAGAAACCGCCGCGAATGCGGCGGCTATTTCTCAGTCGTAAATTTTGCTCATCGGTTTATCGAGGTAAACGTTCTCGATTGCCGCCGCAAAGATGTCTGCCGTCGTCAGAATTTTAATCTTCGGCAATTTTTTCTCTTCGGGAAGTTGAATGGTATCGAGCATAACGAGTTCCTCAATCGGAGATTTTTCAATCCGTTCGATAGCGGGTCCCGAAAGCACGGCGTGCGTGCAGCATGCATAAATATTCGTCGCGCCTGCATCAACGAGCGCCTGCGCGCCCTGCACAATCGTGCCGCCCGTATCAATCATATCGTCAACCAAAAGGCACTTTTTGCCCTCTACGTTGCCGATGATGTTCATGACTTCCATCACGTTCGCCTTAGGACGGCGCTTATCGATAATCGCCATCGGGCAGTTCAAACGTTCCGCCACCTTTCTCGCGCGGTTCACGCTGCCTACGTCGGGAGACACCACGATAAAATCGTCGCCCGAAATGCGCGAAGCGAAATAATTATAGAGCGTAGGACCGCCGAGAAGATTATCCACGGGGATATTGAAAAAGCCCTGAATCTGCGCCGCGTGCAAATCCATGGTAAGAATTCTGTCCGCGCCTGCGGAGGTCAACAAATCGGCAACCAGTTTTGCCGTAATCGGGTCGCGCGAACGCGCCTTTCTGTCCTGACGGGCATAACCGAAATACGGCATGACCGCCGTAATGCGCCCTGCCGACGCGCGCTTTGCCGCGTCGATTAAAATCAAGAGCTCCATCAGGTTGTCGTTGACGGGGCTGGAAGTCGACTGAATAATGAACAAATCTCTTCCGCGCACCGTTTCACCGATATGTACGCTGATTTCTCCGTCTGAAAACTTACTGACTTCCGCGTTGCCGAGCGTTGTGTTCAGTTTCGCCGCAATCGCGTTTGCAAGAGGCTGATTGGAGTTTCCTGCAAAAATTTTGATTTCGTTACCGTGTGTAATCATAATCCGATTTTCCTCGAATAATTCTTAAGTGCTGTTTTATTGTAACTAAATTTGCCTTTTAAGTCAATCGTTTGAACCGATTTTCAACCGCTTTTCCGCAAATATTTTATCTTCCTATTATAATCTTGCGACGCCCGTCTTTCTCGCCGCCGCCGCAACCGCCTTTGCAACCGCTCCGTGCGCGCGCTTTTCATAGGCATAAGGCAGAATATAATCGGGGGAAAGTTGCTCCCCTACGCAATCGGCTATCGCCTCGCTCGCCGCGCGCATCATCTCGAAATTAATATCCGTCGCACGCACGTCGAGCGCGCCGCGGAAAAGTCCCGGAAACACGAGCACGTTATTGATTTGATTGGGTTTTTCGGAAGAACCCGTGCCGACGACCGCCGCACCCGCTGCGAGCGCGTCCTCGCGCGAAATTTCGGGTGTGGGATTGGCACAAGTAAATACAATCGGTTTATCCGCCATGGAAGCAATCATTTCTTTCGTGACGCAATTCGCCACCGACACGCCGATGAATACGTCCGCACCCTTCATCGCGTCTTTGAGCGTACCCTGAATGTGCGTGCAGTTGGTGATTTTCGCCATCTCCTGCTTTTCGGGGTTGAGCCTTGCGTCGCCCTCACAGATAACGCCCTTGCTGTCGCATAGAATAACGTCGCGGCAGCCGAGGTTAAGCAGGAAGCGCGCAATCGCAATGCCTGCCGCCCCTGCGCCGTTGACGGCAATTTTCAAATCTTCCGCTTTTTTATGAACAAGTTTCAAAGCGTTGAAGAGCGCGGCAGCCGTAACGACGGCAGTACCGTGCTGGTCGTCGTGGAACACGGGAATATCGAGTTCTTCTTTGAGCCTGCGCTCGATTTCAAAACAGCGGGGCGCGGAGATGTCCTCTAAATTGATTCCGCCGAAGGAGCCTGCAAGCAACTTAATTGTACGGATAATTTCTTCGGTATCTTTGGAACGGATACAGAGCGGAATCGCGTCAACGTCGCCGAACGCCTTAAACAGTGCGCATTTGCCCTCCATCACGGGCATTCCCGCTTCGGGACCGATATCGCCGAGCCCGAGTACCGCGGTTCCGTCTGTAATGACGGGAACGGTATTCCAGCGGCGCGTTAAATCGAAACTCTTGTCTATATCGTTATGAATAGCAAGGCATGGTTCGGCTACGCCGGGGGTATAAGCGAGGGAGAGTTTTTCGCGCGTATCAACTTCCACGCGGGAAACAACTTCGATTTTTCCCCTCCACTTTCCGTGCAGTTTCAATGATTCTTCTCTGTAATTCATAAGTAGTACCTCACTTGGATTATTATACTCATGAAATTCGCCGCCGTCAACGGAAATTCTCCGATAAATTTTTTTATAAGTAATTAACTTTGAAAAAGGCACTGAAAACGATTGCATTTTTCTGGAAATTCGTGTAAAATGACTTTTACAAACGCAGAGATGGCGGAGCGGTCGAACGCGCACGATTCGAAATCGTGTGATGCAGGAATGTATCCAAGGGTTCAAATCCCTTTCTCTGCGCCAAAAAACAGGGCAGACGAATGTCTGCCCTGTTTTTTGTATTATCAAAAAAACCAATTACCCCAACTTCACCGTTTTGCAAAGTCTGTCGTAAGCGATGTTCATGACCCAACTTCTCAGCCGCCACGGCATGTATATGACGGATGTGCTGTAAGAACGGTGACGCAGTTTTTTATACAGCGCTTTGTCCTGCGCTTTAATGTGTTTCCACATAGCCTTTAATTTCTGTTTGCGGTCTTTGGAATATTCGGCGCAGATAAAATAAATCGTCGTAATTAGAATCGCATTCAAGGTATGCCACATATACTTTTTCAAGCCTTTTGGCATTTTCTTAATTTCGCTCCATTTATATGCGTCCGTCAGACATTGCATGACGCGAATTTGTTGGTCGTAACGCTTGATAAAATTACTGCGGTTAATCGACTGGTCGCTTCTACCGATAAAATAACGGTATAAATCGAGATTGAGATAGCAAATCGTTTTCATGTACGGAAGCGGCTGATAAGCATAAATCTCGTCGACGTAAAAGGTGTGTTCCGGAAGTTCCAAACCACTTTCAAGAAGCTTTTCGCGTTTGTACAATAACGCGTGCATCATCATCATGTGCGAGTATTTGAACGCTTTTACCTTATCCCAATTACAAATGACGTCCTGCGGAAATTTATCGGTATAGGCGCTGACGTGCCGTGTGTTATCGTACACCTTTTCATAGACGAAATTCGTTATATATAAATCGGGAAGAGTCCCCTCCGCCAGATGCAAACGGATTTTCGCCATGAGTTTTTGAAGTGCGTCTTCGTCGAGCCAATCGTCCGAATCGACGACTTTATAATATAAGCCCGTTGCCTGTTTTAAGCCCGCGTTTACGCCCGAACCGTGTCCGCCGTTCTCCTTATCAATCACCTTGACGATTTCGGGATATTGCGCCAAATACTCGTTTGCGATTTTCAGCGTGTCGTCCTTGGAACCGTCGTTCACGATAATAATTTCGATATCTTCCCCTGCCGTTAAAATGCTGTCGATACACTTGCGCATATAGTCCTGCGAATTGTAACAGGGTACTGCAAAACTGATTAACTTCATGCTCATCCTCTATTTCTTTTATACCGCGAGAACGCCTATCTCAATGGATAAGCGTTCTTTCGTTCAAATGATATTCAAGCAGTTAAAGCGCTTGCGCTTCCTCGAATACAACTTTCTTTTCGTCTCTCGTTTTGATTGCCAAAACCGCAGTTTCAAACGCGTGCTCGATTTTTGCGGGGAAAGATTCCGCTTTCTGCTTTGCTTCCGCCGCTTTCGCAGTTGCTTTCTCGCTGTTCTGTGCCTGAGCCGCCTCTTCCGCTTTTTGTGCTTTCTCCGCCGCTTTCGCAGAATTCTTTACATAAGTGTTATACTTCATCACCGCCGCATTAAGTTGCGATTTTGCTTTGAAGTATTCCGATTCGGCGTTGGACTTTTTCGCTTTGGTTTCCCAAAGGTTCATTTTTGCTTCCGCTTTCGCAATTTTATCAGCCGATGCGTTTGCGGCAACTAACTTTTCGTATTTTGCTCTTGCTTTCTTCGCCATCTTGTTGTTATCGGGGAAGATAACCATGAAGATAAAGAAGAAGATAACCATGGAAACGCCGCCCGTCAAAATGGTTTTGAGAAGTGCGTTTACGATTTCGGGGCTGCCCCAGTGAAGAAGATATGCGTTGCACAAGCCCCAAATGGTGTTCGTGAATACGGATACCAGCACCCAACCGATGAAGTACCACATTGCCTGATACCAGGGGTTGCCGTGCGAACGGTAAGTAATGTTTCTCTGTAAGGGGAAGTTGATGCACTGTGCCGTAAATACTGCAATTTCAAATGCAATGAAAGGTCCCCAGCCTTGCGCGTCGCCGAAGATAACGAAGTTCTGTTCGCCGACGAGGTGAACATTCGGCCAGCCGACGGGAGTGTCACCCATGAAACTGAATGCCGCGGGCAAAAATGCCATAACAATAAACTGCCAAATAGTAACGCCGTACGAGAATACGATGAAGAAGAAAATCTTGTAAATCCAGGGTGCTAACTTAGGGTGTTTATCGGAAAATCCGTACCAAACGCCCAGCCACCAACGCAAAATTTTCTGCCAGAATCTGACAAACGCGTTCTGCGAAAGCGGTTTTAACTGCGCCTGTACTTCCTCAACGGTGTACTCGCTTACGTCTACTTTTTCTTCCGCAACGACCGATGCTTCCGCAGTTTCTTCCGCAGGAGCATTTTCCTCAGCAACCGCGGTTTCCTCCGCAGCTACAGGCGCCTCGGCCTTTTCTTCGGCTTCGGCAGTTACTTTCTTATTTGCCATTTATTTTGCCTCCTTTTTAACCTTTTGTTTCTTTTCTTTCGGCTTCTTCTCTTTGGATAAGAATCTGCCGATACCCTTAAATAAATGTCCGTTAAACATGAGAAGCATTGCTTCCATCTGTCTGCGCGACATACCGCCGAACTTTGCCATACCTCTTACGGGCTGATGCAATACGCCCATCACAAGCGTGTTTGCCGTCGTGCGGTGCCCCGTCTTTTTCATGAACCCGATTGCAAATCGGATGACGCCCGAGAACGCTCTACCCACCCAGCGTTTGGAATAACGCAAATCGTTGACCGTGCAGTTCTCGTGAATGACCATGCGCGTTTTGCGCTTATTATAGAAGTTATAACCCGCCTTGGGAATTTCTCTGCCGAGTAGCGTTTCAAACTCTTCATCTCCTACGTTTGCCGCATTACCGCTGTAATAGGAGGGAAGTTCCAAGCCCTCGTATGGATTCTCGTTCGTGGTACCCTTTCTGGTCACAGACGTTTCCAAACGGATATCCGCCGAACTCGCACCGATATAGAGTTGATATTCGCCGTCCTCTACTTCCCACGCGTTGGTTTTTACGTTGAAATAGCGGAACGTTTTATCGTCGTAAGCAATCGTCACCGATTTACTCTCGCCTGCTTTCAGGTAAACTTTTGCAAATCCCTTTAATTCCTTCGCAGGACGGAACACCTTTCCGTCTTTTTTGCCGACGTAGAGCTGCGCAACTTCCGCGCCGTCTCTTTCGCCCGTGTTTGTTACGGTAAACGTAACGCCTTTCTCGTCCGCCTTTATGCCGGAATATTCAAACGTCGTGTAGGAAAGACCGAATCCGAATGGATAAGCGACGGGCACGTTTGCCGTATCGTAATATCTGTAACCGACGTACAAACCTTCTCTGTACTCCACCGTCATCTGCTTACCGGGGAAACGGGAAGCGGAAGAACAGTCTTCGTATTTTACGGGGAAAGTTTCGGCAAGTTTGCCCGAAGGATTCACTTTACCGCTGATAACGTTGAGCGCCGCCGCCGCGCCTGCCTGCCCCGAAAGGCACGCATAAACAAGACCGTTTGCGTCGTTCGCCCAATCGAGTTCCACGCAACTGCCGCAGGAGAGAACGACAATTACTTTTTTACCCGTTGCCTTAACCGCCTTGTAGAGCGCGATTTGGTTGGCGGGAATTTTAATGTGTTCTCTATCCAAGCCCTCCGCCTCGCTCACCTCGTCTAACCCGAGATAGAGGAGCGCAACGTCCGCTTTCTTCGCAAGTTTGACGGCTTTCTTGATTAAGCCCTTTTTCTTCTTGCCGTAGCGGTTAAAGCCCTTTGCGAAGCCGATAACCTCATAGGGATATTCTTTCCCTTTAATTAAGTCGAGCGTCGTATCGAGGCGCGTAGGATTTACAATGGACGAACCTGCGCCTTGATAACGCGGTTTTTCCGCAAAGTCGCCGATGAGCGCAATTTTCGTATTTTCTGCAAGCGGCAGAATACCGTCGTTTTTCAGAAGGACGATGCTTTCTTCCGCGCACTTTTCCGCAAGCGCGTGGTGCGCCTCTTTGTCGAACGGTTTACCCTTTTCGCTTTCTGTCGTCTGTTCGATAAGCGTAAGTACGCGCATGACGCATTCGTCGATATACTTCATATCGAGTTCGCCGTTTTCGTACGCTTTTACGATATCGTCCGCGCCGTATCTGCAAGCCGGCATCTCCAAATCGCTGCCTGCAACCGTGGACGCAACCTTGTTGTTACAACCCGCCCAGTCGGAAACGGCAACGCCTTCAAACCCCCACTCTCCGCGCAGAATATCGCGGATAAGGTGTTCGGATTCGTCTGCATACGTTCCGTTCACCTTGTTGTAGGCGGTCATAATCGTCTTCGTTTTGCCCTCTTTCACGGCAATTTCAAAAGCGGTGAGGTAAATTTCACGCAGCGTTCTCTCGTCCATGACGGAATCGGACACCATTCTGCGCTCTTCCTGGTTATTGCCCGCAAAGTGCTTGACGCAGGCAGCGGTTCCGCTCTTCTGGATTCCCCTGATATACGAAGCCGCCATTTTACCCGCAAGATACGGGTCTTCGGAGAAGTACTCGAAATTTCTGCCGCAGCGCGGATTGCGCTTCATGCAGGTTCCCGGCCCGAGCAAAACGTTGACGTTCTGCGATGCCGCCTCTTCGCCGAGCGCTTCGCCCATTTGCTCGCCGAGCGCGTCGTTCCAACTGTTTGCCATGGTTGCCGCCGTAGGAAAACAGGTTGCGGGAATACTCGCGTTCAACCCCAAGTGGTCTGCCGCCGCCGCCTGCTTTCTGATTCCGTGCGGTCCGTCCGCAAGAAACAGAGAAGGTACGCCCAATTCGGGATAATCTCTCGTCTGCCAGAAGTCCTTGCCCGTGAGCAAATCGGCTTTTTGGCGGACGGTCATCTCGCTGATGATTTTTTCCTTATCCATTGTTACCTCTTAACATTTTTTTGTAGAATTATACAATATAGTATAGGCAATATCACTTTTGACAGCGTAACCTGTAGTTTTTTATGCGTAAATTGCAACCGTTCTCCGCGTTTTTTACTTCTTGTAGACGCCGCCGATGAAAGACTCAAAGTGCTTTTTCCCTGCGTCGCTTCGGAACAAACTGTCGCCCTGGTCGTTTACGATATGGCGGATTCCGCCGTTCGTCTTTTTATCGCCGAAGGTGAGGAAGTTTGCAATCCCCATGTGCGAAACGCGAACGCCCGCGTTGGAGGGAAGTTCGATAGCGTGGTCGAGCGTAAACGTTCTGGGATTATCGGGATTGCCCTTATGTGCAACGTAATACACGCCCAAACCGTAAGCGGTATGATTCTGCACGTTGTCCGCCACTTTGTAGCTTGCATAACCCTGATATTTGTTGCCGTTCCACACAGACGACCATTCTTCCTCGTCGTCTACGTCGTAAGGAGTTTCGGACTGATAAAACGCCATAAAACCGTATTCGCCGTTCCAGATTGTCTGGTACTGGTGAAAGTGCTCTACCATGAGTCCGTATACCGTAACGTAGTCGCCGTTAACAATGACGCCGTTTTTCGTGCGGTTGACGTTCCAACCCACGCCGTGGCTGTGGTCGGCACGCCATACCCAGAAGTTATCGCCCACCACGTCGTTGGAGTTGATTTCGAGCGTTACGTCTACCGAAGTGTTCCCCTCCTCCGCACCGCCGATGCGGAAGTAAACGTCGCTGAGTACCGCGGGATTTTCGTTGTGGCGGACGTTTGTCTTTTCCGTTCCCACCTGCACGAGCCGCTTAGAGGAAACGCCCGCGTCGAAAATCAGCCCGCTGACCCTTACGCCGTCTACGTCGGAAATTTTCATCAGTGCGTCGTGATTATTATCGGAAACTTTGAGCGTTGCTAGCCCGATGCCCATAATCACCGTATCGGGTTCCGTGACGAGGAGCGGCGCTTCGATTTGATAAATGCCCGGAGTAAACAGCAAGTGTTTTCCATTTTTCAATGCCGCATTTAAGGTGCTTGCGTTATCTCTGTCGGCACGCGCCACATAAAACTGATTGAGCGGCAGGTATTCGTCCGAGTTGTTTTCCGACTTCCAGGAAATACCCTTTGAATTTGTTTTCAATTCGGGAAGGCACACATAGTAATCTTTATCGAATACAAGATACGGCTTCTCGCGCATGACGTTGGTATTATCCAGATAGGTCACCCAGCCGTTGCTTGTCTGTCCCCAATTATAATTGCTGAGCTTGCCCGAACAGCCTGCGAACACCGTGTTGATATCGCCGCCCGACCAGCTGTTCCAATCGGAATTGCGCGTAAACCACTGTTGTTGAACACTGCCGTCGATTTTTCCGGTAACCACGGTATCCGCAAGGAAACCGCCCGAAGCCCACGGCGTTTTTCCGCCCTGGTGATGAAGCGTAAGATTGCCGTTTACCTGCATACGCCGGAAACTCGTCGCTTGCGAAACCGCCCATTGCACGTTATCGTTGATTGTCATATTCTCGATACCGCACCAGAAATTACAGGTGGAATTTCCGCCCGAAAGTTCGCCGTAGGTATTGAAACCGCCGAGCGTGACGTCGGTGGGAAGTTCGCCTAAGCCCGAAAAGGTCATATAGTAGCGCATTGCCAAGTCGAGGTCATAGTACTCCCCCGCTTTGAAGAGCGCGGCAAACCGACCCTTTCCGAACTGCGCGGTTGCACTGCGGAACGTTTCAATATCCGCCGCAATCTGCGTTTGGTCGTCCGTTTCCGCATAGATATGCGTGTTCTCCCCGAACGTATCCAAGTCAAACGAATATGTTTCGCTGGAAACGACCTCTCCCGCGCCGTCAAGCGCGTCAACGCGGTAATAACCGTATTTGTCCGTATGAGTGTATTTCCGCGAAGTCTGCGTTGTTTCGTATTCGTATTCGCCGAAACGACTGGGACTGTGGTAGACTTCGTATTTCTTTGCGCCGTCTACTTTCTCCCAACTGATTTCTACGCCGCCGTCCGTAAGAACTGCGTTCGCGTCGTTGTTTTGCGGCGTACCGCCGCAAGCGGTCAGTGGAATTACGAACGCACCTGCCAAGACCGCGCCCGTGAAAAGCGCTATCCATTTCTTTTTCATCATTTCCCCCAAAAATTATGCGTTCCAAACGGAATCGAGATAGTTGAAACGCTTTTGCAGCCAATTGTAGAGATGGTCTACCCCTGTGGCATGATTATAAACATTCTGCTGAATTTCCCAAGTTGCTTCGCCGTTGATGATAAAGCCCCATTTTGCGAAATTGCCGTCCGTATAGTATTCTGTCGAATACATCGTTTCCAGCGTTCTCAAAAATGCAAGTGCGCCGTCCTGTACGTTCGCTTCGTTCATCTCCTGCCACTTCGCTTTCACGCTGTTCCAGAACCAGTCCTCATTGATGAAGAGAAGCAGCCAGGGATTGTTTTTATTCGCCGCATATAAGCCCGTTGCGTTCTCACACGCGTAACGCAAACCGAAAGCGGAATCGAAATCCCAAGGCGCTTCAAAACGCAGAAGATTGTCTTTCGCATTCGCGCCGAAATCGACGTCCATTAAGAAACTCGACCATTCGATATCGTAATCGCAGGCGATTTCGTTCATGATATAAGTATCGACCAAAGACTGAATATCGATAACTTTGGAAACGGTTTCCTGCACGGCACTGCCCGTTGTAGGCGTATAGGGAACCAGTGCGGTATGCTCTGCGTTGAACGTGAAATAATTGTGGTTATAAACCGCTTCATAACAGAGTTTGTACAAATTCCACATATAATCTTTGATAAAGTGCTTCTGCGCGCAGCTCTCTTCGGCGCCTTCGTCGAAATACACGTCGTTCTTAATCGCAAACCCGAACTGACCAGGGTAGAGCGTATCTCCGCCGCGCGTTGTCAAAGGAGAAGAATTCCCCGCGTTTTTGTCCAGATAGTTATAGTTACAGGTAAATCTTTCCGAATACGTTTCGAGATTGTAATAACCGTCAAACTCGATAAAGTAGCCGATATCCGTGCCTTGATAGCCTTCTTGAATATCATCGGGTTCGGTGACTGCAATACGGTTTTTGTTCACCTGCTGTTGTTCGGCAAGGAGATACACGCCCCAATACTGCTGATTGAGATACAATTCTACCTGACGGAAGTCCGAACAGTAGTAACCGTCTGAACCCATAATCTGGTTGCCGAGATAGAACGCCAAACTGTTTCTTTCCAGCGTAAAATCTTTATAGTCGGCAAGGAGCACCCAGCTCTTGCACTTTGCCCCCTCGTTGAGCCCGAGCATATTCTGCTTTTTTTCGAACTTAATGCGAAACGGCTTTTTCGGATAAGTCGTCGTCCAGTTGCCGCGTACTTTCACCCCTGCGGCAATATCCGTGAGCGCGTAATCTTCTTCGCATTCGCTAACCGTTACCGTAGCGTCATGATACTGCCAATCGATATTATTGTCGGGATTCGTGTTATCGAAACTCGGCACTTCTCTTATGGCGTCCTCCATAAACGTATCGGAAACGATATCGACGCGCGGCAGATTTTCGCTCAGATGAGGCACATAGTCGTACTTTGCGTCGGGCTTGGGAGGAATATACTCTTCAACGCCGCACTCGGTGCAGTAACCGCCTTCGTAACGCTCGTGAACGCATACATAGCCGCATTCTTCGCACACGCCCTTTTCATAACTTTCATGCGTGCAGACGGTTCCGCATTCCTCACAAACGCCGTCTGTGTAACTCTCATGCGTGCAGGCGGTTCCGCAATCTTTGCACGCGCCGTTTTCATAATTTTCGTGCGTACACGCGGTGCCGCATTCTACGCACACGCCGCTCATATAGCGTTCGTGCGTGCAGACCGTTTGGCATTTTTTACAAACGCCGTTTTCATACTCATGTTCGCAAGACGTATTACCGCAACCCGCAAACAAGCCGAGCGCCATGACCAACGCACAAAGCAGCGCGGTCGTGTTCAAAAACAGTTTCCTCATCATTATTTTCCTCCATTTTTCATTAAGCCGTAATAGAGCGTTACGGGCATAATTGCTTTCATTCGTTTCATTAAAAGTTGACCGGAGTCAGCGCATTTATTTTTCAGCCATTCGATGACGATATCGGTTGTAACGTGCGCGAATACCTCTACCGAATAGCGGAAATACTCGTCTGCTTCGGAAGGTTCGCTCGGCAAAAAATATTTTCCCATCAGCTCTTCATGATAATTCCGCAGTGAATTGATATCCTGCGAATCAAATGCATTCAGAAATACGGAAGGCGTTTTACGGAACGTATTTAACGACCGCAACACAAAACTTTCCCAATCTTCCGCACCGCTTAAAATATCGTCGTAATAATATTTCTGGAAACAACAAACCAGAAGGTGATATTTGTCTTTATAGTATTTATAAAAAGTACCCTTGCAAATGCCGATTTCATCGATTAAATCAATTACCCGAATGGAATCGATGGGTTTGGTTTTCAGATATTGCAATAACGTTGTTTCGATATAATATTCTATCTTCATATTTTGTATCTCTTATCCGAATCGTTTTATCACGGAACGCGGCAGAATTACAGAAAGGATTCCGTGTAAATGTCTTCTAATGTTTTATATATCACGTCATTTTTCTTAAACGTGTACTTTACGGCTGACGGCGCGTCAGAACGGAGAATTTTGAATTTATTTAAGATTTCTTCATAAGTATCTTTGGAAGCGTCGATACGGTATTCGTCTTCGGTAAAAATATTTATAACGCCCCAAGCGGTTCTCCCCATGGAATGCTTCGGGAAAACCTTATACGTCCAACTTGCCCAATGCCAATTATGTGAGTTGAGAAGAGAAAGCGTTCTTTCCCACTTCTCCGCATTTTCGTAAGCGGTAAACTCGCCCATCTGCAACGGAACGCCGAAATTCCGACTTTCAATTTCCTTTACCTTCGCATTCCAACTGCTCATGTGTTCGTCGGCAGTTTTTCCGTTGGGATTATCTTGTATATAGTGGTGAAAAGAATACATACAGTTTTCCCAGCCGTATTGGGAGGGATGCGGCAAATCCTTACCGTCCCAGCAGGATTCAAAAATAACGATATGTTTCTCGTCTACGCTGCGTATGGTTTTATAGATGCGGTCGTAAACATCCCAATGCGGTTTCGACGTCGTACCCGCTTTCTCGCCCGGTTCGTTCAGAATATCGTACCCTGCAACGGCAGGATTATCGCGATAGCGTTCTGCAATCGCTTTCCACAAATCGCACGTAAGCCCAATCATCTGTTCGTTGGAATAAAAATCGACTTCCGCCGCCGTTCCGAAAATCTGACCGCTGTGGTCCTGCCCGTTCTGCGAACCGTATGCGCCGTGCATATCCAGAATCGTGTACAAGCCGTGCTTCGCAGCCGTTTCCACAAAATCGTCCAATACCGTAAAGTCATACTCTTTTCCCGCTTGGCCGTAATCGGTAACTGCGGCAAAGTCCAAATTCATGTAAGTAAACGGTAACCGAATTACATTAAATCCCATGTCTGCGCAGGTAATGAAGTCGGATTCCGTCCACCAGTTGGCGCGGTATTCTTCCCAAAGTTTTTTCGTCTTCTTTTCGCCGAACCGCCCGATAAACGTCTGCGTGAGCGAGCGGTAATCGTTGGAGGGCGTTTTACCGTATAAAAACCCCGTCATCCAGTGTTCGGTAACCAAAAGCCCGCCCGCATTGATACCGCGAAGCTGCACTTCTTCGCCGTTTTCGTTTTTCACAAGCGAACCGTCAACCGTTAAAAAATCCTCTGCTTCAAATTTGCCCCAATCGATTCCGTCGCTGCACGCTGAAAGCGGAACACACAGCCCCGCCGTCATAACCGCAGCCAGCAACGCAGTAGCCGCTTTTTTCCGAAAATGTTTCATACTTACTCCTTTGAATGCCTATGTCCGCGTATTTTTCACAAATAATAAAATATCAAAACAAAAATCAACTATTTTCAAATTGGTTTAATTATACACTTTTTTGAGAAAAATGTAAAGAGTTATTCTAATAAAAAAAAAGTTTATTGATAATAAATTCGTGATACGCTATTATAAATAAGGAATTTCTTATACATTATTATATAGCATCATCGGCACGAATACAAGTCCCCTTTCCGTACCGGTTACGGATAAATTCCGACCGATTGCGCCAGGCGCACAAACTTTGTATTCCGAAAACACTTTTGAGGCAGTAAAGCCGTGAACGGAAAACTTCCGTTCCGTTTTTAATATAAAAAATTATCAGGAGGAAAAACAACAAACATGAAAGCAAAAACATTCAAAATTGTAGCTTTCTCATGCGCTGCAGTCATGTTGGCGATTGTGTTAGCATTGAGCGTTGCAATCAGCATTCCTTTGCTCCGCGGTCTGCTCGACAAGTTCGTCGTCGGCTATAAAGACGGCGCAGGCTCATCGGCTGCACGCGCGGACGGTGCGGCGCTTTCGGAACAGATTCAAGGCGAAGGCACCGTGCTTGTGAAAAACGACAAGCCCACGGAAAGCGCGGCGGCTCCCCTGCTGCCCATGAGCATTGAAAAAGTGCCGAAAGTAAACGTATTCGGCTGGGCGGCAACCGACTGGGTCGTCAGCGGCTCCGGTTCCGGTCAGGTGAAAAACGGCAAAATCGTCGACTTTTTCGACGCGCTCGAACTCGCAGGCGTTGAGTATAACACCGAACTCACGAGTATGTACGAAAGTTTCCGTTCACGCCGTGAAAAAAGTGAACACGGCGGCGCAACGGGCGGCGACGCAAACAACAAAAGCAGCGGCTCTTTGCACAGTTTCAACTACGAATTCAGCCGTCTGTACGAACCCAGCATCAGCAACAAGAGTTATTACTCGGATGCCATTCTCAACGGCGCTTTGGCTTATTCCGATACCGCGATTGTCGTTATCGGCAGAGTTTCGGGCGAAAGCAACGACTCCCCGAAAGTGCAGTATAAGCGTACCGACGGTAGCGGCATAAAACAAGACAATTCGAGAACGTACCTTGAAATTTCCACCGAGGAAGAGGAATTGCTTACCTACGTCGGTGCGAATTACGAAAACGTTATCGTACTCATCAACTCCACCAACGTTATGGAACTCGGCTTCCTGGAAAGTATTGAAGGGCTCGATGCCTGCCTTGTAGTTGCAACCACGGGTTCGCACGGCACGAGAGCGATTCCCCGCCTGCTTTACAGCGATTTAGAGAATGAGGGTTTCTCCGCCATTACCCCTTCGGGCAAACTTGCGGATACGTACGCTTACGACCTTTCCACTTCTTCCACCTATGTGGATACGGGTTCGGGCAACGATACCACCCACTTCTATACTGACAAAACCTACAACGGTAAAAAACTGTATCCGCTGAACGTTCAACACACCAACGGAAGTACCAACGTAGATTACGAGGGCGTAGCATATCAGGACTACCGCGAAAGCGTATACGTCGGCTACAAATGGTACGAAACGGCGGACGAAATGGGCTTCTGGACGAGCGATTTTGCAAAAGCGCACTGGAAAGCTCCGAACGGCGAAGATTTGACGGGTTATAAAGACGTCGTGCAATATCCTTTCGGTTACGGTCTTTCGTACACCCAATTCACTTGGAATATCACCCACATGGGCTTCGTAAGCGGTCAGACAGTCGATAAAGATGCAGAATTTGAAATCGGCGTGACGGTAACGAATACGGGCAGCGTTCCCGGACAGGACGTCGTAGAACTTTACTACTCCGCGCCCTATAAGGAAGGCGGCATTGAAAAAGCGTCCGTAAACCTTTTGGCATTCGGCAAGACTACGCAGGTGCTGAAAGCAGGCGAATCGGAATACGTTCCCCTCAAATTCAAAGTTTCCGACATGGCTTCCTACGATTCTTCGAGCGTGATATTAACGAACGGCGGTTACGTTCTCGAAGGAGGAACTTACACCTTGACGTTGAGAACGGACTCCCACACGTTAGCGGACGATAAAATCGTTTCTGACGGAGACAGCGAACACAACAGCGCTACGATGACCTGTAAAATTTCCAAAGATACGCGAGTATTAACGGAATCCGAAAACCGCTTCACGGGCACAGATACGACGGACGGCGTTGCAATCGACGGTAACAGCGACGGTTCCGCAAACATCACCTATCTTTCGAGAAGCAAGTTTGCGGAAACCTTCCCCATCGCATTCGGCGCAAACCGTTCAATGACGGAAAAAATTAAATCGTTAAACCTTTACTCCAAAGCAATGGCAGACGATTGGGACGAAAACCACGACGACGGTAACACTTACACCTTCGGCGACAAAAACTCCGGCGACCTTGTCTATGAGAACGGACAAATCAACGAATACGGCAAAAAACTCGGCTTGGACTATAACGCGTCCGAATGGGAAGACCTTTTGAACCGTATCAGCAAATCCGAAATGCAGAACCTTGTTCTTCACGGCTACACCAAAACTTCTGCGGTTTCCTCCATCGGCAAACCCGAAACATTGGATTTAGACGGACCCAACCAAATCGGCAGTTTCTCCGACGGTATCACCTCTGAAGCAACAGGATTCAGTTCTATCGTGCTTGCACAGAGCTGGAACTTAGAACTTGCTTACAGCATGGGCTTAGCATTCGGTAACGAATGTATTTCCTACGGTATTCAGGGTTGGTATGGCCCCGGCGTGAACGTTCACCGTTCCCCCTTCGGCGGCAGAAACTACGAATATTATTCGGAAGACGCTTATATGAGCGGTATGATGTGCGCAAGAGTTGTAACAGCGGCGAAGAACAAAGGCGTGTTCTGCTACCTCAAACACATCTGCCTCTATGAAAGCGAAAGCGGACGTGACGGAATGTACACTTGGGTAACCGAACAGGCGCTCCGTGAAATTTACCTCAGACCTTTTGAAATTGCAGTGAAAGAAGGCGGCTCGAACGCAATCATGACCTCCTACGGACGCATCGGCGCGGTATGGACGGGCGGCAGCGAAGCGCTCCTTACCGAAGTTGTTCGCGGCGAATGGGGCTTCCAGGGCGCGTTCCTCACCGACTATGCAGACCACCACGATTTCATGAACGGCGACCAGATGATTCGCGCAGGCGGCGACTTGTGGATGGACGGCGTCTCTAACAACGGTTCGTTCAAACTGAATACAAATTCCAACGCTTATAATAAAGCATTGAGAGACGCAACCAAGAACATCGTTTATATGTGGCTGAACTCGCTCGCAACCAATGCGAAATATAACGACATGATTGCAAGCGGCGAAATTAACGACAGCGTAACGATTCCTACCGCACCCGTCCTGAACTTCCGTTGGTACATTCCCGTCATTGTAGTGGCTGACTTGGTACTTGCGGCAGGCGCAGCAGTGCTCATCTTCTTCGGAATCATAAAGAAAGATAAGGTTACGGCAAACGGCGGCGACAGCGCGGAAACCTCCGAACCGATTGAACCCGTAGTTGAAAGCGAACCGCAGGTAACCGAACAGGTTGCACAAGAGGCGGCGCCTGAAACTCCTGCGGAAACTCCGGCAGAAGCACCTGCGGAAGAAAGCGCAGCGCAACCCGCTGAGGAAAGCAAGGAACAACCCGCAGCGGAAGAAACACCTGCTCCGAAAAAGAAACCGAGAGCGAAAAAGACTCCTCCCCCTTCGGAAGAGTAAATAACGGAACGAAAAATAAACTCACCTCAATGAGGTGAGTTTATTTTTTTGTTTGGTAAGGGCTTAAGATTGCTCACTACGCTACTTCGCGCAAGCCGCTCGGTACCACCAAAGGTGGGGCGCAATGATATACCCATGTCATTGCGAACGTAGCCGTAGGCGAAGTGTGGCAATCTTTGCTATTGTAAAGCAAAGATTTCTCGCTTTGCTCGAAATGACATGAAAGAGCATACGGCGGAGTGCACTGCTCATTGCCCGCTACTCGCCCCACCAAAGGTGGGGCGCAATGACATGGAAGCGAATGTAAAAAACAATACAACAGAATAAATATAAAGAAATACACTCCTCAGTTTCCCGAGGAGTGTATTTTATTACTTTGTTCTGAAACCCAAACCTTTATTATTCGGTAACTTCGGGGGTTTCGCTTCCGCCTTCAACCTTAAATAAGGTTGCGTTGCCCCAATCCATTTTAATGCTTTCTGCCGAGAACGTTTTGTCGCCGAATTCAGCAGGTGTCATACTCGCGTTGAACGAAATGTCACCGTTGCCGTCAATCAAACCGACTGCATGAACCCAATAATAACCAGCCTTCAATTCGGAAATGTCTGCTTTCAACGTCCAAACGCCGTCTTCAATGGTTACCGTAATTTTTTCAGGGTCGATAATCGTCTTGTCGCTAGCATTGTCTTTATTCTCAAAGTCGAGTTGCGTAAGTTTCTCTTTAATTTGTTCTTCCGTGAGCTCGCCTGCATAACCCGTGAGATTCAGATATGCGCCGTTCTCATCTGCACTTACGCTGTTACCGTTCACGCCGAAAATCGTAGTATTCTCAACATGGATTCCCGACCAGTTCCAACCCCAACCGGTTACAACATCTACAATCTGGTAAATAATACCGTTAACTTTAATGGGCGTATCGTCGAAACCTTTATAGTTAAAGTTACTATCGCCTGCACCGGGCAAATTATTCGTTACGTGACCGACATAGTTACCTGTTTCGGTTACATTTTCCAAGCAAACCGCAACTTCGAACGACAAGTCTTCATTGACGGTTAACGTCTGCGTAATTTCCTGAGGTGCCCAATTGCTGAAGTTCTGCAAATCTTTCAGATAGTTGGCAAGTTTTTCTTCTGCATCTTCTTTCTTGTCAATTTTCGCACATTGTCCGGGAATGATGAGATAAGGTTTTCCGTCTCTCTCTTCAAGTTTCATGGTTCCCAAAACGTAATCGGGCAATGTTTCCAATTTCTGGAAGTAAATTTTCAAGAGATTTTCTTTGCCCGTATATGTTGCGCCGGGAGTCCCCTTAATTTCGTCACCGGGTTTAGGAGTGACATAGTTGTAAGCGAACTGCCAATAAGCAGTGCTCTCGCCACCCTGGGGAGTGAAAATCATTCTGTCGCCGACGATAAAGTTCTTGTCGTATTGGTTCAAGTCAATTTCCTGAGTTTCAAGACGTCCGCAAATCTGAGCGCAGAACTTGATGTCCATCCACTTACCTTCATAAGCGGTTTTCGCAGCAAGATTTCTCAAATCAAATTCGCAAGTGAAGTTAGCATCGTCTCCAACTTTCGTAATCGTGGGTCCGTTCAAAAATACGGGAGGGTCATTACCTTCATACAGATACAGATATGCGCTGTTTGCCGCTTTGAATTCACCCTTGATAATGAGGTAAGGAACTTCTACTTCAACAGTTGCCTGTGCGCTCTCTTCGCCGCCTGTTTCTTCGCCGCCGACTTCTTCCTGCACCGTTTTGGTCGTCAATTCAATGGAATTGAGTTGAACGAAACGGTTATCGTAGGTAGCCGTTGCCGTTACGCTGACTTTCGTGCCGACTGCAATCTTGCCGTTGTTAACGCCCTCGCCGCTCCATCTCAGGAAGGGGAATTCGCCTTCGTCCGCACCGGGTATGGGTTTCGTAGGCGTAGGAAGAACGATTGCTTCAGTTAAAGGTTCATCGAACGTCCAGGTGATTTCGCCTTTCGTTCTATCAAAATTGTAGTCGGGATAATTTTTGAATGCTTCCAAATCCTTATCCGCAATCGTACCGCCGTAAAGGTTGAGCGTGATTTTGCCGATAACCGTTTCGTCTAATTCGACTTCTGCCGTAGCGCCGTTATAAGTGATTGTGAACTTCGTATCGCCGAGTGCAAATGTGCCTTCTTCCTCGTTCTGATATTGGACTTGCCATTCATCGCTGCTCAACTCTACCGAACGGTCCGTCTTATAAAACACGGTTATTTTGTAATCGTCTTTTTTAACCGTTTCACCTGCGTTGTATTTTACTTCTAAGGGTTTCTCGGTTACTTCAAGGTGGTCAATCAATTCTTCTGCATTGATTTTGATTTCTGCGTTGCTCGCTCTCATGGTGAGCTTGTAGTTGCTGCCTTCCTTTTTCACCAAAGAGGAAGGCGTAACATTCTTAACGCCCCAACCTTTTGCAGGAGTTACCGTAAAGATAACCTCTTCGCCCTCTTTCAACTCCGTGGGTAACGTTTCGTACCCCTCCGCGGTTACGGTTAGGTGTTCGCTATCATAAGTCCATTTGACTTCGTATTTCGTACCACCGCCGCAAGCCGCAAACAATGCGCAACCGAATGCCAGAACGGCAAGGAGCAACACTGCAAGTAACGACTTTCTTTTTGCCATAAATTTTTCTCCTCCATTTTATTTTTTTCAATTATCAATTTTTTATTGATAAATTTGAAACAAAGTTCTTTCGTACAAAAAATATATGCACCAAGAAACGATGATACCCCCCCCCATTGCGACAAAATCGCAACAGAGAGGGCATCACCTTTTATTCAGTTGTAAAATTCGGAATTATTCTTCCGTCTTCTTTTTGCGGGAAGGTTTTTTCGCTTCTGTTTGCGGTTTTTCCTCCTCTTTCGCTTCGGGAGCCGCTTCTGCTTGCGCTTCGGGAACTTCCTCCGCTTTTGTTTCAGGCGCCGACTCTACTTCGGGAGCCGCCTGCTCGGTTACTTCGGGCTGAGCCTCTTCAACCGGTTCCTGCCCTTCCGCTACGCCTTCGCCTTCTGCAACCGCTTTCTTAGACTGGAAGAGCGAAATGAACTGCTTCGGCGAGAACAGGAAGAAGAAGATACAGGTTACCATACCGAGCACAAGGAGAACGTTCGCCGTTACCCACAAGCCCGAGAAGAGCGCCGAATGAGCCGCCTGACCTACGACAACGTCTTTGTTCTCCGTTGCGTTATAGCAGTCTACATACGTGTAGAGAATGTTCTTTGCCGAGAGGCGCGCAGCATAAGCTTCTGCGGGGTCGTTGAAGTTGAAGCTGATTAGGTTTTGACCGAGCCATAAGTTGTTGCCGGCTTTGATTCCGCGGACTTTGTTCATATAACCGTTTTCCCAGTCCGTAATCATCGTGCCGCGGAAGCCCCATTCGTTACGGAGAATCTGCGTGGAAAGCGCGTAATTCGAACCTGCCCAAACAGAGCCTACGCAACTGAAACCGCTCATGATAGCGTTTGCGCCGCCCTCTTTTACTGCCAATTCAAAAGCACGCAAATAGTTTTCGCGAAGCGACTGTTCGGTGAGCCAGGTCCACCAGTTGCCCGAGTTCTGACCGCAATCCGCAACCACGAAGTGTTTCATGTAGGCGACGAGGTTCTGCTCTTTCGCACCCTTAACCGCCTGCGCTACAAGTTTACCGGTGAGCGTTCCGTCCTCGGAGAAATACTCATAGTTACGTCCGTAATAAGGAGAACGGTGAAGGTTCAACCCGGGGCCGTACCAACCGTGAACGCCCGTTTCGCGTGCGATAAGACCCATCGCCTTACCCCAGTTATAGTTCGCTTCCGTATTCCAGCTGCAACCGAGAATGGTTTCCGCAGGGAATACAACCCAGGAAGGATTCGAATCCGTACCCGAACTGTTCTGGTTGAAACCGGAAGGACCGTCGTACTCGTTACAGAAAGGCTTGCCTACGCTTTCGATTTGAACTGTTTGGAATTTACCGTAACAGATTAAGTTGTTGATATCGCTTTTCGTAAGTTGATTGAGGAATTCATCCCATTCGGGCGCGTCGTAATCCCCGAGCGTTTCCATAAGTTCAATATTCGGCTTTCCTTTGAACGTCGAACTTTTCAAATCGCTTGCGGACGCCTTGCTGCCGTCTTCGTTGGTGATGAGATACATTCCTGCATCTTGACCGTATTGGAAATTCGATACGTCTTCATTGTCCCAAGCGTCGGTTTCAAAATCTCTATCGGGAGATTTACTTGCTTTGCATTGGAACGACGTAGTTTTCGGATAATTTGCGAAACCGCCTGCGCGGGAAAGGTATTCGATTTTGCTGCTGTAAGCCTTGGAACCGTCAATCGGCTGATTTGCATAAGCATTGTCACCCGTGAATTGATTCTCAACTTTCGTGCCCGTTACGGGGTCGTTTTCAAACAAAACGCCGTCGCACGTCATCACGTGATTACTGTCGGCAGCCTTTTTCATCTTATCGGACGCAGAATTATGAGCGTCGCGCATGAGCATGAGTTCGTAATTGCCTTTTTCGAGTTCGTAACCTTTGAAGCCGTTTCCGTTCTTATCGTAATCGTCGTACGAAGCAAGGTCATAAGAAGTAAACTTCAACGTTAAAATTTGCGTCTGACCGGGTTCCAACGTAGCCGTCTTTGCAAACGCAACCAAGTTGCGCTCTGCTTTTTCGATGCCGCCTTCCTTGTATTCGGGGTGGCAATAGAGTTCCACAACGTCTTTTCCGGCATATTCGCCCTTATTGGTTACGGCAACTTTTACTTCGTATTCGCCTGCCGTATATTTACCCGTGTTTTCATCGTAAACCGTTTCTACGAGTTTTGCGGAAGGCCAATCTACCGACCATTCAAAATCGGTATACGAAAGACCGAAGCCGAACGGATATTGCACGATTGCATCGTAACCCGTTTTTTCACCGATGACTACGTCGTCAAAAAAGCCTTCTGCGTCAGCGGTTTCATACCACTTATAGCCGTTATAAATGCCCTCTTGATAATAAAGTGCACTACCGTTGCTGAGGGTCGATGACCAAGAAGAAGTATACGCCTTGCCGTTTGCCGTATAGTTGAAATTCGCAAATGTATCGGCAGTACGTCCGGAGGGGCTGACCTGAACGGTTTCTTCCTTATCGTTACCGTTTTCGTCTTTCACGACGTTGCCCTTATCATCCTTTACTTTTTGCGTCTTTTCCCCGTACAACAAATGAGGAATGGCTCTTGCGCCGGACTGACCGACGGGACCGATAAAGAACGCCGCGTCTACGCCGTACGTTTCTAAGAAATCGGTTTCCATTACGTTGGAAGAGTTAATGAGAACGATGATTTTACCGTCGGAAAAATAACTTTGAACGTTTTCCATCATTATTTTTTCGTTTGCGGTAAGTTCAAGCCAAGAACCGTTCGAATAGTTGTCGTTATTGATGGTTTCGTTCGTACCGCAGTTTTCACCCGTATTGCGGCTGAACACAACGATTGCAACGTCGGAATACTCTCTCGCTTGCTGCATACGTTCCGCGGTATAGAAGCTGGCGCCGGGGTTATGAATTCTCTTCATAACGCCTTCCGTGTTCTGAACGCCTACCACGTTAATACTGTCGCTGGATTGTTTTGCATATTCGTTATAAAGAGATTCGTTATAAGGGTGACCTGCTTCCGTAAACGCCTCGGAAAGAGTAACCTGATTCTTCTGATAATCCTTGAGAACGGGCGCACCGCCGCTTCCCGTACCCGTGAGAAGGAATCCGTTTCTCGTCGCATTCCAACCGAAGAGGTTTACCCTGTTTTCCTTTGCATTCGTCTTGTCGAGCGGCAACGCTTTCTTGCCGTTCTTTTCTTCGTTGCGAAGCATAACCGCACTGTCTTCAATGAGTTGCGCAACGAGCGCATCACCCATTTCGTATGATTCGCCGCCGTCGATGTATTTATCGCCGCCGAACCACTTATGAATGGTAATGGAATTCGCTTGCAGAACAATGTTCCCTGCGACCATTACTGCGATGAGTACTGCCGTGACGATGAGCATAATAATTTGCTTTACGCCAAACTTGAATCTGTACTTCATACAATTCATCTCTCCTTTCCATAATATAATAAGATGTTTTTCTCAACAAACAAACCGATTCCCGAAAAAATTGAAAATTTTATCAAGAATCGTCAGTTTGTCACAAAACACTTTACCATATTTTTACTGAACCGCATACTTATTTCGTAAACTGTCGGTTTTTTGGCGTAAACTGCACAATTGGAATTAAGAAAACAGCGTTTCTAGCTGTTCGAGAAAACTTTTGCGGCGCGAGCGGCTGATTTTAAGTTCACGGGAGCCGATGACGACGTATTCTCCGTGAACGCCTTTTACGTGGTCGAGGTTGACGAGATAACAGTTGTTGCATCTCACGAACTGCATTTTCGGAAGTTTTCCTTCCAGACTTTTCATCGTTTCGTAAACGCAATACGAACGTTCGGTGGTGTTAATTACCATTTTGTGGTTTTGGCTTTCGATAAACACAATTTTATCGATTGCGATTCTGTCGATTCCGTATTCGGTATTCAGAACAATGTATTTTCCGCGGCCGCTCTTCATTTTATCGACGCAACGCCCGAATTCTTTGGCAAAGACGGAATAGCTCACGGGCTTCAACATAAAGCAGAGCGCTTCGACGGAGTACCCTTTAATTGCGTAACGCGCATCGCCCGTTACAAATGCGAGAATCACGTTCTTATCCTTCTTACGGATATACTCTGCCGCTTTCAAACCGTCCATGTGGCGCATCATAATATCGAGAAAGATAATATCGTATTGCGCGGTATAATCGGAAGCAATATCGATTCCGTCGCTGAAAAACGAAACGCGCGCCTCTTCCTCATTTTCCCTGCAATACCGTTCGATATATTCTTTCAATAAATCCGAACAGTGCTTTTCGTCTTCAACGACTGCAATTCTTAACATACCGCTTCCCCGTGCGCGCCGCGTACGATTTCTTTGCCGCGCCGCCGATTTTTTTGTATTTTAACACGGGAAGCCGTATTTGTCAACGGCGGTTCCCCGCACTCTTGACAAACCGCGCATAATCTTGTATATTAAAGGCAAGGAAACGACCTTGGGGGAAACTTATGGGGAAACTCAAAAAGTTTACGGCAATTTTGTTGGCGTTGCTCACGCTTACGGCGTTCGGCGTATTGTTTTCGGGGTGCAACTCGGACGATGAGCCCACCGTTCCCTACAATGCGTTTTACGACGCGACAAAATGGGAGTACATGACAAACAATTCGGGCGCTTCTTTGGACGGCGGAGAAAAACCCGTTTCGCTTGACGACGGCTCCATCCGCTTTTTCCGCGCAAACCAGGCTTATAAGTTGGGCGATAATTCCAACGGCACGATTTCCTTTCTGCTCAAAGCCACGCACGATTTTTCAATTTGGCTCAATTCTGGCAGTAAAGACAACAACGATAGCAACAGTTACCGTTTGGAGCACCTCAACAATCAATTACAACTGTGCATATCCAATGCACCGAATACGGCAGCCGCGGTTATCGGTTCCGATTATCAATCGGGCGAATGGAACCGTTTTGACGTGACGTTTGCAACCGAAAACGGCGTGACGGAAATTTCCGTTTCGGTAAACGGCGTTTCCGCCGCACTTACGGCAGGGAACGTTTCGGGTGTAACCGTAGAAAACAACATACTTTCGCACACCATGCCCGCGGGCTTTGAAACGGGAGAATATTTTGCCGTGAAAGTATGGTATGCATGCGATTACGTGCAGTTAAAGCCCGTAGAACTTGCAAACATTGCGGACATTCCCGTCGTGGCGGCAATCGGCGATTCCATTACCGAGGGCGCGTGCGCGGAGAACTTTTATACCGACGCCTACCCCGAACAGTTGCAAACCATGCTCGGCGGAAAATACAACGTCATCAATTTCGGCATGAGCGGCAGAACGGCGCGCACCGATATGGCATCTTACGACACCAACCCCATCGGCTGGATGAAAAACAAACAGTTTGACGGCGTGAAAGCAATCGTACCCGATATCGCAATCGTAAAACTCGGCAGCAACGATTCCAAAACCTCCAACAGACCCGTGACCACGAAAGAAAACTTCAAAGAGGCATTCAGCCGCATTATCGGAGAATTGCAGAAAATCAATCCCGAAATGGTCATTTATATCTGCACTTCGGCAACCGCTTACAGTTCGCTATACGACATCAGCAACGAAAATATTGAAAATATTATTATTCCCGTACAGTTAGAAGTTGCCGAGGAATACGGCTGCGCCGTCATCGATATGCACGAATACACCAAAAACAAACCGCATCTGTATGCCGATACCATTCACCCGAACACGCGCGGCTATACCATGATGGCGGAAATTTTCGCGCAAGTCATTCGCGAAACGGAATTCGGCTTAACGCAGGATTTCCTTGCTGATATCGATTCTCGTTACAGTGAACAGAATTAACTTTTCAGAAAAAAAAGAAAAGCCGATAGGAACATTCCTATCGGCTTTTTTCATGATTGTTTTTACGGCATTTCTTCCCCTTCCGCAGGCAACTGCATTTCGTATACGCGGTTGCCTTCTTCGTCGGCGCTTTCCGCAAGCGTATAGGAAGCCGAACCGCAGACGATATTTAATTCCCCGTCGTAATCTTTGTTGACAATCAATTTGCCGAGCGCCAAACCGTTGCTCGTATACAATGTTACCCGAATATCCCCTTCGAACGTGCCGCCGTTGATGACCGTGAGGTCGGTTGCATGAATAACGCCGTGGAATTCACCGCCGTTCACGGTAACAAAACATTTAAGTTCTTCGCCCGATTCTTCGTCTATGGGACCCGAATATGAATGCACGCAGCCGTTTTCGCCGCCCATGAATACGCCGCTTTCTACGGTAATCGATGAATGCATATCGCCCCAAAGTGCGTAATAAGTATGGTTACTGTTATCCACTACGCAGTCGATAACCGTTGCCTTGCAATTATACACGTTAATTCCGCCGCGGCAATCGAGGTTTTTCAGCGTAACCGAATTGTTCTCACCTTCGTCTCCGACGTACAGAGAATACCCCTCTTTCGGGTTTTTATAATCGGTCGCCACACTGCCGTTTTGAACGGTAACTTTCGTACCTTCCAGCACAAAACCGCCGTTATTTTTTACTGTTACCGTATAACCGCCCAAATCTAAGGTACCGCCGTCGGGAATGCGGTGAACTACCGCATACATTCCCGTTGTGATAGTAATATCGTTAGCAAGTTTTATAAAACTGTTCGGCGCGACAGAGGCAATGACCTCCGCCAATTCCGTTTCGTCGCGTGCAAGTAAGGGTAATTCTGTGCTTTCGCCTGCCGCAACGTTTTCCGTATCCGTGCACTTCGGACAAGCGCGCGAGTAGATTTTTTCTGTATAATCGTATTTGTATTCCCCGAACTGATGCCCTTCGGAGGGAATTATTACGTTCGGGATTGATGTTTCCCCCGTTTCGTCGCTGAAATTTCGCTGACAAGCCGTGCAGTGCCAATGCTCTACCCTACCGTCCTCCGTGCAACTTACCGCAAGACTTTCGACCTTTTGCAACGCGTGAGGAATTTTCGGAATCACCACTTCCGTTATTTCCGTTTCGGCGGAACCGTCTTTATATATTTTGTTGCACTTGGTGCATTGCCAATATTCGATATTTCCTTCTTCGATGCAGCTGGATTCGCGAGAAGCGATTTGTATCAGTTCATGACGACAAACTCTTGAAGACACGCCCAGAAGAACGAGAAGAGCAAATATGGAAGCGCAAAGCAAAACCGTGCAACCGATTAAAAAATAATATTTTTTCATAATATTTGCTTTTTCAAGGTAATCATTATAACATAATAAACGGTCGTTTGCAAGCGTAATAAAAACCGACAAGAACATTAAATTCGGCTTGTTATGTCCTTTGTTTAACTCCAAAAAAAAGCATCCGTAAAGGATGCTTTTTTGATATCTATTTATCGAACTTGCAAATTCCGAGAGTATTCCAAGCGGTATTGCTCCACTCCGTATTCTTCATGAGGAAGTATACGGCGGTTTCGGTTTCAATCTGTCCCCTCTCCCAAAGCAAGTCGGAAGCCCAACTTGAATTTATATTCGAAAGTTGGGTACTGCCGTTATAAAGTCTTATGAAGTAAGCCTGCTGTTTGTTTGCCGCCGTTTCATTTGGCGATGCAAGCAAATCCGATAAGTCAACCGTAAAACGGAACTTTCCGGCTTCCGTAGCAGTATTTTCAATATATTTCTTCTCCTTCTCCTCCTCTGCGCCTAAATTTTTGTCGAGCAACAATTTCAATTCTCCCGCCTCTATCGCCTCAACGGTGTTACCGCTGATTGTAAGCGTGGGTTTCCCCTCGACAAGTTCAAGATTCACTTCCGAAATACGATATTTATCGGTAACCTCGCTCCAATTAAGATAAGTTCTGTTTTCATCGGCTTTTAAGGTCCATGTTTTATCGCCGTAACGATACGCTTGCCCGACCTGGTAATTACCGTTTGTTACGGGAAGCAAATTCAAACTATTGTATCCGTCGTCATTCAGTTCGTAACGCACATTGATATAAGTTGTGGGAGGTGCGCTGCCATCCTCGCGCTTTATTTCCGAGAGTACAAATTCAACTTTGTACCCCCCCCCATTGATGACTGCCGCAGAGGTAAAGTTGATTACGGGCGCCTGAGTATTATGCAAATGGAAAACAAGTTTCTCTACGTCCGCACCGCAAGTCCCTTCGATGATAAATTTACCGTCGGTAAAGTGCATACTGTCGACTTGGAACGTGTAATCGGGTTCGCCAGGCTCGGGCTCCACGGGCGCGGCGGTATAATAAACCGCAACGCACTCCCCGTTCAGACCAAGTCTGAAAACCTTGCCGCCGTAAGTATGCGTCTGCGTAATATCCAGACTGCCCTTTGTGATATTGATGTTGACTTTACTGTCGTTCGCGCGGTATCTGAGATTGAACGGGATATTGCTTCCAACATCATACTCGATTAACGCGGACAACGGAAGCCGAGCATTGAACGTTTTACCGCTAAATTCCGCTTTTACAAAGTTATTCTCGCTTCCGCTTACATTTGTATTTGTGAGATAAATATAAAGTTGCGTAACATTTTCGGCAGTACCCGTAACCGCAAAGTACTCCCCGTCGAACGAAATTTGCGTTGCCGTTACCGTTACGGTCGTATCGGGAGCAGGCGAGTAATAAACCGCAACGCACCCCGAACCGCTGTTTACGGCTAATCTGAAAGCATACTCATTGAATTTATGAGTCGCCGAAAGGTTCAAGTTCCCCTGCGCCACGCCTAACAACTCGGAAGAGAGGTTATCGATTTTATACCGCAGATTAAAAGGAGTATTCGTGCGATTATAGCCGATAAGTGTAGACAACGGAAGTTTTGCAACAAACGTATTGCCCGTAATTTCCGCCTTAACGTAATTATCGTTTGATGTGCTTACGTTTGTGTTATTGAGGTAAACATAAAGATTTTTAACATTCTTTACCGTACCTTTGAACACAAAGTATTCGCCGTCGAACCCGACCTCGGACGATGAAATGCTGCCCGCATCAGGGTCGCCTATTATCCACTTGGCTGCCAGATTCACGTCATGCTCGGGCATAACAAAAGTCGCTCCGCCGTCATAATTATCCGTCCCGTCATTCCAACCCGAGAACGTATAACCGGAGAACGTAAACGTATTTGCAGGAGCAAGCGTAATTTCTTCGCCTGCATCATAATATTTTGTTTCGGGAACTTCGCCTTGTGCGGCATAAGCGCCCTTCGTATACGAAAGTTTGTATTTGCCCGTATTGTCGGATTTACTATCGCCGCACGCCACAAGCGACATCGCGATTAACAATGTCATGAAAAGCGTTAAGAATAAAAGGAAATGTTTTTTCATCGTTGTTTTCATTTTTCCCCTCCTTAATAATCGCATAATTTAACGGTAAGATATTGTTCAAAATACGGCATCCACCAATTGAGATAGCCTGCGCGTTTGGGGTGAATCGGGTCATTCGTACACCACTTATAGTAATCGTCGGACACCTGCCCGTTAAAGTCCTTATCGTTGAACATATCTATCACGTCAACCTCATAACCGAGGCTCTGCCATTTCTCGACGGCGATTTTTACGTCATCGATAAGTTTTGAATAATTCGTTCCCGAGGGATTCGCGTTGGTACGGTTTCCCGTGCCGGGGTCGCCGAAGTAACTTCCGGAATAAAAATACACGGGACAATCCCAAGTTTCAATTACATAAGCGATAATATATTCCACTCCGCCCATCGTTGTTGCGCGGTCAAAATCTTCCTTATCGGTAAACGAACTGTCTAAAACATACCCTCTCTTGGAAAGACGGGAAGAAGTCGAATCATTCGTGGAAATCTGGCAAATAAACGCATCAACTACTTCGTTTTTATCGAATACTTTACTTTCGGTAAGGCGGCGAGTGTAAGAGCCTGCGCCCGTTACGCCCGAAGAACCGTCGTCGAAAATGGTAGTGCTTGAAACAGCGTCTTTTTTGCAAATCGCCCCTGTCTTCGCTGCAAGAAATTCCGCCATGGATTCCCCGCCGGACGATGCGCCGTAAGTCACCGACGAGCCCAACCAATAAATCTTCTTGCCTTCGAGCAAACTGTCTTCTACCCGCTTCACATTCTTAGCATAGAACTCATTGGCATTGGCGTCCTTGCCTTTTGTAAGCACGCTTTCGTCTACCGAGTAATCGATAGCAGGTGGCGGCGGTATTTCAGGAGTGCCGGGCTTTTGTCCGCCGCAAGCGCAAAAAAAGCATACCACAAAAGCCACAACAAATCCCATAAAACATTTTTTGAATTTTCTTTTCATAAAAATCCTCCTATGAATCGTAAACAACAAAACTTATTGCACATTCATTATAACACAAACGATTTTTTTTGCAATAGCTTAAACAAAATTCATTCTTGTAGCACTGCGTTGCATTATGATTAGAGTAGGAAAAAACAAAAGAAAAAACCTAAAACTTACACATAAATAGTGTTTCGTTTTAGGTTTTGACTGGTGGGGACAACAGGGCTCGAACCTGTGACCTCACGCATGTGAAGCGTGCGCTCTAACCAGCTGAGCTATGCCCCCGAAAGATATTATTATTTTAATGCTTTCCGTAACCGTTGTCAAACGATTTTCACGCGCGGCGGAAAAAATTTATATTTCAAATAAAAAACGCTTGCAATTTACCGGAACGCAGGGTATAATAAACTTACAAATCAATTGGGGATATAGCTCATCTGGTAGAGCGGTACGTTCGCAACGTACAGGTAACGTGTTCGAGTCACGCTATCTCCACCATAACAGGGGTATACGCACACCCCGCCGAAGAAGAAATCGCGCTTGCGATTTCTTTTTTGTTTAATTGCATCTTTCGTTGTTTTTTGGTATAATTAGTGTAATGAAAATCAACTTAAAAGAAAACAAAAATAAGAACGATATTGAAATTCTTATAGAATACCCCGAAATTTCTGAAACCGTACACCGCATAGAAACGGCAATAAAATCGGTTGATAATATCGTCCGTTGTCAAGATGATGACGGAAAGATTTGCTTTGTTCGTGTGTCAGATATTTTTTATATCGAAAGTGTAGAAAAACAAGTTTTTGTTTATACGAATGATAAAGTTTATCGTACTGAATTGCTCTTATATCAATTTGCAGAAAAACTATATAATTTTGGGTTTGAGCAAATCAGTAAATCTTGTATTCTCAACTTAAACACTATGGTCAGCGTTAAAGCAATTTTTAACTCAAAAATGGAAGCTATGCTTGAAAACGGCGAAAAGGTAATTATATCAAGGAACTTTATTTCCGCAGTTAAAAAACGGTTGGAGAAAATGTTATGAAAAAAAACATATTTCAATTTATTAAGCGTTTGCTGATAAATACACTTGCGACAACCGCATTGAGTATCTTTTTAATGTGCATTGTTGCTATTATAAAAGGGTTTACTTTAATGACATTAGTCGCGCCTTTTCAGATATTGCTTGTGAATTCTTTGGCGCATATCGGTTTTATATTGTTTGATAAAATAAATATGAAATATAAAATAATCAACTATACAGTAATGCTCGTATATTTAATCGGTATAGTATTGGGTTTTGGTTTTCTTTTCGATTGGTTTGCCGTAAATGAAATTTGGATTGTATGTGTAGTCGGCGTTATAGTTTTTGTTCTTGCTATTACTATGGATATTATAAAAATCAACCGAGATGCAAAGGAAATAAACGCAAGTTTGGACGAGTTGCGAAAGAGAAAAAATAATAACGATAAAACAGAATAATTTTTAAGAGGCTGTGAAATTCACAGCCTCTTTTGTAACTTGGTATTCTTATTTTGTAAGTTAGTATTCACACCATTGCTTTTGAATTTTACAATAATTATAATTATCAAAAAAATTTTAGTAGGAGCAGTTTATATGAATACGCCAACTAATAAAAATAAGAACGGTATAAAAATAATTTTATCCATTATTACCGTTTATGCGGTTTGCTTGTTATTCCGTTGTTTGGAATATTTCTTAATACGAACCGACCAAACATTTTTCGGGGAAGCTTTTATACATAAATTGTTGGGCATTGCGGTTTGTTTTATATCGTTATTCTTTTTGCATATGAAACCGTCTGAAGCGGGCTTTCGTGTGCGCCGTGCGCCTAAATATTTGCTCTACGGAGCAATACTCGGAATATCGGTTTACATATTAGCCTATGGCATAGAATTGATAATTCTTGCCGCTACGGGTAAATCACCGTCATTACAGTTTTATGTAACAAGTTATTCTGTTGACGGTAATATGGGAAATCAAACAGGCTTTTGGTTTTTCGTTCTCTGTATTGTAGGAAACATTATAAATGTAGTTATGGAAGAAGGCGTTTTTCGCGGACTGTTTTTGAAATTGGCAGAAAAGAAATACAACTTTTTAATTGCCGTAATTATATCTTCCGTACTTTTCGGCTTATGGCATTTAATTGCGCCTATTCGCAGTTATACTGACGGCGAACGTAGTCTTGGCGGCATGTTTATGATGATGTTAATGCTGTTTTTTGCAACGGGAATTACGGGAGCAAAGTTTTGTCTGTTGACAAAAATGACAGGTTCATTATGGTTACCTATGACAGACCATTTTATAAATAATACAATAGTTAATATTTTGCATATCAGTTCAACAAGCGGCATTGACGAATTGCAAACAGTACGGGTAGCGATTGCGCAAATAATATCTTTTATAATCGTCTTAATTATTTTTATTAAGGGAAAATATTATAAAAAACCCACTTTTGAAATAAATACGTAAACAAGCATACGGGCGAATTAAAAAAGCCGCTAGACTTCAAAAAGGTTTGCAAGGACATAACCGTTATGAAAAATCCGATTGGGTAGCATTAAATTGGCTTACGAATTAAATAACGCGGCATAATAACGGAATGTATTTCAGAAAACGATACACAATAAAAATATGAAATTACTGACTTTTATTTTAACTTGTATGCTGGCGCCCTCTTCCGTCTTTTCTTTTTCAAACAGTGCATTTTTAGTTGACGGACTAACAACCAGTCAAGTTTATCTATGCACACAAAACCAAAGCGAATACAAGGAAAATATTCAAATAAAAGTTCAAACAAAAAATGAGGAAGTTTGTATAACGCCGACAATAAATTACGGATATGAGCCAAGCATATTGTTAGCGGATTTTATCGGAAACGGGTTAAGTCAAATATTTTATCAGGTAAACAGCGGTGGAAGCGGAGCTTATTCGTCTTATCAGATAATATCTATGCAAAACGGAAAACAAAAAACAATTTATGACAGCGAGAACTTTCAAAATACGGCGCAAGCAAGTCTTGTTGAACAATTGGTTAAAATAGAGTATCTGAATCAAAATTATTATTTAGAAACCGGTAATGCCGATTTAAGCGGAGAGAAAAACATAGTAGTTTCAAATATAAATGCGGTTATGCCTATCTATAACGGAGGGCTCAACAAATATCAAATTGCGCAGTTTCAAAAAGTGTACATTGATTATACCGCAAATAATATCGGTTATCTGGTTTGCCTTATCGACCTCAATCCGAACGGAATTACTACCGTCAGCGTAGGAACACTTGCCGGTTGGAACATAAATTATACGGAATAAAATATTTTATTTTTATCCCGTTTGGCACGATTGCTTCCCTGTCAAATCAAAAACTGCCTGAAATAAAATTCAGGCAGTTTTTATTATGATTATCGGAACCGGTATTTGACTTTTTTCCGAGTGTGCATATAATAATAGGGTATATGAATGCCATTGTAAAAAAGAGCATCGGAGTGCTTCTCATCATCGGCGCTGCGGCGTGCTTTGCACTGATGAATTTGTTTGTAAACCTTGCAGGCGACCTTCCGCTCATGCAAAAGGTTTTTTTTCGTAATGCGCTCACCATGGTCGTCGTATTCTTTATTCTGCTCTTTTCCAAACAGAAATTCCGCATTCACGGCAAACAATGCGTTTTATGGCTGTTTCTGCGCTCTGCACTCGGTTTTATCGGCATTATTCTGAACTTCTATGCCATAGACCATATCGGCAGTATTTCCGACGCGTCCATTCTCAATAAACTCTCCCCTTTCTTTGCTATTCTCTTTTCCATATTTCTTTTGAAAGAGAAACCGACGATACCCGAAATCATTTTTACGCTGATTGCATTCGGCGGTGCGGTTTGCGTCGTCAATCCGCGGTTCGATATGCAGGTACTTCCTGCCGTAGCAGGCGTCTTATCGGGCGCGTGCGCGGGATTTGCCTATACCTGCGTGCGCATTCTTGCAATAAAGGGAGAGCGCGGTATTATGACGGTATTCTTCTTTTCTGCATTCTCCACTGTCGTCGCCCTGCCCTTTATGATTGCTTATTACAAGCCGATGAACGGTATGCAATGGCTGTATCTTCTCCTTGCAGGCGCAAGCGCAACGGGCGGACAATTCTTTATTACCGCCGCATACAGACACGCACCCGCAAAGGAAATTGCCGTATTCGATTATTTCCAGGTGCTCTTTGCCGCGTTGCTCGGCTTTTTCTTCCTCGCGCAAGTACCCGCCACTTTGAGTATCATCGGCTACGCGATTATCATCGGCGCGGCAATCGGCAAACAGATTTTCCACTTTGTGGGCGTAAAACGGAAAAAGGCGATTCCCTTGCACGCGCAAGAGGATTCGGATGAAACGTCTCCCGTTTCAGACAATGAACCATTAAATCGTGAAAATCCGATTAAAAATGAAGAGAAACGAGAATAAAATACTGCAACCGCATTGCAATTTCCTTCCAAATATGTTATGATACTGACGGAGTATTTTATGAAGAAGAAAAAAAACGCGAGCAAGCCTGAAAATGAAAACATAGAAGCGTTGACGGAACCGCCGATTGAAGCGAATGAAGTTGACGCACAGGGCGCGGAAATTTCAGCAGAAAACGACACAGAGCCCGTACAGGACGTTTTTGCGGAGGAAAGTGAGGAGCGCGCGAAAGAACAAATAAATACAGATACGGAACAAACCGAAACTTCCGAAACCGATTTCAAAGCCGCTTATAATAAAGAGAAAGAGTTAGAATTAGAAAAACTCACACGGCAAATCGAAGAAAAGAACAGCATCGATACCAAGAAAAAACGGCGTAACTGGTGGATTAAAACGACGTTAATGCTCGTCTTAATCGGCGTATCCGTCGTGATGATGTTCACGATTACGAAGTACCTCTCGGAAGACGGCGGAACAAGTTTCAAAACCATGATTGCCGGCGCAAGTTGGCAATGGTTTCTTGTATTTATAGGCGTTGTATTGCTGTTTATGTTCCTTGACAGCATGAAATACGCATATATGCTCAAAATTTCTACCGGCAAGTTCCGTTTCCGCACTGCCATGAAAACCAACTTCCTCGGTAAATATTACGACGGAATTACACCGCTCGGCACGGGCGGTCAACCCTTTCAGATTTATTATCTGCACAAAAAAGACATTCCTGCGGGCGTTGCAACCGCAATTCCGTTGGTACGCTATATCGTTACGACCATCGAATTCTGTTTGATTTCTACCGCGCTGATTATTGTAACAGGCGCCACCAACTTGCTGAACGGACTCGACAGTGACTGGGGTGCACCCGTCATTCTGGCAATCGCTTCCGTTTCCATGTTCGCGAACCTCCTCATCCCCATAGCAATGTTGCTCATATCGTTTTTCCCGCGGAAAGGGAAAAAACTTGTTCTGAAAGTAGTGCAACTGCTCCACAAAATGCACATCGTCAAACGCCCCTATTCCGTGATGAAAAAGTATATTTACGAAGCGGAAGAATACAAGCGTTCGATGAAAGCGCTCTTTACGAAATGGTGGAAACTGATACCCCTTGTCGTGATTAGCGTCGTAAACTCGCTGATTCACATCTCCATTCCCTTCTTCGCCGTGATGGCGATTGCGGGTCCTACGCTCGGCAGCGTGAATCATGCGGAACTGCTCTTCCAGATTATGTGCCTAGCAACGATTTCCTACTATTCGGCGTCCCTCGTACCCACGCCCGGAAACAGCGGCGCAAGCGAAGCGATGACGACGATTGTGTTCTTTACTCTTTCGAGTCAAGTCCACGGACTGCTCGGCTGGATTGTGTTAATCTGGCGTTTTGCAACGTACTACGTGTATATCCTGACGGGAATCGGACTCAACACCTTTGAAATTATCCGCAGCGCGGTACGGCAGCGGCGGGCAAGAAAAAAACAAATCAAATAAAAAAGCGCCCTCAAAAGAGGGCGTTATTTTTATATCAGCGGAACAACCGTCGGCGTAACTTTTTTATCGTGGATAACGAGATATAAATAACTCGGCTCGGAATAGGAACCTGCGGAACCGGGATTGATACAGAGCACGCCGTCCACCTCCGCAACTTCGGCGCGGTGCGTGTGTCCGTAGAGTGCGACTTCGCAGTCCAACTGCTTGGCGCGGGCGGCAAGCCGCGCTGTTCCCGATTTTACGCCGTAACGGTGTCCGTGACAGCAGAACACGGAAATCCCTTCCGCTTCCAGCACAAATTCGTCCTCACCGTACTGCGCGTCACAATTCCCCTTTATAAGATAAGTCTTTTCGGGATATTCCCCGAGCACCGCGCGCATATCGGCAGAGCCGTCGCCGAGATGCACAATATAATCGTTTTCCGCAAAAAGCGGTCGCAGTTTTTCTATCGCTCTGCGCCTGCCGTGCGAATCGGAAAGTACGACAAAAGTCTTCATAATTTTTTCACCAATGCGGCAAGCGCCGCGCCCCGATGAGAAACACCGTTCTTTTCCTCTTCCGAACTTTCCGCAAACGATTTTTGCAGGACGGTTGAGAAAAACAAACTGTCGTAGCCGAATCCGTTTTCGCCGCGCTCTTCCGTTAGAATTTCGCCGTAGGTATTCCCTTCCGCCGTGACGGTTTCTCCGCTCGGAAACACCAACGCCACCGCGCAGGAAAAGTGCGCCGCACGATTGGAAACATCTTCTAAATTTTTGAGCAGCAACTTGCGGTTTTCTGCGCTTCCGCCGCCTGAATAGCGCGCGCTGTACACGCCGGGTGCGCCGCCCAGCGCGTCTACGCAAAGACCGCTGTCGTCCGCGAGCGCAGGAAGCCCCGTCGCCGTACAAACCGCCTGCGCCTTGATAAGCGCGTTTTCGGCAAAGGTAGCGCCCGTTTCCTCTACCTCCCCGCAAAAGCCTGCCTCCGCTTCGGAAAGAATTTTCCAGCCTTTGAGAATTGCTTTGATTTCTTTGAGTTTATGGGCGTTGCCCGTTGCCGCTACGATAATTTTTTCCATGCCTTGATTATAACATAAAAGCGGCTCACTTTCAAGCCGCTTTTCGCTTTATTTTATTTTTGCGCGCATACGCATGGAATTGAGCACCGCAAGGAGCATGACGCCCGTATCGCCGAGCACCGCCGCCCAGAGCGGAATAAACCCGACGAGCGACAACGCCATAAGCGCAATTTTGATGCCGATAGAGAGAATGATATTTTCCGCAACGATTTTACGCGTCTTTTTCGCGCCCTTCACAGCCTTAGGAAGCGCGGAAAGATTGTCGCTTGCGAGCACGAAATCGCTCGCCTCGATTGCCGCGTCGCTCCCCAAGCCGCCCATAGCAACCGAAACGTCGCTCACCGTCATGACGGGGGTATCGTTAATGCCGTCGCCCACATAGAGGAGCGCACCCTCTTCCTTTAATTTTTGCGCGCGTTCGGGCTTTTCCTGCGGCAGAAGTTCGGCGCAGATTTCGTCAACGGGAAGCCCCGAAAGACTTGCCTCCGCCCTTACACGCGTGTCGCCCGTGAGTACCGCTATTTTCTGAATTCCCGTATTTTTCAATGTGGTGAGCGCGTCCGCCGCCTCGCTCCGTACTTTGTCCTCGATTTCCACACTGCCGAGATAGTTTCCGTCCTCGGCAACGTGCACCGCAAGAAGACTCCCTTCTGATTCCGGGCACTCGATTCCGCGTTCGGACATTAAGCGTTTGCTGCCGACAAGCACCTCTTTCCCGTTTACGACCGCCGCAAGCCCCAAACCCGCGAGTTCTTCGCAAGATTCCGCCACCTGCACTTCGATTCCGGCAAAAGCTTGCGCCAAGGGATGGGAAGAATTTTTTTCCGCCGCGGCAGCAAGAAGCAATACGCGCTCGCCGCCGTTGACTTTTGCTACGGAAAACCTGCCCTCGGTCAGCGTGCCCGTCTTATCGAACGCGGCAACTTTTACGCCCGCTAAACTGTCGAGATACACCGCACCCTTTGCAAGCACGCCGCACCGCGCGAGCGTGCCCACGCCCGAAAAATAAGTGAGCGGCACAGAGATAATGAGGGCGCACGGGCAGGAAATGACAAGGAAATTCAAGGCGCGCGGTATCCATTCGCTGAAATTATTGCCTTGGAAAAGGGGCGGAATTACCGCTACAATGATTGCAATCAGAACGACGACAGGCGTATAGATGCGTGCAAACTTCGTAATAAACTTTTCGGGTTTCGCCTTTTGAGAGGCGGAATTTTCCACGAGTTCGAGAATCTTTGCCGCCGCGCTCTCCGAAGCAGGGCGCACGACTTCGGCTTTGACCGCATTGCCTGCGTTCACGCAACCCGAAAGGAGTTCTCCCCCCGCGCCCACTTCGCGCAGATACGCTTCCCCCGTAATCGATTTAGTATCGAGCGAAGTTTCTCCCTCCAACAGTCGACAGTCGGCAGGAATTTTGTCGCCCTTGCGAATGAGCACTTTGTCTCCGATTTGAAGCTCCTCAGGAGAAATTTCTTCCTGTCCGTTTTCCGTGATACGAATCGCCGTATCGCTCTTCAATTCCATGAGCCGCGTAATCGCTCCGCGCGACGAGCCGACCGCTACCGACTGCAACAACTCGCCGATTTGATAGAGAATCATAACAATACCGCCCTCCATACTCTCGCGCAATGCAAACGCGCCTGCGGCGGCAATGAGCATGAGCAAATTTTCGTCCAGCAAAAGACTCAGATGAAAACCGCCCTTAAACGCTTTCACAACGTTTTTGCAAGCGTTCCAGACGACCGACCAGCCCGCCGCGGCAAATGCGCCGAGGTACAACCCGAACGGAATCCACTCGCTGCCCGCATTTACAAGTTCCAAAACAAGCGCAGGAATAAAGAATGCCAGCGCGACGGCAATGGAAATTATTTCTTTTAAGTGCCGTTCCTTTTTGCGGGGCGCGTTGCCGTCGATAATCTCCACTTCCTCGAAGTGGGAAATCGTATGAATCGCCTGTTCCAGCGTCTTTTGCGTATCGTATTCAAATTTCACGCGCTGAGTGACAAAATCGACCGAAACGTTTTCCGTTCCCCCGATTCGTTCGAGTTCTTCCTGTAATTCCGCTGCGCAGGCGGCGCAGTCCAAATTTTTGATGCGAATGAGTTTCTGCATTCCTTTCCTTCCTCCTAAAATTCACAGTTCAAATGCGCACAGGCAAGTTCCAAAAGCGCGGTCACGTGCGCGTCCGCAAGCGAATAGACGATATTCTGCCCGTCGCGCCGCGCCTTGATAATGCGGTTATCGCGCAGAATACGCAGTTGGTGCGAAACGCCGCTCTGGGTACCCCCTACCGCCTCGATGATATGATTGACGCACAGTTCGCCCTGACGGAGCGCAAGCAAAATTTTCAAACGGCTGGGTTCGGAAATCGCCTTTAATTCCGCACAAACTTCTCCGACCTCTTCCTCGCTCGGCATATTCTTCTTTGCCCGTTCTGCCGCAAAACGGTGTTCTTCTTCGTGATTACAATCCATAAGTAACTCCTATACTATCAATATATGAATAACTATTCATATATTATCACAATAAAAAAACGCTGTCAAGCGTTTTTTCTAAATTTTTATAAATTAAATTTTGATTGAAAGGTGTGCAAACTCAGATAGGCAAGCACGCCCCTGCCTTCGATATGCAACGATTTTGCAATGAGCCGCTGCCGCGTGAGGTTGTGTGCGCGGTTGTAAGCGTTATCGCCGTATTTTGTATCGCCTGCGACGGGGTGTGAAAGATACGCCAAATGCGCGCGGATTTGGTGCGTCTTGCCCGTGTGGAGAGTAATTTGAAGCAAACTTGTTTCCCCTTCTTCCGCAAGCACTTCGTATTCGGTGATAATCTTTTCGCCGACAGGCTGCCCCGACACGCGTACTATCGCGTTTTTTTCGTCTTTTTGCAAATACGCTTCTTCCACGGAATGCCGCTTGGGCATTTTGCCGAGCACGCGCGCAAGATAAATTTTCTGCGTACGACGTTCTCTGAATGCGTTCAAAAGTTCATTTTCCGCTTCCTGCGTTTTTGCGAAAATCAGAAGCCCTGCCGTGTTGCGGTCCAAGCGATGAATGAAATACGTTTCACCGCGCTCGGAAAGCGCAGAAAATACGGCTTCGGAATTGACGCCGCTCTCCTTATCGGCAACGACGACGTGGTCGTCCTCGAAACAAATTTCAAAGCCCGTTTTGCACGCCTGCCGCGGCGAGAGGTAATAAACAACTTCGTCGCCCGCACGGAGCATCATATTTTCGACGACGCGCACGCCGTTGACGCGGATACTGCGGTCTTTGAGCAATGTGCGGAAACAAAACGAAGCGGGTGCGCTAACGTTGTCTGTGAAATTTTTGAGAGGAATTTCTCCGTTTACGAGGTACTTTTTCAAATTTCTTTTTTCCTATTATCAAGAACGCAACGAGCGGCACAAACGCGATAATCAGATACACAGCGCCGCCTTTCAGCATAAAATACGCCAAATAGGAAAGGAGCAGTGCGCTCACCGTCTGGAACAGGGCGTATAAAAGCGCGCGTTTCCACCCCACTTCCCTTGCGCTAGCCGCAACCGCGGAAATACAGGGCGAACAGCAGAGCATAAATACCGCAAATGCAAATGCACTCGGAAAGGAATACGGAAAATCTCCGTAAAACATGAGAAGCACGCTTGCAACGTTTTCCTTTGCAGCTAAGCCCGAAAGCGCGGCGTAGGCAATTTTCCAATCCCCCATGCCGATGGGCGCAAACAGAAATTTCAATCCGCCGCACAACTTAGCGAGCATACTCTCTTCTACACTGCAAAAGGTAAACGAAAAGTCAAACGAAGAAAGCAGCCAGGAAAACAGAAAGAACGCCGTAACGACCGTTGCTACCTTTATTATAAACTGTTTCATCTGAAAGAGCAAGGATTTCAGCACAAAAACAGGTCGCGGCAGTTGCAGGGGAGCAAGTTCCATGACGAACGGCGGATTTTTTCCGCGCAGCAACAGGGCGGCGAACACGGAAAACCCCACACCGAGCGCATATAGAACGACTACTGCGAAAAACGGATTCTCGAAAAAAGAAGCCGAGAGCGCGAGGAACACGGGCAATTTCGCACTGCACGGAATATAGGGCAAACACAGAATGACGCGGCGTTGAATTTTTTTATCGTCCAGACCGCGCGTGGTAAGAATTGCGGCGGCGCTGCAACCGAACCCCATGAGCAGAGAGAACATGGCTCTGCCGTTTAATCCGATTTTTGAAAAGAAGCCGTCCGTGAGCATGGCAAGCCGCGACAAAAATCCGCTTTCGTCCATCACCGTCAAAAAGAAAAACAACAGAGCGATTTGCGGAAGAAAACTCAATACTCCGCCGATACTTCCGAGCAGTCCGTCCGCCACCAGACTCCGCACGACGGGCGAATTTATCTTTTGCGCATAGCCGCCAAGCACATCGCAAAAAAGCGTTTCCACGCCCCCTTTCAGAAGGTCGCCGGGAAGTCCTTTTGCGAATGTTATAAAGAACGCTGATAGCAGTAAAAATATAAACAGCGGAATACAAACGAAACCGTTGCAAAGCAATTTATCAACACGCGACAGTCCTTCTTTCACGGGGGTATAAATACCCTCTAATACATCGGTTTGCCGCTCTGAGAGGCGTTTGGGGGCATTTAACAGCGCGGTAAGTTCCGATTTTAATTGTTTTTTGTGTTTTTTATCGGCAACAAGTACCGAAACCCCCAATCGCTTGGAAAGTTCGGCGACGTCGAGTTTGCCGCCCTCTCGCTCGAATATTTTTTTCTTCGTAAGAATTAAAACGGCGCGTCTGCCCGCGCTCAAAAGCGATAAAAAGAGCGGAAGCGAACGTTCCAAACCCGCGCATTCCGAAACAAATACCACAGGCGATTCGGCGTTTCCGAGGAGATAATCCCGCGTGTATTTTTCTTCCATGCTCATACTGTTGAGCGAGTAAATTCCGGGCAGGTCGCACAGCGTGACTTTTTGAATGCCGAGCTGAACGCTGCGCTCCGCCGCGCCTACCGTAACGCCGTGCCAGTTTCCCACTTTTTCATGCGCGCCCGTAAGCAAATTGAACAGCGTGCTCTTGCCCGCGTTTGGGTTTCCGACCAATAGTATTTTCATGTTTTGAGCACCCTCACACCCTCGGCAAGTTCGTAATCCAGTGCGACTTTCGCACCGCCCGTTTGAATGAGAAATACTTTTTTCCGAAACGACGTTTTCAGCATTACAAACTTTGCGCCCGTATAAATTCCAAGAGACCTCAGTCGCTCTTTCAACAGCATGGGAAGTTCCACTTTCATGACTACCGCGTGTTCGCCGCGTTTTAATTCGCTTACTTTCATAATAATAGGAATGCAAGCGAAACAAAAATTATGCAAAGTAACTACGGCACACGGCAAAAGGATAGCGCGCGGCTATGCCGCGCGCTTCACCCGCCTTTTTACAAAAACGCGCGGCTGTGCCGCGCGTTTTCATTCCCTTTAAGCGTGTTCCGTTTCTGTTTCCACTTTTCTGTCCTTTTGCAACTTCAAAGCGCCGTTTGTAATCATCGGCGAAATAATGAGCCAGATTGCCGCCAACGTGATTAAAACATACACGATAATCGAGCCTACGCTTCTCGGTCCCATAAAGATTGCCGAAACAAGGTTAAAATCAAAAATTCCGAACAACCCCCAGTTAACTGCGCCGAGCAGAACTAAGATATAAGAAAGTACGTTTGCAAAAATCATAGTTGCCTCCTATCTCAGTATGTTATACGCCGTTTTTTTTATACAAAAAACGTCCGCACGAAGCGGACGTTTTTTAATCTTTCTGTTCTTTATTTCGTTTTCTTGTTGCCTTTCAGTTTTTTGAGGTCAACTTCCTCTACTTTTTTATCCGAAGGCTTCACAAGGAACAAGGCAATCACTATTACAAGAAGCACTGCCGAAATTGCAAAGAGTACAATGGAAACGACATTGTTTTGCAACCATTCCGACTGACCGGGAGTGTAGTCGAACGGATTCTGTACTTCCACTACCTGATATGCGGTATTCACTTCGTTGGAACGGTTGGGGTCGGTGACCGTAAGTTTTACGATATAGTAACCGGAAACCTGCGGATTGAACGAAAGCGAACTGTTACGGTACCAGGCATAAGCGTTATCCGTCTTGTCCCAATCTTCGTCGTCTTCCTCAACGTCATTGTCGTATACGTTGATTTCCTTTAAGCAGTCTTTATAGTCTTCTTCCACATATTTCTTCGCGTTCTTCACGAAGTCTGCGTAAGTGGGAACATTCGTTTCCGCGGGAAGTTTTTCTTCGTCGAAATAGTAAAGCGTATAATCTTTTTTTACGCCGTCAAGTGCGATAACCTCAAACGACTTAATGTTATAAGTGGTATCGCGATAGCCCGAAGTCTGTTCGCCGGGGTCTTCGATGGTAACGCCGGTATAACCCACGTAGAAGCGGAATTCAGGAATTCCCTCGATATCCCAAATGTTGGAGGAAGAGAGCGTTACAAGCGAATCTTCCAGATAATACTGCATTCCATTGCTTGCCGCGTCTACCGCAAGAATACGGAACGTATAGTATCCTTGTTCGGCAATTTCAAATTTCAACGAGTTGTAGGCAAGCGACGTAGCGGAAGACGCGTTATCGCCGTCGGTGTGGCTCGGTTTATGATAAAAAATACTGAATTTGAGATTTCTGTAATCTGCATAATCGCTGGTAATTAACCCGCGGAGAGAAGGCAGATAGAAATTTGCACCGCTGCCCGCGCTCAAATTCTTAGCCGCTTCGTTTACCGCGTCCTGATAGTTTGCAACCGCTTCGTCATACGCCGCTTGGTCCGTGAAACTGTTTGAATCGCCCTCCGCGCTGTAACCGACGTATTGCGGGCCTTTTTTATCGCGGTCTACTTTGATATAATCAAACGCGTTGGCGCCCGATTCGGGAAGCGTTACGCACGCGTCGTCTACGGCATACCAGGTAAGATATACATACTTATTATCTTCTACGCCGTTGTTGCCTTTGAGGTCGAACCGAAGAGAAACGTAAATCATTTCATTGTCTTCATCGCTCGTGGGCATGAAGTAGGCAGGTCTCGACGCAGTGATATCGCGGTAATCGGTCGTATCGCCTTTTACATATTCGCCGTCGTCGTTCTTTTTCAACATATAATAATAGAGCTTCGCCGTAGGGTTGCTGTCGCAAACGTCGATTACCTGATAATTGACGGTAGACGTGCTGAACTTCTGACCCATTTTGAACGCATATACTTTTTCGTTGAGTACAATTGCAGGCGCAGTATCGTCTAACACTTTACCGCCCGTAACCGTATAATAGCCGTCTTCCGCAACTTCGGACTGAGAAAGGTTTTCGCCTTTCACAACAAGCGACTGACCGTTCAGGCTGCGCAGGAGCAATTTCTGCGTTACAACTTCCGTTGCGCCCTCTTCCGCTTCCGGCATCGACACCGAGAACGTTACGGGAGTTTGCGGCGTGGTTGCCGCCGAGGAACGGTATTCGAGATAATAACCGCCGATGTTCGTAAACGTACCGACAAGCTTTGCAGTTTCTTCCCCTTCCGCAAGCGATACCGCGAACTCGCCGATGTTATCCCCTTCGGTAAGCGTAAGGGTGAGCCATGCGCTGTTATCTGCAACAGCAAGCACCGCTCCCTCTTCGCCGTCGGAATTCTTCACGTAAACGGAAACTTTACCGTCCACATTTTTGAAGATAAGAGAGTTTTCCGTCTTTCCCTCTTTGGTGATATTTTCTTCCGCGCTCTCAAACGTCATTGTGAACGTTTCAAATTTGACGTTTGCAAACTTGAATTGCAGATTGAAATTCTGTTCGGTTTCATCTTCAAACCATTTGAGCGCAAGATTTCTGCGGTAGTAAACGTTTCCGCCGTCCGTCATTTTGAACGCGGTATAGACGTCGTCGCTGCCCGACGCCGGTTTATAAGCCGTTACGTCTCCGCCCGTGCCCTGTGAAAATACCGCCGTGGGTTCGTACTCTTTGACTGCCGCCAGCGCGTTGCGGGACGGCGTAGCAGCTAACGCTAACCCAAGCGTCACCGCGAACAATACTGCAAGAAAAATGATTGCTATAAAACGAATTTTAACCTTTTTCATGAAAAATGCTCCATGCAGGCATAAATGCCCAATCTATCTCTTCTATTTTACACAATATTTGCCTTTCCGTCAAGCGGTAATACGCGCATAATCGGAAAGAATTTGGAAAAATCGACCATTTTACACGGGTTTTAAGGATTCGATATTAAATTTCTTCCAAGGCGTATCGTCCGAAGGAGGCAAAATCATAAACCGAAGCCGCTCTTTGGTGACGGGATGGGTAAAGGCAAGCGAATACGCCCAAAGCGCAAGATTTCCCTTTACCGCTTTTTCGCCGCCGTAGCGCATATCTCCGAACACGGGGTGAGAAATCCCTGCCGTCTGTACGCGGATTTGGTGACTCCTGCCCGTATGCAGTTTTATCTCCGTGAGCGAAAGACTACTTTGTTCTTCCAATACACGGTAGTCGAGAATAGCTTCTTTCGCGCCGTCCGTGCCCTGCGTGCAAATAAACACCATATTATTGACGGCGTTCTTTTTCAGATAGTTCACCAGCTGTCCGTTCTTCTGATTGAGAATCCCGCACAACACCGCAAGATATTTCTTTTCAAAATCGCCCGTTCGCATCTGCTCGGAAAGCCTGCCCGCCGCCTTGCTCGTTTTGGCAAACACCATAACGCCGCCCGTGGGACGGTCTAAGCGGTGCACCAATCCGAGATAGACGTTACCCTGCTTTTCATATTTCGTACGGATATATTCCTTAACCAAATCAAACAAACTCTCGTCACCACTTTCATCGGGACAGGTGGCAAGATTCTGCGGCTTTAACACCACTATAATATGGTTGTCCTCAAAGAGAACCGTGAGCGACTTTTCATAATTCGTTGACATAAATTCCTCCTGCGCCGCAAGGGAGCGGAATACCCTCTTCGGTGGGAAGCCCCACTTCGTATGCGTCGATTATTCCCTGATGCCCCGAAAGACAAAGTTTTAATAAATTGGAAAGTACGGCAGGTTGCAATCCCGTCGTGTAACTGTTAATTAAAACAAAGAGCGGATTTTCGCTCAGAAGCTGCGTACATAACTTCACAAACGGATATAACCCCGTTTCTATCTTCCACATTTCTCCGCCGGGACCTCTGCCGTAGGAGGGAGGGTCCATGACAATAGCGTCGTACTTGTTTCCCCTGCGGATTTCGCGCTGAACGAATTTCACGCAGTCGTCGATGATATAGCGGATACCGCTCGTGATACCGGAAAGGCGCGCATTCTCGCCTGCGCGCTCTACCATACCTTTGGCGGCATCTACGTGCGTGACCTCTGCGCCCGCTTTGGCAAGCGCAACGCTCGCTCCGCCCGTATAAGCAAACAAATTCAAGACTTTTATTTTCCGCCCCGCGTTCCTGACCAGCGCTGCCGTTCTGTCCCAATTCACGGCTTGTTCGGGGAAAAGTCCCGTATGTTTGAAACCCATGGGTTTTACGGTGAACGTTAACTCGCCGTAAGTAATCTTCCAACTCTCGGGAATTTTCCGTCTGAATTCCCACGCGCCGCCGCCCTTTTCGCTGCGGCGGTACACCGCGTCGATTCGGGGGTCGGAAAACATATCGTAACTTGCACCCCAAATGACTTGCGGGTCGGGACGGAGCAGCGTCACTTCTCCCCAACGTTCTAATTTATAGCCGCCGCCCGTTGCCAGCACGGCGTAATCTTTCCAATGTTCTGCTAACCGTATCATAATGTAATCACTACGCCTGTAAATTGCGTTTCTTATTTCTTAAAGATAAGTACCTGGAAACTGTACGGCGGAAGCGTGAGCGTTCTTGCCCCCGTAGGCGCTACCGTTTCGGGCAGGATTTTTTCGGGCTCTTCAAAGGTATTGCAATCTTCGGGATTTGCGCTCAGACGGATAATCTGCGTGAGCGCGCCGAAATCGAAATCCCCCTCCACTTCCGTATCCAACGTTTCTCCGCCGGCATTGACTGCTTTTACAAACGTAAATGCGTCGCGCGAGGTTGCCGAAACATACACGTTCTCACCGCTCGCCTGTGCGCCCAATTTCTCGTCGCCCGTATGAATGCTGAACAGTTTCTGTACATAATAATCCGCCGAAAGGCAAACGGAATTTCCGTTAAACCAAATTAAAGCGGGACAAACCTGCGTATAGCCCAACCGCGCAAATACGGGCGCGTAGGATTTCAGCAGCAAAGCGTTGCGATTGCCCTCCATCGCCGTTAAATACGCGGCTTCTGCAAGCGCGTCTTCAAAGCGGTGCACCTGCGGCGTGTTCTTCTCCGCATTCGATACCGCGGCATATACCCCGGAGCAGACACCCTTGCAAGACGCCAATGCATTTGTATGCTTGTATAATTCCGCAGAAGGAACAAACAGATTCTTTTCCGTATCCGCAATTTTTACTGCGGGATATTTTTCCTGAATACGTTTTTCCAACATTTCGAGGCGTTTCTTTTTGTTCGATTTCTTTTCATCGCCACGTTTATTCCAGTGTCCGCCCGATACCGCAAGATATTCGAGGGCAAAGGGTTCGGAATGCCCCATTTCGGCACGCACTCTGCCCCACAGCGTATCGCTGCCGCCGCAAGCAAATTCCACCACGTCGAGCGCGTCCTGCAAGTAGAATTCTTCTTCCTCTTCCGCCAAGTTCTGTTCGCCTAAATATACGACGGGCACGGGCTTTGCGCCAAGATATTCCGCAAGACGGAAATATTCGTAATACCCGACGCCGAGTGACTGAGCGCAATGCGATGCGGCAAGCCGTTCCGCTTCCGTTCGTGTTTGCCGTGCCTCTGCGCCGTATTCCGCCCAACTGTTCCAATTATGTTTTCTGCGTTCCGCCTGACCGATGGAATACTTCCAGAGATAGCGGTTCTTTCCGAGATAGCCTTCTGCGGCGCAATCGCCGGGGAAGCGCAAGAAACTCGGCTTCATCTCTTTAAGCAAAACGGCGAGGTCGCGGCGGAACACGCCCAGCACCGCGTCGGACGGAATCATGGAAAAACAATCGAGGTGAACGGCGCCCGGCTTTGCGAGCATAAAACAGAAGTCCGCATTCTCAGCGTCCGTTTTGCTTTTCAAACGGAGAGAAAAACGGTGCCACTGACCGTCGGGTTTGATTTTCACTTTTTTCTGTAACAAAGGCGTTCCATTTTGATAGACGCCGACCAGCGCCGCGCCCTTATAGGCATATGAGCGGACAAAAAACGATATTTTATATTCTTTTTTCGCTTCGAGATAAATGCCGTCGAACGCTTTGTTTTTGACACCCGTAAAGGGCGCGTTCACGGTAAGCCGCAGATAATGCGGATTTTCGGAATAGAGCGGACGGTCCGTCTTAATTTTCAACGCGGCGTCCGCGCCGTTCGGGTAGACTTCCCAGCCGTAACCGCCGTCGTCGGAAACGTTTCCGCCCTCTACGGCTTGCGCTTCAAAATTTCTGTTTTCCAGCATTTCGGCATACAGTCCGCCGTCGAGGCTGTAATTTACGTCCTCGAACGAAAGTCCTGCTCCACCGCACTTGACGGGCGATTTATCTTGCTGCGATAAGATAATTTTCATACTGTTTCCTTTAATCAAATATGCGATTGCGGTTTATTCGATAGAATGTGCAATGAACGTAATATGGTCTGCCGCACGTTCCAGATTGCCGACAAGGTTGATGAACACGCTCGAATTTTCGGGCTGGCACTTTCCTTCGTTCAGACGCTGAATATGCATAGCGACAATTTTTTTCTTTTGTTTATCGATTTCGTCCTCCAACTTATCGACTTCTGCCAATCCGTCTTGATTTTTATAGAGGAACGTCGCAAGCGACAAAACGTACAGGTTTTTGATTTTTTCATACATTTCCTTCGTCATTTCAATAAAGTCGCTTGAAAAGACGAGTTTGTCGTTCACATAGTGATGCGTATATTTTGTGACGTTATCGGCAAGTTCGCCAAGACGCATGATGTCGTTTAAGACGTAGTGCAGGTTGGAAACGGTCTTTTCCTCCTCCATAACGAGCGATGTCGCAGACAGTTTGACAAGGTACTCCACCATCGTTTTATTCGCTTTTGCAAGTTCAGCGTTATTTTCGGTTATCTTTTCTTTTGCCGCTTCGTTTTTCTGCACGAACGCTTCCACCGCCGCGGTCAGCGTATCCATCGCGTAAGAAAACATTTTGCCTGCAATCTGGTAAATCTGCCCGAGCGCGACGGACGGGCTGCGCAGCAGGCGTTCGTCGATACTGCCCACAATGGGGTCGGGCTCTTCCTTGACGGGCTGTTTTTTCTCACGCACGATGAGATTGGCGAGTTTTACAAACAGATTGATAAACGGCAGGAAAATCAGCGTACAAATTACGTTGAACAACGTATGGAACATCGCTATCTGGAATTCGGGATAATTGGGGAACATCTTTTCCAACACCGTCTCGCCGAAGCCGCCCCAGCACAACAGAAATACCGTAAAAATTATTGCGCCGAATAAGTTAAACATAAAGTGAATGAGCGCGGCGCGTTTTGCGTTTGTGGAAGCACCGAGCGAGGAAATGAGCGCGGTAACGCAAGTGCCGATATTCGAGCCGATAATGATATAATAGATAGCGTTTCCGCCGCCGCCGATAATCAGCCCCTGTCCCACCATCGTAATAATGATTGCGGTAACCGCCGAAGACGACTGCACAAGCGCCGTCAATGCAATGCCGATTAAAAGCAATAATGCAGGATTGGATATTTTTTGAAGCACACCGGAAACGGCATCGTAAATTTCAGGCTCATCAAAGGAAATCGCCTCGGACATAAAGGTAAGTCCTACGAAAATCAAACCTAAACCTGCAAGCGCACTGCCTACCGATTTCACCTTCTCGTTCTTCGAGAACATTCCCATGAAAACGCCGACGGCTGTCAAACACAGTGCAAAAGTAGTAACGTCAAACGTGTTTAAGGAAACCAGCCAAGCGGTAATCGTCGTGCCGACGTTCGCCCCCATAATAATGGCAGTGCCCTGGAAAAGCGTCATAATACCTGCGTTGACAAGCCCGACGACCATGACCGTTGTCAACGCGGAGCTCTGCGCAATCATCGTTACGCCTGCGCCTATTCCGACGCCCGCAAAACGGTTTTTGGAAGTTTTGTTGAGCATACTGCGCAGTTTGCCGTGTGCAAGGCGCGTCATATTATCGGACAGGCTCGTCATACCAATCAGGAATGCGCCCATACCGCCAAGTATCTTCATGACGATTTCTATAATTTCCATTGCGCCCATACGTTTTGTAAATTCTCCTCTGCCGTAGAATATTTTACTCCGTATCCATTATACCTTGAATTTTCGCCATATTCTTTCATTTTCAATATATTGAAATAAATATCTTCTTCTTTGTTTTTTATAGGAAAAACAGCGCAGACGGTTTTCGTCTGCGCTGTGCGTTGTTTATTAAATTTAACCGATAACCGCATCGCCCGCCGTGTATGCGCCGAGCGAATTTTGTTTCACCTGAATACAAACGTATTTCAAAGCACAATCGTCTGCCTCGGCAAGGGAAAACCCCACCGAAACGGCAAAGAAAAAAGCCGTTTCCCGTCCGAAATCTGCTAAAATCTCACGAAAAACGGCTATTTGGTCGAGGCGACGGGATTCGAACACGCGACCTCTTGGTCCCGAACCAAGCGCGCTACCAAACTGCGCTACGCCTCGGTATGCACTTTATTATAGCAAATGCGGCATATTTTGACAAGCGATTTTCTCGGTTTTGTGAAACTTAATATTTGCTTTTTTTGAAATTGTAAAACGGAAAATAATTAGAAATTGACGCAAACCGATTGCTACCGCAATCGACTCCACCATCAAGCCCGTCACATTTCGCATATAAAAACAGGCAGACAACTTTTGTTGTCTGCCTGTTTTTGGTTGAGGTGACGGGACTTGAACCCACGACCTCTTGGTCCCTAACCAAGCGCGCTACCAAACTGCGCTACACCTCAGTAAAAGCATTTATTATTATAAAGATTATTTTTATGGTGTCAAGCATTTTACCCCATTTTTCGGGCAAATTTTTCTTTTCACAATAAATGCTTTCCGCTTAATTCCTTCTGTAAATACTCGCAGTATAGGGCGGCAGGTAAATGTCGTTGAGGTTCCGAACCTGCCCCGTAAGCAAATCCGTTCCCTCCGCTTCCTCCACACGGACGGTACAGTCTCCCGCACCGATATTGATTGCAATAATCAGTTTTTCGCCGTCCCACTCTCTCACAAACGAAAAATTCGTATTCTGCAAAGTTGCCTTCGCATAACTGCCGTAGGCAAGCGCGCGGCTGCCGCGGCGGATTTCTGCAAGTTTTTGAATGTGGTCTGCAAGTTCAGAATGCGCCGTTTTATCAATTTCATCGATACAAGGGCGCAAATGAATATCGTTATCCCCTTTGTCGCCCTCTGTGCCGAATTCAGAACCGTAATACACGCACGGCATTCCGGGAATAGTAAACAAAAGCGTATAAAGATTAAGCACATTCCGCTTTTCTTTTAAAGCGGTAAAGGCGCGCGCAACGTCGTGATTGTCTACAAAATTGAGCATATGCTTGCCCGTATAGAGTGCCCACGGCTGCGAAGAAAACAGCCGCGTGAGCGAATGTTCGATTTCAAACAGATTTTCCGAATTAAAAGCTGAAATCATGCCCTTATAACATTCGTAATTCGTAATGGAATTGAGCCGTTCAGAACAAATATTATTTTGGAAATTCTGGCAGTGTATGACTTCGCCCACAAGATAAAAATCGGGTTTCTTTTCGTTTGCCGTGCGACGTATCGTTTCCATAAACCAGGGAGGAAGCAAATAGCAAACGTCCAAACGAAGCCCGTCAATATCAAATTCGTCAATCCAGAAACGCAAGGCATTCATTAAATAATTCTGCACGTCCGCATTTTCCAAACGGAGTTTCACAAGTTCGGAATGCCCTTCCCAATTTTCATAATTAAAACCGTCGTTATAACTGGAATTACCGTAAAAATCAATATTGAACCAAAAGCGGTAGTCGGTATCCTCGCGCTTCTGCCGCACTTCGCGGAAGGGTGCAAACTCTCTGCCAGTGTGATTGAACACGCCGTCCAGCACCACGCGGATTCCCTGTTCGTGAAACTTCTTCACGAGCAACTTAAATTCTTCGTTGGTGCCTAACCGCCTGTCCACACGGTAAAAATCCACCGTATCGTAGCCGTGCCGCTCGCTTTCAAACAGCGGATTGAATAAAACCGCGTTTACGCCGAGCGCTTTCAAACGCGGAATTTCCGCCTCGATTTTGCCCAAACGATGACGCGTTTCGCCGAAATCGTTTTCACGCTCCGCTCCGCAAAAGCCCAAAGGGTAAATCTGATAAAATACGCTTTCGTCAAACCACATAAAAAAACTCCTTCACAAAGCAGTATTCTAACATAATCTGACACACAATTCAAGAGAAAACATAAAAAAAGACAACTCTACCCGTAGTAGAGTTCCGTTTTTAACAGTAGAATTGCAATTGCAAAACGGAGAGCGGTTTTTCGGGAAAGTAGCGTGTAAAATTCGGGAAAAAGTGGTAAATTAGTAGTAGAAACAGCGGCAAGCCGCTGAGGAGGATATTATGGCTGATTTTGAAATTTTCGTTGATTCGTGCGCGAATATTCCCGACGCAATTAGAAAGGAACGCAATATCCGCGTCATCTCCTATATCTGCACGATAAACGGTGAGGAATTTGTTTGCGTGGACGAAAAGCGCAACTACACCGAAACCGCAAAACTGTTCTACAAAAAAATGCGCGAGGGCGCGGACGTAAAGTCTTCGCTCATCGGCGAGGAACGTTTTGAGGAAACGTTTATCCCCTTCCTCGAAGAAAGAAAAGATATCATTCTCATCACCCTCACTTCCGGTTTGAGCGGAACATACAACCAGGCGGTGAACGCGCAAAAAGCGTTGCAGGAGAAATACCCCGACCGCCGCATTTACGTATTCGACAGCGCAAACGCTTCGCTCGGCGAAGGGTTGCTCGCAATTAAGGCTGCCGATTTACGCGATATGGGAGAAAGCGTGGACGCGTGCGCCGAATGGCTGAAAGAAAACATCTACCGAATGAACAGTTACTTCACGGTAGACGATTTGAAATATCTGAGAAAGAGCGGCAGAATTTCCGCGGCGCTTGCCATTGCGGGAACCATTCTCAACATTAAACCCATGCTGTGCGCCGACGGCGGTGTGAGCGCGAAAATGCATTTGTTCGGAAAGGTACGCGGCAGAAAGAAAGCCCTTTCTGCGATTGTGGAAGCGTTCGACAAAAACGTAATTGACCCCGAATCGCAGACGATTGCCATTGCGCACGCCGACTGCGAAGCCGAGGCACTTGAACTTGCAAACACACTGAAAGAACACGGTGCAAAAGATATTATCATCGAGTATTACGACATCTGCTCGGGAACCCATGTAGGACCGGGAACCCTCGCATTGTTCTTTATGGGCGGCGACCGCCGCAAACCGACGCCCGAACCCAAGCCTGCCTCAGGACTCTTCAAAAAGAGCGCAGCAGACAAAGCCTAACGCTATAAAGAAAAAACGCCCCGAAAGCAAATTGCTTTCGGGGCGTATAATTTTATAAAAATCTTACAGTTGACGAATGGCTTCTGCAATCACGTTTGCCGTAAACTGTGCCCCAGCAACAGAAAGGTGTACGCCGTCGCCCTCGCGGAAGAATGAATTGTAACCGCCTTCGGCATTTTCCATTGCCTCCCTCAAATCAACAAGCACAAGCCCTAAATCTCGGGCAACGCTGCGCTGAATGGGGTTGACGCTGTCTTTAATCGTTTCATTGGGGATTCCGAACGCATTGTTTTCCAGCGTAGGCGCGGAAGTAACGAGCAGAATTTTTGCATTCGGGCAAGCCTGCTGGTACGACGCAATCAACGCACGGAGTTCGCTTTCGTAAGAAGCTTGTGCATTCGCCCAACCGTTCGCATCGTTCGCACCGAGCATAATTACGATGACGTCGGGCGCGTAAGCAATACTCTGGTTATACTGCGCCTGACTGCTGTATTTGAGCGTAGAGCCGCCGAAACCGGTTACCGAAGCGCCGTTCAAACCGAAGTTACCTACGGTATAGTCACTGCCGAGTTGTTCACCCAGATATACGGGATAAGATTCGTTATGCCACGCGTGCCCGTAAGTGATGCTATCGCCGACGGCAGCCACGCGGATAGCGTCGGGATTGGGAAGTTCGGAAGCCGTGCGGATTGCCACTTGCGGTCCCCATGATTTCAGAGCAAAATATTTTCCGCCCGAAATAGGCGCGCTGTCCGTAAACTGCGCCGCTTTCACGCCGTTCAAATAGATGCGGACGGTCGTGCTTCCGTCGCTGTCGAACATGACGATATCGAATCTTGTGAACTCCCCTGCGGGAAATGCGGGGAAAGACGCGAGCGTGCTACCGCTTTCTCTCTTGACGATAATATTACCGCCGTTATCATTTTTATAACCGTTTATGACGTACTTGTTGCCGGCCACATTCTTATCGTTGGTGTTGGAACGGAACCAAAGTTCGAAGCCGTAATTCCCAGCCGCATTCACCCACAAATCGAAAGAAATGTGTGTCTGTTCGCCGATTTCCTGATAACTGTTTCCGTACTGTATAATGGCAGAATTTGAAAATTGGTCATATTGAGGATTCGTACCGCCGTCGTTTAAGATACTTTTCCATGCCGCATTATCGAGTAAGGAAGGGAAGGTGTTCGTCTTGCTGATTTTCGTATCGGTGAGCGTGACGATGAATTCCAACGTAAACGTTTCCTTGCCGCCCGAAAGCACCTTCACCGTTACTGAAGCGTTGCCGTCGGGCTTCACCGCCGTAACGGTGAGAACACCGTCTTGCTCCTGCGCCGTAACCGCTAAGCCGTCGGCTTCCGCCTCATAAGTGACGACCGCGCCGTTATCTTCCACATATTCGGACAAGTCGATTTCTTTGCTGTCCGTTGCATAGTAGTTGAGGGTGATATCTTCGATATCTTTGATTTTAGTGGCAACGGCCGCACTGTCGTCTACCGTAACCGCAAAAGTAATTTCCACCGTTTCGCCGCCGCCCGAAACCGAAAGGTTCACCGTTGCCGTGCCCTCCGAAACGGCGGTAATCGTAAATTCACCTTGCGCGTTCGGTTGCGTGACGCTCACACATGCATCGGAGGAGGTAACCGAATAAGAAATATTCTGCGTTAAGTTTTCTTCGATATATTCGGAAACCGTGATTTTCCGCGAGGTAGCGCCGTTCAGATTCAACAAAATGTTTCCGCCGTCTTTAATCTTCGTCGGATAGGAAGGCGGCGTGCTGTCCGTAGCGGTAACGGCAAAAGTAACCGTTACTTTTACGTCCGAGCCGCGTTTTGCCGTGAGCGTTACCGTTGCCGTACCCTCTTGCAACGCCTTGATTTTTACTTGATTGCCCTCTACGCTTGCCTGAACCGCGGACGGAGCGCTCGAAACCGCCTCGTAGGAAACGTTCTCCGCGCCGTTCCCGTCAATATAATCTGCAATGTTAATTTCCTTTTGTGCATTTGTGTATGCGTCTAATTGCACAGGCTCGCCGTCTTTCACCTTTTCAGGCGATACGGGCTGATTGACAGACGCAAGATAGAATTTCGTATTCCACACTTTGACCTGGAAAAAATTGCCGTATTCATGGGGCGTGGAGTCCTTCATCACGCCGTCTTCGTAAGAGATACCTGCAAGAGGAGTACTCTCCGTTAAGTTCACTTTCTCGCCGTTTACGGAAAGCGCAATCGTGAGCGCACCTTCTGCCTTGCCCACCGTTAAATCGAAACGGTTCCACGCGTTGACCGCATAGGTGGTTTCTCTGCTTTGAGAGAGCCATTCGCCCGTAGTCGATTTCTGCAAAACGATTGCGTCCCAGGCATACGACAACTGATAATAAGTCGTGCCACTGTTATCATTCTTGTTTGCGCCGAAACGGATACTCCAACCCGCCGCGCCCGTAGCTTCCGATTTCACAAGGAAAGAATAAGTGATTTCTTCGCCTTCCGCAGGTGTTTTGTTCACATTATAGCCGATATTGTTCTGATAGAATACAAGCCCCGTGTTGTTGTTCGTTACGGGATTTCCGCCGTCGTCGGGCATCTGCGCCCAATTTTCGCCCGTAAAGAACGCTTCGGGAAGTTGCCACTTCTCCCCCGCAGGAGGATTATCGGGGTCAGGGTTATCGGGATTCTGCGTATCCTTCGCTTTCCAGTGTGCGTGCAGATTCAAGTCCGCTTTCACAGGAGTGCTGAATAAATACTCACCCCCCCCCTCGCTCGCAGTAAACCAGCCCTCGAAGTCGTAACCGCTCCGCGAAGGCGCGGCGGGCTCGGTTGCCGTTTTGCCTTTTTCCACTTTCTCCACTTCGGGCATTCCCGTTACGACGTCAGTGCCGACGTCGCCCGCGTAGTACGTTACCGTGTAAGTTTTGGTGCCGCCGCACGCCACTAAAAATACGCTCAGCGCGGCAATCACCGTCAATAACAAACACGTTAAAATTTTTGTTCTTTTTGTCATATGTTTCCTCCTTTCTCGTGTTTTCATTGTAACATACATTCTTAATTTGTCAATACTTCTACAAAAAATGCAGGCGCGCAGTAGCATTAAAAAACCGCAGGGCGTGCCCTGCGGTTTTTTTCAAAAAAGACGTTACATAATATTGTTGACGGAACGCGGGAAGAGCGTAACGTCGCGGATATTTTCCATACCCGTCACATACATAACGAACCGCTCGAAACCCAGCCCGAAACCGCTGTGCGGTACGCTGCCGAACGTGCGTAAATCGAGATACTGTTGATAGGTATTCAAGTCCATATCCCGCGCTTTCATGGCGGCAAGCAGCTTATCTAAGTCCGCTTCGCGTTCGCTGCAACCGATGATTTCGCCGATACCGGGCACCAGCAAATCGGTTGCCGCAACCGTTTTTCCGTCGGGGTTTTGCTTCATATAGAAAGACTTGATTTCCTTGGGATAGTTCGTGACGAATACGGGTTTTTGAAATACGACTTCGGTGAGATATTTTTCGTGTTCGGTCTGTAAATCGCACCCCCACTCCACGGGATACTGGAAGTTGACTTTCGCCTTTTTCAGAAGTTCCACCGCTTCCGTATAGTCGCAGACCGCAAATTCGCTGTTCACTACGCCGAGCAGTTTTTCTTTTAAGCCCTTTTCGATAAAGTTATCGAAGAAATTGATTTCATCGGGGCATTCTTCGAACACGGCGCGAATGACGTATTTGAGCATTTCTTCCGCTATTTCGATGATATCGGGAAGTTCCGCGAACGCAACTTCGGGCTCGATATGCCAGAACTCCGCCAAATGCCTTGTAGTGTTGGAATTTTCCGCACGGAAGGAGGGACCGAACGTATAAATTTTCGAGAACGCCGTTGCCGCCACTTCCCCTTCGAGTTGCCCCGAAACGGAAAGCCCTGCCTTCTGACCGAAGAAGTCGTTTTTATAATACTCCGCTTCGCTCGCATATTTTGCGCCGTATCCGTGCGTGGTGACGCGGAACATTTCGCCTGCACCCTCGCAATCGCTCGCCGTGATGATGGGCGTGTTGATATAGTAATAGTTATGCTCATGGAAGTAGCGGTGAATTGCCTGCGCCGCCACCGAACGCACTTTGAACACCGCCGTAAACGTATTCGTGCGGAGACGCAAATGCGGAATTCCGCGCAAAAATTCGAGCGTGGTGCGCTTCTTCTGAATGGGATATTCGCTCGGGCACTTACCAAGCAATTTCACTTCTTTCGCATTGAGTTCCACGCCGTCGCCTTTGAACGCTTTTACGACTTCGCCTTTCACGCACACCGCCGCGCCCGTTTTGGTGCATTCGCTATCGAGCGCCGCCGCGTTTTTATCGACGACGATTTGCAGACGCGAAAAACTCGTGCCGTCGGCAAGTTCCAAAAAAGCAACCTGCGCCGAATCGCGGAACGTGCGCACCCAGCCGCATACCGTAACCGTTTTGCCCAAATAGGACTTTTGGCTGAGAATTTCCTTAATATCGATATGTTTCATACTAAACTCCTTCTTCTCTGATATGATTGCGGAACGCGCGCTCAACAGCCGCGCGAACCTCCGCCGCCGCCTCCACCGCCTGAAGAACCGCCGTGACCTCCGCCGCCGCCCGAAGAACCGCCCGACGAGGAAGAAAGTGCGCGCGACATTCCCGAAAACGCGGCAGGCGGAATGCCGTTTGCCCATTCGGGCGCCGCATAATTCAAAGGTTTGAACCGCTTTTCTACTTTTTTACTGATTCCCATCACTAAACAGTAAGGGATAATCTCGGAAAAATATTCGGGGTTTTCATCGAACAGGCGTTGAATACGGTCGAGTTCCGCCGTCAGCAAAAACCGCTTGAAGCCGCGCATTTTTCCGTAGTCGCGCATAACTTCGGGGCTTCGGCGCGTTAAGAAGTGAAGCGCCACCTGCATTAATGCCCATACGGCAAGGGAAAGATACAGCAGCCCTGCGTAATCGTACAGCGGCAGATAGAACACCGAATACAGCGCAAAGCACGGCATTGCGGTAAATGCAATCGGGAATACGTAGGCGATGAGCGACATCCGCGTTTTCGCCTGCGCCGAGCCGACGAACGTTCCCGCGCCGATAAAAATAAAGAAGAACAACGGCAACGCAGTTTTGCTGAGTATGCAGGCGTAAATAATCGTCATCAAAAACGGCACGAGCGACATTATTGTCAAAAGAACGTGTCCGCGATTGATATTGGGATACAGTACGCTCGGCGTTTCGGCTGCCCGCTCCATATTTTCTACTTTATGATGAAGCGCCCGTTTTTTCTCGCTCGGCGCTGTTTTCAAACTCCGCGTGGAAAAAGATTCGTAGCCGCCGTAGCCGCTGAACATGGGCTTGAAAAGTTCGTTGAAATACTCGCGCTCGCCGTCCTCGCGCCCGTTATAGGTATAATCTTTCAGTTTCGTGACGGTGAAATTTCTTGCGCCGTCCTTTTCGATACTGACGTATCCGTTCGCCGCCCAAGAGGTAATCACCGCGCCGACGTCGCGGCTGCGCGCCTTGCCGTGCCAGATTGCCGAATAACGCATGACGCTCATTCCCTCGGGCGGATAGAACTCTATCTGTGCAACGGGTTTTCTATCACAATACTTCAAAAACAGGAAAACGCACGCGCCGATTGCCGCAAGCGAAATAATTGCAAACGGAATATAATACCAGAAGAACGTGCGGTGCGTTTCAAAGTAGCCGTCCGCAAACAGCACCTGCACGGTATAGCCTTTATGCTCCTTTCTCGGGTATGCGGTCATCTTTACCGTGTTACCCTCGATACGGACTCCCTCTCCTTCCGAAGGCTCCCACGCCGCCATTTGGTTGGTACGGAAGGAAACCGCATTTTGCGATACGGGTTCGGGAAAGGTAACTTCCGCCGAAAACTTTTTCGTGTAGTCCATGGAATAACCGAGCAAATCGAACGTGAAATCGTCATAGCCGGAAACCTTATCGTTGCTCATATCATAGACGTAGGACAGCACAAACGTATTCAGCGTTTCGGGGTCTTCCTGGTCGGTCGCAGGGAAAAAACTTTTGTCCTGTTTCTGCATTTTTACGGAGTGGAACTGCCCCTGCGAATAATATCCGCGCGTGACTTTGGCAGGCTCGCCGTTGATACTCACCTCTACGTCCGAAAGCCCGGCAAGAAAGTTTTGTCCGCGTTTTTTCTTTCCGTCCACAATTCTCGTAGTTTGGGAAACGCGCTGAATATCGCGGATAATGCCCGTGTTTTCACCGCCTCTGAGAAAACCGACTTTCAGAGTTTCGGTAATATGCACGGTTTTATCGCGTTTGACGTCCATTACCACCGCAATTTCTTCAAACCACCAATTGGTGTCGATAATGATTTTATTGTTTTCTTCGTCGTAATAGGATTCCGCAGAAGCGGTAACCGAACCGACGGAAAACGCGGAAACAAGCGTTAAAACCGATAATATCAAGAACAACGCCTTTTTCAAAAGCCGCCTCCCAATTAGTACGCTCTTGCAAAAAATACCGTATGTTTTGCGTTTTTGCCGCACGCAACGCACTTCTTCGCCGTATGGGTTTCATCCATAACGCGCGAAGTCGCCTGTGCAAACTCCTTGACTTTGTCTTCGCATTCGCGGCAGCCGCACCAACCCGCACGCACGAAATTGCCCGTATTCACGCCCTCTAACAGTTCGTCGAGCGTTTCGGCATTTACGATACGCGACTGCATTCTCGCCTTCGCCTTTTCGTACATGTTCTGTGCGATGTCTTTCAAAAGCGCTTTTACGCCCTCTGCGGCGGTTTCAAGCGCAAGTTCCGTCTTTTCAAACGTGTCGCGCCGCGCGCAAAGCATTTTGCCGTTTTCCAAATCGCGCGGACCGAGTTCGATACGCACGGGCACGCCCTTCATTTCCCATTCGTTGAATTTCCAACCGGGGGAATTTTCGCTATCGTCCAAAACGACGCGCACACCTTCTGCTTTCAACGTTTCTTTGAATGCGCGGCACGCTTCGAGTACGCCCTCTTTCTTTGCGGCGATGGGAATAATGACTGCCTGCACAGGCGCGACGACGGGCGGCATGATGAGTCCGCGCGCATCGCCGTGTGTCATAATCAGCGCGCCGATGAGCCGCGTGGATACACCGAACGACATGGTGTAACCGTATTTCTGCGTGCCGTCTTTATCGGTAAATTTAATATCGAACGCCTTGGAAAAGTTCTGTCCCAGATAGTGGGAAGTGCCCGACTGCAAACTCTTGCCGTCGTGCATCATGGCTTCCATGCCGTAAGTGGCAACCGCGCCCGCGAACTTTTCTTTCTCCGTTTTTTTGCCCGTGAGTACGGGCATGGAAAGCACGGTTTCGGAAAACTCTTTATATACGGCGAGCATTTTCTGCGTTTCGGCTTCCGCTTCCTCGGCGGTTGCGAATACCGAATGTCCTTCCTGCCACAAAAATTCGCTCGTTCTCAAAAAGGGGCGCGTCGTCTTTTCCCAGCGCATAACGTTCGCCCACTGGTTCATTCTCACGGGCAAATCGCGCCAGGATTCAATCCAGTTGCCGTACATTTTGCCGATAATCGTTTCCGAAGTCGGACGGATACACAAAGGCTCGGCAAGTTTTTCGCCGCCCGCGTGCGTAACAACGGCAACCTCGGGCGCAAACCCTTCGACGTGTTCCGCCTCTTTCGTCATGAAACTCATGGGAATGAGCAGCGGAAAGTACGCGTTTTCGTACTCGTTTGCCTGAAACCGTGCGTTAAATTCGCGCTGGATATTCTCCCAAATCGCGTAACCGTAGGGGCGAATGACCATCGTGCCTTTTACGGGACCGTAATCGACCAACTTGGTTTTTAACACGACGTCCGAATACCACTGCGGAAAATCGCTTTCGATGTCTGCAATCTGAGAAACAAACTGATTTTCTTTTCCCATGTTTTTACTCCGTTTTTTCCAAATATTCAGGAATATTATACCATATCTTTTTCGGCTCGTCTATTATTTGAAAGAAGATTGCCGTCAAAAATTGTCAATCGGCTTTTTTTACAAAAATTTCTTGATAAATGTGCGCCTCTTCGCTTGATAAAAATTCCGTTCTCCGTTATAATGAAATAGTAAATTTTTTCACGAAAAAAAGGAATTTATGACAGAAACGGATTTTTTGAAACTCCAGAACGGAACGGACGTCCGCGGCACCGCAATCCAAACGGCGAGCGAACCCGTGACGCTCACCGACGAAGCCGTGCTTGCAATCGCAAAGGCGTTCTGTGTATGGGCGGCGAAAAAAACGGGGAAATCTTCGCCGACGGTTGCCGTCGGGCACGATTCCCGTCTTTCCGCAAACCGCATTTGCGCGCTGGCAGAACAGGGTATTTGTTCGTGCGGAGGCAACGTGATACTTACGGGTCTTTCCTCCACCCCATCCATGTTTATGCTGTTGCAGGAAGATTTCGGTGCGGACGCTTCGATTATGATTACCGCAAGCCACTTGCCCTACCAGAAAAACGGCTTGAAATTCTTTTTGAAAACGGGCGGTTTGGAGAGCAGCGAAGTCAAAGAAGTACTCACCCTTGCGGCAAGCGGAAATTTCCCCGAAGGAAACGGAACGGCAACCGAAAAGCCCTATCTTGCAAAATATGCCGCAGATTTGGTGGAGAAAGTGCGCAAGTCGTGCGGAAAAGAAAAACCCCTTTCGGGCAAAAAAATTCTTGTGGACGCAGGGAACGGCGCAGGCGGATTTTATGCCGACCTCGTGTTGAAACCGCTCGGCGCGGATACGGCTGGTTCGCAGTTTTTAGAGCCGAATGGTAATTTCCCCAACCACATTCCCAACCCCGAAAACGCCGAGGCGATGAAATCCGTCTGCGAGGCGGTAAAAAAACACCGCGCAGACTTCGGAATTATCTTCGATACGGACGTAGACCGCGCGGGCGCGGTTTCGAGCAGCGGCGAAGAAATCAACCGCAACCGCTTGATTGCCCTCATTTCGGCAATTCTTTTGGAAGAACAACAGGGCGCGTTCATAGTGACCGACTCGGTGACGAGCGACGGACTGACGCAGTTCATCGAAAGCCGCGGCGGCAAACACCACCGCTTCAAACGCGGCTATAAAAACGTGATTAACGAAAGTATCCGCTTGAACGCGGAGGGCAAATATTCCCCCCTCGCCATAGAAACAAGCGGTCACGCCGCACTCAAAGAAAACCATTTTCTCGACGACGGCGCATATCTTGTAACTAGGCTTATCATCGCGCTTGCGAAGTGCTGTGAGGAAGGAAAAGATTTGCTCGACCTCATTTCGGACTTACCCGAAGCAAAAGAGACTTTGGAATTTCGCCCTACCTTCAAAGGCGACGTTGATTTCAAAACGCTCGGAAACGGCGTAATAGAAGATTTGAAACAGAGAGTACCCGACTATTCCGAGCTTTCGCTCGCACCGAACAATTACGAGGGCGTGCGGATAAACTTCGGGAAAGGCGCGGGCGACGGTTGGGCGTTGGTACGCATGAGCCTGCACGAACCGATTATGCCGATTAACGTAGAAAGCAACGTGACGGGCGGAAGTCAAATCATTGCAAAAACGCTTTACGGGCTTTTGAAAAATTACTCTTTCCTAAATCTTGAACAAATCGAAACAAAAATAAATCAGGGAGATAAATAGAAATGCAGCAAACAACGATTAACGCAATCCGCATTCTTTCGGCGGAAGCAATCCAAAAAGCAAATTCGGGTCACCCGGGGCTTCCCCTCGGTTCCGCGCCGATTGGCTACACGCTCTTTCAGAATTTTCTGAAATTCAACAATTTGGACGTGAATTGGGATAACCGTGACCGCTTTATTCTTTCCGCAGGGCACGGCTCTATGCTCTACTATTCTCTCCTCTATCTTTACGGTTTCGGGCTGAACAAAAACGATTTGGCAACTTTCCGCCAACTCGGTTCCAGAACGCCCGGTCATCCCGAATACGGTCAGACGCTCGGCGTAGAAACCACGACAGGTCCTCTCGGTCAGGGAATTGCCAACGCCGTGGGCATGGCGGTTGCCGAAGCGCACTTGGCGGCGAAGTTCAACCGCAAGGGCTACCCTATCGTCGACCACTATACCTATGCGCTCTGCGGCGACGGCTGCCTCGAAGAAGGAATTTCCTATGAAGCGTGCTCGTTTGCAGGCGCGAACAATTTGGGCAAACTCATCGTATTTTACGACGATAACGACATTACGATTGAGGGCAACACGGATATTACCTTCAAAGAAGACGTTGCAAAACGCTTCGAGGCGCAGAATTGGCAGGTACTCAAAGTCGATTTGGTGAAAAAGCAAGACGACGTGAAATCGCTCTGCGGCGCGATTAAAAAAGCGCGCAGACAAAAGAAGAAACCCACGCTTATTATCTGCAAAACTCATATCGGTTACGGCTCGCCCTTGGAAGGAAGCGAAAAATGCCACGGCGCGCCCCTCGGCGCGGAAAACGTGCAAAAGACAAAAGAAACTTTGGGTTGGACGTGCGAAGAACCTTTTGAAGTGCCTTGGGAAGTACTGAAACACACTTCCGCACCCGGCGCAAAGGGCGCAAAACTCGAACAGGACTGGAAAAACCTGTTCGCGAAGTACCAGCAACATTACCCCGAACTCGCAAAAGAATATCTGGCGGCAATGAGCGGCGAACTGCCCGAACTCGAAAATATCGAAGGACTGTTCGATTTTGAAACGCCCTCGGCGACACGCCAATCCTCCTCCGCCATTCTCAATAAAATTTCCGCGCTCGTACCCTCGCTCGTCGGCGGCAGCGCAGACCTCGCTCCTTCCAACCTGACGCAGATGAAGGATACGGACACCGTGAAATACGGCGACTTCTCCCCCGCAAATTATGCAGGCAGAAACATTCACTTCGGTATCCGCGAACACGCGATGGCGGCGATTGCCAACGGCATTCAGTTGCACGGAGGCTTGCGTTGCTTCTGCTCCACTTTCTTCATCTTTACTGATTACTGCAAGAACGCGATGCGCCTTTCCGCGCTCATGAATATTCCCGTCATGTATATTCTGACGCACGATTCCATCGGTGTGGGCGAAGACGGACCGACGCACCAGCCCGTAGAACAGCTCATCGGGCTGCGCTCCATTCCGAACATGAAAGTCTATCGCCCTGCGGACGGCAAAGAAACGGCGGCGGCATGGATTTCCGCCCTCACGGGCACGGCGCCCACCGCGCTGGTACTCAGCAGACAAACCCTTCCGCAGTACGCAAAGAGCGGTTTGGGCGCGTTGAAAGGCGGTTATATCCTCGAAGACTGCAAAGGCAGACCCGACATTCTTCTGATTGCAAGCGGCTCGGAAGTGGAACAGTGCATAGCGGCAAAAGCCGAACTGCACAAGGAAGGCTTGAAAGTACGCGTTGTTTCCATGCCCTGCATCGAAGAATTTGAAAAGCAGGATAAAAAATACAAAGACAGCGTACTGCCCCCCGCCGTGAAAGCAAGAGTGTGCGTAGAAGCCGGCTCGCCTTACAGCTGGTACAAATATGCGGGAGATTACGGCGAAATTATTGCGATGTCTACCTTCGGCGCAAGCGCGCCCGGACCCGTACTATTCAAAAAATTCGGCTTTACCGTAGAAAATATCGTAGAAAAAGCCAAGAAGAGTTTGGATAAAGTAGAAGACTAATCTCGTTTCGGATTATGCGCCGCGCTCATTCTTCTGCGCGGCGCTTTCATTATCATATTATGGAAAAACTGAAAACAATCAAGGGTGCGATTTTCGATTTGGACGGCACTCTTTTAGATTCGCTCGGAGCATGGTCGGAAATCGACCGCAAATTTTTTGCAAAACGGAACATTCCGCTTCCGCCCGACTATTCGCAGGCAGTGAAACATTTATACTTAAAGGAAGCGGCGGAATACACCGTCCGCAGATTCGGACTCCGTGAATCGAGCGATGACATCGTTGCGGAATGGAAAGCGATGACGCAGGAATTTTACGACCGCGAAGTAACGCTGAAACCGTTTGCAAAAGAATATTTACAGCGCCTGAAAGAACGCGGCGTGAAAACGGGAATTGCCACTTCGTCCAGTCCCGAACTCTTTACCCCTGCGTTGCGGCGTTGCGGCGTAGCAGAGTTTTTTTCCGTGACCGTCACTTCCGATGAAGTGGGACGCGGAAAAAACTATCCCGATATTTATCTGGAAACCGCGCGCAGGCTGGGGCTTGAAAAGGAACACTGCGCCGTTTTTGAAGACCTTTCCACCGCCGTAAAATGTGCGCACGACGCGGGTTTTTATAGCGTTGCGGTGTACGATAAACTCTCCGCGCACGAAACGCCTTTCCTGGAAACGCACTCCGATTTGTTCATCCGCTCCTTTGCAGAATTGCCTTAAACGATTTTGTGAATAACTCTTGACATTTACGGCATATTTCAATTATAATAAAAATAAGATAACAAAGGAGAAAAATTATGTTCTGTACAAAATGCGGAAAAGAAATTCCCGAAGAAGCAAAATTCTGCCCCCACTGCGGAGCAAGCACGAACGGCGAACCCCAGCCGAACGCAAACCGTGATACGTATTTTACGCCCCCTCCCGCGCCGCGTTATCAGCAGCAGCCCGCCCAGCAGACGCAGGAAACGAATACGATGGCAATCGTCGGTTTCGTACTTTCCTTCTTTATTACGATTGCAGGTTTGATTTGTTCGATTATCGGGTATCGCAATGCCGACTCGCAATACGGCGGAAACGGTAAGGGTTTGGCGCTTGCAGGCATTATCATCAGTGCAATCAGCATGGTGATTGCGTTTGTTTGCGTGATTGTCGTGATTTCTTTTGCAGGTTATTATCATTATTAAAATACGTACCAAAAAGGCTTCCCGAATTTCGGGAAGCCTTTTTTGTTGCTCTTTTATTCGAGCTCCGATTTGATTCTGCGATTAAACAGTTTGCCGATTTCGTCGCGGCAGCGTTTTTCATCGTCGCCCCAGCCGAAGCAGACGTGATAAACCGCGTCGGTAATGGGAAGTTCTACATTATACTTTTTGCCGAGAAAGCGAATGGCTTTGGAAGTCGCAACGCCCTCCGCAAGTTTTTCAAAACGCTGCCCTTTGGCAAGGCTCTCGCCGTATTGGCGGTTATGCGAATAGGGAGAAAACAGCGTGGTTTCATAATCGCCGAGGTGCGCAAGCCCGTAAGCGGAAAGTTCGTTTCCGCCCATTGCCTTGATTAGAGTGGCAACCTCCCTTGCGCCGCGCGTCATAAGCGGACCTTTAAGGGAAGGACAAACAACGTCGAGCGCGCCTGCCGCAATGCCCATTACGTTTTTCGCCGCCGCCCCGATTTCCGTGCCGATTAAATCGTTTCCGTAATAGAAACGAATGAGTTTACTCTTGAACTGGTGCACGAGTCTGTGCTTTAATTTTTCGTTTGCGGAATCAATGACCATACAGTTCGGTTCGCCCTTGACGAAACTCTGAATGTGCCCGGGACCCACCCAAACCGCGATATTTTCGGGGGAAACGCCGCTCTCGATAAGCACTTCCGAAAGCCGCTTGCCCGTATCGACCTCAATTCCCTTCATGCAGAGAATAAAGTTCTTCTCCGCAATATCATATGAGGCTACCTGTTGCATGAAACCGCGCAAACCCTGCGCGCTGATGGAAATGACAACGGCTTCCGCGCGCCCGACCGCTTCTTGCAAATTGCAGGTAAGCGTAATTTTTTTATCGAGCGAAACGTATTCGTTCCGACCCGTCTGTTTTAAGATTTGGTATGAGTAACCGTCTTCGGGACCCCAAGAATAAACTTCGTGCCCGATACCGCTTAAATACCAGGCAATAAAAGAGCCCCATCTTCCGCAACCCAATACGGAAATTTTCATTGTATTCCTCTCTTTATAATACTTTGCGTTCCAAAAGTGCGCGGGCAAGCGTCACTTCGTCGGCATATTCGAGTTCCGAGCCTATCGGCACGCCGCGCGAAATGCGCGTCACCTTAATGCCGAGCGGTTTCAGAAGTTTTGCAAGATACATGGCGGTAGCTTCGCCCTCTACGTCGGGATTTGTCGCCATAATCACTTCGCTCACGCCGCCCTCGTTCACGCGAAGCAAAAGTTCTTTTATCCGGATATCGTTGGGCGTAACGCCGTTCATCGGGTCGATGACTCCGTGCAGAACATGATAAACGCCCTTATATTCATGCACTTTTTCTAAAGCGATGACGTCTTTCGGCTCCTTCACCACGCAGATAACCGATTTATCGCGTTTTTTACAGATTTCACAGACTTCTTCTTCCGTAAAGTTACCGCAGACCTTGCAAAAACGCACTTTCCGCTTGACGCCGAGAATCGCCTCGGCAAAGGCGTGCGCCTCGCTTTCCGTCATGTTGATAACGCGGTAAGCATAACGCTGTGCGGTCTTTTTCCCCACGCCGGGGAGTTTTGAAAACTCGTTCATGAGCCTGCCGATAGGCTCGATAAAGACTTCCACTTACAAAAGCCCTCCGCCCATCGCGCCGAATTTACCCATCTTTTCCTGATAGACTTCGTCCGCCTTTTTATAGCCGTCCAGAATGGCGGCCATAATCAAATCTTCGAGCATTTCTTCGTCCTCGGGGTCGATAACCGATTTGTCGATTTCGATTCCGTCAATGATTTTTTTCGCGTTCATGTACACGACGACCGCCTCGCCGCCCGAAGTACCTACGATTTCCCATTCGTCGAGGAGTTTCTCCGTTTCTTTCATCTCCTCCTGCATCTTCTGCGCCTGTTTCATGAGGTTCTGCATTCCTGCGCCGCCCATGCCGCCTTTATTAAATCCAGCCATATCTGTCTCCTTATTCTTATTCCGAACTTTTACGCTTTATTTGATTTCTACGGGATAATCGGAAAAATCCTCTTTTAACTGAGATACCGCGTCCGCATTTTCTTTCTTCGTTGAACTTGCACGGCGCACTTCAAATTCAGTGATACCGATAAGTGCAAACGTATCCGCCATGGTCTTTCGGGGCTCTTCGCGCGAGAGCATACGGAATACCGTATCGCTTTCCGTCGTAAGTACGAGCAGTTTTCCTTCATAGCAAGCCGCTAAATCGGAACACATGGTGAACAGCACGCCGTTTTTACTCGTCTTGCGGAGCGTTCTCATAAATTTCCCGAACGCTACTTCCGCCGTCATTTCCTCTGTGCTTTCCGTTTTCCCTACCAAAGCGGGTTTCTCTGGTTTTTCTTCCGCGCGCAGCGGTTCCTCGGGTGCGTCCCAGACGGGTTCTTCCGAAAACGGAGGCACTTCCTCTGCGCCGCCATTCCGCTCGGCTGTTTTCGGCGCGGGCGGTTCGTCGAGAACGGGAAACCCTTGGAGCGGCATCGGCGTTGCTGCGAGCAAATCTTCGAGCCGCTTCACCCGAACGAGAAGCGCGTCGATATCGTATTCCGTTTCGGGCATAGAAATCCGCATGATTGCCGCTTCCAACGCAATCCGCGGCGAGGAAGCGAAACGGAGTTCGTTTTCCGTTTTGGATAAAATTTCGGTAGCGCGGAGCACTGCTCTGCCGTCTGCCGCGGTTGCGATTTCCTTGACTTTTGCAAATAAATCTTTGGGCAGCGCAAGCAGTTTTTCGGCGTTGGAACAGGTTTTCGCCACCGTAATCTGCCTGAGTAGTTCGAGCAAATCGCGCACCAAAACGCCGACCGCTTTCCCCTCCGCAAGTAAATTTTCCGTAACAAACAGCGCGGTGGGCATATCGGCGGAGAGCATAGCCGAAACCAGCTTCGCCGTCGTGTTAAAATCTGCCGTGCCGAGCGCGGCGGTTACCGCCGCATAGGTGAGTTTATCCGAATACGCAATACAGGTTTCTGCAATGGAGAGCATATCTCTGTCGCTCCCGGCGCCTGCGCGCGCGATGGCGGAAACAGCTTCGTCCTCGTACGGCTTGCCGATTTCTTTTAAGATACTCTTTAAGTGCGCTTCCAAATCTTCGGCGGGAATAAGTTTGAAATCCAACCGCATACAGCGCGACAAAATCGTCGCGGGAATTTTGTGCGGTTCGGTAGTCGCTAAAATAAAAATAGCGTGCGCGGGCGGTTCTTCGAGCGTCTTTAACAGCGCGTTATATGCGCTGTCCGTGAGCATATGAACTTCGTCGATGATATAAACTTTATACTTTCCCGTAACGGGCGGATATTGCACTTTTTCGCGCAAGTCGCGCATTTCGTTGACCCCGTTGTTGGACGCCGCGTCGATTTCCACAACGTCGAGCGAGCCCTCCGCAAGCGCCTTGCAAGAAGCGCATTTTCCGCAGGGCGAACCGTTCTTCGGTTTTTCGCAGTTTACGGCGCGCGCGAAGATACGCGCAACGCTCGTCTTTCCCGTGCCGCGCGGTCCGCAGAATAAATACGCGTGCCCGACCGAGCCCGTCTTAATTTGGTTTTCGAGTACCTGAACAACATGTTCCTGCCGAATCATTTTATCGAACGAATCGGGGCGGAATCTGCGGTATAACGAAACGTGCGCCATAGTTTCTCCTTACTCCGTCATGCGGCGGTCTGTAAACGCCTTCTGTAATTTCTTTTTGGCCCGCGAAAGCGCGTTGTCTACGCTCTTGGAGTCCTTTCCTGCAATCTCCGCGATTTCCGCATAACTCAATCCTTCCAGATACATCGTTACCACGCGGAACTCGAAATCGGAGAGTTCTTTCATAAGTTTGCGGTTGAGTTCGGCACGCGATTCTCCGTCGATGAGGAAATCTTCGGGGGTATCTCCGCCCGAGAGATTATCGAAATCGAACGCGGAACCCTCCTCCGTCTTGGGCTTTTTGCCCGCAGCACGCAATACGTCGTAAATGCGGCGCGTCACGCACAGATAGGCGAAGTTCTTAAAACTCTTGCCCGACTCGCTTCGGTACGCGCCGATAGCGCCGTACAGACCAATCATGCCTTCCTGCACCAAATCCTCGGTTTCGCCGCCCTCTAAAAAAAACTGCCGCGCACGCGCACGCACCGCGCTCTTGTAGCGGAGCAGAATTTCCTCCGCCGCGCCGCCGTCGCCCCGCTGCGCCCGAAGAACGAGCGCTTCGTCCGTTTCACGCCTGCCTTGCACGAACCACCTCGTAAACCGCAATGCCGAGCGCAACGGACGCGTTCAGCGAATTGACTTTTCCGAATAACGGAATGGAAAGCACTTTATCGCACTTTTCCTGCGTAAGGCGTTTGACGCCGCTGTCCTCTCCCCCCACGACGAGCGCGACCTTCCCCGTGAGTTTATTTGCGTAAATACTTTCGCCGCCTGCCTCTAACGCGTAAATCCAGTAACCCATTTTTTTGAGTTCGTCGATTGCATAGTTGATAGACGGCACTTTGGCAACGCCGATATGTTCCGCCGCGCCTGCCGAAATACGGATGACCGCCTCGGTAACGCTCGCGCCCTTTGCTTTGGGAATGATAACGCCCGCCGCGCCCGCGCATTCCGCAACGCGCAGAATACTGCCTAAATTGTGTACGTCCTCGATGCCGTCGCAAAGCACCAGAAGGCTGTTTTCGCCCTTGTCGAGCGAATATAAATCGGAATAGACGAAATCGGTCGTAAAGGCAATCACGCCCTGATGCCGCTTTTCTTCGCTCTCTTTATCGAGTATTTTTCTGTCTACAAACTGTACGCGGATATTCTTCCTGCGCGCCTCGGCAAAGATTTTACCTAAACTGCCCTGCGCGCTCTTTTCGAGCAAAATTTTATCGACGGTCTTATCTGTTTTCAGAAGTTCCAAAACGGCGTTTCTGCCTTCCGTTTTCATACGTTTTCCCCGTCCTTTTCCGTAAAAAATAATTCCTCTATACGCGCCGTCTGCCCTGTGAGATACAGATAGCCGACGACAGCCTCGAACCCCGTAGAACGGATATATTCCGCAACGGTTGCATTCTTGCTCTTGGTCGGTTTTTTCGCGTTTCTGCCGCGGCGGTAAATCTCCCCCTCCGCTTCCGTGAGTTCGGGAAGAATGCGACTCAGCGCGTCGCTCTGTCCGTGCGCCGAAACGAGTTCGCTCGCAAGGCGGTTGAGTTCGCCCGTGTGCGTATGCCCGCTCAGCGCAAGCCGCTCCCGCACGAGAAGCGTAAACACGGCGTCGCCTACAAACGCGAGCACAACGGGATTCATTTGTTTCGCCCTGTTTTCATCGATAGGCACATTCAAAGGTAGCATTTTCCATATTATAGCACAAGGGAAGCAAAATGACAAGCATTCCGAAACAAACTGTAACAAAACAAAAAATGTTTGAAAAAATCGTTTGCAATTTTTGCAAAAAAAAATTATAATAAACTGTGGGTTGTAAATTTTAACATACGAAACGGAGATTGTAATGGAAGGCGTATTTCACATTGACAGCGGAGTCGGATTTGCCGTAATTTTAGCAATTATCCTGCTCTCCACAAAATTATTCGGTTTGCTGTTCCGCAAACTCGGATTGCCGCAAGTACTCGGCTATATCATCGCAGGGCTCTTAATCGGACCTGCTATCTTCGGCGAACTGTGCGGATATTCGCTCATCGGCTTTACGAAACTTGACAGCGAAGGAAACATCGTCAAAGCATACAAATGCTTATTCCTGCTTTCAGGCAGCGGAGAAGGCGGTGCGTTCTCGCTCGGGAAAGACGGACTTGAAATCTTCTCCAAAATCGGCGTTTTGCTCCTGCTGTTCTCTACGGGACTCGAAACGAATCTGAAAGAACTCAAAAAGACGGGGCTTGCCGCAACGCTCATTGCCTGCGCGGGCGTTGCCGTTCCCATGGTGCTCGGCATTCTCATCTGCCTGCCCTTCGGAAATATCGGACTCGGCGCCAAAAACATTTATAACTGCATTTTCGTAGGCGCGATTTTAACGGCGACCTCGGTTGCGATTACCGTTTCCGTTTTGAAGGAACTCGGCAAAATTTCTTCCAAACTCGGCACGACGATTGTTTCGGCGGCGATTATCGACGACGTTATCGGCATCATCGTGCTTTCGGTTGTGACAGGCATTGCGAAATCGGGTTCGAGCACGGCAACGGGCGGCTTTGAAGGCTTTAAGGCGACCTGGTACGGCACCATTATTATGATTATTGCGTTCTTCGTAGTGGCGATTGCGCTCGGGTTCGGGCTTTCCAAACTCTTCCGCTGGCTGGAAAAGAAATGGCCGCAGACGCGCAGAATCCCCGTGTTCTCGCTTGCAATGTGCTTCTTCTATGCCTGGGTTGCGGAAGAAGTGTTCGGCGTTGCGGATATTACGGGCGCGTTCCTTGCAGGTCTCATTCTTTCGACGGCGCACCACGCGAGCGAATATACGGATAAGAAAGTAGAAGTCAATACCTATACCATGTTCGCCCCCGTGTTCTTTGCCAATATCGGTATTGCGAATATTTCCTTCCTCGGCATGAACGGCTGGCTCGTTCTCTTCTCATTCCTTGCCGTACTGATGGGACTCATCGGAAAAATTGTCGGCTGCGGCGCCGTTGCCAAATGCTTCAAGTACAAATGGCGCGAAAGCGCGATTGCCGGCGTCGGCATGATGGCACGCGGCGAAGTTGCACTGATAGTCACCGCTACGGCGGTCAGCGCGGGCTTACCCGAACAATTCATGATTATGACAGTGCTTTTGATTTTAATTTCTTCGGTACTCACCCCTATCTTCTTAAAACTCCTCTATAAAGAAAAGAAACCGCCCCAGGGAGGCGCGGCAGAGGGCGAACCTCAAACGGAGGAAACAGGCGACTTCGCGGAGGAACTTCCCGAAACGGAAGTACCCGGAGACGCGCCGCAACCTGCGGAAAGCACGGCTCAAAATTAAATTTTATAAGAAAGGCGCGCCGTGTTCGGCGCGCCTTGTTTTTTGTTTTGATTTGTGCGCCGTCGGCGCACTTTTTATTATTCCACCGTAACGCTCTTTGCAAGGTTACGCGGTTTATCGGGATTGTTACCGCGCGCAATCGAAACGTAATACGCAAGCGCCTGCAAGGGCAATACCGAAAGCACGGGCGAAAACTCCTCTTTGCACGCGGGAATGAGCACGGAAGCCGAAACCTCTTTGCGCGTACAGTATTCCTCGAAACAAGTAATGAGAAACACCTTCGCGCCGCGCGCATACACTTCGTGAACGGCGTTCATCGTTTTATCTGCGCACGCGCGTTGGGTAATTACGGCAACGACGGGCGTGCTCGAATCGACAAGCGCGAGCGTTCCGTGTTTGAGTTCTCCCGCCGCATACCCCTCGCTCGGAAGGTAAGTGATTTCTTTAAGTTTCAGACTCCCTTCGAGCGAACTCGCATAATCGGCGCCGCGTCCCAAAAAGAACACGCTCCGCGCGCCTAAAAAATGCGGCACCCAGCCGCGTACTTCTTCGCACGCTTCTTCCGCACACTTTACCTTTTCAAGCAATGCGGTAATCTCCGTCAGGCACCCCTGCCGCCCCTTTGCCTGCGCAAGAGCTGACGCAAGCGAATACAGCAACACGATTTGCGCGTTAAAACTCTTGGTTGCCGCCACCGCCACTTCGCGCCCTGCGTTGGTGGGCAGAACGCAATCGGCAATGCGCGTGAGCGAGGAATACGCAACGTTCGTTACGGCGGCAAGATACGCCCCCTTACTCTTTGCAAGTTCCGCCGCCGCAAGCGTATCCGCCGTTTCTCCGCTTTGGCTGACGGCAATGACAAGCGTATGCGCCCGCACAATCGGGTTGAGGTAGCGGTACTCGCTCGCAATGCAAACCTCCACCGGAACGCGGCAGAGCGATTCTATCGCGTATTTGGCGCACAGTCCGCTATGGTATGCCGTACCGCAAGCGATGATTTGTATCTGCCCGGTATCTTTGAGAACTCCGTAAAATTCACGGTACGCCTCCACCGTAAAATCGTAAACGGACTTTTTAAGCACTTCGGGAATTTCCGCCATTTCCTTGCGCATGAAATGACGGTAGCCCTTTTTATCGGGCGTTTCCTCTTCCGCGTCGTATTCTATTTTTTCCTTACGAATTTGCGTAAGATTGCAATCGAAAAAGTGAACCGTATCCGTAAGCAACGCAAACTCGCCGTCTTCGAGCGCGTAAACGTCGACGCCCGCGGCGGCAATTGCGGAAATATCGCTTGCGGCAAACACTTCTCCCTGCCCGATACCGACCACCAGCGGACTTGCTTTTCTGGCGCAGACGATACCGTGAAATTCCTCGCACAAAACGGCGAGAGCATAGGAGCCTTTCAAACGCCGCGTTGCGCTTTGAACGGCGGAAAGCAAATTCCCCTCATAGTAAAAAGAAATCAGATGCGCGATGACTTCGCTGTCCGTTTCGGATGCAAACGCCTCGCCGCGTGCGCGGCATTCCTCTTTGAGTTCGAACTCGTTTTCGATGATACCGTTATGCACGACGGCAATGTTTTTGTAAACGTGCGGGTGAGCGTTACTTTCGGAAGGCGCGCCGTGCGTTGCCCAGCGCGTATGCCCGATGCCAGAATTTCCTTTGAGTTCCTTTGCGGAAAAAAGTTCGGATACCCTTCCCTTTCTGCGTACCACATTCAGTTTGCCGTCGTTTATGACGGCAATGCCTGCCGAATCGTAACCGCGGTATTCGAGTTTTTCAAGACCGCCGAGCAGTACGGGCGCGGCGTTTTTTGTTCCCACGTATCCAACGATTCCGCACATCAGATTCCCTCCCCCGCCGCTTTGGCGGCGCTTGCCACGCGCATAGCCGCCTCTTCGCAGACGGCCGCATTTTCCCCCTCGGCAAGTATTCTTACTACGGGCTCCGTTCCCGAAGCGCGCAGTAAAATTCTGCCGCCTTGAAGCAAGCGTTCCGCCTCTTTCACGGCGTCTTTTACTTCCGCACTGTTGAGCACGGCGTGTTTATCCCGAACGCGGACGTTCGTCGTCTTTTGTGAAAACCGTACCAATCCCTTCGTAAGACAGGAGAGCGGACACTTGCTCTCCAATACGATTTCCGCAATTTTCAAAGCGGTCAGGATTCCGTCGCCCGTACTTGCGTATTTGCGGAAAATAATATGCCCCGATTGCTCGCCGCCTAACTGGTAGCCGCGCCGCAGCATTTCGTCGTACACGTTTTTATCGCCAACGTCCGTAACGCTTAGCGCAATGCCATGCGCGTTGAGAGAACGCTTTAAGCCGAGATTGCTCATCACGGTAGCCGCAATTCCGCCGCCGTCCAACTCGCCGCGCTCGCTCAGATATTTGGCGCAAACGTAGAGGATTCCGTCGCCGTCAACGACTTCGCCGCGTTCGTCTACGCAGATACAGCGGTCGGCGTCGCCGTCAAACGCGAAACCCAAATCAAGCGAATTGGCAAGCACCAACGCCTGCAATTTTTCGGGGTGCGTGGAACCGCAATCGGTATTGATGTTGACGCCGTTCGGACTTACCCCCGTGGAATAAACCTGCGCGCCGAGCGCATCGAACACCGCTTTAGAAATTGCCCACGCGCTGCCGTTGGCGCAATCCAGCCCCACGCGAAGCCCCCGAAAAGAAGTGCGCGGCAAAGAAAGCAGATAAGCAAGATAACGGTTTCTGCCCGCGACGTAATCGACGGTGCGCCCGATACCCTCGCCCACGGCAAGCGGAAGCGTTCCGCCGTCGAGGTACTCCTCCACAAGGCACAAAACGTTCTCTTCCATCTTTTCGCCCGCACTGTTCATGAGTTTGATGCCGTTATCCGAATAGGGATTATGGCTTGCGGAAATCATGACGCCGCAATCGAAATTATCCGTGCGCGTTACGAAGGATACGGACGGCGTTGTGGTAACGTGAAGCAGATAAACGTCCGCACCCGAAGCGGTTGCGCCTGCCGTGAGCGCGTATTCAAACATATACGAGGAAAGCCGCGTATCTTTTCCGACGACGATTTTCGGGCGTTCGTTTTTGCCCTTTGCGTAGTACCGACCGAGGTATCTGCCCACTCTGAACGCGTGTATGGCGGTGAGCGTTTCGTTTGCCTGACCGCGAAACCCGTCCGTTCCGAAATATTTGCTCAAATTCCCCTCCGACGCGCATACCGCACGTATCGCCATTTTATGCGCGCAAACAAATTTGCGTGCAAAAGCGCGCCCGTTCATTCGGGCGCGCTTTTGCACATCGCATATTCTTTTATAACAACGTTCGTTCCACCGCGCGGCGGTATTCCTGATAAAACCGTTCGTATTCCTCCCTATCGCCCTGCGGCGTAAAGATACGCTCCGAACTTCTCATGCGCGGAATATCTTGTGCGGAAATCAACCCCAAAGAAACCGCGCACATAAGCGCCGCGCCGAGCGCGGTACTTTCGCGCTCCACGGGGCGGTTGATACTCACGCCCAAAACGTTTGCCTGAAACTGCATTAAAAAGTTATTCGCCGAAGCGCCGCCGTCGCATTTGAGCTCGCGCAGACAAATTCCGCTGTCCTCTTCCATACAGCAAGACAAATCTCTCGCGGCGTATGCAATACTTTCGAGTACGGCGCGCACCATGTGAGCGCGTCCAGTACTGCGCGTTAGTCCTGTAAAAAGTCCGCGCGCGTCGGGATTCCAATAGGGCGCGCCGAGCCCCGTAAACGCTGGCACGAAATACACGCCGCCGTTGCTTGTTACGCTCTCCGCAACCGCTTCGCTCTCCGCGCTCGTTTTCAACAGTCCCAAGCCGTCGCGCAGCCATTGCACCGCACTGCCTGCGTTGAACGCACTGCCTTCCAATGCATAAACCGTTTTACCGCCTGCCGAATAACCGATTGTCGTAAGCATTCCGCGCTTGGACTCTGCGCAGGTTTCCCCCGTATTGAAGAGCAGAAACAGCCCCGTACCGTAAGTAATTTTGCCGTCGCCCTCGCCCAAACAACCCTGCCCGAACAGAGCGGCTTGCTGGTCGCCCAGAACGCCTGCAATCGGAATACGCTTTCCTGCAATTTCCGTTTCGCCGAAACGCGCGTCCGAAGCGTAAACCTCGGGCAATATTTCGCACGGAAGCCCGAATATATTTAACAGTTCCCTATCCCAATCAAGCGTCTTGATATTGAACAGCATAGTACGCGAAGCGTTCGTAACGTCGGTTGCGAATACGCGCCCCTCGGTGAGCTTATAAACCAAATAGCAATCTATCGTGCCTGCCGAAAGCCTGCCCTGTTCAAGCAGTGTTCGGGCTTCCGGTACGTTATCGAGTACCCAGCGGATTTTACTTGCGGAAAAGTACGCGTCCGGCACCAACCCCGTACGTTCGCGTATTTTGCGAACGGATTCTTTGGAAATCGCGGCGCAGTATTCGCTCGTGCGGCGGCATTGCCACACAATGGCAGGGCAGACGGGCTCGCCCGTTTCCCTATCCCAAACCACAACCGTTTCGCGCTGGTTCGTAATGCCGATACCGGCTATGTTTTCCGCGCCGGCGAAGCGCACGCACTCGTTCAGGCAGTACGCTGCTTTATAATAAATTTCGTTGGCGTCCTGTTCTACCCAGCCCGGTTTCGGAAAGCTTTGCTTGATTTCCTGGCTTGCGCCGTGCACAAACTTTCCCGTTTTCAACTCATAAACGAATGCGCGGACGCTGGTCGTACCCGCGTCGAGCGCAAGAATATATTTCATCATTTTCTTCGTAAATCAACAGCCTCTGCCGCCGCCTCCGCCGAAGCCTCCGCCGCCGAAACCGCCTCCGAAACCGCCTCCGAAGCCTCCGCGCGACGAGCCGCTGCTTGAAGGTTTGGAAACCATATTGCGTGCGAATCCGCGATTCATGGAACGGTACAACGAATTCCAGATAAAACAGTCGAACACGAAATCGCCCACGCCGTAGCTTGCGTATGAGGGAGGCGCGATATCCAGCCCCTTGAATTTATCCGTCCAGGCGTTTGTAATGCCGAGTACCTGCGCGTAGGGAAGGATATGATAATACAGGTCGGGATTTTCTTTGAGCATAAACTGTATTTTATCGCGTTCGGTAAACAGGATAAACTGTTTGAAGCCGAGAATATGCCCGAGTTTTTTGCTATACTCTTCCGTAAAGCAAAGGCAGAACCCTGAAAGCGCGCCGAGCGCCGCACAAAAGGCAACGACGAGGAATTTCGTCCAATATCCGAACGCGGCAGAAGGCACCAAACTGATTGCGGCCCCTATGCCGAGCCCCAACGCCGCGCTTCCGATAGCGGCGGCAATGCGCGCCGCTTTCCCCCACTTATACTGCCGCTGGGCGGCAATGAACGAGCCGAAAAAAGCAAACGCAAAGGAAAAGACCGAAGCCACGACCATTACCCAATACAGGTAACCGCGCGCAACCGTGAAGATAGGATACAGAAAAGTAAAACCGCCCAATAAGAGCACGGCGAAAACCGCAAGAAGCCCGATTGCGCCGAAGCCTTTGGAAGCATAAAGTTTTCCTGTTTCCCCTTTGACTGCCGATTTTACCTCGCTCGCAGTGCTGTAAAATTTGTTGGAAAGTTGGGAAGAATAGACGGACTCCCTACCCTGGAACAACCCCTGGTAAAAGATTTTGCAGTGCGCGGGCATATCGGGGTCAAGAGGTTTGGAAGTGCGGTAGAGCAAAGGGTCGTCCTTATCCTGCGTCAAGTCGATATGCAGATACCCCTCGGAAGCGAGCCAGAATACGAGCGAGCCTAAATCCTCGTTATCTGTTTTATTGTCAATCAGCGTGCCCATCAAAAGCGGGTCCATCTCGTCGGGCGCAGTGAGATTCACCGTTTTTACCATGGTAGGTTGACGGCAAATAAATACCTTTACAAGCGCCGCGGCAAGCAGAAGCAATACGCCGATAATGAGCGCATAGACAATCGACATATCGAACGAAGCCGTCAGCACGCCCTTTTCAAAACTCAAATCGAGGGTAATGCCCGCCGACGTATAATAATCGCCGTCTTCGCCGTAATGCGGAATATCGCGCGGCAAACCGTTTGCCGTAAGTGTAAGGGTATTCCCGTTCTGTTCATATTCGACGTCACAATCGTTTCCCGCCGTTCCTCTTTCGCCCGAATAAACGGTGAAAGCGCGCAAGCCGTCGGGCACAGTAACGGAAACGGTTACGTTTTCAATCTCCGTCTGCCAGCCGTAACCGATGACGTCGAGCGGCAGATACCCTTCTTCTTTGAGCGCAGGCACGACCATTTCGTATGTAACCGTATAGGTGCGCTCCTGCCCTCTTACAAGCCCGTCGCCGCGCAGATAATACGAAAGAAAAGAAATATCGTCCGTTTTGAAAAAAGGAGAAAAGTCCGTATTATCACACGTTGCTTTCACGTTTTTATAGCGCACGCCGCCGCCGAGCGGCAAATCGCGGATAATGCCGTGCGAACTGTAACCCGTAAACGAAGCGGTAATGATTTCCGTTACGGAAACGGTACGGTTTCTTTCCACCGTCATTTCCACATTGAAGTTTTCAATCGTATAACCGTATTCAGCGTCATATACGCTCGTACTTCCGTATGCGCTTGCGGATACGGAAACGGGCGAGGTAACCCCCGCCCAAATACCAAGCGCGAGGAGTAACACGGCAACAACCGCAATTATCCTCTTATTTCTCTTGATTTTTTTCATATTCCTTTGAAATTTCCTTAAAACTGAACTTTTACAGGGTTACGTTCTTCCTCAGAGTCAAGTTCAAAATATTTGCGTTTTTCAAGTTTCATGCGGCGCGCCACCCAGCCCACAAAGAACATATCGATTTTCGTATTCATTTCTTTGACGGTACCGTTATAGTATCTGCGCGCGGAAGCGATTTCCGTTTCGATTTTCGTAAGCTGACCCTGCAAATCCATAAAGTTGGTGTTCGCTTTGAGTTCGGGATACGCTTCTTTGAGTTTGAAGAGCGATTTCAACGTATGCGTAAGCGCGTTTTCCGCCGCGATTTTATCATCGCCCTTTGCGCTGATTGCCATGTTACGCGCTTTAATCACGGCTTCCAACGTGCCGCTCTCGTGTTTGGCGTACCCTTTCACCGTTTCTACGAGGTTGGGAATGAGGTCGTAGCGTTTTTTGAGCTGTACTTCGATGGTCGCCCAGCCCTCTTCCACGAGGTTTTTGAGTTTCTGTAACGTGTTGTAGGTGGAAACGTACCAAATGCCGAACGCAATGAGCAGTACCACGACTACCGCGCCCGCAATAATGCCCGCAAGCGCACCGGTTGAAATCAACAAATTGTTCATAAGTTCCTCCTTATTTGTTCCGTTTATATTATACTATTTTTTTTATGAAAAATCAATACCGCGCAAACAATTTTATCGGTTTTTTTTGTTGTAGTTGATTAAACAGCCTGCCAATAAAATTTCCTTTTCGTCTTTCGTGAGCGGCGCAAGTTCCAACACGACGTCGCGCGTTGCGCCGTCCGAAAATACTTTTGCAAGAAATCTTTGTTCGCCGCACTGAATCCCCTCCGCAATATCCGCGACGTAGAGATAATCGCCCACTTTGAAATCGGGATTCTGGCAGGTAAAGGGAATCATTCCCCAGTTGACCAGATTGGAGAAATATCGTTTGGTAGCGTATTCTTTACAAATATTCGCGACGCCGCCCAAAACGCGCTGGCAACTTGCCGCCTGCTCGCGCGCAGAACCGTCGCCCGGTTTTAGCGAAACGACCACGCTTCCGTAAACCGTACCTTCCTGCGGGACAAAGCCGCCGAGCGCGTCGAGCACGCTTCGGGGCAAATTTCCGTTTCCGCGGCGTGCCGCTTCTTCCTCTCTCACACTCTTTGCGCGCACAACATATTCCGGGTCTTTGCGCGACAGGGCAAATTCCGAAAGCTTATAGGGATTGGAACGATAGGACGAAGTTTCGCCCGAAGGAATCAACTCGTCTGTCGTGGTAACGGTGTCCGTCAAAACAGACGCAACTTTCATGAGCAGATGCTTACCGAGTGCAATCTGTTCGGGCCAGTCTGCAATGTTGGGTCCGTAAATTAATTCATAATCTTTCTGCGGTTTGCCTGCGCCGCGGTAAACGCGGTTTTCGTAAATCTTGCCGTCGAATTGATACTTCTTGACGCGCTTGTTATATTCTACGTCGAGCGCGGAAGTCAATACGCCGCCGTTTGCCGCCGTTGCCGCAATCGAACGCGCGTCCATGAGCGCAACCGCAGCAAGCTGCCCTTGCGCCGGCTTGCTGCCCTCGCGGTTTTCAAAGTTGCGCGTGGTGTGGCGGATAGAGAACGCGCCCGTTGCAGGCGTATCCCCCGCGCCGAAACAGGGACCGCAAAACGCCGTTTTCAAAGTCGTTCCCGTTTCCATGAGCGCAGCCGCATAGCCGTTTTCCGTCAGACATTTATATATAGGCTGGGAAGCAGGATAAACGCTGAGCGTAAACGCGCCCGTGCCGATACTTTTGCCGCGCAGAATTTCCGCGCTTTCGGCAATGTTTTCGTAACTGCCGCCCGCACAGCCTGCAATCACGCCCTGGTCAACGTAAACTTTGCCGTCCTTGATTTTGTCGGTGAGCGTAAAACTGTCGTTGCCCAATATCTTTCTGCCCTTTTCTTCCGCTTCTTTCAAAAGTTCTGCGGGGCGCTCTAAAAATTCGCGCAGGGTGTATGCGTTCGAGGGGTGGAAGGGAAGCGCAATCATGGGTTCGATTTTGCTCAAATCAACCGTCACCGCGCCGTCGTAAAAGGCGGGCTGTGAGGGAGAGAGTTTTTTATAAGCCTCCTCTCTGCCGTGCGCGGCATAGTATTCGCGCGTCTTTTCGTCCGTTTCCCAAATGCTCGAAAGACAGGCGGTTTCCGTCGTCATCACGTCGATGCCGTTACGGTAATCCATGCTGAGGTCGGCAATGCCGGGGCCGATAAATTCCAAAATTTTGTTCTTGACAAAGCCGCTCGGAAAGGTAGCGCGTATGAGCGCAAGCGCAACGTCCTGCGGACCGACGCCCTTTCTGAGTTTGCCTTTGAGGTAAACGGCAACCGTTTCGGGGCGTTTAACGTCGTAAGTTTGCTTTAAGAGCTGTTTGACGAGTTCGGGACCGCCCTCGCCCACCGCCAGGGTACCGAGCGCGCCGTAACGCGTGTGAGAATCGGAACCCAAAATCATGGCGCCGCACTTTGCCGCACATTCGCGCATATATTGGTGAATCACCGCGAGGTGCGCGGGAACATAGTCGCCGCCGTATTTTTTTGCCGCCGATAAGCCGAAGAGATGGTCGTCCTCGTTGATGGTGCCGCCCACGGCGCACAGAGAGTTGTGGCAATTGGTAAGCGTGTAGGGAATCGGAAATTCGGTAATTCCGCTCGCTTTCGCCGTCTGCACGATGCCGACGTAGGTGATATCGTGGGAGGCAATTGCATCGAAGCGCAGACGGTAATATTCCCCGTCGCCTGAGTTGTGCGCTCGGAGTAAGAAATACGCCATCGTATTCTTGATTGCCGCCTTCTTTTTTTCTTCCGTCTGAAACGCCTGGGATTCCTTAACGAGTTTCCCTTCAATGTAATAAACGCCCTGTTTAATGAGTTTTACCATTCCAGCCTCCGCCTTAGTATTCGTGTTGATTTGATTATAACGGATTTGCAATTTTTTTTCAAGCGATATGCATTGAGGGAATATTGCCAAATCGATTGATTTTTGCGCAGAAATGTTTTATACTGCACTTATGAATGAGAAAAAACAAAAAAACGCACTTCCCGACGAAACGTTCCGTTTTCAGTTTACCCCTTTGATGATTGCCTTGTTTTGCCTGCTCCTCGCGCTCTGTGCGGCAGGTATCGGACTCACCACGTGGCAGTTCGTCGACTTCCTGAAAGGCGATATTTCTTCCCCCTACGATTGGATAAAATATCTTCTGTTGTATTTTGTGAGCATTCTGCTTGCAATCATCGTACTTGCCATGCTCATTAAATCGCAATACATTGTATCCGAAAAAACGCTTACCATTCAGTTCGGCATTATCCGCTCCCGTTACGAAATCAAAAACATTTATTCCGTGCGGCTCTTCCGCGGCTCGAATAAACTGAGCGTCTATTTCGACGATTACAAGACAAAATATATGGTGATTGTCGTAAAAGATAAATGGTATACCGATTTTGTTCAGGCGCTCATCAAGCGTAACGAAAAAATCGAGTTCGATTTTATTACGCCCGAAGAAGAAAAAGACCAGAAAAAGAAAAAATAACCGCATAGAAAAATTACGCCGGCTGCGATGCAGTCGGCGTTTTGTTTTATTTCAATCTTGTAAAATTTTTCACGCGGACGGCGCGAAAGGTAAGCGTCACCGAAATGACGCCGCCCTCTTTTTTCACGGACATTCTCGCTTTGCTCTCCGTTTCAAAATACTCGTTCGCAACGCGTTGAAAATCGCGGATAGCCGCTTCCTCCGTTTCTAAATTCATTTCCTCTTTATCCTCGGCAAGCATTCGGGCAAGACGGTGTTTGGTAATTTGTTCCCTCATAGTAACCTCCTGAACGTTTATTTCGTTTTCTTGCTCTTCTTTTGCTTATCGGCGAGCGTAAAATATGCGCTGAGCGCCCGAAACGCACGCGAACGTTCACAGATGTTATCGAGAAACAGTTTGTCTTCTTCGGGTACGACGGCAACGAGCGGCAGACGCAGCGCGGAGGAAATTTCCGAAGGCGTTAAAATTTCTCCCCGACGCGTCCAATCCTTTCTCACCATGTTAATGACAAGCCCGACTTCGCGGAAACGGTAACTTTTGAGAATGCCCGAAACGCGGTCGGCGTCGCGCATCGCGGAAATATGCGGCGTTGTAACGAGAAGCGCCTCGTCGGCACACGAAGCGGCGCGGTGAAATCCGTCTTCGATACCGGCGGGAGAGTCGATAAAAATATAGTCGAACTGCGGAGAAAGCGCTTCCAAAACAAGCCGCACCGCCTGCGGAGAAACGTAGCGCTCCGAAATGCGGTTGCTCGCCAAGGCGTAGAGCGTAGGATATCGGGGATGGCGGACAAGCGCTTGACGCGGGCGGCACCTGCCCTCGACTGCGTCCAGCACGTCGTAGATAGCGAGATTTTCCGTGCCGAACACAACGTCTACATTATTCAAACCGAAGTCGAGGTCGCAAACAATTACGCGATTGCCCGCTTTGGCAAGTTGAACGGCAAGATTACAGCAGACCGTCGTTTTACCGACGCCCCCTTTGCCCGACGTAATTACAATTTTTCTTGCCATTCTACGCCTCCGCGCACGTTTTTGCTTATGATAACACACGGCAAAAGAAATATTTGCGCTTGTTTTGTCGGAACATGGGAGAAGCAGGGGGAAATTTCAGAGCAAATGCGGGAAACGCACCGATGTGATTATATTTCGGTAACATAAAACTCCCTGTGCTTTGCACAGGGAGTTTTAATTACTTTTCTAACAGAGTTCTCACGTACTGTTCGTATTCTTCGTCCGTGAGTTTCGGAATTTTCTTCTTTTTTGCCATACTTACCTCGCAAATTTAGTTTACAGTAAGTATGCCCTTTCTCTGCGTTTTTATTCCGTTCTCAGCGCGATTACGGGGTCTTTTTTCGCCGCCGCCTGTGCGGGAATCAAACCCGAAACGAGCGTTAACAGGACGCTCACGCAAACCATAATGAACGCCGTGAGCGGCGACAGCGCGGCAATGCCTGCGATGCCTGCCAGCGAGAAAATAATTGCGTTGACGACAAACGACAGAAGATAGGTGACGATGACGCCGAACAAACCTGCCGCAAGCCCTATGATGAAGGTTTCCGCATTGAACAGGTTTCGGATATCCTGTTTCCTTGCGCCGAGCGAACGCAAGACGCCGATTTCCTTGATGCGCTCCACCACCGAAACGTAAGTGATAATGCCTATCATGACCGAGGATACCACGAGCGAAATTGCCGTAAATGCAACGAGCACGTAAGTGATAACGTCGAGCATGGTCTGCATCATGCCCATGAGAAGTCCGACGCGGTCGGTATAAGTAATTTTCATCTCTTCCGAAAGCGTGATTCCGCCGTAGGCATCTCCGCGTTCGCACATCAGATTCCACTCGTCGAGATATTCGAGAAGCTCGTCTTTGCTGTCAAAATCGGTGGCGTATATGAACACGCTGTTCGGCGAGTCCTTTCCGCCGACGTAACGCAAAGCCTCGTCCGTCATGGTGTAGTTCACTTTTACCGTACTTTCGCCGACCGTTACGTCGCGTCTGTTCGGGTAATATTTGAGAAGATTTTCCGCAGGGGGATTCACATAAATCGTGTATTCTTCCCCTTCGTACGTTTCTTTGCTGCTGTTCGTCAATATATGGTTAACGACGGCGGATTGCTTATTGAGTTGAATATAATCGTTAACCGCTTTTTCCGTAATGTTAAGACCGTTGCTCAGACAACCGTAAGTCAGACCGTCTTTCAGGCGCAAAACCGCGGAAATTTTAAGCGGGATTCCCCCTTCCGTGCTTGCGTCGAGCGGTTTGGAATCGCGGTAAGTAAACGCGTATTCGCTTGGCTGTGCGTTCGGTTCATAAATTTCGTTGTTGCCGTACAGGACGTATTCCTTTCCGATGATGTCCGAAAAATCAATCGTCATGTATTCTTTCTTTTCGTGCTCGCCCTCTTCCTCTTTTTCTCCGCCTAACTCAAACAGGGAGAGGAATTCTTTTTCGGGGAGCAGTCCGAGCTGCGCGAGCGTTAAGTCGGTAACGTCGTTGTTGGCTCCGATAACGAGCACCGCTTCGTTTTCGTTCGTCGGGAAATGCGCGTTCTCGCCGCCGAGCACGTCGTACTGCGAAAGCACGTATTTTGCAAAATCCGTATTGGTAAAATCGGAAGTCTGGGGCATTTTATGCACAATGTTCCCGAACAAATCCACATAGGCAAGGAGCGGCGCATACTTCTTCGCGTGCTGCAAAAGTTCGTCCTCGTAAAATTCTTTCAAACCTGTGAGCGACAAATTTCTGGTTTCCGCAGGCACGTACACTTTTTCCGTTTTAGGCGTGCCGTCTTCGTTCAGTTCGGGATTTCCGCTTTCGTCCAACTTAATTTTATCGAGGTACACGTCGCCCGTTTCCACTTTGGTAAACAAGCCGTCCGCAAGCCCCACGCCGTAGCCGTACTGAATGGCGGAATAGAGGCTCTTATTCATCGATTGCACATACGAAAGATAACTTTCGGAAATGGTGTTATGTACCGTAATGCCGTCCGCAAGCCCCGTAAGGAAAGAGTCGACGTAAACTTTATCTTCGAGTTCGGACATATCGGGCATATCTTTCGGTGCGGTAAAGGAAAACATAATCGAAGTTAAATCAAATGCCTCTTCGGTGATTTCCACGGGATAATAGGAGAGCATATCCTCTTCCGTGCGCTTGATATAACTGTTGAAACCGCTCGAAAGCGCAAGCACGAGACACACGCTGATAATGCCGATACTGCCCGCAATGGACGTAATAATCGTTCTGCCCTTTTTGGTGAGAAGGTTACGCGCACTGAGTGCGAGCGAACTCAAAAAGTTCATTTTCGCGCGCAGTTTTTTCGCTTTTTTCTTTTTCTTCTTCGGCTCTGTCGCCGTTTCTGCCGTCGCTTCGGGAGCCTCCGATTCCTGCGCCGCAGGCTCTTCCGCTGTCTCTTTCGCAACTTCCGCTGCCGCCGCAGTATCTTCCGAGCCGTCGTAGGGGTTGGAGTCCTCTTCCACGAGCCCGTCTTTTAAGCGCACGATACGGGAAGCATACAACTCCGCAAGTTCGGGATTGTGCGTCACCATAATGACAAGCCGCTCGCTGGCAATCTCTTTGATGAGCTCCATAATCTGAACGCTTGTTTCCGAATCGAGCGCACCCGTCGGTTCGTCCGCGAGAAGAATGTCGGGATTGTTGACGAGCGCACGCGCAATGGCAACGCGCTGGCACTGACCGCCCGAAAGCTGGTTCGGGCGTTTGTGCAGTTGCTCGCCCAGCCCTACGCGCTCCAACGCTTCCGCGGCGCGCTTTTTGCGTTCCTCTCTGCCCACGCCAGCAATCGTAAGCGCAATCTCTACGTTGCCGAGCACCGTTTGGTGCGGAATGAGGTTATACGACTGGAAAATAAACCCGATTCGGTGGTTGCGGTAAACGTCCCAGTCGCGGTCGGAAAAGTCTTTGGTCGATTTGCCCTGAATGACCAAATCGCCCGAAGTGTAGTGGTCTAATCCGCCGATGATATTGAGGAGCGTCGTTTTGCCGCAGCCCGACTGACCGAGAATGCAGACAAATTCGCTCTTACGGAAATCGAGGCTGACCCCTTTGAGCGCGTGTACATACTCCGAAGCAACTTTGTAGTCTTTTTTAATGTCCGTTAGTTTTAACATGATGTCTCCCCTTCGGCGGATTGCCGATTTGAAATTTCCTGTTTCACGCTCTCGTATACTTCAATGAGTTCTTTGCAGGAAGCAAAGAATGCGTCTAATTTGTCTTTTCCGTAAACGGCAGTAATTTTCGACAGGCATTCGTGCGCCTGTTTATACTGCTCGTTGTACACTTCGAGCGTTCGCTCGGAGAGTTGAATGTAGGCAATTTTCTTATTATCGCTTGCAACCGCACGCTTTATCACACCGTCGTTCTCCAATTTGTTCACAATCTGCGAAACGGCAGACCGCGTTACGCCGATGCGACGGGCGAGTTCGGATGAAATAATCTGGTTGCCGTTTTCGTTCTCCGTTACGATTTCACGCAGAATGCGGAATTCCGTTTTGGAGAATTTTGCCGATGCCGCAAAAATATCCAGACTTTCGATTTTTCGCAGAATCTGCATAAACTGCGCGACGTATTCGTAGTTTTCCATAAGCCACCTTCTTCTGATTGTCACTCTCTAAACAATTACTATTATATACAAAAAGCGGTTTTGATGTCAACTTCAAAACCGCATGTTAAAATAAATTCACAATAAATTCACAAATTTTATTTTTTACTCCGTTTTGCCTGTATTCTACGGTTATTCTTCCGTTTCGTCCACGTCGGCAGGTTCTTCGGGTTCGGGAATAAAGGGATTGAGCGGAGAAGTCACGGGTGTTAAATCGTATTTATCGTCGATATCGCCCACAAGTTCTTCCACCATGTCCTCGCGCGTAATAAGCCCCAACGCGTTGCCCGCAGGCCCCACAATAACCATGTGTTCGCGCATTCCCTGCATTTTTTTCATGAGCTCGGCAACTTTTACGTCGGGCATCGTTCTCGAAACGGGACGCACGATATTCATAAAGTCCCGCCGCCCCGCAAGCATATTTTCGTAAAAGTCTGCGCGGTACAGAATTCCGATAATATTCGGTTTGGTGCCCTTGTATACGGGAATACGCGAAAAATTGGTTTCGCGGAAAATTTTATACACGGAACGCACGTCTTCGCGGATTTCCGTCATAATCACGCGGTCGAGCGGAATCATGCAGGAGCCGACGTGCAAGTCGTTATAGCGCAAAGATTTCGTAATAAGGTCCTGTTCCGTTTCGTCCAGCACGCCCTCCTCGTGAATATCCGATACGAGCATTTTGAATTCCTGTTCTGTGAACTTCGGTTTCTTTTTGTTAAATCCGAATACGAGAAAAATGAGTTTTTTCCAGAGCCCGAAAATAAAATTGAGGGGCAGGAATAAATAAGTACAAATAAGGAGCGGATACGCCATAATGCAAGCGAACGTTTCAGGCACTTCGCGCGCAAGCGTTTTGGGCGAAATTTCGCTGAATATCACAAGCACGATTGTGAGCGCGACGGTGGAAATGGTCGGTCCCAACTCCCCGCCCAACAGGTTAACAAAAATCACGGTGGAAATAGTTGCCGCCGCGATATTGACAATATTATTTCCGATGAGGAGTGTTGTAAGAACTTTATTGTAGTCCTCACTCATTTTTAAGGCAATCCGCGCCGTGCGCTTTTTTTCCGCCAGAGCGCGCATACGCACCGTGCTGAAACTCGTATACGCAGTTTCGGTTGCGCTGAAAAAACCGGACATTACGATGAGCACAACGAGCGCAATTAACAGTCCTATTGTGGTACTGTCCATAAAACGAAAATCAAATCCCCCTTGTTGTTAATTGTATTTTCTTTTGCGTGTAATAACGAAAAGCGGAACATTCCCCTCTTCGTGCTTTGTACGCGTTAAAACGGCGGCAGGCGTTTCCTTGTGTTCCTGCTCGTCCTGAGAATCGAGCATCGCAGAGATTTTCATGAGCTCCTGCGTACGCTCTTCCGAAAGCGAATCCATTTTGTACTCCGAAAGAATATGCGCGATGGTTTCAATCATTTCTTCCTTCGGCTCTTTCTCGCTCTCCTCTTCTTTGGTTCGCACAGTCAGCGCGGGAGCAGCTGATACCGTGCGGCGCAGTTCCTGTTGCGGCTTCTTTTCCGTAGCGGGTTTCTCCTCCGCAGACGGAAGAGGCGGTTCGGGAAGGAGATAGGAAGGAATTTTACGGTTCCCCCGCTCCAACACGACAACAAGCCTTTCATGCGCTTTTGCACAGCGGTATTCGTCTTTACTGAAACAGTACAAACACCGTGCGTATTTTTTGCACATATCGCAGCCGAGCGCTTTCTCCGCTCTCTCTTTTTCCTGTACCAAAAATTCGTCTAATTCTTGCGTCGTCATGATTTCACCTTCCGTAGGATATTTTTATTATACTCGAAATTGTTTCGTTTTACAAGTATTAAACGGAAAATATTTTTATCGGAACGAAAAATTTTATCGTTTGTTCACAGAGGCGAGTTAGCAAAAGCGAACTTTTACCTTATTATAATGAAAGAAGTTGCATTTTTACAGGCGATTGTTTATAATAGAGCGGTGAAAAATTACGGGAAAATACTGAGTGCAAAAAAAATTGCGATTCTTGCGCTGTTGACGGGACTGGGGCTGATTGCCTTCTTAATCGAAGCCTTAATCCCCACGCTTCCCATTCCAGGCGCAAAACTCGGAATTTCCAACGTATTCTCGCTGTTTGCGCTCGTACTGTACGGACTGCCCGAAGCGCTCCTCGTCGTGACTGCGCGGACGGTGCTCGGCAGCATTTTTGCAGGGAATCTCTCCCTGCTTCTTTACAGTTTGACGGCGGGCGTCGTGAGCGTTTGCGTTTCCCGTCTGCTCCTGCTCGTCTATCCGCGCGTCAGCATTCTTGCCGTAAGCGTTACGTCCGCCGTGGTACATAACCTCGTACAACTTTTGGTTTACTGCGGTTTGACGGGCACAATGCTGCTTATGTCTTATGCGCCCTATCTCTGCCTCATGGGCACGGGCGCGGGCATTGTAGTGGGACTAGCCGTGATATTTACCGTGAAAGCCGTACCCCTTTCGGTGTTCCATAAGATTGGGGTTGGAAATAAAGAAAATTCAGAAACCGGAGGAAACAAATTGAAAGCGAAAAACGGAAAACTTTTCTTCCGCGGCGTGCATATCCGCGGCAGAAAAGAACTCGCGGAAAACTCCCCCATCGAACCGCTTACGGGAACATGGGAAGTTGCAATTCCCGTGAGTCAGCACATCGGCGCGCCTGCCCAGCCCGTTGTGGAAGTCGGTCAATCGGTGAAACGCGGTCAACTCATCGCGCAAATTGGCGGAAAGATTTCTGCAAACGTGCACGCAAGCGTTGCAGGCACGGTGAAGGACATTGCCGAGCGCAAAGACAGCCGCGGCGTATCCGGCGTTTATATCGTCATCACACCGGACGAGAAACAGGAAACGGATTATCTCCCTCCGCTCGCAGAGCCCACCTATGAACAAATCAAAATGCGCGTAGAAGAAGCGGGCATCGTCGGTATGGGCGGCGCAGGTTTCCCTACGCATGTAAAACTTTCGCCCCAAAGCCCTGTAGACACGCTTATTCTCAACGGTGCGGAATGCGAGCCCTACCTCACCTGCGACGACAGACTCATGCAGGAACAACGCGATAAAATTGTTCGCGGCGCGCATTACCTTGCGGACGCGCTCGGTGTCAGCCAAATCATGATTGGTATCGAGAAAAACAAGCCGCAGGCGATTGCCCTCTTTGAAGAAACCGACCTGCAAGTGATTGCGCTGAAAAAGCAATACCCCATGGGTTCGGAAAAGCACCTCATTTACTGCTGCACAGGCAGAAAGGTGCCGCTCGGAAAACTTCCTGCCGACGCAGGCGTTGTGGTACAGAACGTGGCAACCGCCTATGCGGTATGCGAAGCCGTAGAGGAAGGCAAACCCCTCATCGAACGCGTAGTTACCGTTTCGGGTAACGGCATCGAATCGCCGAAAAACCTCTTATGCCCCGTCGGCGCGCCCCTCTCCGCACTTTTGGAACAATGCGGCGTGAAAGAGGAGGCTGTAATTTACCAGTTGGTGATGGACTCTGTCGGCATGAAAGAAACACTTCCTGTGAACGTTACCGTAACAAAAGGCGTGATTTCCGAGTTTGCTATTGCAGACGAGAACGCCAACCTCGAAGGTGTTGACCCCGCTTTTGCAGACGGTTCTTTCTTCATCGGAAAATCAATCGATGAACTCAGCAAACTGCTGAACGAAAACGGCTCGCTTCTCAATGGTGTAGGAGTTACAGTAGACATAGTTCGCGCGGCAATATTTGCCCTTGCGAACTATGAATACCGCCGTCCGAAAGTTCACAGAGATTGGGTGAAAAAAGTAAAATCCGTCAAACACAATGAAGCAGTCAAATACGTTGCGGGCGGACCGATGACGGGTACGGCGCTCACGGGCACGGACGCGGTCGTTACAAAAACGACTTCAGGCTTCCTCTTGCTCACCGCAAAGGAAACCTGCGCGGAAGAGCCCACGCCCTGCATCAACTGCGGCAAGTGCGCGGACGTATGCCCCATGAAACTCATGCCCATGCAGATTGAGTTCTATGCGGCGGCAAAAGACTACGAGAGCGCGGAAAAATACGGCGGTGCAAGCGCCTGCATCAGTTGCGGCGCGTGCGGATATATCTGCCCTGCGCGCAGACCGCTCGCTCAGGCAATCAAAACGACCAAAGCCGAAATCGGGAGGAAAAAATCATGAGTCAACTTCTAATTTCCCCTACGCCGCACGTAAAAACGCGCCGCACAACCAAGCACATTATGCTGGACGTGCTCATCGCGCTGATTCCCGCAACGGCGGCAAGTATTGTTTACTTCGGCTGGCAGGCGGCGGTGATGATTCTCATTTCCCTCGCTTCGGCGTTCCTCACGGAATTTGTTTACTACATCGTTCAGCATAAAATCTGGACGAGCCCCAAAGAAATTGCAATTAAGTTCTTCAAACAGTTCGATTTCACCACGCTTGTAACGGGCTTGCTCCTCGCGCTTTGCATTCCCGCCAACATTAAAGGTTGGTATATGCCCATTCTCGGCAGTATCTTCGCGATTGCGGCGGTGAAAATGCTCTTCGGCGGCACGGGCAAGAACGTTGTGAACCCGGCACTTGCAGGAAGAATTTTCCTCTTTATTGCATTCGGAGTGATGATGACAACCGCCTCGACCTGCGGTTTCGACCCCATCAACGGCGGCGGAGCGGCTCTTGAAACGGGCGCAACGCAATTGGGCGGCAACATCCTGGCAGGCAAAGAGAGCATTAACGCGCTCGATTTGTTCCTCGGTACGGGCTTGGGCGCAACGGCAATGGGCGAAACGTGCAAACTTGCGCTGTTAGTCGGCGGAATTTACTTGTGCGTGCGCGGCGTTATCAAATGGTATCTGCCCCTCATCTACATTGTAACGACGGGCTTATTTGCTTCCCTGCTCGACTTGAATATCAATTCTTTCTTGCCCTCTATCCTTTCGGGCGGTTTGATGTTAGGGGCTATCTTCATGGCAACCGACTATGTAACCACTCCGAAATCGAAAATCGGAAATATTGCTTACTTCTTCCTGTTAGGTCTTCTGACGGCGGGGCTGAGAAAGGCAACGGGGCTGGAAGTCGTATCTTTCTGTATCCTTCTCATGAACTTCCTCGTGTTCCTTATCGACCTGTTGCTGAAAGTTCATCCTTTCGGCTATCAATGGAAGAAACCTGTAAAGAAAGAAAAGAAAGCGAAAAAAGAAAAAGCGGCAGAGCCTGAACAGTCTGCAAAGGAGGAACGCGCATGAAAGCAAAAGAATTTTTCAAGAGCAATGCCTTTAAGAGTCTTGCGGTACTTCTTGTAATCGTAATTATCGCAGGCGCACTCCTTGCGGTGTTCAACGATTTGCTCTATGTATCCGACACAGAAAAGGAAAACCGTATTTACTCCAAAATTTACGGAGAAACGGTGGAAACGGAAAACGTTCCCTTTGACGCTGAACAAGGCGAATTTGCGGACGGCAAAGTCGAAAAAGCCGTGAAAGTAAAGAAAGACGGCAACTACCTTGTAAAAGCTACGGGCAACAACGCGTTCGGCGGCGGCACGGTTACCGTTTGGGTGGTAATCGAAATGAAAGAAGGAAAGTTGGACGGCGTAGGCAAAGTCGTATTCGATAGCACCACCGTTTCCAAATACTACGAAACAAGCAGCGATTTCTTTAAGAAATTCAACAACAGCGACGAACAGGTAAAAGAAGGCGAATATTTCGGCGTTTCTGACGGAATTGTCAACCCCTCCACGGGCGCAACCGCTTCGGCAAGAGCCATCAACAACGCCGTGAATACAGCTATCGATTTCGTGAAGTCGGTCGTACTCGGCGAGAGCGTGGGAGGCGAAACCTACCGTTACGAAAAATATATCAATATGGATAAATCCGTAATTACGCCCGTCGTCAGCGAAAATAAAGTGGACTATGAACTTGTTGTAAAAGCAAACGGCGACGCCGTAGAGTTTAAAATCAACGTTACGGTCACGGACAACGTTATCACCGCTTATAAAGTCGTGAAAAACGGTTCGACTTACGGCTATGAAGATTCTATGCCCCAAGATTTCATTGCAGAAGAAAACAACTACTTTGTAGGCAAAACTCTTCAAGACGTCGAAGCACTGCTTTCGGACGACGGTTCTTTGAGCGAGGCGGGCAACACGCTTCACACGGGCGCAACCTTCTCTACGCAGTCCTGTATCTGGGCGGCTGCGTTTGCGACCGCGAACTATTGGGACTTCCTCTATCCCATCGAATACGGCGACTATATGGATACCGTAGATTACACGGTGAGCGGCAACGAAGTTGCATACGTACTGAAAACCGTTGTAAACGGCGACGCCGTAGAATTTGAAATTAACGTTACGGTTACGGAAGGCGTTATCACCGCTTACAAAGTCGTGAAAAACGGTTCAACCTACGGTTATGAAGATTCTATGCCCCAAGATTTCATTGCGGAAGAAAATAACTACTTCGTAGGCAAAACCCTTCAAGAAATCAAGGCTCTTCTCACAGACGACGGCGCCTTGAACAGCGCCGGTAACGCGCTTCATACGGGAGCGACTTACTCCACGCAATCCTGTATCTGGGCGGCGGTGTATGCGCTGGCAAACTATGACGCTATTCTGATTCGCGGAGGTGAACAGGCATGAACAAATACGGCAAAATAACAATCGACGGATTAGTTACCAATAACGCGGCGTTCAAACTCGTGCTCGGCACCTGCTCGGCGCTTGCAATGTCGGCAACGGCAATTAAGGGCTTCGGCATGGGAATTTCCGTTACCGTCGTGTTGCTCCTGAGCAACGTGCTCATTTCCCTGCTTCGGAAAGTCATTCCCAGCACGGTACGCATTCCCGCGTTCATCGTGATTATCGCAACCTTCGTAACCTTACTCAGAATGTTCCTCTATAAGTTTATACCTGACTTATACGACTCCATGGGCGTGTTCCTATCGCTCATCGTAGTAAACTGTTTAATTCTCGGGCGTGCGGAAGCGTTCGCAAGCAAACAACCCGTGTTGGACAGCGCACTCGACGGTCTTGCATCGGGGCTCGGCTTTACGGCGGCGCTCGGCATTATGGGTATTATCCGCGAGCTTCTGGGCGCAGGAAGTTTCTTCGGCATCAAGCTTTGGGACTTCCAGATTGCGTTCTTTTCGAGTTCCGCAGGCGCGTTCTTCGTATACGGTATCTGCATTGCCCTCTTCGTGTTCATCACCGATAAGGTAGAAAAAACGTTCCGTAAAAAGAAAGCGCAACTGCTGCGCGTTTCTCACGACGAACCGCTTCCCGAACCCGAAACGGCAGAAGCAAACAACGATAACTTAAAGGAGGCTGAATAATGGGCGCGACGATTTTAACGATTATTATTACGGCGGCTTTCTCCTCGAACTTTATTCTCGTACAGTTCCTCGGCATCTGCCCCTTCCTCGGCGTTTCCAAACGTACGGGCAGCGCTTTCTATATGGGGGTTGCGGTAACGCTCGTCATGGTGCTTGCTACGCTCATCACCTATCCGCTGTATCTGGGCATGAAAGCGCTCAATATTGAATTTTTGGAAATTATCTTCTTCATCTTCATTATTGCGGCGCTCGTGCAAATGCTCGAAAAAATCATTGCGAAAATTTCCCCCTCGCTCTACAAAACGATGGGCATTTACCTTCCTTTGATTACCACTAACTGCGCGATTCTCGGCGTAGCGGAACTCGTCATCGGCGACAACTTCTATGCCTCCATCGGGTTGCAAGCGGCGTCTTCCATGAACCTCGGTTATGCGCTCCTCTATGCGCTGTTTGCAGGCGTCGGCTTTATGCTCGCTATGGTACTCATGGGCGGCGTGAGAGAACGGATTGAAAAACTCCCCGTTGCAAAATGTATGAAGGGTTTCCCCATTACGATGGTTACGGCAAGTTTCATGGCAATGGCGTTCTACGTCTTTACCCTGCTTTAAGGAGAATGAATGATGAGTAATTTAATGTTAATTGATATGCATTGGGATATTGTAGGAATTGTCATCGGCATTTTTGCGGCGATTGCCGTTGTGCTCACCGTGTGCATTCTGCTTGTGGCAAAATTCTGCAAAACCAACCCCAACGAAAAAGTAGAAGCAATTCTTTCTCACCTTGCGGGCGCGAACTGCGGCGGTTGCGGCTGTTCGGGTTGCGCGGGCTTTGCGGAAAAACTTGCAAAGGGCGAAGCCAAACTCAGCGACTGCCACGTTACTGCGGATAATTCCAAAGCGGAAATCGCAGGCGTGCTCGGAATCCCCTTCGAGAACGCAAAACCCACGGTAGCGGTTTGCCGCTGTAACGGCGGCTTAAACGCAAAAGACGCGTTTGAATACACGGGCGCGGCAAGTTGTATCGAAGAAAACAAACTGCAAGGCGGACACAAGGCGTGCTCTTACGGCTGTCTGGGCGGAGGCACCTGCGTGGAAGTTTGTCCCGAATCGGCAATCTGTTTGAAAAACCAGTGTGCTGAAGTCAACCCCGACCGTTGCATTTCCTGCGGCGCGTGCTTGAGCGAATGCCCCAAAGGTCTGTTTATGCGCATTCCCGCCGACGCGAAAGTGTATATTGCCTGCTCCTCGCACGACAGAGGCAAAGCGGTTCTGGACGTGTGCGAAGTCGGCTGTATTGCCTGCGGCAAATGCGCAAAGGTTTGCCCTTCCGGTGCGATTACGATGGTAGACAATCTTCCCGTCATCGACTATGAGAAATGTATCAAGTGCGGCAAGTGCGCAGAATCCTGCCCTCGCCACACCATTCAGACGAGATACTGATTTTTGCTATCAGTACAAAAACTCCGTCCAAACGTTTGGACGGAGTTTTTTCTTTGCCATCTTGGAAATCACCCTCTCGGTAAACCCTGTTTGAGTTTTGCGAGCGCAAGAAAGATTTTGGCAGTGACGAACGCGTCGTCGTATGCTCTGTGATGGTTGAACGTAAAGCCGAAATGTTCGGCAACCGTATTTAATTTATAGTTAGAAAGGCGAAGTATTTCCTGCGCGAACGAAACGGTATCGTACTGTTTCTGCTCGAACAAATACCCCTCTTTTTCGCCGTAGTAGCGAATAAATTTATAGTCGAACTGCACGTTATGCCCCACCAGCGTAGTACCAGCCGCAAACTTAAAGAAGTCGGCAATCACGTCTTTTACGTCGGGCGCACCGACAAGCATTTCATCGGTAATGCCCGTAAGCTTCACAATCTCTGCGGAAAGTTTCACGGGGCAGGCGACAAACGAAGAAAATTTTTCCGATATCTGTCCGTCCTTGATTTTTACCGCGCCGATTTCGATAATACGGTCCATACCGCCTGCGGAGGGCACGTTGTTCAAGCCCGTCGTTTCCAAATCGAATACCACAAATTCCCTGTGGAGCAGCGCTTCTGGCAAGGCGGTATTTTCAAACAGACCGCTCTGTACAAAATCGCTCGCAGGTGCGGGAAAGACCGTTTTGTATTTGGGCGGCACAGGACGGGACGGGCGCGCCTCGGGCACAAAGTTCAAGGGCGCTCTTCCGAAGTTGATTTGCTTGGCACGGAAACTCAACATTCCGTTATATAATTCATTATCGCCCGTCACGCAAACACTGTCGCCCGATTTCAAGCCGCGCACCTTTTCCAACGTGGCTTTTTTGGTAAAATACGCAAAACGGAGCGTAGACGTGCCGTCGCCGATATTCATAGAAAAATAAGGTTTGCCGCTCTTCGTCGTCTTTTCTTCAAGAAAGGATATCACGCCGCAAACGGTTACGTCCTGCGCTTCTTTGTTGAGGTCGGCAAGGTACAGCGCAAGTTTGGGCGCACCGCCGTCAATCGCAACAAATTCGTCAATCTTAAAATACCGCGGCGCAATCAGCAGTTCTTCGGGCGGCAAGTCGTCCGTTTCGATTTGCGCCTGCGGCTTCTCGACGCTGCGGAATTTACCGTACCACACGCCCGGGAATTCGCGCATGAGTTCCGCGCTCAATTTGTCGAGCAACGTATCCGTTGCCGTTACGCGCTCGGTTCCGCCGCCAATACCGATGACGAAATTGCCGCCGCCGTTTTCAATGACAACCTCTACGTCGTCCTGCGAAATAAACGCCGCAACCGCAGGAAAACTGTTTTTCAGAATCTCCAGCACGGCGCGGCGGATTCCCTCCGCACTCGGTACGGCTTTGAGAATTTTCACGTCCGAAATAAGTCCCTGCGGCGTAAACTGCGCCGTCACCGCCTTCGCGTGCGCAACGTCTTCATCGTTGTACTTTGTATCGGTTGCAAGAAAAAATACCGCTTGGCTGCCGTTCACTTCTATTTTTTTGAGCACTGCGCGCTTTAAGCCCTCCGCCGTTCTGATTTCTTCCAAATACGCCTTACTCTTCATCCGTCAATAACCTCTCCAACCGCTCGAAAAACGTGCGTTCGGCATCCTCCACGGGTACGCGCAAATCGGGTGCGCCTTTCTCTATAATAATACAGTATTCTTTACCGCCTGCAAGCCCTAAATCGCAACCGCGCGCCTCGCCCGGTCCGTTTACGACGCAACCCATGACCGCAACTTTCAAACGCCTGCGAACATTCCTCACGCGCTCGGAAACGCGCTCCGCAAGCCCCATACAGTCGTATGCACACCTTCCGCACGTGGGGCAGGAAACGACTTCAACATATACCGTTTCGAGTCCGCAGGCGCGCAGTATTTCATGCGCCGCATAAACTTCTTTTACGGGGTCGGCTGTCAGCGAAACGCGGATGGTATCTCCGATTCCGTTTAACAAAAGCGAACCGATACCGATTGCGCTCTTTATTTTGCCCGACTCTTCCGTGCCCGCCTCGGTAACGCCCAAATGCAGAGGATATGCGCAACGCTGTGCAAGCAGCGTATAAGCCTCCACCGTGAGCGGAACGCTTGACGCCTTGACGGAAATGACGATATCTTCCACACCGCACTTTTCCAAAATCTGTACGTTATGAAGCGCGCTCTCCACAAGCGCAGGTGCGGTTCTGCCGTATTTTTCAAGGAAATTCTTTTCGATACTGCCCGAGTTCGAGCCGACGCGCACGGGAATGCGGTGCACTTTCAAAGCGTCCGCTACGCGCCTTATTTCGCTTTCTGCGCCGATGTTGCCGGGGTTGATACGCAACTTATCCGCACCGTTTTCTACGGCAAGCACGGCAAGTTTCGCCGAGAAATGCACGTCTGCAACAACCGGCACGTGAATGCGGCTCTTTACCGTTTTTAAGGCGAGCGCGTCCGCTTCGTCGCTGACGGCAACGCGCACAATTTCGCAACCCGCCTCTTCCAACCGCAAAATTTGAGCGACGCTTTTTTCCACGTCGCTCGTCTTTTCGGTCGTCATGCTTTGTACGGCTACGGGATTTCCGCCGCCGATGAGTACGTTTCCGATACGCACCTGTTTTGTTTTCATGCTTTATCGCCTTTCTTTTCCATCATTTTCTGCAATTCGCTCATGAACGAAGAAATGTCCTTAAACGAGCGGTATACGGAGGCATACCGCACATACGACACTTCGTCGAGTTCTTTTAAGCCTTCCATGACCATTTCGCCGATTTCTTTGGACGAGATTTCCTGCTCCATGGAATTGTAAACACGCTTACTGATATCCTCGGCGAGCAAATCGATTTTTTCGAGCGGAACGGGGCGTTTTTCGCACGCTTTAATAATACCGCGCTTCACCTTGCCGATATCGAACGCCTGACGGTTGCCGTCTGACTTGACGACCAGAATCGGCGAAACTTCTATGGTTTCGTACGTTGTAAATCTTCTGCCGCAACCCATGCACTCACGGCGGCGACGGATGGTTTTATCGTCGTCCGCAGAGCGCGAATCGATTACTTTGCTTTCCGTGCAATTACAATACAGGCAACGCATAATTTTTTCTCCCTTGTTTCTTATATTTTATTATAACATAAACACGCGGAATTGTAAAGAGTTTTTTTTCGTGCCGATAGAAAGATACGCCCTGCGTAAAACGCAGGGCGTATTTGTTTTTTACTGCCTATCCGAAATTATGCTTCGGGAGTTACTTCTTCGCCTTCTCCTTCGTTGCCTTCGGGAGGAGTTACGTCACCCTCGTCGCCGCCGGGAACTTCGGGTTCAACGGGAGTTCCTACATCGGGAGAATCGGGCTGGTCGGTATCAGCAATTTTAAGACCTACGCAGCCCCAGAAGTTCTTGCCTTCATTAGAACCGGGGACAACTACGATATTGTAAGACTTGCCGTTCAAGTAAACCGTCGTATTCATTGCAATGCCCGGTTTGAAGTCAGCAGGCGCATTTTCTGCATTCTGCTGATAGTGACCCGTATACGCGCTCTTGCCCATATCCGTTACATCGTACTTCGCCTCATATGTTTTTGCTTCGGAATCGATTACGACTTCAACAAGTTTTTCTTTTAATTGAACCGTATCCCAGTTCGGAGCACCAGCATTTTGGTTATTCTGGAAGTCGATATACTGTCCACCGATTGTCTGTTTCACGGTAGCTTCGTCGCCCTCAAGGTTATAAATACCATTGATGACGTAAACGACTTTACCGTTTTCTACCCGAATATCAGGGTATAAAGGCATCACTTTCCCTGCGGGACATTCGAGCGATTTAATACTAACGCCACGAGTACCCCATTGTTCGCTAAGTGCATACAGGCAATTGTTTGCAACCAACATTTGTTTGCCGTTTATTTTTGCATCGGCTGCAGCAAGGTTGCCAGGAGTTTTAGACATACCAGCGTGCATGTAATAGAACTGACCTGCAGCCGCAGCGGGGAACTTCTGCGTATCGGAAATGTCAAACTTCATGGTAAAGAGATTGATTACAGTCGGTTCGGCAGGTTCGCCCTCTTCGCCCTCTGCGGGTTCTTCAGGCTCAACTGTTTTCGTGCTGACGGTAACTTCGGGAACACCTACTACAACTCTGCCGCCCGCGCCTTCCATATCCAAAACGATTTCTTTCAATTCGTCTTCGGTATATGCAACATATTCGCCTGTAAGAATCACGAACACTTTGCCCGCATCGTCGCCCTTGCCTGCTTCTAACGCAATGGAATTGAAACTAATGCTTACTTCGTCGCCGATAACGATAATTTCATAATCTTCGTTAATCGAATATGTGTTGTGTTTTATCTTCAAAGGTTCGGGCAATGCAACTGCGCTGAGGTCAACTTCTTCTTCGTTGCTCGTAATCTTCAGTTGGTGTCCTGCTTTTCCTTCTTCGATAATCGAAAGCGACGTGATGTCTGAAGTAGCAACGAACGTATAATCTTCATTTACAACAAGTTCTACTTCTGCCCATTTTGTCAAGTCGTTATCGCCCGTCTTGCCGACGCCGATAACTACAGCACTATTGAGAATATCTTCGAAATAACCCTTCGTTACGGTCATATTGATTTTACCCGAAATAATCAGGTTCGCCGCGCCTTCGTTTTCTACCAATTCGATTTCTTCTACAACAGCGTTGTATTCGAAGTTTTCGTTATCGAACGTTTCGAGCTCGAACTCGTTTTCGCCGTCTTCGTCGGGAAGAATAATCATACTGTCTACGTTCGGAATAGACTTGTGGCTCGTCTGTGCGGGAGCAACGATATCGTGGCTCAACACTTTGAGTTCGATGGCGTTTCTGCCCTCTACGAAAGTGATGCCGGGAAGTTCCACTTCCTGCCAATTGACCCAGAGCGCCTGGTTGGTGGAACCGTCGGGGCTCTTACCGCCGAGGAGCATGATGCTGTCGGGAATATCGTACTTTTCGCCGTTGACGTAAACTTCCACCAGTTTGTTGAACTGAACGTCGCCCATAATGATTGCCGTCCAATTGTCTGCTTTGCAGAGGTAAGAAGAAGCGAGTTTGAAGGCAATGGAGCCTGTGCCCGCCGCCGTGGAAGAGAACACAAAAGAAACTTCGTCGCCCGTTTTAATATCGCCGAGGTAAATATCGCCGTTGGCGCGAAGGCGTTTTACTTCCGCTTCGTATTCTTCGCTTGCAAGGTATTCCTCCACCGCTTCGAGGTATTCGTCGCTTTCGATATATTCTTTCAAAGCCGTAGCATTTGCTTCGTTATAATTCTTAGCGTCCGTCTTCGCCGTTGCACTTGCAACCCAGTCGCAGATTGCGTCGTAGAGTTTATCGACGACTTCGCCGCCCGCGCTTACTGCAACGGGCTGATTATTCACTTTCATGCGGTCGGAAGGAACGCCTTTGAGCGCCTCTTCGTCGAAATCGGGGGTTTCTCTGAGTTTGGAGAGCGCGAAGTCTGCGCGGAGTTGCGCTTCATAGAACTTCTGCGCATTCTTCTGCGCATCTTCAAGCGTCGCGTCCGTTCTAATATTCGCTTCGCCGGGTTTGCCGCCGTTGAAGAGACCCGTTTCGCCTTCAATCCAAACACCGCTTTGCAATTCGATATCAACCGTAACCGTTTTACCGAGGTATGTAATTTCAACCTGCGTGGTACCTGAAGGAATCGCGCCTTCGGGTTTGACCGTTGCATTCGCGTTATCGCCGTTCAAAACGACTACAATATCCTCTTCGGTATCGTCGATATAAATAACGTGGAGCGTTAAGCCCGTAGCGTCGAACATTTCGCCTGCGAAGTACTCCGTCTTTGTAGGCTGAGTTTTAATGCTCAACTCTTTTACGGGTTTCGACACCGTAACATTCGTAGTCGCCGTTTTTTCTACTTTGTTTTCGGTGTACTTGACGGAAACTTTTGCGCTTGCGCTCGTTTTACCCTCAGGAAGTTTGAATTTTCCTGCGTTATCGAGATAAGCGGCATCCACGGTGACCGTGTAATCTTTCGTTTCCAATACTTTGCTTTCTTTCTTATCGCCCTTTGTATAGTTTGCCGTAACTTCCATTCCCGCAGGGTCGAATGTTTCGCCGATAATGTATGCTTTTTTCGTGGGCTGTTTGGAAATTTTGATTGAATCCAAGGTCTTGCTGCTACCGCCGCAGGCAACAAGCGTGAACAAACCCAAACAAAGCATGAGCATTACGCTGAGAATCGCAATCAGCGACTTTCTTGTTTTTGACATGGTTGTTGTTTTCCTCCAAAGATTTTTTGTCGTTTCATGCGGAAATTTCCCGTACGCTGTCCGTAAGATTTGGCGACACTCTTAATGAAAACAGCATAAATCATGTTTCCGTCAGAAACTCTATTTACGGCTAGTATATCATTCATGTATGTAATTATCAATATACGATAATAATTATCGGTATATAAACTGTACTAATTATAAAAAAGTTTACTAATTTTGTGAAATAATAACATTTAACAGGGATTGTACCGCATTCAGACAGATGCTACAACTTCTTGTGTGATACGAATTGGAAATTATTACCTGCTTTTTAACAGAAAAGACCGCCCTGCCGAATGCAGGGCGGTCTTTTCAAATCATATTGCGTTTTACAGTTTTACAACGGTAACGGTTATTTTATCTCCGTTAATATCGAGCGTTTTGGTATAGCCCTCCGCTTTGCCCTTCTCTACTTTTTGGGCAAGAACGTCGGCGGCAAACGCGCCGCGCGCGCAGACCTTTTCCGCTCTGCCCTCGCCTTCGTGATACACGGCGATGCGGTCGGTTACCTCGAAACCCGCCTCCTTGCGCATGGTCTGAATTTTGGAAACGAGTTCGCGCTCGCAGCCCTCGTCCAACAGTTCCTCCGTGAGCGTTAAATCAAGCGCAACGGTAATGCCCTTATCCGCCGCGGAAACGTAGCCCTCCGCCGACTGTGTGAAAATCTGCAAGTCCTCTTCCAGAAGCACAACGGGCGCACCGTCGATTTCCAGCGTGTAAGAGCCGCCGCCCCTCACCGCATTAACCACTTCGCCCGCGTTACACGCGCTGAGAAATTCGGTAATTTTTTTGAGCTGCTTGCCGTATTTGGGTCCGAGCGTTTTCAGTTGCGGTTTAAGCGTATAATTTACGAGCGCTTCTGCACTGTCCGCATAGCGCAGTTTTTTTACGTTGAGTTCGTCGAGCACGAGCGTTTCGAGTTCGCCTCCGATATCGAGTTTGCGCTCGCTCGCAATCACCATTTCTGGAAGCGGCTGACGGTTTTTCACCGCGCCAGAATTGCGCGCCGCCCGTCCTAAACCGACGACTTCGAGAACGTCCGCCATGCCCTTTTCGAGCGCAAAATCGATTGCCGCCTCGTCGCATTCGGGGAACGCGCACAAATGCACGGAAACGGGCGCGTTCTTTTCAAATTGCGGCACTAAATTCCGATACATCATTTCCGCCATAAACGGCGTGTAGGGTGCAATTAGTTTAGCAAGCGTTACCAAAACGTGATACAGCGTGGTATACGCCGCCGCCTTGTCCTCCGTCATAGAACTGCCCCAATAGCGGTCGCGTCCACGGCGGACGTACCAGTTGGAAAGTTCGTCCGAAAATTCCTGAATTTCACGCGCGCTGTCCGTAATGTTGTACTCCGAAAGGTATTTATCCACGCGCTTCACGAGCGTGTTGAGTTTGGAGAGCGCCCACTTATCCATGAGCGAAAGTTTGCACTTTTTCAAACCGTACTTTGTGGGGTCGTAGCCGTCGATTTCCGCATAAAGCGTGAAAAACGCGTACGTGTTCCAGAGCGTGCCCTGGAATTTGCGCTGCACTTCGGATACCGCCTCCGCGCCGAACCTTGTGGGAATCCAAGGGAAACTTCCCGTGTAGAAATACCAGCGCACCGCATCCGCGCCCTGTTTATCGAGTACGCTCCACGGGTCGACGACGTTGCCCTTGTGTTTGCTCATTTTAATACCGTTTGCGTCGTTCACGTGCCCCAGCACGATACACGTTTTGAAAGGCGCTTTGCCGAACAGAATGGTGGAAATGACGAGCAGGGTATAGAACCAGCCGCGCGTCTGGTCCACCGCTTCGGAAATGAAATCGGCAGGGAAAGTCTTTTCAAATACTTCTTTATTCTCAAACGGATAGTGATACTGCGCGAACGGCATGGAGCCCGAATCGAACCAGCAGTCGATGACTTCGGGCGTGCGTTTCATGTTGCCGCCGCACTTTTTACATTTGCAGGTCAAACCGTCGAGATAAGGGCGGTGAAGTTCGATATCTTCGGGCGCGCCGCACTTTTCTTTGAGTTCGGCTTTGGAGCCGATGACTTCGATTTCGCCGCAGTCCTCGCACACCCAAACGGGCAGAGGAGTGCCCCAATACCTATCGCGCGATAAGCCCCAGTCGATGACGTTTTCGAGGAAATTCCCCATGCGCCCGTCTTTAATCGTTTCGGGAATCCAATTCACCGAGCGGTTAGCGGCAATGAGTTGGTCTTTGATTTTGGTAACTTCCACAAACCAGCTTGCACGCGCGTAATAGAGGAGCGGCGTATCGCAACGCCAGCAGTGCGGATAACTGTGCTCGAAAGGAATTTTCTGGAACAGCAAACCCTTTTGGGCAAGCATATCCAAAATGAGTTTATCCGCTTTTTTTGCGAATAAGCCGTCCAGCTCGGGACATCTTTCGTCGAAACAGCCCCTTTCGTTCACGAGCTGCACTACGGGAAGTTTATATTTCTTGCCCACTTTATAGTCGTCCTCGCCGAACGCAGGCGCGATATGCACCACGCCCGTGCCGTCCGTGAGCGTTACGTAGGTATCGTTGACAACATAGTACGCCTTTTCCTTGAACGTGCCCGAAGCGTAAGCGAACAGCGGTTCGTATTCAAGCCCCTCGTATTCCTTGCCCGTCTTCTTTTCAATGAGCGTGTATTCTTCAAAGAATTTAGAAACGAGCGCTTCGGCAAGAATGTAGCGCGTGCCATCCGCCTCGATTTCCACGTACGCTTCGTCGGGGTTCATACAGAGGGCAACGTTGGAAGGGAGCGTCCAAGGGGTAGTCGTCCAGGCAAGAATATAGGTATTCTCTCTGCCCTTTACCCGAAAACGCGCAACGGCGGAAGTTTCCTTTACGTCTTTATAGCCCTGCGCCACCTCGTGCGAGGAGAGCGCCGTTCCGCAGCGCGGGCAGTACGGCACGATTTTATGCCCCTTGTAAAGTAAGCCCTTTTTGTGTATTTTGGAAATTGCCCACCATACCGATTCGATATAGTTATCGTGATAAGTGACGTAAGGCTTATCCATATCCACCCAGTAGCCCACGCGGTCGCTCATCTTTTCCCATTCGCTCTGATACTTCCAGACCGACTGCTTGCACTGCTTGATGAAGGGTTCAATGCCGTATTTTTCAATGTCCTGTTTGCCGTCCATGCCGAGCGTCTTTTCCACTTCGAGTTCCACGGGCAGACCGTGCGTATCCCAACCCGCCTTGCGAAGGACGTGCTTGCCCTTCATGGTCTGATAGCGCGGCACAATGTCTTTCATGACGCGCGTTAAAATATGCCCGATATGCGGCTTGCCGTTCGCCGTGGGCGGACCGTCGAAAAAGGAAAATTCTTCGTTTCCCTCGTTCTTTTCGATACTTTTTTCAAACACGTTGTTCTCTTTCCAGAACGCGATAATCTCTTTTTCACGCTCCACAAAATTTAAGGACGTGTCTACTTTCTTGTACATAAGCCGTGCTCCTTTTTATAAAAATAAGCCTCCGCGTTTCGGAATACGCGAAGGCATTTTAACCACCAAAACAAACTGTCATTTGCCGCAGGGATAACGGTCTGCGAAACCGTGCGGAGTTACTTGTATTTCCCCCCGCAGGCTGAAAGGTGATACCCGATTGAAATTGCCTGCCCCCTTTCACCAAACGGAGGCTCTCTGAAAAGCAACCCTTCAACGGACGCGTCCTTTGTAAACGCCGTATTTACTTTTCTTTATTATAGGCTAATTTTTCTGAAATGTAAAGCATTTTTTTGCAATCAATTAAGTTTCTCTCTGCCGACGCCGCACGGCAAAGCCGCGCGGCGCATCATCGTTATTGTTTGTCTTGTTTATTTTGTTCGGGAATTTCTATTTCGAGTTGTTCGGGCGCAGACTGCTCAGGCGCAGGCGGATTGAACAAAAATACGATATTCTTAAAGTTAAATTTCCACTTGCCTTCCTCTTTTACAAACCGATTCCACAGCCATAGGAGATACCCGAGCGCGGTGAACACCAGCACGAGGATAAGCACCCAAACGACCACGCCGCCATAACCGCCGATGCCGAAGTTATTTTTATTTACGTCGAGGAAAAAATACGGATACTCAAAGTCGGAAATCGCCGCACCCAAAATAAACACGTAACAGACGTAAATTAAGGGAATGACAACGCTGTAAAGCGGCGCAAAAACGGAAATAGTTTTCTTCTCCTCGAACAGGAAGTAGTCGAGAATAAAGAGAATAGGCGCGAACACATGATAGGAAAGATTGCCGATATTGCGCCAGAAATCCGCCGTAAAAGGCTCTCCCAACAAAATGAGATAGACGAGGAAGGTAACCAGAATCATGACCGTCGTCATGAATTTGAACGTGCGGATTTTACGGTTATACCCCTCTTTTTCGCCAGCGCGCACGCGCTTCACGGTATCGGCAAGCACCACGACGGAAACGGCAAACACAAAATAATTCGATAAGTTCGTATAATATTTCAAAAATTCCCAGGTAAGGTCCGAAGGTCCCTTCCCCGCATAAAAAATACCGAACGTAAGAATTACCGCCAAGCCCGAAACGCAGCACAGAATAATGCGGTAAATCATCTGAGTCAACAAATTCTTGTTCATATTCTCTCCTTGTATTTTTCTATTATTCTTTTGTTGGAATTATCCGAATATTCCTTTGCGGAGACGGATTTCTTTGACGGGAAAGCCCGACTCCTCCACACATTTTGCGAGCGAATTGTCGTCAAGAGTAGACTCCACAAAAATAATTCCCTTTTTGAACTTTGCTTTTGCGCCGCTCACGCCGTCCAACAGCAACAGTTTCTTCTCTGCCCGTTCGGCGCAACGTTTACAGCACATCCCCTCTACTTCGATTACTTTTTTCATAAAAAAATTTTAACACAGGCACTCATGTTTGTAAAGTAATTTTTTGCGCGGCGGGAAAAATTCCCTTGGGAAAATCTTATCCAAAGATTGATTTTTCGGCGAAAAACAGATATAATAAGATAGACACCTGCAGTGTACGGAATCCGGAGAATGCGTAATCCACAAAGTTCATTCGGGAGCGCAAGTCGCACGGGCTAGGCGAGGTCTGTTTTTGCGGAACTTCTGCATTTACGGAAAGTCTGACGCCCGCGCGCCGCGCACCCACCTGCGAAAGCGGGTTAACCTTTTTCGGCTTGCGGCACAGGCGGATGTCTTTTTATTTTTTGTGCGAAGGTTCGGTTGGTCGATTTCATCTCTGTTCGGGCCCGGATAGAATTAACGTTTTTATTCGCGGAAAAATTTCGGGAAACTGCCCGAAATGAGTTGCAAGGCGTTAAAGATTATGTTATAATCACAAAGCAAAATAAATGAAGGCCTTGTGGTCAAGCGGTTAAGACGGCGCCCTCTCACGGCGCAATCCCGGGTTCGATTCCCGGCAAGGTC
>CAMUBY010000004.1 GCA_947087265.1 uncultured Clostridia bacterium
CCTGACACACGGCTTAGAAGGCCGTTGCTCTATCCACCTGAGCTACAGGCGCATACCTTTTACCGCTTTGAAGTTGCGCACACCTCAATTCGCGAAAGAAATGGAGCGGGTGATGGGAATCGGACCCACGCGACCAGCTTGGAAGGCTGGGATTCTACCATTGAACTACACCCGCATTCATCAAAAGCACTTAATTATTCTATCAAAGAATGCTATTCCTGTCAAATAATTTACGCCTAAATCTGAAATTTTTGTCTGAATTTTTTACAAAAAATTTATCAATTCTTTTTCATCGGGGGATTGTTTTTTTTACCGTCTTGTGGTAAAATATTTGTCACTATGAAAACATTATTTGTTTCGGATTTAGACGGTACACTACTCACACAAGAGGGCAGTGTTTCCGCATACAGTTGCGAGCGGTTGAATCCGCTCCTCGAAAGGGGAATGGTTTTTACCTATGCCACGGCCCGTTCGGCTGTCAGCGCGCGCCGTGCCACCGAAAAACTGCATATTACCGCGCCCGTTGTGCTGTATAACGGAGGTCTAATCTATGATTTTCATGAAGATAAAGTTCTCCGTGTCATCTTGTGCGAGCATGACGTCGCGGCGTACATTCTCAACGTACTCCTCAATTACAACGTGATGCCGTTCGTATACAGTTCAATTGAGCGCAAAGAGCGCGTTTCCTGGGTACAGGGAGCGGAGTCGGAAGGCATGAAACGATATTTGAGTTACAGAAAGGGAGATGAGCGGCTATCTCCTGTTTCGCAAAGGGAAGAACTGCTCAAAGGACGGATTTTCTATTTCAAGTGTATCGGTCCGTTTGACCTTCTCGCGCGCGTTTGGAACATACTCAAATACGATAACCGCATGATATGTATCTTCCACCAGGAAACCTATCATCAGGATTTTTGGATGGAAATATCTCCGCGTGAAGCGACGAAAGCCAATGCGGTCACTTTCTTAAAAAAGGAATTGCAATGCGAACGGCTTGTGTGTTTCGGCGATTCTTCGAACGATTCGGATATGTTCGACGTCTGCGACGAAAAATATGCCGTCATGAACGCAGATGACTGGCTGAAAGCGAAATCTACTTCGGTAATCGGTTATAGCGAAGAAGACGGGGTAGCAAAGTGGTTGGAAGCAAATTCGGGTTTCTGAGCGCGTTTTGGAGTTTATAAAAGAACAAATATGCCGCGATAACCGAGATAGAAGCAATAAATGTTCAGAACGGCGAGCAGGGGCATGGCAATCATAAACAGCAGATTGCTTAAACGGAACTTCATAAAAAACATGGAAGCGTAAACGGCGATTGCGCCGCCCATAATTGCGGCGAGAATGAGTTTTCCGTCGCTTTTCTGAAAGGATTTTCCGTCTTCCCAGTCGTCACGTTGCGTTTTCAGAAGTCGGAACGCATAAAAATTGATGGCAAGAATATAAACCGCAAAGAGGATATAAAGCAGTAACATATCGGAATCAGTATGTGCGGTTTTCCGATAATAACCCGTAAAAAGAGCGGCAGAAATCGCAATTCCCAGAAGAATGACAAAAGAGCAAAGATTTTAATCATCTTTGCTCTTTTTGCTTGCATTAAACTCTAATTTAATTTTTCCACGGTCGTTTATTTTTGAGCCATCCGTTCTGCTCCCAATATTTACAATCGGCGCTTTCGATGTTTTTTGATAGAATAGATTTTTGTATTTTACGGCAAATAATAAATTTAATTTTAGTCACCAACTTTGTTTTTGCGGGCTTTGAATAATCGGTTTTACCGTATTTTTCGGAAAGCTTTTTTACCTTTTGCGTTATCCTGTTCCGTTTGCTTTCGTCAAGTTTATCCCACACGATATTGCTCATGAGTTTTGCGGTAAAAATTTTTATATGTGAAATTCCCCACCACGATAAGCTGTCTTTGATATCTTTTGCCGTAGATTTTGCTCCCGCACCCAAACATTGCGTTAAAATAACGGCGCGCTTGCCGAACATCTCTTTGGCGGGACGGTGCGGCATCCAACGATACCCGAAATGGTCTAAAAGCGTTTTCATTGCGCCCGTGGCGTGCATTACATAAGCCGGTGATGTAAAGACAATTAAATCGGCTTCGAGTAACGCTTTTTCAATTTTTCGGATATATTCGGCGTGTTTGCACAAAGATTCGCTTTTTGTAAAGCAAGCGGTACAGCCCAAGCAAAAAGCGGGACAATCCTTCGGCAAATAAAATTCGGTGATATTTGAATTTTTTCTGAACCGTTCTAAAAATATCTCTTTTATCCGATATGTAATGCCATGCTTTTCTGTACCGTTGATAACCGTTATATTCATTTAGTATTGCTCCGTAAAATATCATAACCCGAAATCAAAAAGCGCGCTGCCTTGCTTACAAGGTGTAGTGCGCTTTTTGTTTATTTGCTCATTGGATACGGGAGCGGCAATTATTGCCCGCTCTTTCATGTTTTTTAGAATTATTTTTGTTTGAGATAGGGTTCCAGTGCTAAGGCAAGCTGGTCGGGGCAAGACGTGTTTTGCTTGCAACGGATTCCTTTGAGGAGGGGAACAACCTCGTCGGGCGTTTTTCCTTCTACAAGTCTGCCGATTCCCTGCAAATTGCCGCTGCAACCGCCGATAAACTTGACGCCGTGAATTTTGTTTTCGGCATCCAAATCGAAAATAATCTGTTTGCTGCAAGTGCCTCTGGTTGAATAAGTAATCATAATTTCCTCCTAATCTACAAGTGTTTCGTATACGACGGAATAGAGTTCCGATGCTTTATCTTCCCATTTTTTGAAGATGGTGTTGGCAGTTTTTTTATCGGGTACTACAAATTTGAGCTCCAACATGGGTTGAATGGGTGCAAGTATTTTTAAGAATACGGTGTAGGTGCCGTCTTTATTTTGGAAATAATCCGCCTTGCAATCCTGACGGGTACGGAATTTCGCGCTGTTGTTTTTAATAAACCGTGAAATCTCCTCGCGGGAGCTTCTCGGAATATTGATATAGAAATTCGCAAGCGTTTCTCTTCCCTCGGGGGTAATGATATAGAGAGGGTCGTCGGAACTCGGAATTTCGCAGATAAAGCCGTCGGAAAGCAGTTTGTGAATGAGCACCACGCAATCCATATAATTTATCCAGTCGTTGGAAAGGGTGCACATATCGATGATGGTGCGGTCGGAAAGGGGGCTTTCCATTTTATCAAAGACGAAAAGAAGTATTAACTTGTTTACCGACGTTTCGCCTTTAATTTGCATAAATGCTTTGTCCTTTGAATTTTTTGCCGTATTGATAACGCAACCGACACAACTAGCCGCTTAATATCAAGCGGCTGTCAATGAATCGTTCTGTTAAGTGCTTTCATTATACCTAAATTCAGGGATAAAATCAAGATATTTCGGGAAAATTCTTTCACATTTTTTACGTTTTGTGGTATAATGTATGCTCGGAGAAGTAGAAATACATGAAATATCATATCGTAACGTACGGTTGTCAAATGAATCTTCACGAATCGGAAAAGATTGCGGGGATTTTGCGCGAAAAGGGCTATCGGGAAAGTGCTCCGCTCGAAGAGGCGGATATCATCGTATTCAATACTTGTTGTATTCGTGAGAATGCGGAAAACCACGCGTTCGGGAATATCGGCTCGTTGAAAAAGTTAAAGCGCGCGAAAAAAGATTTATTGATTGCCGTAGGCGGCTGTATGGTGCAGGAGGCAGGCAAAGCGGAACTTCTGAAAGAGAAATTTCCTTTCATTGATATTCTGTTCGGAACGCATAATCTGAGCGAACTTGCCGACTTAATCGTAAGAAAGCGTTTACAGAAAAAGGCGGTTCTTTCCGTATCCGACGAAAGAAAAGAGATTGAAGACGGCATTTCGCCCGTGCGGACAAGTTATCCCAACGCCTGGGTGAATATTACTTACGGTTGCAATAATTTCTGTTCTTACTGTATTGTTCCCTATGTGCGCGGCAGAGAACGCTCCCGCCGCAAAGAAGATATTATATCCGAAGTCAAACAGTTGATTGCAGAAGGGTATAAGGAAATAACCTTGCTTGGTCAGAACGTGAATTCTTACCGTGACGGCGAAACGGCGTTTCCCGCGCTGCTCGATGAAGTAGCGTCAATCAAAGGAAACTTCCGTTTGCGGTTCATGACATCGCACCCCAAGGATTTTTCCGCGGAACTCGTTGCGGTCATGAAAAAGCACACAAATATTTGCAGGGTGTTGCATCTGCCCGCGCAGTCGGGTTCCAACCGCATTTTAGAACTGATGAACCGCCGCTACACGCGTGAAAAATATCTGGAAAACGTAAAGTATCTGAAATCGGAAATTCCAGACGCAGAACTCACGACCGACCTTATCGTCGGTTTCCCGACCGAAACGGAAGAGGACTTTGAAGATACGCTCTCGCTTGTACGGGAGGCAGATTTTGCTTCGGCATTCACGTTTATTTATTCTCCGCGCAAGGGGACCAGGGCGGCGGAAATGGAAGGGCAGATTCCCGAAGAGGTGAGTAAAGAGCGCATTGTAAAACTCATCGAACTCGTCAACGCGCAGACGCGCGAAAAGAGCGGGAAGTACGTCGGGCACACGGCGGAAATTCTCTGCGAAGGCTACGACGAAAAGAAGAAACTTTATTTGGGGCGCGATACTTACGGCAGAATGGGGTATTTTGCGAGCGAAACCAACCCGATTGGGGAATTTGTAACGCTGAAAATTACACGTGCGAGCGGAATTTCACTCTACGGCGAACGGATATAAAGGGAGAAACCATGGCAATTTCACCAATGATGGAACACTATCTACAAATGAAAGAGAAGTACAAAGACTGTATTCTCTTTTATCGGCTCGGTGATTTTTACGAAATGTTTTTTGAGGACGCCGAGCGCGTTTCTAAAATGCTCGATTTAACGCTGACGGGCAAGAACTGCGGCGCAGAGGAGCGCGCGCCCATGTGCGGCATTCCTTTTCATGCGGCAGATACGTATATTGCAAAATTAGTGGCGATGGGCGAGCGCGTTGCAATTTGCGAGCAGCTCAGCGAACCGAAGCCCGGCAAGGAAATCGTGAAGCGCGACGTCGTACGTATTGTTTCGGCAGGAACGGTTACGGAAGAAGGTCTGCTTGACGAAAAGCGCAACAATTACATTGCCTGTGCTTACAAGAACGGCGCGGCGTATGCGCTTGCCTGGGCGGATATAACAACGGGCGAGTTTTCGGCGTGCGAAGAGGACAACGCGGAAAATTTGATTTCCACGCTTGCCAATCTTTCCGTTGCGGAAATTATCTGTAACCAGGAACTGCTGTTTGACGTCAAAGAACGCGTCGAAAAAGAACGGCTGTTGCCGTCGCTCTCCTGTTATCTGCCCTGGGCGTTTGAATATGCGACGGCGGAGAAGAACGTTAAGGAGCAGTTTTCGGTTTCATCAATCGACGCGCTCGGCTTAAACGGACGTAAGGGCGCGTTGATTGCGGCAGGCGCGCTCATCGAATATTTACGCGACACGCAGAAGCACGCGCTCAAAAACATCAACGCGCTCCGCTATACGGAGAACAGCCGTTATATGAAGCTCGACCCGATTGCCGTGCGCAATCTCGAAATTATGAAAAACAACGCGGAGGGCTCCAAATACGGCTCTCTTTTATGGTTGCTCGACCACACGAAAACGGGTATGGGAGCGCGGAAACTTGCTTCCGTGCTGCTTCACCCGCTCATGCAGAAATCGGAAATCGAAATGCGGCTCGACGCAGTAAGCGAACTGTTCGAGGCATCTGTGGTTAGAATGGAACTTCACAGACTCCTTTCCGAAGTCAGGGATATCGAACGGCTTACGGGCAGAGTTTCCAACGGAAACCTGCAACCCAAAGACTGTCTGGCGCTGTCTTCTTCGCTTGCCGTCATTCCCGCGTTAAAAATGCAGATGGCGGGATTTACGTCTGTTCCGCTGAAACAAATTTTCGAGCGTCTCATCGATACGCGCGAACTTTGCGATTTGTTGAACCGTGCTATTTCTCCCGACGCTACCACGCGGAAAGAGGGCAACTACATCAAGGCGGGCTACAATAAACAGCTTGACGAATTGAGAGAAGTGAAGAACAACAGTACTTCGCTGGTTGCGGAACTGGAAGCGCGCGAACGGGAAAAAACGGGAATCCGAACCTTGAAAGTGGGGTATAACCGCGTATTCGGATATTATATCGAAGTTACTAAATCCTTTCTCGAAAAAATACCTTTTTCCTATATCCGCAGGCAGACGCTTGCGGGGGCGGAACGCTTTACTACGGACGAATTGAAAGAATTGGAACAGAGCGTGCTCGGAAGCAGCGATAAAGCGGCGCGCCTTGAAGAGTATCTCTATGAGGAAATTCTGGAAATTTTAACAAAGAACATTTCGGCGTTGAAAGTAATTGCGGAAGCGGTTGCTTCGCTCGATTGTTTTGTTTCCCTTGCGGTAGTTGCCAAAGAAAACAAATATTGCAGACCGGAAATAACGGAGTCGGGCGCGTTGGAAATCAAGGAGGGGCGTCATCCCGTGGTAGAAGCTATTTCCAAAGAACGCTTCATTCCCAACGACGGGCTGCTCGACTGCGGCGAAAACCGTGCGATGATTATTACGGGCCCCAATATGGCAGGCAAGAGCACCTATTTAAGACAGATAGCGCTCACAGTGTTTATGGCGCAAATCGGAAGCTTTGTTCCTGCAAAGCAGGCTTGCATTCCCGTTTGCGACCGCATTTTTACGCGTATCGGCGCAAGCGACAACCTCATTCTCGACCGCAGTACCTTTATGGTAGAAATGACGGAAGTTGCCAATATTCTGCGGAACGCAACCGAGAAAAGTCTTTTGATTCTCGATGAGGTGGGGCGTGGAACAAGTACTTACGACGGGCTTTCCATTGCCTGGGCGGTCGTGGAATATCTGACGCAAAACGTGCGCGCCAAAACGCTGTTTGCAACCCATTATCACGAACTGACGGAACTCGAAGGGAAGTTAGAAGGGGTGAAAAACTATAAAATCAATGTACGGGAAATCGGCGGAAGCATTGTGTTTTTGCGGAAAATTGTGCGCGGCGGTGCATCGAAAAGTTTCGGCGTGGAAGTTGCCGCGCTGGCAGGTGTGCCCGAGGTTGTCACGTCGCGCGCAAAATGTATTCTGAATACGCTCGAAAAGAACGATTTGGCGTCACGTCCCGTTTCCTTTGAAGAAGCGGAAGATGCGGAAGAGAAGTTCTCCGAAAGCACGTTTAATGTCAGAGCCGAGCTTGAAGGAATCGACGTAAACGCGCTTACGCCCTTGCAGGCGCTGTCGCTCATCTCCGAATGGAAGGAGAAACTTAAATGAAAATCAACGTACTTACGGCGGAAATTTACAATAAAATTGCGGCAGGAGAGGTGGTAGACCGTCCTTATTCGGTCGTCAAAGAATTAGTGGAAAATGCAATCGATGCAGGGGCTACGGAAATTTCGGTAGAGATAGCGGGTGGCGGGAAAAAACTCATTCGTATCACCGACAACGGCTGCGGCATCGGAAAAGACGATTTGAAACTTGCGTTTCTGCCGCACGCTACGAGCAAGTTGAAGAGCGCGGAAGATTTGTTTACCGTACAGACGCTCGGTTTCCGCGGCGAGGCAATCGCGTCTATTGCCGCGGTATCGCGCATGAATATTATTTCCAAAACGGAAAACGGCGAGGCGCATTCGCTGTGCGTATCGGGCGGTGTGTTCGGCGAAGTTACTACTGCCGCCGGTGCGAACGGTACGCAGGTTACCGTAGAAGATTTGTTTTACAATACGCCTGCCCGCTTGAAGTTTTTGAAATCGGACGGACAGGAAGAAGCTGACGTTTCCAACATGGTGGCGCGTTTTATTCTCTCTCACCCTGAAATTTCGTTCACCTATACGGTGGCGGGAAAGGTGAAATTCCGTTCATTCGGCGACGGCTTAAAGGGTGCGATTTCCGTCGTTTACGACGCGCAAACGCTTTCAAACTGCTTTGAAATTGCGGCGGATAAGCATGGTATTAAACTGAGCGGTTTTATCGGCAATCAAAACTTTTCCAAGCCCAACCGCAGTTATCAGAGCCTGTTTGTCAACGGTCGCTATGTCGTCAACCAAACGGTCGGGTCGGCGGTGACGAATGCCTACGGCGCTTATCTGATGAAGAGACAGTACCCGTTTTATGTGCTGTTTTTGGAGATGCCGCCCGAAATTGTAGACGTCAACGTACACCCTAATAAAGCGGACGTGCGATTTGCAGATAACCAGATTATTTACGGCAGCGTTTATTCGGTCATATCTTCGGTTTTAGACGGAAATTCACGTGCGCTCGAATATCTTGCCGACGTGCCCAAAACAGCGGTTACAGAGCAACCCGCAACGCATTCTGCCGTTCAAAACGATACACTGCAAAAATCTACTCAGCCGTACGAAACCATGTCTTATCAGCAGGCAATCAAAGAATTGCAGTTCGACATTTCGCCTGTTGGCGGCAAACCTTCGGAACCGAGATTTTTAGAACCTGCGCCCGTCAAGTTTGAAGTGCACGCGCCGAAAGGAGAGATAAAAGGAGAACCGAAAGAAGATTTCTTCGCGGAAAATCAACGGTATCTGCGCGAAACGGAGAAAATGCAGCAAGAGAGAATCGACCCTGCCCAGCTTGAATATAAGGGCGAACTCTTCCGTACTTATCTTATCTATGAAACGGGCGATAATGCCTATTTTATCGACCAGCACGCGGCGCACGAACGGCTTATCTATAACCGCTTGCGCGAGAAATGGGAAAAGCGGGAAGTGGTTTCCCAGCCCATGCTTATGCCCTATATCGTGAATGCGAACGCACAGGAGTTTGCATTTTTGAAGGCGAATTTTAACATTTTGCGTGAAATCGGGTTTGAGGTGGAAGAGTTCGGCAATACCAGCATTAAAGTGTCCGCCGTGCCCATGGACTTGCAATCCATGAATCTGGAAGTGTTTTTCCGCGAGGTGTTGGCGTCCATGGAGAGTTTACGCGCCGTGAGATTGACCGATATTCTCAAAGACAGACTGGCAACTTCGGCGTGCAAAGCCGCAGTTAAAGGCGGCGAGCGATTAACGGAGCAGGAGGTGCGTGCGCTCATTGACGAGACCGAGGGCGATATGGGCATGAAATGTCCGCACGGCAGACCTGTTGCCGTAAAAATGAAAAAGAGCGAAATCGAAAAACTGTTTAAGAGAATAGTATGAAAAAGATTCTTGCCGTGTGCGGCGCAACCGCAAGCGGAAAAACTGCGCTTGCCGTAGAATGCGCCAAGCGTCTGAACGGTGAAATTATCTCGTGCGACGCACTGCTTGTCTACCGCGGACTGAATATCGGTACGGCAAAACCGAGTTTGGAAGAGCGTCAGGGGATTTCTCATTATATGATTGACGTTGCAGACCCTTGCGATAATTTTTCCGTGAGTGATTTCGAGCGGTTGGCAACGCCCGTTCTCGAAGATATTCTTGCTCGCGGAAAGACGCCCGTCCTTTGCGGAGGGACTGGCTTTTATATGAATGCGCTTTTGTTTTCGCATTCGTTCGGCAGCACGCCCGCTTCGGAGGAGGTGCGGAAAAAATATGAGCAAACAGAACGGGAAAAGGGCAGAGAATATTTGCACAGGCTTCTGGAAGAGGTTGATTGCGAGAGTGCGGAAAAAATTCACTTTAACGACGTCAAACGCGTGATTCGCGCGCTTGAAATTTACGAACTTACGGGTCGGAAAAAATCCGAACAAAACGACGCGCCCGTTCCGCGCTATCCGTATGTTGCCGTTGCTTTCGATTATCCGAGAGAGGAACTTTACAATCGGATTCATCTCCGCACGCAGGAAATGTTACGCCAAGGACTTGTGGAAGAAGTACGCGGCTTACTGAATAGCGGAGTTCCGAAAACGGCGCAGTGTATGCAGGGAATCGGTTATAAAGAAGTGGTGGAATATTTAGAAAATAACGCTTCACATAGTACTATGTCAGACATAATTGAGAAAAACACACGCAATTATGCCAAAAGACAACTCACGTTTTTCAAAAAAATGCCGAATTTACAGGAGATTGCACCGTGTGACGCGAAAGACGCTGTGCAGGAGGTATTAAGACTTTATGAGTGTTGAAGAAAGAATCAAACACGCGGAAGATAAATTAAAAGAGCATTTTACGGCAATTGACGAGGTTGCTGTTTCTAATACGGAGAAAGTGTTGAACGCTTTCAAAGAGGAAAGAGTTGCCGTGCGACACTTTTCGGGAACTACGGGGTACGGTTACGGCGACGAAGGCAGAGATACGCTCGGCAAGGTTTTTGCGCGCGCGTTCGGGGCGGAAAAGGCGCTTGTGTCGCCTGCTCTTTTAAGCGGCACGCATACCATTACTTGTGCCCTGTTCGGCATACTCCGCCCCAATCAAAATATGCTTATAATTACGGGCGAACCCTACGACACGCTCCGCGGCGTCATTTGGGAAAAGGGCAACGGCTCGCTGAAAGATTTCGGTATCTGTGTCGATTTTGTGCCGCTTAACGCAGAGGGCAAAATAGACTTTTCTGCCGTTCGTGCGGCTCTTGAAAAGAACGCCTACGAAGTGGTGTATATTCAGCGTTCGCGCGGGTATGAACTCCGCGATTCTTTTACGGTAGAGGAAATCGGCGCGGCGTGCATGCAGGTAAGAAATTTCGGTTTCGGTGGCTGTATTTTCGTCGATAACTGTTACGGTGAATTTGTGGAGCGTCGAGAGCCGACCGAGGTCGGCGCGGACTTAATGGCAGGTTCGCTCATTAAAAATCCGGGGGGCGGACTCGCGCCTACGGGCGGATATATTGCAGGAAAAGAGCGCTACGTTTTGGCGTGTGAAAACCGTTTCACTGCTCCTTCCGTCGGGGCGGAAATCGGCTCTTATGCATACGGATATCAACCTTTCTACGAGGGCTTTTTTCTTGCGCCTCACGCGGTGGCGCAGGCGTTGAAGGGAAGCCTGCTCATCGGTAAATGTTTAGAAGAACTCGGCTATGAAAATTTCCCCAAACTTCATAAACTTCCTGCCGATATTACACGCGCCGTCCGTTTCGATACGGAAAAGCAACTCACCGATTTTATTGTTTCCGTACAGGAATGTTCGCCTGTCGATTCGTTTGTGCGTCCCGAAGCGTGGGATATGCCTGGGTATGAAGACAAAGTGATTATGGCGGCCGGTACGTTTGTGGGGGGCGCGACGAGCGAACTCTCCGCCGACGCGCCAATCCGTAAACCGTATACCGCTTATTTTCAGGGCGGACTTACTTACGAACACTGCCGCATTGCATGCAAACGTATTCTGGAAAAATTGACGTGATTCAGAGCCCTTATAAATTGATATGATAAAAAAGCGGACTATCAAACGATAGTCCGCTTTTTGTATGGAAGCGCTATTTTTCTTCCCGATTTTTGGGTTGATAGGGTTCCTGTTTGATAAGTTCGTATCCCTTTTTCGGCTTTGTGCGGAAAAAATCGATTTTTCCGCCGAACTTGCTCAATAGAATCGCGCCGACAATGATGACAACGGCAATGCAGATGACGGCAATCGCCCAACCGTCGAGCGTTTCTCCCTTTACTTTCGTCCACAGTTCGTTAATCTCTCTGTCTGCGTCTCCGTAATAGTCCATCACGGCGCAGCGGGGCGTCACTTCCGCAGGCGGGTACTGTGCGTACAGTTGGCGGAATAACTGGTCGGAAGAGGTGTTGATAACCGCATTTTCCCCGAAGAAGTAGCTCAAATCGTAAGGAACGCTTTCTTCTTCCCCGTCCGTGCCGTAAGTGTCTTCGATATAAGCGAACACTTCGTCGCCCGCAATCACGGAAGTATAGCCGATATAGTACATATTGCGCACGGCGTTTTCTGGTTTAGAGAGGAAATTGATAAAGCGTTGCGCCGCTTCTTTGTTGGCGCCTTTCGGCATCACCCAACCGTCAAAAAAGAGGTTTGCGCATTCGTCGGGAACATAATAGTTGAGTTCCACGCCTTCTTCTTCGGCAAGGTCCATCGCATAAACTGCGTCGCCGCTCCAAGCAAAGTTTATCCAGATTTTGCCTGTTACCATATCCTGCTTGCCCGAATCCGTTTCAAACCCGTAGAGATTTGATTTCATGTTTACAAGTGTCTTCTGAACTTTTTTCAGCGTTTCTTCGTCTGTTCGGTTCATGATTTCCGTCACTTCGCCGTTATACTCGTCAGGGGTAAGTTCTCCGCTGTTGAAACGTTCTTTCAACGCAAGCAATTCGTCCTGATAAGCTATTGCAAGTCCTACGAAATAACAGTCGCGCACATTGTCTTTTGCCGTTACTTTGTTTTTGTAATCGGGATTGAGAAGGGTATCCCAAAAAGTGGCGTTTTCGTTGAAATTCACTTTTTCAGGGTTGTAAATAAAACCGGTTGTTCCCCACATATATCCTGCCGCGTAATCGCTCCAAGAGACGGGTTCCCCGTCAACGGTAAGCGTGCCGCGGTCAAACACTCCCGGATTTTCTTTATCTCCCTGAATATAGGCGGAAACGTTGTTCACATAGTAATTATGTTCGTCGCTTTTATCGAAGAACTCTTCGCCGAGCGGTTCTAACATTCCCTCCGCCGCGAGTTTCATAATCATGTAGTCGGAAGGGCAAACGAGGTCGAACGTCACGCCGAGTTTTAACTGGTTATACATATCTTCGTTCGTGCCGAAGGTGGAATATTCGACGCGAATGGGGGTTTGGTATGTTTCTTCGTACCAGTCTTCAAAGTCGTCTATGACAGAGGGTGCATTTTTCCCGAGCCCGAGATAGTCGTCTCCGTAAGAACCTTCGCCGCCCACGTCGATATATTCTTCCCAGTTAAAGACGCGCAGGACAACGGTTTCATTGCCGCCGCAACCGCTCATAAAGGCAAGAGAGGGAAGGAGAAGGGCGGCGCAAAGCGCAACGGAAGCAAATTTTTTCCATTTCATTTTTTCTTCTCCTTTTTCTTGTTCCCCGTTAAATTCGCGGTAAGCACAACGGCAAGAATAATGATAAAGATAATCGTTGTGAGCGCCCAGAACGAGGAAAGCACCTCTGCGGTGTGTGCGTTTCCGCGCATCGTTGCATTGTAAACGTAGGTGGAAATTGTGTTAAACGTAGCGGGTTTGGTGTAACTCGTTACAATGTAGTCGTCGAGCGAAAGAGTAACTGCAAGCATAAAGCCCGAAATAATACCGGGAATAATCTGCGGTAAAACGACCTTGAACAGCGCCTTCGCGGGGCTTGCGCCTAAATCGAGCGCGGCTTCGTAGAGGCTATTATCCATTTGCTTTAATTTCGGCGTTACGGAAAGAACTACAAAGGGTGTGCATATTACCATGTGACCGATTAGCAGGGTAAAGTAGGAGCGCGGAAGCCCGATTACAACGCATAACAATAGCGTAAGAGAGAGTGCTGTAACGATTTCAGCATTGATAACGGGAATTTGAGATACGGCGTTTAATGTTGTTTTGGTGCGTTTTTTCGAGTAGTAAATGCCGAGCGCGCCTGCCGTGCCGAGTATGGTCGAGAGGAGTGCGGCAAGCAGGGCAAGTAATAACGTGTTGCCAATCATGCCGAGAATAACCGAATCGCCGAACAGTTTTGCATAGTGCGTAAAGGAGAAATCGCCCCAGGTGCCGATTGTGTCGGTGGAATTAAAACTGTACACGGCGAGCAGGAGAATGGGGGCGTATAAGAACAGCAATACCAAGCCGATAAACGCCGCTTTCACGCATTTGAGAGCAATCGCTTTTTTGTTCATAAGTTCGCCCCCCTTGCATTTTCTTCCGACTTAAATCCGCCCGTAAATATCGTGGAAACGAATACGATAATGAGCAGAAACAGCGCAATCATGGAACCCATGTGCCAATCGGAACCGAAATAGGTTTCAATAAATTTTCCGATAATCGTCACTTTGGAATTTCCGAGCATATCGGATACGACGTAATTGGTCATCGAAGGCAGGAATACCATGGTAATTCCGCTCAGTATGCCGGGCATAGAGAGTGGAACGGTAATGCGGAAGAAGGTCGTAACCGCGTTACCGCCGAGGTCTGCGCTCGCTTCATAGAGGCTGTTGTCGATTTTCTGCATAGTCGTATAGAGCGGCAGAATCATAAAGGGTAAAAAGTCGTACACCATACCGAGAACGGTATTAAAGTAATTCGCTTCGCCGAGCAAACCAATCCAATTCAACAACTCGCGGATAGCATTTACGCGCAGCACGAAGTTAATCCACATGGGAGTAATGAACAGAAGCAGAAGAACGGTCTTCTTCTTAATTTTACTCCGCGCCAAAATATAGGAAACGGGATAGGCAATTAAAAGCGTTACTGCGGTCGTAATCAGTGCAATCACCAACGAATAGACGATAGTGGAAAGTTTGGTGGGGTCCGAGAAAAACTGAATAAAGTTCTGAAAGGAGATATGATTATTTCGGTCTGTGAATGCGTAGAAAACAATCACGAGCATGGGAACAATCACGAAGAACAGCAAAAAGACGGCGTATGGGATGCACAGCGCCTTTCGAGAAAACCGCAGTTTCATCTCTTTTTCTCCTCCGTATTTTTGAGGGTGAGTTTGATTTTTTCTTTGGGAATGATGACGGAAACGAAGTCGTTTTCATTCCACAAATCGGCGGTGGCAAAAACAAAATCCTCTTCGCTTTCTTCCGTTCGTACGATGAGGCGGTAGTGGTCGCCTTTGTAAATAATGGAAATAATGTGTCCCGTTGTGCCGCCTGCTTCCGCATAGTCGCTGATTTCGATATCGTTGAGCCCGACTTCTACTTTGACTTCGGTATCCGTCAAATCGAGTTTTTCGCCTGCGGCGGTAACGAGATAACCCTCTTCGTCTAAGCGGGAATTCGGATAGAGCTGCGTCAAATCGCATTCAAATTCGCCGTCCGCAAATGCCACGGTGTTGCGCTTTGTAATCACGCCGTCAAAAATGTTGGTCGTGTATTTGGGTTTCATGAGGTGTATTTCTTCCGCACCGATATTCAAGCCGATAACGTCGCCTTCGCAACGTTTTTCCGTGCTGTTGATAACGAGTTCGTATTTGCCGACCTGTACGGTAATTTCGTAGTGGATTCCCTTGAATACCACGGAAACCACTTTGCCTTTGAGAATGCCGTCCTCGGGCGCGCACATCTTAATGTCTTCGGGGCGCACGACCACGTCAACGGGTTCGTTGCGCTCGAAATCGTCTACGCAGTCGAACGCTTTGCCGCAGAATTTTACTTTTCTTTCGCCTACGACGGTACCGTTGAAAATGTTGCTTTCCCCGATAAAGTCCGCAACGAACGTGTTTGCGGGCTCGTTGTAAATGTCGGTAGGGGTGCCGATTTGCTGAACGACCCCGTCCGCCATGACGACGACGGTGTCGGACATCGTAAGCGCTTCTTCCTGGTCGTGCGTGACGTAGATAAAGGTGATGCCGAGCCGTTTATGCATGGCTTTGAGTTCAATCTGCATTTCCTTGCGCATCTTCAAATCGAGTGCGCCGAGCGGCTCGTCGAGGAGCAGAATTTCGGGCTCGTTGACAATGGCGCGCGCAATGGCAACGCGTTGCTGTTGACCGCCCGAAAGGGTGGAAACGGAACGCTTTTCAAAACCCTCCAAATCAACGAGAGTGAGGGCGCGTTCCACCTTTTCCCGAATTTCCTTTTTGGAAAGTTTTTCGGCTTTGGTGTATTCTTCGCCGTCTTTGTTGCGGTAGGTATTGAGTACTTTCTTGCATTTGAGACCGAATGCAATGTTCTCGAATATATTGAGGTGAGGGAAGAGGGCGTAACGTTGAAACACCGTGTTTACGGGGCGTTTGTTGGGCGGCAGTTGCGAAATATCTTTGCCGCTTAAAAGAATTTTGCCGCTCGTGGGTAAATCGAACCCTGCAATCATGCGCAGCGTCGTCGTTTTACCGCAACCGGAAGGACCGAGCAGTGTAATAAATTCGCCCTTATTCACGTACAAATTGATATGGTCGATAACGAGGTTATCTTCGTAACTTTTGGTCACGTCCACAAGTTCGATAATGCGTTCAGCCATTGAATTTCTCCTTCGTGTTGGGGTTTAGAAGTTGGGAGGGGTGGAAATCCAGATGAATTTGGCTTTTCCTTTTCCGTGGTTCACAATCTGGTGTTCTTTGTTGGCGGTAAAATAAAAACTTTCGCCTTTTTTTACGCGGTGCGGCTTTCCTGCGCGGATAAGAGTAATGCGTCCTTCGAGTACGTACCCGAATTCTTCGCCCTCGTGGGGGAAATCCGCCTGCGTGGCCGCGCCTGCGTCGAGTTCTACGAGCACGGGTTCCATCATATTCTTCTGTGCGTTGGGAATCACCCAATTCCAGAGCATTCCCTCCGATTGCTTTTCAATGTATTCCGTTTCCGAAAAAACGATTTTTTCTTCCGCTTCTTCATGAAAGAAATCGGAAAGATTGCTTCCCAATGCGTTGAGCAAATCTACAAGCGTTGCAATCGAAGGGCTCGTTAAATCGTTTTCGAGTTGCGAAATGTATCCCTTCGTCAATTCGCATCTATCGGCAAGTTCTTCCTGCGTCAGATTCTTTTGCTGCCGTATCTCTTTTAGTTTTGCGCCGAGTTCCATGTTTGCCGTGATTTCCTCCGAAAGTTTAGTGTGATTAAACTTTTTACAGTTTTTTACGAAACTCTCGTAAAAATAAACTAAAAGTTTAATAAAAATAAACTAAAACCGCAGAGAAGTATATTATATTCGGAATATATTTGTCAACTGTTTGAACGGGTTTTCGACAATTTTTTTTAAGACGGGTAAAGGAATAATAAAAGCCCGCAAAAATTGCGGGCATAAAAAAACCTCCGCCGAAAGCGGAGGAAATAAAACAAACGGTTATGCGGAAAGCGTTGCGAGCTTTTTCGCAAGTTTCGATTTTTTGTTGGCAGCGTTGTTTTTGTGAAGAATTCCCTTCGTTACTGCGGAATCGATTGCGGAAACGGTTTCGGGATAGAGGCTGTTTGCCAGTTCTTTATCGCCTGCATTGACTGCCGCGAGGAATTTTTTAATTTGAGTTTTTAATGCAGATTTTACGGTTTTATTCTGCTGAGCTTTCTTTTCGGTTACCAAAACACGTTTTTTGGCGGACTTGATATTGGGCACGATAATACTCCTTACTTCTAAATTACTTGCATTATTTTAACATAAAATGAATGCCTTGTAAACTGTTTTTCGTGCGAAACAATTAAAATTTCCGAAATTTTTTTATAGAACGGAGGGGTTTCTTATGGATTTGCGTCCGAAAATAGGAATTTTCGATAGCGGAATCGGCGGACTTACCGTGTTATCGGAATGCGTAAAGCGAGCGCCTTTCTTTACTTATTATTACTACGGCGATAATAAGAAGGCACCTTACGGCGGAAGGAGCAGGAAAGAAATTACGGAGTTTGTGCGGATAGCGATGCGTGAATTTGAAGAAAGGGGAGTCGATGCCGCCGTTCTTGCCTGCAATACCGCCACCGCGGTGTGTGCGGAAGAAATGCGGCGCGAATTCAGCTTTCCGATAATCGGCATGGAGCCTGCGGTAAAACTTGCGGGCAAGCAATGTCGGCACGCGCTGGTGCTCGCTACCGAGCGCACCGCCGAGAGCGCGCGTCTGAAAAATCTGCTCGTTCAAACCGCGCAATGTGAATTTACCGTCTTTCCTGCGCCGCGTCTTGCGGGCGCTATCGAAGCGCATTTGACGTTCGGGGAAAAACTGACCCTCTCCGACCACCTTCCCAAGGGAAATTTCGACGGCGTGGTGCTCGGCTGTACGCATTATATATATTTCCGCCGTGAAATTGCCGACTTTTACGCCGCACCCGTATTTGACGGCAACGCAGGCACGGCAAAACGGTTGCTTTCCCTCTGGGAATCCGGAAAAATTGGGAAAGCTGACCACCGTGAATTTCAAAAAACAAACGTTTGTTCATATCAAAACATGAACAAAACGGTCAAAAACAGGGTGTTTTTTGTCGGAAGCGGGGGAAAACTTAACGAAAACCTCTATAAATCTGAACAAATGTTTCAATAATATCAAAAAATTTTTTATATTTTTTATAAAAAGTGGTTTCAGGTGGTTGACAGTGGTTGAAAGTGGTGGTACAATATTCGTGTTATATCTCAAGTTATAGGGAAAGGCATGAAAATTCTTTTCGGTGCGGTTAACCATCAGTTAGACGCGAAAAACAGAATCAGAATTCCTTCGAAGTTCCGGAACTCGTTTCCTGCGAACGAGCCTCTCTATTTCGCGATGTATAACGGAAACCGCATTGCCGTCATGCCGGAATCGGTACTCGGCGAGCGTTATAACTTTATCAATAACCTCACTCCTGCGGATAAAAAAGAAATGGATGCGGCGACCAGCATTTTTGAATGGATTGAGCCGGTGGAAGAGGACGGTTACGGAAGAGCCGTCATTCCGCTCCGTTTCAAAAAGAGAGCGGGTATCGAAAAGGAAGTGCTTACCGTAGGTATGGGCAACTTTATTGAAATCTGGGCGCAGGAAGTACACGACGAGGTTATCAATCCGCTCACGTCGGAAGACACGAACGTCGTTTACACCAAGAAATCGGAAAAGTAAGAATGAAAGACGCTTATCATTGTCCGATTATGGTAAAGGAAGTCCTTGACGGACTGAATTTGAAAAACGGCGGCGTTTATTATGACGGAACAATCGGTGGCGGAGGGCATTCGTTTGCCTTGTTGAGCGCGAATCCGACGGTTCGGCTGATTGCAACAGACAAAGACGGCGACGCAATCGAAGCGGCGGAGAAAAAACTATCCGTTTATGCGGGAAGATACAAAATATACCGCACCGATTTTAAGCGCTTTGAAGAAGTTTTTTCCGCGGAAGGAATTCAAAAGATTGACGGGTATCTGCTCGACCTCGGAATTTCCTCCCACCAGATAGACGATGAAGAGAGGGGCTTTGCCTATAAAAACGGCAATGCGCCGCTTGACATGAGAATGGACAGGCGTTCAGCCTTTTCCGCCTACGACGTTGTGAACGGATATTCGGAAGAGGAACTCAAACGCATTCTCCGCGATTACGGAGAAGAGCAGTACGCTCCGTCGATTGTCAGAAACCTGATACGCAAAAGAGCGCAGGGCGAAATCAGAACTTGCAGGGAGCTCGAAGAGATAATCGAGGCGAGCGTTCCTGCGAAATATCGGTATTCCGCTTGTGCTAGAAAGACCTTTCAGGCAATCCGGATAGAAGTCAACGGCGAACTCGAAGGTTTGAAAGAATGTGTGACGGCGCTCACGCGGCGGCTCAAAAAGGGCGGAAGGGCGTGCATTTTGACCTTTCATTCCTTGGAAGACAGAATTGTCAAGCAAGTTTTCCGCGATTTATCTACCGCCTGTACCTGTCCTAAAGAATTTCCCGTATGCGTATGCGGAAGGAAACAGGAGATTGAACTTGTCGGGCGCAAACCGCTCACGGCAAGCGAAGAAGAAATCAACGAAAATTCGCGCAGCAAAAGCGCAAAATTGCGAATTGCAGAAAAAATCATAGAATGATTGGTTCGCAACAGGAATACAATGAAGGAGAAGGAACCATGGCTGGGTCAACGGTCCTTGAAAGAACAACTGAAAAAAGCGGAACGCAAACGGCTCAGACCGAGGTTTCCGCGGCAGAACAACAGCACAACGAAAGAAAAGCAGATTTTCTGAAACTGTTATATGCCGATGAAGAACCCGAAACGACGGTTGCAACGGTCGCGCAGGTAGCGTCTGTGTCTGCTCCCGCATCTTCGGGCGCAGCACAAAGACTTGCAGATTACAAGTCTTACACGATGCCTGCTTCCAAACACATTCTCTTTGGGGACGTTGCTTACAAAGACGGGGAACTCATTTCCGAGTCTGCGGTAAAAACCGAACCCGTTGCGGCTCCCGTTGCCGCGCCTGTCAGTGCGGCGGCTGCGGAACTTGTCAGCGCGCCTGTTATTGCACCTACGGAAGAGGACGCGCTTCCCACGCGCCGTACGATGGACACGCTCCGTCAAAGCACGGTAGCGGCGGAAACTGCGCAAAGTACGCGGTTGTTTGCAGGAATTTCCACGCGTGCGAAAGTCGTACTTGCGGCAATCGTGGCGGCAATTGTCCTTGCCATTACGGTCATTTGCATTAACACGGGCATTATCAATTCACTTGACGCGAACATTGCAAATCTTCGCCAACAGGTTGCGGAAGAAACGATAAAGTACGAGGGTTTGGAAAAAGAACTCGAAGACATTAACAATTTCGAGGGTCCCATTAAAGAGCTGGTCGAAGAGTTTGCAAAATCCCACGGAATGGTTCGCGGCTGAGTTGCAAGTAAAAACTGAATCACGGAGGGAACCGTATCAAACAGAAACAATTTTCGATTACGATTCTACAAAAGAGGTTATTTGCCGTATTATCGGCGATAGCCTTTATTTTTTGCATTTTTCTCATGCGTTTCTTTTATATTCAAGTTATTTGGGAGGACGAGCTACATTATCTAGCACTCGACCAGTGGACGCGTGAAATTCCCGTTGTAGCGAACCGCGGAAAAATATTCGATAGAAACGGCGAACTTCTTGCGGCAAACGCAACGGCGTACAGCGTATTTGCGCGCGCTTCGGCGGTAGACGACGCGGAAAGCAGCGCGACTTTTCTTTCGGCGCAACTCGGACTTACATACGAGGAGTTATTGCAAAAGCTCACCGATAAAAGCCGTTCGGAAGTAACGGTTGTTCGCCAGACGAGCAAAGAAGCGGTCGAAAAAATCGAGGGCGCAAATTTATCGGGTATTTACTATTCGCGCGATAACGTGCGTTTATATCCTTACGGTTCGCTCGCGTCGCAAGTGCTCGGTTTCACCTCTTACGACCGTTCGGGAACGACGGGCGTCGAGCAGTATTATAACAAATACCTCGCAGGCAAGAACGGTGAAATTCTCTTTGAAACGGACTTGGTCGGCGTAGATTTGGAAGGGGCAACCGCCGCCTATCTTCCCGCGGAGGACGGGTTGAATATCCGCCTGACGCTCGATTACCGTATTCAGGCGCTCGCGGAAGAGGTGATGCAGAAAACGCTCGAAGCAACCAATGCCAAAGCGGCGCGCGCGATTGTGCTTGACCCGTCCGACTTTTCCGTGCTCGCTATGGTGAATCTGCCTTCCTATAACCTGAACGACATTCCGCGCGACGATATCGATACGTTAAATAAGTTATCACGAAACTGTTTGGTTTCCGACGTGTACGAGCCGGGTTCTACGTTCAAAATCGTTACGGCGGCGGCGAACATTGAGGAATACTTGCAGGGGAACGCGAACGCGTTTTCACTTAATCACGTCTTTTCGAGCGCAAGAACGCGCACGGTAGAAGGTTCCACCATTAAGTGTTGGAGCGACCACGCAAATGGGAAACATTCCAATCAAACGCTCGCGGAAGCGCTCAACAACAGTTGCAACCCGTGCTTTGTCGATATTGCGCTTTCGCTCGGCAAAGACAATTTTTACGATTATCTTTCGGCGTTCCGTTTCGGACGGGAAACGGGAATCGATTTTTCGGGCGAGTCCATCGGAATGCTGCTGCCCGAAAGCACCGTGCAAAACGGCGACCTTGCCCGTATCGGATTCGGTCAGGCAATTGCCGTTACGCCGTTACAGCTCGCGTGTGCCGCCGCTTCCGCCGTCAACGGCGGTTCCTATTACGCGCCGCGTATCGTGCAGGAAATTTTTTCGGACGATAATTCCGTGCGCGAAAAAAACGAGCCCGCGCTTCTGGGGCGTACAGTCAGCAAAGAGGCGTCGGAAATTCTTTCGGGAATGCTCGAAGGGGTCGTCAGGGACGGAAGCGGACAAAAGGCGTATATCGAAGGGTACCGTGTTGCTGGCAAAACGGGTACGGCGCAGAAATATGAAAACGGCATTATCGCGCAGGGCAAATATATTTCGTCTTTCGTAGGCTTTTTTCCTGCGAACAATCCGAAATACCTCGCGCTTATTATCGTAGACGAACCGGTAGGAACTTATTACGGCAGTACGATAGCCGCTCCTTGTGCAAAAGATATTTTTCAAGGAATTATTGAAATGAAAGAAATTAGCCCAGTGGAGTAATATGATATGAAACTTTCTTACCTTGCACAAGAGTTAGCGGACTGTAAAATCATCGGCGGCGACGCGGAAATTCATGCGCTTTGTACGGATAGCCGCGTGGCGGGGGCAGGCGATTTGTTTTTTTGTTTTCAAGGCACGCATTTCGATTCGCACTGTTTTGCCGAAGAAGCGGAACTGCGCGGCGCGGCGGCGATTGTTTCGGAACAGGAAACGGGTGTCGGCATTCCGCAACTGATTGTAAAAAACGGCAGGGAGGCAATGGCGTATCTCTCTGCCGCCTTTTACGGACACCCCGAACGTAAACTCAAAATGGTCGGCATAACGGGTACAAACGGAAAAACAACGACCATGTACATGATAAAAAACATTCTGGAAGAAGCAGGAAAAAAAGTGGGCATTATCGGAACTTTGGGCGCAAGTTATTCGGACGTCACGGTTTCTCCCACGCTTACGACTCCCGACCCCGTCTTTTTATTTTCTCTTTTGGCGGACATGGTGCGGCTGAATACGGAAGTGGCGGTTATGGAAGTTTCCGCCCATGCGTTAGCGCTGAAAAAGGATTGCCCGATTGTTTACGACGTGGCAATATTTACCAATCTTACGCAAGACCACCTCGACTTTTTCGGCAATATGACGGCATACGGAAACGCTAAAAAGACACTTTTTACGCCCGAACGCTGCCGCTTTGCCGTTTTGAACAGCGACGATTCCTTCACGGCGCAACTTACCAATCAGGGGGCAGACTATAAAACTTACGGATTGGAAAATCCGTCCGATTGCTTTGCGGTAGTCCGTCGGGAATCTCTGCGCAGTACGCAGGTCATGCTGAATTTGAGCGACGTACTTTGCGACGCGGAAATTTTACTGACAGGCAGGCATAACGTATACAATGCTCTGGCGGCGGCAACCGCCGCGCAGAAGTTGGGTGCGGACAGTAACGCAATTGCAAGAGGGCTCAAAAAGACGCAGGTAAACGGACGGCTGGAACGTGTGGGAAGTTATAAGGGCGCAGATATTTTCGTCGATTTCGCGCATACGCCCGACGGTCTTGAAAAATCCCTTTGCGCGCTGAAAACGTATTGTACGCGAAAGTTAATCGTGTTGTTCGGTTGCGGCGGAAACCGTGACAGCGCAAAGCGCCCGATGATGGGAAAGGTGGCGGCGGAACACGCCGACTTTGCCGTTCTGACTTCGGATAATCCGAGATACGAAGACCCGCTCGATATTATTACGGAAATAGAAAGGGGGTTTGCCCCAATTTCCAAGCACTACGTTGCCATTGAGGACAGGGAAATTGCTACGCGTTATGCAATCGGTTTGCTCGAGAAAGGAGACGTTTTGCTCGTTGCTGGCAAGGGCGGTGAATGCGAACAGGAAATAATGGGAATAAAGTACAGTTATAACGATAAATCTGTTATTAGCTCGTTATTAAGCCGTTTATAATTGAGGCAATTATGCGTATTATTCTCATCTGTATTTTCGCGTCTTTCTTGTTGTCGTTTGTCTTTTGCGCCGCATTGATTCCGTTATTAAAACGTTTGGGCGCAGGGCAAAATATTCTTTCCTATGTGAAAGAGCACAAAAACAAAGGGGGAACGCCCACAATGGGCGGTCTCGCCTTTATTCTTGCCGCCGTTGTGATTGCGCTCGCGGCGAGCGGCGTTCGGGACAAGCCTTTTCTGGTTTCTCTTGCCGTGGGACTCGGCTATCTTGCCGTCGGCTTTTTGGACGATTTTCTGAAAAAAGTGCGGGGGAATAACCTAGGACTTCGTCCGTATCAGAAAATCATCTTTCAACTTGCCGTCGCGGTGATGGCGGCAGTCTATTGCTGTTTGGAGGGGCTGACGGTGCTCCGTATCCCCTATACGAAAATCAGTTTCGATATCGGCTGGGGGATGTTGCCGCTCGGCGTATTTATCTTTATTGCAACGGTGAACAGCGTCAACCTGACGGACGGACTGGACGGGCTTGCAGGTTCTTCCAGCGCGGTCTTTTTCTGCGCGGTCGGCACGCTCGTTGTGTTGCAGGGACTTGACAGCGGAATTTCCAATCTTTGCTATTGTCTCACGGGCGCACTGCTTGCGTTTCTTGTGTTCAACGTCAACCGTGCAAGCGTATTCATGGGGGATACGGGCTCGCTTTCGCTGGGCGGATTTGCCGCCTGCGCCGCGCTCTTTACGGGCAACGCGCTCGTCATTCCGATTGTTGGAATAATGTTTGTCCTTTCTAGCATATCTGTTATCATTCAGGTAATATACTATAAAAAAACGGGCAAGCGTGTCTTTTTAATGGCGCCCATTCATCACCATTTTCAAGAGAAAGGTCACTCGGAAGGAAAAATCGCTTACGTCTATTCCGTTGTGACGGCGATTCTCGGAATGAGCCTGCTTTTGCCGTTTGTCTAATCTCACCGAAAAGCGAGTGAGAAAAGGAGAGTAGTATGTTATTTGAACGCCAGACATTTTTTGTGGCAGGGCTTTCCCGCTCGGGCATATCCGCCGCGGAATACCTCATTTCACGCGGTGCACGCGTGTACGTCTACGACGACGTGCAGGACGAGCATGTTTTATCCGCATCGCAAAAGCTTTTCGATATGGGTTGCATCGTTGTCGGTAAGGACGAGTTGTATGAAAGAGCCGCAGAGTGCGATATTCTCGTTTTAAGCCCGGGCATTCCCGTAGACCATCCGCTTCCCGTCGCGTTCCGAAAAGCAGGGAAAAGCATTATCGGCGAAACAGAACTCGGCGCGTTAGCGGTGCGCTGTCCCGTAGTCGCGGTCACGGGTACGAACGGCAAGACCACGACGGTTACTATGTTGGAAAGTATTTTCCGCACGTCCGGAAAAAATGCCGTGGCTTGCGCAAACGTCGGAAAACCGTTTACTTCGTGTTTGCAGGAACTTGGAGAAAAGAGCATTGCGGTTGCGGAAATCTCTTCCTTCCAACTCGAAACGTTATACTCGCTCCGGCCGCACGTCGCGGTTGTTCTGAATGTGACGGAAGACCACCTCAACCGCCACTACAACATGGAGAATTATATCTACCTCAAATCGCGTATTCTCAAAAATTCCGCAGAAAGCGAATTTGCGGTTCTCAATTACGACGACGAAATTGTGCGCGGCTTTGCCGAAAAGACCAAAGCGAAAGTGGTGTGGTTCTCCCTCAAAGAAAAAGTCGACGGCGCTTACATAGAAGACGGAAGTTTCTGTTACCGCGGGGAACGCCTGTTTGCGGAGCGCGAACTTCCGATTGACGGAGAACACAACCGCGCAAACGCGTTGGCTGCCATTTGCGCCGCAAAAATTATGGGTACGGGCAACGCTTCGATTATTGCCGCACTCAAATCCTTCCGCGGCGTCAAACACCGTCTGCAAAAAGTCGGCGAATTAAACGGCGTTACCTTTATCGATGACTCCAAAGCAACCAACGTCGATTCCGCAATTAAGGCGGTGCAGAGCGTAAAAGGGGAAAGCGTATTGCTGCTCGGCGGAAAAGACAAGGGTTACGCATACGAACCACTGTTCGAGGCAATTAAAAAATCGGGCGTGGTGCATACGGTCATCTATGGTGAAAACGCATTCCGCATACTCAATGCGGCGCTGAAACAAGGTTTTACGGCGGTCACCGTCTGCCGTCCGTTCGATATGGCGGTACGCATCGGATATCTCACCGCTAAACGCGGTCAGAACGTGCTTTTAAGTCCTGCCTCGGCAAGTTTCGATGCGTTTAAGAGTTATGAGGAACGCGGCGCGCGGTTTGCCGAAATGCTCGCAAGTCTTGCGAAAGAATCGTCCAAAGAGAAGTCGGGCGTTCTCGTCGGAGGAGAGGGTGAAACCTACGAAACCGAGTAAGGGCGTCGAAAAATTACAAAGATGGGGCGGCGGCGATTTGCTGTTTTTGGGCGGAGTCGTTATTCTTGCGGCGTTCGGATTACTTGCCGTATATTCCGCAAGCAGTTATAACGCGCAGGTGCAATACGGCGACGAATTCTATTTTCTAAAAAAACAGATAATCGGTTTTGTTATCGGCTTAGCTGCGATGATTGGCTTCGGATTTTTGCCTTATCGGAAACTCAATAAACGCTGGGTTGCAATTCCCGCGCTCGTCGTTTCTCTCGTTCTGCTTGCGCTTGTATTTGTGCCGGGGCTCGGCAAAAGCAACTACGGCGCTACGCGTTGGATAGGGTTCGGCTCGTTTACCATTCAGCCCTCCGAAATTGCAAAGTACGGGTTTGTTCTGTTTACCGCCTGGTACTTTGCTAAAAATCCTGCCCGTATGCGTACATTAAAGGGCGTGCTGCCTGTGCTCGGCGCAGGACTCGGCATTTGCGTGCTCATTATGTTGGAGCCGAATATGTCCGTTACCATGTGCGTCGGAGCGATTATGGTCGGCATGATATTTCTCGGCGGCGCGTCCTGGAAAACGGTTGCAGCCATCTGTATCCCCGTATTGTTTGCCGTGCCCGTGCTCATTCTTGCCGAGCCGTACCGCCTGCAACGCCTGTCTGCATTTCTCAATCCCTGGGCGTCTCCCAAGGAAGAAGGGTACCAGCTCATTCAGTCGCTTTATGCTCTGGGCAACGGCAATCTGTTCGGCGTGGGTATTTTCAATTCCCGCCAAAAATACCGTTTTCTTCCCTTTGCGGAAAGCGATTTCATTCTTTCGGTCATTGCCGAAGAAACGGGTTTTGTCGGAGTGCTTGCGCTCTTTGCGCTCATCGGGTTTGTCATCTGGCGCGGCTTCCGCATCGCTCGCCGCTGCGATAATTTCTACGGATATATGCTTGTTTCTGGAATTATGATTGCGTTTGCCGTACAGTCCGCGCTTAACGCATTGGTCGTAAGCGGATGTATCCCGCCTACCGGTCTTCCGTTGCCGCTAATTTCCGCAGGGAACACCTCTCTTATTGTCACAATGTCGGGAATGGGGATTGTTTACGGCGTTTCAAGACACAACGGAAAGGAGAAAAATCATAAGATATAACACATAGAACGCAAATTGCCCTGCATAGGGTAATTTTGCGTTTCACGAAAAACGAGAGGTGAAAACTGTGGATAAATATATGATAGACGGCGGGAGAAAATTGTACGGAAGCGTTCGGTTGCAATCGGCGAAAAATTCCGTACTGCCACTTCTCGCCGCTTCCATTTTAACGGATAAACGGGTAACAATTCGCGAGGCGCCTGCCATTTCGGATGTTTCCTGTATGGCGCAGATTTTGCGTGAACTCGGCGCGGACGTGAGTTTTCACGGCGACGATGTCACGATTGACAGTTCCAACGCCTGCTGTCATGAAATCTCGTCTTCTTTAACGAAAGAATTGCGCTCTTCCGTCTTTATGCTCGGCTCGCTTTTAACGCGCTTTCACCGTGCAAGAATTGCATATCCGGGCGGTTGCGACATCGGTCTTCGTCCCATTGATTTGCACTTGAACGCGCTCAAACGTCTTGGGGTACATATTAAAGAGAGAGACGGGTTTATCCTCTGCGAATGCGATGTTCTGCACGGAACGGATATCGTACTTGATTTTCCGAGCGTTGGTGCAACCGAAAATATTTTGCTTGCCGCAGTAAAGGCGGAGGGCACGACGGTACTGGCAGGTGCTGCGAAAGAACCGGAAATTGTCGATTTACAAAATTTTCTCAATGCAATGGGCGCAAGGGTAAGCGGCGCGGGAACGGACGAAATTACCGTAGAGGGCGTGAAAACGCTCGGCGGCGTTACCTATAAACCGATGAAAGACCGTATCGAAGCGGGAACTTTTCTCATCGCGTGCGCGATTTGCGGCGGTGAAGTAGAGGTTATCGGCGTCAAAAATCAGCACATTGGGCTACTGTTACATAAATTGCGTGAAAACGGTTGCAAAATACATACGAAAAGTGATAGAATAAAGATAGAAAGTCAAGGTCGCCTGCGTTGCAACCGAAGAATCGAAACCATGCCTTTCCCTGGATTTCCTACCGATTTGCAGGCGCAGATGACGGCGCTCAACTGTATATGCGAGGGCGGCGCAATCGTCATTGAAAATCTGTTTGAAACCCGTTTCAAATATGTACCCGAATTGCAGAAGATGGGCGCGGATATCGAGGTACAGGGCAGAACGGCTTTTGTGCGCGGCGTAAAAGAATTGCGCGGCGCTTCGGTTGTCGCGGGCGATTTGCGCGGCGGCGCGGCGCTGGTGCTTGCGGCACTCGGTGCGGAAGGGGTTTCGGAAGTCATCGACCTTTCTTACGTCGACAGAGGCTATTCCGATTTACAGAAAAAATTAAAATCGCTCGGAGCGGTCATTAAGCGTGTTCGCGTATAACGGTTGCCGCTTTCAAGGAGTTACGAATGAAGAAAAAGGTTATATTCACGACGCTTGTTTCTTTTCTCCTGCTTTTGCTGGTTGTGCTGGCAGGGTTGAACGCTATTTATACCGTTACGAGCGTGCGAGCTAATTTCAACACGTTTTCGTCGGAGGGCGAAGAAGAAGCGAGAAAATTACAGAAAGAACTCGATTCGTTTGTTGATAAAAGTTCGGTATTCCTTGATATGGGCGACGTTCAAAGCGTTATTGACGAATTTCCCTGTTTTCGCTTGGACCAAGCCCAAAAGCGTTATCCCGATAAACTCGAATTAAAAATCACCGAACGCAAAGAAGCGTTTACCTATCTGTTGGACAACGGAAAATACGCGGTGCTTGACGAAGAAGGGGAGTACTTATACGAGAAATCGACTAACGATAACCGCATCAGCGGCGAAAACATTGCTCTTATCGGCGATTTCAAATTCAACGGCGGCGAAAAGGGAGAATATTTTGAAGACCTTATCCGAATTTATACCGTTCTGCGCCAAGTATTAACCGAAGTGCGGGCGAACGTAATTTCGTTTGAATTAGAGTTAAACGGTGCGACAACGACGACCGATATCGATTTTATCAAAATCCAAATGCGCGAAGGCGCGGTGTTGAAAATTGAAAACCCGCACGTAAAAGCGGCCGAAAAAGCAAGGCTTGCTATCGAGTGCTATGCGGGCGTGGGCGCCTACGAGGGGAAAGGTCTTACCGACGTACAGCGCGTGAAGGAAGAAATTATGGTTTTTGAAAGAAACGGTGAATTGTTCCTCAGTCCGCAGTTATAAAATCAAGCCCCGAAAAGCATTTCCGAAAGGAAGTGCTTTTTTTGTGTGACGAGATAAAAAGTATGTCATTTTCTTGACAAGACCGCTTCGATTCGGTATAATAATACAAGAGTAAATTTTGTCACTCAAACACGGTGGAGAGGAATCATTTATGGGGCGCAAAAGCGTAGCGGTTTTGGACATTCGCTCAACTGAGGTGGCGGTCATCATCGGTGAGCGCGGCGTAAATAATACGTTCGTGCTGAAAGCGAGTGCAACGGAAGACTACGGCGGTTACGACGAAAACGAATTCTACGATACGAAAACTTTGGCGGATGCTGTTTACCGTGCGGTTTCCGCCGTTGAGCAAATGTGCGGAGAGAGAATCAGGGAACTTTATATCGGCGTCCCGGGCGTCTTTTGCGCGGTGGAAGCAAAGGAACAATCCATCAGCTTTCCGAAAAAGCGGAAAATCGGTCAAAAGGAAATCGATGCGCTGTTTCAGAGCGGAAACGAACCGCAGGAAGGTTACCGTTTTATTCGCGCAACAAGTATGGTTTTCATTACGGCAGACAGTCGCCGTGTGATTGACCCTATCGGTTTGTATTCCGATTTACTCAGCGGATATCTCTCGTATTTTTACTGCAAAGATTACTTTGCGGAATTAATGGAAGAGATTTTTGACGAGATGAAAATTGTGCTTCATTTCCTGCCGGCTCAGTATGCAATGGCTTCCTACCTTATTCCTTCGGAAACGCGCGACGAATATGCGATTTTCCTGGATGTAGGTTTTCTTTCTTCCACGCTTCTCATTTTACTCGGTAACGGCGTTCTCGTTCAGAATACCCACATGGTGGGTAGGGTGCAGGTAGCAGTCCGTATCAAAGAAAAATTCGATATTCCTTACGAGGTTGCGGAGGCGCTTGTATCTAAAGCGAATCTCTATGCAAAACCCGATTCGGGCAATATGGAATTTATCTACCAGGGAGTATCTTACGAAATCGACGCAAACGAGCTTGCGGAATCCGTGAAAGACGGATTGGACGAGTTGTGCGAAGATATCGGAGGATTTTTGGACGACTGTTCGGGAAGGAATCTCGAATGTAAACCCGTATATGTGACAGGCGAGGGGCTCTATGAAATCCGCGGCGCGCTCGAACACGTCGGAAAACGTTTCAGTCGCGTTTGCGAACAACTTGCGCCCGATTTGCCCTATTATAATAAACCGTCGATGAGTTCGCCGATTGCACTCATCGACATGGCTTGTGAAGACCACCGCAAAGGCGGAATTATATATCGTATCTTAAACGGATTCGGAGGTTAACTATGTATCAAGACAATATTCCTTACGCAGGAAGAGAAGATAATAATCAGCACAATTACGCAAATTCGAGCGTAGACCCTGCAAATTACGGAAAAGCAAAGATTCGCGTCATCGGCGTAGGCGGTGCAGGCAATAATGCCGTCAACCGCATGATTGAAGCGGGCATTACGAGCGCAGATTATATTGCGGTCAATACCGATGCGCAAATTTTAATGTGCAACCGTGCTCCGAAAAAGATTCAAATCGGCGCACTCCGTACAAAGGGACTCGGTGCAGGCGCAGAACCTGAAATCGGCAGAGAAGCGGCGGAAGAGAGTAAAGAGGAGTTGGCAGCTGCAATTGAAGGGGCGGATTTGCTCTTTATCACGGCAGGTATGGGCGGCGGCACTGGTACGGGTGCGGCTCCCGTTGTTGCTAAAATTGCGAAAGATAAAAAGATTTTAACCGTTGCGGTTGTTACCGAACCGTTTGAGTTCGAAGGCAAGCGCAGAATGGATAACGCAATCAAGGGAATCGATAATCTTCGTAAATATGTTGATACGCTTGTTATCATTCCGAACGAAAAAATCAGCGAAGTCGTGCCCAAGAATGCTACGATGACGGACGCATTGCGCGTCGCAGACGACGTACTGAAGCAGGGTATTCGCGGAATTGCGGATTTGATAGTGACGCCGGCGCTCATCAATCTTGACTTTGCCGACGTACGCACGATTTTGAAAGACAGAGGGCTTGCGCACATGGGCGTAGGCGTTGCGAAAGGGGAAAACCGTATTATCGACGCGGTTCGTCTTGCCGTCAATTCGCCTTTGCTCGATACGACGATTGAGGGCGCAACGGGCGTTATTCTCAATATTGTCGGCGGTCCCGATTTAACGCTTGACGAGGCAAAGAAAGCGGCGGGGCTTATTCACGGTGTCGTTGATTATTCGGCGAACATTATTTTCGGCGCTTGCATCGATGAAAATATTCAGGAAGAAGTGGAAGTTACCGTAATCGCAACAGGTTTTCCCTCTGCGGAAGAAGTTATGGAAGCGACTACGCGCAAGGGCAATTATATTCCGCCTGTGCAGCCGTATGTTGCGCCGCAGCAGGCATATAACGCACCGCAAAGCCCTTATCATGCGGCGGCGCCGATAACGCCGAATGTGCCGGTGCAGCCGGCTATGCCGATTGAGCCTCCTGTAGAAACGAAGTATGAACCGGAACCTCCCGTAAAGGAAGAGCCGAAAGCGGAGGAGCCGGCTTCCGATAAAAAACTTCCGCCTTTCGTGCAGAGACTTCTCGGTAGAAAGGGTTAATAGCGGCGGAATATGCGACTCGATTTAAAATAGATAGATATTTAATTTAAGTAAAATGCAAATGAGGACTTATGAAAGTATTAACATTCGGAGTATTTGATTATTTTCATTACGGACATTTGAAACTTCTGGAACGGTGTAAAAGTCAAGGAGATTACTTAATTGTTGCCGTTCAAAAAGAAGAAGAAATTAAAAAAACAAAGCCGAATGCACAAATAATGTATTCTACCCAACAGCGCATGGAAATGATTTCTGCCATTAAATATGTAGACCGAGTGGTGGAATATACACAGGTGGATGAAGATATCAAACACATTGATTTTGATATTTTCGTTGTTGGGGAAGACCAGCTTCACGCAGGGTTTCAAAGAGCTGTTGAATATTGCAAAGCAAACGGAAAGCAGGTTATTACTTTGAGTCGCACGCCGGGGATATGCTCATCCGAAATTAAAAGAGAAAAATTAAAGTAAATTTTTCTTTTATACGGAATTAATTAAGGGAAAAAACGAAATGAAAAAAAAGAAAATGAAATTATTGAACTTAGAGGAAATCCACGCCGCACTTACGAATATTCTTGCGGAATTCGATAGGGTTTGCAGAGCGCATAATCTTTGCTATACGATTGCGTACGGTACCTTATTAGGTGCAATTCGGCATAAAGGCTTTATTCCTTGGGACGACGACGTAGATGTCTGTATGCCAAGACCCGATTATGAAAAATTTTATGCAATGGTAAAATCGGGAGAAATACAATTAGGCGAGCATTTTATTCTGTCGGAAGATAGGGGAAAAAAAGCGTTTTATCCATTCGTCAAATTGATGGATACACGTTACAAAATCAAGAGTTGGTCGCATATAGAAGTTCCTTACCTTTTTTTAGATATTTTTCCGATTGACGGTGTGCCGGATGATGAGAAGCTTTTGAAAAAATCACGGAAAAAACGCATTTATTATAACGGTATTTGTGCTTTGGCACGTTGGGCTGTGCCCGATAAAAAATGGATGATTATTCTGCGCGGATTGTTTTTCCCTTTTTATTTCGGTTGCTGGATACAAGGCAAGGCTCGCGCATGCCGTAAGTCGAATGAAAATGCGTTGAAGTATGATTTTAATTCTTATGATAAATGCTCGGTCATGAATTTTTCATTGGAAAAATGGGTAATGAAACGGGAGAAATTTCAAGATTTGATTGAAGTTTCTTTTGGGGATATTAAAGTTTATTCTATCGCAGCATATGACGAGTGGCTGGCTATGAGTTACGGAGATTATATGCAACTTCCTCCTGAAAATAAACGTGTTACGCATGGGATGAAGGTTTGGAAAATAGACGAATCAGAGAAATAATTCAATACAAAAAAAGGGCTAAGTGCCCTTTTTTTGTTGCATATTAAAATTGTTTTAATGCACGAAAAAAGCGGGCAATTACCCGCTTTTTTTTGATACGTCTTAATACATACCGTCCATTCCGCCGGGAGCTGCAGGAGCCGCCGAAGGAGGGGTGGGAATATCGGTGACTACCGATTCCGTTGTAAGAAGGGTAGAGGCCACGGAAGCCGCGTTTTGCAGTACCGAACGAGTCACTTTCGTCGGGTCGATAATGCCGCTCTCTACCATATCTACATAAACATTGTTGAGCGCGTCGAAACCGTATTTTGCGGACTTCTTCGTTAAAATCTTATCTACCACAACAGAGCCATCAATTCCTGCATTTGCCGCAATCTGACGCACGGGTTCTTCGCACGCTTTCATAATGATTGCCGCGCCAGTTTTTTCGTCGCCGTTCAAAGAGTCAACCAATTTTTGCAAGGAGGGAATGCAGGAGAGGAGTGCGCTGCCGCCGCCGGGAACATAGCCTTCTTTGACTGCTGCTCTGGTTGCCGCCAAGGCGTCGTCAATGCGGAGTTTCTTTTCTTTCATTTCTACTTCGGTCGCCGCGCCTACGTTGATTACCGCAACCCCGCCTGCAAGTTTCGCGAGGCGTTCCTGCAATTTTTCTTTGTCGTAATCGGAAGTTGTAACTTCAATTTGCGATTTAATCGAAGCGACGCGCGCTTTAATGTCGTTTTTGTTGCCTGCGCCGTCGATAATCGTGGTGTTGTCTTTATCGACTTTCACTTGGTTTGCTTTGCCAAGCATATCGAGTGTAACGTCCTTAAATTCATAACCGAGGTCGGAGGAAATTACGGTGCCGCCCGTCAAAACGGCAATATCTTCGAGCATCGCCTTTCTTCTGTCGCCGAATCCGGGCGCCTTTACCGCAACGCAGTTGAACACGCCTTTCAGTTTGTTTACGATGAGCGCAGCCAGTGCGTCGCCTTCCACGTCCTCTGCAATAATCAGGAGACGAGCGCCCTGTTGTGCAAGAGGTTCCACGACGGGAAGAATCTCCTGTAAGTTGGAAATCTTCTTATCGGTAATAAGAATGTAGGGTGAATCGAGCACCGCTTCCATTTTATCTGTATTCGTTACCATATAAGCGGAAGCATAACCTCTGTCGAACTGCATTCCTTCAACGGTTGTGAGTTCGGTTGTCATCGATTTTCCTTCTTCTACGGTGATAACGCCGTCTTTGCCGACGATTTCCATTGCGTTTGCAATGAGTGCGCCGACGGTTTCATCGCCTGCGGAAATAGAAGCGACCTGTTCGATTGCTTTTTTACCGTCAACTTTTTTAGAAATCGATTTAATCTGTTTCACGGCCTCTTCAACAGCCTTATCGATACCCTTGCGGAGAATAATGGGGTTTGCACCCGCAGCGAGGTTTTTCAAACCCTCGCGGATAATCGCCTGCGCAAGGAGCACCGCCGTTGTCGTTCCGTCGCCCGCTACGTCGTTCGTTTTGGTGGAAACTTCTTTTACGAGCTGTGCGCCCATGTTTTCAAAGGGGTCGGGAAGTTCGATTTCTTTTGCAATCGTCACGCCGTCGTTCGTAATGAGGGGGGCACCGAACTTTTTATCAAGCACTACGTTTCTGCCCTTGGGGCCAAGTGTGATTTTTACTGTATTTGCAAGCGTATTTACACCTGCTTCAAGAGCTTTTCTTGCATCGTCACCGTATTTAATCTGTTTCGCCATTTTAATATTCTCCTTAAATTATTCGACTATCGCTAAAATATCGCTTTGTTTGATGATGGTGAATTCTTTTCCGTCAACCTTGAAGTCCGTGCCTGAGTATTTAGAGCAAAGAACTTTATCGCCGACTTTTACCTGCATGCATACGTCTTTTCCGTCAACCACGCCGCCGGGACCTACTGCCACGACTACGCAAGTCTGCGGCTTTTCCTGCGCGGAAGAGGGGAGAAAAAATCCGCTTTTCGTTTTTTCTTCGACGGTAACCGCTTCTACGACTACTTTGTCGAATAAAGGTTTGATATTCATAAATGAACCTCCGATGAAATAATTTTACAGCCGTTTGCTGAATTCCTTTTATATTATAAACGCAAACAGAACGTTGTCAAACAGAAAAATGGTAAAAATTTGTAACTTTAACAAATATTTTCCGTCGAATTTTACGGAGCAATTGACAGTGCCGTTATTTTCGTGTTATAATGAAAAAAGGTGAAAAAGTATGGATAGATGGGATAAAAGATTTATGGAACTCACGGAGCAAGTGGGTAGTTGGGCAAGTTGTTTTCGCCGCAAAGTGGGCGCGGTCATTGTAAGAGAAAAGCGTGTTATGACGACGGGTTATAACGGCGCGCCTGCGGGAATTTCCTCTTGCGTAGAGCGCGGAGAGTGCCTTCGGGAAAAGATGAATATTCCGAGCGGAACGCGCGCCGAACTTTGTTACGCGTGCCATGCGGAGCAAAATGCCATTATTCAGGCGGCGCGCTACGGCGTAAATATCAACGGTGCAACGCTTTATTGCACGCATCAGCCGTGCGTTATTTGTGCGAAAATGATTATTAACGCGGGCATTAAACGCGTTATATATAAAGAGGGCTACCCCGATGAGTTTTCAATGAAACTTTTTGAGGAAGCCAAAACCGAAGTGGAAAAATATCAGGAGGAGTAATATGGCAGAAACAAAGAATCCAATTATAACGTTTGAAATGGCAAACGGTAAAATTTTCAAAGCGGAACTTTATCCGGACATTGCGCCCAATACGGTCAATAACTTTTTGCATCTTGTAAACAAGGGCTTTTACAACGGAGTTATTTTTCACAGGGTAATTGAAGGATTTATGATTCAGGGCGGCGACCCCGACGGTGTGGGGACAGGCGGACCGGGATATCACATCAAAGGGGAATTTCAATCTAACGGATTTCCAAACAAATTGAAACATGAGCGCGGGGTGCTTTCCATGGCACGTGCGGGGAATCCCAATTCCGCAGGTTCGCAATTTTTTGTCATGCACGAAAATGCGTTTTATCTTGACGGGCAGTATGCGGCCTTCGGGAGAGTGATTGAAGGAATGGAAACGGTCGACGCGATTGCAACGACGAAGACGGATTTCCGCGACAAACCCGTTTCGGAACAGAAGATGAAAAAAGTAACGGCAGAAACGTTCGGAGTGGTATATCCCGCTCCCGCAACCGTTTAGGAGAGTACTATGTCAGACAAAGTAATATACGAAAACCCTTTAAATACACGCTATGCAAGCCGTGAAATGCAGGAAAATTTCGGCGACGAAAAGCGTTTCCGTCTTTGGAGAAAACTTTGGGTTGCGCTTGCGGAATCGGAAATGGAGCTCGGTTTGCCCATTACGAAAGCGCAAATTGAGGAACTCAAAGCGCATACTGAAGATATTGATTACGCAAAGGCGGAAGAATATGAGCGGCAGGTTCGGCACGATGTTATGGCGCACGTAAAGACTTACGGAGAGGCTGCGCCTTCCGCAAAAGGCATTATCCATTTGGGCGCAACGAGTTGTTTTGTAGATTGTAATTCCGAGCTCATTATCATGAAGGACGGGCTTGATATAATTTTGAAAAAACTCGTGAACGTCATGGATAAACTGAAAAAGTTTGCATTAAAGTATAAGGAACAGCCGACGCTCGGTTTTACGCACTTGCAGCCCGCACAACTTACAACGGTGGGTAAACGTGCTACGCTTTGGTTGCAGGACTTGTTGCTTGATTATGAAAGTTTGCAAAACCTGTACTCCTGTTTCCGTTTGCGCGGAGTAAAGGGAACTACGGGCACGCAGGCAAGCTTCCTGGAATTGTTTGACGGCGACGAGAAAAAGGTAAAAGAACTTGAAAAGCGTGTTATAAAGAAACTCGGCTATACGCGCGTGTTCGGCGTAACGGGACAAACCTATCCGAGAAAGTTCGATTACAACGTGCTGTGCATACTTTCGCAAATTGCTCAAAGCGCCTATAAATTTTCTAACGATATCCGCATTTTGCAGAACATGAAAGAGGTGGAAGAACCCTTTGAAAAGAGTCAAATAGGCTCCTCCGCAATGGCATATAAACGCAATCCCATGCGTTCGGAGCGAATGGGCTCTCTTGCGCGGTATATGTTATCGCTGCCGATTAATGCTGCGGTTACGGCATCGACGCAATGGTTTGAGCGCACGCTTGACGATTCTGCAAACCGTCGTATCGTGAATGCTCAGGCATTTTTAACGGTAGATGCCATTCTTAATATTTACATGAACGTGGCGGAAAATCTGGTGGTTTATGATAAAGTAATTGCAAAGCATCTCGCACAGGAATTACCGTTCATGGCAACAGAAAACATTATGATGGAATGCGTGAAGGCGGGTGGCGACAGACAAGAGCTTCACGAAAAAATCCGCGTGCTTTCCATGGAAGCGGGAAAACGCGTTAAACAGGAAGGGGGCGATAACAATCTCATCGAACTCATCAGAAATGACAGTGCGTTTGCTCCCGTTTACGGAAAACTCGATGAGATTCTTGACGCCAAGAAATTTGTCGGGCGTGCACCGCAACAAACGGTGGAGTTTATCGAAAGCGAAATTCAGCCTATCCTTGAGCGTCATAAATCATTGCTCGGTGAAAAGGGTGACGTTAAAGTTTAAGTGAAAATCACTGTTTTATACGGTAAAAATGTTTGCAAATTAAGAAAAAACAAATTTAAAATAGTATTATGTCACACATAATACACAATAAACCGCAGTTTTATGGCTGCGGTTTATTGTTTTCTTTCCTTCATTAGCCTAATTGTGCCGTAACGGAAGTAAATTATTTGTCATATAAAACGCGAAGAAAAATGACAAAAAATACCGTTTTAGCGCGCGTGTGTGTATGCCTTATTATATAATTTAATTTTTTTACAAATTTTGCGTGCAAACCGTTGACAAAATGTCATAATTCTGTTACACTGTTGTCATATACTTTTATGACAGTATAAAATAGCAAGGAAATTTCATGGGAAAAAAGAAAAAAGCGACTTCCAACCAGGAGTTGCACGAAATTAAAAATAAAAAGCGTCTGCGTGCAGTGAAGGACAAAAAGCAACACGTACGCTTAAAGAGGGTGAAATCCCGGCGTAAAGCCAAGGCGGCTGCTTCGCTTCTGTTAGTAGGCGTAGTGGTGCTTTTATTTGCGTTCATGGGCGGAGACCCGAATCTAAATTCGGTTTCTAAATCTTTTTTGACAGTATGTTATGAATTGCCCGCCGACGGTTCCACGCCGTTAGACCATACCGCTCTTGAAAATATCGGTTACATGAACTACCGTCTGAAAAAGGAACCTCAATGGTATTCCTATTCGCATACCGACGTCGTTTCGCCCGATAATCAAAGCGTAGACACGTATAAACAATATTCCAACGGGATTTTAATTCAGACGGATACCGCTGTAGACACTATGGGGCTGGTGCATGAAGCGCAGCAATTCTGCTGGGTCTTGGACGAACCGAAAGATGGTGTTATCAGCGATTTTACCGACGGCGTTGCCATGTGGCGCACGACCTCGAAACATAAAGATACCTGGTCGTTGGGTCCCGATATTCCTTGGGACGAATGGAATGAACGCGACTACTCTTTTAACCGCAGAAGCATTGAACACTTTACCTACGGATGCGTGGAAGAGGGGGAAGAAGAACCGCATAAGCAAGAAGAAATTAACGGACTTCCCGGAACGGCGTTTTCGGTTTACGTAATTAACGAACAAACCGTTCTCGAATCGAGCGCCGTAATCGATAACGGCGACGGTACGTATTCTCAATCTTTTGACCTCCGTACCGATTATACGGGCGAGAAAGACGATTCTGCGGTTTGCCATTACAGAAACCAAATGGTATTTAAGGGCGGTCTTGACGAATTGCCCTCATTCAGTTCTGTTAAAATCACTTACACGTTCGATTCTACGTGGAGAGTGCTTTCTAGTACCGTTCAGGAAAAATACAACGCAAAGAAAACGATTGCAGTAAGTTGTACGGGAACGAACCTCACCGAATATACTTATCCGGACGATTCTGACGCATCGCCTGATTTGTTCACGAACCCTGCATACGAGAACTATTTTGTTCATCAGTACGATAAAGAGGAGGTTTCCAAACAGCTTACCGCTTCCGACTGTTTTACACAAGCGTTCGGAACGATGATTGCGGAACCCACGTCTCTTCAACTCGCGCTCGATATCGACGGTTACCGTCTCGAAGGCATTATCGGTTTAGATTTATCCTCGCTCGATATGCAGGCGGTGGATTTATCGGCAATTGATGTACGCGCAAACTTCCAGAACGGCGCCATCCGCCTCTGGTTCGTTGATAGTAAAGCATATCTCGCTTACGGCGGTATGAAAATAAAACTCGACGTCGGAAGCCTTCTTGCTCTGCTTGGGGGCGAAGCAGAAACCGCAAGCGATTCCGAAGAAGGCGGTTTTTCACTCGATTCGATTTTGGAAGAATTGATTGGCGAAAAAGATTTGGAGTTTTACGATGAGGGGAGGAAGGCAAAATTTACAAGTTCGCTCAATCTCTCCGCACTTATCGACGGGCTGAATATTTCCGAATTGAATTTCTATTTCAATATTGCGGAAGACAAAACGGTTACGCTTGACTGCTTGGATGCGTTAATTGAATTTGGCGGACTTGCAATCGGCGCTGAAATGTCGTTTACCGACCAAGCTTTGTCTGCGCTGGAAGAGGCGGAAAAATCCCAATATATCGAATTATCTCCCTACGTTGAAAGTATCGTTCAACTCTTAAACGAGGACGTCATCGATGTTGCATTTGCTTACGGACATGAAAAATTTGATTTGAACGGAAAAATCAGTCTTTCCTACCGTCAGGAATTCCGTTTGGCTGGCGAATTTACGTTTACCTACGGCGAAGCAAACAAACAAATTTCTTTCGCATACATAAACGATACCGTTTATTTGAAAGTTGACGGTATACGCGTCAAGGCAAACGTTGCGGAAGCGGAAGAGTTTATAAAACAGCTTATTGACGTTGACGGCGCGGCATCCGACCTCAAAAACGGCTTGTCGGGTAACCTCGATTTCAATCTTGCAGGCATTCTGGAAAAATTACTTTCGGAAGAATTTAACGCAATCGTTATTGCCGAACAGGATAAAGAATTGAACGTTGCAGTTAAACTTACGCAGATTTTTGAAATTCTCGGCATCGGATTTGACGGACTCGAAGGTCTTGGAAACTTATCGCTTTCCGTTTCGCAAGACGGCAAAATATCAATCGATGCGCTCGGTGCGTTTGTTACGCTCTCGAAAGGCGAAAGCGTATCGTTTGAAACGGATGGCTATGCCGATATTACCGAACTCATTCAATTGATTCCCGATGTTTTGGAGAAGGGTGCGCTTACACTGAGCGGTTCGATTGATATTGAAATCGAAGATACCGTGCTTTCACTGGCCTTACAAAAAGGAATTATTTCTTGGAAAAACGGGTTCAATCTCTATCTCGATTTGCTGATAGGTTTGAACGGTTCGCAGCAGAACTTGATTTTGAGCGCGACGGAGCAATGCGTAAAAGTTGCTTACGGACGCGTGGGCGTGAATCTTGAATACGGTGAATTTGCTACGCTCGACGAAGCGTTTGTCAAACTCTACAATCAGATTGACGCGGCGTTGAGCGAAGTGATTGCGCAGGGCAGCCCGATGCCCGAAATCAGACAATTTTCCGATTTGCTTACCGTTCTCAAAACTTATTTGACGGCAAAACGGGAAGCGAAAGAAGAGGGTGGAACAGACGCTTTCAGTATTGAAAAATTGATACGCGATATTCAGATTGTTTCTTCGGAAGAAGGCATTTGCAAAATTATTTACAAAGGTATTACGCTTGAAATATTCGGCGGTGCGGATGGTGTTGCGTTAGATGTCAGCTATCAGGGAAATAAATTAAATGTTTTTGCTTATTTCGGTGCGGGATTGTTCGATGCGGAGATGCCGCAAATGCCCGAAAATGTCAGTTATCTTACCGTGAGCGATTTTGCTGTTATGCTCGATTACGTTGGAGCAGCCGTTCAAACGCTGACGCAACACGATATTTCGGTAACAATTTCCGGTCAAACGGTGAACACGAAAACCGCAGAAGAGATTACAGCAATAAACGGAAATATTCTTTATCATACCGGAGAGGACGTTCTCTTCAAAATCGATACCGAAGAGAAAACGCTTATTGTAACAACCAATCTTTATCTTAACGTTTCTTTGAATATTATTTCAAAGAACGGCGGGAAAAGTACTTACCTCGACCTTTTGATATTCGATTACAATGCAGACGACGAGCTTGATTTCTTTGTGACGTTATCGATGTTCAAATCCAAAGAAGAGGATGCAAGATACAATCCTTTGAAACTTTACGCGCCTGCGGGCGAAATCATGACGGTGCTTTCGGCTGGACTTGCGGTTTTCGGTGTCAATGCAGACATACTGAATGATTATATGATTTACCGTTGGTTGCAACCAGAAACGACAGAAGAACTGTTGGCGTTCGGCGCGATGTTGCAGAAGACTATGAATCCCGCTATTAAGTTGGGGGGAATCGGCGGCAACGGCGAAAACGAAACAGTTGTTTTAGATGTATTTATCAATTCGGTGAAAGCGGGAGACATCGAGTTTAGCGTCAACATCAATTCCGCATCCGTTTACGGAATCGAGGGGTTGGAGGATATCTCGGTTACAGTTACCAAAGAAAATGGCTATCTGAAAAATATTTCTATTCTCAATATTTATGACGGTAAAGCGGAACAAAAGACGAATGTTTCCGTCGGAATTTCGGTGGATGAAATTTCAAGTGAAACTTTGGTTGGACCTGTGTCGTTAGACGGTTATTTCAGTCTTAACGGAATCGGTGCGCTTTTGAAAGTAATTGCTAACACTGCTACACACGAGGAAACCAGCACGGTAGACGGCAAAGAAGTTTCCCGTTACGTCATGAACAACAATTTCTATATCGACGGCAACATAGCGCTCGGTTTGAAATTGATTAAGATTTTCGATATTACAATAAACGTAAAGGTTGCGGTTTCCATTGATTTGGACGAAGACGGCAATGTTCTTGCAAAAGTTCAACTCAATTACGAGGGATACGGCGTGCTAGGACAGGTGGCGATTAACGGCGATTCTCAACTCAATCTTGCAATCGACCTTACGGACAGCATGGTATACATGAAACGTGTGCAGACGAGCGTACATAACGGTTGGTCGAACAAGAAATTGGACGAGAAAAATTATGTCACAGAGTACCGCGCGATGCCGCTCGATATCTTCTTTGCGGATATTTTGAATCAACTCGGCTTTATGTTGAACTTCGGTTCGATTGTTACGAAATACTTGCCCGAAAATCTCGAAAGTAGCGGAACCAGCGAAGTTGTCGATTACGGCACAACGTTACAAAACTATCTGAGTGCATTTGTCTTCAACGGCAGCGAGCAAGACGGATACAACTGGGCAATTACATTAAACGGCGCGGCGCTCACGGGCGGTACATTGAAAGATATAGTGATTACGCTTGCGTCCGACGCTAAAACAAATACGTTGAAAACGCTCGGTGTCAATACAAAGATTGACGCGGGAACCGGTGCGCTGGATATCAATTTAGTTGCAAACCTTGCACTCAGAAATCCGAACGGCGTTATGCAAGAAGGTGTAACGGATAACGTAGAGGACATTACGCAGAGTTTGAAGGGCGCAATCGGAAAGGCGTATAACGAGGCTCAAGCCGGTAATTGGAAGGATGAAAACGGCAAAAATATTTATATTTCGGGCGTGCTGACAACCGTTACTTTTATGGCGGATGAAACGGTTGTTTCTACGCAATCGGTGCTTTATAACGGTAAAACTTTTGAACTATACGCCGAATTAAAATATCCCGACCTTTCGGAATATGAAATTGAAGGATATACGCTCGTTTGGGAAGAGATAGGAAATACCGTTTCCCCCAATCAAATTATTACTGCACATTATACCGCAAACTTGTATGACGTCCGTTTCGTCAGTTCGCAAAAGGTTGCCGATTGGGTGCTGGATAGCAAAACAGGACTGTATATTTACGAAACGCAAATGTTCTATGGTTCGGAAATCGAACTTTACGAGGGTGACGAGAAACTCATTAACACTTACATTGTCGGAGCAAACGATAATGTGTTTGAGCTTCCTGCAAACGAGAGCAGAGAATGGCTGCAAGCGGAAATTTACAAGGATGGCGCAAGGTTTGCTTCTTTTGGTATTTCCGATAAAGTGACTTATCTCAGCGCAATCGATTTCACTTACGACGGTGTTACCTATTCCAACGGCTATGTGAAGAATTTTGAAACAGATTACACGCTGTTCGAGGCAGATAAAATTACCGCAGAATATACCTTCATGGGTTGGTATATGTACACCGAAAGCGGTTGGACGAAAATAGAAAACTTTGCTTTCTCCGAAGGGAACGCGAAAGAATATGTTGTGGAAGCGTTGTGGCAAAAGTCCAAACTGAATATCGATTCGGTTGATTTTAGGAAGACGGGTTCGTGGAGTTATACTTCTTATATTACCGTTCATATTACTGATTGTGAATTTGTCGGTGCGTTCGCAAACGATACTTCTGTTATCAAAAATATTAAATATTCGTACGTTTTGAAAACGGCAACGGTCGGGCAGACGGTTTCCGGAGAATCGGATTCCAACGAATTCTCCGTGAAAAATTCGTTTAACATTCCCAACGGAGTTGAAGTTACGGCTACGGTAACTTACACGGCAAGCGACGGTACAAAAATCTATCAAGAGTCTGCTTCGGGCAAGAGTTAACCAAGAAAAAACACCCTGCGATATATCGCAGGGTGTTTTTATTATCAGAAAATTAAAGCGGTTTCGCAATATTTTGCGTAAACCGCTTTTTTTTAACAGCGTGTAGGTCTTATTTGCAGATAGTAGGCTAGTCCGAATACGATAACTCCTAAGAAGAACACGTCGGGTACAATTATGAATGTTGCAATCGCATTGATGTCGCTAAAATCGATTTTAACCCAAAGAGCAACAATCATTGAAATTATCGCTAATATCAGGAACAGGACTACTGCGTGTACTATTGCGGGTGTTGTGCGTCTTAAAGACTGTTCTCCGTACTTATTAGCGTAAGCCAGACCGCATATCAGGAGAACGACGATTCCTACACCCCAAATCAGATAGGGATAGTAGACGGGCAGAGTAACGGAATTGCGTACCGCAAGTAAAATGCCGCCGAGTACGGCACAGAAAATGAAGAGCATAAGCGCACTGACGAACAAGGCTTTGCCTTTGTGTGTGACACTCGTAGAGGCTTCCTCAATTTGAGTTTTTCCTTTTCCTCCTGCCGTTATGATACGGATTCCGTCCTGAGCGGCGCGTTCTTCCAAATCGTAAAAATCAATACCGTCAAGCGAGGTGGCGCGCTCGCGTTTTACTGTCTGAGAGGAATCGGGATTGATGGAATTTGCATATATCTTTCGTACGACACTGCGGTATTCCCAATCGTCCTCATCGTCAGAACTGACGGGTGGCGTTTCTTCCGGTTCTTCGTCGCCCACAGGCGCCGTGTAATAATTATATTCGGTTACCGAATCTTCGGAAGGCGGAGTATTGATGAGTTCGAGATAATTTTGATGTAACAGTTGCTGTTCGCGTTGACGGAAGAGCGCTTCCTGTTCTTCCACAATCTCTTTTTCGCGCTGTTGCAGCTCTTCAGCGTGCCGCCGCTGTTCTTCTTCAAGCCAACTGTCGCGTAAGCGGATTTGTTCTTCGTAGCGGTTGCGCTGTTCGTTTAAAGCATCTTCGTTTTCTTTCAGGCGCTCGTCGAGTGCACGGAATTCTTCTGCATTAATCTGATTTTTGTTTGCTTCCAGTTGCTGTCTTTCTTCGTTCAGTTTTCTCTCTCGCTCGGCAATCTCGTGTTCACGCCATTCTCTTTCGCGCAGTAATGCATCGTTGCGCGCAAGCATTTCCGCTTCGTATTTTTGTTTTTCTAACGCAAATTGTGCCGCTTCTTCTTCAAACGCTTCCCGCGCTTCTTCAAGCTGCGTTACAGAATCTGCAAACGACGTGCGTTCTTCGTCCAAGGAATCGTGCGCATCGTTGAAACTTGTAAGCTTTGCACGTTCTTCCGCAATTCTTGCTTCTTTTGCTTCAAGTTCTTTTTGTCGACTTTCGAGTTCGGCTTGTTTTTGTATGAGTTCACTTTGTTTTTGTACGAGCTCGGATTGGAGAGTATCGCGCTCAAAAAGGACGAACGGTTCATCGTCTTTTTCTCGGGAATGCGCACGTGTTGTGGTATCGCGTAGCATGCGCATATCCACGGCAACGGGAGCGGGGTTGCTGAAATCAAAATCCTTATCGGAAATCAAACTGTCGATAACCGTTCTGGAATATTCCCATTCCGATTGATTTTGTTCGGAAATTTGTTTGCCCGCGTCGGTGAGTGAGAAATATTTTCTTCTGCCGCCGTTTACCGAACCGCCCCAATACGAAGTAATGAAACCTTCCTTTTCGAGGCGTTTCAACGCACTGTAAAGAGAGGGCTGTTTTAATGAATATTGCCCATGGCTCTTGCGTTCGATTTCGGCGATAATCTCGTAACCGTATTTATCCCCGTCGTATAGGGCGCGGAGAATAATGGTATTGATATGACCGCGAATAAGGTCGGAACTAACGGTCTGATTCTCTTCTTCCATGCGCTTCCTCCTACATTTAACTCTATTTTACAATATTCGACATATTTTGTCAATCCTTCAATTACTATGTCAGACATAATTTTACAAATTTTTTCATAAATAGGAGGGGGAGGCAGAGCAATTCTGAATGGGTATCTTGCGCGGAGCGCTGTTTATCGTCGGAACGAGTATCGGCGCGGGATTTTTATCGGGCGCAGAATTAGTCCGTTTTTTTCATACCGAACGCTTTTTTTTGCCCGTTATTTTATCTTCTATTGTTTTTTTCGGTTTGTGCGTTTTATATTTGTATGCAGGGAAAAAATACGGCGGATTTCATGCTGTGCTGTCGGCGTTATTTGGGAAGAGCGCAAAGGTTGTAAAAGTCGCCGTTTCCCTGTGTTCGTTTATTCCCTGTGCAGGAATGCTTGCAGGGCTTGACGCGCTTCTTCCGACTTACAAACCGATGCTTTCCGTTGTCGGGTTACTGTTTATTACGCTCTGTTTGCAAAAAGGCATGAAAGGGATTTCTGTTCTCAATTCCGTACTCGTGCCTGTGCTTCTGATATTTATTTTCTATTACGGTTGGGGTGAGAAAGAATTTTTTTACCCCGTTTTGTTCAGCAAAAAAGACGGTTATCTCGGCGGAATTCTCTACGCGTTTATGAACGTGTTTCTTGCCGCACCCGTCTTGATGGACGCAGGAAAAGAGATGAAACACACCGTGATTCCCGCCGCAATCGCAGGGCTTGTACTTGCACTTTGTTCTGTTTGTATCTTGGGAAGAATTTATCGGGAGGGGTCGGGCGCAATTGGAGCAGACATGCCGTTTCTGTACGTCATGCGCGGTAAAAAAATCTTTCATTTGGCTACGGCATTTGCAATTCTTACCTCGCTTGCTTCCTCGCTTTATCCGCTTCTTACCTTGTGCGACGGTTGCAGTAAACACAAAAAAGCCGCAAAAGGAGGGGTACTCCTCGCGGCATTTTTGCTTTCCCGATTGGGTATTTCCGGAATTGTAAGATATTTATATCCTGCGCTTGGAATCGCCGGTTTAATCCTTTCAGCTTTCTGTATTTTTCACGAGTACTTTTTCCAAAAGCACTACAAGAAAATACATTCCCGCAGCCAAAATACAGAGGATAAAAATCGCCGTCATCACAAGGTCAAGTTTGAACACCTGACCGCCGTAAACGAGAAGGTATCCGAGTCCCGCACGGGAAACGATGTACTCGCCCATAATCGAGCCAATCCACGCCATGCCGACGTTCACTTTCAGCATCGAAATAAACGAAGCAAACGAAGAGGGAATCACTAACTTTCTCAGGATTTGGAGTTTGCTTGCGCCCATCGATTTCAAAAGCAGTATTTTATTCTTATCGGTGGCGATGAAAGCCGAAAGCATATGCATGATAGCCACGATAAGCCCTACGAGAACGGTCATAAAGATAATTGCTTTGTTGCCAGTTCCGAACCAGATAATAATGAGCGGACCGAGTGCGATTTTGGGAAGCGCATTGAGAACGACGATATAGGGTTCCAATACACGGCGGACGGTTTCGCTCCACCAGAGCGCGAGCGCAATGAGAACGCCGAGCACGACGGCAATCACAAAGCCGATTAAAGTTTCCAGCAAGGTGACGCCGATATGATAGAACAGCGTGCCGTCGTTATAGAGCGAACCGATTGTCTTACAGACGCGCGAGGGTGAACTCATGATAAACGGGTCTACCCAGCCGAGCGCGGTGGAAAGTTCCCAAAAGCCCAACAGCAGCGCTAATAGCCCGATGCGAAGCAGCCAGACGAGGGCAATTTTCAATCTTTGTTTTTTGAGGTACTTTTTGTGTTCCTCCGAATAAATCATCGCTTTTTTCATCCGTTTAATTCCCTCCAAAGTATTTCAAACCACTCGGAAAATTGAGGCATTTCTCTTCTTTTGAGCGGATTTTTCACTTCCCCGAAATCGAGTTCGTGCGAATAGGCAACATGGGCAGGGCGCTGTGAGAGCACAAGCACGCGGTCTGCAAGCGAAATCGCTTCCGAAATATCGTGCGTAATTAAAAGCGCGGTTTTTCCTTCGCTGCGGATAATGGCGGATACGTCTTCGCAAACGTTTAATCGGGTTTGGTAATCGAGTGCGGAGAACGGTTCGTCGAGTAGCAGAATATCGGGGTTGGTCGCAAGCGTGCGAATCAGCGCGGCGCGTTGACGCATACCGCCCGAAAGTTGGGAAGGATAACTTTGCAAGAAGTCCTTTAATCCGTATTTTTCGGCAAGATTTCTTGCGCGCTCCCTGTGTTCAGGCGTGTTGAGTTTCTTGATTTCCAGCGGTAAAAAGATATTCTTTTCAATTGTCCGCCATTGAAACAGCTGGTCTTTTTGCAGCATATATCCGAAACTGCCGTGGCTTTTAATGACCCCGGCCGAAGGTTTCAAGAGACCTGCCGCCAGAGACAGGAGAGTCGTTTTGCCGCAACCGGATGGGCCGATAATGGCTACAAATTCACCTGCGTTTACAGAAAAGTTGAGTCCTTCCGCTGCCGTTGTTTCCCCGCGCCTGGTGTGATAAGTCAGTTTTACGTCAGTGAACGTAAGAATTTCTTGTTCCATAAGCGTGTCTTCCGTATTTCAAGTGTTTATTTTTTGTTGTTTATTTAGAAAGAGATGCGTAAACCGCATTTACATAGTGGTTATCTACGAGTTTTTCAAAGCTCCCGCGTGTTTCCAATTCGCCTGCCGATTCTATAATATCTTGTAAACGGTTGAAACTTGCTTCCGTCATTGCCATGTCGGTCGCCCAGGAGTTGATGGTCTGATAATTTTTGACACTGACAGCAATCGATTCCACGGAAGTGGAGGGGAAATGCTTTACAAGATTGGGTGCAATGGTTGCGGGGTCGGTTTCCTGAACGTATTTTACAGCTTTCAGCATTGCACGCAAGAAACCGTTTACAACGTCTTCGTGCTTATTGAGCCAAGAACGTTTTGCAATGTACGAGGTGTAAGGGATAACGCCGCCCGCCTCGCCGACCGATGCTACGATATAACCTTTGCCCGAAGCCTCAAATTCAGAAGCAGTCGGCTCGAACATAGTGCAGTAATCGGCGGTGCCTTCCGCAAATGCAGCCGTCATCAGGTTAAATTCAACCCCGTAATTGATATTGATATCCGAAGCGGTAAAGCCGTTTTCTTTTAAGATGTATTCAAACGTCATTGCGGGAACGCCGCCGCGCCGTCCTACTAAAAGTTCCTTTCCTTTCAAGTCCGACCATTGGAAATCGGGTTCTTCTTTGCGCGAAACAAGGAAAGAGCCGTCACGCTGCGTCAGTTGTCCGAATACGGTGGGGATATCGTTCGTGCCGCCGAGCATGACGTAGAGTGCGGCTTCGGGACCGCAGAAACCGATATCTGCGTCGCCGGAAAGAACGGCAGACATTACGTTATTTGCGCCGCCGCCGTTGGTAAGTTCAATTTTAATGCCTTCCTCTTCAAAATAACCGAGAGAATCGGCAATGTACATCGGTGCATAAAAGACGGAATGCGTTACTTCGTTAATTTTAATTTTTGTCAATCCGTCTGAATCTCCGCAAGCAGAGAGGGGAAGCAGCGCGAAAAGCGTTGCGCCCAAGAGAGCTATTGTTTTTTTCATATTTTTCTCCGTGAAAATAAAAGAATATTATATTTTATGCCATTGGCAGATTTATTGACAACCCCCGAAAAAAGGTTTATAATAGATTCTGTATTACGCTTTTCAGGAAAGAACTATGAGAGAAATGCAAACGACCTATAATCACAAGGATTTTGAAGAACGGATATATGCGGATTGGTTGAAAAACGATTGTTTCCGTGCGGAAATCGACCTCGAAAAAGTTCCGTTTACCGTGATGATGCCGCCCCCGAACGTTACGGGGCAACTTCATATGGGACACGCCATGGACGAAACCATGCAGGATATCCTCGTTCGTTTTAAGCGGATGCAGGGGTACTGTGCGCTTTGGCTTCCCGGAACCGACCATGCTGCGCTTGCAACTGAAGTAAAAGTTGCACAGCAACTCCGTGAAGAAGGACTCAGTAAAGAAGAAGTTGGCAGAGAGGAATTTCTGCGCCGCACCTGGGCATGGAAAGAAAAATACGGCGGCAGAATTGTAGAACAACTGAAAAAACTCGGTTCTTCGTGTGATTGGTCGCGCTTGGCATTCACAATGGATGAAAAGTGCTCGCTTGCGGTGCGCGAAGCGTTTTTCCGTCTTTATAAAAAAGGACTCATCTACCGTGGAAACCGTATTATCAACTGGTGTACCGGCTGTAAGACCGCGCTTTCCGACGTGGAAGTGGAATATTCGGAAGACGCAGGGCATTTCTGGTATTTCAATTATCCCGTAGAGGGTACGGAAGAATATATTACCATTGCTACGACGCGCCCGGAAACCATGCTGGGCGATACGGCGGTTGCCGTCAATCCGAAGGACAAGCGGTATTCCCGTTATGTAGGGAAAACGCTTTGCCTTCCGCTTACCGACCGTAAGATTCCGCTGATTGCGGACGAATACGTCGACCCCGAATTCGGCACGGGTTGCGTGAAGATTACGCCTGCGCACGACCCCAACGACTTTGAAGTGGGACTTCGCCATAATTTGCCTGTGATTCGCGTGATGAACGACGACGGCACAATGAACGAAGCGTCGGGCAAATATGCAGGGTTGGACCGTTTTGAGGCAAGAAAACAAATCGTTGCCAAAATGCAGGAATTGGGGTTGCTTGTAAAAATCGAGCCGCACACACATAACGTGGGGCATTGTTCCCGTTGCGGTACAACGTTAGAACCTGTCGTTTCCAGACAGTGGTTTGTGAAAATGCAGCCTCTCGCAAAACCTGCGATAGATGCGGTTGCGAAAAATAAGACGAAATTTACGCCCGACCGTTTTTCTAAAATTTATTATAATTGGTTAGAGAATATCCGCGATTGGTGTATATCTCGCCAACTTTGGTGGGGGCACCGCATTCCCGTATGGTATTGCGAAGATTGCGGCGAAGAGATTTGCGCCGTTGAAACGCCGACCGTTTGCCCGAAGTGCGGAAGCGTGCGCTTAAAACAAGACGAAGACGTGCTGGACACTTGGTTTTCTTCCGCGCTTTGGCCGTTTTCCACGCTCGGTTGGCCGAACAATACGCCTGATTTCAACTACTTCTATCCGACAGACGTACTTGTCACGGGGTATGATATTATTCCGTTCTGGGTTATGAGAATGATGTTCTCGGGAATCGAGCAGACCGACAAAGTTCCTTTCCGCGACGTACTCATTCACGGACTTGTTCGTGACGAGCAGGGGCGGAAGATGAGTAAATCTCTCGGGAACGGAATCGACCCGCTGGAAATCATTGAAAAATACGGGGCGGATTCGCTGCGCCTTTCGCTTGTAACGGGAATTGCTCCGGGGAACGATACGCGGTTTACCGATACGAAAGTGGAGGCTTCGCGCAACTTTATCAATAAGGTATGGAATGCGGCACGATTCGTCGTCATGAACGCGCAGGGGGCGGAAGTTCCTGCGATTACCGATATTCGCTTGCAACCTGCCGACCGTTGGATTATTTCGCGTCTGCAATCGTGTATCCGCGAGGTAACGCTCTCCCTTCAAAAGTACGATTTGGGGATTGCCGCCGATAAACTGATTGATTTTACCTGGAACGATTTTTGCGATTGGTATATTGAACTTTCTAAACCTGCGCTCTATGGGGAAGACAAAGAGAGAAAACGCGCTACGCTCGGGGTACTGTTGTTTGTGCTCGATAATGCGTTAAAACTGTTGCATCCGTTTATTCCGTTTGTTACGGAAGAAATTTACTCCTATCTCCCGAATGCAAAAGGCAAGGTCATTACTTCCGATTATCCGCGTTACAATATGAAACTCTCCTATAAAAAGGAAGCGAAGGTGTTTGAGGGCGTAATCGATTTAATCAAAGCGGTACGCGCCATGAAAGTGGAAGTTAATTGTCCTCCTGCCAAAAAAGTTCATTTGTATCTCGTAACCGAAGCGCGACGACTAATTGCAGCAAATAAAAATTCCATTTTGCGTTTGGCGGGTGCAAGCGCAATTGAATTTACGGAAAACGGCAACGGGAACGGAGAAAAGACGGTTTCTAAGGTATGCGAAATCGGTCAGATTTTTATTCCGCTCGGCGAACTTGTAAATCTTGATGAGGAGCGGGCAAGGCTGAATAAGGAACTCGAACGCATCAAGGGTGAAATTGCACGTGCAGACGGCAAACTACTGAATAAAAACTTCGTCGCCAAAGCGCCTAAAAAACTTGTGGAAGACGAGCGCGCCAAGAAAGAAAAATACCTTGACATGAAAGAAAAAGTCGAGAAACAGTTAAAAGGGTTGTTTGAATAAACTTATAGAAAATTCCGCTTTAACAGGGCGGAATTTTTTTTATAAAAAATAGTTCGTAATCTGCGTTCAAACGTTTGACTTCAAAAAAAAAATCTGTTAAAATTATAATCGATAAAAATTTATCGATATCAAAAAGAGGGATGTTATGGGCAATACGGAAACAATTTCAAAAGCAACGGTTTTCCGTATGCCGATGTATCTCCGCTACCTGAAAGGAGAAGCGGCGGAGGGAGAGAGATATGTTTCTTCCGCAAAAGTCGCACAGGATACGGGGCTTTCCGCCGTCGGTGTCCGTAAAGACCTTGCAATCGTTTCCTCCGTACAGGGGAAACCGCGCATCGGCTTTGAAGTGGAGCGACTCATTCACGATATCGAAAAGTTTTTAGGCTATCACCGCTGGACGAACGCAGTCGTAGTGGGGGCAGGCGGTTTGGGACGCGCAATGCTTGCGTACGACGGGTTTGAAAATTACGGCGTTCACGTGGTGGCAGGGTTTGATAAGTCACCCTCTAAAATAGGCGCATACGGCGGTAAGCCTGTTTATCCCATGGAAAGGCTTGATGAAATTGTTGCGCGCAACGATATTACGGTAGGAATTCTCACCGTTCCGCGTCTTGCGGCGCAAGACGCTTGTAACCGTTTGATTGCGGCAGGGGTGCGTTCGATTCTGAATTTCGCGCCCGTATATTTACAAGTGCCAGAAGGGGTTAAGGTAAAATATGAAGATTTAGCGGTTTCTCTCGTGGAACTTTGCGGCGGGGCGAACGGCTGAATATAAATTGAAAAGTGAATTGTATTGGAGGTTAATATGAAAGATTTTATTGTTTCTGATGAAGAATCATTGGAAAAAATGTTGACGAGAGTCAGGGCGGCGCAAGCGAAATTTTCCACTTATACGCAGGAGCAGGTAGACGAAATATTTTACAGGGCAGCGCTTGCAGCAAACAAAATGCGCATTCCGCTTGCAAAAATGGCAGTAGAAGAAACGGGCATGGGTGTTGTGGAAGATAAGGTCATTAAAAATCATTACGCTTCCGAATATATCTATAATACCTATAAAGATACAAAAACCTGCGGGGTCATCGAGCGCGACGAGAGTTTCGGAATTACAAAGATTGCCGAACCTATCGGCGTGCTTGCGGCGGTTATTCCTACCACAAATCCTACGTCTACGGCGATTTTTAAGTGTTTGATTTGCTTAAAGACGAGGAACGGACTGATTATTTCCCCGCACCCGCGTGCGAAGAACAGCACCATCGAGGCGGCGAAAATCGTGCTTGAAGCGGCGGTAGCGGCAGGTGCTCCTGAAGATATTATCGGCTGGATTGACCAACCCACCGTGCCTCTTTCGGGTATGATTATGCGCGAAGCGGATATGATTCTTGCTACGGGCGGTCCCGGCATGGTGAAAGCGGCTTACTCTTCCGGTAAACCTGCGCTCGGCGTCGGCGCGGGGAATACGCCTGCGATTATCGATTCTTCTGCAAATATCCAACTTGCGGCGTCTTCGATTTTGCATTCCAAAACGTTCGATAACGGCATGATTTGCGCTTCGGAACAGTCTACGATTGTAATGAAAGACGTTTACGACGAATTCAAAAAAGAGATGCAACTGCGCGGCGCATATTTCCTGACTCCCGAAGAAACGGAGAAAGTAAGAAAAACCATTATTATCAACGGTGCGCTCAATGCAAAAATCGTGGGACAGTCTGCGTGCAAGATTGCGGAACTTTCGGGCTTCCATGCACCCGAAGGCAGCAAAGTGTTGGTCGGAGAAGTGGAATCCGTAGAACTTTCCGAAGAGTTTGCGCATGAAAAACTTTCGCCCGTACTAGCAATGTACAAAGCTGAAAATTTTGAAGACGCGGTTGCCAAAGCGGACAGATTGATTAAGGACGGCGGACTCGGACACACTTCGTCGCTTTATATTAATGTGGAAACAGGTGCGGAGAAAATCGAATATTTCCGATCGGTTATGAAAACGTGCAGAATCGTCATCAATACTCCGTCTTCGCAGGGCGGTATCGGCGATATTTATAACTTCAAATTTACACCCTCGCTTACGCTCGGTTGCGGTTCCTGGGGCGGCAACTCCGTTTCCGAAAACGTCGGCGTAAAGCACCTTATCAATATTAAAACCGTTGCGGAAAGGAAGGAAAATATGTTGTGGTTCAGAGCACCTGAAAAAGTATATTTCAAACGCGGTTGCCTTGGTGTCGCGTTAAAAGAACTCGGAAAGCAGGTTTATAACAAGAAAAAAGCGTTTATCGTCACCGATTCGTTCCTTTATCAGAGCGGCTTTACCAAAAAAATTACCGACATTCTTGACGCGGAAGGCATTACGCATTCGACGTTCTTTAACGTTGCGCCCGACCCTACGCTTGCTTGTGCAAACGAGGGCGTAAAGCAAATGCGCGATTTCGCGCCCGACGTGATTATTGCTATCGGCGGCGGTTCGCCGATGGACGCGGCAAAAATCATGTGGGTAATGTACGAACATCCTGAGGTTGATTTCCAAGATATGGCAATGCGCTTTATGGATATCCGCAAGAGGGTATATACGTTCCCGCATATGGGAGATAAAGCGTTGTTTGTAGCGATTCCCACAACGGCAGGTACGGGTTCGGAAGTTACGCCGTTTGCGGTCATTACTGATGAAAAGACGGGCACGAAATATCCGCTTGCGGATTATGAACTGATGCCCGATGTTGCGATTGTCGATTCCGATTTGATGATGAATCAGCCGAAAGGACTTACCTCCTGTTCGGGAATCGACGCGATGAGTCATGCGTTAGAGGCGATTGCTTCCGTCATGGCAACCGATTTCACAAACGGAATTGCAAAAGAGGCTGTTAAACTTATCTTTGATTATCTTCCCCGCGCATATGCGCAAGGTGCGAACGATGCGGAAGCGCGTGAAAAAATGGCGAATGCTTCCACCATGGCGGGCATGGCGTTTGCAAACGCGTTTCTCGGCGTGTGTCACTCCATGGCGCATAAGCTGGGTTCTTACTGGCACATTCCGCACGGCATGGCAAATTCGCTTATGTTGGAAGAGGTCATTCGTTTCAACAGTTCTGAACAACCTACGAAGTTGGGCACATTCCCGCAGTACGCCTATCCGCAGTGTAAAGCAAGATATGCAGACGTCGCGCGTTTTGTGGGCTTAAAGGGAAAGAACGACGATGAACTTGTTGAATCGCTTATCAAAAAACTCAAAGAATTGCAGGCGGCAATCGGTCAGCCGAAAACGATTCGGGAAGCGCTCGGCGATAGGGTAACGGAAGAAGAATTCCTGGCTCGGCTCGATTCCATGACGGAAGACGCGTTCGACGACCAGTGTACGGGTGCAAATCCCAGATATCCGCTCATGAGCGAAATCAAACAAATGTATCTCAACGCCTATTACGGAAAGAAGAAATAAACTGAAACGGAAAGCAGGCGAGGGAATCCTCGCCTTTTTTCAAAAGGAGACAGCATGCGAGGGTTAGAAACTTCGGTTATCAAACTCAGGAGACAAGTTTTTGTGGAAGTGGCACGCATCGCATTTGAATCGGAGAACGAAGGAAGCGATATTGAGGCCATTCCTTATAAAATTACACCGACGGAAACGCCGCAGTATCGGGAAAGCATTTATCGTGAACGAGCGATTGCTTCCGAGCGGGTTCGGCTTGCCATGGGAATGTCGCTTAATCCGCAGAATAAGCCTGCACACATTACAAACGGACTTTCCGCTAGCAATATTGCGAATAAATATTACGAACCGCCGCTTATGCAAGTGATACCTTCGGCGTGTGATAGGTGTGAGGATAACGTGTATGAAGTAAGCAATCAATGCCGTGGCTGCGTTTCGAGGTATTGTGTAACGGTGTGCCCCAAAGATGCGATTTCGGTTGGAAAGGACGGGCGTGCGGTCATCGATAGGGAGAAGTGTATTAAGTGTGGAAAATGTAAGTCGGCGTGTCCGTACGATGCAATCGCACATAAAACGCGCCCCTGTTCGGACGCGTGCGGTGTGAAAGCGATATCGAGCGACGCACTCGGGCGGGCAAGCATCAACCCGAAGAAATGCGTCGGTTGCGGACAGTGCATGGTGAGTTGTCCGTTCGGCGCGATTGCAGATAAATCTCAGATTTATCAACTGATACGTGCCATCAGAAAGGGCGACGAGGTGGTTGCGGAAGTTGCACCTGCGATTATCGGACAGTTCGGGAAGGGTGTTACGCTCTGGAAAATAAAAGCGGCGCTCAAAGAAATCGGCTTTCAAGAGGTTTATGAAGTGGCGCACGGCGCGGATGTCGGCGCTTCTACCGAGGCACATCATTATGCGACGAAAGTTGCAACCGGTGAGCTTCCGTTTTTGCTGACCTCCTGCTGCCCTGCGTGGAGTATGCTTGCCAAGACGCAGTTTCCCGAAACGATTGATAAAATTTCAAACGCACTTACGCCTATGGTTGCCACGGCGCGCTCCATTAAACAGAAACGCCCTAATGCACGCGTTGTGTTTATCGGACCTTGCGCTGCAAAAAAATTAGAGGCAATGCGGAAGTCGGTGAGAAGCGACGTGGATTTTGTAATTACGTTTGAAGAATTGGCAGCGATATTTGAAGCGAAAGGAATTGATTTAAGTACATATCAGAAAGAAGAGCCTATTCATGACGCAACTGCGGCAGGCAGAGGGTACGGCGTTGCGGGAGGTGTAGCGCAGGCAATTGAAGATTGTGTTCGGGAGTACTATCCAGAAGTGGAGGTAAAAATCGAACACGCCGAAGGTTTGGAAGAATGCAAAAAGATACTGCTTCTTGCAAAACTCGGCAAGAAGAACGGTTGCCTGATTGAAGGAATGGGGTGTCCAGGTGGTTGTGTCGCGGGCGCAGGTGTAAACGTGCCTGTGGAAAAAGGAACAGCGGAGCTTCAATCGTTCGTGAAAAATTCCACGAAAAAACTTCCCGAAAAAGAATTATATGAAATTAAACTTCCATAATTTACAATTAAAACAGTATTATGTCAGACATAATATTTATTTGCATAGTAATACGTGTAAAATAAAACAATAAAAAACACCTCGATTGAGGTGTTTTTTTGTTTCGTAACTCATTAAAGAGCGGTAATATTAACTTTAATTTTTGCAATTACGCCTTCCATCAAGCGGATTTCCGCATCGAAAACGCCTACGGTTTTAATAGCTTCCTTAGTTGTGATTTTCTTTTTATCGATATCGTAGCCGAGTTCGGAAAGTGCGGAAGCGATTTGTGCGGTTGTCACAGAGCCGAAAACTTTGCCGTTCTCTCCTGCCCGAATAGAAAGGGAAACTCCGGTGCCGTTTATTTTTGCCGCAAGTTCTTTGAGTTCTTTGATGTTTTCTTCTTTATGGAATCGGTCAGCTTTCAATTTTTGTGTTGCTTCGCTGATTCCCTGTGCTGTGGCGATTTCCGCAAGTCCGTTTTTCAAAAGAAAATTTTTGGCATATCCGTTAGAAACTTCAATGACGTCGCCTTTTTTGCCGCTACCTTTTACGTCGGTTTTCAGTATTACTTTCATAAACGTCTCCTTTCGTTTATTTTACCGAAGAAGTGCGGTTTTGTCAATAGCCTTGTATAAATTTTTGTAAATGCGCCATAATGAATGCAAGGAGGAATGCGTAATGAATCGTAATGTCAACTGCGGCGTTTCGTGCGGAGTTTCCGAATGTAAGTTCAATCCGGACGGTATGCACTGTGAGCTCAACACAATCCACGTGGGCAACACCTGTGATTGCGAGCATTGCACCTGCTGCGACAGTTTTCAAAAGAGAAATTAACGGAATGGGAGACTTCGGTCTCCTTTTTTTGTGTATAATCTGTGAGAACTTGCTCACACTTTTTATGTAGCGGATAAAACCGCTTTTCAATATAGTTTTTGCGGTACGGCAGCGTGCTGTAAAAGCGCGGAAGGGACGCTTGAATTAGCGTCCCTTCTTGCATATGTTTTCGCATTCCGACTGAATTTTTCGCATATCATAAAACTATGAAATTCAGAAAATGGTGGAAAACATCCTTAAAAGCGTTACCGTTTTTGCTGATTGCGGCTATTTTGTTGGCGGTCGTCTTTTTTCCTCGCCAAACGGCGAAAGCGGAAACTCCAAAGCGCATTGTACACATTTGGAATGTAGATACTTTTGAGGGGGGTAAGGGCTCCCGAACCTCTTTTTTGCGCAGAGTTGCGTTAAAAACGGAGAAAGAAAACGAAGGCGTTTATTACATGATTTCAAGTTATACCTTGGAGGGTGCAAACGCGGCATTTGAATCAGGAAGCCGTCCTGATATGCTATCGTTCGGAATCGGCTTGTCCGCGTTTGCCGAAATGAGTCTTCCGCTTCCGTATTCGTTCGCGGGCGGAAATACGGAAGCGGGGTGTCTTGCATATCCCTGGTGCAGCGGCGGTTATTACCTTTTTTCGCTTTCGGAAGATTTTGAGGAAACGGGCGTCACGGCAATTTCCAAAGGCGGAAGCAATCTTCCCGAAGTTGCCGCAAGTATTGCGGGAATCAGAGGCGAAACGGTGGAATCGAATGCGGCATACGTCGGCTTTTTAAGCGGGAAGTACCGTTATTTATTGGGTACCCAGCGCGACGTTTGCAGATTTTCCGCGCGCGGCGTCAACGTTTCAAAAAAGCAGATTGAGGGGTATTCTGATTTATATCAGTATATTTCCGTGCTTTCCGCAGAAAAACGCGCCGATTGTAACGCATTTCTTAATATGTTGCTTTCTTCTGAGGTACAGCAAGAACTGTCCGACATCGGAATGTATGCCGTAAATCAAAAGCAGGCAAGTAAAACGGTAAGCGTATTTTCGGAGGCAAGCGCGCTTGAAACGCTGTCGCAAATGGCAACGCTCGGGGAAGATAGAAAAAATCTCGATAAATTTTTGAAAAATATTTGAAATTTGCGTCGTAGTATGCTAAAATAATAGGAGTAGTTAAAATGGGTATCGATACGTTGTTCAGGGAAAAGTTTCTCCGGATTCAGACGGAACGGAATTTTTCTTTTGCATTGCATACGACAATCGGTTCGGGAGGAACAGCTGCGCTTGCCGTATCGCCCGAGAGCGAAGAGGAAACGGCGGAGGTACTTTCTTTTCTTAAAATGCAAAAGATTCCCTATTGTTTTTTGGGCGCAGGTGCGAACGTGTTGCCGAAAGACGGATTTTGGGACGGCGTTGTAATTCGTTTTCACAAGTTGCGGTTTCTTTCGGCGGAGAAAAACCGCATTACCGCAGGAGCCGGCGTTACGGGGGGAATGCTTCTCGATTTTGCCGCCGCTCATTCAATCGGCGGTTTTGAACCGTTTGCGGGTATTCCCATGACGGTCGGCGGCGGTGCGGCAATGAATGCCGGAATCAGGAATACACATTTTTCCGACATTGTTGTGTTTGTCGACGGTATTGTAGACGGTAAATTGAGACGATTTTCCTTGGACGCATGCGGTTATTCCGAAAAAAACAGTGTTTTTTTGCAGGGAATCGCCATTACGAGGGTTTGTTTTCAGGGTGTAATATCTGATTGTATTGCACAAAATACAGCAGAATATCTTACCGCAAGAAAGCGTCTGCCCAAAGGCAAAAGTATGGGTTGTACCTTTGTAAACCCGCAGGGAATGTATGCGGGCGAGTTGATTGAAAAATGCGGCTTAAAGGGATTGCAAGTCGGCAAAGCACACGTTTCAAGCGAGCATGCAAATTTTATTATTAACGACGGAAATTCGTCGCAAGACATTTCCGATTTGATTGAAATTGTCAAAGAAAAGGTATGGCGGCAAACGGGGATTTTGCTGAGAGAGGAAATCCGCCGCATTCCGTAGCATTACATATTCGGAACGCCATTCCGCGCGGAGTAGCAGATGATTCTTACGGCTGATTATCATACGCATACGAAATATTCGGACGGTAAAAATACCGTCCTTGAAAACGTGACGCGCGCAAAAGATTTGGGGTTACGGGAAATCGGTATTACGGAGCACGGATATTCGCATCTTTTCTTCGGCATTCACAGAAGGGAAACGGACAAGTTTATCCGTGAAATCCGCGAAGCGGAGCGTATTACGGGCGTGAAAGCGTTGGTTGGAATCGAGAGCAACATCCGCGGTAAATCGGGGCTTTGCGATTTGAAAGAAACGGACTATGAAAAATTCGATATCTATCTTGCGGGGATTCACGTCTGTATTCATTACGATAAAATGAAGGATATGCAACTCGGGTGGGGAAGTTGGTTGCGTGCAAATCTTAACCGCAAGCCTTCTAAAAAACTCATTCAGTATACCACGGAAACGTATATCAACGCTGTCAAAAATAACCCGATTGACGTGCTTACGCATATTAACTTTCTGTGTTTTTCCAACCCTGTGGAAGTGGCGAAATGTTGCCGCGACTACGGTACTTATTTGGAAATCAGTTCCAAAAAGACCCATCTTACCGATGAAGAACTTGCTGCCGTGGCGGATACGGGCGTGCGTTTCGTCATCAATTCCGACGCGCATTGGACGGACAGAATCGGCGATTGTAAATTGGCGGAAGAACAGATTTTGCGGGTAGGTATTCCGCTTGACAGAATCGATAACATTGACGGAAAATTGCCGAATTTCCGCTTTGCGGAATACAAAAAGCGTCATCTATAAGGGAAAGAGTGCGATGTTGAACTTTACAGGGAAAATCAGAAGAGACCTTCTTCGGACGATGCCTAAGCAGCGTTGCTGTCGTCTTTCCGTGCTTGCCGCGTTTCTCGATACAAGCGGTTCCTATTCGTTCGGGCTCTCGGGCAGAAGGGACGAATTTTCTTTTACCAGCGAAAACGAAGAAGTGGCGGAATATTTTCTGTCGCTTACGGAAAAACTCTTCGGTGTTTCGATGACGGTAACCGAAGCGGTACGCGACCCCAAACACGGGAAAAACAAATTGACTTTCTCCTATTTCGGGGAAAATGCGTTTGAATATGCCGATGCAATTACCGATTATTCCGCAGTAAATTTAACGGACGAATGTTGTATGCGTGCCTATTTGAAAGGCGCGTTTTTAGGGAGCGGAAGTTGTACGCTTCCGCGCGGCGGTGCAAAAACAGGGTATCATCTTGAATTTGTTTATCGGGAGAGCGATGACGCGCAATCGTTTTTAGAATTACTTGATGGATTACAGTTAATCGGCAATATTGTTCCGCGCGCCGAAAAGTCAGTCGTTTATTTCAAAAATAGAGATGCAATCAGCGATTTTCTTGCGGTTGTGGAAGCGGAAGACGCATTGAAACAGTTCGAAGAAGTGTCTGCCGCGCGCGACGAGAGCAACAATAATAACAGAAAGGGAAATTGCGACGCTGGAAATGCGGACAAGACGGCAATTGCAAGTGCGGCGCAAATCCGCGCGTTCCGTCAGTTGGAAACAGAAGGTGTTTTACAAATCCTTGCACAGCCGCTTCGGGAAGCGGCAACGGCAAGAACCGAACACCCCACGTTGTCTTTGCAGGAACTTGCGGACTATCTCGGAATATCAAAGAGTTGTCTGAATCATCGGCTTCGGAAGCTCATGCAAATAAAAGCAAAAGAGGAAAAGCAATGACGGATTTCGTGCACCTTCATTTACACACAGAATACAGTTTATTAGACGGTGCCGTTAAGGTGGACGACCTCGTTCGTCATTGCAAAGAAAACGGAATTGATACCGTGGCGGTTACCGACCACGGCAATATGTATACATCGCTCCGGTTTGCGGAAAAGTGCAAAAAAGAGAAAATCAAAGCGATTATCGGCTGCGAGTTTTATGTGGTAGACGACTACCGCAAACATATCGACCAGCGCGCCGACCACCTTATATTGCTGGCAAAAAACAAAGCGGGGTATATCAATCTCGTTCAACTTGATTCGCTTGCGTTCGTAGACGGCTATTATTACCGCCCGCGCATTGATTATAACGTATTAAAACAACATACGGAAGGGGTTATCTGCCTCTCCGCCTGCCTTGCAGGCAGAATTCCCAGACTGCTTTTGAATGACGAATACGACAAAGCAAAAGAATTTGCGCTCTCCATGAAAGAAGCGTTCGGGGAAGATTTCTATATCGAAATTCAGGACCACGGCATTCCCGAGCAGAAACAGATTCTGCCGCTTCTCGTGAGATTGGCACGCGAAACGGACATTCAGTTGGTTGCCACGAACGACGTGCATTACCTCACTAAAGAAGATTGGGAAATGCAGGACGTTTTAATGTGCATTCAGACGAAGCGTACGCTCGACGACCCTTCGCGCATGAAAATGCAGACGCATGAATTTTATATGAAATCGGGCGACGAAATGGCGGCGCTCTTTCCGAATTTGCCCGACGCGATTGCCAATACGCGCGTGATTGCGAATAAAATTTCCGATACCGATACGCCTTTTAATCTGAAAGACAACGGTTCGCCCGTCTACGATAAAACGCTTATTCCGTTGTATACTGCGGACGACGGCACGCCTTCGCCGGAATTTTTACGGCGTCTGACTTGGGAGGGTTTGCCCAAGCGTTACGAAAATATTACCGAAGAAATCAAACAACGCGCCGAGTATGAACTTGAAACCATTATTAAAATGGGGTTTGCAGATTACTTCCTCATTGTATGGGATTATATCAACTGGTCGCGTCTGCACGACATTCCCGTCGGACCGGGGCGCGGTTCGGGTGTTGGTAGTATCGTTGCGTATTCTATCGGCATTACGGACGTTGACCCGCTCCGTTACGATTTGCTTTTTGAGCGGTTTCTGAATCCCGACCGCGTTTCCATGCCCGACTTCGACGTCGACTTCTGCACGGAGCGCAGAGAGGAAACGATTGAGTATGTCCGCCGCCGTTATCATCCCGAAAACGTGGCGCAAATCGTGACGTTCGGCACGCTCGCTTCGCGCGCGGTAATTAAAGACGTGGGCAGGGTTATGCGCGTTCCTTATTCGGATACCGACCGCGTGACCAAGCTCATGGACGGGAAATCGACGATTCGCGAACTGTTGGGTTTGAATATCGAAAAATGCCGTAAGGCGGTGGAAAACTCGGTAGACGATGCCGATAAACACGAAGAAGCGCTCAAAAAACTTGCCGACCAGGAAGGGAAGCGCAACGCGGAGTTTATCGATATTTACGAGTCGGACGATATCCTAAAACGCGTGATTGATATGGGGCTGCGTTTGGAGGGAATGCCGCGCCAGACGGGAATGCACGCCGCAGGCGTCGTCATTTGCCGCAAAAAGATTGCGGATAACGTGCCGCTTTCGCGCAACGGCGAGGATATTACAACCCAGTTTGATATGAAGGAAGTCGAGTCTATCGGTATGCTGAAAATGGACTTCCTTGCACTCACCACGCTCACGGATATTAAAAAGACGCTCGATTATATTAAAGAAGATACGGGCAAGGAAATTAAATTCGGGCAGGAGTGTAACGACCCCAAAGCATACGAACTGATTTCGGACGGAGACACCGACGCCGTGTTCCAACTCGAACAAGGCGGTATGAAGCGGTTTATGAAACAACTTCAACCCACCTGTTTGGAAGACTTAATCGCAGGAATTTCCCTTTACCGTCCGGGTCCCATGGACTTTATTCCCGATTACTTAAAGAACAGGAGCAACCCCGATAAAATCAAATATCTTACGCCGCTTCTGAAACCCATTCTTGAAAAGACCTACGGCGTCATTATCTATCAGGAGCAGGTCATGCAGATTTTCCAAAATCTTGCAGGCTACTCGTTAGGTCAGGCAGACCTCGTTCGCCGTGCCATGGCGAAGAAGCACCGCTCCGAACTCATGGCGCAGAAAGATAAATTCATTTACGGAGATATTAAGGACGGCGGCAATATCGCAGGCTGTCAGGCGAAGGGGATTCCGCCCGAAGTAAGTGCGGAACTGTTCGGACAAATGGAAAGTTTTGCTTCCTATGCGTTCAACAAATCGCACGCGGCGGCGTATGCCGTGATTACTTATCAGACGGCATATCTGAAAAAATATTACCCGAAAGAATTTTTGGCAGGCGTTCTCAATAACCGCATTACAAAAATCGAAGAAATTGCGAAATACATCGTCTACATGAAGGAAAAGAACATCAAAGCTTATCCGCCCGACGTTAACCGTTCCAAGGCTTATTTCTCAGTGGAGGGCGACGGGCTTCGGTTCGGACTTTGTGCATTGCGCGGCGTCGGAATCGGCGCCATGGACGAGGTTATTAAAGAGCGCGAAGAACGCGGAATGTTCAAAGATTTTTCCGACTTTTTAATGCGGTGTACCAAGTTTATCAATAAACGCATGGTGGAAAGTCTGATTTTTGGCGGCGCGTTCGACAGCATGGGACAGCCGCGCAGCCGCTGTCATGCCGTTTACGAAGAACTCATGCGGCGCATTGCAGGCATCGAAAAGCAAAAAGCGGGGGCGCAAATGTCACTGTTCGGCGACGTTGTGGAAGAGGAGGCGCCCGTCGTGGAGTTTCCGGAAATTCCCGAATGGGAAACCTCGGAACTTTTGTCGCGCGAGAAATCCGTACTTGGCGTATATGTTACGGGGCATCCGTTCGGCGCATACTCGAAGTATTTTGAAAACAGCACATTCCATACGGGAATGCTCGCCGATTACGAAGAGGACGAGGAAACGGGCGATAAAACGTACCGCCAAATCAAGAGCGGAATGCCCGTGTCTATGGGCGGAATTATCGCAGGCATTAAAAAGATAAACACGCGTTCGGGGTCAGTGATGGCGTTCGTCACGGTGGAAGATTTATACGGCAGTGTGGAATGCCTTGCTTTTCCGCAGGTTTACGAACGCATTAAAGCTTATTTGAAACAGGACGCGGTAGTCAAAATCACAGGAAAAATCGATACGCCGTCCGAAAAACTTCCCGTAGTTTTAATCGATAAACTCGAAGAATTTACCCCGCCTGAGGCGGCTGCTCCTCAGAAACAAGCGCAGACAGAATCGGCAGAGCAGACACTTTGGTTGGATGCACGCGGCGTTACGGAAGAAGATTTTCAGGAACTGATTGAAATTTTGGAGGACTACTCAGGCACTGTGAAAACGAAAATTCTGTTTGAAGGAAAGCGCTATGAGTATTCCGTCAATTTAACCCGTGCATTTCTTGCAGAAATACGAACGCTCCTTTCAGAAGAGCGGATTAAAATTGTATAAAATATTCAAAATGAAAACCGTGTAAAAAATGGAAAAATCAGTTTCCTTTTCCGGAAGAATCTGCTATAATAATTTAGAATGGGAGTAACGGAGGTTTAACTATGAAGAGAATCGGACTTTTAACGAGCGGCGGCGACGCACCCGGCATGAACGCTGCGATTCGCGCCGTAGTTCGTACTGCGATTTATTTCGGTATGGAAGTTTACGGAATCGAACGCGGGTACAGCGGTCTGATTGACGATACAATGACGCCCATGGAAATGCGGAGCGTTTCCGATATCGTGCAGCGCGGCGGTACACGCCTGCGCACGGCGAGATGTATGGAAATGCTCACTACGGAAGGGCAGAAAACGGCGGTTGCTACGCTGGAAAGACACGGAATCGAAGGGCTTGTCGTCATCGGCGGCGACGGTTCATTCCGCGGCGCCAAATGTTTAACCGAAAATTACGGCATTCCGACTATCGGCATTCCCGGTACCATTGATAATGACCTGGAATATACCGATTATACGCTCGGGTTCGATACTGCCGTAAATACCTGTCTCGACGTTATCAATAAATTGCGCGACACCATGAATTCTCACGAGCGTATCTCGGTAGTGGAGGTAATGGGGCGCCATTGCGGCGATATTGCGCTTTATACGGGAATTACGTCGGGTGCGGAAATTATTATCGTGCCGGAAATTACATACGATATGAACAGTATCGTAAAACGTATCGACCGTTCGCGGGAAAACGGAAAACATTCTAATATCATTATCGTTGCAGAAGGCGCGTGCAGTGCAGACGATTTTGCTAAAGAACTGCAAGCGGTTACGTCCTATTCCGTGCGCTCTACAAATATCGGGCACATTCAACGCGGCGGCTCGCCTTCGATGGCAGACAGAATGCTTGCGGCACAATTCGGCAATAAAGCGGTGCGCCTCTTAAAAGACGGCATCGGCAACCGTGTCGTCGGCATTCGCAAGAACGAAATTATTGATATGGATATTATCGAAGCCGTATCCATGAAAAAACAGTTTAACTACGAATTATACGAAACGTTGCAAATGATTTCCATGTAAGTCGTTTGTATAATTCATTCAAAAAGGTGAAAAATGGAAATGATTTCTTGCTGAATTTTAATAAAAAAGCGACGGTCTCCGTTGCTTTTTCGTTGCAAGAAATCATCAATATATCGTGTTATCCGGATTTAAGTTATGAGATTTCTTGCTCATAACTTTTATTTTTTTAGGGAGGTGTTATGTCAATTATCAATGTACAAGATTTGACCTTTGGCTATGGTGGGGCGTATGAAAATGTATTTGAGAATATCAGTTTTCATATCGATACCGATTGGAAACTCGGTTTAATCGGGAGAAACGGACGGGGAAAAACAACATTGCTCAAAATCCTGTCGGGAGAACTTTCTTATCGCGGAAAAATTACGGCTAATGTAAAATCCGTTTATTTTCCGTTTTCGGTTACAGACCGTGACCGTTTATCTTTTGAAATCATGAACGAGGTTTGCCCGAATGCCGAAGACTGGAGAATTATCCGTGAAATTTCCTATCTCGGAATGGAGGCGGACGTGTTGTACCGTCCGTTTTCAAGCCTTTCCGGCGGCGAGCAAACGAAGTTACTGCTAGCAGGATTATTTTTAAGTGACGGTGATTTTTTACTGATTGACGAACCGACCAATCATTTAGATGCGCGTGCAAGAGAAACGGTTTCCGCTTATCTGCAAAAAAAGAAGGGGTTTATCATTGTTTCGCACGACAGACGTTTTTTGGACGGTTGTACCGACCATATGATGGCGATAAACAGAAACGGTTTTGAAATTCAAAGCGGCAATTATTCTTCCTGGCTTGAAAATTTCAACAATACGCAGGCTTATGAAGCGGCAAAGAACGAACGTTTGAAAAAGGATATTGCAAGACTTTCGGAATCGGCAAAGCGCGCTTCGGACTGGTCGGCAAAAACAGAGGCGTCAAAATACGGGAAAGCAAGTTCGGGGTTAAAACAGGATAAGGGGTATGTAGGGCACAAAGCAGCGAAAATGATGAAGCACGCAAAGACGGTTGAGGCAAGACAGCAACAGGCAATCGCGCAAAAATCGGAACTTCTGCGAAATGCAGAGGAAAATGAACCGTTGAAGATGTTTCCGATTGCATATCATTCGGAAAGATTATTGTCTCTTTCGGATATCAGTATTTTCTACGGAGAGCGCAGCGTTTGTAAACATATTTCTTTTGAAGTAAGGCGGGGCGAACGCATTGTGCTGGACGGCAAAAACGGTTGCGGGAAAAGCAGTGTATTGAAATTGATAGCGGGCGAAAAAGCGACTGATAATGCGTGCGGAGATATGACGTATGACGGAACATTTTTTCGGGCTTCGGGTTTGATAATTTCCTATGTGCCGCAGTTGATTGACGGCATTTTCGGGGATTTGAGCAAAATTGCAAAAGAACGGAATATCGATGAAAGTTTATTCAAGGCAGTTTTGAGTAAAATGGGGCTTACGAAAAAAATTTTTGACGGAGATATTTCTGCATTTTCGCTGGGTCAGAAAAAGAAAGTTTGCCTTGCGGCAAGCCTGTGTGCCCGCGCGCATTTATATGTTTGGGACGAGCCGCTCAATTTTATCGATATCGATTCCCGCTTACAAATCGAAACGTTGCTGCGTGAATTTCAGCCTTCTATGATACTTGTAGAACACGATAAAGCATTTCGGGAGGCGGTTTCTACTAGAACCGTACAGTTATAATCGGAAATCCTCAACAAATTTCCGCAAAAAAATTCGTTTTGGGTCTTGAAATTCTCGGAAAAGCGTAATATAATAATTGCGTAGAATTGGAAAATTTTGCATACGCGGTATGAAGAAATCCGCGTTGGGGTATAACTATGATATTGACGGTTTGCATGAGTCCCAGCGTAGACGTTACGATAGAACTCGATTCTTTGAATGTCGGGAAAGTAAACGTTGTAAAGAGCAAAACGCTTTCTTTTACGGGTAAGGCGCTCAATGTTGCAATCGGTGTTGCGCGGCTCGGAGAAGAGGCTTTTGCAACGGGCTTTATGTATCGGGAAAACGGCGTCTTGTTTGAAAACGCACTCAAACGGGAGGGAGTGCCGTATTCTTTTATCTATAACGAGGGAAGAGTTCGGGAAAATTATAAGTGTATCGACCAAAAATCCATGTTGACTGAAATCAACGACGTGGGCGGAAAGGTAACGGAAGATAAACTTGTAGCTCTTCTGCAAACCATACGGACGCGCTCAAACGATGCGGACGTTACGGTTATTTCTGGCGGTTTACCGCGCGGCGTTGCGCCGGAGTATTATCGGGAGTTGTTTCGTGCCGTGAGTCCCCGTTCGCTTCGCATTACGGATGCGGAAGGCGCAAAACTGTTCGCCGCATTGGGGGCGGGCATTGACCTTGTGAAACCAAATTTAGAAGAATTGCAACAATCGCTTGGTCAGGAATTTCACAGTAAAGACGAATTGATTTCCGGTTGTCGCGAACTGATTGCCCGCGGCGCGAAAAACGTGCTTCTTTCTCTCGGGAAAGACGGCGCGATTATTACCGACGGAAGCAGACATTATTACTGTAAGAGTATCAACGTTGCGGTAAATTCAACCGTCGGCGCAGGCGACGGCATGGTTGCGGCAGCTGCCGTTATGATGCAAAAGGGCGCAGGTTTGCAAGAAATTCTGCGTGCGGGTGTTGCGGCTGGCACGGCAACCGTAACGTCGTTCGGTACCGTTTCCTTTACGAAAGAGAAATATCGGGAGGTTTTCGAGAATCTGCACGTTACGGAGTTTTATTGATGCTGCCTGAAATGTCTGTAATTCGCTCCGACAAAGAAGTGGAAGCGATTATGGCTATGAGCGAACAACAAATCAATGCGCTCGGATTTACCGAACATTCGCGTCGCCATGCTGGAATCGTGAGTAAATGGTCGGGCGAAATTCTTCGCTTGCTCGGGAAGAGCGCGGAGAGAATCCGCCTTGCCGAAATTGCAGGTTATCTGCACGATATCGGGAACTGCATTAACCGCAAAGACCATGCACAGAGCGGCGCTATACTCGCGTATCGGATATTGACGCGACTCGGCATGAACGAATTGGATTCCGCCGATATTATGATGGCAATCGGAAATCATGACGAACAGTACGGACTTCCTGTTTCGGATATTTCGTCTGCACTGATTCTTGCCGATAAGGCAGACGTGCACAAGAGCCGTGTGAAAAAGCCGATTGAAAATGTTGTATCCGCAAATATTCACGACCGCGTAAACCTTGCCGCCGAGCGTTCTTACCTGAGCGTGGACAGAGAAGCGGCGCTTATAACGCTGAATATCGAAATTGATACGGGCATTTGTTCGGTGATGGATTATTTTGAAATCTACTTCCAAAGAATGCAGTTGAGCCGCAGGGCGGCGGAATATCTTGGTTGTAAATTTTCACTGAACATCAACGGTACGGCGCTCCTTTAAGTATATTGAGCGTGTAACTTCTGCGCCTTATGTTTCACGGCGAATAATTGACTAAAATTCGACAAAACCACAAGATATAGTGGTTTAACAAAAAATTTTTATCAAAATATTGTGGAAAATTCTTGACAAATGAAATCAAATTGTATATGATAGTAGCGTTCTCCTGCGAGGGAGAACGCTTTTTTCCGAAGTATCGGAAAAATAATGTTGTGAAGGAGTAACAGGATGAAAATCATTAAAAGAAACGGAACGGAAGTGGCTTTCGATTTGACGAAAATTCTGAATGCAATCCGCAAAGCGAACCGTGAGGTCAGTGAGGAAAACCGTTTTTCCGAAGAGCAGATTACGACGATTGCCGAAAGGGTAAAAGCGCTTTCGGGAGATTTGAACCGCGCTGTCAACGTGGAAGAGATTCAGGACTTCGTAGAGAATCAGATTATGGACCAAAAGGCATTTGCCGTTGCCCGTAAATATATCACTTACCGTTACTCCCGCGCTCTCGTGAGAAAGGCAAACACGACCGACGCTCAAATTCTCACGCTCATCGAATGCAATAACGAAGAAGTGAAACAGGAAAATTCCAACAAAAACCCTACGGTGAATTCCGTACAGCGCGATTATATGGCGGGCGAAGTTTCCAAAGATTTAACGCGCCGTATTTTGCTTCCGCGCGAAATTGTAGACGCGCATGACGAGGGGCTCATTCACTTCCACGATGCCGACTATTTCGCACAGCATATGCATAACTGCGACCTTGTCAATTTGGAAGATATGTTGCAAAACGGCACGGTAATTTCGGGAACTTATATCGAAAAACCGCATTCTTTTTCTACGGCTTGCAATATTGCTACGCAGATTATCGCGCAGGTTGCTTCCAATCAATACGGCGGACAGAGTATTTCGCTCACGCATTTAGCGCCTTTCGTTGATATCAGCCGTAAAAAAATCAGAGCGGAAGTAGCGGAAGAACTCAAAGCCGTCGGTATTGAAGACGCGCGGCATATCAACATGATTGCGGAAAAACGCTTGCGTGCGGAAATTTGCAAGGGCATTCAGACCATTCAGTATCAAGTCGTTACGTTGCTCACAACTAACGGACAGGCACCGTTTGTTACGGTGTTTATGTATCTCGGCGAAGCACGGAATGAAGAGGAGAAGAACGATTTGGCGTTGATTATCGAAGAAACGCTCGCGCAGCGCATCCAAGGCGTTAAGAACGAATCCGGCGTTTGGGTGACTCCTGCTTTCCCGAAACTTATTTACGTTTTGGAAGAGGACAACGTTCGTCCCGGCAGTCAATACTATTATCTCACCGAACTTGCGGCGAAATGCACGGCGAAACGCATGGTGCCCGATTATATTTCTGAAAAGAAGATGCTCGAATATAAAATCGACAAGAACGGAGAAGGGCATTGCTATACCTGCATGGGTTGCAGAAGTTTCTTAACGCCTTATGTTGACGAAAACGGAAAACCTAAGTACTACGGAAGATTTAATCAGGGCGTCGTGACGATTAACCTTGTAGACGTTGCGCTTTCTTCGGGCGGAGATACCGAAAAATTCTGGAAAATTTTTGACGAACGTTTGGAAATCTGCTATCAGGCGCTGATGTTCCGCCATAACCGTTTGAAAGGAACGCTTTCGGATGCCGCGCCTATTCTTTGGCAATACGGTGCGCTTGCCCGTCTCGATAAAGGCGAAAAAATCGATAAATTGCTTTACGGCGGATATTCTACGATTTCGCTCGGTTATGCCGGGTTATACGAATGTACCAAATACATGACGGGTAAATCGCATACCGACGAAGAGGCAAAACCGTTCGCACTCTCCGTTATGCAACACATGAACGACAAGTGCAAAGAATGGAAGGCGAAAGAGAATATCGATTTCTCGCTTTACGGCACGCCTCTGGAAAGCACGACCTACAAATTTGCAAGGTGCCTGCAACAGCGTTTTGGCGTCATTCCGGGCGTAACCGACCGCAACTACATTACAAACAGTTATCACGTTCACGTTGCCGAGGAGATTGACGCGTTTACGAAACTCAAATTTGAAAGCGAGTTCCAGCAACTTTCTCCCGGCGGGGCAATTTCGTATGTGGAAGTTCCCAATATGCAAGATAATATTCCTGCCGTACTTGCCGTAATGCAATACATTTACGATAATATCATGTATGCGGAATTGAATACCAAGAGCGACTTCTGCCAGGTATGCGGTTATGACGGAGAGATTGCGATTCGGGAGGAAGACGGCAAACTGATTTGGGAATGCCCGCATTGCGGCAACCGCGACCAAACGAAGATGAACGTTGCGCGCAGAACTTGCGGTTATATCGGTACGCAGTTCTGGAATCAGGGCAGGACACAGGAAATTAAAGACAGAGTATTGCATTTGTAATGAATATCGCAGAGATTAAAAAGACAGATATTGCAAACGGAGAGGGAGTCAGAGTTTCCCTCTTCGTTTCGGGTTGCAGAAGACACTGTAAAAATTGTTTTAACGGCGTTGCATGGGATTTTAACTACGGAAGACCGTTTGACGAACGATTACAGGAAGAAATTTTGGAGGCGCTTACGCCCAACTACATCGCAGGACTTTCCCTGTTGGGCGGCGAGCCGTTTGAGCCCGAAAACCAGCGCGCATTACTTCCGTTTTTGAAACGGGTAAGAAACCGTTTTCCACATAAGAGCATTTGGTGTTATACGGGTTATACCTTCGATATTACCGTGATGAACGAGCCGCAGGCAAATGCGGAAGTCACGCGGGAAATCCTGAATTATTTGGACGTTTTAGTGGACGGTCCGTTTATCGAAGAATTGAAGGATATCCGCTTGAAATTCCGCGGTTCCTCTAACCAGCGGGTGATAGACGTACCGAGAAGTATTCAAAGCGGAAAAATACAACTGTATTTACAGTAAAATTATTAAACAGAAAAGCGGCGTCGCCGCAAAAGGAGAATCATATGAACAAAACGCAACTTCGCCGTTATGCGAAACTTTTGGCTAAGACGGGAATCAATGTGAAAAAAGGGCAGTGGGTTATCGTGCAGGCGGAACTTGACCAGCCCGAGTTTGTAGAAATGGTAGTAGAGGAGCTTTACCGTGCAGGCGCAGGCAAGGTGAGCGTGGAGTGGTCGCACCAGCCGCTTGCACAGTTGCATTATAAATACCAGTCGGAAAAGAGCCTTTCGGAAATGCCGAAATGGGAACTCGAGAAATGGGAACTCAGAAAGAAAGAGTTGCCTGCTATGCTCTATCTGGAATCTTCCGACCCCGACGGTTTGAAGGGGATTGACCAGGATAAGTTTACGGCGGTCCGTTCTGCGCGCGGTAAAATTATTAAGCCTTACCGCGATGAAATGGACAATTACTATCAGTGGTGCATTGCCGCCGTACCGGGTAAAGCGTGGGCAAAAAAAGTATTCCCTAACCTGAACGTTAATCAGGCAGTGGAAAAACTGTGGGATGCGATTTTGTCTGCGGCGCGCAGCGACGGACCCGACCCTATTCGGGAATGGGCGCGCCATAACGATGAAATTGCAAAGCGTTGCGATTATCTTAACCGTTTGGGGCTTGTTTCGCTCGAATATCAATCTAAAAACGGTACGGATTTGAAAGTTGGCTTAATGGAAGACGCGCAATTTTTAGGCGGCGGAGAAGAAAGCCTGAAAGGCGCCTATTTCAACGCAAATATTCCCTCGGAGGAAATCTTTATTTCCCCGAAAGCGGGAGAGGCGGAAGGCATTGTATATTCTGCAAAACCGCTTTCTTATCAGGGTGAACTCATTGAAAATTTCTCCGTGCGTTTTGAGGGCGGAAAGGTTGTGGAAGTAAAGGCGGAAAAGAACGTCGAACTTTTGGAAAAAATGATTTCCATGGACGAAGGTGCGAAAATGCTCGGCGAATGCGCGCTCATAGCCTACGATTCGCCCATCAACAATTCGCGCATTCTCTTTTATAATACGCTGTTCGATGAAAACGCGAGTTGCCATCTGGCGCTCGGTAGAGGCTTTACCAACTGCGTGCGCGGCTATGAACATATGACAAAAGAAGAGCTTGATAAAAAAGGCGTTAACGACAGTATCATTCATGTTGATTTCATGATTGGCAGCAAGGATTTGAATATTGTCGGAGTGACTAAAAACGGCTTGCGTATCCAAATTTTTAAGGACGGAAATTGGGCATTTTAATTGATTAAAAAAGAGGTAAGTAAATATGGTTAAAATCGATATTTTTTCAGGATTTTTAGGAGCAGGTAAAACGACGCTCATAAAAAAGTTGCTGAAAGAGGCATATACAGGCGAAAAAGTTATCCTCATCGAGAACGAGTTCGGCGAAATCGGGGTGGATGGCGGCTTTTTGAAAGATGCAGGCATTGAAATTACCGAAATGAATTCGGGGTGTATTTGCTGTTCGTTAGTGGGGGATTTTGCAAAGGCTCTTGGCGAGGTCGCGGAAAAATACGCTCCCGACCGCATTATTATCGAACCTTCGGGCGTGGGAAAGCTTTCCGACGTTATAAAGGCGGTGCGAAAAGCCGACGTTAAAGACAGCGTTCTCAACGCTTTCTGTACGGTGGTCGACGCGAAGAAGTGCAAAATGTATCTCAAAAACTTCGGCGAATTTTTCCTCGACCAGGTTGAACACGCAAGTTGCATCATTCTTTCGCATACCGCCGACCGTGCCAAAACGGAAGAGGCTGCGGCACTCTTAAAAGAACGTACCGACGTAACCGTGGTGACTACCGATTGGCAAGATTTAAACGGTAAAACCATTCTTGCCGCAATGGAACGGTCCGATAGTTTGAATGCCGAAATGGAAAAACTCAAAGCCGAATCTCATGCACATCACGACCACGGCGAACATTGTTCTTGCGGTTGTCATTGTCACGAGCACGACCATGAACAAGAGCACGAAAATGGGCACGAACATTGTCATCACGACCATGAACACGAACATTGTCAACACGAACACAAACATGAACATGGGAACTGTCATCACGACCATGAACATCATCACCATGCAGACGAAGTATTTACAAGTTGGGGCACGGAAACTGCAAAGAAGTTTTCAGAAGAGGAACTTCGGAATATTCTTACTTTGCTCGGAACGGGCAAATACGGAGAGGTGTTGCGTGCCAAAGGAATTGTCGATAGCGTAGACGGCTGGTTGTATTTTGACTATGTTCCGGAAGAAGTTGACATACGCAAAGGAGAAAGTGCGGTAACAGGCAGACTTTGTGTAATTGGTTGTAAACTGAACGAAGAGAATTTGTCAAAACTGTTTTTGGGTTAAATTATGAAAGAAGTTCCCGTATATCTGTTTCTCGGTTTTTTAGAATCGGGAAAAACGAAATTTATACAAGAAACGTTTGAAGACGAGCGGTTTGATTCCGGTGAAAAAACGCTATTATTGGTTTGCGAAGAGGGAGAACTCGAATACGATTTCTCCCGATTTGCTGTTAAGAATTTCGTGACGGAATTTCTTCCGCCCGAAGAATTGACGGTAGAAAATCTCACAAAACTTGCTCAGAAGCATAAAATAGAACGGGTAGTTGCGGAGTGCAACGGCATGACACCGCTAGACGCGTTCTTTGAAGCGATGCCGGACGGTTGGTTGATTGCGCAAGTGATGACGTTTTTTGACGCCACAACGTTTATGCAGTACAACCGTAATATGCGCCAGCTTGTTTTTGATAAAATTCAATATGCGGATATGGTGGTGTTCAACCGTTTCCAAACCGAATTTTCGCAAGAGGAATTTCACAAGGTAGTCCGTGCGGTTTCGCGCCGTCCGGATATTGTTTACGAATATTCGGACGGAAAGGCGGTCTATGACGAAATTGCCGACCCGCTTCCTTATGACGTCAATGCTAAAATTATAGAGATTGAAGATAAAGATTATGCGTATTTTTACCGTGACTTAGTGGAAGATACGGCGAAATACAAAGGGAAGCTTGTGCGTGTCAAGGGACTTGTTGCCGTTGATAAAAAATTAAAAGCAGGGACGATTGTAATCGGCAGACATATTATGACCTGTTGCGAGGCGGATATTGCTTATAGCGGACTTGTTTGTTTGCACGCAAGCAATCTTCCGCTTAAAACGCGGGATTGGGTCACGGTGACTGCACGTATCGATATTGAATTTCACAAGGTTTACGGACAGGAAGGACCTGTTCTGAAAGCAACGGAATTGGAATATACCGCACCTCCCGAACAAGAAATTGCAACTTTTTATTGATAAATCTTTTTCAAATGATTTACAAATTAAATTTATTGTGATAAAATAAATATTGCGATAATGCGGTATTGGCAGGTGGAGTTATGAAAAAACTCGTAGTTTATTATTCTTTTAGCGGAAATACGCGTCACATTGCAAAACAAATTGCAAGAGCGCTGAAAGCTTCGATTGCCGAAGTTCATACGGTAAAATCTTATCCGGACGATTATGACGTTCTTCTCGGGCTCGGTAAAAGGGAAGTAGAAACGGGATATATGCCTCAAATAGTACCACTTTCCGTTGACGTTTCAAAATACGATACAATTATAATCGGAACGCCTATTTGGTGGTCTTCTTTCGCTCCAGCAATCAAAAAGTTTTTGTCAAGTACTTCTTGGAAAGGAAAGAAGGTTTACACTTTTGCCACGTATAACGATACAATCGGTCACGTCGGCAGCGATTTCAAAAAGGCACTTCGCGGAGCGTCTTTAGAAACGCCTTTCGGCATTAAGTACGACGAGAAAAAACTTGTTACGCCGATTCCCGAAATAAGGGCGTGGCTCTCAAAGATTCAATAATTAAAATGGAAAATTTCAGTTGGTTACGTGAGCAGTTGCTCAAAGCATATGGCTCGGAACTTACAGAAAAAATTTGGCGCGGATATGAAACGGCTCGCCCCGTTACTCTCCGCGTCAATTCATTAAAAACGGATATCGCTCGTGTTAAGGAGAGTCTTTCCGCCTGCGGTATCGAATTTTCGTGCGTCGATTGGTATGAAGACGCGCTCATTGTAAATAATGTACGCGAAAACCAAATCGCCAAAACTGCACTCTATCAAAACGGAGAGATTTATTTACAGAGTCTTTCTTCCATGCTGCCGCCGCTCTATATGGACGCGCAGGAAAACGAAACTATTCTTGACATGACCGCCGCACCGGGCGGTAAAACAACACAGTTGAGCGCGCTCTCGAATGGGCGGGCTTTTATTACGGCTTGCGAGCGTGACGCTGTTCGTTCCGAACGTCTTCGTTTTAACATAGAGAAGCAGGGCGCACCGCGCGTGAGCGTTTTAACGGTCGATTCTTCTAAACTTGACGATTTCTTTCAGTTCGATAAAATTTTGCTTGACGCGCCTTGCAGCGGAAGCGGTACCGTTCAGGTGAACGAACCGCTGAAAATATCCGAAAAACTCGTGAAAAACAGCGTTGCGTTGCAAAAAAAGCTTATTTCCAAAGCGGTAAAATTGTTGAAAAGAGGGGGTACGCTCGTCTATTCTACCTGTTCCGTATTCCACTGCGAAAACGAAGAAATTCTCGATTGGGCGCTGAAAGACAGAAACGTTGAACTGGTACCTTTAACGTCTTTTCCGAATATTCCGCGTCTTCCGAGCAAAGAGGGAACGGTATGCGTTTGCCCGAACGAACTCTTTGAGGGCTTCTTTGTCGGGAAATTGAAAAAATTATAATTTTCACAGAAACGTTACGAAAAGCCGCGCCGAATACGCTCTCATTTATTTGCTTTTTTTACGGAAATAGTTTATAATCAATGGGTATGAATGCGTATTATCCGCTTGAGCTTTTAGCGAGTTTTTTTGCCGTGGTAGTAGTTTTAACGCTCCACGAATTTTCACACGCATTCGTTGCTTACCGTTGCGGAGACCCGACGCCGAAATGGAACCGCAGGTTGACGCTCAATCCGTTGCGGCATTTTGATTTGGTGGGGCTTCTTTGCTTTACCCTGGTCGGGTTCGGCTGGGCCAAACCCGTGCCGATTAACGCGGATAATTTCAAGAAATACCGTTTGGGGTTGGGGCTTACTGCGAGCGCAGGAATCGTAATGAATTACATCTGTGCATGGTTGTTTTTTCCGTTGTATCTTGTGGTTCATCTTTACGGGAGCGCTATGCCGGAATTTTTGTATTTCTTTTTAGAGAGTCTTACTTACTTTTTGTTTGCATACAGTTTGTCGTTTTGCGTATTCAATCTGTTGCCTTTATATCCGCTCGACGGTTTCCGTATCGTAGATGCAGTGAACCGCAGGAGGGGGAAAGTATACCGCTTTTTGCGTAATTACGGTCATTATATTTTGCTCGGTCTGATTGTAGAGAGTTTCATTTGCGATATGTTTGTACGCTTTGGGATTATGCAAATGGCGAATTTCGATATTCTCGGTTGGGTGATGAAGTTTGCGACGGACATCTTCGGCTGGCCGATAACTGCACTGTGGGGGTTAATTCCATGGTAAATCGTGAAAATTTTGAATCGGTAGTCGATTATACAACGGTGCTTGATAATTTTGAAGGACCGTTGGATTTATTGCTTTTCCTCATCAACAAAGAAGAAATCGAAATTAAAGATGTATTTGTATCAAAAGTGACGGGTCAATTCCTCGAATACATGAAAGGGTTGCCTTATCTGGATGTTGATAAAGTGAGCGAATATCTGAATATTGCAGCTACCATTATTAAAATCAAGGCGCAGGCGCTTGTTCCGAATTTAGACGATAACCCTGAAATCGAGGCGGAAATCGAAGAAGATAAGGCGCAACTCATTCGTGCGCTCGAAGAATTCAAACTTATCAAAGAAGAAACCAAAAAACTCAAAGAGTTGGAAACAATCGGCTATTACTTCAAAGAACCCGATAAAGACATTGGGGAAACAAAAACGGTTTTTTCTTTAGAAGGGCTGACTTTAGACGGGTTGGTGAGCGCATTTTCCACATTGATGATGAAGCGGGAGAGTGCGAAGACAAACGAAGAGGTGCGGGAAATTCCGCGCGACGAATATACCGTCGAACAAAAAATAGCCTTTGTTTTGGAGAGCTTGGAAGAGCGCGAGCAAATCGGTTTTGAAGAACTGTTTACGAAAGATTTTACAAAATCAGAAATTGTGACGACTTTTCAGGCAATGCTGGAACTTTTGAAACATCAGTTTTTACGCGTGCGGCAAGAAGAGACGTTCGGAGAAATTATTATTTCACTCAATCCCGACCGCTCGGAGGAGGTACTACTTGGAGAAATTGACGAATATAATTGAGGCAATTTTGTTTGCTTCAGGAAAAAGCGTTGCACTTTCCGATATTTCGGAAAAACTTGGAGTCACGAACGGCGAAGTCAAAAAAGCACTCGCAGAATTGAAGCAAAAATACGGCGAAGACGGCGGTATACAGTTGCTTGAATTCAATAAAAAAGCACAACTCGGTTCCAATCCCGTTTACAAAGACGGGGTATCTGCCGTGCTCAACCCCATTCGCGAAAAGGAACTCACGCGCACGATTTTGGAATGCGCTGCGATTATTGCGTACAAACAGCCCATTACGCGTACTGAAATTGAAATGCTTCGCGGCTTGAATAGCGATTATGCCGTAAATGCATTGTTAGAGTTAAAACTCATCTATCCTTGCGGAAGAAAGGACGCGGTCGGGCACCCCGTGCTGTTTGCAACGACGGACGAATTCTTAAAACGTTTCAAATTGAACACTTTGGAAGATTTGCCCGATTACGATATGCTCATGGCGGCAATTACCCGCTCTGACGAGGATAAAGACAGTTATCTTTATGCGCGCGAGGAATACGGAGAAATTAGTACGGAGAATTCAGATACAGAGTCTTCAACAATAGCCGAGAAGCAGGATGGTGAGGAAGCGCAGGATAAAAAACCGTCTGAAAATGAATCCGGAGGCTACGAAATACCTGACTTTTTACGCGGGCTTGACGATACCGATATCGTAAAAATTTCCTAAAAATAACAAAAGATAAATAATTTCAGTTTTATTCGCTCATATTACAGATATGGGCGAATTTTTTGTATATTCATTCTTTACGGGAATTTTGCTTTTCTTGTTTCCCGTTTTCGTTCACACAGACGTATATGTGGATATCAGGGAGAATCGGACAAATTTTTCGGTCAGATTATTCAGGTTGATTAAAATTGTCGGCGGGTATATTAAACTGAAAACGGACGGTATTGCAATCCATCTTTCCGAGAAAAAAGCAGCATTTTTTTCTTTTTCAAAGATGCTGGAACCGCGCAGAAGATTCCAGATTACCGACGGCATACAGCTTTACAAATTTCATCAGATTATTGAAACGGGCGGAGCTCAAACAATATGGGGCATTATGATTGCTTCAACATTGCAATCGTTTGGCGGCGCTGCTTATGCGGTGTTAAAAACGAAGCACCCGTTTCTTTCTCTGAAAAACGGTACATTGCTTGCGGAAAAGCCCTGTTTGAAATATTCCGCACAAATTGTTGTGATTATTAACGGGCTTGTCATCGCAATAGCATTGATAAAAAAATTATTGGAGGTAATTATAAATTGGAACAGAAAAAAAAGATTGACAGCATTCTTGAAAAAACAGCAGAGCAACTGACGGGTTTGATTGACGTAAACACAGTCATCGGAAAACCAGTATTTTCGGCAAGCGGAACGCAGATAATCCCGTTTACGAAAGTCACGATGGGCTATCTTTCGGGAGGCGGTGAATACGGCGAAGTGAAAGCGATTAAAGAGGACGAAGCTTTTCCGTTTGCAGGCGGCGCAGGTACCGTTATCAACATTAAACCGGCAGGCTTTTTAATCGATGACGGAAAAGAGTGCCGTTTAATGCGTATTACCGATGACCCGTTAGACGGCGTGATTGAAAAAGCGAGCGAATTAGTAGGTAAAATCATAAGGAAAAACGGGGAGAATGAAGACTAAATTTTTATCTCTTTTTGTTCTTTCCGCGTTTGCATTGGCGATTTTTCCTCACCATTCCCCGTCACAAAGTGCGGAAGCCGCTACGCTTTCTCACGGCGAATGCGTTACGGAAGTTTCTTCCCGTCGGTTCTTATACGAAAGGAATGCGGAAACTAATCTTCCGATGGCGAGCACAACAAAAATTCTTACGGCGATTATCATTCTTGATGATTGCGATATTCACGAAACCGTGACAATACCGAAAGCCGCAGAAGGGACGGAAGGTTCCAGCGTCTATTTAAGGGCTGGAGAACAGTATACGGTGGAAGAATTGCTTTACGGGCTCATGTTGCGTTCAGGCAACGACTGCGCCGTAACACTTGCGCTCTACCACAGCGGTTCGATTCAAGCGTTTGCACAAGCTATGAACGAAAAAGCGGTTTCAGTGGGTGCAGAGCATAGCCGTTTTGTCAACCCGCACGGATTGCCCGATTCCCGCCACTATACCACGGCGCGGGATTTATCGCTCATATCGGCATACGCCATGCAAAATAAAAAATTCCGTGAAATTGTCAGTTGCAAATATTTTGAACCGAGAAATTGGCAGAACAAAAACAAAATGCTTTATCAATATGAGGGGGCAATCGGAGTCAAAACGGGTTTTACCGTGGCGGCAGGTCGATGCCTTGTCACGGCAGCGGAACGCGGCGGAATGACTCTTGTATGCGTGGTACTCAATAGTCCGCAAATGTATGAGCGTACAGCAGAATTGCTTAATAATGCCTTTTCAGAGTACGAATTAACGCAACTGTGTACGCCGGAAACGACAGTAGAAGGTTATGCTGTAAAATACGCATTTTCCTATCCTTTAACGGCTTTGGAGCGCGAAAAAGTAAAGACGGAAATCAGCGTTGATTCACCTATTCCCGAGGCGGAAGGGGAAATAGCGGGGCAGATGAAAATCATGCTCGAAAATAACTTGCTTTTTTCACAAAATTTGTATATCATGAAGAAGTAAATTCTTCGGAGATATCTTATATGCGTATCAATAAATTTCTCGCGGAACAGGGAGTTGCCTCCCGCCGCGGAAGTGATGAACTTGTTGCGGAAGGGCGCGTCAGCATAAACGGAAAAACGGCGAAAGCAGGTGATGATGTTTCACCGTCCGATACGGTATTTTTGGACGGAAAAATGCTTTCCCACAAGGTAAAATATGAATATTATCTTCTAAACAAACCCAAGGGGTGTGTTTGTACCGTTTCGGACGAAAAAGACAGAAAGACGGTGATGAGTTTCTTGCCTTCGGGCGCAGGTCGGGTTTTTCCCGTCGGGCGGTTAGACTATGCTTCGGAAGGATTACTCATTCTTACCAATGACGGCGATTTGGCGTTCCGATTGACTGCTCCGCAAAATGAAATCCCGAAAACCTATCTCGTGCGCGTGGAAGGTACGGTCTCCGATTTACAACTTAACCGTTTGCGTGCAGGTGTGGAGATTGAGCGCGGCGTGTTTACGAAGAAATGTAAAATTAACGTTGTGGAAACCAATAAGCAGTATACAAAGCTCCATGTGGTTTTGACTGAGGGAAAGAACCGTGAAATCCGGAAAATGTTTGAAACGGTCGGTAAAAATGTTGATTTCCTGAAACGGATTAAGATAGGAGAACTGACGCTTACAGGTTTAGACCGCGGCGCCGTTCGGAAATTGACGCAAGAAGAAGTGTTTTATTTGAAAAATCTATAAATAAAAAACGGCGTTTTCGCCGTTTTTTTAGATACCGTTTTTACATACTGCGCATTAGTCCGATGACTTTTCCGATTATATGAACGTCGTTTTTTTCGTTCAACACAAAATCGGAAAGTTCAGAGTTTTCGGGATGAAGAATGATTTTACCGTCTCTTTTGAAATAACGTTTTACTGTAGCACCTTCTTCGATGCCGTCATTAAACATTGCAACAACAATGTCTCCGTTATCCGCAGTTTCCTGTTTGCAAACCACAATTTTATCGCCGTTTAAAATTCCCGCTTCAATCATACTGTCGCCTTTTACAGTGAGCATAAAAAGGTCGCCTTGAAATTCGGAAGAGGGGAGCGTATAATAACCTTCGTAATTTTCCGTTGCAAGAATCGGTTGACCTGCGGTTACCGTACCGACAAGAGGAACATTGATACTTCCGCTGTTTCGTACTGAAACCGCGCGTTTTTTATTTTCTGCTTTATTGAGATGCCCCATGGCGCGCAGACGGTTGATATAATCATAAACCGTTGCTGTGGATTTTATACCGAGTTCTTTGCAGATTTCACGCACTGTGGGGGGGAATCCGTTTTCATCGTTGTAACGGTTGATAAATTCTAAAACTTCATCAAGTTTACGTTTATCGAGCATATTTTACCTCAATACTTTTGATAATCGTATTATAACACAAAACTAATAATATTGCAAACAAATGTTCTGCTTTTTTTGAAAAAAATTTAGAAAAAAATCTTGTGCTTTCGGTGTGATTATTATATAATAGAAACAGAGGTAACATTGTGGAAATCAAAATGTGCGTATTAGACGAAGAAAAAGAATGCGACGGTTGTTTAGAATGTGAAGTCTGTGACTTGGACCCAAATAAAATTTGCGATAACTGCGGAAAATGTTTGAATATTCAGGACGTTGCGAGTATCAAAATCGATAAGATTTACCTTGACCCTGACGAATATCGGGAAGAAAAAAAGTAATTACTTTTTGATGAATTCACGGAATTTATCGGCGTAAATCACGGGGATAATTGCAGTAATTTCGCTGCCCAAATCAGTGTAAGTAACGTTCGTTTCGGTGAGCAGAGCGCGTATTGCCCCGTATTGCGCCGACTTTTCATACGGAATAAACAGAGTGGCGTGAACAAATTCGTGTTGCAACGATTCCATAATTTTTAACTTTAATTTCTCGAATCCTTTTCCGTTTTTGGCGGAAATAAACACGCTGTCTTTCGGATAAACGGAGGTATCTTCCACCAAATCGCACTTATTCATGACCGTGAGATAGGGGGAAGTGAAATTCATGTCGCGCAAGGTAGAAAGCGTTGTTTGTAACTGCATTTCGTATTCGCCGGCTGCGTCGCAGACAATGAGTGCTAAGTCGCAATGAATTGCGCTTTCCAAAGTGGATTTGAACGCTTCAATCAAATAGTGGGGTAGGCTTTGCAAAAAACCTACCGTGTCCACGAGCAGAAAGGGTACGCCTTCGATTTCAACTGCGCGAGAAGTAGGGTCGAGGGTTGCAAACAGTGCGTTTTTCACAAAAACGTCCGCGCCCGTCAGTGCGTTCAGAAGCGTAGATTTTCCTGTATTCGTATATCCTACAAGAGCAATCGTTTTGACTTGCTCTTTTTTTCTGCGTTTCGCAAGTAGCGTACGCCGTTTTTCCGTTTCTGCAAGTTTTTGTTCGAGGGAATGAAGCCGTGCACGAATATGGCGTCTGTCCGTTTCGAGTTTTGTTTCTCCCGGACCGCGTGTGCCGATTCCGCCGCCCAATCTGGAAAGCGCTTCGCCTTTCCCTTTTAAGCGCGGGTAAATATATTTTAACTGGGCAAGTTCCACTTGAATTTTACCCTCGCTACTTTCGGCACGCAGGGCAAAAATATCGAGAATCAGTGTGGTGCGGTCAATCACCTTTTTTCCGCCCAATGCTGCAGAAATATTCAAGGTTTGGGAAGGGGAGAGTTCTCCGTTAAAAAGTACGGTAACGTCAAGACCGTCCAAATGTTCGCAAAGCTCTTGTAATTTACCTTCTCCGATATAAGTGGCAGGGTTTATTTCTCGGATATTCTGATAGATGGTGCCTGCATATTCCGCATTTGCGCTTTCAATCAAAGAAACAATTTCCGAGTGCAGAATTTTATAGTTTTCATTTTCGATAGGTTGAATAACATATATGATTTCAGGTTTTTCGTGCATAGTTTTCCTTGTTTCAATCATTGTCGGAACGGTGAAGTATCACTTTGTTTGCCACGGAGCGGCGCTTATCTTCAGTAATTGCGGCATAGTGTTTTCGCGTCGTATTAACGTCTTTGTGTCCTAACACGTCAGCTACAATATAAATATCTCCCGTTTCACGATATAAAGCCGTGCCGTAAGTGGAACGAAGTTTATGAGGCGTTATTTTTTTTAGCGGAGAAATAATTTTTGCATATTTCTTCACAAGATTTTCTACTGCCCGAACGGTAATTCTGCGATATTGTAAGGAAAGAAAGAGGGCATTTTCGTTGTTCGGAATTTTTGGGTCTTCTTCCTTTTGTGCAAGGTATGCGGAAAGTGCGTCGCCGACTTCTTCCGAAAAATAAAGAATTGCCTGATTACCGCCTTTACGTGTTACGATAAACGAATTGTTTGAAAAATTGATGTTTTCGTTATCGAGGCCGACGAGTTCGGAAATACGGATTCCTGTTCCGAGGAAAAGGGTAAGAATTGCCGTATCACGGATTTTGGTTTTATCATGATACCCGATTGCGTGTTTGGAAAGACCGCTGCCGAATTCCGCGGTACTGAGTAAAGAGGAGACTTCGTTATTTTCTAGCCTGATAATTTCTTTTTCATGAAGTTTCGGCGTTGCAACTTTTGCCGAGTTATTAACTTCAATCAAACCTTTGTTAAAGAAATATTTGAACATAGAACGCACAGTAGAAAGCTTCCGTGCTTTGGCACGTTCATCGCAAGATAGCCGTTTTTCTCCGTAATGATAATTGGAGAGGTAACTTAAAAATATTTCAATATCTGTATCTGTTATCGAACCTAAATCTTCGAGCGTTATGTCTCGTATGTCTTTTTGGTGCAGTTTTTTTTGAGACAAAAAGTCAAAGAAAATTCTCAAATCGTAACAATAATTTAAGCGGGTTAGGGCAGAGGTACGAGTTTCTATGCCGCGGATAAAATCCTCGCAAAAATAGGGGAGTTCTTCTTGCAATGCGCTGATTTTATCAAGATTTTTGAGATTGCGTTCTTGATAGTAGTTTGTATTGTTTTTCATGCGATTATTATAACACGTTAGGTAAGAAATGTCAATTTTACGAATAATTAAGAAAAAAAAATCCGATAACAAAGCCCTATATTCTGATTGAATTTTGAGGAAATAGATAAAAAAAATGCAAAGAAGAATATACCAAATTATTCGCAAAATCATTGTTAAAAAATTGTATCTTTGAAAAAGGTTTTTATATTCGTCAAATAAATATTTCAAAACCCCCATTGCTGAAAAGCGGTGGGGGTTTTAATACTTGTGAAAACGGCAAGCCTAAGCCGAGTTCATAAAAAAATAAAATTCGGAGGTAAAAAAAATGGCATTTTTGAAAAGAAGCAAAGAGGACGTAAAGAGCAAAAAGGCGGTAACGTGGTCTGGCGCGAGAAAAAAGGACGGAACGAAACAGAAAAGCGGAACGGTAGTTACTTTTAATGACGGTACTACCACTACGCTTTTAACGCCGTCGGGAAAGGCTACAAAGTATTCAGAGGAATTACGGCAAGGTAAAAAGTTAACAAATGACGGCGAAGTAAAAAAGGATAAGAAAGGTAGGGAAAAGCGCTTGAACGATACGGGCAGAGCATGGCGAAGCGGGTATTTGCAAGCGCAAAAGGACGCGCATAAGGCTTACAAGGCAAGGAGTAAAAAATGAAAAAAGTTTTATCAGGTGTTCTGTCGTTGCTTTTTTGCGCGGCGCTTGTCATTGTCATCGGAGTCGGTTCGAGTTGGTTCACGAATTTCAATATTCGGACTTGGTTTGACTCTTGGGGAAAAGGCGGCACGCGTTCCACTTCGTTAAACGAAACGGAATATGCCGTTAATCGTCTTTCCGCGGAAACCGATTTACCGTATCAAGTCATTTATGAAACACATATCGGGCGTGGCTATTCGGAGCAAAGGGAATTGGATAACGTTTTATATGGGAAAGATACTATTTCGGTTGTTGAGCGCATTCAAACAACTGAGGGCGATTGGGTAGAACAAACTGTCTTTTATAATATACCGAGTAATTTAATAATTCATCGCCAATATTCGTATTTGCCTATTAACGTATATGTTTCGTATAATGACGGCGATTCTTTGATTAAAGAATTATACGGAACATTTGAAGTGTTGTTCGCGGTTGATACTGTATTTTGTGTAGACGAATTTCTTGTGGACTATCGTGTAAATGAAATTGTTCCCCCTGCTATGACAAGCGATTATGTGAGAAGTCTTATTGACAGCGGTAAAATAACTTCGTCAAACATTATGGCATCCGATTATTGCTATGCGGTTATAGATTTTTCCGACATTATCGCCAACGGTTTTTGTCATGAAGATTTCGGAACGACTGTTCGGGACTATAATGTAAAACTATGGTCGCGCGATGGTTTACTTTATGCCGCATTAGGTAGAAGCGGTTGTTTGCAGTTGGCGGCGTTTGCCGAGTCTGTGCCCGATATAATTTTTGAACTAAATCATGAGGACGGCAACAACGAAAATATTAAACCGCTGATTTCTGGCGAACATGAGGAACATGAACATCCGCTTTTGTTTTCATTGTTTGAGGGAAATATTTCCCCGAATGGAATTACGGAATATTCCGTCGCGGGTTCTGAAACTCTTTTTGAGTGGCTCTCAACGTTTGAACCGAGTGTCCATAGGTGCGGTTCTGTGTGCGCGGTTTGTGGGCGTTGCTGTAATGCCGATTGCTTGGAAACAACTTGTAATAAGAAATGTACTTTTCAAGAACGGAGCGACCCAAATCATTATTGTGAAACTTGGTGCGGTGTTTGCGGCTTGTGCCGTGAACCGCATTGTACGGGAGTGAATTGCGTTGAAAAGTGCACTTGCGTTCCCGATAACCCCGATGACCCAAATCACGAGTGTAAATCTTTGTGCCCCGATTGCGGTTTATGCCAAAACGAAAGTTGTACGGGAGTGAATTGCGTTGAAAAATGTAATTGCGTTCCCGATAACCCCGATGACCCAAATCACGAGTGTAAATCTCCATGCCCCGATTGCGGCTTATGTCAAAACAAAAATTGTACGGGGGGTGAATTGCGTTGGGAAGTGTCTTTGTGATGCGGAAATAACATTCCCTTATACTTGTGAAAAATGCGGACATATTTGCGAGTCTTATCAAGAATATTGGCTTCACCCTTGTTCTCCTGGCGGAGATGACGGGGACGAAACGGAGAAACCGCCTGTAACCCCCGATAACCCTACCGAGGGCGACGGTTCGGGTGATGACGGCAACGGCGATGACGGTAACGGCGGCGATAATAGCGGTGATGATAACGACGGAGAGGGGAATGGCGACAGTACAAAGAAAAAGTATGAATTGGGTTTCCCGAGCCTTAAAAACTTGAAAAATTTGTTTGATAGAGATTTTTGGACGGCGTTATTTACCGGTAATGTTGAAGTTGATATTCTCGGTCTTGTTGTGTCGATTCTATGCACGATAGCGGGCATTGCATTGGTAGTCTTTGTAGTTGTTCAAATTATCAAAAGAATTACGGGGCGATAAGTGATAACAATAATATTTGCACCCCCACGGACGGGGAAAACGTGCTTTTTAACCTATCAGGCGCGCGAAATAGCCTTTGAAAGAGAACGCACGCGGCTCATGCAAAACGTTATCTTTGAAAAGCAGGTAAACGGCTTTGAGAGTATCAAGACAATTCCGAAACACTGTGTATCGGCGAATTTTGATATGCAGTTGAGTAAATTCGGTTATACTCCTCGTTTCAATCGTCGTATAAATCCGTTTCGTTTAGGTTTTGATAATAATTTCGTGCGCACGCATTTCAATATTCCTTATGAGGCGATATTTATAACAGAGGCGCAAAAGTATCTGAATAGCCGAATGAGTAAAGCATATCCCGATTGGCAATCGCGGTGGTATGAGCAACACGGGCATGATAATCTTGATATTTTTCTTGATACGCAACGCCCTATGTTGATTGACGTGAATATACGCGAACTTGCGGAGTTTATCGAAATTTTGCGCATGGACGTCAAGAAAGATATTTACGGCAAGCCGAAATTCTTTACATGGCAGATACGCAGAATACCGCACAGTAGTGCGTTTGACTGCTATATGTCGAGCGGGAAAAAGGATAAAGATTGCTTTGTCGAGGACGAAGTACGCGCCGAGGGTAATTTTTGGTCTATGTACGATAGTCAAAATTGCAAGCCGAAATTCTATGCAGGGCATCTGAACGAGGATTTCGATTATAACGAAGCAGAGCCGACGGAGCAAACGTTGCAAGGGTATATTAAGTACCTGGAAGAGAATGACGATGAACTTCCGAAAGGATTTTATAATATGAAGGAGAAGTAGCATGAAGAAATTTCGTAAAGCGAAAGTGCGCGAAAACTACCACGAAACAAAAACTTTAATCAAGTGTCTACGTTCGTATTATGCAGTGTTTGAAGTAACGCTTGATACGCCGAACTATACGCCCGAAAAGTGTAACGTGAAAATTGCGTGGTACATTTTCAAGCGTTTGAAAAAGGCGTTGCGGCGGCAACGTGCGGGAAATCGGGCGTACCAACGTGAGCTCATGGAAAAAGAGTGGACGAAGTGGAAAGCAGAGCAGGCGAAAGCGTACGCAGAAGCGCGGGAAAGAAAGCAAGCGAAAAAAAATGCGACGGGGGCGAACTTTGAAAAGGACGGTTAAGGAAAAGGTAAACTATAACAAAGGACGGAAAACGGAGTTTTCGGGCGGCTATACGTTGGGCGTTATGCTGTACAACGATTATCCGAAGCAGAACGGCGAGGGTAAGAAGACTATCAATAGCATTGTCGGAGACAGTAAAGAACTTGCGAAAGCGGGCGACCAATGGAGCAAGGGCGTTATGTGCGGAATGCGCGATGCGGCGAACGAGCGGAAAGCAAAGCGCAAAAGAAAAGGGTAAACACCTTTTTCTTAGTACGCTCCGCGCAGCGGTGTTACTCCCCGTAGGGGTGTTCAAGAAGCGAAGTAAACAAACAAGCGGATAGAAATCGCAAGAGTATGAAACCCGACCTCACCGCCGCGCGGAAAGCCTGCGCGCGCGGCGGTGGGCGGTTGTACGGATAGCGCAGAAAATGGCAAAACGACAAACCCCCGCCACATATATATCTGCGTCTATATGTGGCGGGGTGTGTTGTGCAGTGTTACACAACAAATTACACACTGTGCAACGTTACACAACTGATTACACATTGTGTAATGCAATGTGTAACGACATTAAAAAGGAGTATTTTATGGCAGATTTTCGTTGTCGGAATTATGGCTTGATTACCTATCATTCCGAGGAAACTATAAAAACAGTATTACAAACCTATGCAGGGCGCATTCGTCATTTCGCGTATATTCTGCATGATAAGGATACTTACGAACATGACGTTTACGAAAAGGATAAAAATGGAAATACTACGGATAAAATTTTACATAAAAAGGGCGAAACAAAAGAAAAGCATTACCACTTGTTGTTGAGCATGAATAACGCAATGACGCTTACGGCAATTCGTGCATTATTCCCGATAGGTGCAAATACGTTGGGGCAAGCGATACGCGATAAAGCCGATTGTTTTAATTATCTCAATCACAAAGACGCTCCCGATAAGTATCAATATCCCGATAAAGCAATTATTTGCGACGATTTCGATTATTGGAAAGGCATACAAAGCGGGGAAAGCGACGATAGGACATTAAACATTATCGATGATATTATATCGGGCGTGGGCTTCCGTGAGCTTGCAAAGCGTTACGGGCGCGACTTAGTAATAAATTATCAAAAATATTGGTCGTTTGCAAAAAACGTGAAACGAACGGAATGCGCAAAAGTGGAAAACTTGCCCGCGGGCATGACGGCTGAAAATGTAAATGTGCATCAAGAAACAATCTTCGAGAACGTACACCCCGAAACAGGGGAAATATTGGCAGACTTTGAAATTAAAAGCCCAAACCCCGACGACTATTCATAAGACAAAAAATAAACCCCTTGCCGAAAATGGTAGGGGGTTTTCTGTTGCAAGTTATTGACAATTATCAAATAGGCAGATATAATGAAATTCCCGTGTTTGCACGGGAGCGGACAGGGCGACCTGTGGCGGTTAGCACTTCCTTAAAAAAGGGGGTGATACTTATGAGTAATGGCTTAATTTTGTTACTGCTCGATTTGATTGGGCAAGGCGCATTAAGTTCGGTTACGGTAACAAAAGATACGGTAACAATACGCATAAAAAAATAAACCGCCCGTGAAGTCGAATTCGGAGCGGTTTCTACTTATCTGAACTAGGCTAACCGCCCATACCGGTTTCGCCCTTGTTCGCTTTTATTATATACACCGAAAGGGGAATTGTCAACCCTTTTCTAAAAAATTCTTTGGAACTCACTGCGGTGGGTTCTTTTTTACTTTTTCTTTCTCTTGTTTCTGGAAAAATCCGCATGTACGTGTAGCCCTTTTTCTGTTTTGTTGTAATTGAAAGAGGTGTTAACGTTTGTAGTTTTATTTACGGGTTGCTGTAATTCACGTTGTGCAACGTCGATTTTTACATTTTGGTCGTGAATTTTTCCATTTATTTTGTTTTTATTCTTTTCATAGTTTGGGCTGTTTGGGTCTAATTTAGAGCGTTTATCTCTTAATCTTGATTTTTCCTTTTCTGCCTTAATGATAGTTTTTTTTGGTGTCTTTCCAAACATATATTACTCCTTTGTATTAAAAATTAACGTTGCCGTTATGTGTGCCGTTGTTCGTGTAGGTGTTTTTAACGGTGGGGGAAGTTTCGCGGAAATCTCGTCCTACAAGTTCATCAAGTGTAATGCCGTAATAGTCGGCTAATTTTTCGCAATTTTCGATACTGGGGACATATGTGTTTCTTTCCCAGTAACTAATATTCTGTTGGCTTATTTGTGTTCTTTTTGCTAATTCCGTTTGGCTTAATTCGTGAATTTCTCTTTGATATTTAAGTGCTTCGCCGTAATTTCGCATTTTTTAACCTCAAAAAAAAATATACAAGTTTTTTTGTGAAAATACTTGACATACAAGTTTACTTGTTATATAATCTTATCAAATACAAGAATACTTGTAAATCAAATAGCCCAAAAGGAAAAAAATCAAAAGGGCAGGGGAGTAGAAAAATGAAATTATATGAATTGTTGGATGCAGTTGATTTTCAAAGTGAAATACGGGTCGTTTATTTCGATTGGAAAAATTTTGAACGTGTAGAAGTTTTTGACATGAAAAAGTATCGGGGAAATTCCATTAAGTTCGTGTATTCCGAAAATGATATTTTGTATATCGAAATCGAAGTAGAGGACGAAGAATGATACTTTCTGTTCATCGTACGGAGTACCGTGGGAATAAAGTTCGATACTTTGTAAAAGGGGACGTGCGCGATAAGTTGAGCCGTGCAAGTCTTTCGGGGAAAGGTTGTTCGCTTGTGATATTCGGGCGAGGTGTCGCGCATTTGAAAGACTTATCGGAAACCTCGTTCACTCTTACGGCAGGGAATAACACAGTGATTGAATGTCCGTTATCTGCTGTAATGAAAATATAGGTTTTTACCGCTTTGACGTCGAGCGGCGAAAATAAATAAAATTTTTAAGTCCTGTAAGAGCAGGCAAAGGAGCAGTTATGAAAAAGGCAATTTTTTTGGGGGCTGTGAAAATTCACAGTTCAAAGACGGGGAAAGACTTCCGCAAGGTTGATTTATTTACTCCAACTTTTAAGGACGAAAACGGGTTTACCCGCGGCGGTGTGGCAACGTATTTTTTGGGCGCGGATAGCACCATCGGCGACGGTATCGAGGTCGGGGCGGTTGTACTTCCTCAAATCGAGTATGACCCGTATAGCAATCGTGCAACCCTTACCGCGGTAAAACAAGTTTCCGCATCGCCCTATAAGAAAAGCGATTTAGAATAATTCTTAATTCGGGGTGTGGCGTGAAATTTACTGTGGAAATGAATGCGGAAGAGTTTGACGAGTTCATGAATTATCGCAAAGACAAAGAAACTGTTACCCGTGATTATAGGAGTTTTCAAGCCAAGGCTTACAATTTGCGTAAAGGCGTATTGCGTGCGATTAGACTTGACGAAAAGCAAAAAGAAGTCGTGCTTGATTACGAGGACGCGCAAGCGGTTGTAAAACTTGCTTACGAGGTGGTCTAAAAATGGCAAACGGAAGGGCAGGCGCGCCAAAAGGCGGTCGGGTGCATTGGCTGTTGTGGAATTTAACAAGCGAATTAAAGCGCGCGTACGTTGTGCGCTTTGATTACGAAAATCATAATTATGCCTTAATACGTTATCCTGAAAGGAATGAAAGGCGAAATCCGATTGATGAATTTATAGTCATTAGAACTTCGGAATGCTGTTGGCGCATTATGTATTACCACTTTGAGCAAAGTTATTTTGAGTACGTTAGTGCAAAGACCTCAAACGAGGCGGTAAAACTCATGCAATCGATATTCGAGCGAATGAGCGGAGAAAGCGAAACAACTAAATAAAGCCCTGTGGGGGCGAAATGATTTGACGAAATACCTTTATTCGCAAACGTTGTGAAATGATGAGCCGAAAAAAGCAAAAATGCTATCGGAAAACCCTGTTTAGGGGAGTGCGAAAAGGTTTGGCGAAAAGATACATAATTATTCGCAAAACACCGAACAATACAATGTAGCGATAAGAAAAAGAGTTATATTCGTAAAACGTTCAAAGGGGTAGAAAAATAATGGAAAACCCCTTGCGATAGGGTTTCACGAAGAGATATCAAATTATTCGCAAAATCATTGTTTTACGAATAATTATGTGTAAAAAATGTGTAAAAAAAGGGAGATTGTTTTTTTTGAAGAAAAAATCCTGACTTAATAAATTTATTTTATGATTTGTTTTGCATTTGATAAAATTTCAATTAAGAAAAAAGACAATTCATTTAGCACAGCAATTTTTCTCTAAATTTTAGGGTTATGATGCTACGCGACACATACAATTCAATAGTATGTCTGAAATACTATTGAATTTTTGAAATTATGCCATAAGAATATGCCATAATTTCAAGTGAGTTTTCAAACATTTCGCCGCTTAAATGCTCCATGTATTTTCCAATAAATTTAACGGTAAATGTTTCTGATGAATTGTTAACATAAACGTATGCGGCTTCATTTTCGGTTCTACGTTCAAATACGATACAGCAACTATTCGCAAATATTTCATAAAAACTACCGTCTTTGAAAATTTTCTGTAAAATTTCCGTGCGGATTTTTCCTAATTTTCGATAGAATGTGTTGAGCGAATTATCACACTGCGACCAATCAAAGCACCGTCTACAGAACGGGTCTTGATAGCCTTCCATGGCTGTTTCATCCCCATAATATATACAGGGAACACCTGGTAGAGTATATTGCAACACAGCTGCCATTTTTACTTTTTCAATGCCGATAAAACGCTCTTTCTCAGAGAGAAATGCACAAGACATCTCATCTTTATTGTTGCAAAGTTTTCCGCCAAGCACAGTCAAAATGCGAGGCGTATCGTGGGTGCCGAGGATGTTCATAAGGCAGTCAAGTGTCTGCTTCGGATAATTGTCAATTAGCATTGCAATTGTTTCTCGAAGCATAACTGTATTACCGGATTTTACAAAATTGATAATAGCGTCTTTCAACGGGTAATTCATGACGCTGTCTAATTCAGAACCGAGTAGATATCTTCTGCGTTCATCGTATGCAATTTTGTTGGAAGCGTCCTCCCAAACTTCGCCGATAATGACGGAATCCGGCGATTCTTCTTTCACCGCATTACGGAGTTTTTCCAGAAAAAAATCGGGCATTTCGTCGGCAACATCAAGACGCCAGCCACTGATACCGTGCCGTAACCAGTGTTTCAAAACGCCGTTTTCTCCAAAAATAAAATTCTGATAAGAAACAGAGTGTTCATTAACGGCAGGTAGGGTTTCAATACCCCACCAACAAGCATATTTGGATGGATATTCATCAAAGCAAAACCAATCAATATATTGAGAATCGGGAGATTGATGTGCACCAAGCTCTTCTTTATAATTTCCGTATTTATTAAAGTATCGACTGTCGTCACCTGTATGATTAAATACACCGTCTAAAATAATTCGGATGCCCTTTTTGTTGGCTTTATCAATCAATCGGTCAAAATCTTCCGTAGACCCCAATAGCGGGTCTATTTTCATATAATCGCCCGTATCGTAACGGTGATTGGAATATGCTTCAAAAATCGGGTTCAAATAAATGACGGTAACATTAAGATTTTTGAGATAATCTAATTTTTCGCAAATTCCGTTTAGATTTCCGCCAAAAAAATCGTTGTTCAGCACCTTTCCGTGGTTATTCGGTTTGTAATTCGGAAGGCCGCCCCAATCGCTGCGTAATATTTTATTGCCTTGCACGGCTATCTCGCCCGATTTACAGAATCTATCGGGAAAAATTTGATACATAACGCCGCCTTTCAGCCATTCGGGCGTTTCGTAAGTGTTTTCAAATACGGTTAGTTGCCAACTCTTCGTGGAAAAAAATGTGCCTCTTCGGATTGCACCGCAACCGTAAAGTCGTTCATTAATTCGGAAACGGTAAAAATACAAACCTATTTTTTTGAATTTAAGCGTGACGGAAAATCCGTTGGAAATGCGTTCCATCGGAATTTCGTTTTCTTTGGCGCCGTCAATACAGTAAACGAAATGACACGTTTGAGCGGAGAAGTTTTCTTCTCCGCCCTTTTCTTCGTGAATATAAAAGGTGATTGCTTCGCCTTGCGGAATTGCACCTGTAATCGATTTGCAATTCACGTCTAGCGGGTCATAGTGATAGTTCATATGCTTTGTATAAAATATCGTAAAAAATTATTATTTAATCGGTTTCAAATTCCAAATATTGTTGGCGTAGTCGCGAATGCTTCTGTCTGCGGAGAAATACCCTGCTGCGGCAATGTTGCAAAGCGACATCCGATTCCATTCCTTTTTATTGTTCCGATAAAGTTCAGACATGTGATTTTGTGTTTGCGCGTAAGATTCGTAGTCAGCAAGACACATATACGGGTCGGCAACCGGCGCATTGCGAAGCAAATAATTGGAGATATCGGCAAAGGAAGTTCCGTTAAAACCGACGATTAACGTTTCGATAATTTTGCGCATATCAGCATTACGATTATAATAATAACTCGAATTATATCCGCCAGACCAGATTTCTTTGACTTCTTCCGCTTTCAATCCAAAGATAAAAATGTTGTTTTCGCCTGCGAGCTCCGCCATTTCGACGTTTGCGCCGTCCAGCGTTCCGACTGTCAGCGCACCGTTTATCATGAATTTCATGTTCCCCGTTCCGCTTGCTTCCTTTCCGGCAAGAGAAATTTGTTCAGAGATTTCCGAAGCAGGCATTAATTTTTCCGACATAGTAACATTGTAGTTTTCCATGTAGATAACGTTGAGTTTTTCCCGAATTTTAGGTTGTTTTCTGATGTCTTCGGAAAGATAACATATTAACCTCATGATTTGCTTCGCCATCTCATAACCAGCGGCGGCTTTTGCGCCGAAAATATAAGTTTTGGGAAGAATATCAAGGTCGGGATTTTCACGCAGAGCAATATAATCTGCAATGATATGCAAAACATTCAACAGTTGGCGTTTATATTCGTGCATTCGCTTCGCCTGCACGTCAAAAACCGTATTCGGATTAATTTCTACGCCCTGATATTTTTTTGCGTATTCGGCAAACTGCTTCTTCTTGATTGCTTTAATCTCGTCCAAACGTTTCAAAACACTTGCGTCTTTTTCAAACTTCCTGAATTCCGCAAGTTTTGACGCATCTTTATCAAATCCGTCGCCGATGCAGTCGGAAAGCAATGCGCAAAGTTCAGGATTGGACTGATTTAGCCAACGTCTGTGTGCAATTCCGTTTGTAACGTTGCAGAATTTTTTGGGTGTATAGTCGTAAAAATCTTTGAAAATGCTATCCTTAATAATGTCGCTATGAAGCGCGGATACGCCGTTTACGCTGTGCGAGCCCATTACGCAAAGGTTTGCCATGCGCACGGTGTTGTGGGAAAGAATTGCCATGTGCGAAATTTTGTTCCAATCTCCGGGAAATCTGTTCCACAAATCGTCGCAGAAACGGCGGTTGATTTCTTTAATTATTCCGTACACGCGCGGTAATTTCCGTGCCACCAGGTCTTCCGACCAGGTTTCGAGCGCCTCTGCGAGCACCGTATGGTTCGTATAAGCACAGGTTGCGGTTGTAATTTTCCAAGCGTTATCCCAACTCATGCGGTTTTCGTCAATCAGAATGCGCATCAGTTCAGGTATGGCAAGTGCCGGGTGCGTATCGTTGATGTGAATTGCCGCCATTTGCGGAAGCAACGTCAGTGAACCGTAACGGCGTTTGTGGTCAGAAACAATGCACTGCAAGGACGCAGAAACGAGGAAATACTGTTGCTTTAAGCGCAACGATTTTCCTTCGTTGTGATTATCCGAAGGATACAATACTTTTGAAATGAGTTGAGCATCAGTTTCGTCACGCATCACTTCATCGTAGTTACCCTGCGAGAATAACTGCATATCGAACTTTTGCATGGCACGCGAACGCCAAAGCCGAAGTACGCTGACGGCTTCGGAATTTGCACCCGAAACCATCATATCGAATGCGACCGCCTCCACTTCTTTCGCGTTGTGGTAAACGGTTTCCATTCCGTGGTCCGTCCATTTTTCTTCCACTTCTCCGTCAAATTTTACGATAAACTGTTTATCCGTGCGTTGTGTAAGCCAAGCTTCACCGCCGGGAAGCCAATCGTCTGGTAATTCCATTTGCCAACCGTCTACGATTTTTTGCTTAAAAAGTCCGTATTGGTAGCAGATAGAAAAGCCCATTGCAGGATAATTCTGCGTTGCTAGTCCGTCCAGAAAACACGCCGCAAGTCTGCCGAGTCCCCCGTTTCCGAGTCCTGCATCGGGCTCTTCTTCGTAAAGGTCTTCTAAACTGATATTGATTTTTTTCAACGCGCCTTCGATTGCATTTTTGATGCCCAAATTATAGATGCTGTTTTTCAGCGACCTACCCATGAGAAATTCCATACAGAGGTAATACACGCGTTTTGCTTTTGCGTTCTTCATTTTTACATGAAAACGCTGGCGTTTTTCAAGCATAAAGTCTTTCACGCTCATTACGACGGCTTTGTAAATTTGTTCGCGCGTCGCCTCAGCCGGGCTCAGCCCGAAATAGCGTGTGAGTTTTCCTGTAATCTGACGGTATGCTTCCTGTTCGGTTAAATTGTTCATTCTTTGCTTTTATCTCCTGAATTATATGATATCTTAATTTAACATTCCCAAGTAAAGACCTTCGTAATATTTCGCAGAAGTTGCCCATGAGAAATCTGTTTCCATAGCCTTCTTTACTAATTTTTCCCATTCTTGCTTGTTATGATACAGCGAAATAGCTTCACGGATAACGTAGAGCATATCGTTTGCATTATAATCACGGAAGGTAAATCCGTTTCCGCCTGCGCCGTAAGGCGTAATGCTGTCGCGCAAGCCGCCTGTTTCACGCACAATGGAAACTGTACCGTAACGGGATGCAATCATTTGTGAAAGACCGCACGGTTCGCTCTTGGAAGGCATCAGGAAAATGTCGGCTCCCGAATAAATCTTCCGCGACAAGTCGGAATTGAAAGAAATAATGGATACAACTTTCCCGGGATATCTGCGTGCTAAATCCGAGAAGTAATTTTCATAAACGGAGTCACCTGTGCCGAGTAAAACAAATTGTACGTCATCGTTCAGAACCTGTTCGATAGTTCCTCGCACGAGGTCTAAACCTTTATGAGAAACAAGGCGTGTAATCATTGCTATAATCGGCGTTTCGCTTTTGATAGGGAGATTGAGCATACGCTGCAACTCCTCTTTACAAATAGCTTTCGCCGCAGGTTTTGCCGCACTGTAATTGGCAAACAGCGACTTATCCGTCTGTGGATTGTAATAATCTTCGTCGATACCGTTCAAAATGCCGCAGAGTTTGAATTCGTTGCGGCGCACAATTTCATCCAATCCGTGCGAATAATACGGGTCTTTTATTTCGCCTGCGTAAGTCGGCGAAACCGTAGAAAATTTCTCGCTGCATTCGATTGCGCCTTTCATGAGATTAATACAATGATTGTATTCTACCAATGGACGGTATTGATTGGAAATACCGAATAAGTCTTCTAAAATATCAAGCGAATATTTGCCCTGATATTCGATATTGTGAATGGTAAAAACGGAACGGATGAATTGATATTCGGGGCGGTAGCAGTAAATGGTTTTTAAGTAAAGCGCCGCCAATGCCGCCTGCCAATCATGACAATGCAGAATATCGGGATAGAATCCGATAAACGGCAAAATTTCCATAACGCTGCGGCAGAAGAACGCAAAGCGTTCGCCGTCGTCGTAATAACCGTAGCAACCGGGGCGTTTGAAATAATATTCGTTATCGACAAAATAAAATTTTACGTGATTCGCTTCATATTCAAAGATTCCGCAATATTGGTTCCGCCAGGAAAGCGGAACAAAAATATTGCCGATAAATTTGAAGTCTTTCCGGTATTCTTTTTTGATGTCCTGATAAAGCGGAATAATAACGCGAACGTCGAAACGGCTGTCTTTCGCAACTGCTTTGGAGAGCGAACCGATGACTTCCGCAAGTCCCCCTGTTGCAATGAAAGGCGCAGCTTCGGAGGCTACAAAAAGTATTTTCTTTTTGGGAGTGACAACAATTTCTGCTGGTACTTCTTTCTTCTTCGGCGCTTGCGTAGGCAACACCTCCGGCTTTTCGGAAACTATTTCTGTCCTTTCGTCTTTCTTGGGTTCGGAAACGGGCGCTTTTTTCGGAGCCGTTTTCGTTGCAGTTTTTTCTGCCGCCTTTTTAGGTGATTTCAAAACGGTGTTCTGTTTGGTTTGTGTTGCTTTCAGCGTATCTTTTATCGGTGCGTTTGCCGATTTTTTTGCGGATTCTGTCGCTTTTACTTGCGTTTTTACTGCTTTCGACGCGGACTTTAACGTATCCGCCGCTTTTTTAGGTTCGGTTTTTTCCGTTTTTGCAATAGGCTTTTTTTGCACGGCTTCTTCCGTTTTTTTCGGTGCCGTTTTCATCGTTTTATTATTAGAATTACTCATAATTTCCCCCTTATTTGCAATCGTTTTTTAAAGCATTCTGCCTTTTGCAACAAAGTACGGCAATTCTTCGCAGCCTGCGAGATGGCGTCTGTCACGAATGACCGCATTTTTATCCGTAATCACGCAGTCGAGTTCGGCGTTGGAACCGATGACAGTATCTTGCATGAGTATGGAATTTTTTACGATACTCCCCTTTCCGATATTTACTCCGCGGAAGAGGATGCAGTTTTCAACTGTACCGTCGATGACGCAGCCGTCGGAAATCAAAGAGTTTTTCACGACAGCATTATCAGTGTATTTCGAGGGCGCGGAATCTCTTACTTTTGTATAGATATCGCGCGCACCGAAGAGTTCGCTCCGAACGTCTTTATCAAGCAGTTCCATACTGTGCTGGTAATATTTTTCAAGGCTGTTAATGCCTGCAAAATAACCGTCAAACTTATAAGCATAAACTTTGATAGTGTCTAAATTCTTCGTAAGAATATCTCTGCCGAAACTGGAAAGACCGCGCGTAACGGCGTCCTGAATCAGATGAATTAAGAATTCACGGTTCAACACCATCACATTGACATAGAGATTGTATTTGTCTTTGTTTTTGAGTACGGGGTTAATTTTCACTCCTTTCACCCGTCCGTCTTTGTCGGGTTCCAAAGTCATGAAATAAGACGAATGATATTCCCCTTCTTCTTCGTGGTAAACCATGGTGAAGTCGGAATGCTTTTCTTCATGGAAACGAATCACATCGGCTATATCGATTCTTGAAATAGTATCGCAGTCCGAAATGACAACATATTCTTCTTTTCTGCGGTTGAGAAAACCGGTAATGCCCTTTAACGCTTCCAGACGGTTGGTATAAGGTGCGTCGTTTTCATCGGAATACGGAGGTAACAGAACAATGCCGCCGTCTTTCCTGGCAAGGTCCCAATCTTTGCCGCTTCCGATATGGTCGATTAGAGACACATAATTGTTTTTGGTTACGATTCCCACCGTTGTAATACCGGAATTTACCATGTTGGAAAGCGCAAAATCAATCAAACGGTATCTTCCCCCGAAAGGTATGGAAGCCATTGTTCGGTGATGAGAAAGTTCGGGTATATTATCGTCATGAATATTTGAAAAAATAACGCCGACTGCCTGATTAGCCATTGTTTGTTTCCCCCTTGTAATCTTTATCGATGATTTGCCCGCCTGCCACTTTTATATTTGCAGCGACCGTCAAATCTCTGCCAAGTACCGCAATTCCAGCATTTTTGGCTTTGTCTTCGCCAACCGAAGCACCGTCGTCAATAACGACGTTTTCATCTATAATGGAATAAGTAACGGTTGCACCTTTTTTAATCACTGTTCCTGCCATAATTACACTGTCTTTTACGGTTGCGCCTTCTTCCACAATGACACCCGTCGCTAAAACCGAATGTTCAACGTTTCCTTCGATTTCGCAACCGAGCGCAATGAGAGAGTTGGAAACACGTGCGTGTTCGCCGAGATATTCGGGCGGAGCCAGAGGATTTCTGGAATGAATTTTCCAATCGGGGTCGCTCACGTCGAATGCGGGCTTTACGCCGAGCAAGTCCATATTCGATTCCCAAAGCGAAGAAATGGTTCCTACGTCTTTCCAATAACCGTTGAAGAGATAAGACAGCATCTTCTCTCCTGCGTTCAACATGGCAGGAAGCACGTCTTTGCCGAAATCCTTGCTGGATTCGGGATTAATTTCGTCTTGCTCTAAATATTCGTATAATTTTTCCGCGGAGAAAATATAAATTCCCATGGAAGCAAGATTGCTTTTAGGCTGTTTTGGTTTTTCTTCAAATTCGTAAATCGAACCGTCCTCGCGCGTATTCAGGACTCCGAAACGGGATGCCTCTTTAAGCGGAACTTCGATTGCTGCAATCGTACAGGCCGCTCCCGTTTGTTTATGTGCTTTGAGCATTGCCGCATAATCCATTTTGTAGATATGGTCGCCCGACAATATAAGGACGTAATCGGGATGATATTTTTTAATGAAATTCAAATTCTGGTAAATGGCGTTTGCCGTGCCCTCATACCAAGACGATTTCTTTTTGGCCTGATACGGCGATAAAATATGAACCCCTCCGAAGGCGCGGTCCAAATCCCACGGTTGACCGTTACCGATATATTCGTTGAGTTCCAACGGTTGGTATTGCGTTAAAACACCTACCGTATCAATTCCCGAATTGATACAGTTGCTGAGCGGAAAGTCGATAATACGGTATTTCGCACCGAAAGCAACCGCAGGTTTTGCAATATTGTTCGTAAGCGCATATAAACGGCTACCCTGTCCGCCCGCCAACAACATTGCTACGCATTCTTTCTTTCTGAACATAATAAATCCCCCATCTTACTACTTTATCATTTACGGTTTTTCGCCGTAGATTCTTTTTTTACTGCCTGTTTTGAAACAGGTTTATTTTCCGTTTTCTGTTTTTCAGAAACTGATTGCAGCGTTTTTTCCGTCTTCTGTTCTGCTATCAAATAAATACAAGAAAGTTTCGGTACGTTTATGGGAAGCGAATATGGTTTCCCGTGCGTCGGCGTTTTCACAGCAGTAATCGTTTTTTTCGTGAGTTTCCCCTCGCCGCCGTATTTTATATCGTCCGAATTAAATACAATTTTGTATTTTCCTTTTTTATTGACGCCGAGCATATAATCGGACATATCCGTTCCTGAAAAACAAATGAGCGCAATCACTTCGTTGCCTGCTTTATCGCGGCGGATAAAGGAAACGATATTACGGTCTGCGTCGTCGGGAGCTAGCCATTCAAAACCGTCCCACGAGTCTTCGATTTCATAGAAAGCGGGCGTATTTTTATAATATTCGTTGAGTTCACGCACCATGACGGAAAGTTTTCCGTGCGGCTCGTATTGGTCGCGCAAGAAAAATTCCAAGCCCTCTTTATAATTCCATTCCTTAAATTGCCCGAATTCGTAACCCATGAAATTGAGTTTCTTGCCGGGATGTGCAATCATAAATCCGAGGAACGCGCGGACGCCGGCGAATTGCTCTTCGTATGTGCCTGGCATTTTGCCGATGAGCGAACACTTGCCGTGCACCACTTCGTCATGCGAAATAGGAAGAACGTAATTTTCGGAAAAGGCGTACATCATGGCAAACGTGAGTTTGTTATGATTGTTCATGCGGAAAAACGGGTTGAGCGACACATAGGAAAGAATATCGTTCATCCAACCCATATTCCATTTGAAGTTAAAGCCGAGCCCGCCTACCGAACCGGGTTTGGTTACGAGTCCCCAAGCGGTGGATTCTTCCGCAATCATGAGCGCGTGCGGGAAACGCAGAAATACGGCTTCGTTCAGTTTGCGAAGAAAAGAAATTGCTTCCAGATTTTTATTTTCACCGTAAATATTCGGCACCCATTCGCCCGGACGTTTGTCGTAATCCAGATAGAGCATGGAAGCAACGGCGTCTACTCTCAAACCGTCGATATGGAATTTTTCAAAGAAAAAGCAAGCGCTTGAAATGAGGAAAGAAAGCACTTCGTTTCTGCCGTAATCAAAACGGCGCGTTCCCCAGCTCTTGTGTTCCATTCTGTCCCATTGGCTGTTTTCGTACAGAGGTTGACCGTCAAATTCGTAGAGCCCATGTTCGTCTTTCGGGAAGTGTGCGGGCACCCAGTCTACAATGACACCGATTCCCGCCTTATGGAATTCATCTATGAGATACATAAAATCAAGCGGTGTTCCCATGCGCGAAGTAATCGCAAAATATCCCGTTACCTGATAGCCCCAGGAACCTTCATAGGGAAATTCCGTAATCGGCATAAATTCAACGTGCGTATACCCCATTTCCTTAACGTATGGAACGAGTTCCTTTGCCAAATCACGGTAGGAAAGGAAATTGCCGTCTGCGTGGCGTTTCCAGGAAAGCAGGTTTACTTCGTAAGTATTCATGGGCGAAGAAAAGATGTTTTGCCCGTACGTTTTTTTCAAATAAGCTTCGTCATTCCACTGATAACCTTCTAAATCGTAAATTTTAGAAGCAGTTTCTGGAGCGGTCTCCGCGTGAAATGCAACGGGGTCTGCCTTTAAGAGTCTTCTGCCGTCTTGCGCGGTAATGCAGTATTTATAATTGTCGTATTGCTTCAAATTAGGAATAAACAGTTCAAACGATTCTCCGTCTACCATGCGGTGCATGACGTGCGATTCCGAATTCCAGCCGTTAAAATCACCCACAACGGAAACGCTTTGCGCGTGCGGAGCCCAAACACGGAAGATATATCCATTTACGCCGTCTTGTGTGTCTTTGTGCGCGCCGAATATTTCATAAATGCGGTCGTTCTTGCCGTGATGAAACAAATGCAGCGGAAAGTCCGTTTTCTGTTGAACTTGCGTTGTTTTTTTCTGCATGGTATCTCCTTGTTACGCGGCGCTGTTTTCCGAAAATGTCGGGTTACGGCGCTCGCACCCTTATCAGCAAAATTATACTATATTCTGCGGGCATTTTCAAGACTAATTTCCAAATTTTTCAAAATATTTTTAATATGATAAAAAGCGTCCCCGAAATGCGGAGACGGTTCTGTTTTTGTTATTTAATTTCGCTGTAATTATCTTCTGTGTTGCCTTTATAATTTTTCTGCCTTTATGGCAGTTGGTATGTTGATAAAGCGCAACAAATATAAAAAACGGCTTTAAGCCGTTTCGTCAAGAATACTCTTTGCAATTTCATAAATATCACCTGCGCCGAGTATGAGAATTAAATCGTTGTCTTTGACTTCATTTTTTAGCCGTGCACGCAGTTCCGTCGGCGATTGTACATAAGATGATTCGGGAACGCGGCTCACCAAAGCAACTGCGCTGCCGTCAAAATCAAATTGTTCGCGTGCGGCGTATGTTTTATAAATCAACGGGTTTTCTGCTTTTTTCAACACGGTAATAAATTCAGGCATTAAATCGCGTGTGCGCGTATAGGTATGCGGCTGAAATACAAGGCGCACCGTACCTCTGCATAGCCTTGATGCACAGGAAAAACTTGCGGCAATTTCACGGGGATGATGCGCGTAATCGCAAATGACCGGTACGCCGCAGATAGTACCCACCTTTTCAAACCGACGTTTTACGCCGTGAAAGTTTTCCAGCCCTTGTTTAATTTCTATTGGAGAAAAGCCGAAAAGCCGCGCTGTTGAAAAAGCGGCAAGTGCGTTTGCTACCTGATATTTCCCGACAACGTTCATAAATATGCGTTCTACGGGAATACCGTTTTCGGTGACGGTAAACGCGTATTTCTCCCCTTCTGCTTGCAGATTTTTTGCCTGAATTTTCCCCCTCTGAAATCCGAAACTCAGCGTATGCGGAATTCTGTAAGCGTCTGCGTCGTCGGCATTGACAATCACATATTTTGATTTTTGGGCAAAAAGCCGATAGGCATCAACGAGTTCGGATTTGGAATTATAACAATCCGTATGGTCCCTGTCGGTATTCAATATAACGGCAGCTTCGCTTTTCAGCGAGAGGAAACTGCGGCGAAACTCACACGCTTCGGTAATAAAATAGTCGTTACCGTTAGAGAAATAGTTGCCGAAATCGATATCTTCACCGCCGATATGGCAGGAAAAAGCACGGTTTCCGCTATTAAAAATATGCGCCAGCATGGAAGTCGTGGAAGTTTTCCCGTGACAACCCGCCACCGAAACGGTATGCGGATATTCCTCCGCTACCGCTCCGAGAAGTTCTGCGCGCGATATCAGACGTTTTCCCGCCTCTTTCGCGGCTTTGAGTTGTTTATGTTGTTCTTCAATGGCTCCCGTATAAACAATGTTATCTGCGTTAATCGGTTCGTCTTCGCCGATGAAAACGGGAATTCCGAGAGAAACGAGTTTTCGCGTAAAGCTGCTTTCCGCAGCGTCGCTTCCGCGAACGGTTCCGCCACGGCTGCTTATGAGCTGTGCAAGCGCGCTCATGCTCACTCCGCCGATTCCGATGAAATACCAACTTTGTTTGAATCCAAACATATCTCATCCTACGCAGCGCAAAAAAAAATGGTTACAAAAAAACGCGCTTGTAGTAAGCGCGTTTTTGCTTATGCCGATTAGCCTGAATTAGGAAACGGGCACCACGTTGACAGCACGGAGTTTACCGCTGTCTTTCGGATCGGGTTCCGTTTCAAACGTAACTTTCTGCCCCTCTTTCAAAGTGCGGAAACCCTCCGTTTGAATTGCGGAGAAATGCACGAAAATATCGTCGCCACCCTCGTCGTTGGAAATAAATCCGTAGCCCTTGCCGTCATTGAACCACTTTACGGTTCCGTTCATATTGTTACCTCCTATGGCGCTGACCGAAACGCTGTTTATTGCGTGAATCGACTCTACTTACACCGCTTCTTATTATAACGGTTAGAGAGGACCTTGTCAACTATTCAGAACAAAATCTTTATTTACTTTTGCAAATATTTTTCGAGCAATTTTGCTGCGTTTGCCGTAAAGGCTTCCGATTCTTCGGGTTTAAGTTCACGATAATTCATGAGCGCAAGATAATAAATATACTGCGCCGCCGTATTTTGTTCTTCCTCGTTTGCGGCTGTGAGCGCATGCACTGCGTTGTTTGCCGTGTTCACGACTAACGTCATATCGGTTGGCATTTCGCCCATCTGATAGAAACTGTTCATTTCGGACATTCTGCGCATAAATTCTGAAACGTTTATCACGGCGGGTACGGTTTCGTTTTTTAGTTTTTCGCTCTTAACGGTAATTTTAATCTCTTTAAGCGCTGTTCGGAAAATCTCTTCAATGTCCTTGTTTTCGCCGCTCTCCTCTTTGAGCGCGCCGGCAACGTCAGCGTCAATACGTAAAAACCGCACGCGTTTAGGGTTTTTGTATTCGATATAACTAATAAAATGAGGGTCAATATAGGTATCGCAAACAAGCGCGTCTAAGCCTGCTTCCTTGAACATTTTGATGTATTGCGCTTGCTTATTTTCGTCCGAAACATAATAGACTGCTTGCGGTTCTTTTCCGTTTTTTGCGTCCTCTTCGCTGATTTCTTCGCCCAGACAATTTTCAATGGGAAGATACTGCCCGCTTAAATTTTTGAAAATAATGATTTCTTTTACTTTTTGATAGAAATCATCATCTTTAATGCAACCGAATTTTACAAACGTGGCGAGGTCTTTCCAGCAATTTTCGTATTTTTCCTTGTCTTTTCGATACAGTTCGGTGAGTTTATCCGCCACTTTTTTCGTAATATGTTTTGCAATTTTTTGCACCTGTCTGTCGTTTTGCAGGAAAGAACGCGATACGTTCAAAGGAATTTCCGGACAGTCGATAACACCGTTCAACAGCATCAAAAATTCGGGAATAACTTCTTTAATATTGTCGGCGATATAAACTTGATTGCAGTAAAGTTTTACGTGACCGCGTTCTAATTCGACCTGTTTTTTTACCTTCGGAAAATATAAGATTCCTTTGAGATTAAACGGGTACTCCATATTGAGGTGTATCCAGAACAGCGGTTCGTTGTAATCAGCAAAAGTTTCGCGGTAGAACGTTTTATACTCTTCCTCGGTACAATCTTTGGGTTGTTTCAGATAGAGCGGACAAGTCGTGTTTACAGGTTTATCGTCTTTCCCTTTGGGATTCAGATAAATTTCGTAGGGCATAAACGCGCAGTATTTTTTTAACAGAGCGCGGATTTCATTTTCTTTCAGGAACTCTTTTTCGTCTGCGGAAATGTGCATGACGATTTTTGTGCCGCGTGTAGCTTTATCGCATTCACCGATGCTGTAAGTGCTGTTGCCGTCCGACGCCCAATGCACTGCTTTTGCGCCCTTGCGGTACGATTTCGTGAAGATTTCGATATTTTCCGAAACCATATAGGCGGAATAAAAACCTAAGCCGAAATGACCGATAATGCCGTCACCGCCCGCCTTTTCGTATTTGGAAACGAAATCGGCGGCGCCAGAAAATGCAATTTGTGTGATATACTGTTCCACTTCCTCTTCCGTCATTCCGATACCGTTATCTTCGACGGTAAGCGTTTTCTTTTTCTCATCGGTGGTTACCGTAATTCGGTATGCTTCCTCATTAGCGGCTTCGCCGAGGTCTACAAGTTTTTTCAATTTCGTGATTGCGTCGGATGCGTTCGCAACAATTTCACGGAGAAAAATATCTTTTTCTGAATAAAGCCATTTTTTAATGATTGGCATCATATTTTCGCTTGAAATTTTAATTGTGCCCTGTTTTTCCATGTCGATAGTACTCCTTACGTTTTTGTACAAACATTATATAAACAAAAAAATCCGCAATTAAGCGGATTTTTCTGAATTTTGTTTTAATTATTTTTCTTCGTCTGTTCCGAGAAGTTCGGAAATGGAAGCACCCTCATAACTTTCGCTCCAATTGCTGTATTCCTCGTCTTCAGAGTAGTTGTTGCGATTGTTGCGCTTGCTCTTTTTCTGGCGTTGAGGTCTGCCGCCTTCTTCGCGTTCCTGGGGATATTCCACTTCAGGTGCGGGTTGGAGTGCCTTAATCGAAAGCGTAATTTTGCGCTCTTCTGGATTGAATGCAAGAATTTGAGCGTCGATTTCTTCTCCGATGCTTAAAACGGAGGTGGGATTTTCCAGCCATTCATGAGAGATTTGGGAAACGTGGACTAAACCGTCGATTCCCTTCTCTAATTCCACGAATGCGCCGAAAGGGACAATGCGTACAACTTTGCCGTGAACGACGTCGCCTTCCGCATATTTCTCGGCAGCCAAGTCCCAAGGCTGAGGCTGAAGTTGTTTATAACCGATAGATACCTTTTTGTTTTCTCGGTCAATTTTCAATACTTGGAACTGATAGCGTTTTCCGATGGTAAGAACGTCTTTTACTTCCTTCACGCCCGTCCAGGAAAGGTCGGAAATATGAGCCAAACAGTCGAAGCCGTCTACGGAAACGAATGCACCGAAAGAAGTTGTGCGTTCCACTTTACCCTCTACAACGTCGCCTACGTGAATAGATTCAAAAAATGCCGCTTCCTTTTCCGCTTTGGCTGCTTCGCGTTCTGCGCGCTCTGCTTCCAGAATAACGCGTTGAGATGCAATAATTTCCTTTCTGCGTTCTTTACGGATTTCAATGAGTTTCAAACGCAATTTCTTGCCGGTATATTTTTCGAGGTCTTTCACAAAACCTGCGCGGATTTCTCTTGCGGGAACGAAAACAGGATAAGTACCGAGTTCCGCCGTAAGACCGCCTTTATTGAAGCCGGTGCAGACAACCGTGAATTCCTCGCCTGCCTCTACATTTTTCAAGAGCGCTTCTTCTTCCTGAATCTTTTTCACTTTCTTTTCGGAGAGTTTTACCTTGGGAGCGGTTTCCAAAACCATTACGTCGATATTTTCTCCGATTTTATCCGCATAAGTTTCGCGGCTGTACTCTTCGCAGTCCAACTCGGATTTATCGATTAAGATTTCTCCTTTTCCCGAGACGGAAACGTAAATGCCCTCGTCTCTTGCAGAAACGATATTTACGTTCAAAATTTGACCTTTGCGGTAGCGGGTTTCCTTATCCATTCCCTCAACGACTTCCGTCATTGTGGTCGCTTCCGCCTGCTGCGTTTCTTCGACAACGGACTCCGTTGCCTTTTGTACTTCCGCGTTGTTGTTTGCCATCTTACAAAGAACCTCCTGAGTTTGCCAATCGGGCGTACTTGCGCCTGCTATGACACCAACTCTTTTAAAAAATTGAATTTTTTCATATTTGAAATCGTCTGCATTGTTCAAACGAAAAACATTTTTGCAATACTCAGACGCGATTTCACAAAGTTTTCCTGTGTTACTGCTGTGCAGTCCGCCGAGAATCAAAACTGCGTCGCATTTTTTTGCGATTTGTTCCGCTTCTTTCTGCCTGCGCACAGTAGTATAACAAATTGTAGGAAAAATCTCAACTGATTTTGGATATACTTTTTGAATATTTTTTTCAATTTTCAAAAATCTTTGTTCGGAAAAAGTGGTTTGCGAAACTAAAACAACCTCTTTCCCGCTTAAAATACCGAAATCGTCGTTTTCGGAAGAAAAAACGTATGCCTCATTGGCGCACCAACCGATTAGCCCGATGACTTCGGGATGTTCCCGATGTCCCGCGATTGCAATCGTTTTTCCTTCCGCGCTTTTTGCTTCTACTATCTTTTGGATTTTCTGTACAAAAGAACAGGTGCAATCCACTACTTCGATATTATGCTCGGCGCAGTGTTCATAAACATTCTTTCCGACCCCGTGAGAGCGGATTAAAAGCCGTGCGCCGTCGGGCACTTCCGAAAGAGAATCGGCTTTTTTGATACCGCGCTCGGATAAGCGGTTGACAACGTCTTCGTTATGAATCAAATCGCCGAGTACGTAAGTATTTTCGGGCGCAATTTGGAAAGCGGTATCAACCGCTTTTTTTACGCCTACGCAAAACCCGTCGTTTTCGGCAACAAAAACTTTCATTTCTTGTTTCTTTTCCTTTTTGCCTTTTTGGAGGCGAGCATTTCACGGTGTTGCGCGCGGATTTCGTACATCATATTTTTCAGTTTATCTTCCGCTTCCTGATAATCTTCCGCAGTCAGTTTTCTATCATAATATTCGGACAATTCCACAGGTTCTCCGTACACGACGTGCGTTTTGTGGAACAGGCGCGGACGGTTGCAAATAACGATGGGAACGACAGGTGTTTTGGTTTTAATTGCGAGCATTGCCGCTCCTGCGTGGAACGGTAAAAATTCTTCTTCCGATTGTTTATTGCGCGTACCTTCGGGATAGACGGCAAGTTTTTCGCCGTTCTTTAATATTTTAATGGCGTCCATCAGCGAGCGAACGTCGCTGCCGTCGCGCATAGCGCCGAGCGTCCCCCATTTTCTTCCCAAGTAGCCGAGCACAGGAGCCTCTAAAATAGATTGTTTAGCAATAAAATGAATGCCTTCGCGGGTTGTTAATTTCGGGAAGAAAATATCGAAATTACTGTAATGGTTGCTGACGAAAATGTATGCGCCTAGACCGACTTTTTTGTATCCGTAACGCTTGTAAGGATAAAAGATTCTGTGTACGGGATGCAGAAAGAAGCATATAAAATTCATGCTCCGCATCATATGTCTCCCCTTTTTATCGGCGGGAAACAGTAAACGCTTTTGTTTTTCCCATTTCTTTAACTTTTTTTCACGCCGTTTTTGCTGTTTTAATTGCTTTTTTTGTGCTTTGGAGGGTTTCTGTTCGTCTTGCGCCATCAAATTTTCTCCTGCATTTTTCTTTTTATGACCGCAATTACTTCTTCGATGGTTAAATCGGAAGAGTCGACAAGTACGGCGTCATCCGCTTGCTTCAGCGGAGAATTTTTACGCGTGGAATCCTGAACGTCGCGTTGGATAATTTCTGTTTTAATTTCGTCATAATTCACCGAAAATCCCTTTGCGGTCAGTTCTTCATATCGCCTTTTTGCGCGGACCTCGGGGCTTGCGGTAAGGAAAAATTTGAAATCCGCGTTTGGAAGAACCACCGTTCCGATATCCCGCCCGTCCAGCACGCAAGACATTTTTTTGGCAATTTCACGCTGTTTTTCCACCATTTTCATGCGGACGCACGCCCATTTTGAAACTGTAGAGGCCGCCATAGATACGTGCGGCTGCCTGATTTTTTCCGAAACGTCTACGCCGTCCAAAAGCGTAATCTGCGAGCCTTTTTCGTAGCGAATGGACAAATCAATGTTTTTCATCAGTTCGCAAATTTTTTGCTCGTAATTTACGTCGATATCTGCATCAATAACCTTTAATGCGCAGGCACGGTACATGGCGCCGGTATCTAAATATAGAATATCGTATTCCTTTGCGAGCCGTTTTGCCACGGTAGATTTTCCGCTTCCTGAAGGTCCGTCAAGTGCAATATTGATTTTTTGGGAGAGGTCTTTCCGCAATATTTTTGCACCGCGCAAATATACGGCTTGCGCTTTCAGGTTTCGTTCTACAAATAGCATGACGCGAATGCAAAGGCTTAAGCTCCCGTCAATCTCAGGTTCCATTGCTGAAAATAGAGAACTTCCCGCAAAACCAGCTTCTCTTGCCGCTTTGGCGGGATAATAGGAATGAATATCGGAAGTGCTTGAAAAAACAATACTCAAAATTTCTTCCCGTTTCAGATTATTTTTGGTTTCGATTTGCAATAACAGTTCTTCTACCGCTTCCTGGATCTCCCGTTTTTCATCCCGAGCGATTGTTGTTGCACCGCGGATTACCGTCATGTTGTTATCTCCCTTTTTGGTGTATTATAAACTTTTATCGTTTTTCTGTCAATCTACGTTAAAAAATATTCTGAAAAACAGTACTATGTTTGTCGTAGCCTATAATTATGTCTAACATATTACTATGTAAATATTTATTTTATAGAATTTCCAGCCATATAACCGGTTGAAAACGCTATTTGAAGGTTAAAACCGCCTGTATAAGCGTCCAAGTCCAAGACTTCGCCGCAAAAGAATAAACCTTTTACAAGTTTGCTTTCCATAGTTTTCGGATGAATATTTTTTAAGTCTACACCGCCTGACGTGACCACTGCTTCCTCGAATCCGCGAAGTTTTTTTGGGGAGAGCGGAAACGCTTTCAAGGTGCTGATAATCCGAGTCCGCTCCTCTTTGCGAATGCAATTCACAGGCGTTTTTGGGGAAACGGACGCAATTTGTAAAATATACGGAATCATGCCCGACGGTAAAAGTCCTCTCACCACGTTTTTGATTTGCTCGTTCTTATGTTCTTCAAAATCACGAAGTAAACGTGCGTCGAGTTGCTTTTCCTCTAATGCAGGTTTCAAATCCAAAAAAAGCGAAATATCAGATATCGGAAATCGGTTAATTTCTGCGGATAGAGACAAGACGAGCGGACCGCTGATACCGTAGTGTGTAAAAAGAAGCTCGCCCAAACGGGAAAACGCAATTTTATGATTTCTTTTTGCCGTAAGGACAATGTTTTTAAGAGAAATTCCCTGTGCGGAAGGAAAGTTTTCTTTGAGTTCGATTCCCACGAGCGACGGAACAGTCGGAACGATTATATGCCCTGCTTCACGAGCGAAGCGGTAACCGTCGCCGGTAGAGCCCGTTGCGGGATAAGAAATTCCGCCCGTTGCGATAATAGCACAGTCGCAGATGCGGCAATCGGTATCCGTTTGAACGGACTTAACTTCACCGTTTGAAATCTCAATATTTTGCACCGTTTCATTGAGGTGAATCTGTACGCCTACCGACTTACAAGCGCGCTCTAAAGTTTTTGTAACGTCACTTGCGTGGTCGCTTTGGGGAAATACCCGATTTCCGCGTTCTACTTTTAACGGAAGCCCGTATTCTTCCATAAAAGCCATTGTTTGCGCAGAAGAAAAACCGTATGCCGCGCCTATTAGAAATTTTTCTCCGTGTACGACATGGCTCAAAAAATCTTCGGGAGAGCAGTCGTTCGTCAAATTACATCTGCCCTTTCCCGTAATATAAATTTTTTTACCGAGTTTTTCATTTTTCTCAATGAGGAGCACTGAGTTTCCGTTTTTCGCGGCAGCGTATGCCGCCATTAAACCGGAAGCGCCTCCTCCGATAACGATGACTTTTTTCAAATACTTCCTCACAGGATGTTATTTAGGAAAGCGAGGGCTTATGCCCTCGCTTTTCATTGATTAAACGGGATAAACACCGGTTTTAGCGAGGTCGCTGTCTACGCCCTCATTTTTAGCTTTTCGCCATTTGAAGAAGTTTTCCGCAACTTCGGGGAAAGACGCGTAAGAAAGTACGTCTTCCTCCTGTGTGTAAAAGCCCTTCTCAACCAATTCGTTTTTGAGCTTTTCGTATTCGGGTTCCAAGTCGTCCGCAGGACGGTAAGAAATCCGTTTTTCGCCTTTCAGTACTTTTTCCGCAACTTCTTCGTTGACGGGCATGGGAAGCTGCCCGTATTTGCCTGCGAACAAATCGCGTGTTTCTTTGGTGACCATTTTATAACGTTCGCCCATCACCACGTTCATGACCGCCTGCGTGCCCACAATCTGCGAACTGGGCGTTACGAGCGGAGGATAACCGCAATCCCTGCGGACATTGGGGACTTCTGCCAATACTTCGGGAAGTTTCTCCTCTTTCCCTGCCTTTTTGAGTTGGTTCATGAGATTGGAGAGCATTCCGCCAGGTACCTGATAAATCAGCGTATTGACATCCACCTGACGGACTTTGGGATTAAGGGAGCCTTCTTTTTCGAGTTCTGCGGCAACTTTTTTGAAATGTGCGGCTATCGGAATGAGTTTTTCAAGGTCGATACCCGTATCGAATTCCGTTCCTTTCAAAGTCGCCACAAGCGGCTCCGTTGCGGGTTGCGACGTGCCGTTTGCAAGCGGCGAAAGCGCGGTATCGACGATATCGACTCCTGCCTGAATTGCCATTAAATTTACCATATCGCCCGTACCGGTTGTATTATGCGTATGCAAATGCAATAGGGTTTTCGGTTGTAATTCTTTTTTCAGAGCCGAAACAAGTTTGTATGCATCGAACGGCAACAAGAGGTTCGCCATATCTTTGATACAAATGTTGTCCGCTCCCATACTCTCGTATGTTTTTGCAAGTTTTACGAAATATTCGAGCGTATGCGCGGGGCTTGTGGTATACGAAATTGCGGCTTCGCATACGCCGCCGTATTTTTTGCCGTATTTGGTAATCGCTTTCATGGACGATTCGATGTTTCTCGCATCGTTGAGAGCGTCAAATACGCGAATGACGCGTACGCCGTTTTCCAGCGACTTCTCCACTACTTTTTCTACCAAATCGTCGGCATAGTTGCGGTAACCGAGCAGGTTTTGTCCGCGCAGAAGCATTTGGATGGGCGTCTTTTTCAGATATTTGCGGAGCGTTCTGAGCCGTTCCCAAGGGTCCTCGTTCAAGAAACGCATACAGGAATCGAACGTGGCGCCGCCCCAGCCTTCCAGGGAATAATACCCTACTTCATCGAGTTTTTCCAAAACGGGAATCATCTGTTCGGTGCGCATACGCGTTGCGGCATGAGACTGATGCGCGTCGCGTAAAATTGTATCCATAATCATTACTTTTTTTGCCATAATTCACTCCATTTGAAACGAAATTGTCACCACGGGATTGATAGCAGAATGCCTGCGGCAAGTGCCGAACCGATAACCCCTGCCACGTTCGGACCCATTGCGTGCATTAAGAGGTGGTTGCTCGGGTCTGTTTCCCTTCCGACGTCTTCCGATATCCGCGCCGCCATCGGAACTGCCGAAACGCCTGCCGAGCCGATGAGCGGATTGATTTGCCCTCTCGTTGCTTTGCACATAACTTTTGCGGTGAGCAGTCCGCCGATGGTACCGCAGTAGAATGCCACGACACCGATACCGATAATTTTGATGGTGTCCCAAGTGAGGAAGATGTCCCCTTTTGCTTTACAACCGACTGCAATTCCGAGGAAGATAGTTACCGTGTTCATGAGTCCGTTTTGCGCCTGCGAAGAAAGGCGTTCCACTACGCCCGATTCGCGGAACAAATTGCCGAGCATGAGCATACCGAGTAGCGGCACGGCGTCCGGAATGAGCAGACCGACCACCAATGTAACCGCAATCGGGAAGATAATTTTCTCGACTTTGGAAACCTGGCGAAGCGGTTTCATGCGGATTGCACGTTCTTTCTTTGTGGTCAGTAGCCGCATAATCGGTTTCTGAATGGCAGGAATGAGTGCCATATAAGAATACGCCGCAATAGCAATCATGGGCAGCAAATCTTTTGCTAACTGTTGGGTGACATAAATAGCCGTCGGTCCGTCCGCGCCGCCGATAATTGCGGTTGCCGCCGCAGATGCGCCGTCGAAGCCCAAAAGAATCGCCCCGAACAAGGCAATAAATACGCCGAGTTGCGCGCCCGCACCGATGAGCATACTCTTCGGGTTAGCAATCAGCGGTCCGAAGTCCGTCATTGCGCCGATACCGAGGAAGATGAGCGGCGGATAAATGACCTTATCCACACCGTAGTACAGATACCAAAGAAGTCCGCGGTTTTCTACCGCATCATAAGTGTGTTCCACACCCTCGGGATAGGTGCCCCAAAGCACGTTTTCAGCGCCGGGAAGGTTGATGAGAAACATTCCGAACGCTATGGGAAGCAAGAGCATGGGCTCGTATTTTTTTACGATTGCGAGAAACATCAAGACGAACGAAATGAGCAGCATGACGTAATTCTGCCATTCGCCGTTTGAAAGCCCCATGTTATCCCATAAATTGGAGAATATCGACCCGAAGTCGATGAGTAAGTTACTTTGCATGAATTTACTCCGTTTACGAAATTACTGCAAGAACCGCGTCGGATTCTACGTTTGCGCCCTTTACGACGTTGACCGTAACCGTGCCGTCACACGGAGCGGTGATATCGTTATCCATTTTCATGGCTTCGAGAACCAGAATCGGTTGGTCCTTCTTCACCTTTTGCCCGTTCTGAACAAGAACGTTTTTAATGAGACCGGGGAACGGTGAAACAACTTTCGTGCCGTTTCCGACAGTCGCCGCAGGTGCAGGCGCCGCAAGCGGAATTGCTTTCGGTGTGACGGGCGTTGCGGCTGTTTCGTTTCCGCCGACTTCCTCTACGCCTACTTCGTACTGTTTTCCGTCTACCGTGATAATAAAATTACGCATAAATATCTCTGCTCCTATTTTAATGTTTTATAATTTTTTAATTCTTTTTACGACAAAGTCGCATTTAACGTTTTCGTTTTCGTAATACGCAGCAATTGCCGCAGAAATAACTGCTATAAGCTCGGGTGTAACGCCTTCCTGCGTTGGTCCCTGCGCCGTTTCCGTTTCGGGAGAGTCTGCCTTTGACTTCTTTCCTCCCCTTCTTTTCGAGCGCGGCTTACGGGGTTTATTGACTTCTTTCATGATTTTTCCGAGCGCGGTAAAGAGAATAATTAAAACGACGATTCCTAAAAATACAAACAGGAAACCGAACGCCGCATAGAATGCTCCCTCTCCGACGTCGAAATGAAACCATCCGTCTAACATATTATAATTCATAGCCACCTCGCCCGACGAGTGTTTGCAACGAAGCAATCAGATATTGTTTTAAGAATTGCGGTTCAATAATATCGTCCAAATAGCCGCCCTTTGCCGCATGGAACGGGTCTGCGTTTTCTTCGCAGTAGATTTTCTGAAGCTCTTCTTTTTTGGCACGTTTGTCGTTTGCGTATTCGATTTCTGCGCCCGTTTCGCTTTCAAACAGCGAAATTTGTGAAGTTGCCAAAGCGTAAGTGTAGTCAAACCCGACTGATTTTGCTGCAAATAAGCTATATCCGAGCCCTGTTGCCTTTCCCGTCACAACGGCAATTTTTGCCGTATCGACGGTATCGAGAATGGAAAGATATTCGCAGATTTCTTTCAACAGTGCGCTATTGTTGACTTCGAGCGTCTTTTCCGCGCCGGTGCAATCGACGAACGTAACAAACGGTAAACCGTAGCAGCAGGCAAATTCCGCAAAGTTTCTCAGTTTTTTCATGTTTGCCGCGTTGAGTTTTACGTTGTCGAACACTGCCGCAGCAACCGCGATTCCGCCGATACGGCAGAGCACGGTTTTCAGTTCCGGACAAGCGTTTCCGCCGAGTTCTATGCCGTTTTCCAAAATGCCCGAAATTGCTTTCGCGTCCGTCTTTTTGTTTAGTGCAGGGGTTGCTTCATTCAATTCCGCGTCAATTACCGGAACAGAAAGCAAATCAGAAATTTTGAGAATGTGCGAAGCGACTTCCCCGATATTTTTTACGGAAATTGCAGGCAGCAGCGCATTGTTCAACGCTGCATATCCCCCTACGTCTTCTTTCTTTAAGTTTTTGCCTTCCTTTGCCGAAAGCACCATGGGACTTGTAATGGCAAGTGCGCTTTTTTCGGTAAAGAATACGCAATCGCATACGGAAGCAAGCGCGGCGTTCGAGCCGTAAACTTCCCCGCAGACGACAGCAAATTGCAACACGGTACCTTTCAGTTGTGTTGCTTTCAAAAGAAGTTCGGAAATTCCTTCGAGTACGTTTACGCCTTCTCCAACGCGCACGCCGTATGAATGCAGTAGATAGATAACCGGCGTTGCGTTTTTCTCAGCCGCGTTCAGCGTCTTGGCGATTTTTTCGCAGTTCGCTTTCGTCAGTCCGCCGAAAGACAGGTCAAAATTCTGCGCAACAATATAAAAAGGATAGCCACCAACAGTCGCAAAGCCGGTTACAACTCCTTCCCCCTGCGCGTCCTCATGATAAAAATTGTCTTTGGAAAAACTGAACGCAGCGAGTTCCACAAAACTGTCTTCGTCAGTCAGCGCACGAATTTCTTTTCTTATGGTTTCGCTTGCGTTTTTCAGCGTGTCTTTCCGTTCCCGTAACTGTTTAATTTTATCCATTTATAAACCTCTCAGGGATGAACCCTAATTTCCACCAAATAGCATTTTACTACAATCAAAATGAAAAATCAAGAAAAAATAAAAAATTCCCCGATAAAAATTTTTCGGGGAATGTACCAACAATTTTTAATGATTTTTTCAGTTTGAGTTCTTATTGTGTGCGTTTCTGCGTTGTGTTTCTTCGTTCTTTTTTACGCCTTTTTTTACGAGTGCGCCATCGGGGTTTACAACTTCTAATTCAAATTCGTCTTTTTGCAGTTTTTCTTCTACTCGTGTTTCTCTGTGAATTTTTTTTTCAAACCATGCAAGAATTTTATCGGATTTTTTATAGAGAAAGATAAACAAAACAATCACAAGTGCAATCAGAATACCCCAAATGAGTAGCCCCCACCAAGTATTGACGGGAATCAAAGTGATTGAGTAACTTGTCGTGAAGATAGCGAGTACGCGTGAAATGAGGATAATGGCAAAGAAATACCATACCGACATCGAAGAAATACCTGCGATAAAGCACAAAACGTCGTCGGGAAAAACGGGCAATAAAAACATAGCGGAAAGGAAAAGTTTATCCTTCCCTTTAATTTTTTTCAGCCATTTATCAAGCGTTTCTTTTCCAATCATCCAGGCAACGACGCGGTATCCCGCATAGCGTCCGATTAAAAATGCGACAAGCGAGCCGATGATAATGCCCGTCAAACTGTAAATACTGCCCATGAGCGGACCGAACAACGCGCTGCCTGCAACCACTGTAACCGTACTCGGAATGGGAAGAATAACGACTTGTAAAAATTGCAGGAGTATAAACAGAACGGTCATAAAACTTCCCGATTTTTCAAGATAGGATTCAAAACTTCCTTCGTCCTGTAGAATTTCCAAAAAACCTGTTTTAAGAAGAATATAAAAGCCGATTGAAAAGAAAGCCAACATCACATAAAGTGTGATGCAGGTTTTATAAATTACTTCTTTTTTCAAAAAGTAAGAAACAATGTCTGCCGTAAGAATGCCGATATTGAGTAGTGTCCCGCCGATAAGCGTAAGCAGATAGAGCCATTCCTCCCATTTGCTTTTGAAAAAGGCAAGGCATAAAATAAGAAAAACCTCAACTAACGCGGCAGCGAGCGTCATACAAAGGATATGAATGATGGAATGAGTCGTTTGTTTCATTGTTTATCCCTGTCATCTGCCGCAATACGGCTTCACTTTTTAGTATATTCAATTTAACGGAAATTTATCAAACTATATTTTAATTTTCTCGATTGCTCCTCTTGCCAATTCATCGCAACGGTTATTCAGTTCATTGTCTGCGTGCCCTTTCACCTTGTGGAATGTAACGTTATGCGTCTTTGTGAGCGCAAGCAGTTTTTGCCACAGGTCGGAATTCAGCACGGGTTTTTTGTCCGCTTTCTTCCAGTCGGAACGCGCCCAAGCTTCTACCCAATGCTCTAAAAAAGCGTTTACAACGTAAGCCGAATCGCTGTAAACGTCTACGAGGCAGGGATATTTTAAGTGTTCCAATCCTTTAATAACTGCGGTAAGTTCCATGCGGTTATTTGTCGTTTCCGCCTCTCCACCCGAAATTTCAAGGCGGTGTTCTTCAAAAATCAACACAGCACCCCATCCTCCTGCGCCCGGGTTTCCGGAGCACGCTCCGTCAGTATACAGCGTTACTTGTTTCATATCCGTCAATTCATGCTCCTACTCTTTTCCTGCTCTCTGTCTGATATAAAAATTCTCCAATCGTTGTGATTGGAGAATTTATGGCAGGGGAGACGCGATTCGAACACGCAACCTACGGTTTTGGAGACCGCTACTCTACCGTTGAGCCACTCCCCTATGAACATTATCATTATAATTGATTCTTCCCGTTCCGTCAAGAATTTTTCTCGGGAAACAACAATATTTTTTCGCGGAAAAATTTATTTCAAATGTTCGGGAAGCGTGTCATTCCGTACTAAATCTCCATATGTTTGCGGTTTCACGATATAATCCGCTTTTCCGTGATTCACTAGAATTGCTGGCGGAATAAAATTGCGGTTATAGTTGGATGCCATAGAATAATTATAAGCGCCCGTAGAAAGTACGGCGAGAATATCGCCTGTTTCCGCATGAGGTAAATTCATGTTTGCACCGATTAAATCGCCGCTTTCGCAGCATTTGCCTGCGATTGAAACCAATTCATCGGGAACTTCATTCGCGCGGTTTGCGAGTACCGCTGTGTATTTAGATTGATAAAGCGCATAGCGCGGATTGTCGAACATTCCTCCGTCCACGGCAACATATTTCCGAATGCCCGGAATTTCTTTGATTGCGCCGACGGTATACAGCGTAATGCCTGCCTCGCCCACTATGGAACGCCCAGGTTCAATAGTGATAAACGGAAGTTTAAGGTTGTATTCCGAGCAGCCCTCTTTTACCGTTTCAATGAGTGCGTTCAAGTAACCCCGATATCCGTTCACATCGAGTTTTGCGTCTTCGTCGGTATACCAAATTCCGAAGCCTCCCCCCATATTCAACGTTTCCGTAACAAAACCGAGGGTTTGTTTAAGGTGTGACATAAATTTCAAATTTTTTTGTACCGCCAACACAAAAGACTGCTTTTCAAATATCTGGGAGCCGATATGGCAATGAAAACCTTTTAAGCGCAAATTCTTTTTGCCGAGTACGTAGGCGGTCATTTTTTCTGCCGTACCGTCGGCAATGGAAAATCCAAATTTTGAATCGGGAGTTGCCGTTTGTACATACGCATGGGTATGTGCTTCGACACCAGGGTTGATACGAATAAGAACGTCTTGTATCATTCCCCGCTTTTTTGCTTCTTCATCTATCATATTCGCTTCGGAATAAGCATCAACCACAATCGTTCCGATTTTGCATTCGAGCGCATACTCGATTTCGCGTTTCAGTTTATTATTCCCGTGCATACAGATTTTTTCTGCGGGGAAATCTGCTAGCATGGCGGTATACAATTCTCCGCCTGATACAACGTCAATGCCGATTCCTTCTTGCTTTGCAATTGCATAAATTGCTTTGCAGGAAAAAGCTTTGGAAGCGTACAGAACAAGACCGTTTCCGTTGTATGCGTCTTGAATGGTATCCTGAAAAACGCGCATCATCTTTCGGATATGTGTCTCGTCAAACACATAGAGCGGTGTACCATACTCTTCTGCAAGCGTCACAGTGTCGGCGCCGCCGATTTCCAAGTGCCCGCTTTCATTAATTTTTAAGGTTTCTCTTGTATTCATATCATAAAAATTATATCACAATAAAATAATTTCGGTCAAGAAAAAAGACATAATAACCAATCTTTTGATTATTATGTCTAATATATTACTATGCAAAAATTAAAAAATCAAAATTTCAGTTCCATTTTTGTGCGCTTTCACGGAGTGCGTCCCACCAACTGAAACGTTTTGCGTCCTCTCCCGCAAGAAGTTTTGTTCTGCTTGTTTCTACGCCGTCAACATAGAGAACAGCTGTTCCCACTTCATCGCCAAGTTGTACGGGGGCTTTCAGTGATTCGTTCAAACAATACTCTACCGAGATATTTTCATTAGACCCTTTCTTTCCGAAGACAGATAAGGTACTCTCGGCAATGACGGAAATATCCGTTGTTTTACTCCCCTTAACCTTCGCACGCATTTCAATTTCCTGTCCGCATTCCAGAATCTTTTTGTTCTCATAGCAGTTGAACGCGTAATCGAACATATCGCTGATTGCAGCGTTCCTCGTTTTGGAGCTCTCGGCGCCGATAATGACGGAAATTAAGCGGGTATCTTCGCGTTTTGCGGTTGCGGCAAGGCAGAAACCTGCTTCATTTGTAAAACCTGTTTTCCCCCCATCACAACCTTTATAGTAACGTATTAGCTTGTTCGTGTTGGTCATTTGGGTTGTTCTGCCGTCTGGGTGAGCAAAATCTTCTAGCCAAACCTTAGAAAATTCGTAATATTTCTGGTGTTTTAAGAGTTCGCGTAGCATAAGAGAAACATCTTTTGCGCAGGAATATTGCGGCTCTTTGGGAAGTCCCGTACAGTTCGCAAATAAGGTGTTTTCCGCACCGAGTTCTTTAGCGCGTTCGTTCATACGCGAAATAAACGCTTCTTCCGTTCCGCCGATGCGTTCCGCCAACGCGACGCAAGAATCGTTTGCCGAACACACGGCAACACTTTTCATGAGTTCGTCTGCACGATAAGAAAGATTGGCATCTAAGAAAATTTGCGAACCTCCCATATCGGATGCATTCTCGCTTACGGTTATCATTTCGTCGTAATTCAGTTCCCCTCTGTCTACCGCTTCAAACGAAAGCAGTAACGTCATAATTTTACACATACTTGCAATCGGTAAGCGCGTTGTTTCGTTTTTTGCATAAACTTCACTGCCGCTTTCATAATCGCAAAGATATGCCGCTTTGCAGGGAGGATTGAGTGGTTGTTCTTCTGCTCTTGCGGTTTTTACGGTGTCGCAACCGATGGAGATGCTGCCTGCCGTCACTGCGGCAAGAGAAAGTGCTAATAATTTTTTCATAACCGTAGTTTGTGCGGTTATTCCGAATTTATTACATAAGATTCCCGATTGGATGAAACAGCACGAGAAGTAGCACCATTTCCAACAGGCAAATCGCTGCAACGATAACAAGCAATAACAGAAAATCTTTGAAAAGCGCGGCAAAGTCCGTTTTTTTGAAACGGAAACATTTTGCACGGGAAAAGGACGCTGTGGTCGCGCATATAAAAACAGCGTCCAGTAACAAATGAATGGGCAAGTACAGAACGAATACGATGAGCACGCCCGACATTTTGTAAACAGAAAAGAAAATAGCCAAACTTCCGCCGAACGTGTAAGCGCGGTAAGCTAAAATAAACGATGGCAGTGCCAAACCTGCAATATGGATTCCTGCGCACGTTATAATTAGCAAATAAACCGTATTTCCCAAAAACCGTTCCAGAAAAATAACGAATACGCTTTCGCTAGAAAAGCAAACGCGGTCAACGTAGCGGTCGCATAAATTGATATGGTAATAATAAACCGCAGGCGTTTTGATAAATATGATACCGAGTATAATAAAAACCAGGTATGCAATCAAAAGAATAATCAGTGTTTTTTTTCTTTCCAATACGCGTGCAACTAATTCACGATATAAAGAAAAAAGGTTCATATACTATGATATGAGCCTTTATGTTACAAAATTCTATCTTTTCTTTAATTTTTCGTCATGTTTTCAATTCCGATACCGTAACCGCGGGTCGGGTCGTTCAGAAATACGTGCGTAACGGCTCCAATCAGTTTTCCGTTTTGAATAATCGGACTACCGCTCATACCCTGTACAATACCGCCTGTTTCGTCTATCAGTCTTTCATCCGTCACTTTGATTACGAAATTCTTATTCTCGCGATTGTTGGTGTCTACTTTTGCAATCGCAATTTCGTATTGTTGCGGGTATGTGCCGTCAACGGTAGAATAAATTGTTGCTTTGCCGATGGTCGCTTCGGAAACAGGCGCGGCTGCCACCGTTTCAAGGCGCGAAAAATCGTAATTCTTCGAGAACGTTCCGAAAAGTCCTTCGTCACTGATTTTTTCTGCTTTCGCAAGTTGTTCTCCCATAAAAATTCCGCGAAGTTCCCCTGCCTTTCCGCGCATTCCCTTGTTGACGCCGACAATACTGCACGAATAGACGATGGGATTGGAAATATCGAGAGAATTGCGGTTTTCATCGCAAATAGTATGTCCGAGTGCGCCAAAGCGCAATGTATCCTTTTGAATATAAGTCACCGTACCGATTCCCGCAAGCGAATCGCGAATGAGTACGCCGATTTTATATTTATCGCTCTTTTTTTCTTTGACGGGTGTTACCGGAACGTTTGCTGTATCGCCGCCGCGTTTTACGCACAAAGTTACAGTTTTTCCTCCGCTCAGCGCCAAAGCCGAATTTAAGTCGTTTATTGTTTTAACTGTAAGACCGTCCACAGAACAGATACAGTCTCCGATTCTGATTCCTGCATCCTCCGCGGGGCGGTGTAACCCGTCTTCTGCAGATACTTCGTTTAATCCGATGACTTCCGCCCCGCCTGTCGAAAGTGTAAATCCGGCAGTCATTCCGCCGATATAATATTCGTTTGAAGCCGCATCTGCATTAATTTGAGTGCCCGGCGTGCCTACAAAAAGGCAAACGGCAATCGCGGCAGCGGCAATATAAAATTTCAGCTTACGCATGAAAACCTCCGTCAACTGAAAGTTAATTTGCGTAAGCCGTCAATTAATATTCGTTTTTTTTAGCAATTAAAGCAGGGAGTTTTTGTAAGTTTCTGCGTTTTTTATCAATTCTTCAGCGTGTTTTAAGGCAAAATTACTTTCGTCGCCGCTCACGAGACGGGCAATCTCTGCAATACGCGTATCCCCTGTCACTTCGCTGATAAACGTTTGCGCTCTTCCTTCGACATCTTTTTTCTCGATAAGGAACTCTTTATCTGCAAATGCGGCAATTTGTGCGAGGTGGGAAATTGCAATGATTTGCACGTTTTTTGCAATTTTACAGAATTTTTCCGCCACGACGCGCGCGGTTTTGCCTCCGATTCCTGCGTCGATTTCATCAAATAGATAAGTACCGATTTCGTTGACGGCAGAAAGTTGTGCTTTCACGGCAAGCATGAAACGGCTCATTTCTCCCCCGCTGATGATTTTACTGAGTTCTTTCAGCGGTTCGCCTGCGTTGGCGGAGAATAAAAACCCAATGCTGTCAAGACCTTCGCTGTTTGCCGACGAAACGTCTGTGCGGTGATATTCCTGGAATTCGATTTGAAATCTTGCCGAAGGGATATTGAGAGTTTTTAGTTCATCCGTCACGCGTCGGGTAAAGCCATCTGCTGCTTTTTTCCGTTCCGCCGTAAGTTCTTTGCATGCTTCAAAGAGCTTGTCCTCGGTTTGTTCAAGCTTCGCGGTAAGCGCTTCGTAACGTTCTGCGCCGTCCGAAAGTAATTCGTATTCCGTTTGCGCGTTTTCATAAAAATCTAAAATTTCGGTAACGGAACCGCCGTATTTTTTCTTTAAAGTCTTAATTTCGTCCAGACGGTTTTCAACCCTTTGCGCTTCCTTTTCGTCGATATCGAGTTTATCCGCCATGGATTCTACCGCGTCGCCGATATCGGAAAGTTCCGCGGCGGCGTTTTCCATGCGTTCCGCAAGTGCGGCATAATCGTTTTCCAGTTTGATAATGTTCGATAACGCACGGCGTGCACCGTTCAAAGAATCGATGCTGCCCTCTTCGGCGAGCAGGAATTCTCTTGCGGCAGACAGTGCGTTCAGGATTTTTTCCGCATTCAGATAGCGGTTATGAAAAGAGGTTAATTCCTCTTCTTCTGTTTCCTTTAATTCGGCGCGTTGAATCTCCTCTATCTGATAGCGGAGAATATCCAGTCTGCGGCTACGTTCGCTTTCGTTGCCTCCAAGAAGTTCTAAGTCACGGCGGATTTCTTTTCGTTCGGAAAGAATATTGCGCATCATTTCTTTTTTTTGCGCTACCGCTTCTCCGCCGATTCCGTCCAGGAGTTGGAGTTGATTGCTTTCTTTCAATAAAAAGAAGTGTTCGCTTTGTCCGTGTACATCGACGAGGAGAGAAGTGACGCGGCGGAGCATAGAGGCGGTAACTGTAATACCGTTAATCTTCATTGTCCCCTTTCCGTCCGCGCACAATTTACGGGAAAGAATGAGCGCTTCGTCCGTTTCGATGTCAAGTTCCGAAAGAACGGAATTGATAAGTTCGTTAACGGTAAATTCGGCGCGTACAAGACATTCTTCTGCACCGAAGCGAATGAGGCTGCGGTCGGCTTTGGCGCCGAGTACAAAATCGATACAATCGAGAATGACCGACTTCCCCGAACCGGTTTCGCCGCTAAGGACATTAAGCCCCCCTGAAAAGGAGAGCTCGGCTTGCTCAATGAGAGCGGCGTTCCGAATGGAAAGTTTCAGCAACATATGTTATCCCTTTACAATCGCGTTTAAGCGGTTTACAACGCTTTGTACGTTTTCGTCCGATTCGCAAATCAAAAGAAGTGTGTCATCGCCTGCGATAGTGCCTACGACTTCCCAATAGTTGAGTTTATCAATCACGGCGCCTGCATTGGTACCGTTTCCGTTGAGTGTTTTGATAACGATGAGATTGCCTACGGGACGTATGCTTACAACGCACGCCTGGAATAAAACGCGCATTTTTTCGGAAAGGCCGTTTTCATTTTCGAGAATGGAAGTGTAACGGAAACGCTTTTGAGTGCCTTTTACCTTAAACAGATGAAGTTCTTTAATGTCGCGCGACACGGTCGCTTGCGTCACCGCATAATTTTGGCGCGCAAGCTCTTGACCGAGTTCCTCTTGCGTTTCTATCTCCTTTTCCTCAATGATTTCCATGATTTTGCTGTGTCTTGCACTTCTTAGCATTGGTATCTTTCCTCTTAATTGATTTTTTTCGTGATTCTTTGAAAACAGTCGTGCTTATTCCTTGTTAAAAATACAGCTGTTCTTGTTGCCTTACGCACCTTGATGATATCTTTTTCCCCTGCTTCGCCGAGATATGTGCCGTCGCCGCAGAGTACGACTCTGCTTTTTTCGGGAAGAAAAATTTGCAGTTCATAATAATCGGGATACGCAATCGGTCTGCTTCTTAAAGAAAATGCACACATAGGCGTCAATTGAAACGTCCCGCATTCCGGCATCATAATACTGCCGCCAGCCGAAAGCGAATATGCCGTCGAGCCGGTAGGCGTTGCAACGACAAGTCCGTCTGCATTAAAAATACCTGCCGCACTGCCGTCAATCGTAACGGAAAATTTTACCGCCTTGTTATCGCAATTTTCCCCGACGCCGCGTAGAAAAGTAACTTCGTTCAAGCAAAATGTTTTTTCGCCGTTTAACTCTACTTCGAGCAAGGCGCGTTCTAAAAGCGGACAAGTTTGGTCAAGCACTAATCTTACCGCACGTTCCTCTTCTCCGCGCTCGAATTCCGTAAGAAAACCGAGGTGACCGTAATTGATACCGACAAGTGAGAGATTTAATTCCGAAGCGCGCCGAGCAGCGTGTAGCATAGTACCGTCGCCGCCAAGCACAACGAGGCGTTCAATCTCTTTTATTTGATTCAAATCAGAAAAAACGGTTGCGTTTCCACCCGCCGAACGGACATCCGAAGCGAGTTTTTCCGCAATCTCTTTTTTCACTTGGTTTCTGTTATAAAATATGCCGATATTCATGTAATTCAAATTATATGCGAATTTATGAATAAATGCAAGTATTTTTATGAAAAAATTATTCGCTTAAATCATAAATTTTCGGTATTTTTTGCATAAATTCCCATTCCGAAACGGCTTTTCCCCCTTTTATGAGATGAACAATGTATTCAATGTTCTTTTTTTTGATTACGGGAGCATTGACAATATTTTGCGGTGCCAAGTGAAGACCAATGCAGAAAGCGTAAAAATCGCGTAACAGTTCTCCGTGATATTTATGAGGAAGAATCCCGCTTTTACCGAGTCCTACACCTCCGCATTCAAACTGTGGTTTGAAAAGCACGAACGCATTTCCTTGTTGCGGCAAAATTTTTTCTATGGCGGGCAAAACAAGTTTTAGGGAAATAAAACTTAAATCAGAAACGATATTTCCAATCGTTTCCGGAAAATCTTCTTTTTTCAAATAGCGTGCATTTGTTTTATCTTTTACGACAACGCGACTATCGCTTGCAAGGCGCGGTGCGAGTTGGCTTTCTCCTACGTCTACGCAATAAACGCGTTTCGCGCCGCGTTGCAGGAGGCAATCGGTAAAGCCGCCCGTGCTTGCACCGAAATCTGCAAAAATACCGTCTTTTACAGAAATTCCGAATACATCAAGCCCGCGCGCCAGTTTTTTACCGCCGGCAGAAACAAAAGTTTCTGCTTCGGATAAAAAGATAAACGCGTCCGTTTCATTGACGGTATCTTTTGGGGAAACCGGCTTTCCGTTTAGAAGTACCAACCCTTTTTCAAGCGCTTCCTTTGCTTTTGTTCGGGAGCCGAACCGCTCCGCAAATAATTTATCCGCGCGCATAAAATTCCCGAATACAAGCTAATACTTCTTCTTCATTCAACCCATAATCGCGGCTCAAAGCAGATGTTTCTCCGTGCGGTATAAATGCGTCGCGATAGCCGAAATTCCGAACCGTTTTTCCGCTGTTCATATAGAAACGGTTGATTGCATCTCCCAATCCCCCGATGAGAACGTTGTCTTCCAAGGTGACGATATATTTTTCTTTACGGCTTAAAAGCAGTTCTTCGTCTAACGGCTTCAAAAACCGTGCGTTGATAACCGTAAAATCAATTCCCTCTTTTTGGGCGCATAATTGTATGTTTTTCGCTATTGTAAGGCAACGTTCTCCTGCTGCAAACAGTATTATGTTGGACACATTACTGTGTAAAATCTCAAATTTTCCAATTTCAAGCGCATTTACTTGCCCTTCTATCCCCTCGCGCGGATAGCGAATGGCAAGCGGATGAGGATATTGGGAACTCATTCGAAGCATGGCGCGGAATTCTCCGATGTCTTTCGGTATGGCGATAGTCAGATTCGGAATGAAAGACAGATATGATAAATCGAAAATTCCCTGATGCGTTTCCCCGTCCGCACCTGTAATTCCTGCGCGGTCGATGCAAAACGTAACGGGTAAATCCTGGCCGCAAACGTCGTGAATGATTTCGTCGAACGCGCGTTGCAAGAACGTAGAATAAATTGCGTAATACGGTTTTAATCCCTCGGAAGCAAGCGCGGCGCAAAGTACCGACGCGTGTTCTTCGCAGATGCCTACGTCAAAAGCGCGGTCTGGATATGCGTCAAAAAATCCTCTTAAACCCAAACTGTCCGTCATTGCGGCGGTTACGGCTACAATACGTTTGTCGCTATGGGCGAGGTTTGTGAGTTCATCGCCGAGCGCCGAGGAATATTCTTTCAAGGTTGCTTTTTTTGTGTTTGGACTGACTCCGTGCGTTTCTTGCGGTTCGCGTTCGCAAAAAGAATAGCCCTGCCCTTTTTTGGTGGTAACGTGCAGTAAAACGCTTTGCTCGGAAAGCTTCTCTTTTGCTTGCACGAGTGCAGGGAGCAAACTGTTAAAATCGTTTCCGTTGTAAACGCCCATATAGGTCAGCCCGAACCGTTCAAAAAGTTTTATGTCTTCAATGGGAGCGGCGCCCTCTTTCATTTCGCTCAGCACTTCATAAGTGCCGCCTACGGTCGGGGAAATCGACATTCCGTTATCGTTGAGGATAATCAGTATGTTTGTATTCAGAATGCGTAAGCTGTTGAGCGCTTCAAAAATTAGACCGTTGTTGAACGAACCGTCGCCAATCAGCGCAATGACTTGAAATTTATCGCATTTTAAGTCTCTTGCTTTGGCTATGCCGAGTGCTGCGGAAAGCGCTGTGCCTGCGTGCCCCGTATCGTAACAATCGTATGCGCTTTCCGCACGTTTCGGAAAACCGGAAATTCCGCCCGATTTGCGAAGAGTATGAAATTTTTCCGCACGTCCCGAAAGTAATTTGTGCGGATAACATTGATGCCCTACGTCAAATACGATTTTATCATGCGGAAAATCGAATACACGATGAAGCGCAACCGTTAATTCTACTATGCCGAGATTGGAAGACAGATGACCGCCGCATGACGAAACCGTAGAAAAAATTTCCTTACGCATTTCTTCGCAAAGTTGTTTTAACTGCGGAATTGAGGCGTTATGTACCTCTTGCTTTGTTACATTTCTCATATTCAAAAGGACGGATTGACCGCCCCGTTCCTTTACTTATTTCTATTGCTTAAATTTATGACTAATTGTTCTAAAAAAGAAGTATCTGCGTCAATTTTTCGGAGCAAAGAAAGACAATTTTCAGTCATTTCCCGACTCAAACGCATTGCTTTTTCCAATCCGTAGACTTTTACGCAGGTCAGTTTTCCCTCTGTTTTATCTTTCCCGAGTGTTTTTCCTACTTCTTCCGCTTTACCTGTTTCGTCTAAAATATCGTCCGTAATCTGAAATAAATATCCCAACGATAATCCGAATGCACGAACTTCTTCTTCATGTTTTTCCGCAAGATTCGCTGCCATAACGAGCGGCGCGGCGATTAAATCCGCCGTCTTGTGGAAGTGAATCATTTGAAGTTCTTTTTCTCCAACTTCCCCAATCGGTTTACCGGAATGTAACAAATCGGCGGATTGTCCTGCAACCATTCCCTGCAAGCCTGCCGCCGCAGCCAGTGTCTTAGATGCATTCACATAGCGCACGCCTTTATAGCATTCCCCGATTAAAACTTCAAACGCATACGATAATAATCCGTCGCCTGCAAGGATGGCGTTTGCTTCTCCGAACACTTTATGGTTAGAAGGTTTTCCTCTTCGGAAATCGTCGTTATCCATTGCGGGTAAATCGTCATGAATCAAAGAATAGGTATGAATGCATTCGATGGCAACTGCAAATGCCTGCTCTTTTCGGTAATCGATTCCAAGCGCATCGAGCATAGCGAGAAAAAGAACAGGGCGAATCCGTTTTCCGCCCGCCATGAGCGAATAACTGATACTTTCCTGTAAAATCTGCGTATGGCATTGCATATCGGATACCGCCTGTTTTAATGCCGTTTCCGTAAACAACCGGTATTCTTCGTATTTCGTCTGATAATTCACTGCGCCCTCTCTGCTGCATCCACAACGTTTTTCAAAAGCATGGCAATCGTCATGGGCCCGACTCCGCCGGGAACAGGCGTCAGATAGGACGCCTGTTCCTTGACAGAATCAAAATCTACGTCGCCGCAAAGTTTTCCGTCTTCGGTTCGGTTAATTCCCACGTCAATGACAACGGCGCCCGGTTTTATCATATCGGCCGTAACGAATTTTGCTTTCCCGATTGCCGCAACAAGAATATCCGCCCGAAGACACTCTTCTTTCAAGTTTTGCGTTTTCGAATGACATACGGTCACCGTAGCGTCCGCATTCAGAAGCAAAAGCGCCATGGGTCGCCCTACGATATTGCTCCTTCCCAAAACTACGGCGCGTTTGCCTTGTATTGAAATGCCGTAACGCTTGAAAAGTTCCATTACACCGAGCGGCGTGCAGGCAACCGTGCCCTCTTCCGAAAGCGCAAGTTTACCGATATTTTCCGCTAAAAAGCCGTCTACATCTTTTTTTGCGGGAATTGTATTTAAGATAAGTTCCGTGTTCAAATGCTTCGGAAGCGGTAGCTGTACGAGAATGCCGTGTACGTTGTCGTCCTCTGCAAGCGAACGGACGAGCGAAACCGCCTCTTCCGTGGAAACGGTTTCGGGAAGATAATGCGCAAAGGAGCGGATTCCCGCCTCTTCGCACGCTTTGATTTTGTTTCGGACGTAAACCTGCGACGCGGGGTCGTTGCCGATTAAGACGACGGCAAGCCCCACTTTTTTTCCGTATTTTTTTTCAAATTCGACCGAACGGAGTTTGAGTTCGTCGCGAATTTTTTCAGCTGTCTGTTTTCCGTCAATGAGCGTCATGGATTGATAAATCCTCCCAATACACCGTTTACGAAGTCGGCGGATTTTTCGGTGGAATATTTCCGCGCAAGCGTAGCCGCTTCACTCACGGAAACGACGGGCGGAATTTCTTCAAGATATTTGATTTCGGCAAGAGCAATGAGCATTAACGCTTTATCCACTGCATAAATGCGGTATTCGGCAAAACGTTCTACGCGTTCGCTGATTAAAGAAATCAATTCTTCTTTATGTTCTGAAATAAGCGTTACAAGCTGTTCCGCAAATTCACGGTCCGCCTCGTCTAATTTTTCCTGTTTGTAAATTGCAGCACGGAAATTCTTTCCGTTTTCATTATGAAACAGATTTGCATAAACTATTTTGAATGCCGCTTCTCTAGCTGTTTTTCTCATGAGTTCCTCATTACGATAAATTCCCCTTCCTTCCAGGAAAGGGAATATCGCAGATTATTTTTGTTCCGGTTCCTCTTCCGAAGAAGGAACGGCAGGTTCCGCATCGGTTTCCTCAGCGGCAGGTTCCGACTTCGGCGCAGGGAAGACAACGCCTTGAACGTGTACGTCTATTTTCGCAATTTTGTATTTGGTCATCGATTCAACCATTTGTTTGATTGTCTGTTGAATCCTGTAAGCAAGCTCAGGGACGTTGTAGCCGTAGTGTGCAATGACGGAAATGTCTGCGAAGATACCCTCTTTTTCAAAGCAGAGTTTAATTCCTTTGCTTTTGGACGGTACGAGTTCGATTCCCTCCGTTTCCTGTAAACTCAAAACGACTATGCCGCTGACGATATCGGAATTATATGTGATTCTACCCTTTTGACCGTTGGGATTGTATTTGATGCTTGCCATAACTTTGCTCCTTTACGCAACATATTATAGCACATCTTTTTCAAATTTACTACTGTTTTTCTTAACTTTCTGCGTTGATAGGCATAATTATAACTTTGCCTTCGCGGACGGGCTGTTTTTCTTCGAGTGCCGTAAATACCTGCGTCGTCATATCTTCGGTGAGTTCGCTCGTATTGAGGAACACGTTGATATATTCCGTTCCACTAATGGAAACGACTGCGTCGGAAAAACCGAGACTTTTGAGGATATTTTCCATGACAAGTTCGTCTTCCATGATTTCTACGAGTTCCTGCTTTCTTTGAAGCGCAACTTTGTATTCTTCGGAATCTACCGTAGCAGACGCAATGACGCTGTCAAGCTGAACAAACTCTTCGCTGCGGACCGAGGTACGGTTGGAACGGAAGCTTGTAAAGTAGTTGGTGGATACAACGTTACCTGCATCAACGGTAGCGGATTTCGAACCTGCAAGAACGAAGTTGAACACCGCGGTAACTGCCAGCAACAATACAAGGGTAGACATGAGTGCAATTTTTTTCGTGTTAGACATTTTATATCTCCTTTATTAAGATTTCTGATTTTATACCGACGGGTAAACGAGCACGTCTTTGGGCGGAATGTTGAGCGCGTTGGAAGCCGCTTCAATCACCCGCATCCGCGTCAGAATACCGTCTGCTCCGTCGAATACGATAATCGCGCTGACGGGAACGCCGTCCTCTTCGCCAATCATCACCGTCGTTTGTCCTACCCCGTCTATTTCCGAAAGAATTTGGGAAAGTCGGCGTTCTAATTCAGTCGGCGTATAATTGCCCGAGGTCTGTTTTGTACCGCCGCTTCCGAAAAACACTTTCCAGACGGCAAACAGCAGCAACAGTGCGCCGACACAGATGAGAATCACGCGGAAGGTTTTATTACGGAAAATGTTTTTCAGACTTTCTTTCACGTGACCTCCGTCGGACAACCGTATTTGGTTTGGAGCGTTTCTTGTATTCGATATATCATATTTATATGCTCGTCCTGCCCGATTATTCCGAAATCTGAAATGATTACGGAAATTTTTTCATAAGAAAATTTTGAATCCGCTTTGCGTAACACTTGAATCTCTGCCGTGACCGAAAATTCGTTTTGCAGAAATTCGCGAATTTGTTTTTCGTCTTCTTCCGCGAGCTGTTCGGCACAGTACTGTAGATATCCGGTATCCTCTTTGATGTTTGTTGTAGGTAACGTGAGATTCCCTCCGCCCAACCAACTTGCAAACGGAGAAATCATAACAACAAGGATTGCAAGCCGCGTTGCGCCTTTAATAAACTTCCCCATTTTTCCGCTCGGGGCAATGACAGAAATCACGGCGGAGAGCAACACAACGCCTGCGATTGCCAGAATGTAACTTTTCATCAGAGAATGACCCCCGTGGAGCAGATGAGCAAAATGATGGTAAGGAAATACAAAAACGCAATGCAGAGCAACCCTGCGAGGAAATATCCGCTATCGGTTGCAAGTTTTGAGAGGAACGAGGAAATTTTACCGCCGACGGGTTCGGTTGCGGCTGCGGATAGTCTTAAAAATATCTGAAATACAACAATCAGTATGAGCGGTTTTAAGAGCGTACCGAACAGCAGAAAAATAGAAAACGAGCCGACCGCATTTTTAATGATTGCACTTCCTGCAATCACGAGTTCTAAACCGCCCGATAAAAATCCGCCGACGATGGGCACGGAGCCTGAAATAACGTATTTCATGGCGCGCAGCGATAATCCGTCATACTGTGCGGACGTAATCCCCTGCACGGTGAGAAATAAACTGAACAAACCGAGCGAAAGTCCAATTAGCCATTTATTGATACTTTTGAATAAATCGCCGAGTTTTTCCGTGCGTACCTCGCTTGAAAGATTGCCGATAAACGCGAGCACGATAACGACGATAGACGTCGGCAGGACAATCGAAGTAAAAAGTTCAGTGATGGCGCTGCTCATAAACGCAACCGCAGGGCGGTAAACCCCCACCGAAACAGAGCCGCCGCTTGCCGCCATCAGCGTGAGCAAAATAGGATATACAATTTCCATTTGCCGCTTCATATTTGTAATGGCGCCAAAGCCCGACTCTAAAACACCGATTAAACTTGCAAGCACCACCGCGCCTACGGCAATATAACCGACAAAATTGATTATATCGGTCATGGTGTTATTGAGGAAACTGTTTTTTACGGAATTGAGAATACCGCACAGGAGCGCAACCGCAAGAATAACGGCAAAAGCCGGCAGCATAATTTTTGCTTCATCCCAAACAAGAGCAACGATTGATTTCGTGAGCGAGGAATAATCGAGTGCAAAATCTCCCGTGATAACGCTCAGAAGTTTGTCTTTGATGTCCGTGCCCTGAAATTCTGAAAACTTGTTGAGATATTCCTGCAAGTCTTTGGTGTCGAGTTCTCCTAAGAGTTCCTCGATATATTTTTCCAATTCTTCGAGCGCGGCTTCCTCTTCCGCGGAGTATGCGCTTGCCGTGCGCGAATCTCCCCCGATGAATACTAGAAAGAACAGAAAAGCAATCAATACAAAAACGATTATTTTTATGTACTTCCGAAATTTATGTTTTGTCATGAGATGAGCCCCAAAAGTCGGCTGATGAGAGAAAGTACACTTTCCAATATGGGAATGGCAAGAATCAAAACGATAACTTTTCCGCAAAAAATAAGTTTGTCCGCAACGGAATTTTGCCCGAAATCGTTTAACACTCCCGCGCTGAATTCCACAAGATAGCCGATTCCCACCATTTTCAGTAGAATTTTGATAAGAGAAGAATCGATACCCGTGGTATCGGCAATCGTCTGAAAAATAGTAAGACTGCTTTTTAACATTTCAAATGCGAAAAGCAGTAAAATAATGCTGCCCGTAACCGTGACGGCAAAGGCAAGTTCGGGTTTGGTATTTTTCAGTATCAGTGCGGCGACGGCGGTAATAAACGCAATGCCCACGAGTTGAAAAATTTCCACGTCAGTAGACTCCGAAAATTTCACGCATCAAAGAAAATAAATCACCAATCATGGTAACTGCTATCGTGAGCGCAATCACAAGACCGACGATGGAAACAACGGTAGAAATATCGTCGCGGTCGGATTTTTTCAAGAGTTGGCACACGATGGTGATAATGATTCCGATTGCCGCTAATTTGAAGATGATTGAAATATCCATTATACAATTAAAACCACAAACGCAAGTCCTGCAAGCAGGCCGAGTTTCAAATAGAGTTCTCCGCGGGATTTAGCTTCTTTTTCGCTTTTTGCCTTTTTTTCGTCCAATTCCCCTTTTTGCGCGGAGTAAAAATTTTTTTGGGATACTGCGTCCCCTTTTCCGAGCATACCGAAGTAGTCGGAGCACAATTTTTTTTCGTCTTTGGTGAGATATCCGAGTTTCGGTTGTGTTTCTCTCATACTGACAAACGAACCGATAGTCTTTGCAAAGTCGCCCGAATACGGATATTCTTTGAGAAAATCGGCAAGCGGTTTTCTCGCATAACTTAGTTCGTTGAGATAGCGTTCGTTAAAGGTTGCAAACTGGGAAAAAAATTTTTTTCGCGAACGGTATTTTGCCGCTGCAAAATAACCTAAAAACAGGCAAAAGGCTATTACGCATACGCTCACGAGAAGTTTAAGCCACATCGGTTCCGTCCTCTCCGCAGATTTTTTTGATTTTTCCGAGTCCGCCGAGTATGACGTATCTCCCGAACAACTTTTCGGGCACGTCTTCGTAGCGTTTGAGATGAGCGGACGCAAATACGTAAATTCCGCTTTCTACGGCGCGCCTGACGGCAAGATAGTCCTCGGGCAGAAGTTCGTCTGTGACAATCACGTCGGGGCGCATGGCGCGGATTCCTGCCGTAAATGCCGTGAGCTTGTCCGCAAAGCGAATTACATCGCAGGTTTCGCCCATATCGCCTGCGGAGAGTTCGCCGCGCTCGTCGCTTACCAGCACATTTAAGGCTTTCCGTGTACTGACAAGGCGCGACAAATCGCGTAACAAGGTTGTTTTCCCCTCTCCTGGCGGCGAAAGCAGAATAACGGATTGCATTTCTTCGCGCAAGCAACGGTTGTAAATTTCTTCCGCACAACCTTCTACGGCATGAGGAATACGGATACACAGCGAAGTAACGGAATGAATAGAGAGAAGCGAGTTTCCTTCGTAGACGTAAGAGCCTGCAATGCCGATTCTTTCCCCTTCCGCTCCCGTTACAAAACCGCGTTTAATTTGGTTTTCCACAGAGTAAACGGAATAACCGCTTGCTGCAAACAGCGTGTCCGCAATTTCCTGCGCGGTCGGTTTGAGTGCATTTACGGCTCGTTCCGTTACGCCCTGTTCTCCGAGATAGCAAAACGCTCCCCCGATATTTGCGCGTAAAGCCTTGTCCGCACGCAGACGGAGTTCGTAAAGCCGATTGAGATTAACGTGCCGCACGGCGGAAGCAATACGCGGCGGAAGAAAGTCGAGCATTGCTATAATATATGGCGCAGTGATTCGGAATATGAAAAAAGACGGCCGAACTTTTGCCGTTCAACCATCCTGGTTTTTGTTTTCGGTATTGTAGTAACGCATGATAAAGATTTATAAGTCTACCCATTGTGTTTTTAGGTCTTTATAAAATCTGCATTTTTGAGCGGTAAATTTTAAGACGCAATAGTCGGGGTCGGTTTTCCCCTTTTTATAAAACATGGAATCACCCAAGTGCCATATTTCGTCCTTGACACTTTGGTCTGTCAATACTTGCATTGTCCCAACAAGCATAACGCCCGTATAACTGAAACGCCCGCGCTTGTAAAAATAGATGCAAGCCTTTTCGTTTTGGCGGTATTGAGCCACTCGCAACGAGGAAGTATTCGTTGAGAAATAAAAGTCGTTTCCTTCAATTTTGCGCGGCGCAAGCATAGCTTTTGTATTCGGGAACCCGTTTTCGTCGACAGACGAAATCATAGCCGTTTTCTGCTCTTTGATAAAATCAAAAACTTTTTCTTTTGTCATAAGTTCTCCATAATTATTTGATATAAAAAGAACGGTATTTTTTACCGTTCTTTTCTGGTGCGATCGACAGGAATTGAACCTGCATGGGGTTAACCACAAGATCCTTAGTCTTGCGCGTCTGCCAGTTCCGCCACGATCGCATATTCAAATTGTGTTTGTATTCACAAGCCTTGATATTGTAACTCATCTGAAAATAAATGTCAAGTTTTATCCATATAAAAATTCATAAATTTTGCGGAATTTATTGATTTTTTTCACATAATCGCGTGTCTCCCGATACGGAATATTCACAAGCGAGAGTCCGTCCGAAGAACATGCGGAATCTTCCAGCCACCCGAAAACCGTACCCTCTCCTGCATTATAGGCGCAGAGCGCCGTTTCGACTACGGGAAAACGTTCCAACAAATATAGCAAATAATAACAACCGATTTTGATATTATAGTCGCCCTTGCTTAATCGGGAAAGGTCGAACTCAACTCCGTTCATGTCGCATACAAATTTTGCGGTAGACGGCAAAATCTGCATTAAACCAACCGCCCCCGCGCTGCTGACTGCCCCTTCGCGGAATCCGCTTTCCGCTTTGATAACGGCGTAAACGAGATTTTCGTCGAGTCCGCTCTCTTGTACAAGTTTCCGATACGGTCTTTTATAAGTGATACGGAATCCGAAAAATACGCACAAAAACAGGAACAAAACGCCGAAACCGACGGCAAAAAATATGATATACTTCCTTTTTCTCATTTAATAAAAGTATGCGCGAATCTTTGCAAAATTTCCAAAATTACAGTCCTTTCTGTAATAGAAATTCTTCTACCTTTCGTTCCAGGTCGGCAAAAGAGCCGTTATTTTCAATGACGGTACAATGTTTTACTGCAAGGCAGCTGTAATCAAACTGCGATTCTATCCGTTTCATAACCTGACCGCGGCTCAAATTGCTTCGGTTAATCACGGAATAGACGCGTTTTTCTTTTTCGCGTACGACGGCGACCACGGCATCAAAAAGCGTTTCAAACCCACCCTCAAATAATAATGGTACTTCCGCAAAGGAAACGGGATAGTTTTTCATTTCCGCAAAAAGACGTTTCATAATCAGCGGATGGGAAATCGCTTCCAGTTTTACTTTTGCGCGTTTATCGGAAAATACGATTTGGGAAAGCAACGTTTCGCTTATCTTGCCGTCGGAAACGCATTCGGGAATCGCCTCGCTCAAAGCTTTAATATATTCCTTTTCTTTCCGCAGTTGCTTGGAAATTTCGTCACAGGAAAAAACGGCATATCCCTTTACTTTCAGAATTTCACAAACGGTTGTTTTCCCGCTTCCGATACCGCCCGTAATTGCTATTTTTTTATTTTGCATCATACCAACTTCTTCCGGTGGAAACTTCTGCAATTAAAGGAACTTTTAAGGAGATAGCACTTTCCATTTCTTTTTTTAGCATATGTTTTGCTCGCTCCTCTTCCTCAATGGGCGCGTCAAGTACAAGTTCGTCGTGAACTTGGAGAACAAGTTTCGCTTTGAGTCCTTCTTCTTCGATTCGCTTTGCAACGCGCAACATTGCAATTTTGATAATATCGGCAGAACTGCCCTGCAACGGCATATTCATCGCCGCACGCTCCCCGAACGAGCGAACATTCTTATTAGAAGATTTGATTTCGGGAATATAGCGTCTGCGTCCGAGAATTGTCGTAACATAGCCGTTTTCTTGGGCAAGGTGCACGTTTTCTTCCATATACTCTTTCACTTCGGGGTGTAGAGCAAAATATTTATCGATAAATTCTTGCGCTTCGTTCTGCGAGCATCCCAAATCTTTTGCCAAGCCGTATTTTCCCATGCCGTAAATAATGCCGAAATTGATGGTTTTTGCACGGCTTCGCATAGATTTCGTTACTTCATTCAGCGGCACGCCGAACACTCTCGCCGCCGTTGCCGAGTGAATGTCTGCGCCTTCTTGATATGCCTGTAAAAGTGCTTTGCATTCCGAAAAATGCGCGAGAAGTCGAAGTTCGATTTGAGAGTAATCGGCATCGATGAGGATGTTGCCCTCTCTTGCGATAAACAGTTTGCGAAGTTCCCTCCCTTCGTCCTTGCGAACGGGAATATTCTGTAAATTGGGGTTTGCACTGGAAAGCCGCCCTGTCGTCGTCATTGTTTGATTGTACGTGGTATGGACTAAACCGTTTTGAACAAGCGGACGAATGCCGTCGATATAGGTAGAGAGAAGTTTTTGGATTTCACGGTAGCGCAATACAAGCCGCGCAATTTCGTGCTTTTCAGCGAGTTTTTCAAGCACTTCCGCATTGGTAGAGTAACCGCCGCGAATGTTCTTTTTGAGTCCGCGCGTATCGAAGCCGAGTTTCTCAAATAATATTTTGGAGAGTTGGAACGGAGAATTGAGATTGAAAGATTTAACGCCTGCAAGCGCAAATATTTTTTCCGAAAGAATTTCAAGTTCGGCGTTGAATTTTTCGGAAAATTCGGGAAATTTCTGCTCGTCTACCCGAACGCCTGTTTGCTCCATATCGAGCAGTACATAAGCAAGCGGAAGTTCTAAATTGCGATACAAATCGGTTTCTGCTTCCGAACAGTTCTTACGTGCTTCATCGTATGCAAGTTTCAGGCTGTAAGCACAATTTTTTTCCGAAAGATTAAATTCTTCGACGTATTCTTTGTTGCCCGTAGGTCGGTTATTTGAATTTGCGAGATACCGCAAAAGCCCGACGTCTTCAAAATGACATTCGCATTTTACGCCGATTTTTTGAAAATTCGGAATGATTGATTTGACGTCGGAAACCAGCACGCGCTTTCCATGTGTTGCCTTTTCAATGACGCGGGCAAGTTCGTCCGCAAAAATTCCTTCGTCCAACATATTTTCTTTGACGGATAAAATATATTCTTTGCCGTTGCCATAGATATGGCAGTCGTGTTCGTTCAGACTCAAAGCAATTTCTTCGGTATTATTTGAATCTACGGTGAATTGTTCTGAACTTATGCAGTACACCGTTTCTACGCTCTTCTTTTCCGCTTTCGCAAAATATGTTTGATTGATGAGTGAAAAGAATTCGAGTTTTTCAAACATTTCGCGCGCAGCGTCGGAGAACGGTAATTTTAATTCACAATCGGAAAGCGAGACGGAAAGCGGAACGTCTGTATCAATAGTGGCGAGTTTATGGGAAAGTAATGCAGATTCTTTTCCCTCGGAAAGTTTTTGTGCAACCTTTGGCGATATTTCATCGAGACGATTGTAAATTGCTTCTAAACTACCGTATTTGTTTAATAGTTCCAGCGTAGTTTTTTCGCCGATGCCGTGTACGCCTGGGATATTGTCTGATTTATCCCCCATGAGCGATTTTTCTTCAATAATTTGCCAGGGTTCAAGCCCCGTTTTTTCTTGGAAATTGTTTACGGTAAGGCGTTCCAAATCGCTTACTCCGCGCTTTGTAAAACATACGGTGACGTTTTCTTTGACAAGTTGATAAGCGTCGCGGTCTCCGGTATAAATGTACACTTCCGTGTTTTCATATTTGCGTGAAAGCGTGCCGATAACGTCGTCTGCCTCGTACCCTGCAAGTTCCACGGTTTTAATCTGCATTGCCGCAAGCAATTCTTTCAGTACGGGTACTTGCTCGGCAAGTTCGTTCGGCATCGGCTTGCGCGTTCCCTTGTAGCCGTCGTACATTTTATGGCGGAATGTAGGCGCGTGCACGTCGAAAGCAACGGCAAAATGGCTGGGCTTTTCGTCTCCTATAATTTTCAGAATGAGTTTAATGAAGCCGAATATACCGTTTGTAGGAAAGCCGCTCTTTGTTGTAAATACGCTCATTGCGTAGAATGCTCGGTTAAGCAAGCTGTTGCCGTCGATTAAAACTAAAGTATTCATATTCTTATTGTAACACGGTTTTATTTATTTTGCAAGAATGTGGAAAAAAACGCTTGATTTTCCGTCAAAAATATTATATAATTTGATTACTTTGCCGGTGTGGTGGAATTGGCAGACGCGCTGGACTCAAAATCCTGTGGTAGTGATACCGTATCGGTTCGACCCCGATCACCGGCACCAAAAACAAAGGAATGGATTGATACAATCGATATCAGTCCATTTTCTTT
>CAMUBY010000005.1 GCA_947087265.1 uncultured Clostridia bacterium
CGGAAATATTTAGCCTATGACGAACAGTTAGAGCATAACGGTAAATCGTTGCTTATCGTTAATGCGCCTATGGATGCGGAGTTTAAGCAATGTTTGAGAGCGATCTGCAATATGACATTGATAAGGAGTAAACGCTAATATGAAAACAGGTGTTATATATGCTCGATATTCAAGCGATAGTCAAACGGAACAGTCTATCGAGGGGCAATTAAGAGTTTGTCAGCAATATGCTAAAAACAATGATATTCTCATTGTGGAAACTTATATCGACCGTGCTATGACGGGAACGAACGACGCTCGCCCCGATTTTCAGCGCATGATAAAAGAGAGCAACAAGCGTCAATGGGATTTTGTTATTGTTTACAAGTTAGACCGTTTTTCCCGTAACAAGTATGAAACAACGATACATAAGCACACTTTGAAAGAAAACGGCGTCAAAGTATTGTCGGCTATGGAAAACATACCCGATACACCCGAAGGCATAATTTTGGAAAGTTTGCTCGAAGGTATGAACCAATACTATTCCGCCGAACTTTCGCAAAAGGTATTGCGTGGTCTGAAAGAAAGTTATTTGAAAGGCAACTACACAGGCGGTGCGCAGATATACGGGTATGACGTCGTAGATAAGAAAAACGTCATCAATCCCGACGAGGCGGAAATTATACGGGAAATATTTTCAAAGTTCGCCAACGGACACACAGGCAAGTCTATTGCCGATAATCTTATAGCAAGAGGCATACGCTCAAAGACGGGACACTACATAGACGAAAAGAAAATCTATAAGATTATAGCCAACACAAAATACGTCGGCAAGATTAAGCACGGCGATACGGTGTACACAAATATCTACCCCGCAATCGTGGACGAGGCAACGTGGCAAGCCGTTCAGGTGATACGCAATTCCAACAAGCATAAGCCCGGAAGTAAAAAGCAAAAGTTTAGGTTTTTGCTATCGGGCAAACTGATATGCGGTGATTGCCGTTCCTATATGGTCGGTGAAAGCGGTAAAAGTAAATGCGGCGACATATACAAGTATTATACTTGCCTCTCTCGACGTAGAAGAAAACAAAACTGCGATTTGAAGTCCGTACAGAAAAATTGGATTGAGGATTTAGTCATAAACACTACTTGGCAACTCATTGAGGAAAACGATTACCTTGACGAGTTCGTAAATGCGATTTATAAAAAGCACCAGACCGAGAACAAAGAGGCTGTGCTGATTAAGTCGTTAGAGAAAAGACGGGACGAGGCGTTGAAAGCGTCTAACAATCTGATCGCCGCTATCGAGCAAGGAATAATCACCGAGCAAACGAAAATGAGATTGAAAGAGTTAGAAACTCAAATATCTCAATTCGATTTTGACATAGAACAAGCAAAGCAACGTAACTATTCATACCTTACGCCCGAAAAGATAAAGGAGTATTTTCAAAAAGTGATTTGCGGTGATATTACTACCGAAAGCACACGGGAACATATTATCAAATACTTTATTCGGGAAATCATCTTGTACGACGATTGCTTGGTGATAACGTACAACTTCACCGACAAGAACATTATGAAGAAAACCACGCCAGACGACATTGACGAGATAGAAAGTGAACTAAAACGATTGACAAACGGCAAAGACAATGCTAATTTGTGTTTGTACAAACAAGCGGACACTCCGCCAAAAGCAGTCGCGTTCTAACGCCGACAATATGCAGTACATTTTCATAAACGGTTTAGTCGGTTTTGTCGCCAAATGGCACCCCAAGCCGATAACTTATGAAAACAACTACAATATTCGGGCAAACGGAAAGTTCGTTAAAACGCGCTAAAAGGAAAAAAGCACAAGGTATTGAACCTTGTGCTTTTTTCTTTTCCCACCCAAGAGAAACCCACCCTATGGGCATAAATTACAATACAATGTTTTCGGCATAGTTTTACATTATTCTTTGTTTTTTACGCCAAAAGTGTTACAGTGTTACGGGGTGGCGTAGGTAATACTATACGCCACTGTGCGGGCGGCGACAGCCGCCCGCACCCATTGCCGTTTATGTTCCGTGTTCCGCAGTGCCAATAAGGTAATAGTAACTTATCGGCACTGCGTTTTTATTTTGACTTTTTAAGGCTTGCGTAATATTCGCTTATTTGCTTTTCGTAGCGTTTGTTCATTATTTCCGATATTCGTTGCATAACGCTTTCTTGCGTTTCCGTCATACCGTTTTCGTTTAATTCAGATACCTTTACATATAAGGGTACGTTTATCATTAGTGAGCCGTCTTGCTTGCGTAATGCTATGTACGCAACTTTTTGGTAGTTTTCTTTTTCCATAAACTGCGCTCCTAATATTTTATTTTGTTACACGATTCTTTAAGGCATAACCTCTGCCGTCAAACGTACAGTTGAATGCGCTCTTAGAATCGCCCCATACGCCCAAAGGCTTTATAGTGGCTCCGCCGAAATCGATATCGTTGCCAAGACAATATTTTTTGGTCGTCCTGGTATAATCTTTTGTTTTGGCAAGATTTTCAAACTGCCCGACCGTACTGATTCGGATATAACTCCTGTAAATATCCGTTACGTTAACGGTAAACTTTTTTGTGTGCGTACTTGTCGATGCCGTAATCGTAGCCGTTCCGGGAGCAACCGGATAAAGTTTTCCGGTTTTATCGACAGCGGCAACGCTCGCGTAATCGGAACTCCAACTGACGGGTCCGTCACCGCCGTTTAACGTGTACGGCAATACGAGCGGTTCGTCGCTCGTATCGATATTGATTTTAGAAACAATCGAAACAGTGCCGCCTTCCTTTTTATCGTCATCCTCCTTGTTATCATTGTCATCGCCACTGATGCTTCCGCTATCATCACCCTCGTCGGTATCGCCGCTTTGGTCATTGCCGCCGCAAGCAACGGAAAAAATCATGATAAACGCCAGCAGAATAACCGACAATACGGCAAGCAGATGTTTCCATTTGATGTTTTTGAATAATTTTACCATGTATATACCGTTTCCTTTGAAACTGCAGTTCTGGCGGAAGGAATGAATTCTCCTTCTCTGTCTTCAAAGTTAAGCGAAAAACCGTATCTTCCGCCGCTGACAAGTTCGGGATGGTCTGCCGCTACGTTTCTGAACACCGCCTGCACCGCATCGCTATGAATGATGTGACCGTTCTGCTCAATGGAACTGCTTCTGAGGTCGATTTCGCCGCGCGCGATAAACACGCCGTCTTTATAAATGTTCAACCACATAATTGCATACTCGCTGATTTCACCGACGGTAGAAACGCCGAAAAATTCCTTTACGGCATTAAACATCACGGAATCGTTTTGCAATACAAGATAAGGAGGATAGTTCCCCGAATACACAATCGTCGGGTCTTTCATGGGTATCTGTTTGTATCCTTTCTTATCAAACGCCTTCTGCGCCGTATTCCAACGGTTGAACGCTTCCTCTACTTCGGGCAGTTCCTGCGAATCGCTTGTAAGCGCAGTATACGCAGTGCTAACCGCATAGAGCGCGTCATACCAAGTGATGTCGACGTTTTCAACGTCCGTTCTTACCTGGTTTGCAAGTTCGATAAACCGCTCGACTCTTGCTTTCTCGGCAATTGCAAAAAGTTCGTTGAATTTCTCTCTTGCCTTTTGTACAATTACCAACGCCTCGGCCACGCCCTCTGCGTTTTTCGCCTCATCCGACATTTGTCTGTAAGCCGCTTCGGCGTTAAGAATTGTTCTTTCACTCTCTAACGTAACCGACGTTACGGGATTGAGAGCGTTCGCAAGTTTTTTGAATTCGTTTACGTCGTTCTCGTCGCGGAGTACGATATATTCCGCATAATATCCGTCAAGCGTTTGCTTTGCCTCGGCTACACCCTCGTAATTCTTAATTTCATCGGTGAAATCTTCGTAATCGTAAAGCAGGTCTTCAATTGTTTTTCCCGCGGCTAACGTTACTTCCTCGATTTTACCGACCGCTTCGATAAATTCTTTTACAATTGCGCGCACTTCTTCCTCATGCGCCGCTTTTTCCAAAACCGTTACTTTTGCGTCGGCCTGAGCAAGTACGGCATACGCGGCGACAACTTCCGCCTTCGCCTTAAACGTATCGTTGAGTTGGTCATAAATCTCTTTGATGCCGTCAACGATTGCCCTGTCGTCGATTGTCAGCCTGTTCATATTAGGCAGTTTATCCACTTCCTCTACAAACTGCGCCGCCAACTTCGCTTGCTGACGTTCCGCCTCTTCCTTATCGGCAGCGGCTTTTAAGACGTCGTATGTCGCCTTATAGCCGTCCAACACGGTCTTATATTCAATCACCTGCTGATTTTTCTTTTCCGAATCGTTCAGCAGCCCGTAAATCGTAAGCGCCACTTCAATTTTCGGTCCCGAAGAAAGCGTGATGTTTTCGTCTATCTGCGTTACGGTATTTACAAACGTCTGCGTATTTTGTGTAGCGGCGCCCTCTTTACCGCTATCGGGCGAACCCCCGCCGCAAGCGGCTGCTACAACTGTAAATACGAACATCATAACCGCAATCACAGCGCACATTATTTTCTTTCTCATTTTTCCCTCTCTAACCCCTATATATTGTGGTGTATTTATGATAAGACCAATATATTTTTATTTATTCTATAAGATTATACCCCCCCCCATGACGAAATGTCAATACCATTTTGAAAAATATTATAAAATTTTGTTAATTTTTATTATGTATTCTATATTTATTATAAAATATTTAATAAAAATATGTTAATTTTGATAATTATAAATGATAAATTTTATCTTGAACGTTGACTAATATAAAAAATCGTGATAATATAAAACAGAAAGGAGGCAATACCAGATGAAAAAATTCAAACAAATTGCAGCCACAGTGCTTGCTATTTGCATGACGCTCAGCATCTTTGCGCTGACGGCGTGCGGCGGAGAAAAAGACAGTGTGACGATTACTTACGACACGGAAGTTGCGGGCTTGACGGTTCCGTCGGTGACTTCCAAACCGGGCAGCAAAATTTACCCCCCTGCCGACCCTACGCGAGACGGATACCGTTTTGAGGGTTGGAGTTTAGACGGCGAAGAGTTTATCTTCGACGTGATGCCCTCGAAGGACATTACCTTAAAAGCAATCTGGAATAAACTGTACGCCGTCTCGTTCGTGACGGGAGCAGAAGCGCTTGACACCGAATACTATACGGCCGGCGAGGAACTTGATTTGCCGACGCCGCAACGCGCACATTATAAGTTTACGGGCTGGCTTTTAGACGGTCAACCGTTTGAATCGGAAACGATGCCTGCAAGCGATATCGAACTCACTGCAACGTGGGAACAAGCCGTTACCATTACGTTCAAAACGGGCGTAAAAGGCGTTACGGTACAGCCCATCGTTGAAACTGCGGGAACTAAAATATCTGCGCCGCTTGTCAACAGACCTGGGTATCACGTCAGATACTGGACGTTGAACGGAACCCGCTACGATTTTAAGACGATGCCCGCCGAAGATATCGAGCTGGAAGCGGTATGGTCGGAAGAGTTGACCAATCTCCCCGCATTGTTTATTGACCTTACGGATGCAAACGGAAACGAAATTCCGCTCGGAAGCGTTCAAAAAACCTATGTAGACAGCACCATCTCCCTTACCAATACCCAAGACGAATATTTACTCACAGCTTTGAAGTCTGAATTCAAAGGCAGAGGGAACGGCTCCTGGAACGAACCGAAAAAAGGTTACAAGATTAAATTCGATAAAAAACAATCTTTGTTCGGCAGAGCAGCTAACAAGCACTGGGTCATTATTGCCTGCGCCAACTTCGACGACCCGACAATGAGCAGAAACTACCTCGCTTACAATATGGCGGGCGAAGTGTTCGACGCAATCGAATACTCCACCAATGCCGTATGGGTTGATATATACGTCAACGGAGAATACCGCGGCGTTTATATCCTTTGCGAACACGTGAGAGTTGGAACGGGCAGAGTCGATATCGAGTCGGGATACGGCGTACAGGATACCGGTTATCTCGTGGAATACGACGCTTACGGACCGAACGACGGCGAAGAAGGCGTGTTCTATTTCCATGCGCAAGGCGTGGAACTCAAATACCCCTTCTCAATGAAGTCGCCCGACCCCGAGGATTATCTCGAAGAAGGTATCAGCAAAGCGGAATATCAGAGACAGGTCAAATACATTCAGGACTATGTATCAAATGTTTATAAAGCTGCCCTTTCCAAAGATTATGCGACCTTCTCGGAATTGGCTGACGTCGATTCGTTCGTAGATATGTATATCCTGCACGAACTGTTCAAAAATATCGATACGGGATACAGCTCGTTCTTCCTCTATAAGAAACCGGGCGGAAAACTGTACGCAGGTCCCCCTTGGGATTTCGACGGCACCACGAACGGCGATGACGGCAACGGCCGCGGTGACAGAACGCCGCAGGGGCTCTATGTTGCTGATGCGAACCGTACGGGTTCCGAGCACACGAAGAGCGAACTGTACATTGCGCTGTATCAGACTGCGGGATTCAAAAACGCGGTAGAAACGCGCTGGAAGACACTCTCCCCGAAAATTACTGCTTACCTCGATAAGACGCTAAACGATTCCGTTTATGAAATGAACCGCTATGCCATGGGTAAAAACTACGTAATGTGGAAAAACAAAACGCAGGCAAAAGCGGAACAGGATTGGATAAAAGACACCAAAATCTTGAAACAGTGGCTCAACGACAGAACCGATTGGCTTGACGGCGAATGGAGAAAATAGTTTCCTAAAACAAAAAAGCCTCGCGGCGAAAATTTCCGCCGCGAGGCTTTTTTACATTGTGTTATTTATCGCTTTTATTCTTCCGTCATAATACGGCGAACCGCATCGACATGGCTTTGCTGAACACCGATTTTCAACAAACAATTCTCAATTTTTTGGCTCAACGTACTGCCGCTGTGAGATTTAATCGTATCTACATAAGACTTAATATTCCCTATAGAACGGTTTCCGCCGATATTTGCATAGTTAGAAAAGAGATAATCGCGGTACAAATCGTCTTCGCTCACGCCCAACAAGCCGTTGACGAGAAACGCAAACAGCCCCGTGCGGTCCGTTCCGATGTTGCAATGAAAAATAATCGGATAATTGCTTTCATCGGCAATAAACTCGAAAAAAGAAAGAATAGCAGGACGATATATCGGGTCTTTTAAGTAATTCTCCCCGCCTTTCCACCACTCCATGGGAATATTTTTATATTTTACGCCCTTGCCGAGCGGACTCGACGTAATGCCGCCGTTTTCGGTATCGTGTGCGTCGGGCATACGCAAATCGATTTCCGAACGCACGCCGAGCACTTCCTTGAATTGATATATTCCTGTTTGCGTAATTTCGATTTCCACTTCGGGCTGTTCGCTCTTATTGAGTCTTCCGCAGCGAATTAACATTCCCTGCTTGACTTTAACGCCGTTTTCCGTACTCCAACCGCCGAGGTCTCTGACGTTGGTTACGCCGTCTATGTACATATTTCTGGGCGCCAAAGCCGCAGTTTCTAATACACATAACGGTGAAACGCTCTTCTTTCCGCCTTCCGTGACTGCTGTGACGCGGTAGTAATAGGGAGTTCCCAATAATAAATTATAGACGTCATATTCAGGCTGCGTAGTTTCGTATGTGATTGCACGGTCAAATTTTGTATCGGTAGAAAATTCCAACAGATATTTGGAAATAGCAACTTCACTACCGCCGTCCGTTGCAGACCATTCGAGATGTATCGGTACAGGACGGCTCAACTCTGTTTCGCCTTTTACGCTAGAAGGCAGGATTAAATTTTTATCGTTTAGAAACTTTGCTTGAAGTTCCGTATGGGCGCCGATAAGCTCCGCGCCTAAATCGTCGATTTTCCACTGTAAATTTACGCCGCTGGAACAAGCGCAAAACGTAAACATAGCGCCGAGCGAAAAACATAATAACGCGACCAATTTCTTTTTATGTATTATATCCGACAAAGCATTACCACCCCACCCTATAAGTTTCCTCAATCATACTACAAAAACTGACAGTTTGTCAATAGTTAAAATTTTTTCAAAAATAAATACCGATAAAAGCGATTGCTTTTATCGGTATTTTATTTAACTTCTTCTGCGCGAAGAAAACCGCGTAGAATAATCGGGCAAATCGTCTACCTTCGCATCTTTTGTTGCATCGATAGTCGTAGTGGTAGTCGTAGTCATAACGGAACCGGGCTGTACCGTCGGCTGAGGTGCAGACGTTTGCGGTGCGGGTTGCTGTACGACCACAACGGGTTTTTCAGCTAATGGAAGATTCGGCTGTGCCGACGGTTCGGATTTTTGTATCTGAGTCTGTACGGTTACGGGCGCAGACTGCTGAGAATATTCTCGACGCAAACGTTCCTCCAACTCACGCAGTTTACGTTCTTCTTCGTTGCGGCGGCGTTCCTCTTCCAGGCGGTGCATCAATTCCATTTGCTTGATTTCCATTTCATGAAGTTTTCGCTCTTCTTCGCGCGCACGTTGCTCGTTTTCACGCTGAACCGCTTGCTTCCACTCGATTTCTTTAAGACGGTCGTCTATATCGCGCTTTTCTTCCAACTCGTGGACTTTTGCTTCAAGTTCGCGGACACGTTCATCGCTTGCAGATGTTAATTGCATTTGCGGCGACTGTTGCTGCATTCCGCCGTACCGCATCATCCACATAAGCTCTTCCATATTGCGCAATTTTGCTTCCAATTCATGAACGCGTTCGGCACTCGGGTCATACGGTCCGTGATAATAAACGGAATTATCCATGCGCTCTTTCCGCCGCAGTTCAATGCTCTGCAAGCGTTCATTGCGCTCCTGTTCTTCCTGTTCCATCTTCTGGCGGTCTTGCTCGCGCGAAGCTGCAATCGTTCCGAGAAACCGCTCTACGCGCGCCTGATGACCGAATTCGTCTTTCAGTTCACCCTTCACTTCGTCTTTGATTTGCTCGGCAGAAACATTCTCGTACGGTTGAACGGGCGGCGCCTCCTTGATTTGCGGTTCGGGCTGTACGGCAGGTGCCTGCACAGGCGGTACCGATACGATAACAGGCTGTCCAATAACAGTCGGCTGCTCCGCAGTAGGCTGAGCCGGCGCAACGGGCTGAGTAGCAGCGGGCTGCGATTTTAATTCTTGCCGTAAATCACGAAGTTCCTGCTTTAAGTCGTTCTTAATATCGATGAGTTGTTCAGACGATACCGCAGGCTGAACGGGCTGTTGCATTCCCACAGGCATGACGGGCATACCGACGCCGTTCCTGTTGTTACCGCCGTTATTCATTGCCATTAGGCGGTCAAGCCGCTCTTCTTCGCGGCGGCGTTCCTCTTCCCGTTTTTCTTTTTCTCGGCGCGCCGCATTCTTCTTGCGTCTGACGAGAATCCCTGTAATCAAAACGATTATTAGAAGCAGCACGGCAAGCGCAATTACAAACCAAATCCAAACCGCTAACCCCAACCATTTTTGCGTAAAAAAGTTAGTTGCTCCGTTAAAGGTAAAACTGTGTACGGATTCGGCGAATTCTACGCTCCCCTCAAATCCGCTCTGCACGACAGCAGAAACGGTATAAGTTTCCCCTGCTACCAATTTATCCGAAGATACCGTTTCGCCGTTCTTGTCTTGATAAACAAAACTGATGTAAGCGAGGATATCGGCAGGCACGTCCGCAAGTACAGGCGCTTTCCCCGCTTCTTCTTTCCAACTTGACGCAGGAACCGAATAAGGCAAAATTTTCCATTCAAGCGTGAAGGAATCGCCGTCCGAAAACGTTACGGCAAACCCGAGGTTTTTAGCCGTTGTTGCAACATTCTCTTTCCAGTGATAATCGGCATTTTTCAGCGAGATTGTAACATGATATGTGCCTGCTTTCGTTGCGGAAATATCCGCACCTGAAAGTTCCATGTACTTACTGTTGAATCCGATGAGCAAATCCTGAACATTGATGGGTTTGCCTGTAAACGTAGGATTGTCGTTCAACGTCGGTTTTAAGACATCGCCGTTTTCATCGGGCGCGCCCGGCTCGTTCGGGTCAATCGGGTCAATCGGGTCAATGGGAACGGAAGGTTCTTCTTCAACCGTAAATTTTACGGTATACTGCGTGCTGTTACCCGTTTCAGACGTCACCGTAACCGTAAGCGTATGCTCGCCCGACGACGTCGCCGAAAGATTCAAAGTCTTATCTTTTTCCGTGTTTTTTCCGCTGTATAGCGTTGAACCGTCTAATTTAATATGAACAGTAGAATATGTTCCGTTTTTCGAGGTGACAACAGACAATTTATCTCTGTCTGCAAACGCAACGGGTTTCTCTATGCTGAATTCAACGCTTGATGCAAGGTCAGCCCCTGATTTTGAAATCAAATCCGTGCCTGCATTTTTAACCGCCAATGCGGACAGCGTATTTTCTTCCTCACCCGCCTTTCGCGTAACGTTCAAATTGACCGATTTTGTGTTTTTACCGTCTTCTGCCGTTATCTTAACTGCAATCGTAGTGGTCTGTCCTACCGTCAACGCAACGTTTCCGCTCGGCGAATATGTAACCGTTGCGCCTTCGCTTACCGTCGGTTTTAAGTTGGAAGTATTCAGAGCGGTAACGGAATACGGCACTTCCGCTTTATAGTTATTTCCGTCTTTGGAAATAGAAACTCCGTTTTGCGTACTTGTAAGCCCCGTAATTTCGCAGGCACTTGAAGGCTCCGCAAAAGAAATCGTTATATTTGTTCCGGCTGTATTGTGCTCAATCGGTTTTGCCTTCATATCGGAAATACCAATTGTATCTATGGTAATTGCGGAATTGCCCGATAAAGTCGCACCTTCCTTTACGGATAGTTTGTAGCCGCCGACGACAAAGGAATTTACCGTAATAGGATTTCCGTTGTCATGGACTTCAAGTTTCACGTTTCCGTTTTCCTTGTTGCTTCCCGCTTTGTTCTCGGTTGCTTTGAAAGTATTGGCTAGCCCCGGATTTTTTAACTCGGTAGCGATTGCAGTAGGCGTCATGTACTCTTTGAACTCAAAAATATCCTTATCCACGTTTATCGTGAACTGTGCCCCGAATATTTCCGTAGAGTTATTCGAAACGACTCCGTAAACTATTACATCTTTATTCGTTGCATTGGTTTTGATTTGAGTCACATTGCTGTAAGCGGTAAAGGTAAGATTACCTGCGGCCCGAACCGTTTTTTCCGCCATAAATGAGGGTGCTAAAAAAGTAACGGCAACTATCAGGCAAAAAACTGCCGTCATGAAAATAGATTTAATTCTTGCCCGCATATTTGTTATTTTCATACTGCACCCGCTCCTTTTACGCTTAAACCGGCAAAGATGTCAAACGTACCTTCTGTGTAACCGTTCAGCGCCGCTTTATCGAAAATATCCGGCAATCCTCCGCTTTCGTTCACGTCCCCCGCAAGCACATACGCTTCCCCGAAATCGGTAGGGTCTTCCGTGTAAGCATTCAGCGCCGCTTTATCGAAAATATCTACAACTCCGTCTCCGTTCACGTCTCCGCGCACGACAAGCGTAAGCGAATCTACAAGCGTTTCGTCTTCAAAAATTTTCAACACAATGTTCGTGGCAATCAAACTCGTAAAGTCTGTTATTTCCTCGCCTTCCGCATTGAATACCCTAATATCTTTATTAACGAACTGTGCCATGATATCTGCCAGACTATCGCCTGCGGCGATATTGGTAAGATATACAGGATTTGCCTCGTCAAATTCGTGCGTTTTGAAATCGATTCCCTCACCGCTGCCGTTAATAAATTTGAAAGTATTGTTGTTTTCAATCACTTCAAACAACTTTCCTTTCTCGTCTTCGGGAACGGCTTGCAACGCTTCCTTCGCCGCAGTAACCGCATTCATTGCCTCGTTCAATTCTTCAAGCGTAACGCCGTCTTTTGCAAACAGCGTATCGAGTGCGGCAACCGCATCCGTATAAACCGACCAGGTTTCCGCAGTGTATTTTTCTGCATTTGCGTCAATGAACGTATGCTCGTTTTCGCTGAATTGTTTTGCCAACGTAACGTCCAGCAACAGCGATTCGTAGTCCTTTAACAATTCGGACATTTCGTCAATTTCCTGTTGCGTGGAATCGGTACGGTTTTTCAAACTGATTGCGCGTGCAAGTAAATCTTCAACCGCTTTGAACGAGCCGTCCGAATAATACACGCCGTTTTCAAGACTGTTTCCCTGCTCAACAAAAGTTTGCACGATTCCAATTTGTTTAACAAGTTCACGGATATCTACAAGTCCGCTGATTGCATCTAAAAGATTACCGCATACTTCCCCGTAGACGGCAGGGTCCTTTTCTTCGGCGGATAAATAGTCTTTCGCCGCCGCAAGTTTTTCCGAAAGAATGCCGAAAGAGGCAGCCGTATAGTCTGCGCTTTGCTTTGTTTCCGCAAGCGCAATGATTTTTTCAAGCGCGTCCGTCGTAAAGACAAGCGCTTCCCTTGCCGCCAGCAAGTTGCTGTACGAAGCAATATAATCATCCAGCGAAATCGTTTCGTCGGCTACGTCAGTTCTGCTCTTATCTAACTGCGTTTTGAATTGATTGTAACTTTCTGTCTCGAAATACTCTACGGGGTAAAATTTGTCGCATTCGTCGATTAAACTCTGTAACCGCGTTTTATCAACAACAAGAGCCGCGATTGCCGTTTCGATTTGCGCGATAGCTTTATCTACGTCCTCTATCGTTGCATCGTGGTTGTCGAGAACAGACAAACCGTTTTCAAGCGCTTCGCCCAAAACCTTAAAACTTTCAGCCGTGTAGCAATCGGAAACTTTGACGTCTTCACCGAATTCCTCGACTGCGGTGTCCATTTTTTCCTGCGTATCGGTAATCAGTTGCTGCAAGGCGCTTTTCTTAGGAACAAGCGCATTCACAGCGTCTCTGAGCGCACCGACAGACGCAATTACTTTGTCGTAGGTAATTTCTACGGTTTCATATTTTCCCGCTTCTTCATTCCATTCTTCCTTGTTATAAACGTGAGTTGCGTTTTCAATTTGGTTTTGAAGCGCTTCGATGCTTTCCTCCGTGTAAGAAAGGGTCAAGTTTTCTTTGCATTGTTCGATAAACGCTTTGAACGCTTCCATATCGGGTTTCAGCGTATCGAACGCCGTCGCTAAATCTTCGAGCGCTTGCACATATTCCTGCACGGTGAATTCGCCGCTTTCTAACATGGCTTTGGCTTTTTGTGCATATTGCTGAATCAGCTCATAAGAATCATCGGTAACAAATTCTTCTTCTAATTCGTCGAAACGGTCGACCGATTCTTCTAAATCGTCTGTAATAATTTCCAATCCGTCGATTGCGTCGGAAAGCAAACTGTAAAGCAGGCTGATATCGTCTTCACCTAAATTTTCGGTATCGATGTTTTCTTTTACATAGTTGAGTTGCGTACTCAGTCCGCTGACCGACGACTCGGTGAAATAGTTTTCGTAAGTCAGAAGCCCTTCCGCTTTCGCAATCAAATTTAACAGATTCTGCTTGTCTACACGTAATCCGTCGATTGCGGCAAGAAGTTCGTCCAGACAGAGCTGTACTTCGTCCAGCGTCAATTTAACGGCAGTATTTTCAAGAAGGCGTTTTGCCGCGTCGTACTTCGCCTGTAAAACGGCAATCGATTCAGCAGTGTAAACGTTCTCCTGCGCCTGTCTGTTAAGCAGATTTTCCGCTTTCTGAATTCTCTCCTCCAACTCGGAAGTATCTACGATAAGCCCGACAACGGCGTCGTCAAGCGCGGCAAGCGCGTCTGAAACGTCTTTGACTGATGCCGTTTTGTTCAGAATAACGCCGTTTGCAGCAGTGAGCGCCGTTTGCAGCACGTTCCAAGTACTTTCTTCGTAAATGACGAATACTTTCAGGTTTCCGTTATCGTCTAAAATCCATTTCCCTTCGTTGTCCTGACGGTACTTGGTATTCGTCCAAGTGCTTATCTCGCGCGCACGCTCGACCAGCGCGTCTTTGTTGGGTTTCAATTCGCCGAACATTGCTTCAAAGCGAAGTGTATACGCCATAACGTCTTCATTGGTATGCGCTTCGTCGTCAAGCATTTCCTGCGCTTCGGCTGCCAATGCTTTTAACGCGTTGACGCTCTCCGCCGCATAAATTTTCGGGTCGATATAATTTTCGTCGGTTTCGTCCGTAACCCTGCGGATATAGCCTTTCAGTTTATCGGTATCGGCTTTGAGCGCATCGAGCGCACTTTGAAGTTCGTGCGCAGACGCCTTTACTTCTGCAATGTCTTTGCTTTGACTATCGAGCAAAGCCTGTGCGTTTTCTTTCGCCGTCTTTAAGGCATTCAACGTTTCGGGCGAATAGAAATTCAGATAAGTTTCGTCGCTCAGAATTTCCTCGGCGCGTGCGATTAACTCCGCAAGATATTCAAGATTCAAATCGAGATTCTGAATCGCTTCATGCAAATCGACAACCGCATTATGAATCTGTTCCTGCGTGGCGTCTTTGTTTTCGTATACGGTTTTTGCTTCCGCCAGAACGTCTTGCAGTTTCTGCCACGTTTCCGCCGTGTAGATTGCATAGTCCTCTTCTTCGGCTTCCGCGCGTTTAATCAGTTGTTCGAGCTCGGTTTTGTTGAGTTCAAGCCCGTCGTAAGCCGCCTTTAAGTCGGCATAAGCCCTATCTATCGTTTTGGAAATTTCCACAAAAGTTTCGGGCGAAGCATAGAGTTGAAGCGCGGTTTCCGCATCGTGCACGGGCTGTTCGAGCGCGCTAAACGTTGCTTCGGAATAATATTCTTGATTGAGCGCCAACACCTTGTAATAAAGTTCTTCGAGCGGCTTTTTATCGAGCAACAGCCCGTTGAGCGTAACGTTCAAATCGAAGATAGCGTCCTGAATATCCCGCGAAGTTGCTTTTTCGTCTTCCTGCACTCTGATTGCGTTATTGAGCGCAGTTTCGAATACAGCGTAGTTTTCAAATTTACTTGCGGTAATTCGGTTGGTTTCGTCTTTGATTGTTACAAGATTGTTCTCTTTATCATACTCAGCCAAAACGCCGATGCTCGCGTATGCTTTGATAATTTCGTTTGCAATCTGCGTTTTATCGAGTTGCAGTTTCGAGAGCGCTTCTCTTAAATTTTTCGTTGCCTCGATTACCTCATCCGCAGTTGCCGACGCGTTATTATTGACCTCGACAGCCGCCATCAGTTTTTCCAAAAGCGCATCGTACGCCTCTTTGGGATAATCGCTTGCGTTCAGCGAAGTAGCCTCTTCGATTGCTTTGTTCAACTCCGATTTATCAACTCTCAAATTACCGACGGCAACCTGCAAAGCATTGTAAACGACTTTTACGTCGCTGTTACGGTATTTGTTGGAATTATCGTCTAAAATGTCTTTTGCGCCCTTCAACAGACTTTCAATGACGGAGAAATTCGAGTAATATTCTTTATTCGGATAAATCTCTCTGATAATCTTATTGTAATAACTTGAAAGTTCTACTTTATCCGCTCTCAGACCATCGATAGCCGTTTGAAGCGCGGCAATATCCTGCGCTTTCTGTTTTTCGGTAATCTTTCCGCTCAAATCCCTATCGGCATTGCTGATTGCTCTTGATAGCACCGAATAGGTCGCTGTGCTCCAATCTGATTGTTTATATTTCTTCGCCTGATTCAGAAGCGCAACAAGTTCGGAAGTATCTACAATCAAGCCCCTCAGCATCGGGAAACCGCCGTTCACCTGCGGGTCGTGCGACCACACTTCGCTCATATCCCAATCGAGCGCGCCCGTATTGAATACCGAACCCGCCTGAATATCGGCTACCGTCGTTTGCGTGCCGCCGTTGATGGCGCCCGCACCCGCGCCTTTCGCGGCAGGGAACTCCGTTTCTACATAGTAACAACCCTCGCTCTCGGCAGGTTTTGCTGAGTAATAAGTGTTGTAATAGCCAACCTGAAGCCACTTACCCGTTGAAGTTACCTGCCCCAGTTGCATCACGCTCAAACAGTTTTTCACGTGCATGGCGTTCGTAACATTAGCAGAAGTATTATAAGATGTGCCGACGATACCGCTTGCGAACGCACCGTACGTTGAAGAGGATGCGCCGCCGTTTCTGATTGCCGAAATCGTGCCGTTATAATAGCAGTTCGACACGGTTGTGGCACCCATCAAACGCCCGACGATACCGCCTGCAAACGCCCAGCCGTTACCCGCGTGGCTATCGGTAACCGTGGATTTTGAATAACAATTTGTAACGGTAGATTGGGGCGCAACGCAACCCGTATTGTTTTCTGCCGAAACATCTTCGGTATACACATACGCGCCGAGCGGTTTTGTCATCTCTCCGATAAGCCCGCCGCAACCGTAACCTGCCGAGAGCGAACCCGTTACGCTTCCTGCCGTATAGCACCTGGAAACGTTCGACCCATAGGCATAACCGATGAGCCCGCCCGTTCTTGAGCCGCCGCTGACGTTTGCGGAAGAGAAACATTTTACAAAATTGTTCCCGTCGTAATTGCAATAACCGCAGAGTCCGCCTACGTTGGTTGCTTTTACCGCAGTAACCGTGCCGCCGATAATCGCGCAATTTTCCACATAGAGATTACCGGGAGATACGCCAATCAAAACCCCCACGCTCGTAACCGAACCCGTGTTGTATATCTTTGCGTTTTCTACAATGATATTCCGGAACGAAGAATTGAAGGTGTAACCGAAAAGCGCAGTATTCGCCGCAGAAGAGGTAATATTAACGTTAAGCATTCTGTGCTCGCCGCCGTCGTAATTTCCGCGGAATGATTTTGCCCAGGTCGGTCCCGTTACGCCTACGCCCGTAAGGTCTAAATCGGCTGTTTGCAACAAATATTGCCCTGCATACAAATCTTTGGCTGTATTGACGTTGTTGCTCATTTCCTTGAAGTCTTCGGCGGTTTCAATCAGAATGGGATTGTATTTACTGCCCAAAGGCTGTTCGGGAATGCCTAAGTCTTTCAGATAGGGAAATCCGTCGTTCGCGCCTGGAATAATCGTCCAGGTGTCGCCGAAATCCCAGCCGAGCGACATATAAGTAAAATAATCTTTCAGTTCATCGAGACTCTTCGCGCCACCGATACTCACCCTGTTTGCAGAAGCAGAATGAAGTCCCTTTCTTGCCGAAAGGAGAATATCTTCGTTATAGTAGTTGGGTTTTCCGTCAATCACAAACGGATAATAACACTTCGAACCGTAAACCCAACCGCCTGCAACAGGCGCGGATATATTGTAAGTATAGGGAGAGAGCCCGGAAACCTGTTGGGAAGCCACGGCGCACCCGCCGACATAGACATTAGAACGGGCAACCGCGCCGAAAATACCGCCCGCGTTTGCATTCCCAGAAGAATAAGACGAACGCGTCAACACATTGCCCGTAAAAAGACAGTCTTCAATGTAGGTTGTTCCCGGTGCGCTAATCGAAGCAACGATACCGCCCGAACCTGCGCCGCCATTAGGATTAACAACATTGATATCGCCTGTTGCAAGACAGTTTGTTAATTTACACGCTTGGCGCACAGTTTCTGCGGAATTCCCGGGCATGACTGTCCTTCCCATAAAGCCGACGATTCCCGCTGCTGTTCCCCCCGCCTTAGTAGAAATGGCGCCCGTAGAATAACAGCGGTCTAACCGCATTCCGCCGCCCCAGCCGACAATTCCTCCTGCAATTCCCGTTGAAGTAGCCGTAACTCTCGCAGTGGTAGCACAAAGCGATATGAAAACGCCCGCATGGTCGGAACCGTCTGCGCCCATAGAATATGGGGTGGTTCCCTCTACAACGCCGACCAATCCGCCTACATAGTAAGCCCCCACAACTTCGGTAGGAACCTTATCCGCCCCAACGCCTTTCACGCTACAGTTATCAATCGTAATGCCGCCGTCAAATCTGCCAACTACACCACCTATAAGACCACCAACATAATAACTTGCAGACATAATAGAGCCGCCGACAACGTGGCAATTCCGAATCGTTCCGGGTCGACCTGTAGCCGAATCGAAATAACCCACCAAAGCTCCCGTATAAACGCCCGTAGTCGATGCAATTACGGGATTATACAAAGTAAGGTTTTCGATTGTTGCGCCCGTGGTGTAACCGAATAACCCTTTTCCGTTTGCCTTTTGGTTAATGTACAAATTGGAAATGGTATGGTTCTGCCCGTCGAAATTGCCGAAGAACCGTTTCGAGGTGCCGATAGACGTCCAGGTAATTCCTGCAAGGTCTAAATCGTTTTCGAGAACGATATACTTATCCTGATAATTTGTTCCTGCATTGACGCTCGTTGCAAGAGACTTCAACTCGTCGACCGTAGAAATAGTAATAGGGTCTTCCTGTGTGCCTGCCCCCGTTAAAGCGTTTACCGTTTCGTTATGTTTGCCGAAATGCACGATTAAAAGTGCGCCTGTGATAATCGCCGCACTGAAAAGCAACGTAAAAGCAGAAATCAGTAAAATTCTCAACCGATTGTTAGATTTTACTTTTTCCTTCGTACAAGGGTATTCAGTTGTTTTTCTTATGTAGCCCATAGTCTTACCCGTCCTCTTTATCGTTCCGTTTCCTGCAAGCAATTCTTCAATTCGATACAGCAGCGATACTAAACAAGCACGCTGCAAAGTTTATAATTTCAGTAATAACATTATACACCTAATTTTCACTAAAATCAATGCTTTTCTGAAAAACTTTCAAATCGGTCGCTTTCATTTTTTTCGCCGTAAATTGATTTCCGTATATAAAATAAAACATTAAAACGGCAAACTTCTTATGAAGTCTGCCGTTTTTTGGTGCGGACGACAAGATTTGAACTTGCAAGGTTTCCCATCGGATTCTAAGTCCGACGCGTCTGCCAATTCCGCCACGTCCGCATTGATAATAATAAAACAAAACCCCGTATATTGGCGTTTCAGCACAACATATAGGGTTCGTGGTGGGGACGACAGAACTCGAATCTGTGACCTTTTGCATGTCAAGCCCTACGGAATGTTAAAAAACACAATATACAGAAAAAATTAAAAATAAAAATACAATATGTAGTAGTCAAAGTATCGATAATTTTTTTTGACACTAAACGACAGTACTGTATTTTCGATTATTATACCATAATCCGAAAATTGAATCAATCAAAATCAACATTTCAATACATTAAATGTTGTGAATCTCTCTTTGCTCTCTCCGCTCCCCTGCTCCGTTCGGCGGCTTCCTGCGCTCCGGGGCGGCGCCGGGGCGCGCGGCTCATCAGACGGAATCTCATTCGCGCCGGGCGCGGTTGCTTGCCTGAATGCAGACCAACCAACGTAAGCGGACTTCGGAAAAGCCTTTGCCGAAACGGACGGGCGCGGCGGTGGCAACTTCATCGGGAATGCCGTGCATTATCGACGAAGTTGGATAATGCCCGAATATGGCAAGCCTGCGCCGCCATTTCGGGCATTACCGAATCGGCAGTTCGATAATGCCCACCGCATGCCCCTCTTGCGACTTTTTAGCCTTTGCCGCCCTTTGGCAAAGGCTGAAAGTCGCACGCCCTACTACGAAAAACGGCGACTTTTCGTCCAAACGTTCTCGATTACGCGCCGCCCGTTCGGGCGGAAACCGCCTTCCCCCTGCGGCAATGCCTATTTTACACGGGCTTGCCGCTTTATTATCATATAAGAGTATAAATAATGTATTACATTATTATATGACCCCTGTAAAAAGTATAGTTTCAACCCCGTTTCCCCTGCAAAAAGTAAATTCCGAAACTTTCCTTTTTTCAGTGGTTAGGACAAAAAGAAAACTTCCGCCCAGTAAGACGGAAGTCCTCGATTTTTTGATACGATTATAAGCGCGGACGCGCCGCGCTTCAAATTTTCTTATTCAGTTCGCCTACGGGTTACATGGTGTACGGCTCTCATGGCGCACCTCTCGGGTTGCAACGGTAACAGTCGCACATTTTCCCGTTCGGAAGATAGCCCGTATCGGAGCATTTCTCGCACGTCCAACGCGGCATGAGGTCGAGTTCCGTAAGATTCAGCCGTTCGAGCGCCTCGGCGCGTTCTCTCCGCGCTGTGGCTAATTTCACGCTGATTTCAGGGCATTTCTTGGGAGAATACACCTCTGCCCTTGCAAGCGCGATTTCGCCCTCTTTCAGGGCTTTCTCGGCGGCTTTGAATGCCGCGTCTTTGTTCGCAAGCGCGCAATTCTTTTCCGCGCGGCTCTTTGCCCTCTGCGCGCGCATGGCGTAGACCCGTTCGCGTTCGGCGCGGGCGTCTGCCGCCGAAATCTCCTGCTGCCATTGCGGGGCAGGCGTTGCCGACGTTCTTTTCTTCGTGGCTTGTTTCGCTTGCGCCTTCTTCTTGGCTTCTTCCTTGCGCTGCTCCTCGTGCTTTTTCAGCGCAAGCGTGAGCGCCGTGCCGAATATGTATTCGCTCGGTTTCCCCTCATACATTCCATGGTAACCTTTCGGGTAAAAAATGATTTTACATTTCCGAAGTTCCTTTGTTGCCTTATAAACGCTTCCTTCGCTGATTCCGAGCATATTTGCAATTTGTTTTTTCTTACCGACAAACTTGCCGTTTGCTCCGTCGTTGGAAATAATATGCCGTATAAAAAAGCACGCAAGTATTTTGACACTGTTCGTCCAATGCACCGGTTTTTTGGCGTGCTTGTCTATAATGTCGAAGTACGCAGAATCATACGTCGTATAGCCTTTCCCTTTTGCACGCTTCTTGACAGTATATTTGGAGTACATACGGTTGCTTTTATCCTGCTCGATTGCGCCCGATTCCGTTAAACCTGCAATAAATTTACGCGTGGTCTTGTCCGTACAACCCAAAATTTCGCGGTAATTTTTATACGTTAAAAACGCAGGTTTTTTTCCGTGCGAAAGACTGCTTAAAAGGGCATACGCAATTTTCCCCGTCGGCGTCATCTTCTTGCCCCCGAGAAAATCTTTTTTGAACATTCCGTCTGGCAAGCGAAAATATGTAACCGAACTTGTCCTATTCAGTTGTGCTGCCGCTTTCGCCATGCCTTTCTCCCGATTGTTTTCAGTTTCAGACGTCCTATTCGCTCCGAACGTCCACGCCGCCCATTACCGCAAGCTCCGTATGACTGATGAAAACGCACCAACGTTCTCCTCGCCCATTCAATGCGGTCGTCCGTTTTCATCTCGGCGCAATTCAAGAACTCTTCACGCGACCACGGCGTGAACTCCAACGCTCGCGCGAGCTCCTCGGGATATTCCCTGCACACGCGGAACAGGTTCACGACGTTCCCGTCTATATCGTTTATCGTTTCGATATTTACTGAAGGCTTTGTGAAAAATACTGCACCGCTTCCGAAGAACGGTTCACAATATACTTTGTACGGCGGAAAGTAGGAAATTATCCATTGTGCGATTCGCCACTTTCCGCCCGGATATTTCAAGATTGCGTTCATTTTTCACCGCAGTTTTTATTTTATTGCGTTTTTCGGTTGACTTCTACCGTCCGATTGGTTATAATAAAAGCATAAGAGTTGCATGGACTTCGTATGAAGTAGGTTCCCTTTCAAGGGAACGGGCGCATGAGAATGCGCTGTCAGTCGAAAGGACGCAGATTGCGGCTCTTTTTTTCTACTCTTTTTGTTGCCGCGAAATTTTTCCGAAAATATATTGACATTTATTCGATAAACGCATATAATAAATTCAAGAAAGGTACATGCGACTCCCCGTTTAGGGTTGAGACGCGGCGAATGACGAATTAAGTTTCGGGCGCGCCTTTCTTTTTTTTACTTCTTTTTGGGTGATTGTTTCTCTTTTCTCAAACGTTCAATCAATTCCCACACTGTTTTTTTATCCTCTGCGTTTAGCCCCAACCCATTTAACCTTTTTCCATAATTTTTTGCTGGTTCTTCTGTGAGTTGCGGACGCACATACGCCGGTTTCTTATCTTTTTTATCGGGATTCTTTTGCAAAGGAATGTTATTCTCACCCCTTTGGTTCTCCCCCCGTGGGTTACGCCGAGACTTTGCAGACTTTTGCCTTTTCTACCACAAACATAATTCACATGCCCCTGTGCGTCGGTGGTATGTAACTTTCGGAACTCGTCCAAATCCTTAACTTTTTCCTGCTTTTTCTTTTTTTTCCTGTTCTTCTTTGCCATAAACAACTCCCTTCACGCCGACGTCTTGTTCGGCGTTTCTTTTTTCAGATTGAGTTTTTTATCTTTCGTGATTTCGATTAACCCGACTTCGGCAAGTTTGCCGACGTTATAACGCACGGTGGAGCGCGCGCAGCCGAGCCGGGTTGCAAGGTCGCTATAACCCACGCGCCGGGCGCCGTCTATTAGATATTCTTCTGATAACAGCCGATACAATCGCACCGCTACTTTTTCAAGGGTATTTTCAATCTCTGTCATGTTTCGCCCCCTTATACCGTTTTTTCTTGTTACGATATTCCCTGATAGCACTTGGCACATTGTCTTCTACGGGCTTTTCTTCTTCCTGCTCGGCAGGCTCCGCGCCCTCGGAATCGCGCTCTGACGCGCTCTCCGCGTTCGGTAACATGTCCTCGTCCGTTTCATCGGCGGCGTTTGGCTTAGAATCAACCTCAGCCGCGTTTTCCGAGCCTTGCTCAAAGTATTCTGCCATTTCTTCCAAAACGCCTGCGTTCTCTGCCTGCGCACGTAATTCCGCATAACGCTGCTCAACTTTCTCGGTGATTCTTGCATTGCATTTGTCGTAAAAAATCGCTGCGACTGCATTCGCTTCCATGTCTACCAAATCAGCCGCATAGTTCTGTTTCGGACGGTGCAGGAATCGCGTTTCCCAATGCGCTGGCACAATTCGGTCGTGTATCGCTTTCAGTCGCTCGATTTCGAGTTCCGCTTCGTTCCGCTGCGTTAAATCGAGCAGTTCAAACTCCAACAAATATTGTCGGGTGATATTGTTCGCAAATGCAATAAACGCTTCATCACACTTTTCTAACGAAGGCTGCGCGTTTTGCAATTCGTCAAAAATTTTATAAAATTTGTCATGCATTTCTCGCAGTTCCTGCGTGTGCTGCCTTAACTTCTCAATCATGCAGTATTTACCTCTGATGAATTCTTCTTTTCCTTCTTTCGGTAATTCTTCGGCTCGCCCGGCTCGTAAAACTTCGCCTGTCGCTTTGTCATGCCCTGCGGCTTGTTATGCGGCAGATAGTCAAAGTCAAGCCCGTCGGGCGGTAGGAAGTCTGAGAGGTGCTCGTAACTGTCGAAACTTCGGAATATGTTTCCCTCGTTCACGGGATAAGTTTCCTTGTATTCGCCCTCGCCCTTTGTAAAATACCGTTCCGCTTCCGTCCAATTTTCAAACTCCCGACAATGCCATGTCGAACGAACGACGTTCCCGGCGGCGTCTTTTTCGTTGTCCATGTCAACTATCTGTATCACGTGCACGCCCAATTCGCGCACATTGCAATCGAGCAATTTGCCGCGTTGGGCAATCAAAACAATTTCCAACTGCGCCTGTCGGTGCACCTCGAACGCGTAACTTACAAAGTCCGCGAACGTCGCGCTTTTGCGGCTGTTCAAAAAGCGTTGCGATTCGTCGAGTACCAAAACGCCGCCCGGCGCTATGAACTGCGTGTCCATTTCCTTGTTGGCGATACCGAAATAGTAGCCGTTCTGATAATACGGCTCGTAATATCTTTTATATCCGACGTGCAATTTAACATGGAAATTCGTGTAGAACGGCACCTGCGTGGGCAAGGTATAGTTCTTGCCGTACTCCGCATTTGCTCGTCTGATGAGGTCGCAACTGCGTTTCCAAACTTTCCTGCCCTCGTACATATACTTGTGTTTTAACCAATAGGTTGCATACGCCGTCTTGCCTGCACCCGTTTCGCCGACAATAAATGTGATTGACATACGCTTTCCTTGAATCGATTATTTTTCCGACTTAAACTGTACCGTTACTTTTTTTAACTGCCGATTGTTCAAAACGCTATCGAGCGCCTTCAAATTCTCCGGAGTTTTCTCGTGGTATTCGCGTGTCAGATTCTCGGAATATCTGCCGTTCCTGCTCCGCGATGCGCTGCGCGTTACCGCGATTTTATTCTCCGTCAGCGAAATTTCCTTTGCGCCGTCAAAAATGTTCTTTGCAGGTTTGAGCGCGGCAGGCTTTCTCTGCGGCTTTTTTGCCGTTTTTGCCGCGCTACGCTTTGTTGGCTTTCCGCCTGCCGTCTTTCCCTGTACGCGTTTATTTGCGCCCTTTTTGGGCGCTATTTCTTTTGCTTTGCTTTTCTTTTTGAACATGATTGTTCCCCCTTTCTTTCATCACTTTTTTTAACTCTGTTGCATTTATGTTTTTCACCGTTATTCCGCTTAAATCTATGCCGTTCTTTTTCAAGGTTTGGACTACATCTTCTCGCTTCATTTTTAAGAGTTTATTGCGATTTTCTTTGTCGGAAAGATATTTACCGATTTGGTCGTTATTTTTTATCTGCACTGCAAGAAGAAACGTGTCATAATTCTTGTACCCTTGATGAGGTTCGCGCTTCCAATCGTCCCACTTCGGTTTCTTCTTCAATGCGGCTTGTTCCTTTTTGCTTCCCGTTGCCATTTTAATATAATTTCTGCATTGAGTTAAACTCCCGACTTCCTCTTTCCGCACGTTTCTGTGAGATGGGTAATTTTTCCCGTTCCAATTCATGTATGGGTCAAAAAGAACCACATGATCGCCGCCTGAATCCTTTACAAGAGAATACTCCCCTTTATCAGACGGCACGCTTTCTCCAAGTTTAATTGGCGGCTTTTTTGCCGTCTTTGTCGCGCTGCGCTTTGTTGGCTTGTTGCGCGTTGTTTTTCCCTGTACGGGCTTATTTGCGCCCTTCATGGACGTCTTTTTTGCTGTTTTTTTCTTGCTTCCGAACATGGTCTTGCTCCTTTTGTTTTTTATTTTTCTTGCGCTCTTCTCTGTACGAGCGTTCTTCGCGTTCTAACGCTCGGCGTTCTTTTTCTTCCTCACGCTGTTCGCGCTTTAATTCCCTGCGCGCCTTTTTCTCCGCGCGCTTTTCACGCCTTAACTCCCGGCGCGTTTTGTTTTTATTTTTGCCCTGCGGCGGCTCGGTGTCATCTTCCTTCTTCTCTTTGCGCCGTTTTATTGCCCAAATAATCAGTCTGAAAGGCGCGGAGATTATCCACCACAAGAGTATCAACAAATGCTTGACAACCCACCAAGCGCCCTTTATCAGCCACACCGCAAGCGTTGCAAACGGTTTTACAAATATGCAAAGCAGTATCAGAATGAGCAACACAATGACGATGATTGCGATAATCGCCCAGAGCGGCAAGCCCGGTTTCTTTGCAAGTTCCACGTCAATCGGGTCAAAAATATTTATCGGTGATTGTACCACCGGAATCACCGTCATGTCGCCGTGATTGTTGTATGTAAGCGTTAAGATTTCAAACCCCAAGAAAACCGCTTCCTGCACCATTGAAAGCGGGTGCGTTGTATCGTAAGGTCGCCCGTTGTCGGTGTAATCTTCAACGTGCAGTTGCTCGTGCAGGTAGTCTGTTACGGCAAAACGGAATAAATATACTTCTTTGCCGTTATCCGTTTCTTCCTTTGCCCAACGTCGGAACTCCGCGACGTCTACCGGGTCAATCTTGTATTTTTCAGAAATCTGCTCGTCGCTGTACAGGGCGGAAAGGCTTTCCTTCGTTACTTGCTCAATGGGCGCCATGTTGTTAATTTCCCACTCGCCGCCGCTGTCTACGCCGTACAGCCAATCACGGAATCTATCCCACCCCGAAAGCGTGCTGTCGTAACTGCTTAAATCGAACGTGCCGTTCGTATCAAATTCCAACACGTTTTCGCCGCGCTTGACTTCTTTCCCGTCTCCATGCTGCGCAACGGTATCGGTAAACAATGTTTCGTTATATCCCAGCGCGGTAAGGTATTCGTCCGAAGCGACTGCGCCGAACTTCTCCGCATAGCCTGCAATATATTCAAGCAACGTTTCTTGCGAGATTCGCACTTTACCCGGCTCGTCCACTTGAAACAGCCAATCTATTTGCGTTTCGTTGCGCTCCCGATAATTGTAATAATAACTTGAATCAAGAAACTTATCGCTATAAAAGTAAGACATAAGTCCATAGCCCCATGCCCAATCTACCGCACGGGAATCTTCCCCTGTCTGACGAATTTGCTTTAAGTATCCAAACCCGAATTTGAGTTCGTCTTTCTTTTGTCCGTCCGTCATGCCCGATATGTCTACCCCGATATATTTATCGAGCGCGGCTTTTAATTTACTGCTCGAAGTAACGTAAATCGGCTTTGTCTGATACTCGTACCATTTTGCTTTTATCTTCTGCAAAATGCCGAGTTCCTTCGCGGTCTTGTCGGATAGGTCGTCCTCGTCGATTGAAAAATACACCGTATCTATCTGCCAACGGTGGTTCGCGCCGAGCGACGACGACGGCGTTCTGTACCGCGTTTGGTTCATTATCTTTTTGCCGTCTTTATAGTGATACAACGGCAAATCGAGCGTTACAAGGTTATCCGCTTTGCACGCAAGCGTGCTTTCCGCGTCCTCGTCTGCGCCGCAGCCTTTCGCATATCCGCTCCATTCGTATGTAATTGACACGCTGTAATCTGTCGGCGTGTCGTCGCCCTTGAACCATACCTGCACGCCCGAAACGTCGTAACGGCGCACGCCCCCGAATGCGTATGCGTACCACTTCGCCTGTTCCAACATTTCTTTGGTCGCGGTAAGTTTGAACTTGTAGAACCTGTGATTATCCGTATTGTTAATGAATTTCAGATAGTTCACGGTGTAATCTATCGGATTCCCTTCCGCGTCGTAGTCCGACGCCATGAGTACGCTGTTCGCAACCGGCTCCGTTCGCAGGGGCTTTTCTGTCGGGTTGTAAACGTAGAAATATATCTGATAATGTTCTTTCAGAATGGCGCGGTCGGAATAACAGTACTCCATGAAGTTAATAAGTTGCACGTCGCCGAGCGGATTCTTCGGATATTTCAGAATGTCAAAATCTTTCAAGTCGTCCGTTACCGTCGTTTCCTCTATGCTTTTCTGATTTTCCGCAGCAGAAACGGGCGTGATTGCTGCTCCCGTCGTAAATAACGACGAGAGCAACAACAGCACACCCGTTATAAATGCGATAATCTGAACCCGAAACCCCGCTCTGATTTTCATTTCCTGCCGCCTTAAAGGATAATATTATCGTCCGAATCGGAAGTCATATCCGAAGCCAACGAATAAAAGTCTACGTAATAACGGTATTTCTTTTCGCCGCCGTATTTCCAATTCGTCGTAATCTCTACCACGAAATCACCGTCGGAATATGCACCACTATCCGCCGAATTGTTTTCAATGCACTCATAAAATTTACTCGTCCACTGTCCGTCACCTGAATTTCCCGTAATACTCATACGGAAAGACGAATCAGTTTTCCAATTTACATTCGCGCCGCCGTTAATTTCGGAAATTCCGTCCGTACCTGTATGATTGTAAATAGCGCCCGTGCCCTGTCCACTGCTGTTTGACATCCAAAAATATGATTTAACTTCCGAGCATACCCCTGCCGCAATAAAACTATTTGCAAGGCGTTCAGTCGGCGTTACCGTGAATTTTGCAGATTGCAACTCGTTTCTCACCGTGCCACTCGTTTTGTCGGCAACAAATTTAGACAACCAATAGTTAAACTCCAAGTTTGACGGCACTCTGTACAGTCTATACATGCTCGGGTCGTTATCGTATGTAGTTACGGTAATATTCTTAAACGTATCGCTATCATTTACCTTAAAAGCAACGTAATCGTAATACCGATATGCGCAGTCAAACGTAAATGTCTTTGACACGTCTTTATTAAGCACAGAAGTGCACGTTGCGGTAACCTGTCGGGTAAAACCGTTTTCGCCGCAGGTGAACGTTGCGCTTGTGCCGTCCACCGTCATGGTGAGCCCGGCGTTCGCGTCCGACAAACTCCACGTTACGCGCTGTATCACCGTAGGCGACGTGCCCGATGAAGTCAGCACCGTTACGTTTATCGTGCAGGAGCTCGCGTTTTCCGTATTCGCGTATGTAACCGCCACGCCGTTTCGTACGGCTTGCGCCGTTACGTCATCGTCGGAAACGCACGACGCTTTTATGCCCGAAACGCTGTAATCTTCTTCCGTACCGTCGCCGTTCCCGTCGTCCGGTTTCTTGTCGCCCTCGTCGGGCGTTTTGTCCGTTTGCAACTGCTTCACCCACTCCGAAGGCTTGTACTTATCCGGTGCCCACAACTGCAAGCCGCCGAGCGTTGCCCCGGCAAGCACGATTACCGCCATAAACACTGCAAAAAATTTCTTCATATCTAACTCCTTCTTATCGGGTTTTCCCCGTTTATTCCGTCCTTCCCTTGCTTATGCTCGCGCCGATGCACGCACACGGCGTTGCGCTTTCGGGCTTATCGGCGAATTCCAACTCGCGGGCGGTTCTTTGTATGAAAAGTAAACATACCGCCGCTCATGCTGTATACGGTTTTCGCCTGCCCTCATCAGAGCAAGCGAGCCGTATAACGTATCGTATCTGAAAAATTGAAAACCGACCGGGAGCGTTGCAACCTCTTCCGGCGTCATTTCATATATCAAAGTGCTTACCGTTTTCATGCGTCTGCTCTCCTGCCTATGCGCTCAGTTTTCGAGCCGTAAACCCCGATAGGGAAACAATGTTTTCTAAACCGTTTGCGTAATATCCGCCATAGCCGTCTGATAAAATTTCCGTACTCAGCCACTTGCCGAGGATTCTGATTTCGATTCTGTCGCCGTGATAAAGTTCCGTTTCTTCATCAAGCGCGTATCTTCCACTTTCGGTTAGATATAATTTTTTTGCTTCGTTCTTTTTCATGCGTTCTCTCTCCCACCATGCTGTTCGATGACGCGGAGCGGACAAGTTTTATGCCGTTTCTGCGTGGTATCGTCCTCACCGTCATTGATAAGTTCACCCGTGCAGTTGCACCAAATATTCGGAAAGTCAGAACTGTCGTCGGTAAATTTACAATCTAAACAACTTCTCGGCATATCCTTTTGATTAAGAAAAATTTCCATACTTCCGCCCCCTCACGCCAATATTTCGGCGGCAAGTTCGTAAGCCTTCTGCGCCGCAGGTATCGTGGTGGTTGACTTAATCATCGATACTACCGACTCCGCAAGTTCCACAGCCTGCGCCTGTTGCAAGCGCATTTGCGTTCTGAGCGACACCAGCTCGTTTTCAAGTCCGCGCACTTCTGCGCTTTTCGTTTCCTCGTTTTTCATAGTTTCTTTCTCCTGATTATTTGATTTATAAAGTTTCTAACATCGCTATAATTTGACGCTTCTCATTTTCGTATTGCTCAATTAGTTCTTCGTATTGTGCGACTGTGCCTTCGTTTGAGGTTTCCTCTATGTATGCCTCATATCTTGATATGAGTTCACACACGCCAACCCAAGCCAATTCGTAAAGTCTTTTTTCGTCCATAATGTCTTTCTCCTGATTTATTTATTCCCTGTTATTCTTCCGATTCTCGGAAACTTCTCACCATGCCGCAAAATACACCGTGATAAAATTTGATGAAGTCGGAAATTTTATACAAAATTTCTTCGGCAATATAACCGAAATCAGTTTCAAGGTTTACGTTTTGCGGAAAGTAAATAACTCCGTCAATCGCTCCACCGTTTTCGTATTCCAAACGATAGCATTCGTTATCGCTCGGCGAAGGGTTCCTTTCGGCACCTTTGGCATACCAATGCAAATAAAATTTTTCCATAGTTTTTCTCCTGATTTATTTTTTCCCTTCCGGGTTTGTTACCTTGCTCTCCCTTCGCTCCCCGAAGCAATTGTCAATCGCTTCAAGGAGTTTATCAGGAGAAGAATGCCGAATGCGGAATCGAACCGCGCGCGGCGAGGTTTATTCCGCGCTTCCTTTGTCGGCGTGTTTAACAACTTTCCGCATAGCACCACGACTGCGGCGCTTTTGTTATGCGGTAAAAATCTTTTAACTTAGAACAATGTGCCAAGTCGCAAGGGGTATTTTGTGGAATATCAAAGAGTGTCTGACAATCCCACTCTTCAATGTCTTTCATCTCTCGCTCTGTGCCGCAAATTACGTAGTCACCGTCAAAGCGCAGTGGTTTGTAGAACTTGCTCAGCTCGCGCGGCTTCTCGTAGATTTTAAGGTCGGATATGTGCCATAGATAGGCGTTTTTGCCGTTTAAGTAATCATTTATTTCACCAATTGACAAGCAAGTTTTCGCAAGTTTATCGGGCGATATATACTTGTTTCTGTAAGGTGTTTCTGCGTATGTGGATAATCGCCCCTGATATTTATTTATCCTAACGCAGACGAACTCGCCGATTACTTTGCCGTTTAATGCGTGGGATTGTCTTGCGTATCGATAGTTGGCAAGTTTAATCTCTCGGCTCATATTGCCGTGCGGAAAATTCTCATAAAGTAACCTGCCGCCTGAACAGTAGATATAGCACTTAAACGGCGTTTCCAACTTCGGGCGCGTCTTGCGTACCTCTATCGTCTTTTTGCCGTTTGCTATTAGTTCGCACCATTGCGGTTGTATGCTCATTAAAATTGCTTTCATCTATTTCCTATATTCCGCGCGCCTTTGTCGGCGTGTTGATTTATTTCTTTATCGCAAATTCCCCGTCGTCGGCTTCGCTCAGAATTTTCACTTGCCATGCCGTTTTACCAACAGCATTTTGCTCCGATACTCTCGGGAGTCGTTCTCGCCGCATATAATTCACAAATGCCCGATGACTTAAAAATCTTCCGATTGCAAGCCACCCGACTATGATAACAACGTGTGTACACACGATAGTCAATAAAATTACCGCCCAAATTGGCATAATCGCTCCTTTTGCCCCCTTCGCAGGGGGCGTTTATTTTTCCTTCCTTTTATTTTTCGATTGACTTTTCCTTCTCATTTTTGTAAAATGGAATTCAGGAGAAAATTACAAAGTTTCCTTGCCACTTTTCAAAAAGCAAAATTCATGAAGGAGGAAAAGCAATGAGTTTATTTAAGGCTATTAGGAATTACGCTTTGCGTTCTGCCAACAACGCGGTTCACCATAATGCTGAAAAGCAAGCACAAAAAGAAGCGTATTCCCAGACCGGTAAAGTACTTGCAAATGCAAAACGCCATGGTCGTCGTGTCAACGGCTCTGCAATTTATCATAAAAAGTACAATGCCGCCATGAAAAAAGCCGATGAAAAGTATGGTTTGAGAAACAAGTTTATAGACGATTTGTAATACTTTCATCGCGCCGTCCTCTCGTCTGAGAGGACGGTTTTTTATTTCGGTATCAAAAGACTTAAAACTTTTTCATACGATTCAACAACTTGAATTCCGATTCGGATTCTGCCTTTATAGTCACGTTCCATTTGAACAAAGACTTTATCTTCAATTTCCGTTACCGAAATAATTTCCGACTTTGCGATTATTTTTCGGTATCTATCTCCGTTTACTCCTACTTGTGTTAGTTCTATAAATCCTTTCATATTTTTTCCTCCTTTTGCATAGTCTTTAATTTAGGCGCGGCTTTGCCTTTTTCATTGACTGTTTCTCTTATTTATGGTAAAATTTAACTGCTATGAAAATTTTTACAAAGGAGGAAAAGTCAAATGAATGCTGTTAAATTAAGTGCCAAAGCAATAGCCGTTTTGGTCGAATTTATATTTCTTCTTGCGTTCTTTTTCTTCTACCTTATTGTGCTTTTAATTTTGCAACCCATATATTCCGCCATAGACAATACGCGTTATTATGAAAAAAACAAAAATATCCCAAATTCTTTTTCCCATGACAAAGAGCGCAGACAACTTAAAGATGAAAAAATAGAGCAAGACTATATTCGCAAAAAAACATTACTTGACCGTTTAGCGAATTATTGGATAAAGCCATTCCAATGGGTTATGAATTAGTTTTTTATTTCGTTTCGTTTTCATCTTTTTCGTCGCTTCTTTCTTTTTTCTGCGTTTCCCTCTCTTGCTTGATATAAGACCAAAATTCCCGACGGCTGAAAAAGATTCCGAATGCGGCAAGCCAACCGACCGTGCTGCCAATATACGCACAAAAAAAAGTTAAAAGTATAATTGCCCAGATTGGCATAATCGCTCCTTTGAGGGGCGGTTTTTTGTTTTACGGAATTTATCACCCCGTTAAATGCCCCAAATTTCCTCTGTAAAGCCAAACTCCCCTTTCCCGAGTTCTAACTCATACGGGGTTGTTTTGTTTAGAACTATCGTTCTTTTTTTGCATTATAGCAAAACGATAGTTCTATGTCAACAAAAATAAGAAAAAAAGTTCTAAAATAAATTCATGAATTTTGGGACAATATTAAAAAATTTAATGGACGAGCACAAACTCACGCAAAGCGGTTTAGCAGTTGCTATCGGATACACGCAACGTGCTATCTCAAAATGGGTCAACGAACAAGCAGAGCCTACGGAAACCGCGATAAAAAAGATAGCCGATTATTTCGGTGTTTCAACCGACTACTTGTTGGGGAGAACAGAAGACGACTTCGGCAGTATGGTTACACCGAGCCACTCCTCTACCGCACCTGCGCTCACCGCAAAGGAACAGGAGATTCTTCGTCTTTATAACGCTTTAAACCCCTCCGGAAAGGAACTCATCGAACAAACTTTGAAAACGCTTTCCGATACCGCTCTTAAAAATCTTTGATTTTCTAAGGCTACATATCCTTTCATCGTTAATCGCTCCTTTGAGGGGCGATTTTTTGTTTTGCGGAATTTATCCCCCCGTTAAATGCCCCAAATTTCCTCTGTAAAGCCAAACTCCCCTTTCCCAAGTTCTAACTCATACGGGGGTATTTATAAATTAGCAAATGCTAATTTCAAGCGTATTATAACTTATCATTTGCTAATTGTCAAGAAAAAAATTAACATTTGTGATATTTTTATTTTCGGAGATAAAAATATGAGTTTCGGAGAAATATTAAAAAGTTTAAGAGAAGAACGTGGTGTAACGCAAAGAGAGGTTGCAATATCTTGCGGTTTTACACCAACTTGTATTTGTCAATTAGAAAATGGCACAAGAAACCCCACTGGTTCTACTATTCGAGAACTTACAAAATATTTTGGTTGTTCTGCCGATTTTCTTTTAGAAATTAAAGACGACTTCGGCAGCGCCCTGCTCTCCCCCACCGCGCCCGCGCTCTCGCCCGAAGAACAACGGCTCATCAACGCATACCACGGGTTAGAGCCGAAACTGCAAAATCTGTTATGGGATATGATTCACACATGGCAAAAAAATGCGGCGCAACCAAATAGCGCGCCGCAAAAAAAGGCATGAAAAAACCGCCCTTTCGGGCGGTTTCTAATTTCTGTCATTCAGATTTCATGCACGCTCTTGATGAGCGAATCTTCGGGGAAATGCTTGCGGTTTCCCGTGATGAGCGCGGCGTTGCAGAACTTTGCAACCTCGAAAAACTTTTTATCCGCGTCATCGGCAAACGGCGTGTTTATCGGCGTCGGCGTAATCAGCAAACAATTCGTGCGAATGAAATTCATCAGACCGACGACGAGCTCACGACGGAAGCCGAACTTCGGACGGTTCAAAACAAGTTCGTACTCCCTTAAAATTCTTTCGTCGCAACAGAGCGTAAACTCCCCGGCAAGATAGCGTTTGAATACCTCTGCCGGCTTTCCGTTCGGCGAAAGAATCGCCGAGATAATCACGTTCGTATCGAATACCACAAGCACGATTATTTCTCCTTTCGCGCCGCTTGAATTTCAGCCTCGATTTCTTCTTCCGTAAGTCCGTTCGGGAAATCGGTAAGCGCCTGCTTGCGCAGTTCCTCGAACGCCTTCCTTGCTCTCATCTGCTGCACCATGGCAAGCGCCATTTCAAAACTATCTTCCGTAACGCCGATGACGAGCGCAGTCGGCTTGCCGTTGTCGGTGATAATCGCGCTACCGTTCTCCGCAACCGTACTCATAACGCTCTTCGTGTTGTTACTGAGTTCTCTCATTCCGTAAAAATTCATAGTTTACCTCCATATGTCGTTTGATAATAGTATATGCTATTGTTAAACACTTGTCAAGGGTTTTCAAAAAAGTTATAATTCCCCTCCATACTTAAAGGAGGAAATTATGAGAAACGAAGAACAAATCAGACAAAAAACGCACACCGCTTGGATATTGCTTACGGAAGTATTGCAACTACTCCCGGAAGCAGACGAAGAGCCGCAACTTCCTGAGAACGAATACCGCAACGGAAACTTAGTGTTTCCAACGGATTACGTTCGAAGGCGACGCGCATGGAAAGAACGGCAGGAGCAACAAGGCAGTTACGCTGCCGATGAACGCGCTTTACCGAAAAACAAAGTCGATACTTTGGCTACTTCCGAAAAGGAGAACCAAATGAAAATTATGATTGAAGTGCCGGGCATTTCTATCAATTCAAAGCCGCGCAAAGACGGACGCTATCAGGGCTACGCCGTGCGCGATGGAGAAAAACGATACTTCTACGGCAGAACGTACGCGGAGGTTGAACGTAAAATCGCGCAGTTCTGGAAGGAGGGAAACGCTCAAAAAAAAGAAAAACAAAAAAACTCCCCTACGTTCGGAGAGTACACGGAAAAATGGATTTGTCTTTACAAGGCGCCGAAACTCAAACCGTCATCGTTGGAATCGGTGCGCTCCTCTTTGAAGTTTGCACTGCAACGGTTTTCGGAAAAGCGGCTTGCCGCAATCACTTCGGACGATTTACAGGAAATGCTGCTTGAAATGACGGGCGGCAGAATCCGCCAACAGTGTCAATCGAATCTGAATCAGATTTTCCGAAAAGCATTTCTGCAAGGGATTATCAAACGCAATCCGTGCGAAGCGGTAGAGTTGCAAGTTCACAGATACGAAAAGAAACACGCGCTCACCATATCGGAAGTTACGGTTTTTCTTGCCGAAACGGCAAACTCGAAATATTCTCTGCTCTATCGGCTTGTTTTAGCAACGGGCTTGCGTATCGGCGAGGCGCTTGCGCTCCTTCGCTCTGACGTCGATTTTGTGAATCATACCGTAACGGTATCAAAGAACGTCATTTTCCTCGGCGGCGAGCGTATCGAGCAAGACTGCCCGAAAACGGAAGCGGCGAACCGCACACTCCCCATTTCCGAAAGCCTTTGCGCCGAACTTGCGGAAATCGAAACCGATACTTTATTCCCCTTCTCGTACAACTCGATACGGCTCTTCACGGCTCGAACAGCGAAGAAATTAAAATTGAGCGTATCGCTGCACATTCTCCGACACACTTACGCGACAAGGTTGGAAGAAGCAGGAATACCGCCGAAAATCAAGCAGTACCTTATGGGGCATGCTTCGTTACATATGACGCAGGACGTCTATACGGATACCCAACAGGAATACGTTGAAAGCGTTTCGGAGAAGATTCGGCGGTTATTTGAACCCGATAAATCTTGATTTGACACTAAATTTGACACTAAATCGGGGTGAGTTTCGCTAAATTCGCATTCCAAAATCGTTTTGAAAGCAAAACAAAACCCCATATATCGGCGTTATCGCACGATATACAGGGTTTTTGGTGGGGACGACAGAACTCGAATCTGTGACCTTTTGCATGTCAAGCAAACGCTCTAACCAACTGAGCTACGCCCCCGTCTACAATGATACTATCATAACCGAATCAGAAAAATGTGTCAAGCATTCTACCGCAAATTTTCAAACTTTTTCTTGAAACAAGTTAAAATCAGATTAGTTGATAGCAAAAATCCGAGCTGTTAAATGCCCGGATTTTAGTTGGTGCACCGCAAGGCTATAAAAAAGAACATAGTAATATTGCAGGTGAATAGACTTGAATATTATTGCCAAGTGGAATTGCCGCTATCGGACTACAAACTTTACGGCAAGCAATTAGCCGCGAGGAGTTGACGGCTCGTCGGTTTTCTTTTCGGCAAGGGCTGTCATTGCGCTTTTGTAAATGCGCTTTGACAGCCTTTTTGCTTGCTCGTTATCGGGCGGCAGTTCCGCATATATATTCTTTTCTTTATCGTTGAAATAAATGACGGTTAAGCCGTTCGGTATTTTATTCATAATAAATACTCCTTAATGATTTTCCCACCCATACCCACCCAGCGGAGGTATTATATAAATGCTTAATTCTTGCAACGCAGTGCCATAAGGGTAATAGTAACCATATGGCATACGGGGCGGCTGTCGCCGCCCCGTGTAATGCCCTATTTATGTTACACGTTACGGGGTGGCGTGGTAATACTATACGCCACCCATTATATTGATTTTATGCTCCGCGTTCCGTAGTGCCAATAAGGTAACAGTAGCGAAAAACGCTAAATCTGTTACAGTGTTACAGGGTGAATATAAAGAATTATATAGTAATTCATTATGTGTCATAGATATTTCCTTAAATGCTTGTATACCGTTTTCATTTGTTGCGATACCGCCGAATGCGACAAGCCTTGTTCGCGTGCTATCGCGCGCAAAGACATTTCTTGATAAAATGCTTTATGTATAAGTTTTCGCCGTTTAACCGTCAACCTTGACATTGCTTTATGTACGCTTGCAACGGTTTCGTTCCGTATGCAGATGTCAAGCGGGTTTTCGGTGCGCTTGTCCTCGAAGTCAATTCCCATTTCGGTAAAATAACTTAAAGAAACATTATGCTTTGCCTCTCGCCAATGTAGCCGCTTTTCTTGTTGCAATAAATATAAATGCACTTCGTAAATATCGTCCGTAACCTCGACTGCGCTTGTTGTGCCGTCGCAAAATTTGTATTGAATTATATTCATTAAAATACCTCTACCTATAAGAAGAAAGGCGGGCGTTTGGTAAGGTTTTTTAATGAAAAAATAAAACGCCCGACAAATGTTTGAATTAAATCAAATATTTGTCGGGCATTTACTCTGTCGCAGAGAGTTATTGCCTCTTTAACAAATGACAGCCGTAAACGGGCGTGCGCTTATAGCCCCGTATAGTTTGTAATGGGTATGTAGTGCACTTGCTATGAGGTGTTGAAAAATAAAAAAAGAATTGAGTGTTGCATATTCGCTCCCGAAAATAAATTTGTCTTTACTTTCGTACACTCAATTCTTTTATCTGATATTTAGTTTTTCTGTTTTTATGTTTTATCTGCCAATATTTTTTGAATAAGTATTTTTCCGTCCTTGATTTCGATAAGCATTTTTGCTTTGCATTTCGGACAGTATATTTCAATTTGCGAGCCGTCGCTTGCTTTTAACAATTTGTACCCACAGTCGGGGCATACCGTGTAATATGTCATTTTACGACCTCTATGTAGTCGGATAGGTTACGGCGCAGTCCTAAATTATTGCTGTATTCGTCCACATAACCAAGTCGTAATATCATTTGCACGGGAGCGGTTACACCTAAATCTTTTTGAATTGAATTTGAAAACGGTTGCGTTTCAAGCGCGGCGGAAAGCGGTTGCACGGCTATATTATTTTCGGCACAGTTAAACCAAAATGCTTGTGTAATTCTGCCCGTATTGATAAGTTCGGGAAAAGTGTTTCCACCCGTTATAATAGCAAATGCGCCGCAATTATTTACTTGCTTTTTGGCGGTGTCTATGCCTTGTTGTGCAAATTTATCGCCTTTTGCGCTTTCGCGTGAGGTAGTCCAATAATAAAAAGTTTTTACTATTCCTTTTAAGCCTATCATTTCGGCAGTGATACCGTCTAATTTTTCGCTTGCCTCTTTATCGGAAAACCGCAACCACTCGGCTAATTCGTTACGGTAATTTTGGTCGGCAGATTGCAGCGTTACCGCGTCGAGCGTTGCTTGTTTCAAATATGCAAAATTTTCCTCGCCGTTCTGATAGATATGCAAACCGTTGTATTTTTCAAGAAAAGCGTTTGCAGTAGTATCATTTATTTTTTTGGTGGAATAGGCAGATTTATCGGTATGGCGTTTGTCGATTAAATTCAGTTTATCTTTATTCACGATAGACTGAACTTTACTGTATGTTAATTCGACGGTGTTTTCATTGCATATAATTTGCGTTTCATACCCGTAGGCACTAAATGCCGTATTCATTGTTTCTATGTAACAGCCAAGCGATATATAAGCCTCGCGTTTAGTCGCATCAACAACGGCAAGCGTTCTTTTATCGTCAACCGTTATTTGCAACTTGTTTTCATCGGGGTGCAATTTTAGCGTCCAAGCCTGTGAATTATGCGAGTTTGCAGAGATAGAAGAATACCACAAAATATCTTGTATTTCCTCACTTACACCTTCGAGGTAACGCGACGGACTAACTTTTAACCGCTTACCCATAACAGCCGCAGTAATCAATATGGCGGATAAAGCGATAATAACCGCACCTAAAATTGAAAACACAGTAATCATAATTTTCTTTTTCCTTGTCATTGTTTTTTCCTCATTTCAAAGAGAGTAACAGTCTTTCAAAACAAAAGCCGCTAAAATCGTTTTCGTTCAGTTTTAGAATTTTTATATAGTCCTTTTTCAATAAAGACATTCTGATAATGCCCGATAAAGAACTCCACAGATAAAGAATAACGGCGGCGTTTTCAAGGTCATTATTTATGATATTTTCGTCTTTGCCTTTTTGAATAAGTTGCTCGATAGTACCGGTTAATTCTTCGCCGCGCTCATATAATTCTTTATAGATTTTCGGCGTTTCCGAATTAGATATATCGACATTTATTTTTCCGATTAAGCCCTCGAAATAAAGCGGGTAGCGAACGGCAAGCCAAAAAACAAACTCACAGATTTTTTTATAGGTATCTATAAACGGTAATTCTTTGGTTGCAATAGAATTTACTTGCTTTGTGATTTTTTGCATAAAGTCCAAAACAAGCGCAAAATAGACCTCGTTTTTATCTTTGAAATAGCCGTATAAAGTAGGCTTGCTATAACCCGCTTCAACGGCTATCATATCCATTGTCGTTTTTTCAATGCCGTTTTGCGTAAATAGTTTATCTGCCGCTTCGAGTATGTTTTTGCGATTAAATGAAATAGTCCTTTCTGTGCGTGTATTCATAAGCAAATCTCCTTGACTTTTTACTAATAGTTAAATTATAATACTTGCAGTAAAGTTTGTCAAGCGGTTTTGAGAAATAACCGAAACACATTGAACAAACTTTCGCGGTAATCGAGGCTATGAGTACCACCTCTGCGGAAAACAGTCAAGGGCGGCTATTTATCTCCCGTCAGGCATAAAACGCCGCCGCGCGGGGCGCGGTTAAAACCCTTGACAGTTTTCCGTTATCGGCGGGGTGTGCTAATTAAGAGGCGATTAAGCATAATCGCCTTAAAAAATTAAGGCGCAGTCCACACATAAAGACCGCGCAAAGGAGCAAATCACAATGAAAAATGCAGTTATCTATGCCCGTTTCAGCTCACACGCACAAAACGAGCAAAGTATTGAGGGACAGTTAGCCGAGTGCTACAATTTCGCACAGCGCAACGATTTACGAATTACGCACGAGTACATAGACCGCGCCTTGACGGGAACGACGGACAAACGCCCCGAATTTTTACAAATGATTGAGGACAGTAAACGCAAAAGCTTTACCTATGTGCTTGTCTATCAATTAGACCGTGTCGACCGTAATAGGTATGACAGCGCGACCTATAAAGCCAAATTAAAGAAAAACGGCGTTCGCGTACTCTCGGCAAAAGAGAATATCACGGACGACGCAAGCGGCATACTCATTGAAGGCGTACTTGAAAGTATGGCGGAATACTATTCCGCCGAACTGTCGCAAAAGGTAAAGCGCGGTATTGCTATGTCGGCGGCAAAGTGCAAGTTTTTCGGCGGCGCGGTTGCACTCGGTTATAAGATAGACAGCGAGAAAAACTATGTCATTGACGAGGAAAAAGCGCCCATTGTGCGGCAAATGTTTGAAATGCTTGCAAACGGACATACATACGCCGATATTGCCCGTCATCTGAACGAGCGCGGAATTAAGACATCAACGGGCGCACAGTGGAACAAAAACAGTTTTCAAAGCATATTCAGCAACCGCCGCTATTTGGGCAAATATATTTATCAAGGCAAAGAAACGGACGGCGGCATACCGCAACTTATCGATGACGACCTTTTTGAAGAAGTGCAAAGAGTTTTGGCAAAGTACGCCGCCGCACCGTCAAGAGGTAAGGCGAAAGTCGAATACATTTTGAGCGAAAAATTGATATGCGGACACTGCGGCAACAAAATAACGGGAATAAGCGGCACAAGCCACAATAAGACGATATACAATTACTATAAGTGCGTAGGCGTAAGTAAATGCGGTTGCCGCAAGAGAGCGGTGTGCAAGCAAGATTTAGAGGACGAGGTTATAACGGCTATCACGGGCGACGGCTCGGAGCGGAACAAGTACGGCGTTCTAACCGACGAATTTATTGACAGCGTAGCCGCCGAAACCTATCTACTGATACAAGCCGAACGCAACGACAGCGAGATAAAACGGCTTGAAAGCCTTATTGCGGAAAATCAAAAGGCAATAAACAACCTAATGCAAGCCCTTATGCACGGCAAGGCGACGGACATTATTCTATCGCAAATTGAAAAGTTAGAGAACGAAAACGCCGAAATCAATAACACCATTGCGGCGCAAAAGGCGGTGCAGATAAATTACAGTTACGCAGACATAAGGCAATGGCTTTTACATTTCCGCACGCTCGACTATACCAAGATTAAACACCGCAAGGACTTGATAGACATTTTTATTTATCGCATAGTGTTATACGACGATAAAATGAAAATCTTATTTCACTTGAAAGGCGGACAGAAAGAAGAACTTATTTTGAACTTGATTTTTCCCGATTACCCCGACGGGAGCAACGACGAAAACGGAAACGAGGACAAAGAAAAAGAAACCGATAATTCGGTTTCTCAATCTCGCAGTGGTTCGTATACCCCTGCTATGGTGCGGACGAAGGGACTCGAACCCCCATGGTCTCCCACAGGAACCTGAAACCTGCGCGTCTGCCAATTTCGCCACGTCCGCTTATTCGGAAATAAATTCCTTTTTTATGAGTTCGCCCGAAGTGCCGTCGAGAGTATACACCTTTCCGCCCGCCGAAATACTTTTGAGCGGCTTTCCGTTCACAATTTCGAGTGCGGAGTTATTCTCTAATCCCCAAGCGCGATATTTATTATACAATACGATTTCATCGAAGTCAAGCATTCTTTCGTTATAGTGCGGAGAAATTTTTCCCTCTATCCAGCCGAGCCCCGAATACATTGAATATTCGCCCTCCACTACCGAATCGGAATACATTTCTTCAAACCAGCAAATCGCGCCCGCGGAAAGTCCGCAAATCAGAACGCCCCTTTCGTACGCCTCTTGTATGAGCGGAAGCAGTCCGCTTTCGCGCCAAGCGTTTAACATAAATACCGTATCACCGCCGCCGACATAGAGAAAATCCGCTTTCTCGAACTTCGCGCGCAATTTTTCCATATCTACTTCACGGTTACAGATGAGCGCAACGTCTGTCTTAATATCAAACAGCCCCGTATAAACTTTATGAAACGTATTGTAATATGGCATACAGTCATGGCTCGCAGTCGGGAGAAACAAACCGCACGCACGTCTATCCCCCGCCGCTTTTTTTGCTTCACGGGCGATATAATCATCGATTGCAAGCGTTTCGCGCGTTTTCAATTCACCTCCGCCGATTGCAATTATCCGTTTATCCATTTTGCTGTCCGTCGGCCGTTTCCTCAGCGGCTTTGCTCTCTTGCGTTTCTTGCTGTTCTTTACCTTCGGGTTCTTCCTCGTCCGCCGCGGAAATACCTGCCGTCCTATCCACGGGCAATGAGAAAATTACGCCGCCGGCTTCCGTTTTTAAGCCTACCTTTTCGGAAAGCGCCTGCATGATTGCAAGTTTACCTTCTTTTTTTGTCAGAATTAACAGGATTTCCCGCTCGTCCAGCAGTGAAATCCCCACAAATTGCTCCGCTTTCGCGTTGTTAAGACTGCGCGCGCGAACTACCGTGCCGCCCGCCGCACCTGCGCTTTGCGCCGCTTCTATCGCCTCGTCCACATGGTTCGCCTCTACGGAAACCACGATTAAATCATATTTTCTATCCTGATTGTTCATCATTTTTCTCCTGTCCGGAACTTTATTGGTTGCCGCTGTCGTGATGCCGTTTGCAACAATTTCAGATATTCCCGTGAGCGGAACCGTGAAAGAAATTCCTCTGCCGACGAGATACAAAGCCATCTCCTGGCGGATTTTGCGGATAATCAAGTCTTCGTCGCTCTCGGGAAACAACGAAATGCCGATGACCTTTTCCGTTTCCCCGATGCCGAGATAGTCGAGCACGGCGGAACGCGCCGTACCCGTGCCTTTGAAGGTAAACGTGAGCGAAACGGAAATTTCGTCGAGCACTTCTTTGAGTTTGACGTCGTCTTTCTGATTGACGATACTGATTAAAAGTTTGGTACGGTTTAATGGTTTCTCGTTCTTTACGTTGATTTTCGCAGACGACTTATTTTCCGCTTGCTTCCCCTTACTGCGATTTGCCGCCGTATTCCCTCTCGCCTTTTGCGGCTGCCGTTTTTTCTTTTCCATATCAGTCCACCGTGTATTCTATGATTCTGTCCTCAACCGTGAGGAAATTGCGCTTAATTTTATTCGTCTTGTGCTTATAGACAATTCCGAGCACCTGAATAGAAATGAGTGGAGCCAAAGCGACAAGCGCAACACAGCCGAACGCCTGCGTCATAATGAGTCCGCTTCCCCAAAGTCCGTTGCACGCGCCGATTGCCATGGGCAAAACAAACGACGAAACCATTGCACCGCTCGCCACGCCGCCCGAGTCGAATGCGATACCCGTAAACAACGGCGGCGTGAAAAACGTAAGCACCAATGCAATGAGATATCCGGGACCTAAGATATAAAGTAAATTGATTTGCGGAACGACGATACGGAGCATCGCAAACCCGATTGCCACACATACGCCGATGCACAATCCCTTTTTCATGAGCGACGATTTAATCGCTCCTGCCGACATCCGCTCGACCTGCTTGTTTAGGACGTGTACGGCAGGTTCTGCCGCTACCACGAAATAGCCGATAAGCATACCGACTGGAATGAGCAATCCGCCGTGCAAAATGGAAGCAAGTTCTTCGCCGAGCTCCCTGCCGACGGGCATAAAACCGACGTTTGCTCCCGTAAGGAACATGACAAGCCCCACGAAAGTATAAATAAACCCGAACAGAATACGCAGAAGTTGCTTCTTGTGAAAAGAACGCGTTGTCAGTTGGAACAGCACAAAAAATGCAATGATGGGACTGATTGCGATTGCCACTTCTTTGGTATAATCGGCGAAACCGTACAGATATTGCCACATGACGTCGCGCGTATCGAAAATTTCGGGAAGTTTTTCTACTGCGTAGTCGATATTTTCGATTTTGAAAATTATTCCGAGCACAAGCACCGCAATAATGGGTCCTACGCTGCTCAGCGCGACAAGACCGAACGAGTCATCCTGTCCCTTTTTATCGCTTCTGATAGAGGCAACGCCGACGCCGAGCGACATAATGAACGGAACGGTCATGGGTCCTGTGGTAACGCCGCCCGCATCGAATGCAACCGCCCAAAAACTTTTATCCACGCAGGTCAGGCAAACCACAAACGCCGCGACGTAGAAAAACATGAGAATATAAGAAAGTCTGATACGGAACACGATACGGAGCATGGCAATCATGAGGAAAATACCCACGCCGACCGCAACCGTTAAAATGAGCAGGTAATTGCCGAGTACCGTTTGTTTTGCAACCGTCTGCACCTGTTCGGCAAGAATTTGCAAATCGGGTTCCGCCATCGTCACGATAATGCCGATAATAAAGGAAAGAATTGCAATTAACCAGATTTTCCGACTTCGCGTCATGGCAGTACCCATCTTTTCACCGATGACAAGCAGCGACATATCCGCGCCCAACGTAAAGCAGCCCATTCCGAAAATAAGCAAAAACACGCCGATGATGAACAGCACAAAAGTGCCGGGTTCGAGCGGCGTTAACGTTAAACAAAGCGCAAATACGATGAGCGCAATCGGCACAATCGATGTGAGCGATTCGATGATTTTATCTTTCAGAACTTTTGTCATCTTCCTCTCCGGACAGCAATGTTATTTACTGTATTTGCGTTCGATTTCCGTAATTTTATCAATTCTTCTTTGATGTTTCTCTTCTGCTGAAAACGGAGTATTCAAGAACGTATCCACGATATCGAGCGCAAGATTTACGCCCGTGTGTCCGCCGCCGAGGGCAAGTACGTTCGCGTCGTTGTGCAGACGCGTCATTTTCGCAGACAGCGGTTCGCCGCACAGCGCACAGCGAATACCGGGCACTTTGTTAGCGGCAATGCTGATGCCGATTCCCGTTGTGCAAACAAAGACGCCGCGCTCGCATTCCCCCTTTGCTACCGCTTCCGCGGCAATGAGCGCGAAATCGGGATAATCGCACGAAATTTCGTTGGTGGTACCGAAATCGGTCACCTCATGTCCGTTTTGTAACAAATGCTTTTTCACGGCATTTTTAAGCGCGAGTCCGCCGTGGTCGCAACATACTGCAATTTTCATATTTACTCCTCCTGTGCGCGGATATCCAGTCCGCGGATAATTGCTTCCATATTCCCCGAAATCGCGCGGAGCGCAGCGCGGTAAGTTTCCGCATTTCCGCCGTAAGGGTCGGGAATTTCCCTTCCGCATAGTTCGTACATACTCGTAACGTTCTTGAAGAATTTGATTTCCATTTGCTGGTCGTGCGTCATACAGATAACGGCGTACGCACCTTTAATCATCTTTTCGGTAAGCCTTCGGGATTTGAAGTTAGGTGAAAAGGGAATCTTTGCTTCTTTCAGAACAAATTTCGTACCTTCGGACATTGCACTGCCCTCTACGGCGCGAAGTCCTGCCGACTGTACCGTATACCATTTAATGTTTCGTTTTTTGAGTTCTGCTTTGAGCACCGCCTCCGCCATAGGAGAACGGCAGGTATTGCCCGTGCATACAAACAGTATTTTCTTATGTTTCATCGGTATTCCTCCCGAACGCGCGCGTCATACGGTTGAGAACGCCGTCCATCACTCCGCCCTGCGCCGTCGGCTCGATTCCAATTAAAAGCGTTGCGCTTGCTTCCGCTTTTCGCAATAGTGTATACAGTTTTTGCGCTATCTGCTCGCCCGTACCCCCTAAATCGAAAGTATTGAATTCGGAAAGCAATGCACAGATTGCGCTCTCGGCAAGGAAATACGGCGTTCCGCCCGCGGCTTTTTCTCCTTCGTAAAGCGCTTTGGCACGGTCGAGTTCCTTCGCACAAAAATATGCCGTTTTGCATTTCGGCGCATAGTGTTTATACGCCATACCGGGACTTTTGGGTTTTTCGCCCTCTTTTCGCGCATAAACGCCGCACGCGCCCGCGACGCTTTCTATCATTTCGCGTGTAACAAGCCCTGCGCGCAAAATCATCGGTATTTCGCCCGTACAGTCGAGCACGGTGCTTTCAATGCCGCCGCTGCAAGCACCGCCGTCTAAAATGAGCGGAATTTCACCCGCAAAATCGTCGTAAACGTGCCGTGCAGTGACGGGGGAAACGTGTTTACTCTTGTTCGCGCTCGGCGCGGCAATCGGCAAGTTCACCTCTTTCAGAAACGCCTGCGCCGTCGGGGAGGAAGGAACGCGGATTGCAAGCGTATTCCCTCCGCACGAAACGTACGGACTCACTATCCCTGCGGACGGATAAACCATGGTGAGCGGACCGGGCAGAAACGCCTTGCAAAGTTTCTCCGCATACGGCGGAATTTCGTCTACCAACCCAGATATATCGTAATCTCTATGTACGTGGACAATGAGCGGATTATCCGCAGGTCGCCCTTTGAGCGCAAAAATCTTTTTAACCGCCTCGTCGCTGAAAGCGTTGGCGCCCAAACCGTACACCGTTTCGGTATGAAAAGCAACGACTTCGTCTTCCAGAATATACGCTTTGGCACGTTCCAGCCAGCCGCGTTCGTTCTTTACGATTTTTGTAATCATTCTTCGGGAATCCCCGTATCGTCTTGCGGGAAGACCTCTTCCGCCGTCGGATTTTTTGCAAATTTATCTGCTTTGCCGTAACCGTAATGCGGTTCTTCTTCGGGAAGTCCCTGGTCTTCCACGTCGACAAACTTGGTTCTTTCGCCGATGAAGCGGAGTTGAATTCTGCCGAGCGCACCGTTTCTGTGCTTTGCGAGTATCAACTCGGTTGCGCCCTTTACGACGCCGCCGCTCGCCTGTTCTTCCGCGCTCGCCTTGTAGTCTTTGCGGTTGATGAACATGACGATGTCCGCGTCCTGCTCGATTGCGCCCGATTCACGTAGGTCGGAGAGTTGCGGCTCCTGCGTCTGAATTCGGCGCAACTGGGAAAGCGCGATAACGGGAACGTTGAGTTCCTTTGCCATGATTTTCAAATCGCGCGTAATCGACGCGATTTCCTGCTGACGGTTTTCGCCGTTGGTCTTTTTTCCGTCCGCTTCCATGAGTTGGATATAGTCAATCATAACAAGGTCTAATCTGCCGATTTGCGCGGCAAGACGGCGACATTTGGAAACAATTTCCTGCGTTTTAATTTTGGAAGAATCGTCGATGTAAATTTTTGCCTTTTGCAGTTTATCGCTCGCAATCATGAGATTTTTCCAATCTTTCTGTTTGAGCCGCCCCGAAAGCGCGTTCTCCATACTTACCCCTGCGTGCGCGCAGAGAAGTCTTTGTACGAGTTGAACGCGCGGCATTTCGAGCGAAAACACCGCCGCCGTTTTGCCCTTATTAAGGCAGGCGTTTTCCACGATATTCATCGCAAACGACGTTTTACCCATACCGGGGCGGGCGGCTAACACAATAAGGTCTGAATTTTGCAAACCGTTGGTGATACGGTCTAACTGCTTAAAGCCTGTTTCCAAACCCCTGCAAGAGTCGGGGTCGGACTGGATGGCTTCAAACTTTGAAATAACTTGCCCGATGACCGCGCCGTCTTCCAGACCTGCAAGTTCGGACGTATCTTCCTTTTTGGAAATTTCATAAACAAGTTTTTCTGCATACGAAATCGCTTCGCGCTCTTCCAGCCCTTTCAAGCTGTTTTCGATAATGTCTTTCGCCGCGCGAATTAACGTGCGGTTGATATAGTCGCGCCTTACAATTTCATAGTACTGTTTGTAATTCGCCGCAGACGGCGTAAGTTCCGCAAGTTCCGTAACTGCGCGAAGCCCGCCCGCTTTTTCTATTGTGCCGTCGTGCTCCAACTGGTCGGCGAGCGTCACTAAATCCACCGTTTTTCTGCCGCCGTGCACTTCGCGCATTGCGGTAAGAATCAAGCGGTGCGATTCCTGATAAAATTCTTCCTCTTTGAGCGATTCGAGAATCGCAGACTGCACCGATTCGTCGATGAGAATACAGCCGAGCAGCGCGGCCTCGGCGTCTAAATTGTGCGGCATTTGGTTAACTGCCATATTTTTTTCTTCCTTTGATTGATTTATGAAATTGCCTCGAACTCGTTGAGCGCGGCTTCAAATTCTTTCATGACCACCGCATACGTTTCTTCTTTCGTGAGGTCCGCGCCTGCAATTTTGAGCAGGGATACGGGGTCGGTACTGCTGCCGCCCGATAAAAATCTGAAATAATCGTCAACGGCTTTCTGTCCCCCGTTCAAAATACGGTTTGCAATGCACACAGCAGAAGTAATCCCCGTAGCGTATTTATACACATAGAACGAGCGGTAGAAATGCGGAATGCGCGCCCATTCGATTTCAATGTCTTTATCGTGCGTGAGCGCCGCACCGTAGTAAGCCTGATTGAGTTTATAGTACATTTCGGAAAGATTATCTTTATTGAGCGGTTCGCCTGCTTCCGCCATTTCGTGCGCCTTTTCCTCGAACTGTGCGAATTGCGTCTGGCGGAACAGCGTGGTGCGAATCATATCCATAAAGTAGTTAAGCAGATACTTTTTCAGATTTTTATCTTGCGTTGTTTTCAGAAGATATTTCAAAAGCAACACTTCGTTCACCGTGCTTGCCACTTCCGCAACGAAAATTTTATATTCCGCTTTCGAGTAAGGTTGGTTTTTATTGGAAAAATAACTGTGGAGCGCGTGCCCCATTTCGTGCGCGATGGCGAAAATTTCAAACGTCGTTTTCTGATAATTCAAGAGCACGTAAGGATGCTGACCGTAAACGCCGATAGAGTATGCGCCGTTGCGCTTGCCCTCCGTTTCGTGAACGTCTATCCAACGTTCCGCCTTGCCCTTCCGCAACAGGTTCCGGTACTCTTCGCCGAGCGGAGCAAGCCCTTTCAACACCAAATCGAATGCATCGTCAAATTCCAGACGAAGTTCCGCATCCTCTACGAGCGGCACGAACAAGTCGTAGACATGCATTTCTTTCAAACCGAGCGCCTTCTTTCTGACCGCCATATAACGGTGCATGACGGGCGCGGCGGCATTCACGCAACGGATAAGATTTTCGTAGACACTGCGGTCTACGTCCTCATCGAAGAGCGCCATATCCAAACAGGAAGAATACCCGCGCACGTTCTTATAGAAAATATCTTTTTTGACGTTGCCGTAATAGGTGGCGGCAAGCGTACCGATAATTTTGCGGTATGCCGAGTAATAAAGTCTGAACACTTCCGCGCGTTTTTTCGCGTCGTTGCAACTTAAAATTACCGAATAGAGTCCGTGCGAAAGTTTGGTTTTCTTGCCCTCGTATTCGATTTCGGGAAGGTCGAGTTCGGCGTTGTCGAGCATTCCGAACACGTCGTAAGAAACGTCCAGCGGTTCGCCCGTCTGTGCTAAAATCCACTCTTCCTTTTCCGATAAGATATATTTTTTCTGCGCGGAAATACGCGAAAGCATATAGTCGTAATCTTTGAGTCTTTCGTCCTTTATAAACGCCGCAAGCGTCTTTTCGGGAAGCGCGGAAATTTCGGGCGTTGCAAACGACGTTTCCGCGCCGAGGCGCGTAAAGAGCGACATGACCCTTGCATTCATGGAACCGTACTTACTGTCGCGCACGTCCTCGTCCGATTTCAAGAAAGAATAGAGATACAGGCGCATGAGTTTCATGCTCACCGCCTCTTCCGCTTTGAAATACTGTAAAAGGTTTTCCGCCGTATTCAGCGTGCCGCGGTATTTCTGAAAGTCAATCTCTTTTTCTATGGCGACGAATGCCTGTTCCCACGCTTCGTCGCTCTCGAAAACGTCCGCCGTATTCCATTTGTATTTGGTTTCTACTTCGCTTCTTTGCATAGCCTCTCCTTTAATTTTTGAAACTGTGTATGGGTGCGGGAATCAAACCGCCCCTGCCGATAAATTTGGAACTGTCGCCCGAATGAACAGGCATGACGGGCGCGCGCCCCAAAAGTCCGCCGAAACTCACTTCGTCGCCCACTTTCTTATTGGGCGCAGGGATAATCCGTACCGCCGTCGTCTTATTGTTAATCATGCCGATTGCCGCTTCGTCCGCAATGATGGCGGAAATCGTCGTCGCAGGCGTATCGCCGGGAATTGCAATCATGTCGAGCCCCACCGAGCAGACGCAGGTCATCGCTTCCAATTTATCGAGTGTGATATTTCCTGCCGTAGCCGATTCTATCATGCCGATATCTTCGGACACTGGAATGAACGCGCCTGACAGTCCGCCGACGCGCGAAGACGCCATGACGCCGCCTTTCTTCACCGCGTCGTTGAGCATGGCGAGCGCCGCCGTCGTTCCGTGACAGCCGACCACCGAAAGCCCGAGTTCTTCCAAGATATGCGCGACGGAATCTCCGCGTGCAGGCGTGGGCGCGAGCGACAAATCGACAATGCCGAACCGCGCACCGAGCCGCTTTGCGGCTTCTTTGGCAACAAGTTGCCCTGCGCGCGTAATTTTGAACGCCGTGCGCTTGATGAGTTCTGCGGCGTCCGTTAAATCCGCATCGGGTACAAATTTCAAAGCGTGCTGTACGACGCCCGGTCCCGAAACGCCCACGTTGATGACGGTATCCGCTTCGCCCGTGCCGTGGAACGCGCCCGCCATGAAGGGGTTGTCCTCCACCGCGTTGCAGAACACCACGAGTTTTGCACAACCGAGCCCGTCCGAACTTGCCGTGCGAGCCGCCGTTTCCTTAACGATTTCGCCCATCAGCCGAACAGCGTCCATATTGATACCCGAACGCGACGAGCCGACGTTGACGGACGAACAGAGGCGGTTCGTGGCAGAAAGCACTTCGGGAATCGTCCGCAAAAATTTCTCTTCGTAGTCCGCCGTGCCCTTTTGCACGAGCGCGGAATAGCCGCCCAAAAAATCAATACCGAGTTCCTTGGCGGCATCGTCGAGCGCTTTGCCCACAAGCCCGCTCTTTTCGGGAAAGGCGGCGGTAATCAAGGATACGGGGGTAACGGAAACGCGCTTGTTGACAATGGGAATGCCGAATTCGCGCGAAAGTCCTTCCGCCGTAGCAACCAAGCGTTCCGCTTTCTTCATAACCGTATCGTAAACGGTTTTTGCGGTTTCTTTTGCAGTAGCACGGATACAGGGCAGGAGCGATATCCCCATTGTCACCGTGCGGATATCGAGGTGCTCCTTTTCAATCATTTCGATTGTTTCCAATACGTCGAATTTGTTAAACATAATCGGATTTCCTGCCTCAAACGTTGTGCATTGCGCTGAAAATCGCTTCATGCTGCAAGCGGATATTCATGCCGATTTCTTTGCCCATGCTCTCCAAATCGAGCGCGAGCGTTGCAAAATCCAGTGAACTTTCGGACGTATCCACCATCATAATCATGGCGAACTGTTCGCCCAAAACCGTCTGCGAAATGTCTTCGATGTTTACGTTTCGCTCGAACAGAAAGCCGCTTACCTTTGCGATTATGCCCCTCTTATCCGAACCCGTTACCGTTACTACTGCACGCATAAATTTTTCTTCCTTTCCGTTAAGATAGTTTTTCTTTATAATCTGTTCTGACGAGTCTTAAACCGTCTGCGTCCTTAAAATACAACTCAAAGCGGTCGGCATACTCGGCAAACACATAATCGGGTCTGCCCGCCACATCGTAATATTTCGGACGTTCTTTTACGTTCTTTTTGATAGATAGAGGTTTCCGCTGCGGCGTTTCCTCTTTCTTTTGCGCCTGCGGTTCCGCGTTTTCTTCCTGCGTATCTTTTTGCGGCATCTCACGCGGAACACGTTTACCTGAAAACTTCCGTTTCAGAAACAAACCCCACGCAAACAACGTAACTGCAAGGCAGACGGCTACGCCTATCCAAAACAGGTAAGTTTTGCCGTCGAACACATGAAGCGTAAGTTGCAAAATCGCGCATACAATCAGATACAGCACAAGCAAACGGATACGCAGCCATTTGAAAATATGATAAACGATTTTACAGCAAAACGCAATAAAGGCAAAAATTGATTTAATAATGGTAATCATAATTCCGTGCGGGCAACGCCCGACTCTTTTTCTTGTGCAATTTTCCGACTATTCTCCTGTTCGGTGCAACGTATCTACCGTAAAGAAGTCTGCGACCGACTTGCGGAATTTCTCCCAGCCCGTAATAGCGCTCTTATTCTTCACCGCCCAATTCGGTACAACGCCGATGATATCCGTATATTTCATACAGCCCGATTCGCGGGCATCTTTACTGTTGGCGCGGTTATCGCCGAGGAAGAAAATCTCTCCTTCGCCCACAATAACTTCTTCAAAATAACCCGTCGTTTGGTTCAGATACGATTCTTCCAGTTTCTGATAGGTTTCTTCCCCTGCCTTTTTCAAATAGAGAAATCCCTCTTCACACTTCACGCTATCGCCTTCCACGGCAATCAAACGTTTGATGAGAAGCCGCTCCGAACCGTCGTTCTTTTGAAACGAAGGGTGCTGCGTCGCGTCGATAATGATAATATTTCCGCGTTCCGCCTTCACCGAAGGGCTTGCATAAAGACGGTCTCCGCTTTTGAGCGTATCGTTCATCGAACTACCGTCCACCGTAACGACGAAATACGATTGATTCAGCCAGATACTGAAAATTAAAAAACCTAATACCAAAAGGGTGAGAAGCGCTAAAATGACACTGACCGCAATGGCAACCGGTTTTTTCCGTTTTTTGCGATTCAGAAGTTCAGCCATTCGTTCCCCCTAAAACACGGCGAATCCGCTGTTTTAATTCGTCGGGCGTAAGCATGACGATTCTTCCGCACGTTGTACATCTGATTTTCATGTCTGCCCCCTTCCTGATAATTTCCCATACGGTTCCGCCGCAAGGATGCGGTTTTTTTGTTTCGATGTTGTCGCCTAAATTGAGTAAGCTTATATCCATAATACGTTATTGACGAGAACTTGCCCGTCAAATGAAAACAGTACGGAAACTACGCTTCGGAAATCCGCCAGATGCGCACCCGTTGCCGACTTAAAATCGTCTGCACTGAGCAAGATACGTTTCCACTTGCCTAAACCCTCTATTTTTAAGGATGCGGAATATCCTTCCGCCTCTTCCGTATCCAAAAAGAACGTAACCGTGAGTTCCGCATCTTTCGTAGAATATGCGTCGAAACTGAACGAAGCGCCTTCGGGCGGCGCATATCTCGCCTCGCCGACGCGATAGGAAATAATGCCCGATTCGGAAGTAATACCGCGGATTCCGCCGTACCCCGCAATGAGTTGGGCGCGCGACGATTCGCCGTCTACAAAGCAATCGGCAAGCGAACGCGTACGCGGGCGGAACGCCGCAAAACCGTTCAACCCGTCCGCACTCGTATATAGCACGCGCGAAACGGGCTTGCTGTTGGTATACGGTTTCTCCTGCGTAATTTCTTTGATTTTAGAAGTCACCGAAAAATTATTGGAATAGTTGACAAACGTGAATACAAGCGCTTTCTGCGTATCCTTAAAGAGGCTGAGAGGAATCTGCCCGACGTTGTCTTCAAGCGGTCCCTGCCCCAAAATGCGCGTCCAATCGCGGGATTTGGAATCGGTCGCCTTTTCGGTGAAATAAATGCCGTAAGTATCGATTTCACCGCTGCTGTCATATTCGCCGCGCACAATGAGGTTGCCCTCTTCGTCTTCCGTAAAATCACAGCCGATAGGTTTACTGACGAACACCGACCTGCCTTTGAGATATTTATCCAAAAACAGCGTAATGTTGATGAGCGAATGCGAGCCGACCAGTCCGTTTCCGTGCGCGGAATAGAGAATGGCTTTCTCAACTTCGGGATTGATTTTCTGAAAGGTATCGTAAACGCGGTCGTAATCGCATTTGGAATCGTTAATGGCGGATATCAACAGAACGGGGCATTTCACATAGGGTGCGTAACTTTGCGAATCGATACCCGCAATGAAACGGTGGCGTTCTTCGCTGAAAATGTCCGTCTGCGCGTCGGAAAATTTATCCAGACCGCGATAAGCGAGCCAGCCCGCCGCACAAACCGAAGTCATGCAGGAAATTGGTGCATAAGGCGCAATGTTAAACAAAATTTCACCGCCCGTGCGAAGCCCTACCGCGCCGACGGCTGTTACTTCCTGTTTCTCGTGAAGATACCGCGCCGCATACCGCGCAACCGCCGCCCATTCATAGCGGCTCGTTTCCTTTGCCGTAGGCTCCGCCTGCGTCAGATGAGAACCCGAACGCACAAAATTGCCGTAATCGACGTCCTTAGGGTACACGGTAAAATGACTGTGTTCGCTTTCGCCGCAATAATCGACGCACAACACGCCGTAACCGCTCTTTACAAAGCGCATAATCAGCGCCCTGTCGAACGAAAATCCCGCCTCGAATAAAAACATAACGGCAGGAAATTCTTTCGCTTCCGCAGGGAATACGTATTCAGCGTATATTTTGACTCTGTCTTTTTGGGTTTGGCGGCCGTAGAAATAAATTCCGCGGAAAACCGCGCCGTCGCTTTCCTGCTCCCAAACGGTTTCTTCCTGAAACGGTAAAGTGCCGTCAAAATCTTTCCAAAGTGTAACAGGTGTTAAAATCATAACCGCCTCACTCCATAGTTATTTGCGAGCCGTGGGTATCGGTTGCCTTTTTCACAAGCAACTTTCGCTCGATACGGTGCCGCAATTCTTCCACGTGGGAAATAATACCGATGGAAAAATGCTCGCCTTTGAGTTTTTCCAGACTGTTCATAACCGTATCCACTAATTTTTCGTCCAATGTTCCGAACCCTTCGTCGAGGAAGAAAAATTCTACGGGACGGAGCGAACGCGCGCAGATTTCCGAACTGAGTGCAAGCGCAAGAGAAAGTGAAACCAAAAATGTTTCTCCGCCGGAAAGCGTATATACGCCGCGCGGCGCACCGCCGCAGAGATTATCCCCCACGATGAAATTCCCCTCGTAACGCAGGAAATATCTGCCGTCCGTGAGGGTAAGAAGTCTTCCGCTCGCATTGGACGCAACCGTCTGCAAATATTCTTCCGCAACAAACTCCATGAATTTATTGCCATCGAGCAGCTTTTTCAACCGCTCGTAACATTCCGCTTCTTTCTTTTTTTCGGCGTACTCCTGCGAAAGTTTGCGCTTGATTTCTATTTCCTGCTCGGCGCGCGTCAGCGCATTCACGGCAAGCGCCGTTTTCCGCGCGCACTCTTTTACTTCGTTTTCCGCAACGAGGAGCACCTGCTTTGCCGTCATCAACTTTTCTTCCGATACTTCCGAAAAATCGATTTTTGCATATTCTCTGCATTTAGCACGCGCCGCCGCGTACATTTCTTTATACTGCTCCACCCGTTGCCTTGCACCGACGGGGTCGCCGTACTTTTCATTCAGTACAACTGCCTCCGCCTCGGTCTTGAAATTCCCCGCAGTCAACGCGGATTGCAAGCGTTCGGTCGATTCTTTCAGACGTTCCTCGGCACCGTTCTTTCTTTCTGCCGCTGCCGCCTGAGCCGCCTTTGCCCCCGCAAGTTCGGATTGCGCCTGTTCGCGCGCCATCCGGTTGCGTTCCTGCGTTTCCCGAAGCGTGCGGAGTTGCTGTTCCGCATCCGCAACGCTTACTGACGCACTCTGCAAACGGGGCGTAAGTTCGTCGAGTTGCGCCTTGATACGGCTGCGTTCCGTTTCGAGTTGCTGTAAATGCGCAAGATGCACGTCATACTTGCCTTTTATCTTTTCAAGCGCAACCGTTTTTTCGCGCAGTTCCGCGCGTTTCGCTTCGATTGCCTCGTATGCCGCGCGAATCTGCGTAAAATCGGCTTTCTCCCCTTCGGAGAGTCCTCTGTATTTTTGAATGAGCGGAACACAATCGGGCGAAATAATCGGGTGCAATTCCACCAGCGCTTTCAAATCCCGCGCAAACGATTCGTATTCCGAACGTAACAGTTCTGCTTTTCCGTGCGTTTGAGCAAACGTGAGAAAATCTTCCGTGCCGAGCGCGTCCATTTCTTTCTTGATGGCGCTCCGCTCCGCTTTATAAGAGAAGTCCTTGAAAGTATCGCGCGCGGCATTGAATTCGTCCTGAATGCTTTTCAACCGCGTTTCGGCTTCTTTTGCCGCCTTTACGTCCGCCTCCGTGCTCTTTGCCTGTAACACAAGGTCGGTGAGGCGCGTTATCTCCGCGTCCGCTTTAGAAAAATCCCATGCGGACAGCGCATTGGTTTTCTCTTCCGCCTGCCGCAAACGCTGCGACGACTGTTCCAACTGTTCCGCCGCAATCTTTACTTTTTCCTTTGCAACGCCTGCTTCCTTTGCCGCCGCGCAAACCGCAGCCGCGCGTTCAAGACGGTCGAGTTCGCCGTTCAACGCTGCCATATCCCCGCGGATTTCTTCGAGTTTCTGCATCTCGCGCGCGGCTTTCTGCGCCTCGCGCCGCTTCTCAAACAACGAGGAAAGTTGTTTTTCTCTTTCCCGTGCAGAAACGGTAACGGCTTCCGCGCGTTTTTCTTCCTCTTTCAATAAGACGATTTGTTCCTGAAACTGTTTGATACTCTCTTCGCTTACCGCTTCATAGGGCTCTAACCTTGTTTTGAGAATGTCTGCCTGCGATTTTATATCGTGATAGCGCGCGTTCGTGCGTTTCACAAGCCCTTCGCCGTAGCATTCAAGATTGAACAGACGGGAAATAAGTTTGAGCCTGTCCGACTTCTGCGATTTTACGAATTGCGCAAACTCGCCCTGCGGCAACGCAATACACTTTTCAAAGTCTTTCTGCTCTAATCCGATAATTTTTTCAAGCAGGGCGTTGCCGTCCCGAACGCCGTCTGCAACCGCCAAATAATTGCCGTCCGTCTTTTCATAGATACGCACGCTCTGTGCACCGTTCTTTCGCTTGATTTCGCGCTCCACGCGGTAAGTATGCCTTTGATTTTCGTAGATGATTTCAAACTCGAAATTGACGTAAGCGCGGTCAGAACCGTAGTTGATGATATTGACGATGACCGCTTCTTTGGAATCCAAACGGGAAACCTTGCCGTACAGTGCAAAACAAATACAGTCAAGAATCGTGCTCTTACCCGAACCCGTATCTCCGAAAATACCGAAAATACCGTATTCGAGCAAATTATTGAAATTGATTTCGGCGCGTTCAGAAAATGAATTTACGCCGCAAAATTCAAGATATACGGGTTTCATTCTTCCTCCGAAAGTAAGGAAAGAAAAGCCTCGGTAAGTTCTTTGGGCGCTTCTTCCCCGAATTGCATGGTATAGTATTCGCGGAACAGTTCTTCTGCCGACATCTGGGAACGCAGTGCGGCGTTTTCCACTTCCAACTGATTGACTCTCGGAATGAGCGAAACGAGTCCGCGGTTTGTTTCGCGCAACGCGGCAGTTTCCGCAGAAGTAAGCGGCGCGGTTAAATGCAGCGTAAGTTCCACGAAACAGTCCTGATACTGAGATACCAACTTGATTGCTTCCTCTACGCCGTTCGCCTCCAAACGCACCAGTTTTTTGCCGCAGGTAATCGGAATTTCTTTGGCAACGGAGACGTTAGCGCCTTCCGTTGTTAAGAGAATAACGGATTTTTCCGAATTTGTTTCATCGAAAGAATATTGCAAAATCGAACCCGAATATCTGCCGTTTGAACCGATACGCTGTTTTTTATGCAGATGACCGAGCGCAGTATATCCGTAGTCAGGAAGGCAGGAAACAGGTACGGCTCGCGCGCCGCCGAGGTCGATATTGCGCTCGCCCTCGCTGGTGGAACCGCCCGCAACAAACAGATGCGAAAGCAGAATGTAGGGCATCGTAGCGTCGTATCCTGCGTTCCCCTTTTCAATCCAGCGCGAAACTTTTTCGCCGTAACTCTCGTCCGTTTTTTCCTCTTTCAAACGCGCCTCGTTGGGATAGGGAAGCGCGTTGATATACACTTTCTCCCCCGCGCCGTTTTCGAGCACGAGATAGTTTTCACCCGAAGCAATTGCACGAACGGGATAGCTGCCTCCCGTCGGGAAAACGGTGGGTTTGTTGCCGAAAATATAAATGCCCTCTTCGGCGGCAATCGGCGCGCTCGCGGCAAGACGGACGGAGTCGTCATGATTACCTGAAATGACGACAACGGCGCGTTTTCCGTCAGCAATTTTCTTGACGGCGTGGAAAAACACTTCTTCCGCTTCCGAAGAAGGAAGATAAGTATCGAACACGTCGCCCGCCACAAGCACGACGTCAACGTTCTCCCGCTCGCAAATTTCAGCAATTTCGCCGAGTGCGGCAATTTGTTCCGGCAAACGTTCCGCTTCCATTAAGCGCTTCCCGATATGCCAATCCGATGTATGTAAGATGTTCATGATTTTCAAAAGATACGTCCAAAAGTCTTTGCATTCGGACAAACAATATGATATACTATTATACACCGACTTGCATGAAAAAGCAAGCGTTCAAACTGCATTCGGAAAAAATACCGCTCAGGCGGAGGGATTATGTCTTTCAGCACTTTCTCCAAAGATTTTACCGCGAATATGTACACAAGCGTGGAAAATCAATTCATTACGAAATATCTGCCGCAGGCGGACGGCGACTGCGTGCGCGCCTATCTCTACGGGTTATATCTTTGCCAGTGCGCCGAAGAGTTCGATGCGGAACATGCTGCAAAACTTCTCGGCATTCCCCTCAAACGCCTTGTGGATATTTTTGTGTTTTGGGAGGAGTGCGACCTGGTACGCGTGCTTTCGCGCAATCCCCTTTTTGTGGAATATCTGCCCGTGAATGCCGCTATCGGCAAGCCGAAGAGCATCCGTCCCGAAAAATATGCGGAATTTAACCGCGAGTTTTATAAACTTCTGCAACGCGCGAAAAAAGATTTCAAACCCTATGAAATGCAGCGCATTCTCGAATTTTTAGAAAACAATCCGATGGAGCAGCAGGCGTTTTTGCTGGTTGCGGAATACTGCGTGAAAAAAGACGGCGAGAAACTCACCGCCAACCATATTCTGAATAAAGCAAACAAACTCTGCAAAGAGCGCAAATACACCTACGAACAAGTGGAGCAGGATTTAGCCGATTTTAACGCGCACGAAAAAGAAATGAGTAAAATTTTCGTACTTCTCGGCATTTACCGCAAACCGCAGGAAGGCGATTACGAATATCTCGATAAATGGAAAGCGCTCGGCTTGCACATCAACGCCGTATACGCCTGTGCCGAAAGTCTGAAAAAAGGTTCCCTTTCGACGCTCGATATATTGGCTACGGAATTAGCGGAATCGGGCGCACACACCGAATCAGAAGCGCGCGAATACTTAAAACGCCGCGAAGAGCTCGCGTCCGTCGTCTTCAAAGTAGCGCGCAAACTCGGCGTTAAAGTACAGAATCCGCGCGCTTACAGCGAGGAATACGCTGAAAAATGGTTGGAACGCGGTTACGACGAAGACAGCCTGCAACTCATCGGTACCCTATGCATGAAACTCGGCTACGGTTTCCCCGAAATGGACCACCTGCTCGACGGGCTGTATGCAGACGGCATTGTAGACGGCGCAGGCGTCAAAAATTACTGCGCCGCACAAGACAAACAACTTCGGCTCATTCAACGCATCCAATCCGTCTGCGGCGTTGTGAAAAAAACGCAGTCCGCGCTTGACATGGTTTCCGCCTGGCAGAGATGGAATTTCTCGGAAGAAATGATTTTAGAGGCGGCAAGAAGAAGCGCGAACGCTTCCGCCCCTCTGCCCTATATGAACAAACTCCTTTCCGAATGGAAACGTTTAGACGTTTACACGGTGAGCGAAATTCCCGAAAAAAACACTTCCTCTAACCTATCGCGGGAATACAGAACGGAAGCGGCAATCGCTGCGGATATGCGGACAAGCCGTGAACGCTATTATGCGGAACTTCAACAAAGAGCCGTCAGTGCGGCGGAAAAAGCACGGGCAAAGGCGGAACAGGACGCCGCGTTCAAGAATGCCGAATCGGTATTGAAAAAGGGCGAAATCGAACTGGCACGCGCGGAAATCTATGCGCCCGATACCGTGGAAAAAATACAGGCTAAATTAAGCGAGGCGCAAAAAGCGCGGACAGAAGCGCTGTTGCGGCTACAACTTTCAGAAGACGACTTACTGCCGAAATACGTGTGTGCAAAATGTTCGGATACAGGTTTTTTACCGAACGGAATAATGTGCGATTGCTACCGCGAAGAATAACTTAAAACACGCCGTTTCGATGAGAAACGGCGTGTAAATTTTTATTCGTAATCCCCATAATCGCGCCTATCGTAATACTGAGGCGGATATTGTTGCTGATATTGCGGACGGGGAGGAGGTGGCGGACAGTGTTGCGGAGGACAATTTTGCGGCGGACATTCCCCTTTTCCTTTCTTTTTATCGGGTTGGGGCGTACAGTTGAGTTCCACCAGAATGACGTCTACGCCGATTTTTTTAATCTGTTTCAAGGCGATAAACAAATCGCCCTTGCCCCAGTGAAAGCCTTTACACCCGGGCACGACAATGCCGAGCACTCTTCCTTCGGGGAAGGTAAACACGACGTCGCACACTTTTCCCAAGCGCTTTCCGTCGAGCACGTTGACGGCTTCTTTTTTTTTGAGTTCCTGAAAACTTGTTTCCACGCTCTTATTGTATGTTCAGCGATTTGAAATATGCCGCTTTTGATAATACTAACCCTTTACAAATTGATAAATGCTTGATATAATAGAAAAAAGCGAGGGAAATATGTTTATCAACAAACGGGTCGATAGCATTTTAGAATATCTGAAATTTCACAGGCAAGCGACCATCGAGGAACTCAGCAAAGAATTATACGCGAGCCATTCCACCATTCGGCGAGACCTTGTTGAAATGGAAGAAAACGGGTTGGTAAAGCGATACCACGGGGGCGCCATTCTCTTAAAAGACAGGAATGAAATTCCCCTTTCTGTCCGCACCGAACAGGGCATGAACGAAAAAGAATGCTGCGCCGAAATTGCCGTTCAGCACATTCCCGATTTCAATACCGTATTTATCGACAACTCATCCACCTGTCTTGCACTTACTAACCGTTTAACCCTTTCCGGTAAAACGGTAATCACAAACAGTTTACAGATTGCACTTTTGCTCTCGCGCAGAAAAGATTTGAAAATCATCGTAACAGGCGGCTCGGTACAACTGAATACGGGTGCCATTTCAGGTTCGCTCGCCGTAAAACAAATCGAAATGTTCCAGATTGACCTCATGCTCTCGTCCTGCGCGGCAATCAACGGAAACGGCGCGTTTGAACTTTCTCTCGAAACCGCGCAACTCAAACAGACGGCAATGGCTTGCAGTAAAAAACGCTTTCTGATTGCAGACCGCACCAAATTCGGCGCAGACGCCCCCTTCCGTTCCGCAGATATTGAGCGGTTTGACAGTGTGATTACGAATGCCGATGAAGAAACGGTTTCCCCTTTACGCGAGCGCGGCATTACCGTTTTCAATTAATAACTTATCGATAAAATGACGGGCGCAACCGAAAGGTTGCGCCCGTATCTTATTTTTCTGAATCTCCCTGTCCGTCACTTTCTTCCGAAGTTTCACTATTTTCTGCGACGTTGTCATCCGCAGGCTGCTTGTTCTTTTTCTTTGCCGATTTCGCCTGCTTTTTTTCCTCGGCGATACGCCGCTTTTCTGCGATTTTTGCCTGATATTTCGCCTCTTCTTCTTCAAAATTCAAGCCTTTCTTTTTGCACTTTGCTTCAAGTTCTGCTTTTCTTGCTTCGTCGGCAAGGCGATTAGATTCTTCCTCTTCGAGCCGCAAGCGTTCTTCGGGTTCTATCCAAACCTCTCCGCTTGCAATCGCCGCAGCCTTCTGACGCTCTAAAATCGCCTGTCTGTCGGTCTTCAAGAATTTTTCCACAAAGAAGAAAATCATAAGCACCGTGCATATACCGTACGCCGCTGTTTCAATCCAGATATAACTGATTGTATTTGCCGTCGCGTTCGCACCGCCGCCCGAAATCGCATTGAAAATACCCGTAGCAATGGGCGTTGACGCCGCCATAAGCGAGCTGTAAATACTCATCGTAAGTCCGTCGCAACGGTAACCGCGTTTCGCCTCGATATGGTCTAACACGTCGGCAATCATGGCAAGAATCATATAGCAGGCAGGTGCGGAGCCTAAACTCTTTAAGGCAACGCCAACCGCCACCAAATAGAAATTATCGGGGATAATCCCTGCAATGACGCCGCCGACCGTCGCCGTAACACAGCCGATTAAAACCACGATACGCTTGCCGAATTTTGCAGAGAGCGGCCAGATAAACGCCATGGCCACCGCCATGGGCACCGCTCCGAGAATATTGATGATTGCCATCGCACCCGAACCGTCTTCCCCGCCGATTGCCGTACCCGAAAACTGGTCGGAACAGAAATAGGTAATCGAAAGATTTTTGAACATTCCGCCGAATTGGAACAGCAGGTAAAAAATAATGATAATCCACCAGAATTTATCGGAAGCCACCGCTTTCAACTGTTTCTTGACGGAGATTTTTTCCTTCGATACCGTTTTGATATGCATACTCTCTTCGGTGACGCGCTCGCGCGTAAAATAGTATTGCAATACCGTAAACAGGAACGTAACTACGCCGATTGCAACGAAAGCAATCGTCCAGGCGTCTTTGTTCGGCGTTTCCCAACCGCCCAAAAACCAACTGATAATCATGGGGAACACCATACCGCCCGCGCCCATGACGCCGACCGCCGCAAAATTTGCAAACGAAGCAAGCAATCCGCGCTGATTGCTGTTCCGCGTGGACACGGGAATCAGCGTACTGTTTGCGGTGTTATACAGAGGATATGCAATCGAATAATACAGATTATACGCAATCGCCGTGAGCGCCATCGTTAAAACGGGCGTATCTGTTCCGTTTCCCATCGGCACAATAAACATGACGATACAGGCGACGCCTAACAGTACCGACGAAAGCAAAATCCACGGCCTTGCTTTGCCCGCCCTCGTCTTTGTACGCTCAATAAGCTGCCCTGCGATAAGATTACCTGCTACAATCAGAATTGCAGACAGCAGAGGTAACAGTGTAAGGAACAGGTTAATGGAAGAAGGCAGTTCGCCCCCCACTTTGTAATTTGCAAATAAAATGTCCGTCCAGTATCTGTTTAAGAAGCTGGTAAACAGACCGCTTGCAAGCAACGCGCCGAACGGACCGATAAAATAACCGAACAGCATTTCGGGGAGTTTTACGTTCGCCGACTTGACTTTCGTGGAAAGCAGCGGCTTCTCAAACAAACTTTTTTTGTTTTCCGTCATTGCTCTCTCCTTATTTTACATTGAGGAAATCTTTTCTGTACTGCACGCCAAAGCGCTTTACAAGTTGTAGCATTTCTTCGTCCTTAATCGTGTTGATGCGTGGCAGATGCGCCGTGAGCATATAAATCTGCGCCGCTTTTTCCACCGTTTCAATGAGCCCGAATGTTTCATCGAGTGATTTCCCCGCGCCGTAAACGCCGTGCAACGACCACACAACCACCCTCGACAGGTTCATTTTTTCAGCAGTCGCCTCGCCGATTTCGTTCGTGCCGCAGAGCATCCAGGGCAGCACCTCCACGCCGTCGGGGAATACGACAATGCACTCCGTGCACATTTCCCAAAGCGTGTGCGTAAACGTTTTGGTGTTGAGTTCATGCACATAGGTCATGGCAAGCAGGTTCGTGGGGTGCGTGTGCATCACCACTCTGTTTTCGGGGTCAACCTTCAACCGCGTAATGTGGCTCATTAAATGCGCGGGCAATTCGCTCGTAAATTTGCCGCCGTCCGAGTAACCCCAAATGAGTTCTGCGGAAACGCCGTCCTTTGCAATGCGGATGAGTCCGAGGTTGTTTTCGGGGTCCTCTTTCACGTTCTTAAAATATTTGCCCGTACCCGTCACGAGAAAATATTTTCCGACGAGTTCCTTGGCGTCAAACCCGAGCGGAATCGTCCGCAATACTTTGCTGCAATCGAAATGCTGCTTCACTTCCGCTTCCGGAATCAAATAACTGATATTACCGCCGTTCCGCTCGTCCCAACCCAAACGGTACATATTGTCCGCCGTCGCGCACAATTCTTTGATAAAACCGATTTTTGAAATTTCTTCCGTCATCTTCTTTCTCCTTTTCCTCAATATGCCTTGCGGTACAGTGCAAGAAGTTCCTTTTGGGTAATCTCTCTCGGGTTGCCGCCCGTACACACGTCGGCAAATGCGTCTTTGGAGAGTTGTTCGAGGGCTTCTTCGGGAATTTTAATTTCGCGCAGCGTCTGCGGAATGTTCAAATCGAGTGAAAGTTTTTTCACTGCCTCGACCGCCGCCTTTGCACCCTCCGCTTTGCTCATACCGGAAACGTCTACGCCCATTGCCTTTGCGATATTCACATATTTTTCTTCACTCGAAGGAAGATTGTATTCCATGACGATAGGCAAAAGAAGCGCATTGGCAACACCGTGCGGAATATCGAACCGCGCGCCGAGCGGGTGCGCCATGGAATGCACGCAGCCGAGCCCCACGTTGGAAAATGCCATTCCCGCAACGTACTGTGCAAGCGCCATATTTTCGCGCGCAACCATATCTTTACCGTTCTCAACCGCCGCCCGCAGATTTTGGGAAATCAGTTCGATTGCTTTGAGTTCGAACATATCCGAAAGTTCCCACGCGCCTTTGGTAATATAACCCTCGATTGCGTGCGTGAGCGCGTCCATACCCGTTGCGGCAGTTAAGCCCTTGGGCATACTTGCCATGAGTTCCGCGTCTACAATCGCAAGCACGGGGATGTCGTTAGGGTCAACGCACACCATTTTTCTGCCCGTCTCTTCATCCGTGATAACATAGTTGATGGTCACTTCCGCCGCCGTGCCTGCCGTTGTAGGAAGTGCGATAATGGGCACGCATTTCTGTTTGGTAGCCGCTACCCCTTCAAGCGAAACGACGTCCGCAAACTCGGGGTTGTTCGCAATGATTGCAATTCCCTTAGCGGTATCGATTGCCGAGCCGCCGCCGATGGCAATGATGAAATCCGCGCCGTATGCGTTAAAACGCGCAACACCGTCTTTTACGTTCTTTACCGTGGGGTTGGCTTTGAATTCCGAAAAAATTTCGTATTCGGTACCGCCAAGTTCTTTGGTGACGAGTTCCACCGTGCCGAATTTGATGAGGTCTTTATCCGCAACAATAAACGCCTTGCGGAATCCCCTTCTTGCAATTTCGCATTTCAGTTCCGCTCTCGCGCCGCTCCCGAAATACGACGTTTCATTCAAAATAAATCTGTTTGCCATACCTGCTCCTTTATTTTCTCTTTATTAAGACGGTTTGTTCGTATTGTTTCACCGTTTCGTACCAATCCGCACCGGGCATATTCTGCCGTTCGAGATACTCTGCCCAAACCGCTTCAAACGGCAGGGTTTTGAGTTCTTCCTGCAAAACCATGAGTTCGGTGAAATTACCGTCGTCTTGCAATTTTTTGAGTTTTCCGTTTGGTTGAAGAAGCGCCCACAGCAACGCCTTTTGCATATTGCGCTGCCCGACGACCCAAGCCGCAAGGCGGTTGATGCTTGCATCGAAATAGTCAAGCCCTATCATCACTTTATCCGCCGCGTCGTTTCGGATGATTTCTTTGGCGATTTCTTTGAGTTCGTCCTCGAACAGCACAACGTGGTCGCTATCCCACCGCACGCCGCGCGTGACGTGCAGGGCAACCCTATCGTAAAACGCAAGCAATGCGGGAATTTTATCGCTGACGTATTCGAGCGGGTGATAATGCCCGTTGTCGAGTAAACAGCAGATACCGTTTTTCGCCGCATAATTCTGATAAAACTCGTTGCTGCCGACGGTGTAGCTTTCCACGCCGATTCCGAACACTTTGCTCTCCACCGCAATGATGACTTTATTCCTGTCGTAGTCGATGGAAAGTATTTCGTCGAGCGATTTTTTGAGGCGCAGACGCGGTGACAATCTGTCTGCGGGTACGTCTTTATAGCCGTCGGGAATCCAGATATTCATGAGGGTAGGCGCATGAAATTCGTCTGCAAAGTATTCGGCAATGCGAATACAGGCTTTGCAGTGCTCCACCCAGAATTTTCGGATGTTTTCATCGGGCGAGGAGAGCGACAAACCGTCTTTTACGTTCTTGTGACTGAACATCGTCGGGTTGAAATCGATTCCGTGCAACCCGATTTCTTTTGCAAACTCCACCCATTCTTTGAAATGTTCGGGCTTGATTTTATCGCGGTCTACCTTCTCTCCGTTTAATATCGCATAGCTTGCATGAAGATTGAGCCGTTTTTTTCCGGGCATCAACGAAAACGCCTTTTGAATGTCCGCTTTCAGTTCTTCAAAATTACGCGCCCTGCCGGGATAGTTGCCCGTCGTCTGAATGCCGCCCGAAAGCGAACCGCCGCCGTCTAAGCCGATGACATCGTCACCCTGCCAGCAATGCACGGATACGGGAATTTCCGCGAGCTTTTTTAATGCGGTTTCCGTATCCACTCCGTATGCGTCGTACGCTTGTTTTGCATACCCGTAAATTTGATTCATAGTTTCACCTCTTGAATGTCAAAAGAATTTCTGATAATGTTGCGCGCGTCGGTAATGTTTTGGAGTTCTCCCGCGCCGATTGCCTGCATGACGATATTCCCGATTGCGGTTGCCTCTACGGGACCCGTAACAACGGTTTTACCCGTCGCCTTCGCGGTGAGTTCGTTGAGAAGTTGGTCCTTACTGCCGCCCCCGATTATGTGCAGGTATTGATAAGTTTTGCCTGTATTGCGTTCAAGTTCCTCTACCGCTTGCGCGTAGTTTTTTGCAAGACTTTCGTAGACCGTGCGAAGAAGAGAAATCGTGCCGAGTTTTTTACCTACTGCTTTGCAGATTTCCTCCGTCATGTTTTCGGGAGATAAAAAGCGGTTATCGTTCACGTCAACCGTATCCACGACGGTAGCCGCTTTCGCCATCTCGGAAAGTTCGGCAAACGAATACTGTTCTTTCATTTCTTTACGAATGTTCTGCAATATCCACAAACCCATGATGTTTTTCTGATAGCGGAAACCGAACCCGATACTGCCCTCGTTGGAATAGTTCGCCTCTCTCGAATTTCCGTCCGTATGCGCGACGGGTTGTTCTATGCCGAGAAGCGACCAGGTACCGCTCGAAAGATACGGATTTTCTTCATCAAGGGGCGCCGCAAGCACTGCCGACGCCGTGTCGTGCGTAGCAGGCAGAATCACTTTTGCCCCGTAACCGATTTGCTTTGCAATTTCCTCTTTGAGTTCCCCGACAACGGTGCCAGGCTGGGAAAGTTCGTGAAATAGATTGGGAAAGCCTAATGTTTCGATAATTTCGCTATCCCATTCGTGCGTCTTTGCATTCACCATTCCCGTACTTGTGGCGTTGGTATATTCCTGTTTCATAACGCCCGTCAGACGGTAATTGAGATAATCGGGCAGCATGAGAAAGTATTTTGCTTTTTTGAGCCTGCCGCTCGATTTATCGGCGTATAACTGATAAACCGTATTAAATGGCTGGAACTGAATGCCTGTTTTTCCGTAAAGTTTTTCAAACGAAATCTGTTTATGTACTTTGAGCGTTTCCGAAATCGTACGCGAATCGCGGTAACAATAAACGTCGTCAATGATTTCGTTCTTTTCGTTCAAAAGCGCATAATCGACCGCCCAGGTGTCGATGCCGATATATTGCGGTTCGTACCCCTGCTTTTTGGCGGCTTTCAAGCCTTCGACGACTTCTTGAAACAGCCGTTCCGCATTCCACTTCATGACGCCGCCTGACCGCTCCGCGCCGTTTTTGAAACGGTAGACTTCTTTGATATTTAATTTTCCGTGTTCGAGCCTCCCGACGATGTGCCGTCCGCTCGACGCGCCGATATCGATTGCCAAATAAGTATTCATAGTTCGCACCCGAATTGATAATTTCCGCTTTCCACCCGTTGCCGCGTGCCGTCGGGCAAAACAACTTCCGCCTCCGCGCCGACGGGAACGCTTATGCTGATACTGAATTTTGCGCCATTCCTCTTCCATTCTACCGCAACCTTTCCGTAAGGCGTTTGCGTTTCGCCTTTGGCATATTGCAACTCCTCGCAAAGAAGCGGTTCCACCTTGAACGTTTTATAGCCGCCAGAAGTGGGTTCTACGCCTAAAATCCTGCGATACAGAAAACTGCCGACGGCGCCGCTTGCGTAATGATTGTATGAAATCATGCCGCCTCTGCCGTCCTCCGCGCCCGAGTTGGCAGTGCCGTCCTCTTTCAATGCGTCCCACAATTCCCAAATGGTTGTGGCGCCCATTTTCACTTCGTACAACCAGGACGGGCACTTCTCGTTGAACAGCATTCGGAACGCTTCCCGCGCTTTTCCGTTATCGGCAAGCGCAAACAGAATGTGCGGCGTACCCGGAAAACCCGTTCCGATACAGTAATGGTTTTCTCTGATAAGTTTCGTAAGATTTTCCGCCGCCACTCCTCTCTGCTCTTCGGGGAACATTCCGAACGCAAGCGGAAGAACGTAAGCCGTTTGGAATTCCTTTTTTAGTTTACCGCGCCCGTCGGTGAATACGGACATATAACTTTTTGCGACCTTTTCGGAAAGGCGCGCATAGTATTTTTCGTCTTTCTCTTCGCCGAGCAAACCCGCAATTTGCGAGAGAAGTTTACTCGTTTGGCACAGACTTGCAGTAGCCGTCCACTTACTGCGCTTTTGCCAGTCCGCCATTTTATTGCTGTACGGTGCAACCCAATCGCCGAAGTGGAACAAAAACGGCGTATGCCAGATATACCTGTGTTTGCCGACGCTGAAAAATCCTGCCCAGAATTTGCAAGCATGCACGTATTTTTTCATGACGGGATACATTTTTTTAAGAAGTTCTGTATCACCGCGCGCGAGGTATTCCGCCCAAGGAACGAGCAAACAAGCGTCGCCCCAGAAGTCGATTGCCATGAGCGGCATCGTGGCAGGAAAGGCATAGCCCTGCGCGGGAACCGTTGTAGGAATGCCGCCCGTGCGCCGCTGTTCGCTCTTTAAGTCTTTCAACCATTTTTCCAAAAAACGGCTCATGTCGAAATTATAGCAAGCAGTGGGCGCAAACGCCGCAATGTCCCCTGTCCAGCCCATGCGCTCATCACGCTGGGGGCAGTCGGTCGGAATATCGAAAAAGTTGGATTTGGAACTCCACACGATATTCTGCTGTAAGCGGTTGATGCGTTCGTCCGAGCATTCAAAACTGCCCGTTTCTTCCAAATCGGAATAGAGCGCGATTGCCGTAAGTTCAATATCATTTTCGTCGATTCCGCTCACACCGACGTAACGGAAGCCCATATAGGTGAATTCGGGCGAATAGACCTGCTCTCCGTCCTTACAGATATATGTCGCCTTTGCCTTAGCCGAGCGCAGAAGTTCCACGCATGGGCTGCCGTCGGGGTTGAGAATCTCTCCGTGACGGAATACGATTTTCTGCCCATGCTTCCCCTTTATCTTTGCGCGGATAATGCCGGCAAAGTTCTGCCCGAAGTCGTAGACGAGTTCACCGCTTGCAATTTTGTTGCAGGTAAGCGGCTCGAATACCTCGTGCGCACAGACGGGCGCGGAGTAGTCCGCGATGATTTCGGGAGATATTTTGAGTTTTTCTTTTTTGCATTTGCGCCAATGCGCGGACGCCAAGTCGACGGTAGCATCGTAAACTTCTCCGTCGTACAAATCGGCAAAGCGGTACGCCCCCTCCTCGGTAACTTCCCAGGTTTCGTCCGTGCCGATGACTTCTTCCGAGCCGTCCTCATAGGTAACGCGAAGTTCCGCAAGCAATGCCTGCCGATTCGCCGTAACTCTGTTTTGCCGCGTGAATACGAACGAGCCGACTGCCCAGCCGCCTGCAACGGTAAATAGCAACGTATCTTTTCCCGTAAGACGGTGCGTAATATCATAAGTCTGGTATTGCAATGTGGAACGGTAGGAAGTAAAGCCCGGCGTAAAATAATTTTTGCCGACTTTTTCGCCGTTAATTTCAAATTTATACACGCCGATTGCCGTGCAATACATGACGGCTTTTTTGATTTTTTGCGTAATATCAAATTGTTTGCGGAACACCATGGGAACGGGCGAAACTTTCTTTTCCTTAAAGCGGAATGCGCCGTCGGTTATCCACTCCGCCTGCCACGGGGTTTGCATTCTGCCCGTTTGAAAGGCTGTTTCCGCCGTATCGCTTTCGCCGAAACTGTCCGTTGCCGTCACTTTAACCGAATACTCCGAAAACGGCTTTAACGGTTCGCCCCCGTAGGGAACAAGAATCTGACGGTTAGTGGCAACGCGCCAGCCGTTCATTTCGATGAACGCATTTTCAAGCTTCGCGCCCTTCTTTTCGGAAGAAAGCGCAAAAGAAATGCGCGGAGCAGGGCAATCGGTAATCAGCCCCTCTTTGGTGTTTTCACATTTCAACTGAATAATCTTCATAGTTTCTATTTCTTAAAAATTCTCATGGAGAGCCCCTCCCAACCTTCGGAAGAGGCTTTCCATGAAACCTATTGGAGGTAGTGTTATACGTTTACCGTGCCGTTTTGCGAATTGACGGTGACGCCTGCGGGAAGTCCGTTTGCAATATCTTTGACGTTTTCGGTCGTGACCGTACATTTCACGTCAACCGTGCTATTGTCCATCAGGTAAACGAGTTGCGAAAGATTTTTTATGCCCAAATCAAATTCTTCGGAAACCGTTAAGGAAACGCAACCTTGGAATGCCGCATAGTCCTGACCGCCGTTTCTCATGATAACCGCTTTGCCCGATTCTAAGGAAACCGTTCCGCCGTTAACGCCCCATTCGCAGTTGGAAACAATCAACGTGCCGCCCGTTACGCTTAAAAGGCTGCCTGCGTTTTGCATGAAGAAACCGGTACTGCAGTTAGCAATCGTCAATATGCCGCCTTCTACGTTTACGGCGCTATTTTCGTTTGCCAAATAGATGCCGTTGATGAACCCTGTAACCGAAAGCGTTGCGTGCGTACCTATAGTAACTCTGTTTGCATTGCCGCCTTCAATCGACAAGCCGCTTCCGCCGCCGTTGCGGTTTACGGAAGTAATACCGCTTAAAAATCTGTAATTGGTAGCAGGTAAACCGAAGATGCCGTTATTCGTAATGCCGTTGCCGTTTTCGGGATTTACCGTTACGGTGGGCGCCGTTTCGCCGTTTTCATCGCCGACCGTGAAGTTGATTGTGGTTAGCGTATTGTTAACCGTGAGGTTGCCCGTAACCATGAGGTTGTTTGCCGTCATGGTGCCGTTAACCGTAACGTTGCCCTTAATTTGCGCGTCAGTTGCATCCGTTGAAGTGAAACTTCCTGCTACGGTGAGCATTCCCTTACCGCAGAAATAGAGCGCTGTTCCACCCCAGCCGTGCGTGAACGAGAAGGAAGCAATGCTCGTCGCGGTTTCCGTGAATATTTCCACAGGGTTGTTATTCGCTGCAATCGTAAGCCCGTCTGCAAAATGCGAAGGGTCGATGACGAAATTCTGCGTAAGCGCATTGTAGGTAACGCCGCTGTCTGCGTGGTCGGTATAGCAAGTGAAAGGAGTATATTGTACTTCGTTTACCGTGACGGTTCTATCGCTGAATACGCCGACTTCGCGTTTATGCGTGCAACCGTTTGCACATTCTTCATAGAATTTGCCGTCTGCAGTTTCGTATACGCTGATAAATTCGTGTCCCAAAGCGGCAACGGGAACGCTCGTATCGTCGGTATATTCGGTTTCGCCGAACGTTACTTTTGCTGTGTAAACGGTACTTCCTTCCTCCGTGCAGGTCGGGGCGTTCGTAGTCACGGTGATTTCCGCAGTTTTCGTATCGGAATGACCGCAATTTCTCGAACAGTCTGCCGTAGCCGTAGCCGTTGCCGAAGCCGTGCCGTTCCAAGTGAATACGGGCGCGTTGTAGTTATGACCGAGCGCAGCTATCGTAACGCTTTCCAACGTAATCGGGTTCTGCCCTTCTGCGTCGCTGAAATAATTGCCGTTGCCGTCGGTGTAATATTCCCCGTGACCTGCCGCCGTACAGGTAGCCGCTTCCGCAGGTACTTTCACGATTACAACGGCGGGACCCGTTGCGGGAATTACCGTGTTTTCGTTACGCTTATACTCGCAAACGTTGCACTCTTCGTGCTTGTAGCCCACTTCCGTTTCCGTAGGCTCTTTATCGGTAATCCAACCGAACTGATGCACGGCTTTGTCCTTCTCAGTGCCGCAAACCGTACAGGCATACCAATGGTTATTGCCGTCGGTGATGTAAGTTTCGCCGTAAGAATGCGGCAACATATCGAGCACGGTATCTTCCTGCGAAATAGGCTGCTGTTTTGCCTCGTCGCGATAATAATGGAAGCCGTCCGTCCAATACTCGATATTGCCCGTTTCCGTGCAGGAGGCGGGTTTTGCCTCCACCTTGCGGAGCGACGTGCTGAGCGCAGGAATTTCGGTATTCTGATTACGTTCCTCGTGGCAGACGCTGCATTCTTCGTGCTTGTAACCCACCGCCGTTTCCGTAGGCTCTTTGTCGATTTCCCATTTCCATGTATGCGACGCTTGAATATCTTTGTCGCAAACATTGCAATGTTTCCAGTGATAATCGCCGTCCGATTGATATTCATTTTCGCCGAAGTCGTGCGCGCCCGAAGCGGGAAGCGTTTGATACTTGACGTCGGAAACCGTCTTGCCGTCGATTTCAGCCGTTGCGGTGTAGGTAATCTGTCCGTCCTCTCCGCAGGTGGCGTTTTCGGTAGAAGTACTAATGGTTGCCGTTGCTTCCTGCGTGAAACCACAGCCGCGCGAACAGGCGTAGGAAACGGAAGCCGAGGTTTTCTCGCTGTTCCAAGTCCAGATGAAGTTTTCGGCGGATTCGTCATGCCCCAATGCACCGAGGACGACGTCTTGCGCCGAGATTTCATTCTTTCCGTCTTTATCGGAATAATATGTATCGCCGTCTTTCCAATACTCGATATTGCCCGCCTGCGTACAGGTAGCAGGATTAGCGTCCACATGCGTGAGGTCGTTTCCCCCGCCGCACCCGACGAGAAAAGCCGACGCGGAAACCGCCACCGTCAACATAACGGGTAATAGCCTGATTGCCTTTTTCATAATTTTCGCTCCTTATCTTTTTATTTTTTCGCGCTTTATACGCGTTTGGCTTATATTCTGTTTGCCGATTTTACATGACCGCCGTCGTATTCCTCATAAGCGAACTGCATTTCCCAGGAAAGTACGTTATCGTTCGTGCCGTCCCATCCGAGAGAGAGTTTGTAGGTATCGAGTACTACAATACCGCGGTTGATAATCTTACCGAACTGTTCGGCGGACGCACCGGGTAGCCAACTGTTTACCGCTGTAAAACAATCTTTGAAAATGAGTTTCCCCGAATTAGTAACATTTACCGCCGCAGACTTCGCAAATCGAATGCCCGAACTGTTCGTGCCCTTCAAATCTTCCTGCAAATTCTTGACCGTGAAATTGCTGTTGGAAACTTCTACCTTCGCCCCCTCCGTCAAATTCACTACGCCGCCGCGGCAGGTTCCTTCCGCAACCACTTCGCCGCCGTTAAGCAGCATTGTCTTAACTTTTAAGGTGTAATATACATCCCAGAAAGGGTTTACAACCGTTTCGTTACGCAAAACAAGTTTCCCTTGGCGGTAATCGCCGCTTACCGTTTCTACCATAACGGCAATATCTTCGCCGTCTACCGTATAACCGTTTTCCGCCGTTACCGAAAGCGCCGCTTTTTTCAAACGGATATTGGCATATTTCAAGCCGTTGTTCGCGCAAATCGCAATATCCCCGTCTTCAAACAAAAGCCATCTGTTGGCATACGATTTATCGCTTTCGATTTTGACTTCGGTATTTGCCGTAACGTCACCCTTCACTTCGGGTCGTGTACCGCTAATGCCGTAGTCTGCCGCGTCGATTTTAAGCGAACCGCCCAAAACTTTCAGCGTTTGGGAAGCGTCTCCTTCCAAATAAATTCCCGTGCTGCTGTTCTCGACAGACACATTCCCGTTAATGACGACGTTGCCGCCTACCCGAACGGCATTCGGAACGGAAACGCTGCCGTGGATACGCACGGCTATATTTTCTATCGTAAGATTTCCCGTAACGTAAATTCCGCCGTAAATATCGAGCACAACGCCCTGTTTGCCCGTTATCGTCAAATCGCCCGATACGATGACGGAAGCCTTAATCGCGCCATTCTGCGAAACCAGAACGTTGTTGAGTACGGACGGCGCATTCACATTGATTTTCACAAGTTCGGGCGTACCGTCCGTGCGGATACCGTCGATATTCGCGCCGCCGAGCATAACGGAAAAATTGTTACTGCGCTTGGAAACCGTAAATCCTGCTCCGTCGCTGTCCGTCTGCGTGGAATTGGTAACCGTACCGCCTGCATACAGCGAAGTTCCTACCGAGGTAAGCGGACCGTTTACCGTGAGAAGATTCGGATAATTGTATTTTCCGATTGCAAGGCTGTAAACGCCTTGTGCGGAAAGAGCGGGACGGTACTCATATGCAACTTCGGCGCGGTTCATATACCAGCACGCCGCTTTCCCCAGCGAATAGAGAAGATTTCCCGCAGCTTTTTCCTCTTCCGTTCCGAAATTATCGGTGTGTGCAATCAGCCGCATGACGGAAGAATAAGCCGTGTTGCTGACGATGCGGTTTCCGTCGAATACGGTGACCGCTATTTCTTCGTCGAAATCAGCCGGTGAAACAGGCTGCGTGAGCACGCGGCAAAGCGTATCGACGGCTTCTTCGGAAACGGTTTCTACGGGAACCGTATATTGCCTGCCGCCCAGTGTTACGACGGCTTTCAGGTCCTGATAGAGTCCGCTCGGTACCGTGAACGGGAACGCAACTTGCGCGCCGTTTTCCGTAATCAGTTCGGCACGTTCGCCCCACGCAAATTCTTCGCCCGTGTTCTCGCCTCTTGTTTGCAGTTTATCTCGCCCGTCATCCCAATGCCAATCCACGTTATAGTAGTTGTTGGCGCCGCTCGGATAAAGCATGGACTCCGCATCACCCGAAAGCGTAACGTTTACGCCGTAATACTTTGCCGCGTTGAGCAAGTTGATTGCAAACGCCTTTTCGGATAGCGTTTCGAGTGCGGCTTCCGCATCGGACGAATCTATATTCGCATTGGCGATTGCGAGCAATTCCTGTAACGGATTTACCGTAATGCCGCGACCGCCGCAAATCACCGTGTACTCTTCCGTGAAACCGAGATAGCCGATTGGAAGTTCAAACACGCGATGATTGCCGTTTATTATACCGCCTGTCAGCGCTTTTCGGTTGATGGTAATCTCCCCCGCGTCCTTATCGGCAACGATTGCAAGAGATACGCCGTCATTCACGTTGACGCCCACTGCGGCGCCGCCCACCGTAACGAGCGGCAGGAAAGTACGCAAATCTGCGGTTTCGGCCTCGGGTTCCTGCGGCTCTTCTGGCTGAACGGGTTTGACCGTTTCTCCGCCGCCGATTGTATAACTGCAATAGGGCGCGATTTCTTCCAAAACGTCGGTGAAAAAGATATCGTCTTCCAAAACGTTCTCAAAGCCTTTGACGACGGATACCGTTCTGCCCTCGGTATACTTATCGAAAACATAATTCCCGTTCTGGTCTGCATCTGCAAGGTCTAACGCGTAACTTGCACTATTTGCAACCGTCCAAGCGGCAACGCTGCCTTCAAGTGCAATATTCGCACCGTAAATTACTTTTTCGCCCGATTCGGGTGCGGAGAGAGTCACCGTGTACTGCGTACCCGAACCGTCGCTTTCGCCCGTAAGGTAATCAAACGTTCCGTTGAGCGTGACTTCGATTTTTGCAACGTCTTTATTGCTCGATTCAAATTTTTTGTTGAGCACAATATCGTACTGATAGGTATACGTATAATCGCGCTTCAAACGCAGGGTCTGCTGCGATTTGTAGATAATATCGTCCTCTTCCACAATCGTGTTGAGCGGATAGAAGTTTGATGTATAGAGATACGGACGCATTTCGAGAACTTGCTGGGTTTCGTTATCGACAATCGGTTTTAACGTGCCCTCTTTTTCCTTGTCGTTGGAAAGGGTAATGTTCTTATCCTCATTATTACTGAATCTGCCGATTAACTCGCTGACAGGACCGTCGTATTTCCCTTTATCTTTGTCCTTGCCCGAGGAGCAAGCCGTGCCGATACACGCCGACGTGCATACAACTAGGGACATTACCGCAAAAGGTATTGCTTTTTTCAGAAAATTCTTTTTCATTTTCCCCCTCCCCTTACATATTCACAAGCGCTTTCAGCCACTGCTCCTGCGGCGCGGAAAACGTTTCTTTGACGAACCCTTCGCCTCGGTCGTAGCGTGTAACGTCGGCATAGAAGATACCGCGTTTGTAAGAATTAATATCGCCCGATACGGGGTCTTTGATATAATCGCCTAACGTAATATCCGAATACGGGTCGTTATGTCCGCCTGAAATCGGAATATACGTCCACATAACTATCGTCATATCGAAAACAAGTTTGAAAGTATTTCCTTCCGCATCGGTATAGACGTAAATTCCTTTGCTGTAACCGCCGCCGTCGCCGTAAACGGGGTCCATTAAATAATCGGTTACAAAAATCGTAAGTTCGGGCACATTGCCCGTATAATCTTCAGGCGCTTCAAACGTCAAATGCAAAACTCTGTCTTCAGAATTTACTACGGCTTTGATGCCGTGTTCCTCTACAATCATTCCGTCTACTACGGCGCTCTGCCAGATTTTTGCATCCGCCGTAAACGTGATACCTCCTATCTGCACCCCGTAGTTTCCTGCCGAATAATATTCCGAAACAATGTTTTCCGATTTGAAAAGTTCCTCCGTTTCGGTGAGTTCGTAACAAAAATCGAAGTATTCGGTATTCCCTTCGCCGTCCTCGTAGATATAAAATCCTTTCGTACTGCCCGTACAGTTTTCCTGATAGGTTGTATCCCGCTCCGTTACCGCAAGCACGAGTTTGCAGCCGGTATCAGGATTGTCTGAGGAGTAAGCAACAACGTCTTTCGTCGAGCTGACGTTAAAACTTCTCTCTTCCGTACTGTAAAATCCGAAACTTTCGGAAAGGTTACCGCAGCGGAAAGTTGCCGAATAGTAGTTGGGAAGCGTTGCGTCCTCTGTGCAGGTGACCGTATACATTTCGTCGGTAAGCCGAATACGGTAGCCTTTTTCCGTTTGCGTGACCTCGCCGAACACGTCCGTTTCGGGACAGGTGGCAAGCGTTGCGTACATTTCAAAACTGTCGTCGGTGAGAACGCCCGTTTCTGTCGCCTCGATATGCTCGGGATATGTGACGATTTCCATCGCGCGGACAAAGATAACGTTCACTTCGATTTCCGCAAGGTAACTTTCTAATTCGTTCGCGCTGTAACTGACTTGAATTTTCGCCTTGCCGGCACGGGTAAAATCAGCGTTTACGGTGCATTCTTCCATATCGATATATTTCGGATTGTTTTCCGTACCGATATTGAGCGTTAATCCGCGCGTATTCACGGGTTGACCCATAAGGTATTCCGTTTGATAATCTTCCGCGCGGAGCAGCGCCGAATAGACGACGGCTTCCCCGCTTTTCCCTTTTGACGCCCAGACCGAAAGCGAAATCAGCAAAATAGCAGTGACAAGCCCGACCGCGCCGTAGAGAAAGTATTGCAAATATTTTTTTATAAATTGGAGAACTGCCATACGCTTATGCCTCCTTCGCTTTCGCGCCGAACAGTAGCCCCGCAGGCATAAAAGCAGTGACGACCGAACAAATCACGGAAAGCACAAAGAATACCGCCGCCGACATGGCGTACTGCGCCGTTAACTGACGAAGCGCCACGTTACCCATGTTCAAATCGCCTGCGCCGAATACGAAACCCAACGTGAATACGTGAGGCTTGATAAACAAAAGAAACGCGAACAACATAAGAAACGGCACAACGACAAATAGCGCGTTCGTCCAAAATGGCTTATCGCCTTGAAAAAGCATATTGACGAGCAGAAAGGCAAGAATCCATATCGCAAGAACACAGCACATTACCGCCCAACGGTTGGAACGCGTGCCGCTTACGGAATCGGTTGCCGCAAACAGTGCTGTTGCAACAATCGCAAACACGAGCGCAAGCGCGGCAAACACAAAACCGAGACCGGGCTTCTTGACGTGTTGTTTGAAAAAATCAAGAACTTTGTTCTGCATTTTCCGCTACCTCCCCGTTTGTTTCTTCCGTACCCTGTTCCGCTTCCTCTTCCTTTATCTTTTTCGGTTTTTTCCGAAACTCAAAGAAAAATCCGAGTCCCAGCAAAATCAATGCAATACCGCCTGTGCCCGCGCCCACGCCGATAAGTGCATATTGCCACCAGGACATTGTTTCGGTAATTACGTCGCCCGGCGCCATGCCGTTGAGCGCACTGCTGTTGGCAATGGAGTACATATAGTAATGCATATTGTCGTACAAAGCGGTCATCATTGTGGGGTCGTTTTTAATGGAACCCTTGTTGTTATAACCCGACCAGTGCGGTTTTTCCAACCAGCCCGACGCACCGCCGCTCGCCATGAACGTGACGTTGTTGACGACTGCGTCTATGGGGTTGAAGAAGCCGACGTCCGAAACCATGTCCGTGGAACTTAACCCCTTGAAGCCCCATTCTTTGCGGAGAATATTTTTCATCAAGCCTTCGTGTGCGTTCACGCCGCATACCCCGACGCGCGAGAAAGAAGTCATGAGTCCCAATGCATCCAATCGGTTGCCCGAATCGCTTGTGAAGTTGACGTCTTCGCACAGTCCTTGGAAGGCGCGCAATTCCATTTCTCTGCCCGACTGCTCCTCGAAGAACTGCGTGAGCCCTTCTCGGTAAGATTCCTGCGTATTGAACGCAAAGTGTTTTGCGGAAAGCAGCGCGCCCTTTCTGAGTCCGCCGCGCACAAACGCAACGCCGAGTTTGTTGGTAAGAATAGGGTCTTCGCTGTAATATTCGTGGTTACGCGAATTGAACTGCGTGCGGTGCAAATTCATGCCGGGCGCCCACATAATGGGGTTACGCGTCCATAAGCAGTCTTCGCCGAAAATTTCGCCCTCCTCTTCTAAGAGCTCTTTATTGAACGTGGCGGCAATCATCGGCGCGCAGGGCATATCGCAACTCTTGTAGCCCGCGTTGTCTTCCGATTTGGAAACTGCCATTTCGCCCGAAGAAGGTGCGTGGTCGGAATAGCCGTAGTTGATATTTCCGTTCGGTCCGTCAATTTGCCAGACCTCGGGCGCGTTGACTGACTTGAACGCTTTACACGACGAACCGCCGTAGGGCGCAAATTTCCACGCCTCTTCATAATAAATTTGCTGTAACAAATAGTCCCAACTTTCGTCTTCGTAAGCCTTACCCTTATACGATGCAATATCCGTATTTTCAAGCGGTTCGCCCGTTTCCTCGTCGTAATCTTCCGTATGGTCTACGTCGAACCGCACATAGTCGGGCTTACTGCCCGCCGCGCTGACGGTGTAAACAACCGCGTTGTCTTTGAGGTAGTGGTCCATCTCCGCGGTGGTTGCAAGTTGCGTATACGATTTGGGGAAAGTGCCTTCCCAATCGCTTCTCGTAAGGTAGGTAACGACGCCTGCATTGAAGTAGTTGTAGTCGGAATTTTCCATTTGGTTGCCGATGACCGTTTCATTCGCCGACTTGGAAAGATATGCACTGTTAACGCCGTTAGAATCGAAACTGATATCGGGCGCGGTGGCAATATCCCAAACCGCCGTGCCGTCTGCGTTGATTGCGCTCCCCTCTTCGAGATAGAGGTCGGTTTCGGGCACATTGAGGCAGTTATGGAGAATATTGTTCAGCGCCTCGTGCGCGCCGTTGCCGATGGCAAAGTAATAATCGCCGTCCTCTAAAATATAGCCGCCCGTTACGCCGTCGTGCGAAACAGTCTTATCGTAAGAAGCGAAGTATTTGATATCCGCCTTCAATTCCACCGTAACCGTTTCTTCGGGTTGGAGAACGTCCGTCTTTTCAAAGGTGATGAGTTGAATGGCGCTCTTTTCCACGCGCCCGACGTCATACGGCGTATAAGGCGTTTGCACATAGAGTTGTACGACGGACTTTCCTGCCACCGCGCCTTTGTTGGTGACTTCCGCCGTAAAATTCAATGTTTTATCCGCCTCGTCGTAAACGACGGTCGGGGAAAGTTTCTGTTCGAACTGCGTATAGGAAAGACCGTAGCCGAAGGGATAAGTAACTTCGTCTTCGTAGACCCACTGACTGTTGCCGTTCGAGGCGCCTGCCGCAGAAGAAGCGTTACTCTGCCCCAATACCGCGTCGTTGTAGCGCGTTTCGTAATAATAATAGCCCGTGTAAATGTCTTCCGCCATGACGACGTAGTGTCCGTTATACGGCTGCTTGTAGTTGCCGTTCGACCAGGCAAACTGCGCGTTGCCGTCGGGGTCTCTGTCGCCGAAGTTCCGCGCCGCGGGCGCGTTGCTTGCTGCAACCGCGTATGTATCGGTAAGGTGACCCGAAGGGCTTGCCGTGCCGCTCAATACACGCGCAACGCCGCTCAGCCCGAAGGAGCCGGGAATCCCAATCCAAAGTACGGAATTAACGCGTGCGTCATTTTTAAGTTCGTCGATTTCCATTGCCACAGCGCTGTTTACGAGCACGATAACTTTGCCCGGCGCAATTTCGTTTGCGACCGTAATAAGCTGCAATTCTTCCGTACTCAGTCCGATGGCGCTCTTTTGCGAACTGCCTTTCTTTACGCCGTAACTACCGGGGAGATAATCTCTGCCCTCGCCGCTCGTTCTGCCGATTACAACGATGCAGGCATCGCTGTACTGCGTGTAATTCTGCACGTCGGAAAGCGCGACCGCAGGTTCTTCGATGGCATAAGGCGCGCCCGCGCCGTCGCCGCGTTCCGTACCGCCGGGAAGCGGAGAATACGCTTTGGAAGAATAAAAACTCTTCATGGAGGGGTTCATCGTAATATTCTCCGCAGAAAGCGCATCTTCCAGCGTTACGGGCGTTTTGATTTTTACTTCGTCGCCGTCGGCATTGAGCGTTGTAATTGTCTGCGAGAAAATACGGCTTCCCGTTTTACCGCCATAGAACGTTAAATCGGTATCGCGCAAAGTTCCGTCCGACTTATATGTATAAGGACGGTTGCCGAGCACCGTTACTTTGAGTTCGCCGCTTTCGCCGTTTTGGCGGAGAGGCAGAGCGGCATTTTCATTCTTTAAAAGAACGCAACCCTCTTCGCCGAGTTGTTCGGCAATCCGCACACGTTCCGTAAGAAGTTCGGTTAAATTGTTGTAGTCGGAACGGTAAGCGTAAGTTTCGCTTGAACCGCCCTTTGCCGACGTACCGCCGAGAAACGTATCGACCATACCTTTGTAATCGGCAGACGAGGCGATAATGTTCAAGCCGATACAAAGCGCGCACAGCAACGCGGCAACCGCTCCGAATCCTCTTAAAATTCTTGTTTTTGTTTTCATTGATTTCTCCTTATTGACAGAGAGAGTTTTTTTTGCGAAACTTGTTTCGCAAAGGGTGACTATGAAAATAGTCACCGATATGAAAATTTTTTACAATTTTCGTCGATAAATATAATATAATGCCGACTGTATTGTAACAAATATAAAACAATATGAAAAGCATAAACAGAAAAACTGAATGAAAGCAGATAATTCATTCTTAATTTTTTTCATTTATCGTTCAAAATCGTTCATATTCGTTCAAATTATTCCCTGATTTTATATTATTTGGTAAAATTTTGAAAGATTTTTATCAAAATGTGCACGAAATCAAACGTTTAACAGGTTTTTACCAAGTCAGACCGCTTGCAATTTCCGTATTTTTGTGTTATCTTAAAGCAAATCAAGGAGAAGTTTATGAAAATACTCGGAAAACTTGCTTTTGCGGCAGCTTTGGCGGCAATGACGGTAATTCCGCTCTGTGCGTGCGGCGGCGGTGACAGCGATACGGAAGATGACAATAATCAAACCGCCTATCTGGAACACCGCGACGCACCGAACGCGACCGTTAAAAAAGGCGTTTGCGTTTCCAGATACAATACGGACGACATAAATAACGCCGCAAAAATCGACGCCATGAACGCAGGATGGTACTATACCTGGGGCGTAAAAACGGAAAACGCTCATATCGATACGAATTTCGTGCCCATGATTTGGGGCAAAGCACAAGTAACGCAAAGCAACATCAATTATATAAAATCGAACTTTGAAGCAGGAAACTTTACCTATCTTCTTACCTTCAACGAACCCGACCTGAAAGACCAGTCAAATATGACGGTGGACGAAGCGCTTTCCTCCTGGCAGGCGTTGGAAAGTATCGGCATTCCCCTTTCCAGCCCTGCGGTAAGTTATTATTCCGCAACGGAAGGAAACGAATGGCTCGACCAATTTATGACGAAAGCAAAGGCACAAAACCGCAGAGTCGATTTTATCGCCATCCACTTATATCAGTCGTTTTATTCCCCGTCTGCCGTGAACGACTTGAAAGCGACGCTCGAAGCACTGCACAGCAAATATAATCTTCCGATTTGGCTGACGGAATTCGGCGCAATCGACATTATCGCGCGCGACAGCGGAGCCTCAAAACCCAGCGCGAGTTGCACGGCGGCGAACGCCAAACGCTATATCGAACAAGCAACGAATATGCTCGAACAGTGCGGTTATTTGGAACGTTACGCCTGGTTTGTAGATAACTTTGCGGGATTATACGGAGACAACCGTCCCTGGGAAGCGCCCTACACCACGCTTTATAACGACGACGATACGGTTTCTTCGTCGGGAACAGCTTACAAAAACGTTATTTCCGTAAAACCGATAATTGCCGAAACAAAGACTTTGCCCAACGCGAAAAAAGGAGCAGCGTATTCCGAGCAGATTACCGTATGCGGCGGTACGGGCAACTACACGTTTTCCGCAAGCGGACTGCCCGCAGGGTTGAAAATGTCCCCTTCGGGCAAGATAACGGGCACACCAACAACAAATACACCCGCCACCGTAAAAGTTACCGTAACCGATTCCGGGAAATCAGGCAGACGGCAAACCTTAACCGTAAGTTACCGCCTTGCATTTAACTAAAAGATAACCGCCGGCTTAGCAGGCGGTTCTCAAGATGCATCGGTACCACCTAAACTGAACCCCGCCACTATGGCGGGGTTTTCGTATATAACAAAAAATAACCGCCGAAAACTCGGCGGTTATTTATCAATTCTTTCAATTAAGCCTGCTCTACGATAATCTGACGGCAACCGTGTTCTTCTCCCAAAGAATACACTTTTCCGTTCACCGTAACGGTCGCATTTGCTTCGTCGATTTGCGCATTCGCCGCAGGAAGATTAGGTGACTTCTTGTCGTCAAACCCTGCGTGCAGATAATTTCTGCCCGTTTTTAACGCGCCGATTTCGGCTTTCACCGTAAAGGTTCCCTGCGCCGCGTTAAACGCCGTGATTTCGAGATTGAGTTTCACTCTGCCGCTCACTTCGCCGTCAATCACATAACCCGTAATCAATTCCTGCGTTTTAGCATCCGTCGTACCGCTGAATACCGCATACGCCTTTCCGTTCTCTGTTATAAACCCGACTTTCGTAACATTGACGTTTACGAGAGATTCTTTGAAAATGCTTTCGAGCGTTCTTCCGTCACCGAACGTATATTTACGACCGCTTTCCGTGCGTAAACTTTTGAATTTTTCCAATATGGTTGCGTAACTGTCTTTTGCAGCGTCGACTTTCTTACTGTCGTCTGCAGTAACGTTGACAATGCCCCAAGGAGAATTTCCCCATACCTTATACGTCCAACTCGTCCAATGCCATTCGGAATCTTTTAACAATTGAAGCGTTCTTTCCCACTTTTCCGTAGAATTGTAAGCGGTAAATTCGCCCATTTGCAACGGCAAATTGAAATTGAAAGAAGCAATTCCGTTGAGTTTATTATTCCAATTGCTCATGTGCTCGTCGGCAGTGAGTCCGTTGGGGTTATCGTTGATATAGTGGTGGAAAGAATAGATACAATTTTCCCAACCGTATTTTGCGGGCGCGGGAAGATTTCCGCCGTCCCAGCACGACTCGAAAATAACGATATGCTCGTCGCCAGTTGCACGAATAGCCTTGTAAAGTTTATCGAACACTTTCCAATGCTTTTCGTTAATCCAACCGCCCTTTTCGCCCGGCTCGTTCAGAATGTCGTAACCTGCAACCGCGGGATTGTCTTTATAATGGTTGGAAAGTGCAGTCCAAAGGTTCGCGGTGAGCGTCTGCATTCTTTCGTTGGTGTAAAAATCGACTTCTTCGGGCGTATTAAAAATCTGTCCGCTGTGGTCCTGTCCGTTTTGCGAGCCGTATGCGCCGTGCAAGTCTAAAATCGTATATAAACCGTACTTCGCCGCCGTCGTAATGAAATCGTCGAGTGCAGAAAAATCGTAATTCTTGCCTGCATCGTCATAACTGGTTACCGCCGCAAAATCCACGTTCATATAAGTGAACGGCAAACGGATGACGCTCATGCCCATATTCGCAATGTTTTGGAAATCCTGTTCCGTCCACCAATTCGCACGGTATTCCGCCCAAAGCGCTTTCGTTTTATCTTCGCCGAAGCGCTTAATAAAAGCCTGCGTTAACGATTTATAATCGTCCGATGAGGTTTTACCGTTTTGGAAACCCGTCATCCAATGCTCCGTGACGAACAGTCCGCCCGCATTTACGCCACGCAAATATACGGTTTCGCCGCTTTTATTTTTTACATTTTTGCCGTCGGTTTTCAGATAATCTTCGCCGTCAAATTTACCGTAATCAGGCTCTTTGTCAGGCTCCTTATCAGGCTCTTTGTCAGGGTCCTTATCGGGTTCTTTATCCGGCTCTTTATCCGGGTCCTTATCTCCGCCAATCGGGTCTTTGCCGTCGGGGTCTTCCACTGTCGGTCCGTCCTGGTCGCCGTCAGGGTTTGAAGGTTTGTCAAAAAAATCGCACCCTACAAAGAGGCAAACGGATAAAATGAAGCTCAGAATAATCGCAAATAAATGTTTTAGTTTCATTTAACTCCCCCCATCTAAAATATTACACGGTTATTATACTATAAGAATGTAAAATTTTCAAGTTTTTAACACGAAAAAAAAAAAATTACAGCCGCATTCAATGATGGGCTGTAATTGGTGCACCGTAAGAGATTCGAACTCCTGGCCTTCGGTTCCGTAGACCGACGCTATATCCAGCTTAGCTAACGGTGCATAGTTGCTATTCAATTTTCGTTCTCATCTCTTACAGAGATTACTTCGCACTTCGTGCTCGTGCCGCCTTCGTCAACGAATACGTGCGGCGGGGCGAACTCGCCCTTCCTTCCCGTAGACCGACGCTATATCCAGCTTAGCTAACGGTGCATAGTTACTATTCAAATTCTGTATCGGCGGCGGACTGAATATTCCCGAACCGCTAAACACCATTGCATTATACCTTTTTGCAGACAGTTTGTCAACAAATTTATGTCATCAAAAAAGAAATCCACAAAAAAAATATTTTTGTGGAAAAAATTTCATAAAATGAAACGTGCCGAACGTATGTTTTTGTCGAATTGTGGAGAAAAACAGCGGAAATGTGGATAAAGTGTGGATAACTTTCTCCTTCTCCCCCGTTTTACGGTTTTATTTTATTCGATTATCAACAGTTATGAACACTCTATATATACTTGTCCAATTCTAAAAATATTCCGCTTATCCCAAACTCGGTTTGGATAAATCTTCCTTTTCTCCGCCCAACGCACAAACTTTCAATTTATGCGGCAGACAAACGATAATATCGCGCTCCGAAGTAACTGCTTTGGTATTGGTACAGTCTTTTCGGAAACTGCAATTCGCATCGCGCATTTTCGCAGTTTTCTTTTCCAAATCGATTGCAAGCACGTTGTAATCTTTTTTCTCCGCGTCAAAATAAACCGTAACGAGAAGCGTGCCCTCTTCTTGCTTTTCCTCTACGCGGTCTTGCCACTCTAAGGCAATTTTCCCTTTCGGCTTGCCGTATTCGTAAGAATAAATCAGTTTACCGTCAAGGTTCGTAATCTGAATGCCATCCGCCGCTTTTCCGCTTCCGCCGAACACAAAGATACCGAACAGCAACAAAATTACGGCAATCAGAATTCCGTATATAAGCAAATCCCAAATAGCAAACGGTTTGCGTTTTTTAATTTCCTCGATTCGGCTCACAATTTCACCGTTTCCATTTGCGCGTATAAACGATAACTGCCCTTATCCATATTCGTATAGAGCGTATAACTTCCGTCGCCGTTATCGTAAACAAACAAAACGTGCACGTCTGATAAATTTGTTTGAATATAATCTACCGCTTTCTCCTTGCCCATGGCAATCAGCGCGGTTGTCGTCGCGTCGCCCTCCGCCGCAGAAAGCCCGAATACCGAGGCACAGATAATGCCGCCCGTTCCGTCGTTAGGCGCGGCGTTTACAGGATAGCCCGTAAATGGATTGATGAGGTGGCTGTAACGCTTGCCGCCGAGCGTGTAAAACTGGTTATAGTCTCCGCTCGAAGAAAGGCAGATATCTTTTTCAAGCACGGCCATAAAATTACCGCCGTTGTTAATTTCAAAGCGCGGATTGACGATACCGATTTCCCAAATCTCCTGTACTGCGGTTTTCGTCGGGTTTTTGAGCACGCTCATGCTGCTGCCGCCCAGATTGAAGTAACCGTATTCATAACCTGCCGTGCGGATATACTCGCTCGCACAGTCTACGGCGTAGCCCTTGCCGATACCGCCGAAGTTGAGTTGCATGGTATAAGTTACGCCTTCGAGTTCTACCGCTGCGGAAACAGGCTTCTGCGCGTAATACTTGCCGTCCTCTTCGGAGAGCAGTACTTCCGAAAAGTCGGAAAGCGATAAAAACGCGGTAACGTATTTTTCATCGGGAAGTTCCGTTCGAGGATTAGCGCGGTCATAGGGATACTGCGGCTTATAATTGCCCGAAAAGCGCGGCGAAAATCCCCACAGGTCGATAAGATTGCCGACCGCGGGATTATAAGCGCCCTCCGTCTTTTCGTAAAGTTCTTTTGCGAGCACAAACAGGTTGTAGGCGGTTTGGTCAAGTTCCACTTGCGCACCCGCCTCCGCTGCGTTGAATTTAGAAATAGCACTTTCCTCTTCGCTGACGGAAACGCTCTGTTCCACGCTTTTAAGCGTGGAAGTAATTTGCCCCCAGGTTGCGGAATCCGTTTCATCCGTCTGTTTGGTGAACACCCACTGCGCGAGCGCAGCGTTGAAATAGGCATACGAACGGTAAGAATAGAGTTCGTTGCCCTCGTCAATAACATCGTCGTTAACACCGTCGTTAACATCGTCGTCGCCGTCATTGCCGCCGCAAGCCGCAAACGCTGTGAGCAGCGAAGCCGAAAGCAATATGCAAGAAAGTTTGAACAGTTTACTTTTCATGTGTGATTTCCTTTTCCCCATTATTATAGCCGAAACCGTAAAAAAAGGCAAGAAAAAAAGGACTTGAAGTTTTACTTCAAATCCTTTTATAATTCAAGTTAATTAGCCCTGAGACTGAGAAAGTTCAACCATTTGCCAATAAGTACTCTCGATAGCTTCATCTCCCATCGCTGCAAGAGTTGCATCTGCTTCTTCATCAGTCGCGCCGCCGTCTTTCAATATTTTTCTCATCTGGCTTTTCGCAGTGGATAATTGCCATTCTTCAATTGCATTTTGAACTGCAAGGATTGTTCTGCCAGCCGTTTGCGTAGCGCCCGTCCAGAACAAGTCGCCCGTCTGACCTTTTTCAGGTTCTCCTTTTTCGTTTGTTTCAACATCAATTTCCATAATTTCGGAAACTTTCTTGCCTTCAAATTTCTTCAAATAATCGTTTAAACCAGCCGCTGCTGCTTCATAACCAAGGTCGGTGCTTCCTTCCTTAGGTTTCCAAGAAGGGGTAATGTTGTGCATCGTATCGGTATCAGCCTCTACGGTAACTTTTGTAATTTTTCCGTCAGTAACCAAACTATAGGTCTTATCTTTGCCAGTACTGTCTTTACCCTTAATGTTACCTTTAACATCCGAAATCGTAACCGTAACTTTTACACCGTAGTAACTGCCGGCAGAATAAGTGTTCTCATACTTGTATTCGCCCTTGTAATCAGCCGAATTGCTTCCACCGCATGCAACCAAGCCTACGCATGCAACTGCCGCCAAAGCGCCTGCAACTAAAAATTTGCCCAACTTTTTCATAAAACACCTCTTATAAGATTTTGTTGGTTTTATTTTAACTCTGCCAAAAAGAAATGTCAAGAAAATTTTCTATATTTTGGGAAAAAATTTTTTATTTTCACTACTAATTGTATTTCGTGTGCGATTTGAAAATAAGCGCCATGATAAACGAAAAAATGACGGCGGCTGAAATGCCTGCGCTTGCCGCCGCAAGCGAGCCCGTAAGCGCTTCGAACAGCCCCTCCTGCGCGCCGCGCATGGCGCCGTTCGCAAGAAGATACCCGAACCCCGAAATGGGCACGGTTGCGCCTGCGCCCGCAAACTCCACGAGCGGCTGATAAAGCCCGAGCGCAGTAAGCCCGATTCCTATCAACATAAACATTACCAAAATTTTGCCTGCCGTGAGGTCGGTAAAATTGATGACGATTTGCGCAATCATGCATATGAGTCCGCCCACCGCAAACGCTTTGATAAACATGAGTACAATTTCTAAAAATTCCATGCTGTCTCCTTAATCTGATATGCCTTTCCCTACCCACAGAACGGCACCCTCTTCTCGGCACTGTAAGGTGCAACAGTGCCTCGGTCACGCTCCGCAGGGAATATATCCTGCTCCGCTTAGTTCGGGCGCCGCCCACATGCCACAGGCATGATGGGCAGAACGGCGCCCTCACCTTTCCAGCACCACCGCGTGGGCAATGCATGGAATGCTCTCGCCCTGCCCCGAAGTCACCGTGGAAAGCAGTGCGCCCGTTGCCACAAACAGTATTTTTTTGAACGCGCCCGACATCATTTTTGAATATAAATAGGAATTGAGCACGACCGCGCTGCAACCTGCGCCGCTACCGCCCTGAAATTCGTCTTCGATGACGTTATAGATAATTTCGCCGCAATCGATATGGTTTTCGGAAATATCGAGCCCCTTTTCCCAGGTTAAATCTTTAAGAATACGGCTGCCGAGCGCGCCTAAATCGCCTGTGACAATCAAGTCGTATTCCTCGAGTTTTTCTTTCGTACCGCGGAAATGTGCGAGAATGGTATCCGCCGCCGCGGGTGCCATTGCCGCGCCCATGTTGTTGACGTCCGTAATGCCGAAGTCCACAACCTTGCCGAGCGTTGCGCCCGTAATTCTTACGCCGTCGCCTTCGCCCGCAATGAGTGCGCCGCCTGCGCCTGTTACCGTCCACTGCGCCTGCGGAGGACGCGTACAGCCGAGTTCCAAAGGATAGCGGTACTGCCGCTCCGCCGAAGCGAAATGACTGCCCGTAGCCGCAACCACGCGGCGGCAGAAACCGCCGTCGATAAAAGCCGCGCCCACCGCTAAACTTTCCGCCATCGTCGAACACGCGCCGTACACGCCCAAAAAGGGCACGGAAAAATCACGCGCCGCAAAACTCGACGAAACAATCTGGTTGAGCAAATCGCCCGACACGATTAAATCTACTTCGTCGCGCTTCAAACCCGCATTGGAAATTGCGCCGTCAATGACGTGCGAAAGCATTTTGCATTCCGCTTTTTCGTACGTGCTTTCGCCGTACATATCGTCGGAAAGCGCCGTTTCCACGTACCGCCCGATAATTCCTTCGCATTCTTTCGTTCCCGCAATGGTGCTTACCGAAATGATTTTCGGCTGCTTGCGGAAGTAAATCGTTTGATTACCCATAGAATACCGCCTGTTTTCAGTTTCCGCAATCTGCGCCGTCTTATTCCGAAATATTAAAAAAGACGGATGTTTCCATCCGTCTTTCTTTTTACATTATCTTTTCATTTATCTCAGAGGAATGCTCGCCTGCGCGTTGAGGGAGAGCGGCGCAAAGTTTCCTGCGCGGTACTGCACGAGCCCTTCCGCCGCAATCATCGCCGCGTTGTCCGTGCAGTGCTTTCTTTCGGGAAGTACCAACTTCAAACCCGCCGTTTTACATTCGGCTGTTAATTTTTCGCGCAAGTAGCCGTTTGCAATCACGCCGCCGCCTGCCGCAACCGTGTTTACGCCCTTTTCCTGCGCGCCCTCTACTGCTTTCTCCGCCAATATATCGAGCGCGGCTTTTTGGAAAGAACACGCAACGTCCGCACGGCTGTACACTTCGCCTTTCTGCTCTTTCGTGTGAACGTAGTTGATGACGGCGGTTTTGAGTCCGCTATACGAAAAATCGTATCCGCCCAAGCCTTTGAGCATTTTGGGAAACGGCACGGAGTCGCTCCCCTCGCGCGCGAGTTTTTCAATATGCGGTCCGCCCGGGTACGGCAACGAAAGAACGCGTGCGACCTTATCAAACGCCTCGCCTGCCGCGTCGTCGCGCGTGGAGCCGAGCACTTCAAACTCCGTTTCCGTTTTGACATAAATGACGGCGGTGTGCCCTCCGCTCGCAAGCAGCGTAATGAACGGCGGTTTTAAGGTTTCGTCTTCCAAATAGCACGCCGCTAAATGTCCGCGGATGTGATTTACCCCGATGAGCGGAATGTTCAGCCCGTAGGCAAATCCCTTCGCAAAGGAAAGCCCCACGAGAAGCGCGCCTAAAAGTCCCGCGCCGTAGGTAACCGCAACCGCGTCCAACTGTTCCTTTTTTACCTGCGCGGATATAAGCGCGCGCGCGACAACTTCGTCCACCGCGTCGGTATGCGCGCGAGAAGCGATTTCGGGCACGACGCCGCCGAATTGCGCCTGCACGCTTGCGGAAGAAATAATTTCGTCCGAAAGCAGTTTTCTGCCGCAGATGACCGCCGCCGCCGTTTCGTCGCACGAGGATTCAATTCCTAAAATAATCGGTTTTTCTTTCATGTCGTTTTTATTGCGCTTCGCGTGCCGTCACGCGGTTTATTACGATTTTTTCAGATAGTCGATAATAAAGCCCTGAATGTCGCCGTCCATGACCGCCTGTACGTCGCCCATTTCGTAGCCCGTTCTGTGGTCTTTGACAAGCGTATAAGGACAGAACACGTAAGAGCGGATTTGCGAACCCCACTCGATTTTTTTCGTTTCGCCTTTGAGCGCGGCTTCGTCCGCCATGCGCTGTTCGATTTGTTTTTCGAGGAGTTTGGAACGCAGGTATTTGAACGCCATTTCCTTATTTTGGAGTTGGCTGCGCTCATTTTGGCAAGTGACAACGATACCCGTCGGGAAGTGCGTGATACGGATTGCCGTTTCCGTTTTGTTGACTTTCTGTCCGCCTGCGCCTGAGGAGCGGTAGACGTCGATACGGATATCTTCGTCCTTGATTTCGATTTCGCCGTCGTCCTCCACTTCGGGCATCACTTCGAGCGAAGCAAAGGAAGTCTGGCGGCGTTTATTGGCGTCGAACGGAGAAATGCGCACCAGACGGTGCACGCCGATTTCCGCTTTGAGATAGCCGTAAGCGTTTTCCCCTTCCACCTTAAAGTCCACAGATTTTAAGCCTGCGCTGTCGCCTGCGAGACGGTCGATTTCCGTCACCTTAAAGCCGTTGGTTTCCGCATAACGGCAGTACATACGGTAGAGCATCTGGCACCAGTCGCACGCCTCCGTGCCGCCTGCGCCCGCGTGGAGCGCGAGAAGCGCGTTGGAAGAATCGTACTTGCCGCGCAGAAGCGCGCGGATACGCATGGCTTCGATATCCGTTTCCGCCGCCGCCATCATTTTATCGAGTTCGGAAACGAGTTCTTCTTCGCCCGTTTCCTCGATTAAATCAATAATTTCGTTCGCGTCGTCCAGCGCCTTTCTGCCCGTTTCGTATGCAGAAATTTTGCCCTCGATAGAGGAAATTTCTCTGCCGATTTTCGCGGAACGCTCCAAGTCCTGCCAGACTTCGGGTTTCTCCTGTTCGGCTTTGAGAGAATCGAGGCGACCCTTGATGTTATCGATATCGAGTGCGTACTTCGCTTCGCCGAGCGTTTCTTCGAGAGATTTGATTTTTAATCTGTAATCGTCTGCCTTAAACATATCTGCTCCTAAAAATCTCCGAGCGGCTACTCGGAGATTTTTTCTTTCTTACTTTTTCGGTTTGCGTTCGATTAGAACGGTTTACCGCAGCACTTCTTATATTTGAGTCCGCTTCCGCAAGGGCACGGGTCGTTAGGTCCAGGCTTTTTGTCTTTCTTCATGGTAGCGGGATTAAACTTCGTATCGCCGCTCGTTTGAAGATTGTTTACGTTGACCGCCGCAGGCATATCGCCCGAAGTTACTTGCTGTTTGGGCTGGGACGCGACATTTTTGACGGGTGCGGAATAGGTACCCGTACCGTTTTCGGAATTGTTTTCTCCGCCGTTGTCCTGCGCGGAGCGTGCGCTCGAAGGATAGACGCGTTGAACGGGCTTCGGTTCTGCGCGCACTTCGCACTTCAACAGGAAGCGCACCGTTCTTTCCTGAATGCGCTCTATCATTTCGTCGAACATCGCAAAACCTTCCTGCTTATAGGAAATAATCGGGTCTACCTGACCGTAAGCGCGAAGTCTTACTCCCTTGCGGAGTTGGTCCATGGCATCGATATGGTCAATCCAGTTGGTATCGACGACGCGAAGCAGCATTCTGCGTTCCATTTCCGAGAAATCAACGTGCAGTTCTTCCTGAATTTTTGCAATCTTTTCCTCGTAGCATTTCGCCGTTTTGTCAGAAATTTTCTTGATTGCGACGTCGTAGTCCCACTTTTCGAGTTTCTCGCGCGTAATATAATTGGAACCTGCGGGAATGAGGTATTGCTCGATTGCCGCGTTCAAATCGTCTTCGCTCCATTTTTCGGGCATATCGTCCGTATTTACTGCGCCGCGCACGATGGTTGCCACATAGTCGGGAATGAATTTCAGAATTTCGTCGTGAACGCTCTCGCCGCGGATGACGCGCATACGTTCCGCGTACATAATCATACGCTGTTTGTTCATGACGTCGTCGTACTGCAACACGTTTTTACGGATGCCGAAGTTGATACCCTCGATTTGCTTTTGCGCATATTCGATGAGGCGGGAGAGAAGTTTGGATTCGAGGCTCTCGTCGTCTTCCATTTTACTCATCTGATAAATACGCTTCATGCGCTCGCCGCCGAAACGCACCATCAAATCGTCTTCCAGAGAAAGGAAGAAAATGGAGGCACCCATGTCGCCCTGACGACCGGAACGGCCGCGGAGCTGGTTGTCGATACGGCGGCTCTCGTGCCGCTCCGTACCGATAATGCAAAGTCCGCCTGCTTCGATAACTTTCTTCTTTTCCTCTTCCGTCTTTTCTTTATAGGACGCGTAGAGTTTCTGATAGCGGTCGCGGATTTTCGCCGTTTCCTCGTCGAGCTCTGCATAACTCGTTGCAAGTTCGATTTTCTCGTGCTCGACGCCCTCTTCTTTCAAACGCTTTTTCGCAAGATATTCGGGGTTGCCGCCGAGCAGAATATCCGTACCGCGCCCCGCCATGTTGGTTGCAATGGTTACGGCGCCGTATCTACCTGCCTGCGCGACGATTTCCGCCTCGCGTTCGTGGTTCTTCGCGTTGAGAATGTTGTGCTGTACGCCGTTGCGGATGAGAAGTCTTGAAATTTCTTCCGACTTATCGACCGAAACGGTACCCACAAGAATGGGCTGCCCTTTTTCGTGGCGTTCTACGATTTCGCGCACGATTGCCTTTTTCTTGCCCTCCACGGTGGAGAAAATGCGGTCGTGCATATCCACGCGGTGAACGGGTTTGTTGGTGGGAATTTCGATAACGTCGAGCGAATAAATGGTACGGAATTCGCCCTCTTCCGTTTTCGCGGTACCCGTCATGCCCGAAAGTTTGCGGTAAAGACGGAAATAATTCTGGAAGGTAATCGTAGCGTAAGTCTTGTTTTCTTCACGGACTTTCACGCCCTCTTTCGCTTCGATAGCCTGGTGCAAACCGTCGGAATAGCGGCGACCGACCATGAGACGCCCCGTAAATTCGTCGACGATGACGATTTCGCCGTTGTTGACGATATATTCTTCGTTGAGGTGGAATAGTTTATGCGCTTTGAGCGCCTGCTGAATGTGGTGGTTGAGCGTAGCGTGCTGAACGTCTGCAATGTTTTCTACGCCGAAGAAACGTTCCGCCTTTTCCGCGCCGTACTCGGTCAAACGAACCTGCTTGTCCTTGCGTTCGATGACGTAGTCCCATTCAAGCGCTTCCGCTTTTGCAATCTTCTGCGCGCTCGAATCCTTGTTTTTTTTGCGCTTGCTCTCGTTTTCGGCGTCTTTGAGGTCTTCGTCGAATCCGCCCGTAAGCGTGCGGACAAAGCGGTCTACCTGTTCGTAGAGCGAAGACGACTGCTCCCCTTTTCCCGAAATAATGAGCGGCGTTCTCGCTTCGTCAATGAGAATGGAGTCGACTTCGTCGACAATCGCGAAGTTGAGTTCGCGCTGTACCATACTCTTCAAATCTGGCTTTAAGTTATCGCGCAGATAATCGAAACCGAATTCGTTGTTCGTTCCGTAAGTAATATCGCTTGCGTAAGCGGCGCGCTTTGCTTCGTCGTCCATACCGGGCACGATAACGCCGACCGTAAGCCCCATGAATTTGTGAACCTTGCCCATCCATTCCGCGTCGCGGCGGGCGAGGTAATCGTTTACCGTTACGATGTGAACGCCCTTGCCCGAAAGCGCTTCCAAATAACTCGGCAAAGTTGCAACGAGCGTTTTACCTTCACCCGTCTTCATTTCCGCAATACGGCCCTGAAACAGGCAGATACCGCCGACAATCTGAACGTGGAAGTGGCGCATCCCCAAAACACGCCAGCTCGCTTCTCTGAGCGCGGCAAACGCTTCTACCAGAATATCGTCGAGCGTTTCCCCTTTTGCGAGCCGCTCGCGGAAGAGAACCGTTTGGTTTTTCAGTTCGCTGTCCGACATCGCTTCGTATTTGGGCGAAAGTTTTTCTACTTCTAATGCCGTTTTATTGAGTTTTTTCAAACTTCTGCGGCTGTCGCCGCTCTTCAAATATTTAATCAATCCCATATCGAAAACTCCGCTTGAAATCTTTTTTACAAACTTCTTTTATTGTACTATATTTTTTTCAAAAACAAAAGCGTTTTTCACCCCTTTTCGGGAATTTGAAAGCGACAGGAAAAATTTTCCTTTCCGCAAACCTCAAATTCGCTAAAATCCGCCTGCTATGAGGCGGATTCCGTTTCTGAATTTTCACTTGTTTCCGCAGGACAACTCCTCCGAACCGCACTCCCGAGCGCAGAGAGCGCACCCCCGTCTTCGGCGGCTTCGTGAATTTCCACGCAGAGTTTTTCCATATATTGCGTGGTGGCGCGGAGCGCACCCACTTTGAACAGAGCGCGGAGCTGTTCGGCATTCTCTACGCCCGAAACTTCCGTTCGGAGTTTGCCCGCGCCCGTCTGCACCGCACGCATGACAAGCGGAATCTCTCCGCGCACGCACACCCCCTGTGCACCCGCGTCGCACGCCGCGCGAACGCCGCGCATGAGTTCCTCGTCGCCGAACGTGTGGTCTTCGAGCGAAACGGTCACCGAACACTTTTTCACCGCTTTCCGCACTTTTTTAATTTCTTTTTTCAGATAGGAAATTTTGCCGCCCCTGAGCGCCGAATAGCACAGAATCAGTCTGATTTCCCGCGCGCCCTGCTTTGCCGCTTTTTTGGCTTCCGTTTTCTTGACGGCGGGCAGACTTTCCCCCGTGCCGCCGACCAGACAGATGACGTTCGTAGGCGTTCCCGCCAAAAACTTCCGCGCTTCCGAAACGTGTACGGGAGATACGAGCACGCCGTAAGCGCGCAACTTTTTTGCCGATTCGCACGCACGTTTGAGTGCGTATTTGTCCGTTTCTCTGCGCGATGCGTCCACCGTCAGTTTGCCGAGCGTTACGGCAATTTCCGTTTCTCTGCGCACGCGCTTGAATTCTTCGTATTCCAAAGTTTCCTCACGGGATAAAAATGATGTTTCCATGCGTTTGATTTTTCCCGAAAATTTCGGAAAATATGCGGCGATTTCTTATTTTATGACAGCACGCAAGCGGTAAGATAACGGCATGAATCTTCTTTCCATGCAAAGCCGGGGCGCGCTTTATGCCCTGCTCATTCTGTTTCTCTGTATCGTTGCCGTATACGGGTTCAAACTTGCAATTATCGGCTGGCGTACGATGCACAAAAAACTGCCGCCCGAAAAACCGCGCAAAAAAACAAATACGCCCGAGCCCGTGTACTATATCGTCGAGCGCAAGAAAAAATCGCGCGCCAAAACGGAGTACTCCGAACCCAAGCGTATTAAATTCCATTAACCCGTCTTTATTCTTCCAGTGCTTTTACGTCAATCGTAAAATCTCCGCTCACCGTTTCCGCCTCGCCGTAAACGGCGCCGTTGCCCATCGAATAAATATCCCCTCTCTGCGCCGCGCCGCAGAGATTTTTTATTCTTCCGCTGACTGTTTCAAATTCAATACGGAAATCAGCCGTATCGAACAGGACGGAAATATCGCCGCTGACAGAATCCAACTTGATTTGTCCGCGTTCAAAGCCCTGCACGGATATGTCGCCCGAAACGGTGTCCGATATCAGTTCGTGCGCCGAACAATCCGTAAGATAGACGTCGCCCGAAACGCTCTCCGCATCGATTTCGTTTGCCGAAACTCCGATGAGCGTAATATCACCCGAAACGTTTTCCGCATCCACCGTGCGAAACACGACGCGCGGCACAACGACCGTTAAATTTTTAGAAAAACCGTTCCTCGTCTTGACGCCCGACTTCTGGAACTTGATTTTGAGTTCGCCGTTCAGTACCGCATAGCGGAGCAGATAATCGGGGTCCGTATCGTTCGTTTCTTCCGTAAACGTAACGGAATCGGTATCTTCCGCGCGGATTGTCACGTCACCTGCAATCCAATCGACGGATAGAGCCGTGATACCCGACGACGCAACACTGCCGTTTCCTGCCGTATAAGCCTTCGCGCGGTCATACGTATAATTTCCCATACAACCCGTTAACAGACATACGCTAAGAATACAGGCGGCAAGCGAAACAACGCCGTACTTCAACCATTTTTTCATTCTTTTCCCTCTTCAAATCTCTCGATATTTTTGCCCGAATCCCAAAGACGTTCGAGGTAATAGAACAAGCGCGATTCCTCGTGAAAGACGTGTACGACAACGTCGCCGAAATCGAGCACGCCCCAGCGCCCCTCGCGGAACCCCTCCGTGCGGACGGGCGTTAAACCGAGTTCTTTTTTCAACTTTTCTTCTACCGCCTCTCCGAGCGCCTTTACCTGCGTGGTACTCTTGCCGCTAGCAATCACGAAATAACTGCAAACAATCGTCTGTTCGCCCACGTTGAGAAGAATAATATCCTGCGCTTTTTTGTCCGAGAGCGCTTTCGCGCATGTCTTTGCTAATTCGTACGATTCCATAGTTGACCTCTTCAAAAATTTTAATACCTGATGAAAATTTATTTCTGTGCCCATTCGTATGCGCGTTCGGTAAGCGGATAAATTTCTTTTCCATCCGCTTTCAGATACGCGACCTGCTGCCTGAGAGCAAGCATAAAACATTCGTCCAAATCGGTACGGAACGCTTCGCGCAACCGTTCGATTCCTTCAAAATTCCGTTCTTCTTCCAGCAAATCGGCAAGATACACAAGTTTTCCGAGCGGGGTCATGTTTTCCTTACCGCTCGTATGATAACGGACAGCGTCCAACACTTCTTCGTCCTTCACGCCGAATGCGTGCTCGGCAAGGTAGGCGCCCGTATATTGGTGAAGAACGGGAGGCGGCACGTCTTGCGGCGCGGGAAACCCTGCAAGCAGAGAAGAATCGGGCGGAACGTATTTTCCGCAATCGTGCAACGCGGAGGCAAGCAATGCTTTTTCCGTGGAAATTCCGTAGCGCGGCGCAAGTTCCGCCGCAAGAGCGGCGACGCGGAAACTGTGCTCCCTGCGCGATTGCTTTTCAAGCGCAAGCGCAGGCAATACGGCAGGATGCGTATACAATCCCCTCTCGCGAAGAAAGGCGTAAACTTCACCGTCCACGGTCTGCGGCTTTCTGCCGAAAAAAAGTTCGGTGCGGATACGCGTGGAAGAAACCTCCTCCCCCGTATGCGGCAACAGAATGACTTTTGCACGGAAAGTGTTTTCAATATCCGCGGCGGCGCGCTCTGCCGTTACCCTTCCCCTGCCGCAAGCGCAAAGCGTTACACACCGCAAAATTTCTTCGGGTTGCTTCCACTTCGGAAAGCCCAGCAGCGCGTCTGCGCCGAGCAAGAGATAAAGTTCGTCGTTCGGATATTTTTCGCTGAAATGCCTGCAAGTGAGATAAGTGAAACTTACGCCGCCCGAAGCGACTTCAAAACCGCTCACTTCCGTGTTAGGCAAATTACGAAAAGCGATGCGGCACATTTCGAGCCGTTCTTCGCCCGAAGCGAGCGTGCCTGCGCCCTTAAAAGGAGAAACGGCAGCAGGAATAATTATCACTTTATCCGCTTGCAGCGCCTGCACCGCGGCGGATACCAGGCGGACGTGTTCAAGGTGCACGGGGTCGAACGAACCGCCGAAAAGCGCAATTTTCATATTTGGATTATACTATTTTTTTTATGACTTTGCAAGTTTAATTTGCGCAAAAAACGTCAAAAATTACGTCATGCGAAAATTAGATATTCCCTTGATTTTAGACGTACTCTTTTATACCGTTGCCGGTTGGTTTCTCTCGCTCGGCATTCTGCGCTATTACCGTGTGAACACGGGGATTGCCGTTTCCTCCGCCACCCTGATTGCGCTCGCGGTGGGCGTATTCTCGTTTTTACTGATATACACGAGGCGCAGAAAAAAAGTGCTCGGTAAAAAAGAACAGGAGGCGCGCGACGCGCTGCTCCTGCACTTCGCGCTCGAACGGAGCGAACGGGTGCGGCTTTCCATGCTCGAAGCGTTCACGAAAGACGGAAAGGATGCACACTGCGAAGGAGACGCGCTTTCGGTAAACGGCTCTTTTCTGATTCCGCTTTTCACCATGCAACCCGTTTCCGCAGACGCAGTAGCGCGTTTGATTCGGGAATACGGTGCCGAACCGTTTACGCTCGCTTGCAACGCCCTCACGCCCGAAGCCGAAAAACTGTTACAATCATTCGGCAAAACGGCGCTCTGCGGCAACGACGTGTATGCGCTGTTCACACGGACGGACACCGTGCCCAATCCGCTGATATGCGGCGAAATTCCGCGGAAAACTTTGCGGACGAATCTTCGGCGTTCTTTTTCCAAAAAGAATGCACGTCCTTTCTTTGTGAGCGGTATTCTGCTTCTGATTATGAGCCTGTTCACCTTCTTTCCGCTCTACTATCTCATTTCGGGTTGCGTGCTTCTTGTTTCTTCCGTTTGCATCCGCACATTCGGTTACGCTTAACCTTTATGCGACGCATAGTATTAAAAAACGCCCCTCTGCGGGCGTTTTTTGCTGTTTATCCGTAAATTACAGTGCTATGTCACGCATGGCTTTGGAAAGATATCCGATAACGTCGGTAGCTTCGGGCGCGTATTCGCCCATTTCCTCGGCGGCAAGTTCCCCTGCCTTACCGAATACATAACAAGCGCTGCAAGCCGCCTCGAAGCAAAGAACGCCGCGCGCGAGCATGCCTGCAAGAAAACCCGAAAGCACGTCGCCGCTGCCGCCTTTTGCAAGCACGGGCGAGCCCGTCACGTTAATCGCCGTTCTTTCGCCGTCCGTTATCACCGAACGGTTATTTTTGAGAATAACGGTAACGCCGTATTCGCGTGCAAAATCTTCGGCAAGTTCAACAGGGTTTTCCAAAATCTTTTGAACGCTTTTTCCGATAAGCCTTGAAAATTCGCCGATATGCGGCGTGATAACGACCCTGCCCGCCTTTTCTTTCAAAAGGTCGGTGCCGTATAACGCGAGCATATTCAGCGCGTCTGCGTCGAGCAACAAATTGCCCGTATAGCCCGTGACGAGTTCCCTCAGCAAATTATAGTTCTGCTCGCTCACTCCTGCGCCCATACCGTATACAATGGCAGAAGAGGCAAGCATTTCGCCGTCTACCGCATCGTACTCTTTCAAGAGGCACACGGGTAATTTTCCGATTGCCGAAGAATACAGCTCTTGGGGAACGCGCAACCGCGTATAGCCCGCACCCGATTTCAAACACGCACCTGCCGCCAAAAATCCCGCACCCGTATACGAACTTCCCGCAAGCACCGTTGCATCGCCGTATGTGCCTTTATGCGAATGGGATTTCCGCTTGGGAAAATACGTTTTCACATCCTGCCGTTCCCAGAGTTCCGCGCCGCGGGACTGCACGGAAATTCCGATGTCCGCAACCGATATTCTTCCTGCAACGTCTGCGCCGTCCGCAAGAAACAGCGCGTCTTTCAACTGCCCTATTGCAAGCGTTTCACTTGCCTTTACGCAGTGCGGATAGGCAATGCCGCTTCCCGAAAGTCCGCTCGGAATATCGCACGCCAAAACGTATGCGCCGCATGAATTAATAAAATCGATAAGCGCCGCTTCGTCGCCTTCAGGCGCACGCGAAAGCCCTGTACCGAACAGACAGTCGCAGACAAGCGCATACCGTCTGCGCGGCATTACTCCGTAAACCTCGCCGCGATACGCCTCTTTGGCACGTTTGCATTCTTCGGAAAAGTTTTTTGCCATACAGAGCACGGCAACTTCTTTCCCTTCTTCTTGAAACAGACGCGCGGCAACAAATCCGTCGCCGCCGTTATTGCCGCCGCCGCAGACGAACAGTACGTCGTCTATCCCCGTATTCTGCATAATGCGTTTTATCGCCTGTGAGAGCGCACTTCCCGCGCGTTTCATGAGTTGTTGCGCGGAAACGCCGCCTGCAACGGCAGCTTCGTCCGCTTCGCGCATTTGCGCGTTGGTATAAGAATATTTCATTTATTCACCGAATTTCATGCTGATTTCCGCCGCCGAAAGCGCACGCACGGAATTGCCGTCATCAATTTCCAGCCGTCCGTCCGCAAGCACCTTTCGCGCAAGCGCATAATAACTGCGTTCTCCTTCCGTTACGCGCACTTCCTTGCCCAAAAAGCGGATATATGAAAGATACTCTTCAAACGCGGAGGGTTTACAGTAGTTTTCAATGAGTTTTTCGCGCGCCTCGTTTACCCCGACCTTCCGCCCCGTCGCCGTGCTGAGGCTGATTGCCGTATCGAGTCCGCTCAAATCGTTTTCCGCATTCATGCCGATACCGACGATGCTCCATGTTACGAATTTACCCGAAAAACCGTTCTCAATCAGAATGCCCGAAAGTTTTTTGCCGCATACAAACACGTCGTTCGCCCATTTGATTTCAGGATTTGCGCCGAACGCTTCCGCCGTTCTGCACACGGATACCGCCGCGTGCGCCATCACGCGGAATGCGTGTTCCGCAGGCAATGCGCTATGAAACGTAAGGGCAGAGAGATACACTCCCCCCTCGCCCGATAAAAAACTGCGCCCTTTCGTGCCCATACCGCCCGTCTGCGTTTTTGCGGAAACAATCACGTTGTCGCCTGCGGAAAGATAACGGCGGATATAATTGTTGGTGGAATCGACCGATTCCAGAAGTTCAATCCTCATCGTCCTCTCCGAGCGATTTGAGCGCCGCACGCGCCGTGTCGTAATCGAACCCCTTGGAAATGAGGTGCGAATACGCTTTGCGAAGCGTGTCTTTATTAACTTGCTTACTGCGCATATATTTTTCCAAAACGCGTTTCGCGCTCTCCGTATTGTCGCCGAGTTCCGAAACAGCGGAGCGCGCCGTTTCGTCGTCCACGCCGCGCCGTTTGAGTTCAAGCGCGATGAGCCGCGCGCCCTTTTTTTTGCCTGCGTATTCGGTATACTGTTTGGCGTAGAGCGCGTCGTCGAGAAAGCCGTACTCTTTCATTTTTTCCACGACAAAATCGATGACGTCCTGCAAATACCCTTTACGTTTGAGAAAATCACGGATTTCCTTTTCCGTTTTCATGGACACGGTGATATGCGTAAGCGCTTTATCGAGCGCGGTCTGCTTTTCGCTTTGCAGCTGCATTTCGGAAAGCATTTGGGGCGTAACGGACTCCCCCGCCTTCAAGCGGTTTTGCATGACCGTTTCCAGTTTCATTCCGCAATAAAATCTGCCGTCCACTTCGATATTGCAGCGCGATTTATCTTTTTTCTGCGACGTGATTGCCGTTATTTCCATTTAACTGACTCCGTTCCATGTTCGGTTTGCTTTGAACCACTCCGTATCTTTGAGAATGGTCGTATTGTTAGAACACCAAAGTTTAATCGCTTTCTCCGTATCCGCTTCGCCCTTTCCGTAATAGAACACAATGTTTCCGTTCATTGACGTAAAGCCTTTTGTGGAATAATCTTCGTTCAGAATTCCAAGAGAAGTTACGTAAATATTTTTCGTATGCTTGCTCATGCGTTCGATTGCTTCCTGCGTCGGGAAGGTATTTAAGTATCTGTCGGGGTGTTCCGCGTCGGGTTTACTTGCGTATTCGTAAGTGCCCGCGCAGGTGCAAATGGCAATGTTTTCGGGCGTAATTTTATCGAGCAACACGTCGTTTGAAGAAGTAGACGAGCCGTGATGTCCGCCCTTATAAAGAACGCAATGCGGGAGGTCGGGATTGCTCTCGACGAGCGACATTTCGCCCGACTTTTCCAAATCGCCCGTAAACAGATAATTGTTTTTCTCATTGCCCGATTTCTGCGTCAAAAGCGTACAGACCGAATAGTCGTTCTCGGTGCTCGCTTTGGTTTCGTAATATTTCTGATATAAGACATTAAGAGAAACCGTCTGCGCCTCGTCGAGGAAATATTGCGCTTGGGCGCCGTTTTCGCCGTTTACGCATTCCAGTGCGGAGTAGACTTTCGTGCCCTGCGATTTGCAATAATCCACTGCGTCTAAATATCTTGCGTACAGCGTTTTATTTCCGCTGCTTGTTTCAAGCTTTTGGTTGGTACCTGAAAACTGAATAATCGTGCCGATTTTGTACTGATACAAAAAGCCCGTGCGCGTATCGCCCTTTGCCTGACCGATAAGCCCTGCGATGTGGTCTTCATGTGCGTGCGTTGCAAAGACGTATTCCAACACGCCGTCCGTACAATAGCTCGCCACATAATCGAGCATTTCCTGCGTAGGAGCGGTATTGCTCTTTGCCCCTGCGTCGATTAAAACTTCGGTGTTTCCCGTTTTAATCAACACGCAGTCGCCTGCATTATGTACGCCGAGTTCCAAAAAATGAACGGAAAGGTCGGCAGATGATATTTCCGTAAGATTTCCCGCTCCCAAGGGCTTATTCGGCTTATCCTGTTTTTTATAGACGAAAACGTAGTATGCCGTTCCTGCAACGATTGCAAGAATTAAAATGACCGCAACTGCAATCAAAAACGCTTTCGGATTCTTTTTGGCGGCTTTTTCTGCGGCACGAGCCGCCCTTTTTGCCGTCGTTTTTCTTTTCTTTGCCATGATAACCTGCTTTGTTGTAAATTATAAAACGATACCGTTTTTTGTGAGCAGTTCGCGCGCCGTTTCCACGCTGTCTATCCCCGTCTTGTTCTTCACGGGTGCGAACTCTTTTTCGCGCACGACTTCGTAGGGCAAACAACTGCCCATGAGCCGCACCAAATCGAGGATAAGTGTTTCAAATTTATAACCGTTCGCCTCTTGCGGCTCTACCGATTTGCCCTCTTCCGTCAAATAAGGAATTTTTTTCTTCGCCGTATGCACGGGAATTTTCTGCGCCGCAATCTTTGCAAGCGTTTGGGCATGAAAGAGATAATTGAGCGTTACGCCGTAAGAATAAATGAGTTCTCCCGCGCTGTTTTTCAAATTTGCAAGTTCTTCGGAAAGCTCATAATATTCGATTACGCCCGGCAAGCCGTCTTTCAAACAGAGCACGCCCACCTTCTCTTCAGGGCGCGTTTTGCGCACAAATTTCGCGCCGCATTTTTTGCCGCTCAAAATTGTTGCCCCGACAAACGCAGGGTCGGCAATGCGCTGCAATACGTTATCCACCGCAAACACGTTGAACCATTCCGTATTCGCAAGCAGTTTTTCCTCCAAAAGCCCTGCTTTTTGTAATGACTGATACCAACCGCCGTTACCGTTCGGCGAAGTTGCAAGTTTTCCCCTGCCCTCCACCAAAAGTTTACCTGCGGCATCGACGCACGGCGCCATTTCCTGTACAAAAAAGCGGACATAATCTTTCGGATAACCGAAATAGTCGTGTTCCTCAAAAAAGGCACGCGTTTCGCCGTCGTTCTTTTCACTCGTCATAATGAGCAGCGGCACGTTTGCACGGCACTGCGCGCAGACTTTCTTTAAGTTTGCAATCAGTTGCTCAAAGATATAAAGCGGGCGCGTAACCCCGATATTATACGTTCCTTTCGGGGAAGACGTGCCGAGGCGCGTTCCCTGTCCGCCTGCAAGCAATACTGCGGCAACTTTTCCGTCCTTTACCGCCGCCTTGCCCGTTTCGATATAAGTCTGCTTTTGCGTTTCGATTTGGCGCAGGGAAAGCCCTTCGATAGGGTTGACTTCTCCCGTTGGGTCGGGTTCGGAAACCTGCAAACTATCCAAAACGCTCCAATCGATGGATAATAACTGGCGTTCAAAGGTTTTCCGCTCCGTTTGATTCCAGCCCTCTAAATAGCGCAATAGGTGCTGCTGCGAATGCGTTTCGAGTAATTTTTCTATCTGCACAAATTTGTCCTCCGTCAAGTTCGGCTTTATTATAAAAAACAACGGGAAAAAAGTCAAACGCTGTATTGCCCTTTGTTACAAGATAAAAAGCGCGGAAACCCGCGCTTTTTAAGCGAAACGTCATTCACTGAGTTTGCGGTAAACGTTGCCGCCTGCAAGGATAATCATTTTGACGGCGGCAAGCGAGAAATCGTCCGCCTCCACTTCAAGTGATTTGGAGATAGAACCGCGCGCAAGCACTTTTACGTAAGTAGCTTTTTTGTTGAGGAAAGGAATCCTCTCGCGCATACTTTCGAGCGTAACCGTTTCTCCCTCTTCAAAGTATTCGTTGAGCGTATCAACGTTTACAATCGTCTGTTTGCCTCTCAGACTTGCGTTCTCGCTTTCACGCACAAGCACTTCGGCAATTTCGTCTTTCAATAACTCTTCCGCGGCGGCAACCGTTACTTCGCGCGGAACTTCGATTTCCAGTTCTCCGTTTTTAATAGCGGTCTCTTCTTCAAATACTTTCTTGCGTTCTTTGATGAGTTTAATGAGTCCGCGCTCCAACAGCGGCTCGTTCTCCTCATAATAGAAATCTGCCGCATAATCGACGGGTTCCGTTTCTTTACGCTCTATGCCCTCGAACATTTCGGCAATGAGTTCTTTCGCGTAGCGCAAACGGCGGTTGTTTTTAATGCGGTATAAACAAGGAGTATCTTCGTTTTTCTTCACTTCGGATACGTCCTCTACCACATATTTGCTGTTTTCGTATTTCTGCGGATTGAGCGCAAGATACAAACAAAGCGTTTTTCCGCGCAACGCAATTTTTGCATAGCAATCTCTGCCCTTGCGGAACGTATCCTGCCGCCAACTGATGCGCGAATGCACTTTTTTATAATACAGTAATTCGTTTTTCAGTTCGTTGTAATACGCCTTGTTTTCATCGCTCGTCTGCTTTAACTTCGCCGTAAACGATTTATCGTAACGCACGTTCACGAGTCTGTTTTCCGAAACGACGACGATTTTACGAATGATTCTTGTATCGCCCTTTACTTCTTCCGTGATTTCCTCTTTCGGCTCGTTTACGGGGGTTTCGGGTACGGGTTCGTAATAGGTTGTTTCTTTCGTGGTTACGGTTACATTCTCTTGCACCGTCACCCGTTCGGTTACCGTCGGCTGTTCCGATACGGACTCTTTCACTTGTTCGGCAGGCGTTGAAACGGGCTGTTCCGTCGGCTCGAGTTGTACGGGTTCCTGCGCGGGCGCAGGAATCGGTTGCTGTGGCGTTTCGCGCACAACATTCACTTCTGTAACCGGTTCCACAAACGGTTCCTGCGTGACGGGCGTAGGCTCGTACACAGGCTCGGATGAAGGAACAGGTTCATCTTTTACAGATTTTTGTTTGGATTTTTTCCTTCCGAAAAGCCGTCTAAAAAACTCTATCAGTTTCACAATCATTCCTCCCGCAGTTCTTCCGTTTGCCTGAAAAAAGCATTCAGTTTGTATTTTCCTTATTATATCCTTTTTTTTCCTGTTTGTCAACCCCCGAATTTTTCGGTAAATATAAAAAACCGACGCAATCCGCGTCGGTTTTGAAGTGCCGTTATTTAGAGGAGAATGCAGATAACGCCGCCTTTTCCCTCGTTGACGATGCGCGTAACCGTCTTGCGCATTTTTCTGCGAACGCCGTCGCCCATCGAACGGTTTTTGACGAATAACTCTTCGCCAAGCATCTCTTTGAGCGTTCTGCCGAACATATTGGTATTCCATGCGCGGTCGGGCTCGGTTTCCATATCCGAAGAAATCTGCTTTACAAACTGCTCGCTCTGTTCCTCGTTGCCGAGCGCGGGGCGTACTTCGCCGCTCACGTCTACACGGATGATGTGGTAGCTGGGTGCATCGGCATGGAAATTCACGCCTACCCTGCCGCTCTTCTTGACGACTTTGGGCGCGGAAAGATTCATTTCCGATTCATCGGGCGGAACAATGCCGTAGCCGAATTCCTGCGCGTCCGCAAACGCCTGCCCCACGCGTTCGTAAACTTTCTTTGCGCCGGACAGCCCCACAATATAATTCATAAGCGCAAAATCGTCCTTGATTTCTTCGCCGCACTGCTCGCCGAGCACCTGATAGAACGCACCCTCTTTAGCATTGACGCGGCATTTCACGCGCCCCGTAGCGGCGTCTATTTCAATCGATGCGGGCGGCAACAGGCATTCGCTTTCCGCAAAGAGCGTGTCAAGCAGCGCGCAGTCGCTCATTTTACGGATATCGGGCGCCAAAGCGCGGATTCCGCCGAGCACCTCGCTGATAAACGGACTTTCCGCATCGAGCACGCGCATCCAATCGGGCAAATCCACGTCGATAGAAACTACGGGGAATTCGTACAGAATGCGCTCCAACACGTTGCTGATTTCTTCCGCGGTGATTTTTTCCGCATTGATTGCGAGTACGGGCGCCTCGTATTTTTCCTGCAAGCGTGCACGCAAAGATTCCGCTTTTTCGGGTTCCGCACAGTTCAAGAGAATGACGAACGGTTTGCCGATGACTTTGAGCTCCGAATAAGCGCGTTCCTCCGCTTCCGCATACGCTTCGCGCGAGAGCCCCGTAACCGAACCGTCCGTCGTCATTAAAATGCCGATGGTCGAATGGTCGTGAATGACGCGCTGCGTTCCCTCCGTTGCCGCCAACTCAAACGTAACGGGAGAATCGTTCCAAGGGGTTTTGACGAGGCGCGGCGCGCCTTCTTCTTCAAACCCTGCCGCTCCCTCTACGGGGAAGCCTACGCAGTCGATTAAGCGCACGCGCGCAACTGCGTCTTTTACACGGATTTCCGCCGCCTCTTCGGGTACGAATTTGGGTTCGGTCGTCATCACGGTTTTACCCGCCGCCGATTGCGGTAATTCATCCAAATACCGCTGTTTTTTGCTGCCGTCCACTTGCGGCAGCACGAGTTCTTGCATAAACTTTTTGATAAAGGTAGATTTTCCCGTTCTTACAGGTCCTACGACGCCGATAAAAATCTCCCCGCCCGTCCGCGTTGCAATATTCTCGTACACGCTGAAATTTTCCATAAAATAAACGCCTCCGCCGATAATGCTTGTGGAATACTATATGGCGTAAGACGTTTGATTATGACGGTTTTCACGGAAATTTTTTTCTCAATCTTTCTTCTTTTCCGCTTCTACGGACCGTGCGGACTGTTCGGAAATTTCCAGATAATAAGGGTCTGACGAAAAATCCCGTTCACGGCTGTACTGCCCGCCGAGCGATTCTATGGCGCACTTCAATTCCTGATACTCAAAATAGTTAATATCGTCGCGGTCGATGACTTCTGATAGCGCAGGCAAAGCGCGCTCGTCTCCGTAAGCGGAAAGATAACCAGCATATACGGGAATTTCCTCTCCTGTGCGGAATGCCGTAAGCAATACGTCAAACACGCGCTCGTCACGCGCCTTTACTGAGGAGAGTATTTCCAGCATGGCGTTCTTTTCGACGCCTTTTCGATAACAGGCAAGCGCAAGTTCTTTCGCTTCGTCCGCGCCCGATTTCAAATGCTCGATAATCTGTTCTTTGAGCCCGTCTTCTACCTTCGTTAAGAGTTCAAAATATGCGGGAAACGCTTTTGCGTTACAGCCGACGAGTTCCGTCGCAAGCGACAAAAGGCGCACGTCTTCGCTTTTCAAAAGTGCGAGCACACCGTCCGTGCATCCGCGCGTTTCTAATTCGCGGCGCAGAAAATCGGATACCGGCACGTTTTCTTTGACGTGGCGCACAAGCGTTTTAACAAGTTCGTCGTCCGTCATAGCGCGGTAATACCCTTTGGGTGTATTGCCTGCGCTTGCGATTCGGATATCCCCGAACTGCCGATAAAGTTTAGGAATGACCGATTCCCACTGCGCCTCGGTATATTTTCCTGCGTTCGCTTTCATGTATTCGGCGAGTTTTTCCTCGAACAGCCCGTCGAAATCAAACAGTTTTTCCATATTCGGTTTCCCTTTTTTCCTGCGTCATTTACGCAATTTATATGAGATAGTTCAGTATTTCCTGCGTAATGCGTTTATCCGCTTCAAACAATTTCACAATATTATCGAGTCCGCGTTCTCCTTTCCTTAAACGCGATTCGCGGTAGATTGCCGCCGCAAGCGACGCGCGTTCGGTCATTAAATCCCAAGCGCCGTCTTCTGCGAGAATTTCGTAAAGTTCTTCCGCAACCACAGAGATTTTGTGTTCGTTTTCCTCGTCCAACACGGCGAATTTGGAATAGACGTCTGCAAACGCAAGCATAAATTCGTCGTGCTTACGCCTACCGATTTCGATACTGTGCGTGTAATATTCCTTATAAATATTGCAAAGAACGGTACCGAACGAATCTTCCTCGCCGCGCAACGCGAGCGCGTGCATGACGGCAAGTTTTACAATATCGTCCGCCTCATAGTCGAGGAGCACTTCACGGACAAAGGAATCTGCACGCAGTTTCACCGCAACTTTCGCGGCAAGCATTTGCAGCTTTTCGTCTCTGCCCTCCATTTCGTCGAATGCAATGCGGAAAATTTCGTTCACTTCGGGCAGTTCGCTCAATTTCCTCAGTTCCAAATCGTCTTCCACCGCGTCCGCCGCAAGCAAAAAACTTGCAACCGTATTATATTCCTCTTCGGGCACGCGGTAATAGTAGGTCATATTGAATTTTTCGCCGTCGCCGTTCAAGAGTTCGCGCATACGAACAAGGTAGTACTGCGCCACCGCCTTACGCGGAAATACCGTGGTAAGCCGTTCCAGAGAATCGATAGCCTCTTCCAACCGCCCCGTTCTGTAAGCGGATACGGCATGAAAATACAAAATGTTTTCATCGTAGGGCAGTCTGTTTTTGAGAATTTCGAGTTTTTCAAACGCTTCGGCGTCCAAGCCCGTTTCGCAGAGCGCGGTGGCTATGCGGTATAAATCGTCGGTAGCATCGGTAGAAAGCGACGCAAGCCGTTTTGCAATTTCTTTCGCTTCTTTATGATTTTCCCGCGCCCCGAGCACGGCGCAATAGGTCGTTAGCGCCTGCACGTTATCGGGGTACTTTTCAAGCAAGGCGAGCGCTTCTTTTTCAGCCGCGTCGTCGTCGCCGCACATGAGCGAGCACATCGAACTGATGCCCGCCGCCGTGGGATAATCGGGGCTGAGCGGAGAAATCGACGACAACACTTTGCGCGCTTCGTCCAGCTCGCCCGCTTTTAAGCGTGACAGCCCTTCCGCAAGCAGTTCGGGCGCCTCTTCGTCTTCCGAACGCACCAAACGGAGTTTGGGCGCGGATTTTTCTTCCAAAAAATCGGCAAACGGAAGTTCGCCGCTGAAAAAGCGCTGGTAATACAGGGCAGACTGCACGTCTTTGCCCATCGCCATAAACGCGACGGCAAGTCCCTCGTAACCCTCCGCAAAATCCGCTTCGTTGCAGGTATCCAGAAAACGGAACCAGGCGTCGGCGGCAAGCGGATAAAGTTCCATTTCCTCGTAGATGTCCGCGGCAAGCGCGGCGGCGTCCGCAGAGGGCGCATACATTGCGTTGCGCTTGTTGAGAAGCGTTAACGCGCCGAGATAGTTTCCTTCCTGATAACGCTTTTCCACGCTTTCGAGCAGAAAATCATCGCTGAAATCCAACCGCTGTACATGGTCGTCTTGTTTTCTCATTTTCCCTCCTTTGCGGCAAACAACGCGGAAACCGCAGCTTCGTCGAACTCGTAATCGGTATTGCAATAATGGCAATGCACGGAAATATTCCCCCTCTCTTTGACGAGCGATTGCGCGTCCTCTTTCCCTAACGCAATCACAAGGCTTTCCGTCTTTTCGCGCGAACAGAAACAACGGTAGCGCACTTCTTTTTCATAGTAATCGGCGTTCTCGATACCGCGCAAAACGCCCTCCGCGCCCTTTTCCTGAATGAGCGAGGAAAGGTTCGGGAATTTCATGATTTCCGTTTCGGTGCGGATTAGTGTTTTTTCGTCCGCGCCGGGCAGAGGCTGTAAAAACACGCCACCGGCCCCGAGGCATTTGCCGTCCGTTCCGATTTTTACGCCGAGCGCGACCGCCGTGGGGCGCTGTTCGCTCGTTAAGAAATAAGCGGAAAAATCTTCCGCAATTTCGCCCGATACCAACGGACAGGTGCCCGTAAACGGCAAACCGTTTTTATCGTCGCGGACAACGGTAAGCGTGCCGTTTTTGCCGACGTACCCGCCGACGTCGAGTTTTCCGTCTTTACGCGGAGGAAGCGTTACATCGGGGTTTTCCGCAAAGCCGCGGAGGTTGAGTTCGCCGTCGCCCGAAACGCAGATTTTACCGCCGACTCCGCCGCCGTTTACGGTGACGGAGAGCGCACTTTCTTTCCCTTTCAGCCAACTGCAAAGGTACGCGGCAGCCGTTGCAGTACGCCCGAATGCCGCCGCCGCAACAGGCGTAAAACGGTGACGGGAAATCGCCTCGTTGACAAACGCGGTTGTATCCAGCACGGCAAGGGAAACTTCTTTCCCCCACACGAGCGTTTTTAAGATTTTACTTTTCTGCATATAAAATTGATTCTGTCGCTCCCCTTTTCCGCTTCGCCGAGATGTCCTTCCACGGAAAGAATTTCAAACCCTGCGCGAACAAGCGCGTCTTTCACGTCCTCCGTTTCATGGATATACTGCGTGTGCTGTTCGTCGTAGCGATTGAATTTTCCGCTTTCCTCTTTCACAAACAGCGTCACGTCCGTTTCCACTTTGTTCTCTTTGAGTGCAGAAAACGCAAGATAGGTAATATCCTCTCTATCATCCGCGCTCACAGTATTTGCAACTTTCTCGCGCAACTTGTATGCGGAACTGATATCCAGCCAAAAAATTCCGCCTTGACTGAGCGCGTTGTACGCGCCCTTGAACGCCGCAAGCCGTTTTTCCTGCGGAATATAATTGTAACAATCGTTGGGCGAAATGATAAAGTCGTATTTTTCGGGCGTTTTGAGCCGCGCGGCGTCCGTCTGCACATAAGAGATACGGAGTCCCTCTTCCCCTGCGAGTTGCGTCGCTTTGGAAAGCATGGCTGCGGAAACGTCCGCACCCGTCATCGTATAGCCTTGCCTCGTAAGGCTCCTGCAAAAATAACCGCTGCCGCAACCGAGTTCCAAGCCCTTTTTGCCAGCTTGCAGCGATTTTAAGCCGTCAATAAAATACTGCGACCAAAGAGTATAGTCGCAGTCGTCATTCAAAACTTCAAACCATTCAGCAAGAAAATCGTAAGCTTTTATCATGGAGTTCATTACCGTTTATTGAGCATTTTCGGACGATGCGGCGCTTTCTTTTTCTTGTTTTTATCGCCGAGCTCTTCAAACGCGCGCTCGCGTTCGTCGAATTCCCGATTATAATCCACGTACCGCGCGTCGTTCTTATGCGCGTCTTCGTATGCCTTTACCCCTTCCGCAACGGCGGCTTTACTTGCCTCCGATTTGCACAAATCTTCACGCGAGAAGGTCTGCGGAAGTTCGTAAATTTCAAGCCCGTCTTCCATCGGCTGAACCGGACGGCTCAACAATGCACTTCTCTTGCGCGCCACCAAAACCGTTTTGGGTTCCTCTCTCTTTTTCTTGTTTGACTTGCCGTTCTGCGCGGTGCCCTGTTCACTGCCTGCGGCGTCCTTGCCCGTTGCTACGCTCAGTTCGGTTTCCACGAACTTATCGAACGCCCATTGCGTAAAGCTCGTCCAAACAAGCAAGAAATAGGAGAACGCGATAAAAACGAGAAGGAACATTCCGAAAATCTGGAAAAATCCGCTCGTGAAAATAGTCAGAAAAACGGGCCAGCTTGCAAGCGCGGCAAACAGTACCGACTGCGGAAACGTGCCTACCGTCATAGCGAGTGCGTTACGGAAGAGAGACCACGGATTATGCCGATATGCCGCGCCGAGCGAAATCATCCACAGGCAGACGGGAATCATCAGCGCGACAAACAGATATGCAAATACTTTTAAGGTAATGAATCCCGCCGCATCCGCACCGGTTGCGATAGCGTAATCGGCATAATTACCGCCGAGGCGCGCCAGAAACAACACGGTCGTAAAAATTAAAAGAGCTTCCCATACGCACCAATAACTGCGCTTTATACCTTGCAGAAAATCTTTCAAAGCGAAAAAACCCTGCGTGCGGATATAGTTACGCATAACGTATGCGCCGCCCGAAATGCCGAGTGCGGCAAACGCCGCCGCGGGAATCATGAGCGCATAGAAAATTAAATCTATCCGATAGACAAGATATTCTGCCTGCCCCGAAATATCGGGAATAATGGGATAGCCCACGCCCAACCCCGAGCCGAAGACGGCGTTCATGCCCTGCGTACCGACCACCACATTGCGTAAGTATATGACGAGCACAAGCGGAATGAGCGAGATGACAATTAAAAAGTTGGCAAGAACGAGTCTGCCCAATTTTCCCTTAAACAGCGCCCAGAATAAACCGAAACGGTTTTCGGGAATTCCGCCGTGCGCATAATCTTCTCTGCGCTCCTTCCCATGTAACCAGCCGGAAATGCGCCCTTTTTTTTCTTTGCTTGCCATAGTTCTCTCCAACGCAGATTTGCCGCGATACGCGGCAATGGAAACCGCTTTGAGTTATTGTACTACAAAATGAAAAATAATTCAAATAAATTCAAGTAAATTCCTTGATTTTTATCGGCGCACATGGTAAAATTAAATTGCTTTAAGAGGAGCGGTTGAACATGAGTACCGCCGTTTGAGGAATGGAAGAGCATTCCGCTTGAAAACGGCGCAAAAGGGTATCGCCGCCGAAACGCTTATTTCCCCTCTCGGATTTGCGTTGGGAATAAAGGAGAATACCTTTATGACTGTCACCGCGGTGATGCGCTTTCGGCAAAAAAGAAAGAAGTATTGGGCGGTGTTTGCACCGTCTTTTTTGTTAATGCGGAGGAATACTTTATGGAAAACAGAACTTATCATGTAGGGATAATCGGAGCGACGGGCATGGTCGGTCAACGCTTTATTACCCTGCTTGCAAACCACCCCTGGTTCCGCCCCGTAGCGCTGCTTGCAAGCGGACGCTCGGCAGGAAAACTCTACAAAGATGCAGTCGGCGAAAAATGGGCGATGAACGTGCCCGTGCCCGCCTATGCGGAAAATATGACGGTACTCGATGCGGACAAAGACGCCGAACAGTTAGTCGGAAAAGTCGATTTCGTATTTTGTGCGGTCAACATGAAAAAGGACGAAATCAAAGCGCTCGAAGAACGGTATGCAAAGCTCGAAATTCCCGTCGTATCCAACAACTCGGCGCACCGCGGCACGAAAGACGTACCAATGATTATCCCTGAAATCAATCCCGAACACCTCGGAGTGATTACGGCGCAGAAAAAACGGCTGGGAACGAAACGCGGTTTCATTGCGGTGAAGAGCAACTGTTCTTTGCAATCGTACGTTCCCCTGCTGCACCCCCTGATGAAATTCGGCATAAAATCGGTCGCTGTGTGCACTTACCAGGCAATTTCGGGCGCGGGAAAAACCTTTGCAACCATGCCCGAAATCGTAGACAACGTCATCCCCTTTATTGGCGGCGAAGAAGAAAAGAGCGAACGCGAACCCTTAAAAATTTGGGGTAAGTTGGAAGAAGACGGCATTTGCGACGCTACCGCTCCGCGCATTACGGCGCAGTGTCTGCGCGTGCCCGTGACCGACGGGCATACCGCGGCGGTGTTTGTTTCTTTTGAGAAAAAACCGTTAAAAGAAGAAATTATCGCGGCGTGGAAAAACTATGCAGGCGAGCCGCAACGGCTTTCCCTCCCCTCTGCGCCCAAACAGTTTTTGCACTATTCGGAGGAAGACAACCGCCCGCAGCCCAAACTCGACCGCATGACGGAAAACGGAATGGCGGTGTTTGCGGGGCGGCTTCGGGAAGATACTCTGTTCGATTACAAGTTCATCGGTTTCTCGCATAATACGCTGCGCGGCGCGGCAGGCGGCGCAGTGCTCCTTGCCGAACTTCTTGCGGCGAAGGGTTACTTTAACTAACAAACTTTTTTAATTTCACATACGATAATCAAGCGGACGCTTACGCGCCCGAAGGAGCAATTTATGACCGGTTTTTTGAAAGGCTCGGCAACGGCAATGATTACCCCGTTTTGTAAGGACGGCGTGAATTTCAAAGCATTCGGCGAAATGATGGAGTATCAGATTGCAAACGGCACCGATGCACTTGTGATACTCGGCACCACGGGCGAACCCCCCGTTATGACGGAAGAAGAAAAAATTTCGCTCATTCGCTATGCGGTAGAAAAAAACGCAGGCAGAGTCAAACTTCTCGTCGGCGCAGGCAGCAACTGTACGCAACACGCGATAGAAGCCGCGCGCCTTGCAGAAAAACTCGGCGCGGACGGCATTCTTGCCGTAACCCCGTACTACAACAAGTGCACTCAAAAAGGTATCTACGAATATTACGCGGCAATATGCGGCGCCGTAAAAATTCCTGTTATCTGTTACAACGTGCCTTCGCGCACAGGCGTTAATATTCTCCCCGAAACCGTGGAAGAAATCGCAAAAATCCCTAACGTGGCAGGCATTAAAGAAGCGAGCGGTAACATGGCGCAGGTACTCGAAACCGCGCGCAGAATCCGCGGCAAATGCGACCTATATTCGGGTGAAGACGCTTTGAATCTCCCCATTCTCTGCGCGGGCGGCACGGCGGTCATTTCCGTTGTTTCCAACCTCGCACCCAAAGAAGTAAAAACGCTTGTCACCGCAGTGGAAAAATGCGATTTGCCCGCAGCCGTTGCATTTAGCGATAAACTTCTTCCGCTTGTGAAAGCGTGTTTTTCGGAAGTCAATCCTATCCCCGTGAAAGAGGGCATGAATTTGCTCGGCTTCGATGCGGGTCAGCCGCGCGCCCCCTTGACGGAATTGGAACACGAACACCGCGTACTGCTCAAAAAAACAATGATAGACTTCGGTTTGAAGGTGACGGAATGAAAATTATTTTATGCGGCGCGTGCGGCAGAATGGGAAAAGAAGTTGCCGAATGCGCGAAAGACGATATTGTTTGCGGCGTGGACTGGAAACCCTCTCCCATGCAGTTTCCCGTTTATTCCTCCTTTTCGGAAGTCACGGAAGCGGCAGACGCCGTGATTGACTTTTCCTCGCCCGCCAAACTGGAAGAGCGCTTGGCATTTTGCGCGGCACGTAACCTTCCCGTCGTGCTTGCGGCAACAGGCTACACCGAAGAGGACGAAAAAACAGTTGCAAACTACGCAAAAAAAATTGCGGTTTTCAAAACGGGAAATTTATCGCTCGGGGTCAACGTGCTGCAATACCTTGTCAAAAAAGCGGCGGCGGCGCTTGGGGATTTCGACGTGGAAATCATTGAACGGCATCACAATCAAAAAAAGGACGCGCCGTCGGGGACCGCCCTTATGCTCGCAAACAGCGTAAACGAGGGATTCGGAAATTCCAAGCAGTTTACTTACGGGCGGCACGGCGTTGTCGGCGCGCGGGAGAAGAAGGAAATCGGCATTCATGCCGTACGCGGCGGCAGTATTGTTGGCGAACACGAAGTGATGTTTGCAGGCACGGACGAAGTTATCAGCCTCTCGCACTCTGCACAAAGCCGCAAAATATTTGCAAACGGCGCACTGAAGGCCGCAAAATGGTTACAAGGAAAGCCGTGCGGGCTCTATGATATGAACGATTTACTGTCAGATTTGCTTTAATTTTTTCGCATGAAAAGACCTCGCGATTTGCGAGGTCTTTTATTTTTAGTTATCGTAACCGTTCGGATTGTTTTTCTGCCAGTTCCACTGGTCAATACACATTTTCTCCAAATCGTATTCGGCTTTCCAACCGAGTTCATGATAAGCTTTCTCGGCGGACGCGTAGCAGGCGGGCACGTCGCCTGCGCGGCGAGGTTTTATTTCATAAGGCAGAGAAGCACCGCAAGCTTTGGAAAACGCGTGTATCATGTCGAGTACGCTATACCCCTTTCCTGTGCCTAAATTGTATACGTGCACGCCGCTTTTTATAAGATTTTTGACCGCCGCAACGTGTCCCTTTGCAAGGTCAACGACGTGGATATAGTCGCGCACGCCTGTGCCGTCGGGCGTGGGATAGTTGTTACCGAACACGCCGATTGTTTGCAATTTACCGCTCGCCACCTGCGCCACATAAGGCATAAGATTGTTTGGAATGCCTTGCGGGTCTTCCCCGATAAGTCCGCTCTCGTGCGCACCGACGGGATTGAAATAGCGCAAAAGCGCGATATTCCAGGTTTTGTCGGAATTCCATAAATCACGCAGCATTTGCTCCTGCATGAGTTTGGTTGCACCGTAAGGATTGGTCGTGGAAAGTCTGCAAGTTTCGTCAAGCGGCAGACGTTCGGGCTCTCCGTAAACGGTTGCCGAAGAAGAAAAGATAAAATTCTTAACGCCGTATGCACGCATAGTTTCGAGCAACACCAGCGTGGAAACCAAATTATTGTCGTAATAAGCAAGCGGCAAAGCAACACTCTCGCCTACCGCTTTTAAGCCCGCAAAATGAATCACCCATTGAAATGTATGCTCGCGGAAGATTTCATTTAACGCATTACGGTCGCGCACGTCTGCCTTGTAAAAAGTCACTTTTCTATTTGTAATCTGTTCTACGCGGCGCAGAGCCTCTTCTTTGGAATTGATGAGATTATCAACAACGACAACTTCATAGCCTGCGTTTAATAATTCCACTACGGTATGGGAACCGATAAAACCCGCGCCGCCCGTTACTAATACTTTCATGAAAATCCCCTTTACTGTTTTCTTCTATTATAACCGTTCTGGAAAAATCTGTCAAGAAACTGTTAAAAAGTCATACGGACAAATGCGCATTTCAAAATAATGAAAAACTTTTTATAGTTAAATATTGCGCACAAGTAATTTCTGTAAAACGGACGGAAGTCCGCGAAACGGTAAAAAAAGCCTTCCCTCACGGGAAGGCTTTGGAGCTGCTGAGCGGACTTGAACCGCCGACCTCATCCTTACCAAGGATGTG
>CAMUBY010000006.1 GCA_947087265.1 uncultured Clostridia bacterium
TATAAGGAGGCAAACAATGTCAACGACAAGAAAAGTTTTAACAATCATTTTTAGTTTCGTGCCGTATGATATAATCGAAAAAGCGGTCTTTACTGCCGAACAGTCCTGCGACTTCGTGAGCGGTATCGTGGTTCTTATACACCTTTTCCAATTCCGCATAATATTGATTGTATCGGAGCGAGGAGTTTTCCTTATAAGAGCGAGTAATAACATTGATATAGTGCGGTTTCTTTGCAAGTTCCTCTCTGTTTTGTATCAGCCACTTGCGGAAGTTCTTATCTTTGCCGACCTTTTTGAGAATAACTTTGCTTGTTGCCAAATACGGCAAGTTTATTTTGACAAGGTATTCGGCTTGTGGGTATTCTTCGTAAATCCGCAAGTATTTGAAAAGGTCGCAGTATGTGTATTTGTCCGCTGCGCTGTATTTGTATTTCGGAAATTTCAAGGCGTATTCCGTATTCACGATAGGGGCAACCGGCTCTATGGTGTAGTAATCTTCCCACCAATTCTCTTGTTCAAACCATTTCGGCGTTCTGTATAAGCCTTGCTCAAACCAACCGACGACGTAGCCTGCTATATAGTAGCAAACCATATCTTTAATAAGGCATTTGTCCGAGTGTACGCAGTGAACGGCAACTTGCTTATGTACCCAATCTCTCGCTTTATTGTTCCTGTTTTTAACGGCAACCGTAACCTTTACAAGTTCGCCTCCGAATTTTGTAAGATAGGCATAAAACCGTCTTTGTCCGTCGCCGTTCGGAAAGTCCTTTTTGTCCCGTTCTTTTATAAGTTTCAGTATGTATTTGGGTATAGGCTTTATATCTTTTTCCGTAATCATTTTGCACCTCACGCAATATCCATTTTGCCGTCAAGCAAATCATAAAGATATATCATAGTTTCTTTATCGAAAGAGGACGGAGAGTACGGCTCGTCCATAGGCTCGTCGTCAAGAATTTCGCCCGTGCTTGTGTCAACCGTCTTTCCATCCGTTTTGACTATCTTTCCGAGCGTGGCAATATCGCCGTTGCTCTCGATTATAACCACGCCGTGATTAGCCCGTATTTTATCTATGTATAAATCACGCTCCTTTTTTAAGATTTCCAAAATGTCTTGCTCGTTCCAATCGGACGAACAAATCCAAATAATAGTTGCCAAAGTTTCAAGGCTCGCACCTTGTTTATTGCGGTCAAAAAACATTTGATACTGTCCGCAGTCGCCGTTTGTAAACCATTGATACTTATTGCAAAGGGTATAAAGTTTGTCGTTAGATATTTTCATTGTGTATAAGCAAATAGAAAAGACACTCCAAGATTTCTCAAAGTGCCGTTTCACTATTTTGTAAAATTGCCATTACCATCACGCTTTTGCGTTTGCCACGCCGTAGGAATAGGCGGTTTAGGTAGTAAGTTTGTAATGGGTATTCGCACGCCAAAACACTCATACATAAGAAAAAGTACGAACTCACTTTGGCGTGTGTTCGTACAATTCCCTTTTGGCGGAGAGAGAGGGATTCGAACCCCCGGATAGTTGCCCATCAACGGTTTTCAAGACCGCCGCATTCGACCGCTCTGCCATCTCTCCCTATAAAATTACGAAAAACCGTAACTATCATTCACCGATTTTCCTTTCTGAGAATATCATAAAAATACAGAAATTGCAAGCGAAACGCTGCATTTCATTTTCTTTTTTTAAGCGATTTCGCAATGCGCAAAAGGGGGAATCACTTTGGGCTTAAAATTTGACGCACCGTATCCGCCGCTTGATGAAATCACAGAAGATTATCAATCGCTCCGCCTCGTTTCGCCTGCCTATGCGGGGAAAGAGGGAGAACTCACCGCTACTTTGCAATATGTTTATCAGTCTATTCTGCTCGGGGCAAGCGGAATGCAAAAAGAATCCCGATTATTGCTCGATATCGGCGTGACGGAAATGCACCATATCGAAATACTCGGTACCCTGATTACAAAACTCGGCGCGCCGCCCGTGTTCACCGCTTGTCCGCCTTATCCCGTTGGCTTTTATTCTGCTTCGTGCGTGAATTATGTAAAAAATCCGTTTGGCATGATAGGCGCGGATATAATTGCGGAAAGGGCTGCGATTGCAGAGTATCAGCGCATTCTGGACTCGCTCACTAATCAAAAAGTTTGTGCCGTCATTGAACGGATTATTGAAGACGAAAAAGTACACGTTGCCGCGCTTGAAACATTGTTCGGTGAACTCAAAGAAAATGAGATGTAAAAAAATCCCGCTTTAGCGGGATTTTTTTTAACGTTTTTTACCGAGTTCCGATAGGGCGCCGTTCAGAAAATATTCGGCTGTGGAATCTTTCCGAATCAGTTGTTTTGCTTCTTCAGGCGAGCACCAACGCGCTTCTTCGATTTCTTCTCCCGGTTTTATTTCTCCTTCGTTTGCCGTAACGATAAAGTTAAGCATCAGAACGTCTTTGTCGTCATGATAACGGGAACCGTAATACCGCCATTTAATTGCGGTTAAACTCGTTTCTTCTTTTAGTTCGCGCGGAATGGCTTTTTCTGCATTCTCTCCCTTTTTAATATATCCTGCAAAAAGTTTGAAGTCTTCGTCGCCGATGTGTTTTGCAAGCAGTATTTTCGTTTCTTCTTTGTTTATTACGGTCATGGAAACCGCAACAGGGAAGAAAGGAAATTTATATTTACCGCATTTGGGGCAATAGGGGACAAGCCCTTCGTTCTCCACAAAGCCTAATGTGAGTTTTTCTCCGCAATCTCTGCAATACATAATTTAATCCTCCGATTCAATATATTATTTTACTCCGATTCAATAAAAAAGTCAACCGTTCAAAAGCTATAAACGCACAAAATATGATAAAAATTTGCAAAACATCTTTATTGTTGTTAGTGTGCACCCGATAAAAAATACGCGCTTAAAATCCTCTTGACTACTTGACATAAGCGATAGATATATTGTATAATAACATTTGGTTTTTTAAGGAGAAACATATGCTGACATCGATTTGCGGAATTAACTGGGGCGATGAGGGAAAAGGTAGGATGGTGGATTTGCTGTCCAATCAATTCGATATCGTGTGCCGCTACCAGGGCGGAAACAATGCGGGACATACCGTTGTTAACGAACGCGGAAAATTTATTCTCAATCTTCTGCCGTCGGGGATATTGCGTGAGAATGTTGTAAACGTACTCGGCGCGGGAATGGTTATCGATATCCGTCATCTTACCGAGGAAGCGAATCGGTTACGTGAACAGGGGATTAAAATTACGCCCGAAAATCTGAAAATCAGCGACCGCGCGGTTATCACGATGCCGTATCACGTCCTTCTCGATTGCTTAGAGGAAGAGCGTCTTGCGGATAAAAAGTTCGGTTCCACCCGCCGCGGAATTGCGCCCGTTTATGCCGATAAATATATGAAAAAGGCGTTCCGCATGGGAGAGATTCTCAACCCCGAATGCCTTTATGCACGCTTAAAAGATATTGTGGAGTGGAAAAACCTCACCGTGACAGGCGGCTACCGTCATAAACCTGTTAAAGTTGAGGAAATGATTGCGTATTTCAAAGAGTACGGCGAACCGTTAAAAGATTACATCTGCGATACGGGGCTTTACCTCAACGAAGCGAATAAGGCGGGTAAAAATATTATGTTTGAGGCGCAACTCGGCGCGCTTCGCGATATCGATTTCGGTATTTATCCCTATACGTCGAGTTCTTCTACCATTGCGGCCTATGCTCCCATCGGGGCAGGAGTTCCCAATCTGAAACTCGACAAATCAATCGGAATTATGAAAGCGTATTCCACCTGCGTCGGTGAAGGACCTTTTGTGGCGGAATACTTCGGTGAGCCTGCGGAAAAACTCCGTGCGGCAGGCGGAGAATACGGCGCGGCGACAGGCAGACCGAGAAGGGTAGGACCCTTTGACGTTGTGGCGTCCCGATACGGAATCCGCTGTCAGGGGGCGGACGAAATTGCTCTTACGAAATTAGACGTGCTTTCGGACTATGAAGAACTTGAAATTTGCACGGCGTATGAACTGGACGGAAAGAGAATTACGGAATTCCCGTTTTCCGATGCGCTTGACCGCTGCAAACCTGTCTATGAAAAGGTAAAGGGCTGGAATTGCGATATTTCAAATTGTCGCAAGGTGGAAGATTTACCCAAAGAAACAATCGAATATATCAAACTGATTGAAAAACTTTGCGATTGCAAAATTACATACGTTTCTGTCGGTGCGGAGCGGGAAGCATACGTCAAATTTCAATGATATGAAAAAACAATTCTATAAGATGCACGGCATCGGCAACGATTATATTTATTTCGACTGTTTTGACGGAGAACCCGCACACCCGAATGAACTTGCGAAAAAGTTATCCGACCGTCATTTTTCCGTTGGCGGCGACGGCATCATTCTCGTCTGCAAAAGCGAAATTGCGGACGGAAAAATGAAAATGTTCAATGCGGACGGCAGTGAAGGCAAAATGTGCGGAAACGGCATCCGCTGCGTCGGGAAGTTTCTCTACGAAGTGAAGGGCATTCGGAAAGAGGTTTTAACGGTAGAAACACTCAGCGGTGTGAAAACGCTATATATGCACGCAGTGGACGGAACGGTGCATTCCGTGACGGTGAATATGGGCGCGGCGGAGTTGAATCCTCGGAAAATTCCGGCGCGGTTTACGGGCGAGAGCGCGGTGAACGTTCCGCTCGTAGTCAACGGGGAAACGGTAAAAGTAACCTGCGTTTCTATGGGGAATCCGCATTGCGTGGTATTCGGCGGCGACCCTTACGAACTCGATTTGGAAAAGATAGGAAAGGCGTACGAAACGCACGAAGCCTTCCCGGAATCGGTGAATACGGAATTTGTCCGCGTCATCAAGCGCAATGAAATTCAAATGCGTGTTTGGGAGCGCGGTAGCGGGGAAACTTGGGCTTGCGGTACGGGCGCGTGTGCTGCGGCGGTTGCTAGCGTGTTAAACGGCTACTGCGATAAAAATCAGGAAATTCTCGTGCATCTCCGCGGTGGAGATTTAACAGTAAAATACATGGACGATGCCGTTTATATGACGGGCGGCGCGGAATTCGCTTTTACGGGCGAAGTGGAAATTTGTTAGGTTTGAGAAACACGAAAGGAGTAATTTATGACGAAATACATCTTTGTAACAGGCGGCGTTGTATCGGGACTTGGCAAGGGCATTACTGCCGCATCGCTCGGCAGACTTTTGAAAATGCGCGGCTATAAAGTCGCTTCGCAAAAATTAGACCCTTATATCAATATCGACCCCGGCACAATGAGTCCTTATCAGCACGGAGAAGTATTCGTTACCGAGGACGGTGCAGAAACCGACCTCGATTTAGGACATTACGAACGTTTCATCGACGAAAACTTAAATAAATTTTCCAACCTTACAACCGGAAAAGTATATTGGAACGTGCTCACCAAAGAGCGCAACGGAGAATACCTCGGTCAGACCGTGCAGGTCATTCCGCACGTTACGAACGAAATTAAAAGTTTTATCTATCAGGTCGGTAAAGAAACGAACGCCGATATCGTTATTACGGAAATCGGCGGAACGACGGGCGATATCGAGAGTCAGCCGTTTTTGGAAGCAATCCGTCAGGTTGCGCGTGAAGTGGGCAGAGATAACTGTTGCTTTATTCATGTTACTTTGGTGCCTTACATTTCGGGCTCATGCGAATTCAAGAGTAAACCCACCCAGCATTCCGTCAAGGAATTGCAAGGCATGGGTATTTTTCCCGATATTATCGTTGCGCGCGTGGACGAGCCTATGCCCGAATCCATCCGTGAAAAAATTGCAATGTTCTGTAATGTAGAACCGCGTTGCTGTATCGAAAATCTGACGGTGCCCGTGCTGTATGAAGCACCCATGATGCTCGAAAAGAGCAATCTTTCTACCACCGTGTGCGATATTTTGCATTTGGCTCCCAATAAAATCGATTTAACGGAATGGGAAGAGATGCTCAATCGGATTCATGCACGCAGTAAAACCGTAAAAATCGCGCTCTGCGGAAAATACGTTCAACTTCACGACGCCTATCTTTCCGTTGCGGAGGCATTGGCGCACGGCGGATACGAAACAAACGCGAAGGTAGAAATTAAATGGGTTGACAGTGAAACGCTCGATGCAAAAAACGTTGCCAAGGCGCTTTCCGACGTAGACGGACTGCTCATTCCCGGCGGTTTCGGCGGACGCGGCGTAGAGGGAAAAATCGCGGCTTGTAAGTATGCGCGCGAGCACAATTTGCCTTATCTCGGCATTTGCCTCGGCATGCAGGTTGCCGTCATTGAATTTGCGCGCAACGTGCTCGGCTATGTTGACGCCAATTCTTCGGAATTCTGCCCCGAAGGCACGCATTCCGTCATTGACCTCATGCCCGACCAATATGGCGTGAAAATGGGCGGTACGATGCGTCTTGGGGCGTATCCTTGTAAGGTCATCGGCAAACGCATGAAAGAATCTTACGGCAGCGATTCCGTATCCGAACGGCATCGCCACCGTTTTGAATTTAATAACGATTTCCGCGAAGAGTTTGAGCGGAAAGGTATGAATATCGCAGGCACTTCGCCCGACGGTTCGCTGGTAGAGGCGGTCGAATATCCTAAAAACGATTTCTTTGTGGGCGTTCAATTCCATCCCGAATTCAAATCTCGCCCCAACAACGCGCATCCTTTATTCCGTGATTTCATAAGATATGCTGTGAAATTCAAGGAGAACAAATTATGAAAATCAACAGATGCTTTCTTGCCTTAAAAGACAGTTATTTGTTTGCGACTGTCGGTAGAAAAACTGCCGAATATAAAAAGGCGCATCCAGAAAAAGACGTTATCCGTCTTTCTATCGGCGACGTTACCCGTCCGCTTGCTCCCGTTGTGGTGGAAGCAATGAAAAAGGCGGTAGAAGAGATGTCGCGTACGGAATCTTTCAAAGGCTACGGTCCCGACCAAACCTGCTACGGGTATCAAAGTTTAATCGAATCGATTTTGAACAGTTACTCGCGTAAGGGAGTGTCGCTCGGAACGGGTGAAATTTTCATTTCGGACGGCGCGAAGTCAGATTGCGGTAACATTCTCGATTTATTTTCTACCGAGAATACCGTGTTGCTTCCCGACCCTGTTTATCCTGCCTATGCGGACGCGAATACCATGGCGGGAAGAAAAATTATTTATGCGGACGCGAACGAAGCAAACGGCTTTTTGCCCATGCCGCAAAAGGGGGTAAAAGCGGACATTATTTATATTTGTTCGCCGAATAATCCCACAGGTGCAGCCTATACCCGCGAGCAGTTGAAAGAGTGGGTTGCGTATGCGAAATCGCTCGATGCCGTGATTCTTTACGATGCGGCTTATGAATATTTTGTAACAGACCCTTCGCTTGCGCGCAGTATTTACGAGGTGGAGGGCGCAAAAGATTGCGCGATTGAAATTTGCTCATATTCCAAAACGGCAGGCTTTACAGGCGTTCGTTGCGGTTATACCGTTGTACCGCACGCGCTTATACGCGAGGGAGTTTCTATCAATAAACTTTGGGCGAGAAGACAGTCTACGAAGTTTAACGGCGTTAGTTACGTGACGCAGATGGGCGCGGCGGCAGTATTTTCTGAAGAGGGAGAAAAACAAATCAGCGAAAATATCGCTTATTACAGAAAAAATGCGAAAATTATCGGAGATACGCTTGACGAACTCGGAATATGGTATACGGGCGGAAAAAATTCACCTTATATTTGGCTGAAATGTCCGAACGGAATGGACAGTTGGGCGTTTTTTGACTATTTGCTGGAAGAGGCAAACGTTGTGGGAACGCCAGGGAGCGGTTTCGGAAAAAACGGCGAAGGGTTTTTCCGTTTGACGGGGTTCGGCACAGAGGAAAATACGCGGGAAGCTTGTAAAAGAATTTCCCGTTTGCTTCAAAAATAAATTTCGCGATTATTTGTGGCGGAGTAAACAATATGAATTATCAAAGAGAAACGGGCGTACTGTGTCATATTTCTTCTTTGCCGGGGAAATACGGTATCGGTTCGCTCGGCAAGGAAGCATACCGTTTCGCAAAAAAACTTGCGAAAAGCGGCGTCAAATATTGGCAGGTATTGCCTCTTGTTCAAACGGGTTTCGGAGACTCTCCTTACAGTTCCGTTTCCGGTGATTCGGGCAACCCTTATTTTATCGATTTGGAGGTTCTCGCAAAGCAGGGACTTCTCACCAAAGAGGAGTTAAAAGCCGCTGAACGGAAAGGCGAAATCGATTACGGCGAATTATACGGTGAACGTTTTTTAGTGTTACGCAAAGCGTTTTCGCGGTTTTTCTTTGACGATGAACAATTCCGTGAATTTATCAAAAGCGGCGTTGCAGAAGATTATAGTTTATATATGACGGCGAAGACCGTTTTCGGCGGTTCTTTTGCGGAATGGGAAGCGCCTGTTCGGAGCTGTGATGCGGAAGCGCTGGAAAAACTCCGCACCGATTATCACGAGGAATATCTTTTTTGGCAGTTTTTACAGTATCAGTTCAGAAAACAATGGTTTGCTTTAAAAAATTACTGTAACGCACTCGGGCTTAAAATTATCGGGGACATTCCGCTTTACGTTGCTTATGATAGCGCGGACGTATGGATGAATCCAAAACTTTTTAAGTTGGATAAAAAACTTTGTCCCGAAAAAGTAGCGGGAGTACCGCCTGATTATTTTTCTGCTACCGGTCAACTTTGGGGCAACCCTGTTTACAATTGGAAAGAGCACGAAAAGGATAATTACGCCTGGTGGAAACGGCGGCTTCAAAACGCATTTGAAATTTACGACATAATACGTTTTGACCATTTCCGTGGAATTGACCGTTACTACGAAATTCCGTACGGCGCCCATACTGCAGAAACGGGATGTTGGAAAGACGGACCCAAGAGTCATATTTTTGAGGGGATTTCTTCTGATAAGGTGATTGCGGAAGACCTCGGTATTGTTGACGAAGGGGTTAGAACTCTTCTGCAAGATACGGGTTTTTCGGGTATGAAAGTGCTTTTGTTTGCGTTTGACGGAAATCCCGATAACCATTATTTGCCAAAAAACATCGGTGAAAACTGCGTCTGTTATACAGGCACGCACGATAACGATACAGTGGCAGGGTATATTAAATCGCTTTCCGCTGAGGAATTTATTCTGCTCCGTTCGCGGGTTGCTGCGGCTTTGGTCGAATGCGGCATTTATCTTTCGCTCGGCGGACGCGGTGAGAATTTTCCCGAAGCATTTGTTCGTATGGCGCTTTCATCCAAGGCTCGGATTGCAATGCTCCCCGTACAGGACCTTTTAGGTTTGGATAACTGTGCGCGAATGAATGAACCGGGTACGCTCGGCGGAAATTGGATGTTCCGTTTGGAAAAACAGCCCGACGCAATTTTAATGAAAAAATTGAAAAAGATGATAAAAAAATACAGGAGATAGTCGTATGGCAAAAAAGAAAAAAGATAAGGCAAACAAGAAAGGCATTTGGCGTGAATTCAAGGAATTTATTTCTCGCGGCAATGTGCTTGACATGGCAGTCGGTATCATCATCGGCGGTGCATTCACCGCAATTATCACCGCGCTCGTAAACAATATTTTAACGCCGTTGTTGCAGATGATACCCGGCATGGGTAAAGACGGGTTCGGTGCGCTTCAAGTTGTGTTAAGAAAGGCGACAGAAACGACGGATGCGGTTGTGCTCGATTTCGGAATCGTCATTTCGGCAATTATTTCTTTCCTGCTAACGGCACTTGTGCTGTTCCTCATCATCAAAGCAATTAATAGTGTGCACAACAAGGCAAAGAAAACTAAAGAGGATATAGCGGCAAAACGCCTCGAAAAAGAGAACAATGCAGAAAGCACGGAAGAGATAAGAACGGAAGCTGCGGTAGAAGCAGCTCCTGAGCCTGCTCCCGTAGAAGCAGAACCTGTGGCTGAAACAGAGCCTGCACCTACGTTGGAAAGTCTTTTGACGGAAATCCGTGACCTTTTGAAAACGCAGCAAGAAACACCGAATGCGAAACTTCAAGAAAAAGCAAAGAAAGAGAAAAAACAGAATTAAACGGAAAAGGATGCGTTCGCATCCTTTTTTTTATGCACCAATTTGCCCCGATGAGCGATATACTAAATGGGAGTATATATGCGCATTTGTTTTGTGACAGGTGGAAGCTTAGCCGAATTTTCAAGGCTTGATACGCAAGGCGCGGCAGACGTTATCTGCGGCGGTTTTCAAACGCTTGGCGAAGTTAGTTACGAACGGGAATTGAGGGGCGAGACGGGGTTGTTTGAAGACGTCGCACTGCTTTCCAAGGAACGAAGAAACATCGTTGTGTGCGGTTGTTTTACCGACGCAAGGGGGATTCGCCGAAAATCGGTAGTCGTCGCGGAAAAAGGGCGAATCCTGGGTGTTTCCGATATGATGAACCGTATCGATTCGGGAGAATACCGCTGCGGTGCCGGAATTAAAATTTACGATACAGCCGTTGGGAAAATCGGAATTGTCGTCGGCGAAGATTTGTATTTTTCGCAAGTTTTGCAAACGCTTTCCGTTTGCGGGGCTGAGCTTGCTCTTTGTCTATGTGAAGAATTGAACGACAGTTTAGAACAGACGCTCATGCGCGCAGGTGCTTTTCTTTACGGGATTCCCGTTTGTGTTTGCTCTTACGGTTATGCGCAAGCAGCGGATATCGGCGGAAAAGTCCGTTTTGCTTCTCCGTTAAACCCTTGTTTTTACGATTTGGAGCGGGAACAGGAATATCACTTAGTTGAAACGCGCCAGCGCGGATTGTTCCGTAAAACGAAAAGCGGATTTTGAAATGTAGGAAATTTATTTATACAAACAGGATTCGGTAAAATAAAAAAACGCAGGATGAACCTGCGTTTTTGCTTGGAATAAATTATTTTTCTTTTCTCATACAAGCTACTGCTAGTGCGCCGGGACCGATGTGGCAGGATACGCTGAGAGAAAGTGGGTCTGTGAAAACGAAAGGCACTTCGGGGAAAGTATCTTGCAGTTCCGCTTTGAAAATTTCGGCTTCTTTGTCGTTCGCGGTATGTGCAATCGCAATTACTATTTCACCGCTTTTTACAAGGTGGGGGAAGCGGTTTTCCAAATCCGATTTAATTGCCGATATCATAACTTCTTTTGCTTTTTTCAAAGTCTGTACTTTTTTGAATGCGTCAAGTTTTTGTCCCTGAATTTGTAATACGGGCTTAATTTTTAAAATTGTACCGATGAGTGCGGCGGCAGGGGTAAGGCGTCCGCCTTTCTTTAAGTATTTGAGCGTATCTAACGAAATGTAAATACTCGAATCCATTTTTGTTTTTTCAAGATATTCGGCAATTTCTTTCGCGCTCATGCCTTGTTCAGCCAGATGTTTCGCATCGATAACGCTTTGCTTCATGGTGATTGAAATGCGCTGATTGTCTACAACGTGAACCTTTCCACTATATTCTTTTGCAAGGTTTTGCGCCGTATGGCAGGATTCGGAAAGTCCGCTCGACATGGGAATATGCACGATTTCACTTCCGTCTTTCAAAAGTTCGTCCCAAAGTTCGGTGACGCTTGCAATCGAAGGTTGGGAAGTGGATACCGAAGCGTCTCCCTTCAAATATTTATAAAATTCTTCTTGCGTCAAATTGATGTCTTCAAAATATTCTGTACCGTTAATTAAAAACGGCATGGGAATCACTGAAATACCGAGTTGTTTTGCATCCGCTTGCGTGATGCCGCTGTTAGAATCTGTGACAATTTTAACTTTTGCCATTTTTCTTTCTCCGTATGTTTTTTTGTATTTTCATTATAAATTAGCAAAAAAAAATTGTCAAGAAAGATTTACTGTGTTTCAAAAAAAAATCAGTGCTACACTGAATTTCATAGAGTTAAGATTGACAGAAGATGTCGAAACAGATATAATATCATCTATAATATAACGCTTATTAAAAAATATTTATATCGGAATAAGAGACATGATGTATCGAATCTTAAAACGTGAAAACTTAAACGACACCGTTACGAGGTTAGACGTATATGCTCCTTATATTGCAAAAAAAGCGTTAGCAGGGCAATTTGTTATTGTACGTGCAAACGAGCGTGGAGAGCGCATTCCGCTCACAATTGCCGCATGCGACAGAAAAAACGGTGCCGTATCGATTATATTTCAGGTGGTCGGCGCAACGACTATGGAACTCAACGAAAAACAGGAAGGGGATTCGGTTGCCGATTTTGTAGGGCCTTTGGGTACGCCCACGCAACTTGACGGGTTGAAAAAGGTTGCAGTAGTCGGCGGCGGCGTCGGCTGTGCCATTGCGTTGCCTGTAGCAAGGGCGTTGAAAGAGAGAGGAGCGGAAGTGACCTCGATAGCAGGATTCCGAAATCGAGAACTCGTGATTTTGGAAGATGAATTCCGTGAGGTTAGCAGCCGTTTTATTATGATGACGGACGACGGGAGTTACGGGGAACAAGGAAACGTTTGTATGCCGCTCAACCGATTGCTGGAAGCAGGGGAACGCTTTGATGAAGTTATTACAATCGGTCCGCTTGTGATGATGAAGTTTGTTGCAAAAACTACCGAACCGTATCATATCAAAACAGTTGCCAGCATGAATCCCATTATGATTGACGGCACAGGAATGTGCGGCTGTTGCCGTGTGAGCGTGGGCGGTGAAATGAAATTCGCATGTATCGACGGGCCCGATTTTGACGCACATCTCATTGACTTTGACGAGGCGATGAAACGTTCTAAAACTTATGCGCCCTTTGAAGCGCAGGCACGGGAAAAGCATTGTAATCTTTACAAGAAGGAGAGAAACTGAAATGTCAAAGTTCAATATGCGTCCCGATAAAAATCCGATGCCGACGCAACCTCCGCTTGTAAGGAATAAAAACTTTGAAGAGGTTGCGCTTGGTTATTCCGAAGAAGCTGCAATAGACGAGGCGAAACGCTGTTTGAATTGCAAAAATAAGCCCTGTGTGGCCGCTTGCCCCGTTAACGTAAATATTCCCGAATTTATTGCACTTGCCGTAGAGGGGAAGTTTGAGGAGGCGTACGAAGTGATTTCGCGCACATCTTCTCTTCCTGCCGTTTGCGGAAGAGTCTGTCCTCAGGAAACGCAATGCGAAGGAAAGTGTACGCGCGGCATCAAAGGAGAGCCTGTGGCAATCGGACGTCTGGAACGTTTTGTTGCCGATTATCACAATCAACGCAGTGAGCAGAAAACGCGCGCGGTTGTAGGTAACGGACATAAAGTAGCCGTGGTGGGTTCGGGGCCTGCGGGGCTTGCCTGTGCGGGCGATTTGGCGCGGCTGGGTTACGAAGTTACGGTATTTGAAGCGTTGCATACAACGGGCGGCGTGCTTGTATACGGAATTCCCGAATTCCGTCTGCCGAAAACTATCGTGGAAAAAGAAGTGCAAGGGTTGAAAGATATCGGCGTAAAATTTGTAACAGACGCCGTCATCGGCAGACTTTTCACGGTAGAGGATTTAAAGTCGGAGTATGGTTTTGAAGCGGTATTTCTCGGGACGGGCGCAGGGCTTCCTCGCTTTATGGGAATCCGCGGCGAGAGCGCGAAGGGTGTTTTTTCGGCAAATGAATTTCTCACGCGTACCAATCTCATGAAGGCATATCAGCCTGACAGTGCAACACCGATGTTTCCTGCGAAAAGAGTAGCGGTGGTCGGCGGCGGCAATGTTGCGATGGACGCGGCGCGGAGCGCGAAACGCCTGGGCGCGGAAACGGTTTATATCGTTTACCGACGTTCCGAACAGGAACTTCCTGCGCGTTTGGAAGAAATCGAACACGCCAAAGAAGAGGAAATTGAATTTTTGTTTTTAACCAATCCCGTAGAGATTTTAACGGACGCCGAAAATAACGTGAAAGCCTTGAAATGTGTGAGAATGGAACTCGGCGAGCCCGACGCTTCCGGCAGACGCAGACCTGTCGAGAAAAATGGGAGCGAATTTGAACTCAACGTCGATTGCGTGATTCTTGCGCTCGGCACCTCGCCCAATCCGCTGATGAAACGCACAACCGTCGGTTTGGAAACGAAACCGCACGGCGAAATCATTGCGGATGAAAACGGGCGGACTTCTATAGAGGGCGTTTTTGCGGGCGGCGACGTGGTGACGGGTTCGGCTACGGTCATTCTTGCCATGGGCGCAGGAAAAACTGCCGCCAAAGCGATTCACGAATATATCCAATCCGAATAACGCGGTTATAATACGCGGATGCGGTTCATAGAATAAGGCATGAATTTCTTTTACTGTCATCGCGTTATATTCGGGTTTACGGGACTTGCCCTTGCCGTTATCTTTACGTTCGGCGTCTGCTTTTTTGCATTAGTCAGAACGGCGGCAGCCAATACGCAGAGATTAACCGTTGTCATAGACGCAGGACACGGCGGAATCGACGGCGGCGTGGTCGGTACGGTATCGGGCACAAAAGAGAGCGACGTGAATCTTGCAATCTCTCGATATTTGCAGAAAGAGTTCGAGACGGCGGGTTTTCGCGTGGTGCAAACGCGTCCTACGGAAGCGGGCTTATACGGTACGGCAACGTCAGGATATAAAAAACGCGATATGAAGAAACGGGCGGAAATCATCAACGAAAACGCGCCTGCGCTTGTCATTTCCGTTCACCAGAATTTCTTTTCCATGCCGTCGCGCAGAGGGGCGCAGGTATTTTTCCGTGAGGATTCTTCCTCGTCCAAAACGCTTGCCTGCGCCATTCAAACGGCGTTCAATGAAATGCCCGAAGTCAGCCGCACGTACTCCGCCCTTGCAGGAGATTACTATGTTTTGAATTGCAGCGATTATCCGTCCGTTATTGTGGAATGCGGATTTCTTTCAAACGCGGAAGACGAAGCGCTTTTAATTTCGGAGGACTATCAGAAAAAAGTTGCATCGGTAATTGCGCAGGGTGCGCTTTCCTACCTTGCCTGCGGTTCTCTTGTAATTGCATAATCATTCATTCGTTGACTTTCTAAAGTCTTCATGCTATACTGAACGGCGTGAAGACTTTTTATTTTGAAAGGGGAACGTCCATGAAAACCAACTTAAAGCCGACTACCTGTTTAGCGCCCGTGCCTGCCGTTATGGTTACGTGCGGAGATGAAATCGAGAATAACATTATTACGCTTGCCTGGGTGGGCACCGTAAATTCTGAACCGCCGATTGTCAGTATTTCTGTTCGCTATTCCCGTTATTCTCTTCCGCTGATTGAACGAACGGGGGAATTTACCGTAAATCTCGTCAATCAGAATCTGCTTCGCGCAATGGATATTTGCGGCGTCGTTTCGGGGAAAACGCAGGACAAATTCGCTTTGACGGGACTTACGCGCATAAAAGGCGTTCAGGTAAAATGTCCTTATATCGGGGAAAGTCCGGTTGCGCTTGAATGTAAGGTGGTGCGCCGTACCGATTTCGGCACGCACGCCGTTTTGTTCGGTGAAATTGTAAACGTGATTGCGGACGAAGAATACGTGAAAGACGGAAAACTGAACTTGCCGAACGGACTTTTGGTGGCGTATCAGAACGGAAATTATACCGCAACGGGCGAAACTTTGGGAACTTATGCCTTTACCGCAAAAGACATACGAAAATAACGCATTACGGTGCATTAAGAATTTTATACATTTATACATTTTGTAACAAGTGAAACACTTGACTTGCGCTTCGGTTTTTACTATAATAAAACAGAAAAAATTTGAAAGGAAAATCCTCATGGAAAAGAAAATCAAAAAAGTAGTTTTGGCATACTCGGGCGGTCTTGATACGTCCATCATTATTCCCTGGTTGAAAGAGAATTACGATAACTGTGAAGTGGTCGCGGTTTCGGGTGACGTAGGACAGGGAACGGAGCTCGACGGCTTGGAGGAGAAAGCAAAGAAGACGGGCGCTTCCAAACTCTATGTGTTGGACTTAAAAAAGGAATTTATAGAAGATTACGTTTTTCCCACCATTCAGGCAGGTGCGGTTTACGAGGACAAGTATCTGCTCGGAACTTCTTTCGCGCGCCCCGCTATCGCGAAGGGAATAGTCGAAATCGCAAAGAAAGAAAAGGCGGACGCTATCTGTCACGGCTGCACAGGCAAGGGCAACGACCAGGTGCGTTTTGAACTTGCTATCAAAGCGTTTGCGCCCGAAATGAAAATTATCGCGCCTTGGAGAATTTGGGATATCAAGAGTCGTGAGGAGGAAATCGAATACGCGGAAGCGCACAACATTCCTTTGAAGATTAACCGCGAAACCAACTATTCCAAAGATAAAAACTTATGGCACCTTTCGCACGAAGGTTTGGACCTTGAAAATCCTGCAAACGAACCGCTTTATGAAAAAGAGGGCTTCCTCGAACTTGGCGTATCGCCCTTGCAGGCACCCGATAAACCCGCTTATGTTACGATTCATTTTGAAAAGGGGATTCCGACTGCCGTTGACGGCAAGAAAACGGGCGCGGTGGAACTCGTTGAAAAGCTCAACGAAATCGGCGGAAAGAACGGCGTCGGGCTTGCCGACCTTGTGGAGAACAGACTTGTGGGCATGAAATCGCGCGGCGTGTACGAAACGCCCGGCGGTACCATTCTTTATGAGGCGCACAGACTGCTCGAAACACTTTGTCTTGACAAGGCAACTATGCACTATAAGCAGCTGATTGCGATTAAATTCGGCGAAATGGTTTATGACGGTCAGTGGTTTACGCCGCTTAGAGAAGCGCTTTCGGCATTCGTTTCTAAAACGCAGGAAACGGTGACCGGTGACGTTAAACTCCGTATTTATAAGGGGAATATTACAAGCGCGGGCATTACTTCCCCCAATTCGCTTTACAGTGAAGATATCGCAACGTTCGACGACGACGGCGGCGCATATTCTCAAAAAGATTCCGAAGGGTTTATCAACCTGTTCGGGCTTCCCATCAAAGTGAAAGCGTTACTGGACGAAAAGAAACTGAAATAATGATAAAAGTATTTATTGACGGCAGAGCGGGAACGACAGGACTTCGCATCTACGAAAAATTAGAGGAGCGGGATGATATTCAAATCATCTCGCTTTCCGACGAAGAAAGAAAACAAACGGCGGCGAGAAAACGTGCAATCAACGGGTCGGACGTTACTTTCTTATGTCTGCCGGACGACGCGGCGAGAGAAGCGGTTGCGTTGTGCGATAACCCCGACACCGTGGTAATAGACGCCAGCACGGCGCACAGAACGGCAGAGGGGTGGGCATACGGCTTTCCCGAACTTTCCGAAAAGCACAGAGCACGCATTCAAACGAGTAAACGCATTGCAAACCCGGGCTGTTATGCAAGCGGTTTTATTTCGCTTGTTTATCCGCTTATAGGGGCGGGCATTGCAAGGCGCGATTATCCGTTTGTGTGTCATGCGGTTAGCGGTTATTCGGGCGGAGGAAAATCCGCCATTGCGCAATACACGAATGCGGCGCGAGATAAGGAATTGGAATCGCCCCGACTTTATGCACTTTCGCTTTCGCACAAGCATATCCCCGAAATGATGAAAGAATGTGCGCTCACCCAAAAACCTTTGTTTAATCCTTGTATCTGCGATTTTGAGCGGGGAATGCTGGTAAACGTTCCGATATTTCTTTCTCGCTTGGAGAAAACAGTGACAGTTGAAAATTTGCTTGAAATGTATCGCGAACATTATGCGGGAAGCCGTTTTATTTCCGTCAAACAAGAGGAGAGCGGCTTTATTGCGGCAAATTCACTCGAAGGCACGAACAAGTTGGAAATTCTCATTCACGGAAACGGAGAGCAGGTTTTGCTGACTGCCCGTCTCGACAACCTCGGAAAAGGCGCTTCGGGCGCCGCAATTCAGAATATGAATATTGCGCTGGCGCTTGACGAGCGGCTCGGATTGTGATATAATCAAAAAGATAGGGTAATTACGATGATAAAACAGATAGAGGGCGGCGTTTGCGCTCCGCAAGGGTTTCGGGCAAACGGCGTTCATTGCGGAATCCGCAAGAATAAAATTAAAAAAGATTTGGCGCTCATCGTTGCGGAAACAAACTGTGCGGCGGCGAGCGTCTACACGCAGAACCTTGTAAAGGGCGCGCCCATTCTTGTTACGCAAAAAAATCTTGAAAACGCTTTTGCACGTGCGGTCATCGTAAACAGCGGAAACGCGAATACCTGCAATGAAAACGGCATTGAAATTGCAGAGGGAATGTGTAAACTTGTGGAGCAGTATACGGGCATTCCGTCTTCCGACGTGATTGTTGCCTCCACAGGCGTCATCGGACAAAAACTTTCTTTAGAGCCGATTGCGGGCGGTATGGACGAACTTGTGAAAGGACTCGGCGCAAACAGCTCCGCCGCCGCAGAAGCTATTATGACGACGGACACCGTCAAAAAAGAAATTGCTTTTGAGTTTGAACTCGGCGGAAAAACTTGCCGTATCGGCGCGATTTGCAAAGGTGTGGGCATGATATGTCCGAATATGGCAACGCTTCTGATGTTTGTCACGACAGACGTGAACATCTCTCCGCATATGCTGCAAAAGGCGTTGACCGCGGATGTAAAAGATTCCGTCAATATGCTTTCCGTAGACGGAGATACCTCTACGAACGATACCTTCGCGGTTTTGGCGAGCGGTCTTGCCGGGAACGACGAAATTGTCGCGCCGAATGCGGATTACGAAATATTCTGTTTGGCATTGCATGAAGTGACGGTTGCGCTTTGCAGAATGCTTGCAAAAGACGGCGAAGGTGCAACCAAATTGTTGGAGTGCCGTGTGAACGGGGCGAAAACTGAAGACGATGCACGCTCTGCCGCAAAGTCGGTTATAAAATCAAACCTGTTGAAAGCAGCAATGTTCGGCTGCGATGCAAATTGGGGGCGCGTTTTGTGCGCAATCGGTTATTCGGGCGCCAATCTCGACGTCCGTAAAATCGGCGTTGCATTCCGTTCCAGGGCAGGGGAAATAAAAGTCTGCGAAAGCGGAGCAGGAATTCCCTTTTCGGAAGAACTTGCCAAAAAAGTGCTTTCCGAAGATGAAATCATTATCGATATATCGTTGAACGACGGCGACTGCGGGGCAACGGCTTGGGGCTGTGACCTCACATACGATTACGTAAAAATTAACGGAGACTACAGAACTTGAGCGTACCCAAAGAACAGGCAGAAGTCCTCTTAGAGGCAATGCCTTATATCCAAAAATACCAAAATAAAATTTTGGTTATCAAGTACGGCGGAAACGCAATGCTGAACGACGAGTTCAAGCAATCCGTTATGCGTGATTTGACGCTTTTGCGGTTTGTCGGCATTCAAATTGTGCTCGTACACGGCGGCGGCCCCGAAATTTCCCAAACGTTAAATCGCATGGGGATAGAATCGCGTTTTGTAAACGGACTCCGTTATACGGATAAAGAAACGGCGGAAGTCGTCAGAATGGTGCTTGCGGGAAAAGTAAATAAAGAACTCGTCCACATGATTTGCTCTCAAGGCGCAAAAGCTTTGGGACTTTGCGGCATTGACGGCGGACTTTTGCTCTGCAAGAAAGAAAGTGAAGAATTGGGGTTTGTCGGGAAAATCGAGCAAGTACAGACCGACGTAATTTTAGACGCATTGAACTGCGGTTATCTTCCCGTCATTTCTACCGTCGGCTACGACGAAGAGGGAAATATTTATAACGTGAACGCGGATACGGCCGCTTCGGCAATCGCAGGCGCGCTCAAAGCGGAGAGTTTGATTTTAATGACGGATATCCGCGGGCTTCTTCGGAATAAAGACGAGGAAGAGAGTCTTATCAACAAGGTATATGTTTCCGACATTCCTTCCCTTGAAAAAGAGGGCGTTATTTCGGGTGGTATGATTCCAAAAGTGCACTGTTGCAGAGATGCAATCCGAAACGGCGTGAATCGTGTTTTCATTACCGACGGACGCGTAAAACATTCTATTTTATTGGAACTGCTTTCCGATGAGGGATACGGTACCATGTTTGTAAAAGGTGACTGATATTTTTCGGGTCACTTTTTCTATGGAGAAAGCATGAATTTTGATGAAATTAAACAATTAGACGATTTATACGGCGCGGAAACGTTTTCGCGTTATCCCGTTGCACTTGTGAGCGGTAAGGGTGCAACGCTTAAGGATAGCGAAGGGAAGCGTTATATTGATTTCGGCGCAGGCATCGGGGTCAATATTTTCGGCGTGAACGACGAGGAATGGAAACAAGCCGTCATCGGACAGCTCAACCGTATTCAGCACGCGAGTAATCTCTATTATGCGGAGCCGCAGGCGCGGCTTATGGAACTTCTGTGCAAGCGAACGGGGGCAAAGCGCGTGTTCTTTGCTAATTCTGGCGCGGAGGCAAACGAGTGCGCGTTTAAGGCGGCTCGGAAATATTCTTTCAGCAAATACGGAGGGGGCAGAAGTAAAATCATTTCCCTCAATCAAAGTTTTCACGGCAGAACGCTTTTTACGCTCACTGCTACGGGGCAGGACTCATTTCACCGCTATTTTGACCCGTTCGTACCGAACGTCGTCAGTGTAGACGCAAACATGGAAAGCGTACGGAAAGAAATAAACGGAGCGTGTGCCGTTGTTATTGAGCCGATTCAGGGCGAAAGCGGTGTAACAGTGCTGAACAAAGAATTTGTACGTGCTTTGGAATCGTTTTGCCGAGAAAAAGATGTTGTGCTCATTGTGGACGAAGTGCAGACGGGGAACGGCAGAACGGGAAAATTGTATGCCTATGAACACTTCGGTATTACACCTGATATTGTCACGACTGCAAAGGGAATTGCAGGCGGTTTGCCGTTCGGCGCGTGCCTTTTTTTTGAAAAGACAGAACATACGCTCTCGGCAGGCGACCACGGGTCTACGTTTGGCGGAAATCCCGTATGCTGTGCGGCGGCAATTAATGTGATTTCCCGACTTACGGAAGAGTTGCTTCTCGAAGTGCAGGGCAAGAGTGACTATTTACGCGCCAAACTACGGCTCACGGACGGCGTGAAAGCGGTGACGGGGCTCGGTTTTATGATTGGCTTGGAAACGGAAAAAAACGCCAAAGAAGTTGCAAACGAATGCCTGAAAAGGGGGCTTTTAGTGCTCACGGCGCATGAGAGATTAAGATTGCTTCCGCCGCTCACAATTACCAAAAACGAAATGGACGAAGGGCTTAGCGTATTAAAAGAGGTATTGAAATGAAACACTTATTAAAACTCATGGACTTATCGCGCGAGGAGATACTCTCCGTTCTCAATCTTGCCGACCAACTCAAATACGAACGCAAACACGGTGTTTCGGGCGATTATTTGAAAGGGAAAAAACTCGGCATGATTTTTCAGAAGTCGTCTACGCGGACGCGCGTTTCGTTTGAAACGGGCATGTACGAACTCGGCGGTTATGCGCTGTTCCTTTCCAACCGCGATTTGCAAATCGGACGCGGCGAGCCGGTAGAAGATACCGCGCGCGTACTTTCGCGCTATCTCGACGGCATTATGATTCGCACGTTTGAACAGAAGGAAGTAGAGGATTTGGCAAAATACGGCTCGATTCCCGTCATCAACGGATTGACCGATTATTGCCACCCCTGTCAAGTACTTGCCGACCTCATGACGATACGCGAACGCAAAGGCTCCTTTAAGGGCTTGAGAATGTGCTTTATCGGCGACGGAAATAATATGGCAAACTCGCTTATGGTGGGGGCAATCAAAACGAAAATGAGTTTTGCAATCGCTTGTCCAAAAGGTTATGAGCCGAACGGCGAACTTATGCAATGGGCAAAACGCGAAGGCGAATTTTTATTGACCGATAATGTGGAAGAAGCGGCAAAAGACGCTGACGTTTTGATTACCGACGTTTGGGCTTCCATGGGACAGGAAGAAGAAAAACAGAAGCGGTCGGCAATCTTCAAAGATTATCAGATAAACGAAACGCTCATGAAAGCGGCAAAGAAAGATGCCATGGTGTTGCACTGTCTGCCCGCTCACCGCGGCGAAGAAATTACGGCGGACGTATTAGAAGCGCATGCGGACGAAATCTTTGAAGAAGCGGAAAACCGCCTTCATGCACAAAAAGCAGTACTTTGTAAATTGTTAAAATAAATTCGGAAGAGGATTACGAATGGATAAAAAAGTTTACCTAACGCTACAAAACGGCAAGGTGTTCGAGGGTTACTCCTTCGGACAGGAACGGGAAGTCATCGGCGAACTCGTGTTTACCACGGGTATGACGGGCTATCTCGAAACGCTCACCGACCCCAGTTATTACGGTCAAATCGTCGCACAGACCTTTCCGCTCATCGGCAACTACGGCGTCATCAAAGAAGATTTTGAGAGCGCGCACAGTTGGGTGTCGGGCTATATCGTGCGCGAAAAGTGCGATATGCCCTCCAATTTCCGCTGCGGCGGTACTCTGGAAGAGTTTTTGAAAGAGCAGGGCATTCCTGCGGTCTACGGTATCGATACGCGTGAACTTACGAGAATCGTGCGCGAAACGGGCGTTATGAATGCGGCGATTACCTTCCGCCCTCTGAAAGATTTTACGGCACTCAATGCTTACCGTATTAAAGATGCCGTTCGTTCCGTTACCGACGATAAAGTTAACGAAACAGGTGATAAGAACGGATTGCACGTTGTGCTCTATAACTTCGGCGCAAAATCGAATATCGAACGCGAACTCGTAAAACGCGGGTGTAAGGTGACCATTGTTCCTGCCAATTATTCGGCGGAAGAGGTTCTGAAACTCAATCCGCAGGGAATTATGCTTGCCAATGGTCCCGGCGACCCTGCCGAGAATACCGAAATAATAGAAAATATCAGAAAACTTATCAATAAAAAACCCATATTCGGAATTTGCCTCGGACATCAGTTATTCGCCCTTGCCATGGGCGGTAAAACCCGCAAGATGAAATACGGTCACCGCGGTGCGAACCAGCCCGTGAAACAGCTTTCTACGGGGCGCGTATTTATCTCTTCCCAGAACCACGGTTACGAGGTGGTAAGTGAATCGCTTCCCAGCGGTCAACTCAGTTTTGTAAATGTGAACGACGGTACTTGCGAAGGAATCGACTATCCTGAAGTCAACGCGTTTACCGTGCAGTTCCACCCCGAAGCGTGCGGCGGTCCGCACGATGCAAATTACTTGTTCGATGAATTCATTGCCCGTATGAAGAAGGAGAAATAATATGCCGAAGAGAAGCGATATTAAAAAAGTACTGGTTATCGGTTCAGGTCCCATAGTTATCGGTCAGGCGGCTGAGTTCGACTATGCAGGCGCACAGGCGTGCCGCGTTTTGAAAAAGGCGGGCGTTAACGTGGTGCTCTGCAATTCCAACCCCGCAACGATTATGACGGACAAAATGCTTGCGGACGAAATCTATCTCGAACCGCTCACGGAAGACAGCCTTAAACGGATTATTATTAAAGAACGCCCTGACTCTCTGCTTGCATCACTCGGCGGGCAGACAGGTCTTACCATGGGCTGTAAACTCGCCAAATCGGGCTTCCTCGACGAATGGGGGGTCAAACTCATCGGTACGAAACTCGACGCTATCGACCGCGCGGAAGACAGAGAACTGTTCAAGGAAACGATGAACAAACTCAACCAGCCCGTAGTTCCTTCCGACGTCGCTTATACGGAAGACGAATGCGTAGAGATTGCCGAAAAACTCGGCTATCCCGTCATTGTACGCCCCGCATTTACGCTCGGCGGCGCAGGGGGCGGCGTTGCCAAGGACGAAGAAGAACTCCGTCTGATTTCGCATAACGGCTTGATGCTTTCACCGATTACGCAGGTGTTAATCGAAAAGTATATCGGCGGCTGGAAAGAGATTGAATTTGAAGTACTGCGTGACGGCGCGGGCAACGTTTTAACGGTGTGCTCCATGGAAAACTTCGACCCCGTCGGCATTCATACGGGCGATTCTATCGTCATTGCGCCTGCCGTGACGCTTGCGGATAAAGAATATCAGATGCTCCGTACCGCTTCGCTCGACATTATTACCGAGCTCGGTATCGAAGGCGGATGTAACTGCCAGTTTGCACTCAATCCAGACAGTTTCGAATACGCTGTCATTGAAGTCAATCCGCGCGTATCACGCTCTTCCGCGCTTGCAAGTAAGGCGACGGGTTACCCGATTGCAAAAGTCGCTACGATGATTGCGCTCGGCTATACGCTTGACGAAATCAAAAACGAAGTCACTGGTAAAACCTACGCTTGCTTTGAGCCCGCTATCGACTACGTGGTCGTTAAACTTCCCAAATGGCCGTTCGATAAATTCCTGTACGCAGGTAGAACGCTCGGTTCGCGCATGAAGGCAACGGGAGAAGTGATGGCTATCGGCTCGTCTTTCGAGCAGGCGATTATGAAAGCTGTGCGCGGCGCTGAAATTTCTCTCAATACGCTCAATCACCCCAAATTTATCGGTCGACCCGCGGAGGAGTTGGAACAGGAACTTTATAAGATGACGGACGAACGGTTATTTGCCGTATATGCCGCACTCCATGCAGGAATATCTGCGGATAAAATCTTTGAAATCACGAAAATCGACCGTTGGTTTGTCAACAAACTTAAAAACCTTGTCGATTATGAAAAGAAAATCAAGGACACGAAACTTGACCGCGAAACTTACGAAGAGGGGAAACGGCTTGGCTATCCCGATAAGGCGCTCGAAACATTGAGCGGAAACGAACTTCCCAAGCACCGCCGCGCCTGCTTCAAAATGGTGGATACCTGCGCCGCAGAATTCTCGGCGCAAACGCCTTACTTCTATTCGACTTACGACGATGTGGCGCACGACGAAGCAAAACCGTTTGTGAGCGCTAGCACCAAAAAACGCGTGATTGTAATCGGGTCGGGTCCTATCCGTATCGGACAGGGGATTGAATTCGACTATTCGTCCGTGCACTGCGTCTGGACGCTTAAAGAACTCGGTTACGAAGTCGTTATTATCAACAACAACCCCGAAACGGTTTCTACCGACTTCGATACGGCGGACAGGCTCTACTTTGAACCGCTGACTCCCGAGGACGTGCAAAACGTTATCGATATGGAAAAACCCTACGGGGTGGTCATCACGTTCGGCGGACAGACGGCAATTAAACTCTGCGGCTATCTTGCGAAGAAGGGCGTTCGCATTTTGGGTACGAGCGCAGACAGCGTGGATATGGCGGAGGACAGAGAGCGCTTCGACGCGCTTCTCGAACAGTTCCATATCGCACGCCCGAAGGGGCTCACTGTCATGACAAAAGAGGAGGCGATTCAAGCTGCTGAAAAACTCGGTTATCCCGTACTTCTGCGCCCGTCTTACGTGATAGGCGGTCAGAATATGACGATTGCGTTTACCGAAAACGATATTTCGCGTTATATGGACGTCATTTTGGCGCAGCACATCGAAAATCCCGTGCTTTGCGATAAATACCTCATGGGTACGGAACTCGAAGTGGACGCGATTTCCGACGGCGTAGACGTGCTCATTCCGGGTATCATGCAGCATATCGAACGTGCCGGTGTGCACTCGGGCGACTCTATTGCGGTCTATCCGCCTTACCACCTGAGCGACGCTATGCTCAAAAATATTGTGGATATTTCCACCAAACTTGCGCTGAGCCTGAAAACGAAAGGTCTTATCAATATTCAATATCTGATTTACCAGAACCAACTCTACGTCATTGAAGTCAATCCGCGCGCGTCGCGTACCATTCCTTACATTTCTAAGGTTACGGGCGTGCCGATGGTGGAACTTGCCACCAAAATTATGGTGGGGGCGAAACTTAAAAAACTCGGCTTCGGAACGGGTCTCTACCCCAATTCGCCGTACGTTGCGGTGAAAGTTCCCGTATTCAGTTTTGAAAAGTTGAACGACGTCAACTCGCAACTCGGACCTGAAATGAAATCGACGGGCGAAGTGCTCGGCATTGGTAAAACCATAGAGGAAGCGCTCTTTAAGGGACTTGTTTCGGCTGGTTTCAAAATGTGTCACCCGACGCACGACAAACCCGTAGGCGTTTATTTCACAATCAACGACCAGGATAAGTTCGAGATTGTATCCATTGCTAAAAAGTTTTCAGATTTAGGATGTAATATTTACGCGACGGCGGGCACGGCGAAGGTCATTTCTGACCTCGGTATTGACGTCACCGTTGTAGACCGCTTGAAAGCAACCAAGCAGGTTTCCAAGCTTATGGACGAGGGCAAAATCGACTATATCATTTACACAGGGAAAACGGACGTCGATTCCATTGCAGACTATATCGAACTTCATCACCATGCAATTCTGCTCGGAATTACCGTGCTTACCTCGCTCGACACTGCTAATGCGCTCTGCGATATTATTGCGAGCAAGTTTACGGAATACAATACGGAACTTGTGGATATCAACAATTTGCGCACCAAAAAGACGGAACTTACCTTCACTAAAATGCAGGCTTGCGGAAACGACTATATCTATTTTGAAGATTTGGAAGGCAAGATTACCTGCCCCGAATCGCTTGCCGTGAACTTTGTTAACCGTCATTTCGGAATCGGCGGCGACGGCATTGTACTCATTCAGAAATCGGACGTTGCCGACGCGAAAATGCTGATTTACAATCAGGACGGTACAGAGGGGCTCATGGCAGGGAATGCTATCCGCTGTGTGGGGAAATACCTTTATGAGAACGGAATTGTTCCCAAACCCTGCATGAACATTGAAACGGTGAGCGGCGTAAGGGAAGTGAAAGTCTATTCTTTCGGTGGAAAAGTGACGAGCGCGAGCGTAAATCTGGGCAATGCAGTCCTTGCCGGAAAGAGCATTCCTTCGGTTTGGGAAAGCGAGCAGGTTGTCGGTGAAACGATTGAAATCGACGGCACAGAATATCAAGTGACGCTTGTAAACTTAGGCAACCCTCATTGCGTGATATTCTGCAACAAGGTTGAAGATATTCCCATTGAAACGCTCGGTCAAAAGATTGAAAACAGTTCTTATTTCCCGCATAAAACGAATGTGGAATTTGTCCGCGTTGTGAACGGAAGTACTCTGAAAATGCGCTGTTGGGAGCGCGGAAACGGCGAAACGCTTGCGTGCGGCACTGGCGCGGGTGCGGCGGCTGTTGCGGCGGTTTTGAACGGTTATTGCAATAAGGACACCGACGTAACCGTAAAAGCGCTCGGCGGCGACTTAATCGTAAAATACAAATCGAACGGCTCTGTAACGCTTGCAGGAAACGTCATGAAAGTGTATGAGGGCAAAGTAGAGTTCTAACCGTTAAGTAAACGAAGTGTGTTGATTAGATGATTTATTTGGATAATGCGGCGACAGCGCCCTTAAACGAAAAGGCATTTCTGCGCGCGAAAGATTTTATTACCGAATATTTTTATAATCCGTCCGCAAGATACCGTGGGGGAGACGAAATCGCACGGAAATTGAAGTCTGCGCGAAAAGCCGTATTATCGAATATTGCAAATGACGGTTTCGATTTGATTTTTACTTCGGGTGGTACGGAGGCGGATAATCAGGCCGTATTTTCCTCGGCGCGGCGCGGCAATGCAGTGGCTACCGCAGGGGAACATTCGGCGGTCTATGAATGTTTTACGCAATTAAAATCGCGCGGCGTAGAACCGCGCTTTGCGCCCCTCAACCGAGACGGCAGCGTCAACGAAAGCGAACTTCTGCGTTTGATTGACGAAAAAACGACGTTTGTTTCCGTTGTTCACGTGAATAACGAAACGGGAGCCGTAAACGATATATGTGCGATTGCAAAAAAAATCAAATCAATCAATCCGCGAATTGTATTTCACAGCGACGGCGTGCAGGCTTACGGAAAAATTCCCGTAAGGCTCACGCAAGATATTGATTTATACAGTATCAGCGCCCATAAAATAGGCGCGCTCAAAGGCACGGGCGCGCTCGTTAAAAACAAAACATGTAATCTGCAACCGCTCATATTCGGAGGCGGACAAGAGGGGAATTTGCGCAGCGGTACGGAAAATACGTTCGGCATTCTTTGCTTCTGCTACGCTGCTGAAGATATTTTACAGAATCTTCGCGAAAACGGAGCAAGACTCACTCAATATCGCGAAATGCTATGGGAACTTCTCGAAAAACCGTTGTTTGAGAGAATTTCACCCGATGACGGCTCGCCGTATATCCTCTCGGTTTCGGCTATCGGATTGAAAGGAGAGGTGCTACAAAGAATTTTGTGGGATAACGGCGTGGTTGTAGGAACCGGCAGCGCGTGCAGTTCTAAAAAACCGCATAGCCGCGTGATTGAGGCGTGCGGATACGGTGCAAAGACGCTCGACGGCGTATTGCGGTTGAGTTTTTCGCCGTTTACCACGCAGGAAGAAATTAAACGTTCCGCGTTTGAAATCAACCGTGCGGCAAAAGAATTAAAGGAAAGGCTATTTTAACTGTGGAAAAAGTCGTTATTATCCGTTACGCGGAAATCCACTTAAAAGGGAAAAACCGCGGCTATTTTGAACGTGTGTTTACGGTGAATTTGGAGCGTTCGCTCAAAGGAATCCGCCATGAACTGCACCGTATCAGCGGTCGTTATCTGATTGCGAATTTTGATGAGGAGCGCATCGACGAAATTCTTTCGCGCGTATCCCGCGTGTTCGGCGTGCATTCGTATTCCTTGGGGTTGAGCGTGCCCAACACGTTAGACGATATTTTTGCCGCGGCGAAGTCGGTTGCCCCGCAAAGCGGTACGTTTAAGGTGGATACGCATCGCGGGGATAAAAAATATTCGCTTACCTCCATGCAAATCAATGCTGAAATCGGCGGCAGACTTTTAGACGAAAACAAAGCGTTATCGGTAGACGTACATGCGCCGCAGGGGTACGTATATATCGATATTCGCGAAAACGGTATGGCGCTTGTATTTGGTCAATTTTTCGAGGGGGCGGGCGGTATGCCTGTCGGAACTTCGGGGAAGGGACTTCTCCTTATTTCGGGTGGTATCGATTCTCCTGTGGCGGGCTATATGATGTCGAAGCGCGGCATGAATGTAGAGTATCTGCATTTCCACAGTTATCCCTATACCAACGAACAAGCGAAAGATAAAGTGATTGAACTTGCGCGCCTGCTTTCGCGCTATGCGTTAACGGAGAAACTTCTTACGGTAAGCGTAACGCATATTCAAGAAGAAATTCATGCAAAATGTGCCGCAGAGTTAAACGTAACGCTTTTGCGTAGATTTATGTTCCGCATTGCGGAACGGGTCGCAAAGAGGAAAGAAGCAAAATGTCTGATTACGGGGGAAAGCCTCGGACAGGTTGCAAGTCAAACAATCGAGGGCATGACTTCTTCCAATGCCGTTGTTTCTTTGCCCGTACTGCGTCCGCTTGTCGGGTTTGATAAAAATGAAATCATCGAGCGTGCCAAAAAAATCGGCACATACGAAACTTCTGTCTTGCCTTTTGAAGATTGCTGTACGGTTTTTCTTCCCGATTTTCCTGCGATTAAACCAAAACTCTCCTTCATCGAAGAAGAGGAGAGTAAACTTGATATTGAGAGATTAGTTGTCGAAGCTTTGAACAGCATAGAGGAATACCGCTTTTAATTATTCCCACCAGTTATCGGGAATTTCGTGATTGAGTTCAATGTGAACGGGAGGGAGCGTTACAGGCGTGCCTTCCGTTTCTTGATATAAAGGGATTACCGTATAGGTATAGGTTTCTCCGTTTCTCACAGAATTATCGCAAATTGTTTCTTGATATTTTCCTTTGTAAATCGTGGTAATATTGCCGCGATTTTCGCGTTTTATCAAGTATTCATAATACTTTGTCTGACATAATATTATCCGAACGGTGCCGTTTTTGACAGATATCTGCGGTTTTGCAATGGTTGGGTTAGAAAAACGCTCGCTTACCTCTTGCGGCAGTGCAGCAGTGCGGAAGAGTTCCGTTCCGCTTGTAATCTTTGGCGCGGCGGGGTCTGCAATCAAAATGCGGTGGTTGGTTTGATATTCTTCTTTGTCGTAACTTAACTCCACAACGCCGCTGCATTCGGAGGGAAACGGTTGAGGTGCGGATTGGGAATAAAGCGCATTCCAGATACGCAGTGCGATATTTGCGGGTTGTCCGCCGCCTGTTGCCTGAACAGGCGAATTATCGCGGTTGCCGAGCCAAACGGCTACGGTATCGTCGGCGGTATAAGAAATCGTGTAAGCGTCCGTATTTTTTCCTGCCGATTCCGCCGTACCCGTTTTAGCACAGACGGAGTAGGGCAAAGAGTTGAGCTTTCTGGCAGTACCTTCGCGCGCCGCCGTCATCAGCATATCGTTCATCAAATAGCAGACGTCTTCGGAAAATACTTTTTCGGGGTGAGAACGGAATTCAAAGAGCGTACGTCCTTTTATGTCTTCTACACGGGAAACCGTTCTTGAAGCCGTAAACTCTCCGCCGTTTGCAAACGTAGCATATCCGTCTGCAAGTTGTTGCAAGGTAAACCCTTCTTTCATGCCGCCGAGCGCTAAGGCAAGCGAAAAATCGTCTTCCCCGATTTCCATGTTCATTTTTTTCATATACTTTGCCGCGCGTTCCACGCCGAGTTCATTCAGAATTTTTACGGCAGGGATATTGACGCTACGCGAAAGGGCATGGCGGACGCTCATATATTCGTTTGAAGCGCCGTTGTAGTCGTCCGGGCAGTATCCGCCGAAATCCGTCTTTTGGTCAAGTACGGGCGTAAGCGGCGATATCAGGTTGTTTTCGAGTGCGGGCGCGTATACAAGAAGCGGTTTAATGGTAGAGGCGGGCAAGCGTTTGGGCGTACCGATAGACGAATGAAACGCTTTGATACCGTGCGTTTGATTGTCGCGCACGAAAAGACAGAAATCCGAGTCGACTTCGGTCTTTTCGAGTTCCTTTTGCAGCTTAGAATCGTAATAAGTGAAAATACGCAGAGAACCGAGTTCTCCCGATTTTGCATCGGGGAACAGTTCGGTAAGTTCCTCATACACGCGCGAAAGATATGCGTTTGACGAACTTTCCGAAGGAGACGCGGGGAGCGGTTCATTGATTGCGTTCGTGTATTCCTCATTCGAAAGATAGTTTTGTTCGAGCATAAGTTTCAACACAAGATTACGCCGCGCAAGACATTTTTCCGCATCACGGAAGGGGGAATAGCGGTTGGGCGATTTTACGAGCGCGGCAAGCATGGCACATTCGGCGGGGCTCAAATCTTTTACGTTTTTATCGAAATAATAGCGCGCCGCTTCGCCGATGCCGAACGCGCTGTGTCCGAAGTAAATGGAATTGAGATAGAGTTCCATAATCTCGTTTTTGGAATAGCGTTTTTCTAGAATGCGCGTCAGTTTATATTCTTTTAATTTTCTGGAAATTGTTTTTTCGCTGGAAAGATGCGTGTTTTTAATAAGTTGCTGTGAAATGGTGGAAGCGCCCTCCCGAAAGGAAAAACTTGCAACGTTTTTCATGGCGGCTTTTACCATCCGTTTATAATCAAACCCGTGGTGAGAATAGAAATTTTTGTCCTCCACGGCAACAAACGCGTGCGGAAGATAAGAGGGAAAATCGGAAAAATCAATGTCCGAACGGATATTATTTTCCACTTGATTTCCGTCTTTGTCGTAAATACACAGACACGTTTTATCAAGTGTGAGTTTGTTCGCGTCTAAACGAGAACTTCCCGTAACCCCAAAATAAAAGACGACGGCGGTAAGTAGCAACGCCGAGAAGATACCGAGTATACTGAGCGTGATTTTTGTTGCAAGTTTCATTGATTACAGTATTTGTCAGTTATGCGAAAAAATTTCGGATTATTTCACGGTTTTGTTGAAAATAGTTGACTTTTATGATATAATAACGAAAAGTAAAAGAATTCGGAAAGGTCAAGGTGATTCAAAATGGATATGAAATTTGCAAAAATACAGCAGTTTTTCAGCGCGTGCGACGAACTTATCGGCGGAACGTATATGCTTGCCGATACGAATATCGCAGAAGCGTTGAAGGCGGTTTCCAAAAGCGGAGAGCTGAAAGACCTTTTTAACACGGCTACCGACGGTTTTGATTTTCCCGCGGCAAAGCGTGCGTATCTGAAATATCCTGCCGAGCCGGGCGCACAGCACGGCATTGCCTACCTGCCGACAGACAGGAAGGATATTCTTGCTTTTGTCTTTTGTTTGCTTGTAGAATTAGATGCGGGCGCAATCAAACTCAATGATTTTCTGCTTCGTTATTTTTACAGCGACGGAAGTTACACGGCGAGTTACTCCGCATTCACCGAACGCATGATTCGCCCGTTTCGGGATATTGTCCGTTCCTGCTTTCCCGACTACGGAAAGAAACGCCAACTTGAAATTGCAGGGAAACGGCAGGACTTGATTTTGGAGGCGCTTGCGGAGCGTGTAACGGTGGAACGCGCTCGGGTCTCGACAATTTCTTTGCTCAGCGAAGAACGTACGGCATCGGAAGTTATTTTAGACGAACTCTCGGCAGCTGTCGGGCGGAAGGACGTCAACGAAATTTGTGCGATTCTTTCGGGATACCGCTATTTTCTGAAATATATCAACGCGGAAGACAGTGTGAGCGCGGAATTATTTGCGCTTTCCGATGAATTGTAAATAAAATTTATGAAATTAAAAGAAACGACTGTTCAGAAAAATTATATCTTCCGCGGTAAAATTATGAACGTCCGTTGTGACGACGCACTCTTGCCTGACGGAAAACCGTGTCGGCGCGAAATCATCGAGCACTCGGGAGGAGCCGCGGTATTATGCGTGTTTGAAGGAAACGTAGTTTTTGTCAAGCAATATCGCTATGCATACGGAGAGGAAGTTCTTGAAATTCCTGCCGGAAAATTGGAAGCGGATGAAGACCCTGAAATTGCTGCAAAACGCGAATTATCGGAAGAAACAGGGCTGCTTGCGGAAAAATTAATGCATTTGTTTACGCTCTACCCTTCGCCCGGGTATACCAACGAAAAGATTTATATTTATGAAGCAATCGACGTTAAAAAAGGGGTACGACATTTAGACGACGGAGAATTTCTCAATATAGAATTTGTGCCGCTTTTCCGCGCTTATCAGATGATTGAAAGCGGAGAAATCCGCGATGCGAAAACCGTTGCCGCGTTGCTTGCTTATCGGTGCGAGAAAAAATGAAACGTTTTCAATAAATAAAAAGGTACCGTCCGCGATTTTAAGTCGCGGACGGTATTTGTTCTTTTCGGATTTTACGCCGAAATCTCTACGGAATCGGATTCAAACTTGTTTGGACTCAGCCGTTGCAGCCGCAGCCACAACCGCAGCCGCCGATTCTGTTCATGAGAGAACTTAAAGTACCGTTTTTCCCGAAGCAGTATGCGAGAGCCAAGAGAAAAGGCCAGCCGCAGCCTCTAAACGTGTCGCAAGAGAGTACATTCGTTCCGAGAATGAGCAGGATGATAAGAATCCAAAGACAGTTGCTATTGCAATTCATAGTTTTTCCTCCTTAATCGCCGCAGAGTATGTATTGAAAGGGAACTACCTAACCGTTCTGCGGTTTTCTAATAAATATTATGACTCGGCAGGGGAAAAAGGTTCCTCATTTAGTTGCCAAAACCGAATGAATTTGTTATACTGAAAGAGCATTGTATCGTGCGGCGAAAAAATACGGAAACGGTTTTATTTGCTTGGATGCAGTGTAATACTTATTTTTTTTCACGGATATTGCAGAAAGCAAATCCGATGGAGGTAACTGAATATGGAAGAGCAGACGGAAGAAAGTTTGCAAACTACCGAAGAAAACTCGGTTGGGCGGACGGAAGCGGGGAATGCGGAAGTCGAAACGGCAGAAGAAAAAAAGCCGAAAAAGAATTTCAAAAAATTCTTTACAGCGAAAAATATTGCTTATTTCGGCATTTTAACGGCGCTTGAAATTGTGTTATTATTTTTCGGTAGCGCAATTCCCGTGGGAACGGGCGGGGCAACACTGAATTTCTCTCTGTTGCCGATTGTTATCGGCGCAATCTTGCTCGGACCGATTGCCGGCGGTTTGATGGGGCTCGTTTCGGGCATTATTATCACCGTCATGGTGGTTGTGGGGATGCAAGGCCCCGTATTCCTGTTTTTATTTCAGGAACAGCCTGTCGTTATCGTACTTATTTGTCTGGTAAAGACAACGGCGGCAGGGCTTGTGAGCGGTTTTCTTTATCGGCTCATTCAACGTAAAAACCAATATGTTGCGGTGTTTGTTGCCGCGCTATCCGCACCTATCGTCAACACGGGACTGTTTATTCTCGGTTGTCTTTGTATCAGCGGCGCGATTGAACTTTCAGCGGTAGAGTTTGGGTTTTCATATTCACAAGCGTTCTCGATTATCATTCTCGTATTTGTCACTTACAACTTTTTCATAGAGTTTGCAATAAATCTTGTTTTTGCCCCTGCGCTGAGTACGGTTGTCAAGGTGGTAGAGAAACAGTTTATGCGTAGGAAGAAATCAGCATGATTATTTGTATCGACATCGGAAATACTAACATTAAATATGCTATTTTCGACAGTGACAATCTGAAATTTTCCTTTCGGGTTTCCACTGATTTGAAGCGCACGTCCGATGAGTACGGGGCGCAACTCGTGAGTATGCTCGAATTTAACGGTGTTTCGTTAAAGGAAATTTCGGGCGGTATTATATCGTCGGTCGTTCCTTCGCTCGATTACACGATAGAGCATATGCTGAAACTCTATCTCGGCATTACGCCGAAAATGATAGCACCGGGACTCAAAACGGGACTTTTAATGCGTGCCGATAACGCACGCGAAGTAGGGGCGGACAGAATTGTAAATAATGTTGCCGCCATCAAAAAATACGGGTGCGGCAAACCGATGATTATCATCGATTTCGGCACCGCGACAACGTTTAATATTCTGAACGAAAAATACGAATTTATTGGCGGCGTAATCGCGCCGGGGATTCGCGGCTCACTTGACAGTTTAGTAAGCGGCACGGCAAAACTTCCGCGTGTGGAAATAGAAGCGCCGAAAAGCGTAATTGCCACCAATACGGTTACTAATATGCAGGCGGGCATTGTTTTCGGTTTTGCAGGGCTTGTGGATTATCTTGTAAAAAAGATTAAAAGCGAGTTAAAAGCAAAAGAAGTCCTTACGATAGCTACGGGCGGTTTTTCGGAAATCATTGCCAAAGAAATTAAGTGTATCGACGTAATTGATAAAAAACTGACCTTAAACGGGTTAAAATATTTATATGAGTTGAACAGTTCGGAGGAGATAAAATGAAGAAAGTCGGCGTTGCAATACTCGGGCTTGGAGTTGTGGGCGGAGGAACATATCAGATTCTCACGCAAAACAGAGAGTTTTATCAGAAAACGCAGGACGTAGACATTGTCGTAGAAAGCGTTTTGGAACTCAATCGCGAACGCGCTTTGTCGCTCGGGGTTCCTGCGGAAAAAATCATGACCAATATTGCGGAGGTAGTTTGCAATCCCGACGTCAATATCGTAGTAGAGGTCATCGGCGGTATCGACGCAGCCAAAGAATATGTACTTGCTGCTTTGAACGCAGGAAAGACGGTTGTTACGTCCAATAAAGAACTTTTCTGTAAATATTCCCATGAGTTGGAACGCGCTGCAAAACGGCAGAACGCAGGGCTTTATTTTGAAGCAAGTTGCGTGGGGGGTGTGCCTATCATCCGTACGCTTCTCGACGGTTTGCAGGCAAACCACATCACTTCCATGATGGGTATCATCAACGGCACGACGAATTATATTTTAACGAAGATGTCAAACGAGGGGATGACTTATGAAGACGCGCTGAAAGAAGCGCAGCGGCTCGGTTATGCCGAAGCCAATCCCACGGCAGACGTGGAAGGCTTTGACGCGGCTTATAAACTCTCTATTCTATCTTCGCTCGCGTTTCATACCAAAGTACCGTTTTCAAAAGTCTTCCGCGAAGGCATTACGCAAATTACGCAAGAAGCCATTGCAGACGGAAAGCAGCTCGGTTATTGCCTGAAACTTCTGGCTATCGGGAAGCAGACGGATGCGGGAATCGAAGTGCGGGTACATCCGACGTTTGTCCGCAAAGACCATCCGCTTGCTGCGGTAAACGACAGCTTTAACGCCGTATATCTGCACGGAGACGCGGTTGACGACGTTATGCTTTACGGCAGAGGCGCAGGCGCGCTTCCTACGGGCAGTGCAATCGTGAGCGATATTATTTATGCTGCTACGCACAGCGAAAGCCGTTATTCCACCTTTAAGAACACCGCCAATGCCGATAAAAGCGTAAATTTCCCCAGCGATTTCAGTAGCGCGTACTATTTGCGTCTTTCGGTGACGGACAGGACGGGTGTTCTTGCAAAAATTACCAATATTTTCGGTAAAAACAATATCTCGATTGTGGAAATGCAGCAGAAAATTTTGGATGGCGACAAAGCGGCGGTTACTTTTATCACGCACGAATCGCGCGAACTTGCTATTCGTGACGCTGTCTCCAAGATTAATGCGTTGGAGTTCGCATCGGTCGATAGCGTGCTCCGCGTTGTGTCCTAAATCGAATCAGAGAAAAGGCGGGGAAACCCCGTCTTTTTTCATCTGAAAACAGGAACTTTTTGTTATGAAATACGGACTTATTCTTATTAACGCTTACGCGAAAGCGGAAAGCGAACTGAATAGCGCTTACCGCTTAAAAGAGGAACTCGAATCATTCGGCGCGAAGGTAGAAATCAGTCGTAATCTTCTATCTGCCGGTGTTATTAAAGGAAAAATTGAAAAATATCTTCAAGCTGATTTTTGTATTTATCTCGATAAGGATAGATATGCGGGTGAAATGTTGGAACGGGCAGGGTTACGTCTGTTTAACCGTCCGCAGGCGATTGCCGATTGTGACGATAAAATGCGTACCTGCCTTGCCTTAAACGGCTTTCCGATGCCTGACACAATTTCGGCTCCGCTTTGCTATCTTCCGAACGAACCTCTGAAAGAGGAAATTGTTGACGGCGTAGTTTCCAGGCTGGGCTTGCCTGTCATCGTAAAAGAATGTTTCGGCTCGCTCGGCAAAGGAGTTTATAAAGCGGATACGATAGATGAATTAAGTGAACTTTGCGAAAAATTAAAATGTAAACCGCATTTATTTCAAAAATTTATTGCAACCAGCTCCGGAAGAGACGTTCGCGTGATTGTCATCGGCGGAAAAGTTTTTTCCGCCATGCTGCGAACGGCGCAAAACGATTTCCGTTCCAATGTAGAACTGGGCGGAAAAGGGGAAAGATACTTTTTAGACGAAAGCGGCGTGCGGCTGTGCGAAAACATTGCGAGACGCCTGAATCTCGATTATTGCGGAATCGATTTGCTGTTCGGCAAGAACGGGTTTTTAGTCTGCGAAGTCAATTCCAACGCCTTTTTCGGCGGAATGGAACGCGTGACAGGCTTAAACGTTGCACGCGCGTATGCGGCATATATACTGAACGAAATAAAATGATTGCATAAAAAAAGAGGCTCGTTTGAGCCTCTTTTTTTATTATTTTCAGCCGACAATCAAATTTACAAGCCGTCCTGTAACGACAATGCACTTTTTCAAAGACTTTCCTTCCATGCGTTCCTGTACTTCGGGAAGAGCAAGCGCGAGCGATTGAATTTCGTCTTGACTTCCGTTTGCGGGCAACATCGCTTTACATACGATTTTACTGTTCATTTGCACGGCGTATTCCTTTTCGTCGAGTACAAGTGCGTCGGGATTTTCCTTGGGGAAATTCTGTAAAAATACCGAGTTTTTCTCGCCGAGTATTTCCCACAGTTCTTCGCAGATATGCGGCGCGCAGGGCGCAAGCAAAAGTACAAAATCTTTTACCGTGTCTTTCAGAAAGGAAGTATTTTTTTCGGCAAATGCGTCATATTTTCCGATGGCATTTAGGAGTTCCATCATACGCGCAATCGCAGTATTGAACGAGAATGTTTCCATATCGCGCGCAACTTTGCTGATTGCATAATTTCTCGCATAATCGAGCGCTTTTTCGTTCGCACCGTAGAGAGAGCCGTTCTCCGTTTTGTATTCCTTTATTTTGAGCACGGTCTTTTCCACGCGGTCAAGGAATTTGGAAATGGCTTTCATGCCGTCGTCATTCCAGGGCCCGCCTTCCGTATAAGAGAAACCGAACATCAGATAGAGCCGAAAAGCGTCCGAGCCGTACTTTTCTACATATTCATCGGGTGAAACAACGTTGCCGTGCGATTTGCTCATACGGTTTCCGTCAGGACCCAAAATCACGCCCTGGTGAACTAAGCGCAGGAAGGGTTCGTTAAAGTCAAGATAGCCCATATCGCGCAGCGCTTTCGTAAGGAAACGCGCATACAGAAGATGCATACAAGCGTGTTCCGCACCGCCGACATAAGTATCGACAGGCAACAGTTTGTTTACCTTTTCTTTGCTGAACGGCGCCGCCGCATTGTGAGGGTCGGCATAACGCAGATAATACCAACTCGAACAGACGAACGTATCGAGCGTATCGGGGTCGCGCTGCGCTTCTCCTCCGCAGACGGGGCAGGTTGTGTGCATGAATTTTTCGTGGTTGGCAAGAGGCGAACTGCCGTTCGGCTTAAACTCTACGTCATAGGGGAGTTTCACGGGCAAATCTGCTTCGGGTACGGGCACTGCGCCGCATTTCGGGCAATGAATGACAGGAATGGGAGCCCCCCAATACCGCTGGCGGGAAACCAGCCAGTCGCGTAAACGGTAGTTGACTTTTTTACCGCCTTTCCCGATTTTGGCAAGATGCGAAGCAACCGCGTTCCTTGCTTCTTCGCCCACCAGTCCGTCAAAATCAATGGAACTTACAACGATTCCGTCTTCGCAGTAGGGGAGTTTGGTGTCTCCGTTTTGCGACTCGATTACTTTCACGATAGGGAGTTGATATTTAGAAGCGAACGCATAATCGCGCTCGTCATGCGCGGGTACCGCCATCACCGCGCCGGTACCGTAACTTGCGAGCACATAGTCCGCTAAATAAATAGGAATTTTTTTGCCGTTGACGGGGTTCGTGCAGTAGGAGCCCGTAAAAACGCCCGTTTTTTCTCTGGTAGAAGACAGACGGTCGATTTCGTTGGCTTTTGCCGCGTATTCAATATATTTTTTGACTTCTTCGATATGTTCTGCGGTTGTGAGAGAAAGGGCAAGCGGATGTTCCGGCGCAAGCACCACATAAGAGACGCCGAATACCGTATCGCAACGTGTGGTGAATACGCGGATTTTTTCACCGTTTTCACATTCAAACTCGATTTCGCAGCCTGTCGATTTGCTAATCCAGTTGCGTTGCATATTTTTTGTTTTTTCGGGCCAATCGAGTTCGTCAAGACCTTTCAGAAGTTCTTCGGCATAGTCAGTAATTTTGAAAAACCACTGCGTGAGGTTTTTCCGCGTAACTTGCGTACCGCAACGCTCACAGACTCCGCCTTCCACCTGCTCGTTCGCAAGAACGGTCTGGCAGGAAGGGCACCAGTTGACGGGCGCCTCCTTGCGGTAAGCAAGTCCTTTTTTGTAGAGGGCAAGGAACATCCATTGCGTCCATTTGTAATATTCTTCTTCACAGGTTTTAATTTCTGCCGACCAATCGAACATCGCGCCCATCGCTTTGAGTTGCGCTTCCATTGTTTCAATATTCTTTTCGGTGGAGTCTTTGGGGTGTACGCCCGTCTTGATTGCGTAATTCTCTGCGGGAAGACCGAATGCGTCAAAGCCCATCGGTTGGAATACATTGTAGCCCTGCATCCGCTTAAAACGCGCATACGAGTCGGTCGGACCGTAGTTGTACCAATGCCCGACGTGCAGTTTTGCTCCTGAAGGGTAAGAGAACATTTCAAGCACATAATGCTTTGGTTTCGACGTTGCTTTTTTATCAAACTGATTAAGTTTTGACTTTTCCCAACGCGCCTGCCATTTTTGTTCTACCGCTTTCACGTCCATAGAAAATAACCTCTTTTCCAATACTTCCCATTATTTTACACGATACTAAAAATTATGTCAAGCATTCCGTACTGTCTGCAAGATTCGCTCAATTTTCAATCACGGTAAATAAATCGTAAAATAAGGCATACAATAAGTTTGTGGAAGAAATCACCGTATCGGAACGAAAAGAACGTTGTTCTTATATTACCTATTTATATAACGTACTGTCTGAAGGACTGCTCGCGAACGGCGGCAACGGAGACCTTTTATTCGGAGAGGAGCGGACTGCGCTCAGACTGCGTATTCCCGAATCTGCCGACGCCATCCGTACTTTTACGGTTGAAAAAATCGCGGAAATTATCGGAATAGGGTATAAATACGAATTTTTACAGGGCAGGCTCAATGTATGTTTGAGCAGACGCGAGAAAAAATTGCTTTGCGCCGCCCTGATAGCGGCGGATTATGACTGCGACACGAACTACATTCGCCGCAAAATCGGACGGAAAAAAGAATATACTCTGGACGGCATTTTTCATTTCCGTTTAACGGCGCTTCAGGAAAAGTGGGAAAAAATTGCAAGTTATGTTCCGGAAAGTTTTGGAACGGGAGATTTGAAAAAGTTTTGCGAATTTTTGGTGGGAGAGAGCAGAAATAAAATTTATCTGAAAGGAAATACCGTTTTCGGAGAAAATTTTATCCCTCTTAAACGCAGCCGCCTAACGGGCGAAGAGGATACGGAAACGGAAATTATGCTCTCTGATGCGGGGTTTGTTTATTGTCTCGGTGAAGTGGAAGAATCAGTCGGCGACTTTTTACAAAAATATTATGCGGAACGTGCAATTTTCTCTTGACAATTCATAGAAAAGTTCGTACAATAGGGGTACTTAAAGACAAGTAACCCCGTTATTTCTTTTCCAGAGAGCGAACCCCTCGGCTGAAAGGCTCGCAAAGAAAGGCGGAACGTGAAACCGCTTTATTTTATGAAACTTCATCAAAGCGGCTGAATTTTATTCAGCAATTAAGGTGGAACCGCGCGAGTTAATTGCGTCCTTAAATTTCCCCGAACGGGAATATTTAGGGCGTATTTTTTATTTTTATCAAGTACACATAGTATTATGACTGGCATAATACAGAGGAGGAAACATGAATATCATCTTAAAAAACGGCGACAAACTTGAACTTGCAGCAAACGCAAACGCGCTCAATGCGGCGCAGGCGATTTCCGACGGACTTGCACGCGCGGCGGTTGCCGCAAAGGTCAACGGAAAATTGCAAGACCTTACTGCGCCGCTTAACGACGGTGACAGCCTTGAAATCGTCACTTTAAAGGATAAGGAAGGGTTGGAAGTATACCGTCACACCTGCGCGCATGTGCTTGCACAGGCGCTCAAAGCCGTATATCCGACTTGCAAACTTGCAATCGGTCCCGTTATTGAAAACGGTTTCTATTACGACGTCGATTTCAAAACACCCATCACAATGGAAGATTTTGCGAAAGTGGAAGCGGAGATGAAAAAAATCATCAAATCAAACCTTCCCATCGAGCGATTTACAATGCCCCGCGAAGAAGCGATTGCGCTCATGAGTAAATTCCACGAAAATTATAAAGTGGAGCTGATTCAGGATTTGCCTGCGGGCGAAGAAATTTCTTTCTATAAACAGGGCACGTTTACCGACCTCTGCCGTGGACCGCACTTGCCGTCTACGGGCAAAATCAAAGCGTTCAAACTGGTTTCGATTGCAGGCGCGTATTGGCGCGGCGACGAAAAGAAAAAGATGCTCACGCGCATTTACGGCACGGCGTTCGCAAAGAAAGAGGAAATGGACGAATATTTCCAGATGCTTGAAGAAGCGAAAAAGCGCGACCACATCAAACTCGGCAAAGAGTTGAAACTGTTTGCACTTATGAACGAGGGTAAGGGTTTTCCTTTCTTCCTTCCGAACGGCATGATTCTCAAAAATACGCTTATCGACTATTGGCGGCAGATTCACCGCCGCGAGGGATATGTGGAAGTGCAGACGCCCATCATTATGACGCGCAGTCTTTGGGAGAATTCCGGGCACTGGGACCATTACAAAGAAAATATGTACACCACGAAAATCGACGGGGAAGATTGCGCCGTGAAGCCCATGAACTGCCCCGGCGGTATGCTCGTTTATAAAATTTCTCCGCACAGTTATAAAGATTTGCCTATTCGTATGGGAGAACTCGGTTTGGTTCACCGTCACGAAAAGAGCGGACAGCTTCACGGGCTCATGCGCGTGCGTTGTTTTACGCAGGACGACGCCCATATCTTTATGACGCCCGACCAAATCCGCAGCGAAATCAAAGGCGTTGTACGTTTAATCGACGAAGTGTATACGCTGTTCGGCTTTAAGTATCACGTCGAACTTTCTACAAGACCCGACAACAGCATGGGCAGCGACGAAGATTGGGAAGCGGCAACGAATGCGCTCCGTGCGGCGCTCGACGAATTGAACCTTCCTTATTCGGTAAACGAGGGCGACGGCGCATTCTACGGACCGAAAATCGATTTCCACCTCGAAGACAGTATCAAACGTACCTGGCAGTGCGGCACCATCCAACTCGATTTCCAGATGCCGCAACGTTTTGACCTTGAATATGTGGGCGAGGACGGACAAAAACACCGCCCGATTATGATTCACCGTGTTGTATTCGGTTCGATTGAACGCTTTATCGGCATCTTAATCGAGCACTACGCAGGAAAATTCCCCGTATGGCTCGCGCCCGAGCAGGTGAAAGTGCTTCCCGTTACCGACCGCGCGGCGGAATATGCGCAGAAACTCGTTGCGGAAATGACGGCGATGGGCTTGCGCGCTTCGGCAGATTTGCGCAAAGAAAAAATCGGCAGAAAAATTCTTGACGCAGAACTTGAAAAAGTGCCTTATAAACTGATTGTCGGCGACAAAGAAGTGGAAAGTCTTACGGTTTCCGTTCGTCGCCGCGGAGAGGGCGATATCGGCGCGATGGAAAAAGATAAATTCTTTGAAATGGTAAAAGACGAAGAAATTAAGAAAACAATTTTCTGAAGAAAAAATTATCAAAATGATTTTTTTTGATAAAGACAGGACAATCTTCGACAATGTTCGACAAATAATTTACAAAAAAAGTATGAAAAGCGTTGACAAACGAGACAGGGTTTGTTAAAATAATATCGTCAAGCAGAGGTAAACCCTTCTCTCCGTATTTGCGTTTCGCAAAACGGGTCGATATTTTTCAGGAAATTACGCGAGTATTCGCGTATGAAAAATTTTTACGGGTTGCCTTGCGCGACCCGTTTATTTTTTGGTGAGGTGAAATATTATAAAACCGCAAAATCAGTTGAATGGTGAAATCCGTGACCGTGAAGTACGAGTCATTTCTTCCTCGGGGGAGATGCTCGGCGTAATGTCTACGAGAGAGGCGCTCCGCCTTGCCGAGGACGAAAATCTCGACCTCGTGAAAATTTCGCCGAATGCAATTCCTCCTGTCTGCAAAATTATGGACTACGGAAAGTTCAAATTCGAGCAGGCAAAAAAGGAAAAGGAAAACCGCAAAAATCAGAAGGTTGTCGAACTGAAAGAAGTTCAGCTTTCCATGACCATAGACGTGGGAGATTTGAATGTAAAGGCAAAACAGGCAACGAAGTTTTTGGAAGCGGGGAATAAAGTAAAAGTTTCCATACGTCTGCGCGGTAGACAGATGGCGCATTCGTCGCTTGCAAAGGACGTTATGAACGGATTCTTTGAATCGCTCAATGAGATTGCCGTCATCGAAAAGCCCATGAACATGGAAGGGCGGAACATTATTATGATTCTTGCACCCGCAAAAAAATAAGCAAATAAAATTCGATAAAATATTGGAGGACAAAGATATGCCGAAACAGAAATCGCACAGCGGTTCTAAAAAACGCTTTTGGCTCACCGGCAGCGGTAAGGTAAACAGACCTCATGGCGGCAAGAACCATAAGGCAGAAACCAAGAACAGAAAGAGAAAGAGAAATTTACGTCAGACGACGCTTGTTTCTTCCGCGCAGGAGAACAACGTCAAGAAAATGATTCCCTATAAGGATTAAAGGAGGTAAGAAATTATGCGTATTAAAAGAGGCGTAAACGGCGTTAAGAAACGCAGAAAAATATTAAAGCTCGCAAAAGGTTACTTCGGTAACAAGAGTAAAAATTACCGCATTGCACGCGAGGCGGTAATGAAATCTCTCAACTATGCTTACATCGGAAGAAAACACAGAAAGCGCGATATGCGTAGTCTTTGGATTGCGCGTATTAACGCAGGTGCGAGAATCAACGGACTTTCCTATTCTAAACTCATGCACGGTTTGAAAGTGGCGGGAATCGAACTCAACCGTAAAATTCTTGCAGACCTTGCGGTAAACGATGCAAAAGCGTTCGCAGACCTCTGCGGTAAAGCAAAAGCCGCTCTTTGATTCTGAAAAGCCTTTGTATAAAGGCTTTTTTTGCACATTATGATTATTGTTTCCAAAAACAATCCGCTCGTCAAAGAACTTTCCGCGCTCAAAGAAAAAAAATTCCGCGAAAAAAGCGGCACTTTTCTTGTTGAGGGCGAAAAAATGGTGCGCGAATGCTCTCAAAGCAGGTTGAATATCAGGCGAATCGTCATTCGGGAAAATTATCTGGGGGATACGTTCGGGTTTCCTGCCGTTATTCTCGGACAAGACGCATTTCGGAGCGTTTGCGACGAAAAGACGCCGCAGGGAATTATAGCGGAAGTCGAAATTCCCGTTCATGCAACGAAGCCGCCCCAAGCGCCCTGTATTGTATTAGACGGCGTTTCCGACCCCGCGAATATCGGCGCAATCGTCAGAACGGCGATTGCCGCAGGTTATTTTGAAATCTACGGAATCAACTGTGCCGACCCGTTTTCACCCAAGAGCGTGCGGGCAAGCATGAGCGGCGTTTTCTACGCGAAAATTATGCAGGGAAGCAGAGAGGAAGTTCTTTCTGTTTTACAAGGCGTTCCGCTGATTGCGGCAGATATGGACGGCGAAAACGTATTTACTTTTTCCGCGCCAAAGAGATTCGCGCTCTGTATCGGAAATGAGGGAAGAGGATTGTCCGAAGAAATTTTTTCGCAGGCTGCGCATACGGTGAAAATTCCCATGGAAACACAAACGGAGAGTCTGAATGCCGCTGTTTCGGCGGGCATTCTCATGTATCAATTAAAAAAATCGGAAATGCTGAAAAGGAGTTAAATTATGTCAGGACACAGCAAATGGCACAATATACAGGCAAAAAAGGGCAAGGCGGACGCGGCGCGCGGTAAGATTTTTACGAAACTCGGAAGAGAACTTGCCGTTGCCGCAAAAGGGAATCCCAATCCCTCCACGAACAGTAAACTTGCCGACGTCATTGCCAAAGCAAAAGCCGCAAATATGCCCAACGATAATATTGAGCGTTCCATTAAAAAAGCGGCAGGCGAAGTGGGCGATAAAGATTATAAAGAACTCACCTACGAAGGATACGGGATTGCAGGTTCTGCGGTGATTATTACCACGCTGACCGATAACAACAACCGTACGGCAGGCGATATCCGCGCGATTATGAGCAAGAACGGCGGTTCGCTCGGTATGACGGGTTGCGTTTCCTATATGTTCGATACGAAGGGTGTTATTGTTGTGGAACGCACCCCTAATCTTACGGAGGACGAAGTGACCGAGTATGCCATCGAAGCCGGTGCAGACGATGTGGTAACCGAAGAGGACGCTTTTGAAATTTATACGTCTGTTGCAGCTTTTTCCGAAGCGCGCAAACTGTTGGAAGAACGCGGACTAGTCTTTTTGCAGGCGGAAATTACGCAGATTCCCCAAAGCAAAATCACGCTTCCTCAGGATAAACTCGAAACGTTCCTTAAAATGCTCGATAAACTTGAAGAGAACGACGACGTGCAAAACGTCTACCACAACGTGGAACTTCCCGAGGAAGAGGACGAGGATTGACGACGTTTACGGTCAGGCACAACAAAACAGAAATTTTAAGCGCAGGCAATTTGCCTGCGTTTAATTTTGAAAATTTCGCGGTATAATATAAATGAAAAAAATCGGGAGGTAACAAAATGGACGCAAATAAATTAACGCAAAAATCGGTACAGGCGATTCAAAACGCACAAAAACTTGCGCTCGAATACGGGAATGCGGAACTTACTGCTTTGCATTTGTGCCATGCGCTTTTTGAAAAAGACGGCATTGTTTCCCGCATTTTAACGCGTGCGGGAACGGATGCGGAAGGGCTTGCACGTTCTGTTCAGGAAGAAATCGAGCGCTTGCCGCGCGTATCGGGAGGCTCGGAGGCTTATCCTTCCGCAGCGCTCACGAGAACATTGAACGAGGCGGAGAAACTTGCTGCCAACATGAAGGACGAATACATTTCCGTCGAACATCTGTTTTTATGCTTATTCGATAATACCGAGCGCGGTTTGAAAGAAATTTTATTAAAATTCGGCGTCACAAAAGATTTGTTTCTGAAAGGGCTTAAAGAAGTACGCGGAAATCAAAACGTAACGAGCGATAACCCCGAAGACACCTACGAAGCACTGCAAAAGTACGGCACCGATTTAACCGCACGTGCACGCAGTCATCAGTTAGAACCTGTTATCGGTAGAGACGAGGAAATCCGAAACGTGGTGCGAATTCTTTCGCGCAAGACGAAGAATAATCCCGTTTTAATCGGCGAGCCGGGCGTCGGCAAAACTGCGATTGCAGAGGGTTTGGCGCAGCGTATCGTAAAGGGCGACGTACCGGAAGGGCTTAAAAACAAGACGCTGTTTTCGCTCGATATGGGCGCCTTAATTGCAGGCGCGAAATACCGCGGGGAGTTTGAAGAACGCTTGAAAGCGGTACTTAGCGAAGTCACAAAATCGGAGGGGCAAATTCTGCTGTTTATCGACGAATTGCATACCGTCGTCGGCGCAGGTAAAACGGACGGCGCCATGGACGCAGGCAACCTCTTAAAACCGCTTCTTGCGCGCGGAGAACTGCACTGTATCGGTGCAACGACGCTCGACGAATACCGCAAATACATTGAAAAGGACGCCGCATTAGAGCGTAGATTCCAGCCTGTTCTTGTAAACGAACCTACGGTAGAAGATACGATTTCCATTTTGCGCGGACTGAAAGAACGCTTTGAAATTTTCCACGGCGTGCGCATTCACGACGACGCGCTCGTTTCTGCGGCGGTGCTTTCCAACCGTTATATTTCCGACCGCTTTTTACCCGATAAAGCCATCGACCTCGTGGACGAAGCGGCGGCGATGATTCGTACGGAAATTGACTCCATGCCCGCCGATATGGACGCGTTAAACCGAAAGATTATGCAACTCGAGGTAGAAGAAAAGGCGCTTTCCAAAGAAAGCGACAACCTTTCCAAAGCACGTTTTGAATCTCTTAAAAAGGAACTTGCCGAACTGAAAGAAACCTACGCAGGCATGAAAGTCAAGTGGGAAGACGAGAAAAACGCTATCCGTTCGGAAAAAGACTTGAAAGAAAAGATTGATTTCTTAAAGGGAGAAATTGATTCCGCAATGAATCGCGGCGAGTTGGAAGAGGCTTCCCGTCTGCGTTACGGCGAACTTCCAGAGCTGGAAAAAAAGTTGGAACATGCCAAACAGAACGTGAGCGGAAGGGAAAACGCGCTCTTGCAGGACGAAGTAACGGAAGACGAAATTCACCGCATTGTTGCAAGATGGACGGGAATCCCTGTTGCTCGACTCAAAGAGGGAGAACGCGAAAAAATACTGCGCCTTGAAGAAGATTTACACAAGAGCGTTATCGGGCAAAACGAAGCGGTACAGAAAGTGAGCGAGGCAATCTTACGTGCGCGCGCAGGCATTTCAGACCCCAACCGGCCAATAGGTTCGTTCCTGTTTTTAGGCCCTACGGGCGTTGGGAAAACCGAACTTGCAAAATCGCTTGCAAGAAATCTCTTTGACGAAGAAAAGAATATCGTGCGAATCGATATGTCCGAATATATGGAGAAATTTTCGGTATCGCGGCTCGTCGGCGCGCCTCCAGGATACGTGGGTTACGAAGAAGGCGGCACGCTTACAGAGGCAGTACGGAGGAAACCGTATTCAATTGTGTTGTTCGACGAAATCGAAAAAGCGCACCCCGACGTATTTAATATTCTGTTGCAAATTCTCGATGACGGCAGGGCGACGGACTCTCAGGGACGCACGGTCGATTTCAAAAATACGATTATCGTTTTAACTTCTAACCTCGGTTCGGAATTTATTACGGAGGGAATAGAAGACGGCGAAATTTCGGAAAGCGCAAAAGAGAAAGTGAACGCGCTTTTAAAACGCAGTTTCCGCCCCGAATTTTTGAACAGGTTAGACGAAATCATCATGTTTAAGCCGCTTACAAGGGAAAATATTGCTGTGATAGTAGATATTACCCTGAACCGCTTAAAAGCACGGATGAGGACGGAAAATCTTACTTTAGAAGTTACGATGCGCGCGGCGGAACATCTTGCGGAAGAGGGGTACGATTCCGCTTACGGCGCACGCCCGCTAAAACGCTATATTCAATCTCATGCCGAAACACTCATTGCGAAGTATATTCTAACTCAAAATCCTGCGGCAGGCAGCACATTGACGCTCGATTACGGCAAAGACGGTTTATATTTGAAATAACTAAATAAGGATGAGCCGAAGCAATTGATTCGGCTTTTTCTTTTTCGGAAAAATATCAGAAAGACTCTTAAAATCATTTGCCTTTTTAGAGGATATGTTGTAAAATAGATTCAGTTTGCAGAGATGTCTGAGTGGTTTAAGGAGCACGATTGGAAATCGTGTGACGGGGATACTCGTCCGGAGGTTCGAATCCTCTTCTCTGCGCCATATAAAAACACCACAATATATTGTGGTGTTTTTGTTATTTTATGCACTATATTTTGTATTTTTACAATTTATGGCACATTAATGGCACGTTTTTTCTCGCAAATTACCTCGTCTATGGCTGAAACAGCGATATTTTCACCGTCCGAATAGCAGTGTGAGTATTTTTCGAGCGTCATCTTAACGGAACTGTGTCCAAGCCGTTTTGATATAACTGTAATAGGCACGTTTAAGTGAATCAGCATGGACGCGTGCGAGTGCCGCAGGTCATGAATGCGGATATTTTTCAGTCCTGCATCATGAGTATATTTGCTAAAATAGCGTTGGTAAGTTCGTTGAGGAATGGGGGAATCTCCGCCGAATAAAAACTGAGAAGAAATGTTATTTTGCTTTTTATAGGCAAAGTATTCTTCTATTTGTTTTGTCATCACTTCAGGGAGTTGCACCTTTCTATTCGAGGTTGCCGTTTTCGGCGCAGTAATAAGATACTTATCCTTTGTCTTATCCAGACCGCGTAAAAATCTTGTAAACCTGCCGTTGAGCAGGTTTTTCATGCCCGATAAAGGAGGCGGGCGAACTATGACATTCGGTGGTTTTTTCAAAAAAAATAAAAAACAGGAGGAAACAAAAATGACCACTTTGGAACAGGCCCGCAAGGCATACGAAGACCTTTCGGACGACGACAAGAAAAGTTTCCATCAGTCCATTGCAGACCGCGTACACGAAAGCATCGCGGCGCAGGAAAGGGCAGACGGAAACGAGAACAGCCAAAGCGCAGAAGCGCGTGAGCATGAAGCTCTCGGCGCGGAACACGCGGCAGGCAAAGGCGACGTGTCCGAACTTCACGAGAAAGACGACACGGCGGAAGAAAAGCATGAAGACAAACAGGACAAGGCTCATGCAGAATCGGAGGAATGGCGCAAGAGTGCGGAAGAAAGGTTTTCAAAAATCGAAGCCGCGCTCGACAAACTCTCTGGCGGAGATAAGTTGCAGGCGGCGCGCGAAAAATATGGACTTTCCGCAACTTCATCTTCCGGAGAGGGAAGAAAAGAATTCACGGAAGAAGACGTGAAAAAATTACTTGCTTAAAAAAAGGAGGAATAGAAAATGGCAGGTTTAATTGAAACAAGCGGATTGAGTGATAAGGTTCTCTATTCGCAGATAATGACAAACCTTAAGGCAGCCTACAACAACTACGGTGTTGGCGACGGCAACTATCCGAAGGCAGAGGGGATTCTTGTTGACAGAATTCTCGAAAATGTTTGGATGAAGAACATTCTTGACGCGAGAATTTTTGCGGACGGCATGGGTATCACTTCAAGAACGGGCGACGCGCGTGCGGCGCTTGTGCGTGTGCCTATTATGGCGCCGCCCCGTTATTCCATGCGTACGATTACGATTGACGCATCGCTTAACGGAAGACTCAACGGAACGCCCGGGAACGACGGTCTTGAAAACAAGAACCTTCCGAACGTCGTGCAGACGAACGGTGTGGATATCGCGCTCAATCAGGTTTACGACGACGCAACGATTATCTACGAACTCTCGCAGGATATGGTATCGCTGCCGCTTGCGGCAGAATACACGTCCATGATTCCGGGCACAGTGGCAAACATGGAAGATACAACCATTCTCGCAACGCACCTCAAAGGCGCGCTTGCGCGTGCCGCAGAAGCGGATAACGCGAACGTAATCCCTGTTGACCTTACCAACAACACGGAAGGGTATCTGCAGCAGATTATGAACAGCCTTATCGGCGCAATGACCAATCCACAGACCACTTGGTCGGAAGGTATTGTACAGTACAGGCTCGAAGACAGCGTTATCGTTATGAAACAGTCGTTCTTCAACCGTCTGTTCTCCGTTCGCAACGGTGCGCTCGTGTCGGCTTCCAACCTCGCACAGGAAATGTTGCTTGGCGGCGCTATCACGGCAGACGGCAAGCCCAAGGGCGGGAATATCCGCGGTATGTACAGCGGTGTTTGGATTAAAGTCGTTCCCGATTCCTATTGGAGACAGGCTGCGGCACTTATCGGTATTACCGCCGATACATACGCACAGTACGACAAAATCCAGGCGTATATCGCAAACGCACAGGGCTTTGCATTCGGTCGCGCACGCGCTACGATTAACCCGATTCCCAACCCCGGAAACGCAATTGGTACAAAAATTCAGAATCTGTTCCGTTGGGGTGCAGGCATGACGAGAGGCTCGGCGGTTGCGGTCGTTATTGCAACCGAAAGCAACCTCACGGATTTCGTCAACCCCGTAGACGAGAACGGCAGAATTGTCGCACCCGACAGTTTCAACGACGTCATCAAGTCTTACGGCGTTCGTGCGGATTACGGCGACGCGTCCAAAATCGGCGTGTACGAAGGGAACAACACCACGACCGTAACGCTCACCGTAACAGGTACGGAAAGCGCGGCCGTTAACAACGCGGCGCTTTTGATTACCAAGCAGAACGGCGACCAAATCGGCTATGTGAACAACGCGAACGGAACTTACACGTTTATTCTCGGCAGAGGGGAAACGGCTACCATAGAAGTTTCCGCAACCGGATACACGAATGCTACCGTATCCGTTACGGCAGAAAACACTGCGGCTGCGACCTATGCGGCAACGCAAGCGCTTACCGCTGCGGCGGCTCGCACAAAGGCAGCGCAGAAATAATTAAACGGCTTTCACTGGGGTTTTGAGCCTATCAAGCCCCATACCATAAAAATTTAACATGGGGGGATTTATGAATCAGTTTAACGAAAACGAACATCCGCGGTCGGATGACGGGAAATTTACGGATAAAAACAGTTCTTATGCAGACGGCGTAAACGAACGCATTAAATGGGCGAAAGAGAACGGTATTGACTTGCCTATATCAGCAGACGGTTCCGTCGATGACTTGAAATTGCAGGAATTGTACGAGAGAGACAAAACGCCAGAAAATTCTCTTAAAGTTCTATTAGGAGAGAGGTTTGTAGACGTAAAAGGACAAGCAGCGATAGAAAAGTTGTTAAAGGAAAAGCGCGGGCATGTAAAAGGTGCATTTCATCGAGAGGATATCGGAGATATTGATTTGCTTTGGGGAAATGACGCTCTCGGATTGCAACATATTATCAAACAAAGAGAAAATCAGGGAATAAATATTGAAGAATTCTTAAGTGATATTTCAGAAGTAATAGAAGAAGGAGAATTTTTTCAGAAAAACGAAAGAGGAAATTTTGAATTTTTACATAATGGAAAGATGGCTATAATAGCGCCAGAGTTTCACGGAAACAGACTTACGTTTGTTCTAACGGCATACAAGACACGAAAAAAGCGTCGCTTATAGCGACGCTTTGTAAAGCGCGGGAAGCCCGCATCCCTTCCATTCATTTGCAGCCAAGCGGTAAATTTCTGCTGTCACGCTTTACACTTATATTATACAACAAAATTAAAAAAAGTCAACTGTAACTGTAAAAATTTTAAGGAGAAAACCATGACAACTTATTCCTATAACGATGACTATATGACGTTCGACGAACTGACGGGTCATTATGTGCTTACGGAAAAGGCAATTGTCGAGCGGTGCGCCGTTGATATCCGCGCAAGGTTTGCAGAGGATAGAACGGTTAACCCCGAAATCGTCATCAACAAATTATGTCGCACGGCAAGCGACCAAATTTACGAGTTTATTCACAATTACTCGATTTACAACAAGCGGCAGGACTGCATGATTGCGTGCAATCCGAACGTGCGCGCGGCGGTTCAGCGTGCCATGGAATATCAGGTAGAGTACATTCTCGGCAACGGCGATATTTTCATGTCGCTTCAAACAAGCGACGAGGGGAAAGAAATACATAAGATTAGTCGGGAAATCCTGGTGAACAGCGGCATTTGCTATTCGGGGGTGTAATATGGATTGGCTCGATATCGCGCACCCGTCGCCGCAATTTACCGCGCACGCGAAATACTACGAACAGACAATCGACGACCCATCAATCGGCGGACAACCGTTCCGATACGAAAACGTTGACCCGTTTTCTCATACCTACCGAAGGCTATTCGGGAATATTCAAAGCACGGATAACGAAGGGGAAACGGCAATTCGCACCAACGACAGACTTCCGTTTCACAGGGGCTCATATGTGATTCTACCCGACGGCAGGGCATTTCAGATTATTCAGATGATGAAAGACGTGCAAAAAGCGTCCAAACAGGCATTGCGGTTTTTCCCTACACCGGTGGCAACGGAATACGTAATCCGAATGGTGCAAGTGGAGAACCCTTGGGAGGTATCATGACGCGGCAAAAAGTAATCAACGCAATTATCGCAACCGTAGAGGAATTGCGCCCTTCTATCTATGTGCCGAACCCCCAAACGCGCGGAAAAACCTCCACGGGAAACATGGCGGACAATGCGTTGTGGTACAGTATCGAAGACGACGTTGTTGATGTTTATATCCACCCGGCAATTGCGCCGTATTGTTATTATACAAACGAGCCGTGGATATCGCCAAAGTGGAAGGGCAAGAAAAACCCGAACGAGGGCTGGTGGAAACGCTTTTGCGAAGAGTTCGCAAGGCGGCTCGCCGAAAAATTAAGAGGAGAAATCAAATGATTAAACTGACGCAACTTGCAGAAATGTTCGAGAACGGCTTGAACAATCTTTACGGAAACCCCGAAATTAAATTCCATATCTGGGCGGACGCGGGCAGGTTCGATAAGCCGCGCCGCAAGGGGAACACGATAACGCATTACATAGTGGGAAACCTGCGTTCTACCTCATCCTCGAACGACGCGAATTTACTCGTTATGGGCACGAACGATTTATCGCTCGAATTTTCCATTCCCGTAAAGCGTCCGCGCACAAACGCAGCGCAGAGCGAAGAGGAACTTCAAGCGGTGCAGAACGGACAGTATCCGTTTTTGGAAGAAATTAAAAGCGTAATCAACAATTACTTCCAGGAAGCGCAAAGTGTAACGATACCCGTCGGCGAGGATATCTATTCGGTCTCGTTCAGCGCAGGCGTATCTCTTTCGGGGGTTGTGGATATTTCTCCCCAACTCGGTCAGCACGTTACCGCTTCCGTGTACGTGCAACTATTTTTTATCAAAGGCGGAACTATTTCCAAAGACGTGCAGGTTACATTCGACGGCGTTCTCGTGCCGTATCAGCACGTGGACATCACGCGCGCCAATCAGATTGAGCGCGATGTGTATGCAGGAAAACTTGTCTCAAAAGGAATTTCCTCTTCGAGCGCATTCTCTATTGACCTTAATTTCCCGTCTAACGCCGATAACACCACAAAGGAGTTAATGCGCTTCGTGCTTGGCGGCGAGCCGAACACGGGGCATTTCGTGAACGTAAAGTGGGGAAATATTGACGAGAAACTCTATCTCATGACTGCCGACAACACAACCACGCGGGCGGAGGGCGTTACGATTGCAGGCGTTTCCGCCGCGCTTATCGAGGTTACGGAAAATCCCCACATTCTTTCGCTTCCTGCGGCTTTTCAAATGGGCAGATTTGAGTTTAACTCTTCGGGCGTAACGCAGGTAACATTTGCGCTCAGTGAGCCGTGCAAAGCATTCATTGCAGGAAACGCCTACGATTGGGAAGCGCAGCAATACACGGTGGAATTATCCTACAACGACTTCATATTTGACGAAGAAGAAAATAAGTTTTACGTCTATCTGATTACCGATAAAAAAGTAACCGTAACAAGCGATATATCGTTCACGGTTACAAAGGAGGCGCAAAATGGCTGACGGAATGCACCTGTATATCCATTTGAGCGAACTTTCAAGCAATTCCGCCATGGCGGGCGGTTCGGGTAGTAAATCCAAAGAACAGTCCGAAGGGGGGAGCGCAAAGAACATACAGCGCGCCGCGAAGAGCCTTGTTTCCTACTCCGTCGTGAGCGGAACGGCAAATAAACTTATCTCAAACAAAATCAGCCGCGTGTCTTTGCAGACGGGCGCAACGGAGTATGAACAGCGACTGCAAACTACTTATTCGATAACAAAGCAAGTAGTGGATACGGGGGTTTCGCTCGGTATCGGTATCGCAACGGGAACGTGGCCGCTGGTTCTGGCGGGGGTGCTTGTGTCGGGCGTAGGAAAGGCAATCGATATCGCAGAAAAACGAAACATGCTCCGCACGGAAAAGAACCTCGAAGATATCAGTATCAGTATGCAGAGAATCCGCGCGGGAACGACGGGAAGCAGAGGAGGAAATCAATAACATGGCTATCCGAAATTCATACGCCGTCTTTATCGACGGTATTAACAGAACGAGCAAAGCGGTAATGCCGCTGAAATGGGCGGACTTTTTAGACGAACGCCTGGACGAATGCTATTTATCGCTGCGCGGTATCAAGCGGAAAAACTTTCCGCCGCTCACGCCTGTGGAAATCTTATTGAGCAACGTGCTGTATTGGACGGCAGGGGAGAAGGGCGAGGAAACGCGCCGCGACCCCGAAAAACGCACCAAGCGGTTTTTAATCGCCGATGACAACGCGACAGAAAGTCCGCTCGGCACGGGACTTTATGACCATGAACTGTATCTCATAGAGATTACCAAGTTCTCCGAGCGCGTGATTGTGGATACCGTTACGTTCACGAACGATATCGGCAGGAACTTCACGGGGAATGCGACACCTGTAACACCCGAAGAAAATTAAAAGGACGAGGTTTACTCGTCCTTTTTGAGTTCATTCAGTTTTGCTTCCAGTTCGGCAATTTCTTTCTGCTTGTCCGCGTCGGCTTTCGCTTGTTTTGCGGCAAGGCGTACGGATTTGCGGGCATTTCTTTTGTCTGAATATTTATTCCGTAACGGCTCAAAAACCTTGAAATCCTTTATCGCTATTAAAATCATTGCGGTTAAATTTGAAAGTGCACCAACCAAGCAAGGAAATCCATAAGAAAAATTTTCGTATGCTATTTCCAACCAAAAAGATTTATCGTCGCCTGCGATTGAGGCAGTATCAAAACGTACTGCTGCGCTATGGAGGAAAATTATAGTAAAACTTAACAACACGCAAAAGGACAATAAAAGCAAGACTTCTATCAAAACAACTCTTTTCATAAACATACCTCTTTGAAATTATAAATCAATAAAAAATAAATGTCAATAAAAAAGGAAATAGAAACATGGCAAATCATTTTGAGGAAATAAAAAAACCTTACAACTCTCCTATGCCTCTTAATTCTACAATTACTGTTTTAGGGGTAAACGATGTACTTATCTTAGACTCTGGATATGTCTATACAAACTTTCCTTATTACGAAATCATTTATCCCGATAATACAGCTTCTGATAAAATTTACGGCCAATTAAGCGGCGAAATGCCCTCAACAGAACTTATGTTGTCTCAATCTGGTATTTATACAATTCATTACCATATTGTGAACGAAAAAACAGGCAAAGAGTACGCAGGGTGGACCTACTCCCTGCCAAACCAAATAACACAGTACTACGGAACTGTTACGGCGCAGTTCTTTTTTTATGCGGCGAAAGCAGGAGTTGTTACGGCGACGAGCAGCACGCAATTCACTGTCGGTCGCGGTGTTCCTGTAATTCTTCCGGATACGCCCTCCGACGACGTTTATCAAGAGATTTTAAGCAATCTCTCTGCGCTACAAGAGCAACTCAACAACGGAGCCTACGCATCGCGCAGTATTTACGCATGGAACAGTACCTACACCTACGGCGCGAATGAAATTGCGTTTGTGGCAAGCGTCGGAACATACGGAGCATTTGTTAAGTCAAAGATTGCAAACAACACAAGCCCTCCGTTTAACGCATTGGGAGAAATCAATACAGGGTGGGAACTCGTGATTGATTTTAACGAAATCTACGAATATGCACGATACGGCGTAGCGGTAAGAGAGGCAAACCTAATCTTCTCACCGCTCGATGAGAACGTAAGCGTCAATGAAGAAAATCTTATTATCGAAAGGAGTTTATAACATGGCAAGTATCAACAAAATCACAGTAGGGGGAACGCCCTATAACATTACGCTCCCCTCGGGTCTGACGGAAGAAGAACAGGCGCAAATCCGCCAAAATATAGGTGCAGTATCTTCGCAGGACGTGGAAGTCGTTCGGGACGGAACTTATCCCGACATGACCGTAGGAAACGCGACAAACGCTGTAAATGCAGAAAATGTAGTCGCAGCAGAAACAGCGCAAAACGCGGAAAATGCCGCTAACGCCGTGAATGCTGAAAATGACGGTACAGGAAATAATATTCAAGAAACTTATCTATCAAAAACAGAATGGTTAAATCTTGAACATCCTATCGGAAGCCACCATATTCAATTTGACGGGGAAGAAACTCCTGCAGCGCGTTTCGGATTTACATGGGAGATTGATACCGATTATGAAGGTCGCGTGCTTGTTGGAAGTGGTGCGGGTTATGAACTCGGCGCAACAGGCGGAGAAGCAACACATACTTTAACGATACCCGAAATGCCAAAACATTCACATGTTATGCCTCTCGCCGCGTTGGCGATAAATCAAGACGGAGATATTCCGCAGAGAGGATACAGCGAAAATTTAACTTTAACAAAAACTACTGAAGAGACGGGAGGCGGTCAACCGCATAACATTATGCAACCATACAAAGTAGTCGGCGTTTGGAAGCGTACAACTTAAAGGAGAAAAAAATGAAAATTTATAATATCGAAAAAAATGAAGAATTAAACCAAAACCAAGTTGACCTTCAAAAAGGTTATCTAAAATCAGACAAACTCTTTGTTGCGCATCACGAGGCGCTTGAAGAAAGGGAAGCGGTATATATGGATAGAATCGTCAAAGAACAAAACGGCGGAGTAATTGATGCCGACTTCCAAACATCAAAAGTGATTGAAATTTGTCACAAAAAGTTTGATAGCGAGTTTGCAATTGTTGTAAATTATGTTTTGCAACGTTTAACAAATAGGCAAAAGCAGAAATAAATAACGCTATCAATGAAATTATAATACCAATAATTGAAATCCATTCCATAATTTTTTCTCTCGTTAAAATTTTTTACACTTAAATTATCGTTATTTTATCATATATGATATTTTATAACAAGTAAAAAGCCGAGGAATTTTCCTTAGCTTTTTAATGTGTTATATCAATAAGATAAAATATTATCCTAAAATTTGGAAACTTTATTATCCAAAATACTTGACTTGCAGATTTTCTTGTGATATTATAAAAACAAGGAGGTGTGCTATGGTAACTCAATTTGGGAAATTATTAAGGCTTTATCGATTAGAAAACGGCTACATATTGAAAGATATGGCGGACGCATTGAAAGTTCCTTCTTCGTATTTGTCCGCTATGGAAATGGGCAGGAAAGCGGTATCGAATGAGTTCTTAAACAAAATACTCGCCACATATCCGTTCACGGAAGAAGAAACAGAAAACCTTAAACAAGCTGCGGAACTGAGCGCAACATCCGTAAGGTTCAATTTGGAGAAGGCAAACGCAGAAAAAAGAAGTATGGCTCTAAATTTTGCTCGTCAATTTGAGAGCATGGATGATGAAACAGTTGAAAAAATAAAGGCTCTTTTGAAGTAAGGGGGGATTATGGTAAAATATCAAAGTGGTTATGAAGTTCCACCGGTAAGTCGACACGATTTGCGTGTTTACGCAAAAAATATTCGTAACAATCTTGGATTGTCGCAAGCTCCATATTTTCCAATTGTTGCACTGTTGGAAGCAATGTATCCGATGGGGATCAATCAAGATATTTTTGATGACGACGATTGGAATAGGAAATTTGGAAAAGCAAAACACGCTGTTTATAGTCTCACAGATCGTATAATTAATATTAAGCAGTCGGTCTATGATGGTGCGGTAGCGGACTGCGGAAGAGATAGATTTACAATCGCGCATGAAATTGCTCATGCACTTTTATTAGATGGTCATAATGTACAGGTCGCGAAAAGTAGAGGGACTGAAAATATTCCTGTATTCAAAGATCCTGAATGGCAGGCGGATTGTTTAGCCGGAGAACTGCTTATGCCGTATCATTTATGCAGAAATATGTCTGTGCAAGATATAATGGTTCAATGTAAGGTAACTGAACAAGCCGCTCGTTGTCAAAAATCTAAATTCTAAGATATAAATCCTCAAAAAAGAAAAAAGAGTATTAAGAACGCCAATCCTTAACACTCTCGGCTGACTTTGACATCAACCTACATACAAACTCTATTATAAGCATTTTTAGGGAATTGTCAAGGGGTTCATGCCTCTTTTTTGGGAAATTTATAAATCCAAAAAAGGAGGAAATAAGATGAGAACTCATATTGATTGGGTGGAAGTCTTCGCGCCTTACATAACGCGTAACGGAAGAATTATCTATCCCAAGAATGCTAAGTGCTTTCATTTCTGGGTAAGAAGACGAAAGTAAGTTAGACAAAAAAGATGGAAGAAATTTTTTCCATCTTTTTTTATTGACAATCAAATAAATTATGCTATAATAAGTGAGCATAACCCTCAGGTGCTAAATATGTTTATGCATGTTAAGGAGGTGATGTTCATGAAAGCCTTACTTAAGGCTCTGATGCGACTTCGCAAGGGGTGTGTCAAACATGAATAAGTTGGCTCCCGAATGGCACCGCGGGTTACCTCCTTCTCGATAATTAAGCGACTTCAAATGAAGTCGCTTTTTTTATGATTTATCTGAGAACAATTATTGCAATTGTGGTATGCGAAGTGAAACTTATTATTTCTTAACAAAAAAGGCGATCAATGATCACCTTTCCCCCTAAGATACTTTTGATGTTCCAGCATCAAAAATACTTAAAAGATTATGACAAAGTAGGCTGGCACCCACGAGTCACCATTTGAAGATTTCACTTATAAAAGCCTAATAAGAATATCATAGCTTCATTATCATTGTCAAGTGTTCTAATATAAAAATTTTTTATGGATTGCATAATTTTTTTTAATAAGTAAATTTCTGGAAGAGCCATTGCCAAATCTACTTTTTTATGATATCGTTATACAGGATTTTTTAGAATTGAGAATGAGAGTTCCAGCTCTCGTTAGCGATGTGACATTTGTAAGGCTGGCACCCATGGACGCAGCGCTTCCACCTTCTTCTAAATTTCCAAAATAAAAAAGGAGGTATAAAAATGATAAAGAAAAATATGATCAAGAAAATTTCTTTTTGGGGGCGCATGGATGAAGGGAAAGGTACACATTTATTTCAGCTTTCTCATCTTTCTACTTTCGTGGATCATCGGATTGAGTGGAAGCGATGAGAACAAATTTCAGATTTCTCTGTGCCTGTTCAATTTTGTGTTTGTTGCATGCCAGGGGAACAACAGAGAAGAGTGATGGAAAGAATTTGCGTAGAGAGTAGGGTGTCGCTCTCTACGCTTTTTCATTGAAAAATACTGACTTTTTTACGGCATTGTTATAATATATTAGAAACTGATTTTGACTAATTGCATTAGATAAATTGTGGCACATTTTATGGCACAAATTAGATTAAAATCAACAAAAAACTAACAAAATACGCGATAATTATGCCCAAAAACGCTATAAAAAGGCTTATTTTTGGGTAAAAATATAATCCTCTTCTCTGCGCCATATAAAAACACCACAATATATTGTGGTGTTTTTGTTGTTTTTAGTGCAAGTTGCAAGAAAAAATTAGTGAGAAAATTGACAAAATACTATTCTTCGTTTATAATAAAAATGTTGTCATAAACATTTGAACAAAAAGGGGAAATTTATGATTTTGCAGGAAACTTATACGCTCGCAAACGGACTTGCAATACCCAAACTTGCATTGGGGACTTGGCAAGTATCACAACAAGACGTGGAACCTGCCGTTAAAAGCGCGTTGGAAATCGGTTATCGGCATATCGACACGGCAGCGGCTTACGCGAACGAGGTCGGCGTCGGCGCGGCAATAAAAAAAAGTGGTATCCCGCCAGAAGAAATTTTTATCACAACCAAAGTCCCTGCCGAATTTAAAACGTATGAAAAGGCAAAAGCGTCCATTGAAAAGTCACTTGAACTCCTTGGGAAAATCGATTTAATTCTTATCCACGCGCCCAAGCCCTGGATTCAAATGCACATGCATTTTCCCCGTCGGTATTATAAGGAAAACCCCGAAGTATGGAAAGCATTTGAAGAGGCTTACGAGGCTAAAAAGGTCGGGGCAATCGGGGTTTCCAACTTCCAAATAAAAGACTTGGAAAATCTCAAAGCGCATTCAAAAATTAAACCGCTTGTCAATCAAATTTGCGTACATATCGGAAAAGTTCCGCTCGATTTAATTGAATACTGCAAACAAGAGGGCATTCTAGTGGAAGCGTACTCTCCGATTGCAACGGGAAAAATTCTCAAAAATACAAAAGTGACGGATATAGCGCAAAAATACGGCGTCGGAACCGCACAACTTTGCATTAAATTTTGTTTACAGTTGGGATTGTTGCCGCTTCCTAAAACAATTCATGCGGAATATATGAAAAAAAATTCCGAACTCGATTTTGAGATTTCGGAAGAAGATATGCAAACATTGTTACAAATTAAAAAAATATAGGTGAATTATGCTATTGAAAGTAAAAGAAAAACAAATGAACAGCAAAATGTGCATTATGTGCGGTTTGGATAATGCGGCAGGCGTTCGCGCACCATTTTATTCTATGGAAGACGGAAGTGTCGTCACACTCTTTTCTTATCGGGAAGAACACCAGAGTTATCCCGGCAGAGTACACGGCGGACTGATTACCGCCATGCTCGATGAACTCGGTATGCGCGCACTTTGGTCAAAGGAAGGGGGCGAAAAAACCTACGGCGTAACGACCTCTTTGGAAACCAAATACCGCAAGCCGGTTCCTTACGGCGAAACGCTTTTAGCAAGAGGGATTATCGTAAAAGAAAGCGGTCATTTCCTTACGGCACATTGTTCAATTTATAAATTAGACGGTACGTTGCTTGCAAATGCGGAAGTCAAATATCTGAAACTTGCTATGGAACAAATTGCTGAAAACGTCAACGAACACGAGGAAATGTGCTATCTTATCGAAGACGGTATAAACGAAATCGAAGTCGCAGGTATTTAATCAATGAAATTCGGGCATGAATTTGCGGTAACGCACGGGGAGATAAGCGCGTTGCTGCTTTAACCGTTCACGCGGAACGATATTCACGTGCTCGAAATAGTTTTTCCATAATTCCTGCCATGCCGTTTCGTCGGCAGAAAGCACCACTTCAGCATTTTCGAGCGGCGCTTCAAAGATATTTTTTCCGTCATAAACTGCGGATTTCTTCCGCTTTACGTCATGAATCACAAACGGAAATTGCGGAAATCTTGCACGGAAGTGACATGCGAGCAAATCGCAAATATCGTGGTCGGGGGAAATAGGGGCATAGAGCGCACCGCTAGCACTTTCCATAAAACGTACGAAACCGCGGAACTGTTCCAATTCGTGTTTGACTTTCCAAATCAAATCTTTAGCGAGTATTACAACGTCCTCTGCGAGCATCGTTCGCACCGGACGCTTTTTTGTTGCAATCAGTTTGAAGTAATCGAACGTGGCATTGTCACGCATCGGGTTTGCACAGCGGAGCAACGTTTTCAATTCGTTCATACACTGTCCGTCAAAAGACAACAGGCGGTTTCTGACATTTTTCGCGCGTTCAATATCGGTCTTGACCGTAACCGCTTCCTGCCCGAACGGAAGTTGAAATTGCCCGGAGACGAGTACGGCATCTGTATCCGAATACGCAAGGAGAAATGCCGTTAAAAAACCGTTTTCCGAGCCGTCGTAACAGTAAATCATAATTCACCTATGAGCGCAGAACGCGCCGTTTCCGCGTTGGAATGAAGTAAAAACTGCGTTTCGCGTTGTGCAATTTGAAGGTCGTTAAACAGACTTAGTTGGGTTGCACTCATCGCCGTTTCGCCCGCCGCAAGTAGTCCGCGGACAACATTTTCGTTTTCGGTACCGAAAAATTTTCCGCTTGCCGTAATAAAATGCCGCGCCCGTTTGAGCACGACCCGCATTTTTTTCAGATGCTCAAACGTAAGGGAAGTGTACCGCCTTGCTTCCGTAATTTTGTAGGCGCTCTTGGCGCCGATTCCCGGCACGCGCAAAAGCATTTCAAGCGGCGCTCGGTTTACTTCAATCGGAAAGAGATGCATATTCCTGAGCGCCCAAGCACACTTCGGGTCATATTCGGTTGCAAGATTTTCGCCCTCGGGCACAATTTCCTCTACATTAAAACCGTAAAAGCGCAGCAACCAATCGGCTTGATACAATCGGTGTTCCCGAAGCGCACCGCCGGGCGTATCAGGCAGAAGAGAGTGATGTACAACGGGCATGTAAGAAGAATAATAGACGCGTTTCAGCCCGTTCGCGCGATATAAACTTTGCGAAAGCCTTAATATTTGTCCGTCTTTTTCCGGACTTGCACCTACAATCATCTGCGTTGTCTGCCCCGCGGGGAGGAAATGCCCCTTGCGCTTTTCTGCGCGAAAAACGCTCGCTTCATGCGTTAAACGTTTCATGGGGACAAGCAGGCTTTCCTTACTCTTTTGCGGTGCAAGCAGTTTCAGGCTCTGTTCGGAGGGGAGTTCGATATTATAACTCATTCGGTCGGCATAGCGTGCGGTCTCCCGCACAAGTGTTTCGTCTGCACCGGGAATGCCTTTAACATGAACGTAACCGTGAAATCCGTATTCCGTGCGCAATTTTTTCACAGTCAACAGTAATTGCTCCATGGTATGATTGGGGGAAATGTACACGGCGGAGGAGAGGAATAATCCTTCGATATAGTTACGCTTATAAAAATCAATGACAAGCTCGCAGATTTCGTCAGGAGTGGCCGTCGCGCGCGGCACGTCGGCGCTCGCTTGATTTAAGCAGTATTTACAATGAAAAATACAATCGTTGCTTAAAAGAATTTTCAGAAGCGATACGCACCTGCCGTCCGGCGTAAAAGAATGACAGCAACCTGCCGCGGCACCGTTTCCGATGCCGCCTTGGTTTTTCCTTGAACTGCCCGAAGAGGAACACGAAACGTCGTACTTTGCGCCGTTCGTAAGTATCGTTAACTTTTCTACCGAAATCATAAGAATATTATATAACTCAAACGTATGTTTGTCAAACGTTTGTTTTGTTTTTTATGAAAATTTTTTTCTTGCGGCGTAGTAGGAAATATGATATAATAGTTTCACAAAATTTTCACACATCTATAAAGTAAATTTGAAGTTTACAAGGTAACATGGCAGAAAGGAGATAGTATGAAGATTTTAATCGTAGACGATGAAGAAATGATTCGTGCGGCTTTACGCGAATATGTAGAATTTGAAGGCGGCACGGCAGACGAAGCGCAGGACGGTATGGAAGCGGTCAGAATGTGCCGTGAATACGATTACGACGTGATTCTGATGGACGTCATGATGCCCCGTCTTGACGGCTTTTCCGCAGTCAAGGAAATCCGCAAGTTCAAACAAACGCCTGTGATTATGCTTTCTGCGCGCGGAGAGGAATACGACAAACTATTCGGCTTTGAAATCGGTTCGGACGACTACGTTACCAAGCCGTTTTCCCCCAAAGAAGTCATGGCGCGTATTCATGCGATTATTAAGCGCGGCGCACCCAAAGAAGAAAATAAAGAAATCTACGAATTTGAAGGTTTGAAAATCGATATGGTAGGACGCACCGTCACGGTCAACGGCGAAAAGGCGGAACTCACCCCCAAAGAATATGAACTGCTCTTCTATTTCGTGAAAAACAGAGGCGTAGCGCTTACGCGCGACAGACTTTTGAACAAGGTATGGGGATACGATTTTTACGGTGACGACCGAACGGTGGATACACACGTAAAAATGCTTCGCGGAAATCTGAAAGAGTACCGTAAATTTATTTTAACCCTGCGCGGACTCGGCTATAAATTCGAGGTTTAATCTATGCAAGATAACGGAAAACATAAAAATCGATTGAGGACGGGCAGAAGTCTGAACCTCATTTTATGGTTTACGTTTTCTGTTTTTGCGATTGCAATTATTTTGATATTCGGCGTCGTGCAAAATCTGCTGGTGCATAAACGTTATTACAACCAGATTTCAGAAACGCTTTCCGAAGCGGGAATCCGAATTGCCGATACAATCATCGACGACGGCAAAGAAAGCACGATAGCAAAACAAGTGTACGGCATAGCTAACAATTACGGTGTTCAACTTTATGTACTGTATGATAACGGCGAAAGCGTATTTTCCGACTATACGGAAAAAGATTCTTACCCGGAAAAATTAGAACTTCTGAAAAGGAAACTGAACGGGAAAGAGTATAATACTTTTTCGGAAGAATCCGTGTTCACGCACGCAAGAGTGGTGTCTGTCGACGGAACGTCTTATTATCTTTACTTATCTACGCCTGCCGACTGGTTAAACGGCAGCGTCGGAAACTTACGGTGGGTTTCTTTTCTCACGGGTTTAATTGCAATTATTCTTGCATTTATTGCCAGCGGATTTGTTGCAGTTTTGATTACAAAACCCGTTTCGGAAGTGACCGAACGCGCAAAGGAACTTGCACGCGGGAACTATAATCTAAATTTCAAACAGGATTATTTCTGCGCGGAGATTACCGAATTATCCGACGCACTCGAATATGCGCGAACGGAAATTTCAAAAGCCGACCAAATGCAGAAAGAACTGATTGCCAACGTTTCGCACGATTTCAAAACACCGCTCACCATGATAAAGGCATATGCTTCGATGATTCGTGAAATTTCAGGCGAAGACAGAGAGAAACGGAATGCAAACGCTCAGATAATCATAGACGAAAGCGACCGTTTGGCGGCACTTGTGGGAGATTTGCTCGACCTTTCTAAAATACGTGCCGAACTCACTCCCGAATCGCGCAGCGTATTTAACCTCTCCGACGAGGTGTACCGTGTCGCGAGCCGTTTCGATTATCTCAAAGAAACAAGCGGATACAAAATCGAAACGGAAATCGAAGACAACGTCTATACGCTTGCCGCCAGAGAGCGCATCGAACAGGTGCTGTACAATCTCATCGGAAACGCCGTCAATTATACGGGACAAGATAAACTTGTGCGCATCAGACTTTACGCGCACAACGGCGGCTCCCGTTTCGAGGTCATCGACACAGGCAAGGGAATTCCGACTGAGGAAATCGAAAGCGTTTGGGACCGTTACTACCGCAGCGGAAAAACACATAAACGCCCCGTACAAGGTACAGGACTCGGACTGTCGATTGTAAAAAATATACTCGTGGTGCAAGGCTGTCCGTTTGGAATTATCTCGGAAGAGGGGAAAGGAAGTTGTTTTTGGGTAGAATTTGCACCGCCAGAAATCACGGAAGAAACGGAAAAACCGGAAAAGAAGAAAAAGGGGAAACGGAAAGAAATGCAAAAATAAGAAACCGTTCCGTTAACGGCAATTTCCATAAAAATAAAAAAAGCTGAGATTTCTAAAATCTCAGCTTTTTTCTGCTTTTTAATTAGCGACCCATTTTGCATACAGCGTAATATTTTCGGTTACTTTATCGGTTTCAAAATTCCATTCCGTTTCGTAGTTTTCGTTATACCAGCCTGCAAACGTATAGCCTTCTTTTGTCGGCGTTTCCGGACCGAAAACGGAAGCGTTCATTTGTACAACGTAAGCATATGTATTTTGCCGCCCGCCGTCGGCATTGAATTCAACTCTTTTTAATTCCCGTTCGGCGGAAATACCCCAATCGTAATCCCACAACAAAGACCATCTTTCATAGTCGGTTAAAGATTGCAAATCGACTGTAAACCGTATACACTTGCTAACGGTATTGTAACTGTAAGGCACAAATTGAGAGGCGGAATCAAGCAATACGTCGGCATTTATCACCAATTCTCCGCTGAAATGCCTGAAAGCGTCTTTTAGACAGCATGAATGGTTAATCACTATTTTACCGATATTTTTGCAGTCTATGCTGTAAACCTCGTCACCTCCCTCAATTGGGTGAAAACGGCCGCCGACTTGTTTGACGGGAAAACCGCCGAGTTCTTGAGGAATCACCAATTCTTCAACATATTCTTCATTATCTACCCGACCTAATATAACTGCAGAGACTGCTTTTTTTTGTTTTTTCGTCCAATCACCGTATTTGTCGCAGCAAGCGTAATAAAAGCCGTTTTCTTCCATTTTTATATCCCACGGATTTGTACAATCGGCAAACAAAAACAGAGGAACACACAGCAGAATACCCACCAGTGAAAGGGTGAAAATCTTTTTCATTTTCATAACATACCCCGCTAAATTACAGCTTTTCTTACTGTTTATTATACAACGGGTTTATTAAAAAGTAAAGTAAAATAAAAAAAGCTCACAGCTCCCATTGGAAGGAGGTGAGCTTAACTTGTATTTTGCGCAAACTATCAGTCGTTCCAATCGCCTTGACTGAAATCTTCGTCAATCGGTTCTTCATAAGGAAGGGGGACGCAAGAATTTTGTTCGTCTTCCTCATAGAGCCGAATGTGCGGAAGCCGTTTTGCTTTCCCGTCACGGTGGTATTGCGGGCAATACGGACATCTCGGACGCTCAAAATTTTCAGGAAATTCGGGGCAAAGCTGTTCATGAATTTCGGGAATTACGGTAGGTTTATGAACGTCTTTTTCATTTGTTTTGGAAGAAGTTTTTCCGCAAGCCGCCGCGGCGACAAGCAAAAGCACAAAACAGGATAAAACCGATAAGATGAGAAATAACTTTTTCATAACAGCAGTATGAGAAATAAAAATTGATTTATTCTCTTGCTTTTCATCAAATTTTGTGATATCATTTTTGCGAAATACCTGAACAGAAAGTATGACTGACTGCAAAGGAGCCAACGTATGTTCACGCGGAGTTTATCCGCGCGGTTCCTTTCGCACGTTCGGGCGGAGGGATTTTTTTATGGAAGAAAAACGGATTTCGGTGTTGTCAATTATCGTAGAAAACAGAGCGGTCACCTCGCAAATCAACGAATACCTTTCTGCATACGGCGAATATATCGTAGGCAGATTGGGAATTCCTTACCGTGAAAAGCAGGTATCGGTTCTGACAGTCGTTTTAGACGCGCCTGTTACGGTCGTGAATGCGTTAACCGGTAAAATCGGGAGACTTGAAGGCGTCACTGCTAAATCGTTATTCGGAAAACTATAAGAGGAGATTTCCTATGAAAATAAAGTCGTTTTTTTTCACTGCGGCAATTTGCGGAGCGCTTGTTTTCGGCACCGTTGCCTGCGGAAATCCGAGTGACGCATATACCATTTATGCACCCGACGGAGCACCCGCGCTTGCGCTTGCAAACGCGATTTCACACACGGACGATAAATCTTTCGATTATCATATCGTCGATTCCAAAGTTATACAGGCTCAGGTGACAGGGGAGAACCCGAAGGCAGACTTTTGTATTCTTCCCATAAACCTTGCAAGCAAACTGCTCGGGAACGGCGAAACGTATCAGATGCTCGGCACTGTCACAAACGGGAATCTCTATTTTCTTTCAACAAACGCGGAAACGGAGATTACAAGGGAAAATATCAATACTGTTCTTATCGGGAAAACAGTGGGGGTTGTACAACTTTCCAACGTGCCGGGGCTTACCTTACAAGCCGTCCTTTCCGAATATCAGATTCCCTATCAGATAATAGACGGCGTACAGGCGGATAAAGATTTGAACGGCGTCAATCTGGCTGCCGTAGACGCAGGAAATGTGACGCCTGTATTCGGCTGCGATTATTATCTCTGTCCCGAACCTGCCGCATCCACCAAAGCCGCAAATACCTCGCTTGTTTTCGCTGGAAATTTACAGGAACTTTACGGGGAGTTCGGATATCCGCAGGCAGTTCTCGTTGCTAAAAAATCGGTCATTGAAAGCGACAGAAATTCTGTAGAAAAATTCATATCCTATATGCAAGAGAGCAAAACGTATTTGGAAAGCGTAAATACGCAAACATTGCTTTTTTTACTTGACGGAAAACGAACGCAGGGTTTAACGCCGTCTTTCAACGCAGACAATCTGAATGCGGAAGTGATTGCAAACTGCTCCGTGCGATTTACGCCCTCACAGAAAGCCAAAACGGAAGCGGACGCATTTTTGGAAAAACTCATTCAGATAAACGCGAATTCGGCAAGTCGGGTATCACAATCTTTTTACTATTCGGAATTACCGTGAAAAAAAATTATATTTTCTCCCTGCTTGCCGTTCTCTTCTTATGGCTTGTCTGGATTATCTCTTATTTTATCGTGAAAAACGATTACATTCTTCCGTCGTTTTGGGATACCTTCGCCGCAGTAGGAAAGAATCTTATTGACGGCGCATTTTGGGTTGCGTTCGGAAAGACGCTACTTCGAACCTTTCTTGCATTTTTGTTTTCCGTACTGCTGGGCGTAGTGCTTGCCTTGCTTGCGTTGTCCGTAAAATGGTTGCGCGCATTTCTTGCTCCGGTTATTTCGGTACTCAGAACAATTCCGACGATGGCGGTCATTTTAATTCTGCTGCTTTGGACGTCGCCGTCCGTTGCGCCCGTCATTGTTTCGGTGCTCGTTCTTCTTCCTGCCGTATACGCCGCCGCGCTTGCAAGTTTGGAAGAAATCGACGCGGAATACAGCGAGTTGGTAAAAGCGTTTCAAGTCAAACGGAAGCGGAAAATTTTCAAATTGTACCTTCCGCTAGCCGCGCCGCCGCTCCTCAAACAGTTCGGAGCAATTTTTTCAATGGGGCTTAAAATTACCGTTTCGGGCGAGGTGCTTTCTTCCACTTATCAAAGCATCGGCGGAATGATGCAATCGGCGCAAATGTTCGTGCAATTACCCCAACTGATTGCGCTTACCGTAATTACCGTTTTCATCGGCTTTACATTAGAGATACTTTGCCGGCTACTCTATAAACTGACTGTAAGGAGATGGCGCACATGAAACTGATAGGGGTAGAAAAACGCTACAAAGACATACAAGCGCTGTATCCTTTGAATCTTGAAATCGAAAAAGGGAAGATTACCGCCGTACTCGGTGAGAGCGGTGCCGGTAAAACAACGCTTCTCAACATAATTTCCGAGATGATTCCGCACGGAGGCAGAGTGGAGGACGCAGGCAAAATTTCATATCTCTTTCAATCACCCAAACTATTGCCTAACCTGAACGCGGAAGAAAATTTGAAATTTGTACTTCCCGAAGAGTTATATGAAAAAACGGGCGAAATGCTCGCCCGTGTGGGATTGGAAGGAAAAGAAAAACGGTACCCGAGGGAACTTTCGGGAGGCGAACGGCAACGCGTTGCCATAGCTCGCGCCTTTCTTTTTCCGCACGATACGCTCCTCATGGACGAACCGTTTTCTTCGCTCGATTATTCATTGAAATGTTCGCTCTTACAATTGGTGCTCGAACTTTCCGAGGAATTAAACAGCACGGTGCTGTTCGTCACGCATGACGTACACGAGGCGGCGGTGCTTTCTCACCGTGCATTGATTCTGCGGGAGGGGCGCATAGTACTCGATACGCCCGTCACCGAACCGCTTCCGCGCGATTTTTATAAAACATTCCCCGAAGAAGAAATTTTTCTACGCATGCTGACGAGAAGAGCTCAGGACGAATAACTGTTTGCAATCTTTTTTGCCTCTGCGGCTACGCGCTCTGCAAGCGACTGAGGAGAAAGCACGCGGAACCCCGAACCTGCGGAAAGAATTTTCCCGACCAACGATTCGTCGTCGGGCAGAGTGACGTCTGCAAAAAATTTCCCGTCTTCTCTAAACACGTTTTCGATACCCAGCCATTCTTCTGCAAAAGGGAGCGTTTCCGCCGATATTTCAAACCGCGCGTCGATAACGTTTTCCCCGCTCGTCCAGAAAGAAAGGGGGATTTCATCTCTCGAAAATGGAATTTGTTCAAACGTTTCTTCTTTGCAAACAACCGAACGGATGCGCCCGACTTTGAACAAACGGAACGCTTCGCGCATTTTGCAGTAAGCATAAATATACCAAATATTTTGTTTGTAGACGAGTAAATGGGGAAGTACCACCCGCTTCGTGCGTTCTCCGCCTCGGTCGGTATAGTCGATTTCAATGATTTCCCGCATTTGAATCGCACGTTCCAGAACGGCTAATTTTTCGGAAAATTTGCGTTCGTCTCCCCAGGTACCGCTATCAATCAGTATGTTGCCCGAAAGGGATATATCAAACTTTTCCGACTTTACTTGCGCCGAAATTTTATCGATAGCGCTGCGCAAAACGGGGTTTTTGAGTTGCTCGTTCACTGCAAGCATCGCGTCGATTGTCTGCGCGTATTCATCTTTCGTCATCATTCCCTTGGGCAGTTTATATGCGTCCGAAATAAAAATTCCGCCGTGCGGACCGCGCGCAATATCAATGGGGATGCCCGCAATCGTCATTTCGTCGATATAGCGGTAAATGCTGCGAACCGAAATACCGTACTTGCCCGCAAGCTCACCTGCGGTGACACGCCGCTTTGCAAGCAATGTAAACAAAATTCCTATCATAATCTGATATTTCATATTTTCCTCCTACAAATCGATAAAAATTTTATCATATCTGACAAATATTGTCAAGTAATGTGCGTAAAATAGGGAGTATGAAAGGCAATCAAGAAACTTTTTTGACGCAACTCCGCAAACAAAAATGCACGCAAAAGAACGGGGAACTTGCTCGCCGTCTATTAACACCGAAATCAACGGAAGAGATGTTTCAATCGCTTTGTTCGCTCAAAGGATTGAATGTTGCAGAACGCGAGGCGGCAATGGCGGCGCAGGAAAAAGAACTTATCTTGTGTTAAAATTTATCGGCGGTTTATTTGACAAACGTCGTACGAGAGGGTATAATATTCCCATACTGAATGATACGGATACGGTTTGCGCGCTTAAAGGTGCAAGCCGTGTTTATTAAGGAGAAAAAGTGGCTAACGTAATGGACACCTTGCGCGAGCGGGGATTTATCAAACAGACGGTGTACGAAGAAGAGTTGTACGAAAAACTCGGCAAGGAGAACGTGCCTTTTTATATCGGGTTCGACCCCACGGCAGACAGTTTGCACGTCGGGCATTTTATGCAACTTATCGCAATGAAGCATATGCAGGACGCAGGGCACAGACCGATTATTTTGATTGGCGGCGGTACGGCGCTTGTGGGCGACCCTTCGGGCAGAACGGATATGCGCAGCATGATGACCAAAGAAACAGTGGAATATCACGTCGAATGCTTCAAAAAGCAGATGGCGAAGTTTATCCGTTTCGAGGGCGAAAACGGCGCAATCGTCGTCAATAACGCAGACTGGCTGACCAATCTCAATTATATTGACTTTTTGCGCGAAATCGGCGCGTACTTCTCGGTAAATAAAATGCTCACGGCGGAATGCTACCGTTCGCGCATGGAAAAGGGGCTTACCTTCCTCGAATTTAATTATATGCTCATGCAGGCGTACGACTTTTTGGTACTCAATCAAAAGTATGACTGTCTGTTGGAACTCGGCGGCGACGACCAATGGAGCAATATTCTTGCGGGCGCAGACCTCATTCGCAGAAAGGAGAGAAAGGCGGCGTTTGCCATGACCTTTACGCTTCTCACTACGAGCGAAGGCAAAAAAATGGGCAAGACCCAAAAGGGTGCCGTCTGGCTCGACGAGAAGAAAACTTCTCCGTACGAATTTTATCAGTATTGGCGGAATACCGCAGATGCAGACGTTGAAAAATGTCTGAAACTGCTTACATTTTTACCGCTGGATGAAATTAAAATGCTATGCGCTTACCAGGACGAGCGCATTAACGCGGCAAAAGAAAAACTTGCTTTTGAACTCACCAAAATGGTGCACGGCGAAGCGGCGGCGATAACCGCGCAGTCGCAGGCGAAAGCTGCGTTCGGAGGAGACGGCGAAATGCTCGAAAAAGTTATTCCTGCGTCCGTTTCCGAGCTTCTCGGCGCGCTGATTGAAACAGGGCTTTGCAAGAGCAACGGCGAAGCGCGGCGGCTTGTGGAACAGGGCGGCGTTTCCGTGAACGGAGAGCGTGCTAATAATGTCAATATGCCGTTACCCGCGGGAGAATTTACGCTGTTCAAAGGAAAAAAAGTACGGTTAAAGGTCGTACGCGGCTAATGTATTTGAGTGCCTACGGCGAATCGACAACCGAAAAAGTGATTGAAAAATCACGCTTTATTACTTATGCTTCCCATGTAGAGGGCGAGGAACAAGCAAAAGACTTTTTAGAGTGCGTGCGCTCGGCTCATCCTCTTGCAACGCACGTTTGCTACGGTTATATTGCCGACAGCACAGGCAATTTGCAGCGCTTTTCTGACGACGGTGAACCGCAGGGCACGGCAGGAATGCCCATTCTTAACGTCATTAAGGCGCGGAAATTATTTCAGACCTCGGTTGCCGTCGTACGCTATTTCGGCGGCATTAAGTTGGGTGCAGGTGGCTTGACGCGTGCTTATGCATCCTCGGCGGCGGAAGGGTTAGACGCGGCGGAAATCCGAGAATATGACGACTGTATTCAATTAAATCTGACTGTGGAATATCCAGAAGTAGACGCGCTTATCCGTTTTTTACAGCACGAAAACGTGCAAGAAAGCCGCACATTCGGAGAAAACGCAAAGTTTTCCGTTTCTGTGCGAAAATGCAACTGCGTAGATTTTTGCAACCGTCTGAAAGATTATCTCAAAGGGAAAGTTTCCGTGCAGGAAACGGGAGAAAACATATTTCCGTTTTCTGTCAATTCATTATAATCAAAAAGCGCACTCGAAAGGGTGCGCTTTTTTCATAAACGTTTTCAGAAGCGGTAGGGCGTTGTCTGGTAAACAAAGTTCAGCCAGTTATTATAAAAGAGATTGGAAGAGGAAGACCAGTTCATTTTAATTTCGTTACCGTTTTTATCGGCAAAATAACAAAAAGGTTTTTCAATGGCAAGTCCTTTGCTTAAATCGCGTTCATACTCGCGCTTTAAGGTGTCGCGGTCATATTCCATGTGTCCTAACACAAAAATCTGGGAATGGTCTTGGTTCGTTATCATCGAAACGCCTGCGCGGTGAGAACGGGCAAGAATTTTAAGGCGTTTGTCTTTTTTAATGTCGCTCTCACGGATTGCAGAATGGCGCGAATGGCACATATGAAATTCGTCCGAAATGCCGCGCATCAAAGGGTCGGGTGTATCGAAATGTACTTTCCTGTGCGCAAATACACCGAACATTTTGCGCGGAAGAGAATATTTGGGAACGCCGTAAAAATAGTTAAGCGCCGCCATTGCACCCCAGCAAATAAATATCGTAGAAGTGACGTTTGTGCGCGTAAACTCAAATAATTTAGTGAGTTCTTCCCAATAGGCAACGGACGAAAAATCCAAATCTTCAAGCGGAGCGCCGGTCACAATCATACCGTCGAAATGGCGGTCTTTTATTTTTTCAAACGGCTGGTAGAAACGTTCAAGATATTCCGCTTCCGTATTCTTCGAACGGTAACTCTCCGTATGAATGAGCGTAATATTTACCTGCAAGGGAGAATTGGACAAAAGCCGCATAAACTGCGTTTCCGTTTCTTTCTTGGTCGGCATTAAATTCAAAATGGCAATTTCAATAGGGCGGATGTCTTGCGAACCTGCGCGCTCCTTATCCATAACAAATATCCGTTCCGCGTTTAATACCGAATAGGCAGGAATATTTTTATCAATGACGATAGGCATAACTTTCTCCTGCGTTAAACAACTTCAAGCGCCTGCGTAAGGTCTTTAATTATATCGTCTACGTTTTCGATTCCCACAGAAAGCCGCACAAGGTTTGCGGAAATCCCCGCGTCGATTAATTGCTGCTCGGAAAGCTGGCGGTGGGTAGTGGAGGCAGGGTGCAACACACAACTCCGCGCGTCCGCAACGTGCGTTTCCTGGGTAATCATCTCTAATTTTTCCATGAAACGTGCGCAGTCTTTTGCCGAGCCCTTAATTCCGAAACTCATCATTCCGCCCGTTCCATTCGGCAGGTATTTTTTTGCAAGAGAATAATACTTATCAGTAGGGAGCGCCGCATATTTCACCCATTCAACCTTCGGGTGTTTTGCAAGGAATGCGGCAACTTTTTCAGCATTGCGGCTGGTGCGCTCCATTCTGAGGGCAAGCGTATCGCTTCCGAGGTAAGTAATAAACGCGTTTTGCGGGCTCATAATTGCGCCCGTATCGCGCATCATCTGTGCGCGGCATTTGGTACCGAACGCCACGGCAAGTTCTCCGTAAATAAGCCCGTGATAACTCTCGTCGGGAGTATTGAATGCAGGATAGCGTTGATTGCCTTTGAATATAAAGTTTCCGCCGTCTACAATCATGCCGCCAAGCGCCGCCGCGTGCCCGTCTATGTACTTGGTAGTGGAATGAATCACAATATGCGCACCGAGCGTAAAGGGGCGGCAGAGGACGGGCGTCGCAAGCGTGTTGTCTACGACGAACAGTAAATTATGTTTTTTGCAGACGGAGGCGATTTTATCGAAATCCAGCACCACAATCGCAGGATTTGCAACCGTTTCGGCAAACACGAATTTAGTACGGCTGTCAATGAGCGAATCAAGTTTTTCCGCCGGGCAGTCCGCGTCAAAGAAACGGCATTCGATGCCGAATTTGGGAAGTGTCACCGAAAACAGATTATATGTACCGCCGTAGATTTCGCTTGCACAAACAACGTTGTCGCCTGCTTCGCAAAGGGTCATTACCGTGAGAAGAATAGCTGACATTCCCGAAGCGCAGCCGAGTCCGTATACGCCGCCCTCTAACGCTGCGATTTTCTTTTCTAACGCTTCCACGGTAGGATTAGCAAGACGGGAATAAAAAAAGCCTTCCGCCTTCAAATCGAACAAATCTGCCATGTTCTGCGTATCGCCATAATAAAACGTTGTACTTTGGCAAATCTGGGGAATGCGGCTCTCGCCGTTTTTCGGTTTGTAGCCTGCCTGTACGCAAAGAGTTTCCGCTTTGTAATCGTTCATACTTTACCTCTGTTATTTGAATATTTCTTTTACGGCACGGTCGGTGGCTCGCTTTATGTCGTGTTCCATCTTCGTGCGTTTTTTATCGTATGTGTGTTTGCCCTTGCAAAGAGCAACTTCTACTTTAATGAGCGCGTTCTTAAAATAAATCTTAAGGGGCACAAGAGTATAGCCTTTTTCGTTTACTTTTCCTACAATTTTAGAAATTTCTATTCTGTGGAGAAGCAACTTGCGGTCTTTCCTTGAATCTTTTGTAGAAAATGCGCCGCTTTTATCGTAGAGCGCTATGTGCATATTTTTGAGATAAATCTCGCCGCCGCGGATTTCACAAAAACTTTCTCCCAAAGAGGCTTTGCCGAGCCGCAACGATTTTACTTCACTTCCTTCGAGCACAATTCCCGCCTCGTATTTATCGCCGATAAAATATTCGAACGACGCCGATTTGTTGAGCGCAATTATCTTCATGAACGCGGCTCCTTTACGGCATCGAGAAAGTTGAGAATCACGCGCCGAGAACCCCAGTCGACGGCGTTAACCATGACGCGGATACATTCTCCCAAACGGAAAGAATTTCTGGTGCCGCGCAGAAGAAACCGCTCTTCGATAAATTCGTAACTGTCGTCGGGAAGAGTTTCCACGGGAATCATTCCTTCCACGGCGTTCGTTAATTCTACAAAGACTCCGAATGAGGTCACGCCGGAAATTACGCCCTCGTAAATCTCGCCGATTTTATCCTGCATATAGGCAACGATATAGAGTGCGTCTACGTCGCGTTCGGCTTCCTGCGCATTTCGCTCGCAAGAGGACGATTGTGCAGCGGCTTCCGTGACGACGTTTTTGTATTTTTCCTTCACGCCTTCGGGATTTATAAGGCTTTCCTTGATAATGCGGTGAATGCACAAATCGGGATAACGCCGAATCGGGGAAGTGAAATGGCAATAACAATCGGAAGCAAGACCGAAGTGTCCGAGATTTTCAGGAGAATAAACCGCTTTCATCATAGAACGGAGCATCACGCGGTTAACAATCGAATAAAGGGGAGAATCTTTCAAGGAAAGCAACAAATTCTGATAATCCTGCGGCGTAACGCTGTCCGCGTCAAATGCGGCGTTCACGCCTGCCTCACTCAAAAATTCCTTGAAATCGTGCGCCTTATCCGCGGACGGGCGTTCGTGGTTACGATAGACAAATGGCATTTTGCGTTCCGTCATAATGGTTGCCACGCTTTCGTTCGCAAGCACCATGAACTGCTCAATCATTTCGTGCGAAACCGTGCGCTCGTAATCGGGAATGGAGATTTTACCGTCTTGATACAGAATTTTTGTTTCTTTAATATCCATTGCCACACCGCCGCGGTTTTCGCGCGCAACTTTCAGGATATTCGTGAGTTCGATTGCCGTCTGAACGAATTCCGTAAGGTCGGGATATTTCTTTAAGGTTTCTCTATCACCCTCGTAAATTTTTGTGATTTCACGATAGGTCATGCGGTGTCTGGAACAAATCACGGAGGGTTTCACGCTCTTTTCAAGCACTTTTCCCTGTGCGTTCACCGTCATGAAACAGGAAAGCGAAAGTCTTGTAACGCCCTCGTTCAGTGAACAGATATTGTTGGAAAGTGCGGTAGGGAGCATTGGTAGTACGCGGTCGGGAAAATAGACGCTCGTCCCGCGCTGAAACGCCTCCTTGTCAATAACGCCTCCTCGCGAAACGTAATGCGTAACGTCTGCAATATGCACACCGAGGTAATACTTTCCGTTTTCTTTGCGAATAGAAATTGCGTCGTCGATGTCGCGCGTGTCTTCACCGTCAACGGTAATAATAAGTTCTTTCTGTAAATCGACGCGCCCGTTTAAGGAATCGGAAGGGGAGCGCATAGCCTGCCGTTCGGCTTCTTTAATAACTTCTTCGGGAAATTCCTCGCGCAGTTTGTGTGAGCGGATAAGGGCGAGTTCCTCCACAAAGAAATCGCCGCTGTCGCCCAAAATTTCGATTATTTCGCCGCTCGGTCTTTTTCCGTCGAAGGAAAGAATTTTTACAACCGCTTTCGCGCCGTCTTTACAGTTTTTTGTCTTGCCGAGCGGAATATAAATATCTTCGCTGAACTTTTTTTCATCGGGGTGTAAATAGCCGCCCTTGCGGTCGGCATAAAAAGTACCGACCATTTCCGAATATCCGCGGGATATCACAGCAAGTATTTCGCCTTCGTCTTCGTCGGGGCGTCCGCTTCTTTTAATCGCAAGTACTTTATCGCCGTGGAAAGCGCCGCCGAGAAAACGGTGGGGAATAAAGAGGTCGCCCGAACCGTCGTCGGGCATAAAGAAACCGAAACCGCGCTCGTTTCCCGAAACCGTACCGACTTTTGCACCGAACTGCTGTGCCGTACCGAAACGGTAACGCGAATCGAATAATAATTCTCCTTCCCGACAAAGCGCGTGAAGCATATCCCGAACGGCATACGCCTCCTGTTTGCCGAGCCGTAGTTTTTTTGCGATTTCCGTATCCGTCCAAAGCGCAAACGTTCCGTCTTTAATTTTGTTAAGCAATATGCTTTTTGCGTTCAAAATTTACTCCTCGTTATTTGAAAGAAAAGGGGCTAGCGTGACGCTGCCCCAATCAACCCGTGTTTATTTAACTTACGCCCAAATCGCGTCGATTTGCACAATGAAGAAAACAATTGCAAATACGGCAAGAATGACTAAACAAATAATGGTAGCAAGTTTGAGTTTGGCTTCCGTCGATTTTCCTTTATTCTTTCCGTAGAAGGTTTCGCTCGAACCGCCGAGCGCGTCGATTCCCTGCGAGTTTCCGGGTTGCAACATGACCAAAATAATCGCTGCGATTGCGGCAACGCCCATGCAGATAATGAGAACAATGCTTACCGTGCGGTAAGTCATATACATTGCCTCGTTTTTAGCCGGTATGAGCAGACTCGAAATAAGCGAACTGAGATTCATAATCTGATATTCCTTTTTATTTACAAAATACAAGAAAAAGTATACCATATAAAAAGCAAAAAAACAACTTTTTTTCAGGCTTTTTTCCAATTTTTTTCTCGGAATATAAAAATTGCCTCTGCGCCGTTTGACATTTCTGTTCCGTTCCCTTATAATAAAGTGGTTATGGAAAATTTAGTGCTCATCGGTATGCCGTCTTCGGGAAAAAGCACGGCGGGCGTACTCTTAGCAAAAAAAATTGGTTTCGGATTCATTGATTGCGATTTGCTCATTCAAGGCGAAGAAGGAGCGTTGCTCTCCGAAATTATTGCGGAAAAAGGCACGGAAGGTTTTCTTAAAATCGAAGAGCGTATCAACTCAGGACTTCAAGTTTCGCGGTGCGTCATTTCCACGGGCGGAAGCGTTTGCTACTGCGACCGCGCCATGCGGCAATTGAAAAAAACGGGAACGGTCGTATTTCTGAGGTTGAGCGCAGTAGAAGTCGCAAAGCGCATTCCGAGTCTTGAACGGCGCGGCGTCGTCATGCGCGGAAACGTGTCTACGGTGGAAGAACTTGCGCGCGAGCGGACGCCGCTCTACGAAAGATACGCCGATATAATTGTGGATTGCGACGGTCAGACGATTGACGAAACAGTTTCGGCAATCTTGCACGCCATAAAATTTGAACCGTAAACGAGGGAAGTATGAATTATAAAAAACTTGCAGAAAAATTATTGCCCGACGCGCCGTCTATCAGCGGTTTCGAGGAAAAATATCCCCCCAGAAATTTAGCGAAAGGGGCGGAAGTTACCCGCCTTGCGCCTTCTCCCACGGGGTTTATTCATCTCGGAAATTTATTTGTTGCTATTGCGAACGAGCGAATCGCGCACCAAAGCGACGGCGTTTTGTTTCTCCGTATCGAAGATACTGACCTGAAACGGAAAGTGGAAGGTGCGGTAGAGTCGGTTAAAAATTCGCTCCGTTATTTCGGCATTAAATTTGACGAAGGTGCGGAAATCGACGGAAATAACACCTATGCGCCCTGGTATCAGCGCCAACGCGCCGACATTTACCGCGCTTATGTAAAAGATTTAATAGCACGCGGCAGAGCATACCCTTGTTTCTGCACAGAGGACGAGTTATGCGCTTTGCGCGAACAACAAACTACAGAGAAAAAAATTACGGGTTATTACGGCGGATATGCGAAGTGCCGCAATCTTTCGGAAGAGGAGATTTATCGGAATATCGAAGCGGGGAAGCCTTACGTCATCCGTTTGAAATCGATGGGGAATCCCGAACATAAAATCAAATTTCACGACGAAATTAAGGGCGACATCACCGTAACGGAAAACGACCAGGACGTTGTTATCTTGAAGAGCGACGGTATTCCCACCTATCATTTCGCACACGCAATCGACGACCATTTCATGCGCACCACGCTTGTCATCCGCGGCGAAGAATGGCTTGCATCGTTGCCCATTCACCTCGAACTTTTCAGCGTGTTAGACTTTGAACTTCCGCGTTACGGGCACAACTGTTCGCTGATGAAGCAGGACGGCGAAACGCGCCGCAAACTGTCCAAACGGAAAGACCCCGAACTTTCGCTCGATTTTTACCGAAAAGAGGGATACTATTCGCGCGCAGTGAAAGTGTATATGCTCACGCTTCTCAATTCCAATTTTGAAGAATGGTACTTAAAAAATCCCGAAAAACCGCTCGAAGAATTCAAATTCTCCGTCAACAAAATGGGCAAGAGCGGCGCGCTGTTCGATTTGGACAAACTCAACGATATTGCCAAAAATGAACTCGCCAAATTGAGTGCAGAAGAAATGCTCGCGTTCCTTGAAGAATGGACAAACGAGTACGGCACGGACGCACAGAAAACATACTTTACAAACAAAGAATACCTGCTTAACGTGCTCAACCTTTCCATGGGCACGACGAGCAAAAAACGCAGAAAAGATTTCACGACCGCAAAACAAGCCGTCGAACTTATTTCTTACTTCTTTGAAACGCCGCAGCGCTCCGACGAATACCGCACGGACGCGGAAACGAGAAAACAAATTTTATCTGCATTCCTCGTTTCCTACCGTTTTGAGGACGACGCGCAGACGTGGTTTGCCAAAGTAAAAGAAACGGCTGGTGCGTTGGGGTTTGCGGCAGAAATGAAAGATTACAAGCAAAATCCCGAACATTATAAAGGAAACGTTGCGGACGTAGCGGAAGTGCTGCGCATAGCGGTTACGGGAAAAGCAAACACGCCCGACTTATGGAGCATCATGCAGATATTGGGCGATACGGAAACGCGCAAGAGAATCGAACGCGCAATCAAGGAGTAATATGAGCAGAGCAGACGAAATTTTCATCCAGAACTGCAAAGATATTATGGAACACGGCATTTGGGATTCCGACCTTGCCGTGCGTCCGCATTGGGAGGACGGCACGCCCGCGCACACCGTAAAAAAATTCGGCATTGTAAACCGTTACAACTTGCAAGAAGAATTTCCCGCACAGACCATTCGCCGTCTGGCGTTCAAGTCCTGTGTAGACGAACTGTTATGGATTTGGCAGAAAAAGAGCAACAACGTACATGAACTGAAATCGCATATCTGGGACAGTTGGGCGGACGAAACGGGCTCTATCGGCAAGGCATACGGCTACCAACTCGGTCAAAAAGCAAAATATCAGGAAGGGGAGTTCGACCAAGTCGACAGAGTACTTTTCGATTTGAAACACAATCCCGCCTCGCGCAGAATTATGACAAATCTCTATAATTTTGCGGATTTGCACGAAATGCACCTTTACCCCTGCGCGTATTCCATGACCTTTAACGTTTCGGGCAATACGCTCAACGGAATTCTCAACCAGCGTTCCAACGATATGCTCACGGCAAACAACTGGAACGTCGCACAATATGCGGTACTGTTAATTATGTTTGCGCAAGTAAGCGGCTTACAGGCAGGCGAACTCGTGCACGTCATTGCCGACGCGCACTTGTACGACAGACATTTGCCGATTGTAAAAGAAATTATCTCCAACAAGCCCAAGAAAGCTCCTAAACTGGTGGTAGATACTTCTATCAAAAATTTCTACGATTTTACGGTAGACAGTTTCCGCCTAGAAGATTACGATTACTACCCACTTGAAACGAAAATTCCCGTTGCGATTTAAGGAGATAACATGAAAGCAATTTTTCACACAGATAAAAAATGGGGAATCGGAAAACAGAACGATTTAATGTTTTCGCTTCCCCAAGACATGAAATTTTTTCGGGAAACGACAAAGGGGAAAACCGTGGTTATGGGATTGAATACATTAAAATCCTTTCCGAACGGCAAACCGCTGAAAAACCGCACAAATATCGTACTTTCCCCCGAAGACGTATGCGAAGACGTGATTACCGTCCACAATCTTGACGAACTGTTTACGGAGCTTCAAAAATACGAAGAAGACGAAGTGTTCGTCATCGGCGGCGCGAGCGTATATAAAACGCTCATTCCGTATTGCACGGAAGTGCTCGTGACCAAAGTAGATGCGGACGGCGGTGCAGAAGTATTTGTACCCAATCTCGATGAAGACAAAAATTTTGTACTCGTTTCCGAGAGCGAACCGCAAGAAGACAACGGTTATGTAATTCGTTTTTGTACTTATCAAAACAATTCTTTGAAACATTGGAACATATAAAACAGAGGCTACTATGATTAGAGAAGATTTAAGAAACATTGCAATTATCGCACACGTCGACCACGGCAAAACAACGATGGTAGACCAGATGCTGAAACAAGGCGGCACGTTCCGTGAAAATCAGGTAGTGGAAGAACGCGTGATGGATAACGGTGCGCTCGAAAAAGAGCGCGGAATCACCATTCTTGCAAAAAACACTTCCATGCACTATAAAGGCGTGAAAATCAATATCGTCGATACCCCGGGACACGCGGATTTTTCCGGAGAAGTAGAGCGTTCCTTGAAAATGGTTTCCGGCGTTCTGATTTTGGTAGACGCGGCGGAAGGTCCCATGCCGCAAACGCGTTTCGTCACCCAAAAGGCGCTCGAACTCGGGCTGAAACTCATCATCGTCGTCAACAAAATTGACCGTCCTGATGCGCGTGTGAAAGAAGTTATCGACGAAGTTTTGGAACTTCTGATGGACTTAAACGCCAGCGACGACCAGCTCGAAAGTCCGTTCGTATTCTGTTCGGGCAGGGCGGGTACGGCAACGCTCGACGAAAACGGTACGGGCACCGATTTAACGCCGCTATTCGATACGATTTTATCGCATTTCCCGCCGCTTGAACTTGACGAAAAAAGTCCTTTGCAAATTCTTGTTTCTTCGATTGATTATAACGAATACGTCGGCAGAATCGGAATCGGGCGTATCGAACGCGGCGTTGCGAAACCCAATATGGACGTTACCGCCTGCAATTACAACCGTAAAGACCTTGCCGTTCGCGGAAAAATCGTCAATCTTTATGAAATCGAGGGGTTGGAACGCATGCCTTGCGAAAGCGCTTCGGCAGGCGACATCGTTTGCTTTTCGGGGCTTGAAAAAATCAATATCGGCGATACGGTCTGCGTCAGCGATTGCGTAGAACCTGTTGCGTTCGTAAAAATTTCCGACCCTACGGTGGAAATGATTTTCTCGGTAAACGATTCTCCGTTTGCGGGAAAAGAGGGGAAATTTGTTACCACCCGCCATTTGCGCGACAGACTCTACCGCGAACTTCTGCGCGACGTTTCTTTGCACGTAGAGGACACCGATTCCGCAGATTCTTTCCGTGTAAGCGGAAGAGGTGAAATGCACCTTTCTATTTTAATAGAAACCATGCGCCGTGAGGGCTTTGAATTTCAAGTAAGTTCTCCAAAAGTGCTGTTCAAAGAAATCGACGGCGTAAAATACGAACCGATTGAGCGTTTGATTGCAGACGTTCCGGGCGATAATACGGGACCTGTATTTCAAAGCATGGGCACAAGAAAGGGTGAACTTTTGCACATGACCGCAATGGGTTCACGAATGCGATTAGAGTTTTTAGTCCCTGCGCGCGGTCTCTTCGGCTATAAGAGCGAATTTTTAACGGATACCAAGGGCGAAGGCGTGATGAGTTCGGTATTCTTTGAATACCAACCCTATAAAGGCGAAATTTCCCGCAGGGAGGCAGGCTCGCTTGTTGCATTTGAAACAGGCGAAGCGGTAACTTACGGTCTGTTCAACGCACAAGGGCGCGGTACGCTATTTATTGACGCAGGAACGCAGGTTTACGAGGGAATGGTTGTAGGGGTATCTCCCAAAGAAGGGGATATCAACGTAAACGTGTGCAAAACAAAACATCTTACCAATACCCGCTCCTCGTCTTCCGACGACGCGCTCCGCTTGATTCCTCCAAAGCGTTTGAGTCTCGAAGAATCGCTTGAATTTATCGGCGACGACGAACTGCTTGAAATAACACCGCAGAATATTCGTATCCGCAAACAAATTCTGAACGGTGAATTGCGCGCAAAAGCACGCGCCAAAGCTAAATTACAATAGTACTATGTCTGTCATAACACACAAAAACCCACGCAATTGCGTGGGTTTTTGTGTGTTTCGGGCATATCCCTTCATATTATCCGCATAAATATAGCGTATGCAAAACGAAACGATTTCCAGCGTTCTTACGATTGAACAGCAAAAAAAGATTACCATGACGGGCGTAGACAGTGTAGACGGTTTTTCGGAATCGGAAATTAAACTGACCGTAAACGGGAAACGCGTAACCATCAGCGGAGCGGGACTCAAAGTACTTGCATTCTCAAAGGGTAGCGGGAACTTTTCGGCAAGCGGCGAAGTTAGCGCCGTGAAATATGGCGGAGCAAAAGGGAAGACACTGCAAAGGCTGTTCAAATGACGGATGCGAATCAGATTTACACCTTTCTCGTCTGTGTCATGTGCGGCGCAGGGAGCGGCCTCATATACGATTTACTCTACTGTATCCGCTATCCGTTCCAAAATCGTTGGGTAAAAATTGCATTTGACGTCGTTTTCTGTGTTCTTTTCAGCGGAATCTATCTGTTTGTTTCGGTGATGATGGGGTTACCGAACTTGCGGCTCTATACTTTTCTTGGATGCGTATTGGGAATTTTTCTCTATTTGAAAAGTTTTCATAAAATTGTTGCTTTTTTTATAAAAAAGGTTTATAATAAGATAAATACGTTAAGAAAGGTTAGAAAATCATGTCCCCCAAAGCAAAAGAGCCCATGTCGGAAGAGAAGAAAAAACGAATCGTTGTCGCAATGACGGCGGCAGGCGTTTTTCTTGTGATTTTTTTGGCGATTATTCTAATTATTCAATTTGTTCAAATCGGCGTAAAAAAATCTACCGAAAGGGAACTCCAACAACAACTTGAAATTTTGAAAAATAAAATCGATGCTGACGAAAAAGACCTCGAATATTTTCAAAGTTTAGAAGGGTTGCAGTATCTAGCCCTGATAAACGGTTGGAATAAACAGAGCAAATAAACATATGAAAGTTGCAATTATCGATATCGGCTCAAATTCCGTTCGCCTCATGTTGTGGGCGGACGGAAAAACTTTATATAAGAAAGTAACTACAACTCGGCTCGGTGAAAATCTTTCCGAAAGCGGTAAAATCAGTACTGCTGCAAGCGAGAGAACGGTAACCGCCATTCAGAGTTTCTGTGAAGATGCGAAACGCGAAGGTGCGCGAGTTTATGCGTTTGCAACCGCTGCCGTCCGAAACGCGCAAAACGGAGATTCTTTTTGCAAGCGCGTAAAGGAAGCGTGCGGAATCAATCTGGACGTCGTTTCGGGAAAAGAGGAAGCAGTGCTCGGCATATCGGGCGCACTTGGTAAAGAAGACGGAGGCATTATCGACATCGGCGGCGCCAGCACGGAAGTCAGTTTCCGCCGCGGAGGAAGTGTCTACTTTTCTGTAAGCATGAATATCGGCGCCGTTTGCCTGTATAACCGTTGCAAAGATGAAAAGGAAAAAATAGCGGAAGAAGTAAGAAAAGTGATATTGCCGCTTCAAGGCGTTCAACCCGTGGAAAAAGTTTATGCAATCGGCGGCACCGCGTCTACGCTTGCCGCCGTCAAAACGGAACTGAAAGAGTATAACGGCGAAAGGCTGCATCATTTGCCGCTTAGTTTTGATTGGGTAAAACATATCTCGGACAAACTGTTATCTCTTACGACGGAAGAGCGTTTGAAGATTGTCGGAATGGACCCTAGCCGTGCGGACGTAATTGCAGGTGCGGCATATTTACTTGCTGAAATTATGAAAACCCTATCTGTCAAAACTGTTTATTTTTCCGATTGCGATAATTTAGAAGGATATCTTATCCATAGGGGGCTGGTATGAGCGGCAGAGCAAAACGAATCGTTTACGAAGTCTGCGTTTCCGTTTTCGGACTGTTTGCCGTTGCGGGAACCGTACTCGTCGGATTTTTCGGCGTCGTGCAAGATGCAAACCAAATGCTCGGTTGTAGCATTGCGCTTGTAGTTTTTGGATTGTTTTGTATTTTTCTACCCGTCAGCACGCTCATACACGAATGCGGACATCTACTTTTCGGTACTGTTTCAGGTTTACAATTTGTTTCCGTTAGCGTCGGTCGTTTTCGAATTTCGCGGAATGGAATCCGTTATGTCGGGAAGCAGGGCTTTTCCGGCGAAACGCAAATGCTGCCCCGCAGCGGCAAACGTGTCCGGTTGAAAACGGCGTTTTTTGCGCTCGGCGGCGCAATATTCAATCTTGTGTTCGGAGGAGTTTTTATTGCCCTGTTTTTCGTTGTTCCCATTCATCCCGTACTTTTCTTTTTTGAACTGTGCGCACCGTTGAATTTGTTGGAAGGGGTTGCGGCACTGCTTCCCGCAGAACTCGATACGGGACGAACTGACGGAAAAGTTTTTTCCGAAATTGTAGCCGATTCCGATTATTCCAAAGTTTTTCTTGCAGTACTTACGGCACAGGGAATATTACTGCGTAAAAGTTTTCAGAATATTCCGCAGGAACTATTATTTAATCTGCCTGTCATTCGGGAAGATGAAACGGCTTTTCTTGCGCTCACACAGCTCCGCTGGCAATATTCGTTTATGAACCAAGATGAGTCGGGTGCAATAGAACAAATCAAACGCCTTGAATCGATAGGCGATTATTGTCCCGACACCCTCACCCGCGCTGAAATTGAATGTGAATTTGCCTATGTCCACTGTGTTTTATTCTCCGACAATCAACTCGCAGAAACGCATTTGCAGGAAGCGGCGCTTGCAAAAGAAACGTGCCAATATCACATGGCGGTTTATGCCGTCAACGGAGAGGGGGAAAATGAACTGCGTTCCGCAATCGAGAAAGAGAAATCGGCGGGAATGAAAGAGCTGTATACGGCACAGTATGATAGAGCGCGCAGACAAAAAAAATTCTGCCATAAGGCAGAATGAAATGTTAAAAATAAACGGTTATTCTAAACCGAGAAGATAATCGGAAGTAACGTTAAAATAATGGGCAAGTTTTGCAATATTCGGTGCCGTCGGGTCGCTCTTGTTCTTTTCCCAATAGCAGACAATGCCAAGACTGACGCCCAAATCTTTTGCAATCGTTGCTTGTGAAAGCCCGCGTTCCTTTCTTAATTCTATCAGCCGTTCGGAAAAGATTTTCATAATCATATTATACAACAGTTTGGATTTTTCCGCAATCTTTTTTTGTAATTTTATACGAAACATGAGAAGAAGAATATGGTAAAAGTTTTATTTGTTTGTCACGGAAATATTTGCAGGTCCACCATGGCGGAAAGCGTCTTTTCTTTTTTGCTGCGTCAAAAAGGAATTGAAAACGTTTCGGTTTCTTCCGCCGCTACGCATACGGACGAAATCGGAAACCCGCCGCATTACGGCACACGAGAAAAACTGCAACAAGAGGGTATTCCCGTCATTCCGCACCGTGCGCGCCTTTTGACCCTCGCCGACGGAGAAACATATGATTTTATCATCGGAATGGACGAAGAAAATTTACGTCACATGCGCCGTATTTTGGGAAAAGACAAAGAGAATAAAATCAGTTTATTGCTCGACTATTCCGCTCATCCGCACGCAATTGCCGACCCCTGGTATACGGGGAATTTTGATGAAACGTATCGTGACGTTTTAGAAGGGTGCGAAGGTCTAATACTGTTCTTGCAAAGGAAAGGTTTGTTAAACTAAATTTCTTTGATATCCTTTACAAGAGGCAAAAAGTTTAGTATAATGACATTGACGGGGGATACCATGAAAACGCATGAATCGGAAGAAATGTATCTTGAAACAATTTATTTATTGAGTCAACGGAAAGCGAATGTTCGCTCTGTCGACGTAGTGGACGAACTCGGCTATGCAAAATCAAGCGTTTCAAGAGCTGTTAATTTGTTGTACAAAAAAGGATATCTCCGTATTGATAATAACGGCGATATAACGCTGACGGAACTCGGAGAAAAACAAGCAGAAAGCACTTACGAAAAACACAGTATTTTTACGGAACTGTTCGTCAGAATGGGAGCCAACCGCAAACTCGCCGAAGAAAATGCTTGCCGTATGGAACACGTCGTTTCAGACGAATTATTTGAAATTATAAAATCATACCTTAATTTGCAATAATAAACACAAAATATAAATATTTCTAAATTGATAACAGCGCAGAGATTCGTTCAAATCTCTGCGCTGTTTAATATTCGGCAAAGCGATAGACGACGGCAACGACCTCGTGGAATGCTCCACGATTTCACCCACCTGCCCGACGTGCGCGAAGTATCAGGGGCGTATCTATTCCATTTCAGGCAAAACGCCCGGCTATCCTTCGCTCTACGAAACGGCGTTCAAGCACGGCTATTCCGTTATCCACCCGAACTGCCGCCATCAGTTCTTCCCGTATAAACCGAAGTTTCACACGGCGGAAGAACGCGCGGCGTTGGAAGAAAACACGCGCCGCCCGTTTGAGGAAGATACGCAGAGCGAACGAGCAAGGGAAGAGTACGCGCATACGCAAATGCAAATGCGGCAGTGGAATAAAGAACTGAACGAGTTTGCGGAAATGCAGCGCTTTTACAAGGAGCGCGGAGAACAGGCGCCCTATCAGACGCTCGGTTCCTTCCGCAGAGCGTACCGTTCGGAAGAGGGTTCGCTTGCATACGGAAAATCTTACTTCGAGCGCCGCGACGAACGGCAAATGAAAAGTTTTCAAACGGTGTTGGGGAAAGAGAACGTTCCGAAAACACTTGCAGAATTTCAGGAAATGAAGTATAATACAGACAGGTCATCATTTGACCTGTTAAGCAGGGAAAAGCAAACTATCGGCAAGATTGAAAGTAAGGATTGGACGTCTACTTTCAAGCAAAAAGCGAAAGAAACTTATTACGAATTCCGACAGAGTGGGATTGAACTTACTGACCACGGTGTTGCACGGTTTTTATCGAGAAATTTTGATATAAAGCAAATAATTTCTATTTGTAACAAGCCTTATAACTATGTGCAAATAAATGATGGAAAGCGTATAAAGTTTTATGATAAAGTTGCTGTAATCTATGCAAAAGATACAGAAGAAATTGTTTCTGTAATCCGCAAAAATAAAATTAAGGAGGAATGGAAAGATGTCTAAATTAAAAACAGTTTTTAATATGTTTGATAATTTATTCAATGGCAATTATGACGCTTTTCAATTTTCCTTAGATATGGAAGAATTTTTATTTGATAACTTTGAGGCGTTACAGAAGGAGAACAAGAAAGTTTCGGACATTTTGGAAAACGATGTTCCTGACTTATGTTCGGAAGGCGAACCTGGATTTGATTCGACACACATGATAGCGGAATTAAAAAAGGTTTACGAGAAAGCAAAAGTATTATACAAAAAAGCAGAGTAAAAACTCTGCTTTTTTCATGCAATTAAATGCAAAACGGTAACAAGGCAGCAGGCAGGCGCAGGCTGTCTTTTTATATGCCCGAAAGCCGCTCACGGCGTAAAACTGATGCGGCGCATAAAAAATCTTGGGGCGCAACCCCGTAAAAAAGCGTAGGAGGCTTTTATGAAAAGACAGGAACTCAAGAACTTGCTCCACGGCGTTGAGAACAGCGGCGACATTATCGACGCAATCATGGAACTCAACGGCGCGGACATCGAAAGCGCGAAGAAAAGCGCAGGCACCGAACACGAAACCCTATCGGCGGAAATCGAGAAACTCAAAGAAAATATTTCATATATTAAAAAAGCGGCAATATTGCCGCCGTTTTCAAATAATTATTCGGTTAATTCAGAAATCAGTTCAAAGTAATTTTCAAACGTCTTTTTACAACACTCAGGATTTTCAATTGTGATATTCCCCGTTTTTAACCCGATAAGCGTAAACGCCATTGCTACTCGGTGGTCGTTAAACGTTTTTACAGTGCCGCCGCTTACAGGCGCAGGGGTAATAAAAATATCATTTCCGTCCGAAGAAGCAGATACGCCGAGCGCTGTTAAATTTTCGCAAATTGCTTGAATACGGTCGCATTCCTGCAATCGGATATGAGAAACGCCGCAAAGGCGAGAAGGGGTAGATGCAAACGCGGCTAGCGCAGATACCGTTAATGTCTGGTCTGAAAAATCATGCAAGTCTACATTAAACCCGTCGTAATGTGTAATTCCGCTGCCGTCTGCAAGCAATCCGTCCTCCTGCATGGAAAAACGAACACCTCGTTTATTCAAAAGGTCCAAAAATTTCTTATCACCCTGTTTACTGTCGCTTCTCACGCGATTTACAAATACTTTCACGCCGAATAAAAGTGCAAGCGCATAAAAATAGCAAGCTCCAGAAAGGTCGGGCTCAACAACGTATTGCACGGGAAGATGTGGCGAAGAAAAAACCGTAATCAAATTTTCATGAACTTCTGTTTTGATACCGAAATCCTTTAACATTTCAAGCGTAAGCCGAATATAACTTCCTTGAATACGGTTGCCCGTCAACAAAAGCCGCGTTGTTCTGTTCTGCGTTGCCGCGGCCAGCAAAATGCCGCTTGCATACTGCGTACTTTTCTCCGTATCTATAGAAAATTCTTCCGACTGAATCCCGTCTGACTGCATTCGGAAGGGGAAATGATAGGGCTTGGCAAGAAAGTTAAATTTAACGCCGTTTTCTTCCAACAATTTAATCACGTCCATAGGGCGTTTTTGCATTTGTTCGGATGACGTTACCGTATACTCGCCGCCGCAAAAAGCAAGCATAACTGTTAAAAAACGCGCCGCCGTTCCGGCACTGCCAACATAAACTTCCGCTTTTTGATTGGGAACAACGCCACCGCAACCTTTTACCACAATCGAATCATTCTTTATTGTTACAGTAATTCCGAGCGACTTAAAACAACCGAGCAGAACTTTAGTGTCTTCCGCAAAATTGCCGCAAATCAATTCAATTTCTCCGCGGGAAAACGCAGAAAGAATAAGCGCACGGTTCAGGATACTTTTAGAGGCCGGTACGCTCACCGAAACGAAATTGTTTTTCGGATTGAATTTATTAACGCGATAAACATCCATACGCCGATTATATCCTATCCACACAAAAAAGTCAACTCGGCATTTGATTCTCTTGTAAATACCATGCGAAAATGATATAATGTTCCTATGAATATTGTGGTCGTAAGAAGCAGGCGAAAGACGCTTTCGCTTACGGTAACGCCTAACGGAGAAATTCTTGTGCGCGCACCGTACCAGTTAAAAGAAGATGAGGTTTACCGCTTTCTTGCAAAACACCAAACCTGGATAGAAAAACGAATCAAAAAAATACAGGAAACAAAACTCAAACTTGCCGACGGACAAAACATTACCTTATTCGGCAGAGAATATCTGATTACAGCCGGCAAAACGGCAATTAAAAACGGAAGCTTGTACCTACCCGAACAAAACAGAGAAGGTGCTCTCACCGCACTCTTAAAAAGGTTAGCACGTAAGGATATGGCGCTACGGACAGCCGCCCTGGCTCAGAAATACTGTTTTCAGTATACGGCAGTTAAAATTTCATCGGCGCGAAAGCGTTGGGGCTCCTGCAATACAGAGGGCAGTATTTCGTATTCTTTCCGTATCGCATTTCTGCCTGACGAACTCATTGATTATGTTGTCATACACGAGCTATGCCATACACAATTCTTCAATCACAGTAAACAATTCTGGCAAAAAGTACAGTCTGTATTGCCCGACTATCAAAAACGCAGAAAATTACTGAAAGAATACGGATATCTTATGAATTCGCTTTAAATAAACAGTAATATGCGTGACATAATATATAATTTTTATCACTTGCTTTGCTATTAGGAGGGAAAAATGAAAATTGTCGTCTATGGACTCGGAATCATCGGAGCGTCTATCTGCGCTTCTTTGAAACGCAGAAATTATTCTGTTTACGCGAAAAACCGCAGCCGCAAACCGATTGAGTATGCTTTACAACACGGCATGATTGACGGAGAAGCCAAAGATTATCACGGAGCGGATATCATTATTCTTGCCCTGCCGCCCCGTATTGCAATGCGCGAACTCGACGAGGGGAATTTTCCTGACAATATCGTCGTTGTGGATATTTGCGGCGTTAAGAAACCTTTGGAGGAGGTAGTATTTTCCCGTAAACGCGCATATCGTTATATCGGCGCACATCCGATGGCAGGAAAAGAGACCACAGGAATTGCGTCTGCGAGCGCCACGCTTTTCGATAATGCTAATCTCATTCTCACACGCAATGCCCGCACGGACAACGACGCATTCGACACCGTAAAGCGTTTGGGGACCGCAATGGGATTCCGCCGCATTGTAGAATGCACGGCAGAATATCACGACCGCATGATTGCGCTTACTTCGCAACTCGCGCACATTGTTTCCAATGCCTATGTAAAAAGTCCTCTTGCCGAAACATGCCTGGGTTTTACGGGCGGCAGTTTTCAGGATATGACACGCATTGCAGGCCTTGACGAGAACGTCTGGACGGAATTATTTTTTCTTAACAGCGATTATCTTACAGCCGAAATCGACCGTCTGGTTTTTCAGTTACAGAAATACCGCAACGCACTGATTCATTCTGACGAAAATAAAATGCGCGAGCTGTTAGCGGAAGGGAAAAAATATCACAGCTCCTTGTTAGAATATTAAAAAAAAGCGAAGTGACTTTATAAATTTTTTCAAATACTGTTTACAAATGAACAATTTTGTTTTATAATAGAAAAAGATGGAAAAATGCGTGATTGAAATCGTTACACTAACGGATGGTAACATAATACGGTTTAAAGCGCATGGGCACTTAGCGGTTCAAGACGGTACTTTCTCCGTACAATACGAACAGGAAAAAGATTTTGTTGCACTACATTTTAATTCTTCAAAATTTCAAATGAAACGCAGCGGTTCCGCAAATGTTTCCTGCACATTCAGCAAAGGAAAAAAATCGACAATGTTAATCGGCGGATACGGACAGACGGGAGAAATTGCCGTAGAAACAACCGACTATACGCTACGCCGTTCTTCAAATGCCTGTTCCGTCAATTTACAATACCGCTTAAAATTTTCTGACCAATTACAATCATTTCAATTAAAACTTAAAATTAAAACTTCGGAGGAAAAATGAAAATACGTTACCTGGGCCACTCGTGCTTTCAATTAACGGAAAGCACGGGAACGAGTATCGTAACCGACCCGTACGGCGACGTCGGGTTTGATTTGCCGCGTGTAGCTGCCGACGTCGTGACCGTAAGTCATGACCATTACGACCATAACAATACGGAAGGCGTTGACGGCAATCCCGTCGTATTGAATGAGGAGGGGAATTACGAAATCGGCGGCGTGCATATTACGGCAGTCAAATGTTACCACGACGATGAAAACGGCGAAAAAAGGGGTGAAAATCTGATTTTTAAGTTCCGTATGGACGGACTTGAAGTTTGTCACCTCGGCGATATCGGCGAAGAATGTTCTTCTTCTTTGCTTGAAGCGCTGCTTCCGGTCCACGTACTTCTCATTCCCGTGGGCGGAAATTATACAATTGACGCCGAACAAGCCAAAGAATATGTAGATAGAATAATGCCGTCCATCGTTGTGCCGATGCACTATAAAACGAAAGGGCTCAATCTCGACATCGAAAAGGTAGATAAATTCACCGACCTTTTCGACGATGACGAAGTAGAAGAAATTGAAATAATTGAATCGGAAGAGAGCGAACTTGAATTTTTCCGCGACGACATTTCAGACGACTCTACCCAAATCATCATTATGGAGCGCGAAAAGTAAATGGAAAAATCTTACACCAAACAAGAATACCGGTTATACCTCAATTCGCTGCCGATTATGACGCTTCGCGTTCTCGGCAGAAACATTGGTGTAGAAAAATCTTCTTCCAGCAATAAAGACGTGCTTATAGAATCGATTATCGCAATTCTGACGGGGGAGGCGAAACCGATACCCCGTTCTAACCGCGGAGCGCCCCCGAAACAAAGTTATATTGCGCCCGAAATTACGGAAAGGCTCGAACAAATACGGAAAGACTCTGAATACGACCCTGAAAAAAGCGTTATGCATATTGCTTCGGGCGAAACGCGCGCAAGTGACTATAACGAACAAATTTATAAGGGCATTTTGGAGATTACCGCAAACGGCTACGGGTTCTTACGGACAAATAACTGCCAACCCTCGGGAAACGGCGGCGACGTATTTCTTGCCGCACCTGTGATTCACAATTATAAATTACGCGAAGGTGACACGCTTTCCTGTACCGTTAAGCCGCGCCAGAAAAACGAGTCTCCTGCGCTTGACCGTCTTTTAGCGATAAACGATTTTGTTGTAACGGATACGGTGCGCGAACGCCCGTATTTTGATGACCTCACCGCACAGTATGCAAACGAAAAAATTCCGCTTTCTTATAAAGACGGTCCGCTCTCCCTTCGCATTCTCGATTTATTTACTCCCATCGGAAAAGGGCAACGAGCCCTGATTGTCGCACCGCCGAAAGCAGGAAAAACAACTCTGTTGAAAGACATTGCACGGGCGATTGATTCCAAACACAAAGATTTGAAACTTATTATACTTCTGATTGATGAACGCCCTGAAGAAGTTACGGATATTCGCTCGGATTTACGACAAGCAGAAATTATCTATTCTACCTTCGACGAAGTTGCGGAACATCACATACGCGCAGCACAATTGACCGTTGCGCACGCAAAGCGCATGGCGGAACTGGGTAGCGACGTCATAATTCTTCTAGACTCGCTGACAAAATTGACACGCGCCTATAATTACATTGCAGAAAGTTCCGGTAAAACACTATCGGGCGGCATTGACGCAGGTGCATTTGCCGAACCCAAACGCTTTTTCGGCGCCGCAAGAAATACTGTGGAAGCAGGCAGTATTACCATGATAGCCTCTGTGCTCGTAGATACCGGCAGCAGAATGGACGACGTGATTTACGAAGAATTCAAAGGTACGGGTAACGCGGATATTATTTTGTCTCAGGAACTTGCCGAACGCAGAATATTCCCCGCAATCGACGTCAAGCGTAGCGGAACAAGAAAAGAGGAGTTACTCTTGAGCGAAAAAGAACTGCAAGCAGTCAATCAAATGCGCGAAAAGGGGCTAACCTCACATATGACGGGGCTTACCGATATGATGAAACGGACATTGGACAACGCTGAATTTATTTCACGTTTGCCCGATTGGCTGAAAATATATCAAAACAAATAAGGGGACAAAAGTATGGTAATCGGAGTAGACCTTGGCGGAATGTCCGCAAAAGCGGCAATTTTGCAAAACGGAAAACTAGTCGGGAAATCACGCGTAGAAACGTCGGCGGAAAACGCCGTAAACGAAACAGCGTATGCTCTTGCAAAATTATGCAAGATGACAGCCGAAAAAGAAGGTATTTCTTTTGATAATATCAGTGAAATCGGAATCGGTTCGCCCGGTGTAATCGACAGTCGGTCGGGTACTGTCGTATCCTGGACCAATTACGGTTGGAAAGACGTACCGCTCGCCGCTCTTGTACAAAAGTATACGGGAAAACCGACTTATGTTTCAAACGATGCAAACGTCGCGGCGCTCGGAGAAGCCAAATACGGCGCAGGACGCAATTATTCAAGTTCGTTGCTGGTTACTATCGGCACGGGCGTGGGCGGCGGAATTGTGCTCAACGGAAAACTGTTTGAAGGTTACCGCAGCGCAGGTGCAGAAATCGGTCACATGGTAATCCGCCAGAACGGTGAACTTTGTACATGCGGCAGAAAAGGGTGTTTTGAGGTCTATGCCTCGGCACGGGCGCTCATCCGTATTACACAAGAAAAAATGCAAAAAGAAAGAAAGAGCGCCATGTGGAAATATGCCAAAACGCTTGATGACGTAGACGGCAGAACGGTATTCCTTGCAGCACGCGAAGGGGACCCCGCTGCGGAAATCGCACTATCAAAATATATATCAGGACTTGGAGAAGGCATTGTTGATTTGGTAAACGTCCTTCGTCCGCAAGCGGTTATTATCGGCGGCGGCATTTCTGCGGAAAAAGATTTTTTACTGACTCCGTTGAAAGATTATGTTTATCCGCGCATTTATGTTTCCAAAGAATATGCGCCGCTTGAAATCGTATGCGCCGAACTCGGTAACGATGCCGGTATTTACGGCGCAGCGCAATACGCTCTTGAAAGGCTTTAAGTAAATAAGATACAAAAAAAACGTAAGTTGAACCAACTTACGTTTTTTTGTTGAAATTTATTATTTATTTTTGATAAAATGTGCCGTAATGATTGTTAAACTGTGTGCATTAACGGTAATTCTTATATTATTTATTTCGCAATAGTAATTTTTACCTTTTCTGTAAATATTGCATTTCACGTTAATAATCTTGCTTTTGCAAAATGAAACCGCATCAAGATTTTGTAAGTTAAGATTTTTTCTTATTCTATCCATGCTTTGATTATTTTGTTGAATGTGGCGGCATTTAACGGAGTACCCTTAAATAAATCCCCTTCTGAAACACCGTCTGCAAGTTCAAGACGAATATATCTTTGATCGGAATTCGTGGCCTCATCCTTAGTAGGATTTCCGTTACTGTCCACATATGTGACAAGATACATATTTTCCCTCTGATTTACAGCGCGCCTATCGTTGAACCAATATTGATTGTCGTCAACTTTCAAGCCGTAATATTTCACGGAAAGATTTTCTTCACGATGTGTAAAAGTTACTACTTTATCGTTTGCTGTTAGTGTACAATTTTTCGACGGATAATAATCGAAATCTTCAAGCGGAAGCGGACATCGACTTCCGTCATAATAAGTAGCCGTTATAACCATTCCGTTAGGATTAAAAATTTCACCTGGAATATATTCTTTCTTATCGGGACCTCGCGTCACCTGCAAACTTTCCATATGGTTTTCATATTCCACTAGTAAGGTCGGAGGATAAAAAGTTGCATTATTATAATACGGTAAAACAATTTTCAGAAATTGTTATGAAATCCTTAGCTAAGCTAGACGAGTTTTCAAGAAAACTGATGGAGCAGTTCGTTATTAAAGGAAGCAGTGATTTATATATCTATATGAGCAATAAAATATCCAAAAGTACTTATTATCATCTTAAAGCAAATTTTCAACATTCGCTATTTTATCTGTGTATTTGTATGGGGTTGGTAACGGAAGAAGATATTTAGCATAAATTTTAAAAATTACTATTAACTTTCTGGACAATAATAATAAACCAAAAGTACACTAATTTCAACCTATTGGTAGATTATAATAACAATTATGTTTTATGCGGGGGATGAAATGATAGATGTACTTGATGGCGGGGCGCTTTTTGACAAAATAAATTCTATGCGTTTGGAAAAAGGTTGGACACTATACGAGCTTGCAAAAAAATCGGGGGTTTCTCCAACAGTCATTTATCATTGGAGAGATCGACGGTCTTCTCCTACATTGTCGTTGCTTGAAGCTGTTTGTTCTGCCTTTGACATTTCAATTATTCAGTTTTTGTTATCTGAAGAAGAATTTTTAACATTAAAGGAAGAGCCTAAGGAAATAATGAAATTATGGTATGTCTTATCCGATTGGCAGAGAAAATCAATTGTGGATTTGATAAAATCAATGGCGAATCCTGCATAATGAAAAAAATGAATCAGTTTTCCCAGTTAACAGTTCAAACAAGTGATGAAAAACGTAGAAATATCAGTTAAACAATTCAATAAAATAATCAAAGCAATTGCACGAAAAGATAAAAATGCTTTGGAAGAACTATATAGTCTTTTGGGAAAGATGATTTTCATTTCGGCGAAATCAATCACCCATTCAACGGATTTGGCAGATGAAGTAGTGGATGACGTACTCTTTAAGATATGGACAAATGCACATACATATCCTAAACTGAAAAATCCAGTTGGGTGGCTATATATTATCACAGTAAACTGTGCTAAAGACAGATTGAAACGAGAAAAAAGTGTATCGGATATTTTTGATTTTCCCGACACCAAAGACGTAGAAGAAATAGTTGTAAGTGAAGATAAATTTTATCATGATATACTTTGTCTTAACGAGGCAGAGCAAGAAATCATGATATATCGCTTTATTGAGGATTTGTCCTTTGAGAGAATAGCGAAAGAAATACGAAAACCGCTAAGTACGATAACTTCTATATATTATAGGGCACTTGAAAAAATAAGAAAAAAATTTTGATTTTTGAGTAAAAAAAACTTCATTTGTTCGTCTTATGAGTACAAAAAACAAGTGAGGTTAGTGTTCGCTTGAACTCCGATTATCTTATTGGAGAGTATAAAGAATACAGCAATATTAATGGTATCAATATCAAGTATCAAGTTAAAGAAGATGATGAGATTTTTACAACACAGGCAGAGTTGAACTGCAATAATGTTACTTATAGATTGGAATGCTTATCGTTAGAATCGGATATATTAAACTTTTTTGATGTCTTATTTAAATAAAATTTAATGCGCTATAAAGCCTTAGTAACCACAACCAAAAGCTTTTACGCACACATTAAGAATAAAACGCATTTTACATTAGCACAGAAGATTCTTAATACTTTTGATAATAATTAAAAAAGAATCCCTGAATTATTCAGGAATTCTTTTTTGTTTGCCCTGCAATCCGCAATTTGATACGAGCTGTCTAACGCCTTTTTAGCGGCAGTTTACCCGTCTAACAAAGAACTTTTTTTGTCTAACATATTAACGAGTTAGAAGGGTTATTATATATCCTATGCTCGAAATTGTTACAAACGATGTTGTAAAACGCAAAATCGATA
>CAMUBY010000007.1 GCA_947087265.1 uncultured Clostridia bacterium
GCAAAAATGCCCCATTTTAGCCATATTTTGGGTTAGACTTTTATGGCTCGTACAAACGGCGGAATCACGTGAACGCTTTCCTCGAATTCGGGATAGACAAGCCCTTCGCGCGCAGCGAATCTTCCGTATCTGCGCGACTGTTTGGTGGTTTCGTCGAGCGTTTGTTCAAGCAACAAAATTTCTTTTTTGGGCAGATACGGGTTGTCCGCCCACTCCATGAACTCGTACCAGATTTCGGGATTGTTCTTCGGGTTGAGGTAGATTTCTTCATAGACGAAGGTCAGCCCTTTGAGCGGCGTCATAGTGCCGAAAATATCTCCCTTGCGGTCGATGACGCGCATACAGCACTCTTCGTAAACGTCTTGGGGCGGTTCTTCGTCAAACCAAACAAAATCGAGCGAACTGCCCTGAAAGAGCTCCCTGCCCTGGTCGCAACTCTTAAACCCGATAACGGAAGTTCCGCCGAACACGTTCCGCACGACAATCTGGTCGATGACGCCCGTCGCAGGATTGTCTTTTCTGCCGCTCGTCATCACGACGTCCTCTATCCAGTCGGGGCGGAGATAGTGCAGAATCTTTTTCTGCGCGACGTCTCTCTGCACCTGCGTGGTAAGCGAAACCACCCAGCCGAACACGTTGTTTTTGTTTTTGCGATAGGGGTGCATGCCGCGCGCCATCCAAACGGCTTCCACCGCGCCGCACTCCGTTTTGCCCGAACGGTTGCCGCCGAACACCCAGCGGTTGCGCTTTTTACAGCGGTGAAACGCAATCTGTTTTCTGTGTTTTTTTCTTCCACGGTTGTAACGGCTTAAATTATCGTGTTCGGCGCGGAATTTCTGTTCCCGCTCTATCGCCTTGATTTTTTGCAATAATTCGTTCATTTTCGATAAAATTTATTTTTTCACGCCGCTATTTTTTGGTTATGATAGCGCGTATGAAATATTTTCTTCTCTTTTTATTATTTTCTACTTGTGCTATGTTTGCTTCGTTTCCGCAGTCGCCCGAAATCACGGCGTACGCGGATACGGGCGATGAAGTTTATGCGGTTGCCGCCAAAGACGGCGTCTGGTTTTATTCCGAAGCGCTCGACAATAAGGGGCTCTTTATCCTTCCCGAAAGTTATTACGTGCGGATTATCAACGACGGCGACCCCTTCTGTGAAGTGCAGTACATCAACAAAACGGGCTACTGCAAACGTAGCGATTTGCTGTTTGTAGATTTCGTACCGTCGCGCCCCTTCCTGTTCTACGATTACACGCTTTCCTATTCCATGGAAAACGGCTCGTCCGTCGGTAACGGTATCTTCGACAGCATCGAACGCACGGTCTCCTACTACGGCTCGTTCTCGTACGGAACGGAAACCTATTACTACGTCTATGCGGACGGTTTATACGATTACGTGCCAAAAACGCAGGAAATCATCTACGACCACAATACCGACTATCTCGTTCCGGCTTCCGGCGAGGGCGAGAACGGCGGCGAGCAAACTTCTCCGCGCAGCGGACTTTCGGGAATTGAAATTGCCGTCATCTGCGTCGTATGCGCGGCTGCCATTGCCGTAGCGTTCTTTGTGCTGCGCGGCAGAAAGCCCCCCGTCCTGCACTCGGACGAACAAACGGACTTCTGAAACTTCAGTTCGGTTCGGTTGCGCTTTGCGGTCATGCGCTGTTCCTTGCCGCCCGAAAGCAAGCGGTACATTTTCATAAAAAAGGGAAATTCCCCGAACGCCTCGAAAAAACGCTGCTCCGTCCAGCCCTGCGCTGCAAGCAAAAACGTAATTTTACGGAGCAGCGCCGCTTGTTTCCGATAATAATTGCGCTCCGAACAAAAGGGAGAAAACTGTGTAAACTGCTCTTTCAACAACCGTTTTCTGCGAAAATATTTATATTCGAGAAAGAACAGCTCCTCGTCGGATAATGTCTTCAAAACCCGTTCCACACAATCCGCCGCCCCGTCGATGTTTCTTTGCAGCAGCATTTCGTCTACGATTTTTTCAGCGGCGGTGAGCGCACTGTCCATACTCCGAAAAGAAAGTACCGCCTTATTTTCAACTGCCGCCGAAACCGCCTCGGCAAGCGCCCTCATTCTCGGGTAGGCATACAGGAAAACTTTTACAAATAAACAATTCATCACACGAACCTCACACGAACACCGTTCCAATATCCGAACGTTTGTTCGTATTTTTATCTTATCATAAAAACTCGACAGATGAATGCCACTATGCCGTTTTTTTTGGAAAAATTTTCCAAACACTGTAAAAGGCAGAAAGCGTAAAATTTTTGGAGCGAAGTAATTGTCTTTTTTGTACGCGCGTGATATAATAAGGATATGGAAAAACGAAAGATAATGGGGCTCGGGCTTTCGGCGCTTTTGTGTCTGAGTACTGCAAGTGCGTTTATCGGAACCGCCCCGCAAAAGACGGCTTTTGCGGACGACCCTTCCGAAGACGTTCCTGCGGAAGTGCAAGCCGTATCCCTGACAACCGAAAACGCGCAACTGTTTCTGCCCGATTCGTACGAGCAGTATCTTCCGCTCGAAAACCCTACGGACGTAGCCATCGGCGAGAAATACGCAGCCGTCGCGCAGGACGATAAAATCTACGTCTGCAACCGCACGGGAGACGAAATCTCTTACGCCTTTTATCAGCATGACGAACAGATTTCCAAAATTCAGTATTCGGACGCGAACGTGCTCTATTTTTCGGACAGTCTACTGAACTTTTACGAACTGAAAACAGAAGGCGATACGTTTAGCGCACAGAAAATGGGCGTAAATGCTTCCACGTTCTGTATCGCGGGCGATACGCTTTTTGTTGCCGCCGTTTCCAACTCGGGTACGACGTACACCATGAGCAAACTGGACACCCCCTCCGATTATACGCAGTTTAACAAAACGGATTTTCAGGTAAAGCCGCAGATGTCCTATACGGACGGAAAACTTTACTGCGTAGTAAACAGTTTCGTCAGCGTCTACCGTAACGACCCCGTCGAAAACAAGTACGTATTGCTCACGCAAAAAGCGCTCTACGAAACGGTGAGCGTAACGGGCTTGAAATCGGCTTGCGCGACGGGCGGCTATCTCTATTACACCATCGCCAACGAAACGGAAAGCAGTTTGCTTGCAAACGGCATTTACCGCTGCGATTTAACGGATTTTACGGTCAATCCCCCCCTCTTTTCAGACAACGGTTTCGGCGCGCTTACAACCCATCACGGATATCTTTACGCCATAAAAGACAACTCCGTTTTGGAATATTCCGTTTTCGGCGAAGACGCGGCACTAACGGGTTATGAAATTGCGTCGTCTTCGCAATCGGTAAACCGTCTTTCGGGCGCGGTAGACACGGCGCGCGCGGGAGACCTTCTCGTCACGGCGGACGCAGGCAACAACCGTGTTTCCGTCTATAATTTTGCGACGGACGAATATTCCGTTATCCCCTGCGAAGATGCGCCCACGCTCGTTGCAACCGACGGAAAAACGATTGCCGTAGCAAGCAACGAAAAAATTTATACTTGCGATTACGGCGATACCGAACTCACTTCCCACGGCAAAAAACCTTCCAATATCATGGGGCTTGCGTGTGTATACGGAAACGTCTATTTCGTTACTAAGAACGCAGGTCACGGCCGTATCGGAGAAAACGACATTTTATATCAGGACACGGGCACGCCCGTCTGCATGACGAGCGACATCTACGGAAATATCTACGTTTCCACCGACAGAGGCACGGTTTATAAGTTCACGGAAGAAACCTTCCTGAAACGCAACCAGGGCGAGCAACTCGGCGCTACGCTGCCCGCGGCGCACTCCTGCCTCCGTGCCGACTTCGAAGGCAATCTGTATTACCTTTCGGGCGACAAAATTTACAAAAACGGCGAAGAATTTACAACCGTCAACGGCAACGATTTCGTATATCATACGGAAGAAACCGCGGCAACGCCCGTTTCGTTTGCACTCGGGTTCGAGGACAGCGAAGTTTATTTCAATTTCGGAAATTACATTGTAAAAAGTAACGAAGACGCGCTTGAAATTCCCACGCTCAACCGCATTGTTGCTGGAAATGCCAAAACGGATACCTTCACCGTACACGGCGCAGAAAAACTGTTTGCGGACGTTCCCGAAAAAACGGTCGCTATCCGCATCAATCTTACGGACATGAGAACGGGCGATTCCGAATATTTCCCCTACGAGGGATATTGCCGACTCCCCGAAGGACAGCGCTGCGTTCTTGTTTCGGAGACGGATGACTTCTACGTAATGATTGTTCCCGACTGTCTGTGCGACGAAGACTGCCCCGTCTGCCCCACAGAATTCGACTGCAAGGCGGAAATGTGCCATTGCATCGAGCACGGTTATATCGTTCACAAAGACGAATCGCTGCTTGCGAACAAAGAAGATTATTGGCATGAGCCCGAAGACGGTGAAGTCACGCAGTTTTATCTTTCGAGCAACGTTCATTCCTACTTTGCGCCGAGCCTTGAAACCGCCATGCAGGACGGCAACCTCAAACGCGGAACGCAAGTCAACGTACTCGGCTATGCGACCGCGCCCGACAGGGTTTACGCACTCATCGGTTACACGGACGGTTCAAACGGAGAAACCACACGCGAAAACAAAACGGGTTATGTGCCGAAGTCGTTTTTAACAAAAACTTCGCCCAATCCTGCGGAAAACGAAGAATATCTTTCCGTATATCTGAAAGCAAGTGAAGACGGCGTCACTTTTGTTTCGGAAGACGGAAACGGGGAGATAACCGTATATGAACGCACCGAAGCGAAAGCCGTAAAAAATGCGGACGGCACCTATACGTTGACGATTGAAAAGGACGGCAAGTGCTACGTTGCCAAATCGGTCACGGAAAAACAAATCGAATGGAAGACGTCCGATGCCTGGCGAATTGCACTGATAATCATTTTGTCCGTTCTTGCGCTCGTGATTATCGGCGCGTACATTTTCCTTCTGCCGAGAAACAATCAAGAAAAACCCCCGAAGAAAAAAGAAAAAGCGGAACCGAATTCCGCCAAAAAAGAATAAACGAATAATATAAAAACCCCCGACGGTTTCCCTTGCAACCGTCGGGGGTTTATTTTACTTTATTTGCGGAACCGCCGTTTCAGCTCTCTGAATTTTTCATTCCTTTCCGTTTTCTGATTTCTTTTACCTGCTTTTCATAGCCGTGACCGCTCGGCTCGTAATAAACTCTGTCTTTCAGGCTGTCGGGCAGATACTGCTGTGCAACCCAGCCCCCGTAGTTATGCGGATACCGATATTTTCCGCTCTCCGCTTTCATCTCGCGATTGCCGAACGAATTATCGCGCAGATATTTCGGAATGTCGTCATCCTTATTCTTCACCGCGTCTTGTTTCGCCGCACCCATCGCGGTAACCACCGTATTGCTCTTTTCCGCTTCGCAGACGTAGATAATCGCTTCCGAAAGCGGAATCAATCCCTCGGGATAGCCCATATTCTGATACGCGGTCAGTGCGGAAACCGCCACCACAAGCGCGTTGGGGTCCGCCATACCCACGTCCTCGGCAGAATGCGCAATCAGGCGGCGAAGAACCAACAGCGGGTCGCACCCCCCTTCGATGAGCCGCATGGCATAATACAGCGCGGCATTGGAATCGCTTCCGCGCAGCGATTTGCAAAACGCAGAAAGAATATCGTAATACAAATCTTCGTTATAAGAAAGCGCTTTGCGCTGAATAGACTGTTCCGCGTCGGCAAGCGAAACGTGAATTTTGCCGTTACCGTCGGGCGGCGTCGTCAGAACGGCAAGTTCCAACGCATTATAAGCGGTACGCAAATCTCCGCCCGCCGTCACGGAGATATGCGTGAGCGCGTCGTCGTCAACCTCGGCGTCATAAGTACCGAGCCCCTTGCGTTTGTCGGCAAGCGCTTTTTCGAGCGCGCCTTTTATCTCGTTTGACGTGAGCGGCAAAAACTCGAATACGCGGCAACGCGACACGATAGCCGGCGTCATGGACGCATACGGGTTTTCCGTCGTCGAACCGATGAACAAAATCGTCCCCTGTTCGATGGCGGGGAGCAAAGAATCGGACTGCGTTTTATTGAAGCGGTGACACTCGTCAAGCATCAAATAGGTACGCTTTCCGTATAATTTCAGATTGTCGCGCGCGGTTTCCACTGCTTTTTTGACGTCCGCAACGCCCGAACTGACCGCATTGAGTTTGATAAACTCCGCGTTTGTCTGCGCGGCAATCACGTTTGCAAGCGTCGTTTTTCCGCAGCCGGGCGGTCCCCAGAAAATACAACTTCCGAGCCTGTCGAGCGCAATCGCGCGGCGAAGCAGAGAGCCCTCCGCTACAATGTGGCTCTGCCCTACAAAATCGTTTAATGTCGAGGCGCGCATACGCTCCGCAAGCGGTTTCGCTTTTTCCTCGTTGCCGTTAAAATCGAATAAATCCATGCTTCCTCACATATTCTTTATCGTGAAAATTAAAAAAATACTTCCGTCTATTCTTGCGTCGGCGGCAGTTCTTCTCGCCATGACGTTCTTTTTCATCTCGCCTGCCCGCTACGCAAAAAGCGTGAGCGAGGGCATTTCTCTTTGGGCGGTCAGCGTTCTGCCGGCGACCTTTCCGCTCCTGTTTTTAACCGCCCTGTTTACGCGGCTAAAAGTCTATCAATTGCTTTCGCGCGCCGTATCTCCCATTGCAAGAAAGGGTTTCCGCATTTCGGGGGCAGGCGGCTGTGCCGCGCTGCTCTCCATGCTCTCGGGTTATCCCGTGGGAGCGCGCACCGTACTCGATTTGTATGAAAAAGGCTATGTCTCCGAAGAAGAGACCTTCCGACTTTCCTGCCTGTGTTCCACCACGGGTCCCATGTTCCTCGTGGGCGTTGTTGGCAGCGCCATGTTTCAAAACGCGCTTCTCGGTTGGGTACTGCTCTTATCCCATTATATCGGAATCCTTACCGTTTGTTTTTTCCTGCGCTTTACTGCGAAAAACAAGCCCGTCAAACAAGAGTTCCTGCCCGTCATTCAGAACGGAAATCTCGTGTCCGAAAGTCTTACGTCTTCCGTCCTTTCTATCCTTTGCGTAGGAGGAAGCATTGCGGTATTTTACGCGTTCGGACAAATGCTTTCCGACATCGGCGCATTTCTTTCTATGGGAACTACCGCGGAGGGCATTTTAAGAGGACTGCTTGAAATGACTTCGGGCTGCGCTCTGCTGTCAAAGAACTGTACGCCCCTCTCTCTCGCCCTCTGCTGTTTTTTGGTGACGTTCGGCGGACTTTGCGTACTCGTGCAACAAATTGCCTATCTCTCGCGCGCGAAAGTGAATACGCTCCGCTTTGTTGCGGTCAAATTACTGCAAGCCGTCATCGCAGGCACAACCGCCTATCTGCTTGCCCTATTCATTCTCTAATTGTACGCCCCTAAAATGCGGAACTGCCTGCAATACTCTTGCGCACGCGCGAGCATTTCCTTGACGTCAGCGGCGGCAATATTTCCTTCCAGCTCCATAAAGAAGCGGTATTCGCCGAATACGTTTTTGATGGGACGGGATTCTATTCTCGTCAAGTTGTAACCGTAATCCGCAAAAATCTGTAACAGGCGGGTCAGCGTACCCGGTTTATGCTCGCACACGGCGCAGATAAAAATCATTTTGCTTGGAACTTCGGGCTGTTCAACGCGTCGGACAAGCCGCAAAAAACGCGTGAAATTTTTTGTTTCGTTTGCAATATTTTCACGGGAGAGTACAACTCCTTCCGCTTTCACGTGCGACCCCACAATGCCTGCCGATTCGTTGTCTAATTTTCCGAGGCTCTCCGCAGTAGACGAAGTAAAAATGCACTGCGCTTGCGGCAGACGGGTACGCAAAAATTCCGAACACTGCCCGATTGCCTGCTCGTGCGAATACACGCGCTTCACGTTTGCAAGCGGTACGCCGTTTAAGGTTGCCAAACGGTGGTCGACGGGCAGAGTCAATTCCTCTACCGCAAATACTTCGGACTTTTCCAGCAAATCCAGATTTTGAAGAACGCCGCCCTGAATAGAATTTTCAATGGGAATAACGGCATTATCAACTTCTTCGGAAAGGAGTTTTTCAATAACTTCCGCAAAGTTTCCGGCAAGCACCGTTTCCGCGCTGCCGCTGAAAAAACGCTCCGCCGCGAGTTCCGAATAACTCCCTTTGGGTCCCAAACAACTTACTTTTTTCATGTTACGCCTTCTCCGCAATGTCGAGAATAAGCCGCTCCGTATCCGCCCAACCGAGGCAAGGGTCAGTAATCGATTTCCCGAACACTTCGTCGCGCGGCTGGTTTCCCTCTTCGAGGAAACTTTCAATCATGAAACCTTTTACAATCTTCTTGAAATCCGAATCGTATAAACGGTTTTGCAACACCTCTTCCACAATTCGGATTTGCTGATAAAACCGCTTGCCCGAATTGGAATGGTTTGCGTCGATAACAATGGCGGGATTTTTAAGTTCTCCGCCCGATTTCGCATACCCCTCGAAAATCTGCATGACGGTTTCGTAGTGGAAGTTTGGAATATCGTTTCCGTATTCGTCCACTTTTCCGCGAAGCACGGCGTGCGCGTATTCGTTCCCGCGCGTAGCGACCTGATAGTTGTGGTATTTGAACACCTGCGCGCTCTGCGCCGCGTAAACGGAATTGAGCAGCACGGGAACGCTTCCGCCCATGGGATTTTTGATACCGACGGGAAGTTCGATACCGCTCGAAACGAGGCGGTGCATCTGGTTTTCGCTCGACCGCGCTCCCACGGCAATATAGGTAAGCAAATCTTCGAGATACGCGTAATTTTCGGGATAAAGCATTTCGTCCGCCGCCGATAGCCCAGACTCTTCAATGGCGTGAATGTGCAGATTTCTGATAGTACGGATTCCCTTTAAGATGTCCTCTTTGTTTTCGGGGTCGGGCTGGGAGAACATTCCCTTATAGCCGACGCCTTTGGTGCGCGGCTTGTTCGTATAAATGCGCGGCACTAAAACAAGTTTGTCCTTTACCTTTTCGTTGAGTTTGCCGAGCCTGCGCACGTATTCAAGCACAGGTTTACTGTCGTGCGCCGAACAGGGACCGACGACGAGCATGAGCAAATTAGAACGCCCCGAAATGACTGATTTACACAGTTCGTCGCGCTCTTTTTTTATTTTAACGAGGTCTTTCGGAAGAGGTAATTCCGCTAAAATTTCTTCCGCCGAAGGAATTTCGATTTGTTTTTCAAACATATTCAGCCTCTCTTTTGTATCATTTCGAAAACAGCTTTCGGAACATACTCTTCATACGGTTTTCCGAATGCGATGCAGTTTTTAACCAGCGTGGAACTCACGTGCAGAAGCTCCTGTTCGGCAGGAATGTAGAGCGTAATCATTTCGGGGGAAAGCCGCTTGCTCGCGTAATAGTCGGCATTTTCATACTCAAAATCGACGGTATTCCGCACGCCGCGCACATAATAGGGCGTTTGTTCGGCTTGCAATAAATCAACCGCCGCACCGTTCCAAATTACCACTTTTACCCGCGCGTTATCGCGGTAGACGGCTTGAATCATCTCCGCACGTTCCTTCGGCGAAAACATACAAGACTTGCTTTTATTCTCCGCCACTGCAACGACCACTTCGTCGAACAGCGACAAACACTTTTGCACGGTAGAAAAATGTCCCGAAGTAAACGGGTCGAACGTCCCTGCAAACACACACTTTTTCATGCTTCCGTCTCCCTGAAAAACATCACTTTCACTCTGCCGTAACTGCGCATATCCGCAAGCGTAAAGCCCTCTTTTGCCTGTTCTTCGCGCTCGCTTTCGTAGATAAGCAGTCCGCCCTCCGCAAGCAATTTCCGCGACTTCACAAGTGAAAAAATTTCCGCCGCAAAATTTTCGCGGTACGGAGGGTCCGCAAAAATCAAATTAAATTTTCCCGTCACCGCCGCAAGGCACGAACGGTAATCCAAGCGGTAAATTTTCGCGCTTTCGCGCAGAGCGGTAAGATTTTTTTGAAGAAGCGCAAGACTCTCCGCCGAACAGTCGTTAAATACCGCTTCGCCCGCGCCGCGCGAAATACATTCCAAGCCGAGCGCACCGCTGCCGCAAAACAAATCCAACACGCGCGCGCCTTGCAAATACGGCGATAAAATCTGAAAGAGCGATTCTTTCACTCGGTCGGGAGTCGGGCGAATGTCCCGCCCCTGAAACTGCGCCAAAACGCGCCCTCTGTGTTTCCCTGCGATAATTCTCATAATTTCTTTTTATTATACCCCGAACGGGTTTTCGCTGTCAAGCCGTTGCGGAAAAAAGCGAACGCCCTCTTCCGTGACGATTGCGTGCAACGGAATATCCGTACTCTCGCGGGGAAGCGGCGTTTCTACGGCTTGTCCCGCATAACAGAGTCCGACGCGAAACACGTGCGGGTGCGTTTGAAAATAGCGGTCGTAATATCCGCCGCCGTAACCCAAGCGATAGCCCTCTTCGTCCACGGCGAGCAAAGGAACAGCCGCCACGTCAACGTGAGTATCCGCGCCCGAAATCGGTTCTGAAATGCCGAAACGGTTGAATGCGGTATTCCCTGAAAGCGGCACGGCAAACATCTCTTTCCCCGAAAGTTTGGGCACGCACACGCAAGCCCCCTTATTTTGCAAGGCGCGGATAATTTCTTCCGTTGCGACTTCCGTGCGGAAAGCGCAATAAACAAAAAAGTTTCTCTCCTCGGAAAATAAGGAAAGAAATTTTCGGCAAATTTGCGCGTCTTTTTCCGCTGACTGTAAGAGGGCGCGCCTCTGCGCATAAACTTTTCTGAGCGTCTGCTTTTCTTCCTCACGGTTCAACGTACTTTCCACCGCCTTTTTACTTGTGTTTCCGAACGCTATTCAATGTATTTTTTTACCGATTTTTTCCCTGCGTTTACAAGTACCTCGTACTCCGTTGTTCCCAGTTGCCGCGCATATGCGGAAATATCTTTTACCGCAATCCGCCGCGTTCCGAAATCGCCGCGCCCTTCCCGCACGGTAGCGTCCATACACAGTTTTCCGATTCCCAAACCGCCCGCGCGCAAAAATCCGTCGCCATAGCCGAGACGGAGCGTATGAATTTTTCCGTAACGCTTTTCGGCGCGCGCATAACCCGCGCCGCCGCCGGTAAACGTTCCGCCCTGCGCAACTGTTGCGTAAATTTTCATGGCGGGTTTGAGTCCGATACCGCAGTTTTCAAAACCGCTCGGAAGGTATCCGTACAGCCCGATGCCGATTCTCACGGCATCGAATAATTCTCCGCCCGCAAGCGTGCCGCCGGTAGCGGCAATATGCCTGAGCGCGTTCGGAAATTCCTTTTGAACCGCTTCGCTTGCCTTTTGAAAAATCTTCGCCTGTGCGCGGCGAATGCGTCCGTTTTCGGGCAGATAGTAGTGCGAATAAACGCCCTCCACATCTACGCCGTTCTGCAATGCATGGCGGCATACGCTTGCAACGCGTTCGGGGCGGAGCCCGTAACGGTTCATGCCCGTATTCACCGCAAGATGCGCGCGGACAGACTCGAATCCGAAATCTTCCTTCACGCGCACAAGAAGTTTTAACACTGCCGGCGACGATACGGTTGCAATCAAATTGTAACCGCACAGCCTTACCGCTTCCTCTTCGCAAAGAGGCGGCGTAAGAACTAAAATATCGTTCCCGATTCCTGCCGTGCGGAGCGCCGCACCTTCGTCCACGGTAGCAACGGCAAAGCCGTCGGCAATCCCCGAAAGCGCACGCGCGACTTCCGCCGCGCCGTGTCCGTAAGCGTCGTCTTTTACCACCGCAATCAAGGATTTATTAGAAATGCGCCTGAACAACGCGGCGTTTGACAGAATGTTTTTTAATGAAATCACAGTGAGTACGTTTTGCATACTTTATTTTATGCAAAACCTCTCATTTTTGTCTTGTGTTTACTCTGCGTTATAAATCAGTCTGCGGCAATGCTCGCATTCGATGACGTTACCGCCCGCGAGTTTCCCTTGCTGTGCAAGCGGTAAATCCATACCGCAGACGCACCGTCCGCCCGTAAGGGGCACAAGCACGGGAAAAATGCGTTCTTTCCGTTTTTGTAAATATTTTTCGAGATTTTCGGCAGGAATTTTTTTCGCAATCTTTTCAAGTTTCTTGTTGATTTCAGCCGCCTCGTTTGCACGCGCGCCCTTCACTTCCTTGAATTTTTCGCTGTATTCCTTAAACTGCTTCTGCATGAGAATCGTCTGTTCTTTGAGCTTTTTATACTCGTCAGACGCACTGTTAATATCCGAAAGCAGGGTATTGAGTTCATTCTTCAAGGAACGCAGCCGTTCGGAAATCGCCTGTGCATTCTTTTTGTAGAAAGAAATATCGCCGCCGCCCTCTAACATTTCATCGAGCTCGGCATACTCGTCAATCGCCTTGGAAGTTTCTTCGCAACGCAAAACAAGTCTGTCGCGCAGCGCTTTGAGTTCCACGGCGCGTTTATCCTGCGCTTCGAGTTTCTCCCGCGCGCTCTCCATAAACTTTTTGGCTTGCATATACTTTTTCCGTTCTTCGCTTGCGCCAAGTTCCTGCTCGATTTTCCGCAGTTCGCCGTCTACTTTTTGATACTCCAACATTTCGTTTAATACCGACATAATATACTCCTTACAGAAACCGCTCGTCCGTGAACAAATTTGCGCGAACGTTCGACTCCTTCAATAATTTCAAAAATTTTTGATAAAAACGGTTAAACCCGTAATATTCCGCCGCATAATGGGTGAGCAGCACCACGTTTACGCCCTTTTCAAAAAGCTCTTTGATAAGGTGATGCTTGCCGTCCGAAGAAACAAAGGTATCCGCACCGCTTTCGAGCGCAAACGAAACCGCTTCCGAGCTCATTCCCGCGCCGCAAAAACTTGCAACTTTCTTCACCGCTTTATTGCCGTATGCAACAATTTTATCCGTAAAAAACGTTTCACGCAGTTCCGCGATAAAACCGTTCATCGGCGTTTCTTTCCTGCTGCTTATTTTTCCGTATCCGCCTTGCGTAAGCGGTTCCATTACCTGCTCCGCAGTGCCGTTTGTAAGCCCTTTCATAAGGCAGTCGTCAATACCGCCCGAAGCACAGTCCAGATTCAAATGCGCCGAAATAACGGAAATACCGCTCTTTGCACATTCGAGAATTTCGCTACCCGCGCCCTCTTCCTGCAAAGAAGTGAGCGACCCGAAAATAGCGGGGTGGTGCGTGATAATGCAGTTTGCACCCAATTCCTTTGCCTTTGCGATTGCCGCTTTGCTCAAATCGAGCGAAAACAACACGTGCTTGATTTCTCCGCCGCAATCGAGTTGAATGCCGCTGTTGTCGTAAGCGTTGTATTTTTCGCAATATTCTTTGGAGAGCGCGAACGGCGCAAGCGAATCCGCCATTTCATAAATCGTCTTCAAATACATCGTTCACCTCGTCGTAAAATTTGAGTTTTGCGAGCAGTTCTTCGCGCGACTTTACGCTCATCTTTGCCGTAAGGCGCTTGCGCAAATTTGCGCGTTCCCTGCGTATCTTCCGTTTGAAATCTTCCGTCGGCGCAAGCAGATTATCGCGCCCGAACAGCAGTTCAAAATCGGTGTAACGCTCGTCGGCGTGTTCATTTCCGCCCGATGAACCCACGATTAAATCGTAAAATTTACCGTCCTGAAATGTAAAATCTTTTGTAATACGCGCCCCTCGCGCAATTAAAAAACCGCGTACTTTTTCCGAGTTCTTCATGGGCTGTAACACAAAGTTCTGAGGAAGCGGAACGGATTCGAGAATATGCACAATCTCTTCGCCGCCCATGCCGGCAATCAAAACGCAATCGCACGGCTCGGTAATACCCGAAAGCCCGTCCGCACACACCGCCGTACATTGCCCCGATTCCAGAAATTCCGCAAGCAGCGTTTCCGCTTTCTTCAAACTGCCCGCGCTGATGTCCGAAATATACGCCCTCTCGCACAAACCGTTTTGCAGCATAAACTGCGTGCAGTAGCCGTGGTCGCACCCCACGTCCGCAAATACGCGCGCCTTAGGTAAATGCGAACAAATCACCGAAATACGCTTGGTCATCAATCGAGGAAGTCTTTGAGTTTCTTGCTGCGGCTGGGGTGACGGAGTTTGCGGAGCGCCTTCGCTTCGATTTGGCGGATTCGTTCACGCGTGACGTTGAACTCCCTGCCCACTTCTTCGAGCGTTCTTGGCTTGCCGTCGTCGATTCCGTAACGCAGACGGAGCACTTTTTCTTCACGCGGCGTGAGCGTATCCAAAACGCCGAGCAACTGTTCTTTGAGCATGATGAACACAACGGAATCACCGGGGGTTTGGGTCTTATCGTCTTCGATGAAATCGCCGAGGTGGGAATCTTCTTCCTCGCCGATGGGCGTTTCGAGGGAAACGGGGTCTTGCGCAATTTTACGGATTTCGCGCACTTTGGCAACGTCCACGCCCATTGCTTCGGCAATTTCTTCGGGCGAGGGTTCTCTGCCGAGTTCCTGCGTCAGCATACGCGAAACGCGCGTAAGTTTGTTGATGGTTTCCACCATGTGCACGGGAATGCGGATGGTACGCGCCTGGTCGGCAATCGCACGCGTAATCGATTGACGAATCCACCAGGTTGCATAGGTGGAGAATTTGAACCCCTTCTGGTAATCGAATTTTTCGACCGCCTTCATAAGCCCTAAATTCCCCTCCTGAATGAGGTCTAAAAAGAGCATTCCGCGCCCGACGTAACGTTTTGCAATGGAAACGACAAGCCTTAAATTGGCTTCGGAAAGCCGCTGTTTTGCAACCTCGTCGCCCTCCTGCATTTTACGCGCAAGTTCGATTTCTTCCTCGCCCGTAAGGAGCGGTACCCTGCCGATGTCTTTTAAGTACATCTTTACGGGGTCGTCGAGTCCGATATCCGAAAGCGCCTGCTCGAACAGTTCCTTGTCGCGCTCGTCCTCGTCGATAATGGTAATACCCATATCGGGCAACGATTTATAAACAAGTTCGATTTGCTGCGGGTTCAGTTCAAACCGTTCCAAAGCGTCGCAAAGCGCGTTGGTGGAAATGCTCCCCTTCATTTTATAGGCGTCCGCGATACTGGAAATGAGTTCGCCGAGCTGTTGTTCCGTCACATTCATATTCTTCCTCCGATGCGAATGTTTTTCATTTTTTTCGTATAATCGTCTATTCGCGCGAGTATTTCGCGCTTTTCTTCCGTCGTTTTAGCCGTGGCGAGTTTCTCCGTTTCGGCGGCTTTTTTGTCCGCTAAGGTCTGCCGCTGTAAAGTTGCTATGCTGTCAGAAAAGTACTGCCTGCCCTCTTCGCTGTCGAGGTTGTCGCCGTAATCGAGATTAAGTACTTCCGAAAGTTCCGCCGAGTCCGAACCCAGCACGTCGAAAATACCGCTCGGACGTACTTCTCCAGATTTTCTGCTTTCCGTGATATATTCGGCAATCGCACGATGTTCTTCTTCCTGAAATTCGATTTGCGTCAAGTCGAAACTCTGCGCGTAGGGTTTGGAAAGCAGACACGCCGCAAGCACAAACCGCGCCGCTTTTTTCACGCCCCAAACGTTCTCTTCTTTTACTGGCACAGCCTTCACGGGTACGGGAGCGGCAACCGCAGGCGCCGCTTCCAAATCCCTTAACAGCGAAGAAAGCGTAACGCCCGAAATGTCCGACAGTTTTTTCAACAGTTCTTCGCGTTCGGTCGCGCTTTCCGCTTCCTTTACGATGGGCAGCGCCTCGCGGATAAAATCGCGCTTTTCGTCCGTCTTGTTTAAGTCGTACTTCCTCTGTGCGGCAAAAATGCGGTAATCGATGAGCGGCATGGCGTTATCGAGGCACTTCTGATACCCCTCCGCGCCGCGTTTCTGAATCACGTCGTCGGGGTCTAAGCCTTCGGGCATGGGCACTACGCGCACCTTAATGCCCTCCTGCTTGAAAATATCCAGTCCGCGCAAATTCGCTTTCTGCCCCGCGAAATCGCCGTCGTAACTGATAAACACGTTTTCGGAATACCGTTTGCACAGCCTTGCCTGTTCTTTGGTGAGCGACGTGCCCATACTCGCCACCACGTTATGAAAGCCGGCTTCGTAGAGGGAAATGGCGTCCATATACCCCTCTACCATAATGACGGACGACAGCCCGCCCGCGCGTTTTTCCTTTTTCACGAGGTTGATATTGTATAAATTTTTGCTCTTGTTGAAGAGGAGCGTTTCGCGCGTGTTCTTGTATTTGGCGCGGTCGGCTTTTTCGAGCAGCCGTCCGCCGAAGGCAATCACTTCGTCCATGTGATTGATAACGGGGATAATCAGCCGACCGCCGAGCGAGTCGAAAATCCTCCCCTCGTCGGTTTTGGCACAAACGCCGCTCTCGACGCATTCTTCCGCCGTATACCCCTGCGCGAGCAGGTGAGCGGGCAGGGCGTTAAAATCGAGCGACGCGCCTATCCCGAATTTTTTCATGGTCGATTGCGACACCCGTCTCTTCGCTAGGTATGCAAGATGCGGTTCCGCGCGCCCCGAATAGAGGTTGTTAAGATAAAACCGCGCCGTATCTTTTAAGAGGCTCAAAAGTCTGTCGCGCTTACGTTTTTTCTCGGCGGTCTCCTCGGCGGAGCGGCCGTCATACGCAGGTACTTCCAATCCCGCGCGGGCGGCAAGAATCTGCACCGCTTGCGCGTAGTCTACGTTTTCATAGTTCTTTACAAAGGTGATGACGTCGCCCGATTCCGAGCATCCGAAACAGTGGTAATACTTGTCCGCCGCGTTAATATGGAAAGAAGGCGTATTTTCATGATGAAAGGGACAACACGCCCAATAATCGTAGCCCCTGCGCTCCAATTTGAGGTAAGAGCCGATGACGTCCACCAAGTCGTTTTTCTCTTTGAGTACGCGTATGAATTCCGCGTACTCCGAATTCTGCATTCTCATACGCTCCCCTCCTGCGGCACGAACAGGCGGTTGAATACGCCGATGGCATACTTGTCCGTCATGGAAGAGAGATAGTCGCAGACGGCGCGCGGCACGTCGGTTTGAGCAGTTTTCAGATACAACTGCGGCAATTCTTCGGGGCGGTTCATAAAGTATGTATATAAGTTGGTAATCAAGCGCTCCGCACTCTCTTGTATGAGTTTATTTGCACGTTCGTATACGTGTTCGAACATAAATGTTCTGAGTAAATCCAGCGCACGCCCCGTTTTTTCGGACATACGAACGTAATCTTTTCCCTTAGATTCCTGGTAAATATCGAGAATGGCTGCGTTGATGCGTTCGGACGTATCCGAACCGAACACGCGCACTGCCTCTTCGGGAAGTTCTTCCGCTTTGAGAAACCCTGCGCGAATGGCGTCCTCGATGTCGTGATTGATATAGGCGATGCGGTCGGCAAGGGAAACTGCCGCCCCTTCGAGCGTGGCAGGCTTGCCGCTCTTCGTGTGGTTGATAATACCGTTTCGCACTTCAAACGTGAGATTGAGTCCGTTTCCGTCCTTTTCGAGTACGTCTACGACGCGAAGACTCTGTTCGTTGTGTCGGAACCCGTGCGGCGAGAGCGCGTTCAGCACCCGTTCCCCCACGTGTCCGAACGGCGTATGCCCCAAATCGTGCCCCAAAGCGATGGCTTCCGTCAAATCTTCGTTGAGGGATAAACACCGCGCCAGAGAACGCGCGATTTGAGAAACGTCGAGCGTGTGCGTAAGGCGCGACATATAATGGTCGCCGTCGGGCGCAAAAAAGACCTGCGTCTTATTTTTCAAACGCAGAAACGCTTTCGAGTAGATAATGCGGTCTCTGTCGCGCTGAAAGTCCGTGCGCATCCCGCAGGGCTTTTCGTCGCGCAACCGTCCTTTACTCTCGAACGATTTTTTTGCATAGGGCGATAAAAACGCCTTTTCTTTTTCAAAGGTAATTTCCTTCATCTTTTATTATTTCGGCGAAAAATAAAAAAACTCCTTTTTTTCAGGAGATTTTTTCATAAAAATATTGAATTTTTTGCACATTATCAAATCGTGCTCCGTGGCATTATGGAAACCTTCTAAATTGCAAAACCGCCGTTTACGCAAAGAATCTGCCCCGTAATGTAGGTCGCCTCCGCAAGAAACAGCACCGCGCGCGCCACTTCCTCCGCCGTGCCGAAGCGGCCAAGCGGAATTTCCTCCGTGAGCGCCGCCGCCTCTTCTTCGGAAAGATGCGCGTTCATTTCGGTACCGATAACACCGGGGGAAACGCAATTCACCGTAATGCCGCTCGGCGCAAGTTCCTTGGCAAGCGCCTTGGTGAAACTGTCAACCGCGCCTTTGGAAGCGGAATAAACGCTTTCGCAACTCCCGCCCGTCTGTCCCCATACGGAAGAAATATTCACAATCGCGCCGCCTTCCCCGAGCATCTTTTTTACAGCATACTTTGTACAGAAAAACACGCCCCCCGCATTCACGTCCATCACGCGCCGATACTCCGCCTCAGTAGTATCCTGCACCTGTGCATAAAGCGCAACGCCCGCGTTGTTAACCAGCAAATCGAGCCGCGGAATAGTGTCAAAAACCGCTTTCACCGCCTGTTCGTCGCTCACGTCCGCCTGTACGAAATTTACTTCGGGCAACTCCTTTTTGGCTTCCGATAAGCCGCCGCCCGCGGAATACAGCGCGGTCACAAGGTAATCGTGCCGTACCAACAGTTTACAGACTGCAAGCCCGATTCCGCGCGTTCCGCCCGTTACAACCGCCTGTTTCATGTTCACTCCTTGATACGCGCGAGAATTTCCCGCGCCACTCTGTCCACCGATTTCCCGTCCGTATTCACAATGTAATCCGCCACACGCTCATAGACGGGAGTACGCTCTTTGAGCAAAACGTTTAAGCGTTCTTCCCTGCCCTCGCCGCTAAGAAGAGGGCGCGAACCATCGTCGCGCACGCGCGAGAGAATCGCCGCCGCCGAAGCCCGCAAAAAAATTATTTTTCCGTTCCGTTTTAAGAGTTCCACATTCTCCGTCGCAAGCACCAGACCGCCGCCCGTAGAGATGACGAGTCCGTCCTTTTCGGCAAGTTCGCGCACGGTCTCCGTTTCGAGCGCACGGAAATACGCTTCGCCGTGCTGTGCAAAAATATCCGAAATCTTGCCGTATTTATCTGCAATCAATCTGTCGGTATCCAACCATTCTCTGTGCATCAGGCGCGCAATTCTTCGCCCCACGCTCGATTTTCCTGCGCCCATCATGCCGCAAAGCACAATGTTCATAAACGGAAACTCTCCATGGCAAGCAGGTAACTGTTTTTACCGAACCCTAAAATTTCACCGCGGCAAACTTCCGTCAACACCGATTTATGGCGGAATTCCTCGCGCGCGTATACATTGCTCATGTGCACTTCCACCACGGGCACGGAAACCGCGGCAATCGCATCGCGGATGGCAACCGAATAGTGCGTATACGCGCCTGCGTTCAAAACGATTCCGTCATACTTGCCTTGTGCGTTGTGAATATAATTGCACAGTTCGCCCTCTAAATTGCTCTGTACACAGTCCACGCTGTACCCGTGCTCTTCGGCGTAAGTTTGCAGTTCGCGGTTAATCTCTTCGAGGGTCTGCTGTCCGTAAACGCCCTTTTCACGCGTTCCCGTCAAATTAAGATTGACGCCGTTCAGAATGAGTAATTTCATATGTTTTTCTCCCGATAGGTATTCCATAATTCCTTCGCCTGCGCGGCGGAAGGTTCTCTGCCCAAATAGATACAATCGCTCCTGTATGCCTGATAAAAGAGCATCGCCGCGCCGTTCAGCGTACGTTTTTGCAAAGTGCGCGCAAGGCGCAAAAATTCCGATTCCTGCGGTTCGTAAATTAAATCAACCGCCGCCGAACAAAGCGACAATAAATCGCTGCCCACAGGCGATTTTCCAACCGTATCGTGCATTCCCACGCCCGTGCAGTTTACAATGATATCGAACGGTATCATCTCGATTTCGCTTAGCGGCGTAAATCCGCCCACCTCACGCTTTACGGTTTGCAACCTTTCAAACGACTTATCGTAAACGAACACGCCTGCACGCGTTTCAACCAACTTCTTAATACAGCTTCTGCCCGCACCGCCTGCGCCCAACACCAAAACTTTTTTGCCCGAAACCGCAATTCCTGCATTTTCGAGCATCAGCAAAAATCCGTATCCGTCCGTATTGTAGCCCGTCCGCGTCGCCGAAACAACGGTGTTCACCGCACCGAAAGAACGCGCGTCCCCTTTCAATTCTTTCAGAAAAGGAATTATCTCTCCCTTAAAAGGAATGGTCACATTGAATGCGTCGTATGTTTCAAACAACGACTCTGCACGCGCCGCAAACTGTTCGGGAGGAATAGAAACGGTATCGTAAGTGCACCGTTCTCCCATTGCGCCTAAAATAAACGCGTGCATAGCAGGACTTTGCGATTTGGAAACGTCCTTTCCGACGACGGCAAGTTTTAACATATACTGTCTCCGAGTTTTTTGAGCTCTCTTTTATACTGCGTAAACGGCAGTTCGAGAAGCTCAAATTTACCTTTTGCGGTGGGCACGGCAAGCGCAATGCTGTCGTTCTTCGCATTCTTTTTATCGAGCCGAGCAAGTTCCGCCGCCGCTACGGGGTCGGTTTTCGGCACGGTGCCCAGCACCTTGACCGCTAAATTGTGCAACACGCGCAAATACGCTTCGTCGCATTTGAGATATTTTTTTGCGATTTCGATTTCGTAGAGAAGCCCTAAAAGCACATACTCGCCGTGCGAGAGTCCGCCTCCGCTGAGTTCAAATGCGTGCCCCGTGGTATGCCCCACGTTGAGAAATTTACGCAGTCCCGTTTCGTAAGGGTCGTTTTGCACAAACGCCGTTTTTACGGCAATATTGTCGGGAACGATACCGCCTAAAAATTCCAAATCAAAAAGCCTTGCACGGTTGGCAATCAACCTGTCGAACAGCACGCCCGAAAGCGCCGAATGTTTGACGATTTCCCCTAATCCGCAGCGGAGTTCGCGCTCGGGTAATGTTCCCAAAAACTCACTATCGACAAACACGCGCGAGGGCATTTTGAACGCCCCCACCAGATTTTTAATTCCCCCGAAGTCGACGGCTGTCTTTCCGCCGACCGAAGAATCGACCTGCGCGAGCAAAGTCGTCGGAATTTGAACACAGTCGATACCGCGCATATAGAGCGCGCTGGCAAGACCGCCGATATCCCCGACGACGCCGCCGCCGATACATACGAGCGTATCCTTACGGTGGAGCCCCGCTTTTGCCATTTCACGAAGAAGCGCAAACAGCGTTTCTGGCGTCTTGTGTTCTTCGCCCGCGTCCATAGCAAAAATCGGCTTTTTCGGAAACTTTTTTTTGATTTTCTTTTCGTAAAGCGAAAGCATGTTGGTATCGGTAAACACAAACGCCGCGGAAATTTCCGCGCTTTCAAACACGCCCCGTCCGCAGAAAATTTCGCTCTTTTCAGGGCGCAGTTCCGTTTGAATGCAAAACGTTTTCATGAGGGAAGCCTCCCGTAACGCTCGGAAATTTCGCTCACATTGTCGCCGCCCAAACGCTCGCAGACAACCGCCGCAAGTTCGCTTGCAACAACGCTTTCAAGAATAACTTCCAAAGCGAGAATCGCCGTCACGTCGCTGCGTTCCGCCGCCGCACGCGCGGCTTTTCCCGTTTCAACGTCCACCGTATTCAGCCCTTTCATGAGAGTCGGAATGGGCTTCATTGCCGCACGGAGTACAATTTCTTCCCCGTTGCTCATGCCGCCTTCGATGCCGCCTGCGCGGTTGGTTTTGCGAATGTACTCACCCTCAGCGGCAAAAATTTCATCGTGCACTTCACTGCCGCGCCTCTCTGCCGCCTGAAAGCCGATTCCCACTTCCACGCCCTTTACCGCCTGTACGCTCATGAGCGCGCCGCAAAGCCGCGCGTCGAGTTTTTGGGCGTACGTCATACAACTGCCGAACCCGCTTTTCAAGCCTTTTACGCGCACTTCCGCAACGCCGCCGCAGGTATCGCCCTCCGCTTTCAAACGGTCGATGAGCGCAACCGCTTCCTCCTGCTTGTGCTTGTCTAACATAAAGAGTTCGGGCAAGCGTTTGTTTGCGATTTCTTCAAACGAATATTCCCGTTCGTCTTTCACCGTCAGTACGGAGCGGACGTAGCCCGTAATTTCCACGCCGAGCGCTTTCAAAAACTGACGGCACACCGCGCCCGCCGCCGTCCGCACCGCCGTTTCGCGCGCGGAGGCGCGTTCTAAAATATTACGCGCGTCCTGCACGTTGAATTTTTTGATACCCGTCAAATCCGCGTGCCCCGGGCGCACTTTTGTCAGACGGCGAAGGGAAGTATCGCACCCCTCGGGCGCCATACACTCCGCCCAGTTTTCATAGTCGCGGTTATAAACGGCGAGCGTGACGGGACTGCCGAGCGTAACTTTATTCCGCACGCCCGAAAGAATTTCCGCTTTGTCCGTTTCGATTTTTTGCCGTCCGCCTCTGCCGTAGCCGCTTTGACGGAGCGCAAGATATGAATTGATTTCTTCTAAATCAAGCGTGAGCCCCGCAGGAAGCCCCTCAATGATTGCAATCAGCGCTTTTCCGTGCGATTCGCCGGCAGTGGTAATTTTCATAGGTTTACTCCAAAACTGTATAATTTCCGTTCTTGATTGAAATAACGATTGTTCCGAGTTCGTCCGTGCGGTAAACGTCTGCACCGCACTCCGCAAGCCGTGCAACCGTACCGCCCGCAGGATGAGCATAAGAATTGCCCCTGCCGCAACTGATGACGGCGGTACTCGGTTTGAGAAGTTTTAGCCATTCCTCAGACGAAGAATATGCGGAGCCGTGATGAGAAACTTTCAGAACGTGCGTTTCTTCGAGCCGAACGCGGTAACTGCCGCTGTCGAACATTCCTTCCATGAGCGCATACTCGCTCAAAAGTTTTTCTTCCCGCTTTGCGGAAATATCTCCGCCGAGCAAAAAATTTACGCCGCCGCAATTTACAAACAGAACGGTGGAACTCTCGTTCGTATCCGTAAATTCCGACGAATCGGGAGAAATACAAACCGCATAAGCGCCAGAAAATCTGTCGATGACCGAATAGCGTTTCAGCGTATTCACAGCGCAACCGCTGTCTTTCACCGCAGAAAGAAACCGTTTGTACGCACCTGATTCCGAGGGGATAAGCGGCAGATACACGCTGTCTGCACCGAATGTTTGTATGAACTGAGCAAAACCGCCGTAGTGGTCTGAATCTGCGTGCGTTGCAATCATGGTATAGGAATTTGCACGCAAGCCTTTGAGATAACGGACAAGTCTGTTTTCCGTAATAAACGCGCCGTCGCCGGAATCGACAATCATCACGCCGTCCGCATACTCGAAAACGGTGCAGTCGCCCTCGTCGGCGTCTAAAAAATGTACGCGGATTTCCCCTTCGCCGAGCGGAGGAATTTTTCGGGCGGGCAATAGCGTTTTTAGCGGTAAGAAGTATTCGAGCAGCGCCAGAAGAATCACCATGCCCGCGCAAACGGTAATATAAACTATCTTTTTGAGCGACGACGTTTTCAACGCTTCTTTCTCTGAAAATTTTTGATTGTTTCTTTGATTTCCTGCATCTTCGCCTTGGCTTCGTTGTAACCGATTTCCATCATGGCGTCCATTGCGGCAGGCGATACGTCCGTCGCGCGGTAATCGTAGAGATAAGGTTTCAGCATGACGTCCGCCGCGTCATAACCGCGCGATTTGGCATTGTCGAGCGTTTTGACGGGCACGAACGCGTTAATAGCCGAACCCACAAGGCGGCTGAGTTTTCCCTTTTCTTCGTCGGGGCGAACGTATGCGGAAAGGTCTACGGCAATCACAACATCCGCGCCCATACTCTTACAGACGTCGGCGGGAATGGCGTTGGTATACGCGCCGTCGTATAAGCGTCTCCCTTCCCATTCCACTGCTCTGAAAAAGGGCGGTATTGCCGCGGATGCCGTGAGTGCGCGCGCGGTGTTGCCCGCATTCAAAAGCACGCCCTCGTTGGTTGAACCGTCCGTCGCCCAAGCGGCAAACGGTTTGGGAAGAGAGGAAATTTCCCCTTCCAGATAATGCGATAAAAATTCTTCTGCAAACGCGAGGTCGGCAAACGGGTGCAGATTTGACGAAAATTCTTTGCGGTTCAGACTTTCGATGATGCCGAACATATCCTGCGCGGTATAACCCTTTGCATACAGTGCGCCGACAATCGCGCCGATTGACGTACCCGTAACAATCTGAAAGGAAATCCCCTCCTCCTCGAACGCTTTTAACGCGCCGAGGTGAGCAAGTCCCTTTGCGCCGCCGCTGCCGAGCGCAAGCCCGAGCGTGAGTTGTTTTTTATTTGAGAATGCCGATTTAATTCGGGCAAATAATCCCATAAATTCCCCCGAAGCGGAGCTCCTGTTTTAAGCGGTTCCGCTCTGTTTCATGTCCGTTCAGGACAATCTTATTTTACACATTTTTCAAAAAAATGTAAACCGTATTCACACGCTTTCGCTTTTTTTATGAAATGAACTATCGCCGAGAAGATTGTGTTCCAGCCAATGCGCAACGCTGTCCTCGGTATTCCTGCCGATGACCGCAGTCGCCTTCTCTTTCAATGCGTCCGCCGCATTTCCAACGGCGTAACATTCGTCCGCCGCCGCAAACAGTGCAATATCGTTCACGTCGTCGCCGAAACAAACGAGTTTGTCGCAACCGAGCATTTCTTTGAGTTTGATTGCGGCGGCGGCTTTGCCCGCTCTTTTCGGCAGCACTTCGAGCCAATATTCCCCCGAATAAATATCGCGCAGATAAAAACAGCGGTACTTCTCTTTCAGACTGTCATAAATACGATTCAGCGCTTGCTCTTCGTCGATACAGGTAAAATAAAAGACTTCGCCGTCCAGTGCGCTCGCTTCGTCGGAAATCTCCCGTGCGCGGCGGGATACGTCGAATACGCCGACGCGCGTTTTCAAAAATTCCCTCTGTGCGCGGCTGCCTTTATCGGAAAGAAAACTGAAACGGTTGCGCTCCTCGATGAGCGAGTAAACAAGCGGATACAACCCCGCACCGCGGAACGTTTGATAAATTTCCGCGCTCTCGGCTTTTGTAAATCCGTGAAAGAGAAGAGTTTTTCCGTTTGTACCGTCCGCAAGGAAAGTACCGTTATGCACAATGACGGGAAGCGTAATTTTGCAACGTTTCATAATTTCGCTTGCGGTTGCAAACGAACGCGCCGTCGCGTAAGAAAAAAGCACCCCGCGCGCGGCAAGACGGTTCAAAACAGAAACCGTGTATTCGCTCACTCGCTCGTCGGGGTGCAATAATGTACCGTCTAAATCGCTTACATACAGCGTTCTCATTATAACTCCAAACTCATGCCGTCATGTGCGGCAAGATAGCCGTACTCTTTGCAGGCACGGCGGATATTTTTCTTTGACGGTTCGCTATTGTGCGAAAAATGCGTAATCACTTTTACGGTACGCTTATCCGCAAGCCCAATCTCCTCCAACCGATTGAGCACAACCGCATTTTCTCTAAGCCCCATGTGCCGCGCGTTTTCCTGCGCCGCATTCCAAAGGAATGTACAGTCGAACGTAATCAAATCGAGCGGCGCACCGCCGAGCGCCGATAAAAACTCATAATCTTCTTCGGGCAACAGCCCCGTATCGGTGAGGTGCAGAATACGCTTGCCGTCTTTTTCTATGAGGAATACAAACGGCTCTTGGGAAGAATGGCGCGCTTTCAGAGGATATACGGTATAACCGCCGAACTGTGTCTTTTCAAACGCGCGCAGAATATGAACGGAAATGGTTTGCGCTACGCTTTCCCGAAGTTCCCTGCGGGTGCATTTGGAAAAAATCTCCGCCGCTTCGGCATTCGCATAAATGTCGAGCGTAGGTGAAGTCATGTGAAACGCATACTTGTAGCCGCGCAGAATAAAGTCGTGCGCGTAGAAATGGTCCATGTGCGAATGGGTTACCAGCAAATATCTGACAGCGGAAAGGTCGGCGCCCAAAACGCCGTTGTGATAAAAAGCGTCGGGCGGAAAATCAACGGAAAGTTCGCCGTCCACAAGCACCTGTGAACGGGAACGGACTTCTGCTCCCCCGCGTTTTCTCACGCCTTTACAGTATTCGCAATTACAGAACAGTGCGGGAATACCCTCCGCCGCCCCCGTTCCGAGATAGGTAACCTTCATAAATCACTCTTTTTCGCAAACATAAACTGCCGAATTAAACTTTTAGCCAGACTTTTTTTGTCAATCTCAAACTGTCAAGATAAACTTTCAGCCCGCGTCCGAAATGCGGAAACGGGCTGTGCGAGAAACAATTTTTACAGACTTAAACTCTGCTCATATATTCGCCCGTACGGGTATCGATACGGATGGTATCGCCCTCGTTGACGAACATCGGCACTTGGAAAGTTGCGCCCGTTTCCACTTTCGCCGCCTTGGTAACGTTGGTAGCCGTGTTGCCCTTGACGCCCGGTTCCGCTTCCACAACTTTGAGTTCCACGAAATTTTCAGGCTCTACGGAGAAAGCGTTATCATAGAGGAATTTCACGGTTACGGTATCGTTTTCGCGGATATAGCGGAGCGCGTCCTCCACCTGGCTGTGGTTGAGGGGCGTAAGATTGAACTCTTCGTCCATGAAATAGTAGAATTCGCCGTCGGTGTAGGAGTAGGTCATTTTCTTGGTTTCTACCTGCGCCGTTTCGAGTTTAGTCGTAGGGTTAAACGTTTCGTCGGAAAGAACCTGTCCCGTAACTACGTTTTTGAGCGTGGTACGAACGAACGCCGCGCCCTTGCCCGGTTTTACGTGCTGGAACTCGGTGACCGTGTAAACGCCGCTCTTATATTCAAACGTCGTGCCCTTTCTGATATCGCCTGCCATAATTTGTGCCATAATATAAGTTCTCCTTAAAAAATTACAATATCAAGAGATTTCTCTCTGTTTTTTTCATAAACGATTGAACTTTTTCGTTCGTGAGAGATACGGTATCCTCAATACGGATTCCCGTTTCTCCCGCGAGATATACGCCCGGTTCGTCGGAAAACACCATTCCGTCCGACAAAACTTCTTCGCTGCGCGGCGCAAGTACGGGATATTCGTGAATTTGCAGTCCCACACCGTGCCCCAGCGAATGCGTAAAATACTTATCCAAACCTTTTTCACGCAGGTATCCGCGCGCGATTTCGTCCGCTTCGCGCCCCGTCATTCCTGCGTGCGTCCGTTCTTTCACAAGTTCGTGCGCGGTCAGTACTTCCGCGTAAATTTTCTTGAACTCTTCGTGTTTTTTATCGTCGCCGAAGAGGAAGGTGCGCGTGCAGTCCGAACAATAGCCGCCGTATTTACAGCCGAAGTCGATAAGCACCGCGTCTCCGAATTTGAGTTTCGTATTGCCCGTTTCATGGTGCGGCACGCTGCCGTTTGCGCCGAACGCGACAATCGTTTCAAACGAAACGCCGCTTGCGCCGAACGAACGCATTTTATATTCGAGAAGCGCCGCGACCTCCGTTTCCCTCATTCCCTCTTTCAGTTCGGGAAGAAGCGCAAGAAAAGCGTCTTCCGCAATTTCGCACGCTTTCTGAATGAACGCAAGTTCTTCGGAAGTTTTCACTTCCATAGCGGTTTTAAGCGCAGGCATACAGTCCACCAGCGTAAATCCGCTTTTTTTGAGCGTTTCCGCGCGGGATAAGTATACAAACGGATAAGGCACGCCCACCGTTTTTGCGCCGTCAAGCAGCGCCTCTGCCTGTTGATACAACCCTTCATGCAAGCGCACGGCAGAACCTTTCAACGCTTTTTCCGCCGCCTCGTAGTAGCGCGAATCGACAACGAGCGATAAACCCTCTCGCGTAAGAACCGCATAGCCGTCTGTCGAATAAAAACCTGTCAGATAGCGGCGGATAAAATCCTGTTCGAGAAACAGCGCGTCCGCGCCGCATTCCGCATATATTTTGCGCAATTTATCCATAGGTTGTCCATATTATACCAAAAGTATAGAGTCAAGTCAAGGTTTTTTGAAAAATTATAATCAAATGTAAACAGCGCGGCATTTCTTAAAAAACGCCGCGCCCGTCATTCAATTCAAATGCGCTAAAAATATTACAATAGTTCATCTGCCGCCCATTACGTTCGGCTTTGCGTTTGTTTCGCCGCACTTTTGCTTTCGGCAATCATATTTTTGACCGTCGCTTTAATTTCTTCCGCAACGCCGCGGTTGTTTTTGTGGTTGTTTTTACGTTTGTTATGGTTGGTTACTTTATGGGGGAGAAAAACTAGGGTTTTCGGCACGTACCGTTTCCGATTGGGAGCACGGAAATACCGAACCGAATATTGCAACAATCAAAGCAATCGTAAAATTATTCGATATCAGTTATGAAGAATTTTTCGGTGAAATATAAATATAAACCGACGCGCCGCCTGAATAAAGGCGGCGCGTCGGTTTTCTTATCTTGATTAAATTATCCCCTCGCCTGTTCGTAAACGCGTTTCATGTAGGCGGCATCCTCGATTTGCGTGCCTGCCGACTCGCTCACGATATACGGCTCCAACTTCCATTCGAGGAGCACTTCCGCAAGCGGCTCGAATTCGGGGCCGTACACGGTATCTTCAAACGTAAGGTGTTTTATCTCCCCCCGTGCGCCGTACATGATTTTTGAAAAATGTACGTGAAAGTGTTTCATGCGCTCGAAGCCGAGGCGGTCAATCATATACCCGATGAGACGCTTATAGTCGTCCGCCGTTTTCAGACTCCCCTGCTCGCGCGAATTGACGTGACCGAAATCCACGCAAGGCGTATAGATATTGTCCACTTTGCAAAAGCGCGTAATCTCCTCGACCGTGCCGATTTGCGCGAGTTTGCCCATCGTTTCGGGGCAGAACATCAAATCCTGCAAGCCGTTCAAATAGATATAATCGCGCAGAATGTTCAACCGTTCTTCGGTACGCATGACGACGGTTTCGCGCCCCTCTTTGCCCTGCGCGGCAGGGTGAAAGACGAGGCGTTTCCCGCCCAATAATTTTAACGCTTTTGCGCTGTCCAGAACGTAGCCGTAAGACTTTGCCGCCATCTCGTCGTCGGGGTTGCCGAAATTGATAAAGTAAGGCGCGTGCACGGAAATTTCCACGCCCGCCCGCTCAAACGCCGCGCCGATAGAGCGCGCCTTGCTTTCCGTCATACGCACGCCTCGCCCGAAGGAATATTCAAAGCAGTCGAGTCCGTGCTCTTTGACGAACGCCGCCGAATCTTCGGAGTGTTCGTAACCCGCCGCATAAAAACTTTCGCTGTTTCCGCTCGGTCCGAATTTTATCATACCTTTTCAATGTCCTTTTTTAACTGATTTTTGAGTTCCGTTTCGGAAGAAAACTTCTGCACGGGGCGCAGAAATTCCGTCGGATAAATTCTGATTTCCGTACCGTACAAATCGCCCGAAAATCCTTTCAGATACGCTTCCGTCTTTTTTTCTTCCACGCCGAACGTGGGGCGTGCACCGAAGTTGATAATCGCAGGAAACCGCCCTGCGCCCGTTTCGGCAAATCCGCCGTATACACCTTCTTTCAACGGAAATTTGGTGTTCGGATAGGTAAGATTGAGCGTAGGAAAACCGTATGTATGGCCGACGCCGCGCCCCCTTTCTACCCTTCCCTGCAAAAAAAAGCCGCCCGACAAGATACGGTTGGCGTTCTTTAAGTCGCCGCCGAGTAAACATTTCTTCACCGTGGAAGTCGCAATCTTTTCGCCGCCGTCCGTCTTCAATGGCAATGCGGTCACAGGGCAGGGCGCGGATTGTTTCAGCAGTTCTATGGTGCCGAGCGCGTCTTTGCCGAAACGGAAATCTTCGCCGCAAAACACCGCTTTCACGTTGATTTTTTCAAACAACCCGCGCAGAAAATCGTCCGCGGAGGTATTCTTCAACGATTCGGAAAATTCAATTTCATGCACAAACGAAAACCCTTCGCGCGCAAAAATAAACTCGCGCTCCGCAAACGTGAATACGTCGCCGCCGAACTTTCCACCCGAAATGGTCGTAAGCCCTACGGGCAACCCCGTCTCTTTCGCTTTTGCTAGCAACGTTTCATGCCCGATATGGAACCCGTCGAAACCGCCCAAGAGAAGCGCACAGGGTTCTTTATAATTTTCTCCGTCGTGCAATACCTTTAACATAATTTTTTCTCCGCGCGCGCAATGCCGTTTTGCACGCGTGCCAAACCGTAAAACACGCCTTCACGGTACAGTTTATAGAGTCCGTCCGCGTTATCGCAAGGCACGCTCACGCCGTTGAAAATACGCGCGTCCGCCGCCCCGAATACAGGATAGGGTAATACGCTTTCGGTGGGAATCAAAAATTCTTCCACGTTTTCACGCGTGAGTTTATCGAGCCGCACCGCCGTTTGTTCGTCGAACACGCCGCTGCGGTTTCTTATGAGTGCGGACATATATGCGTTCGTACCGAGCAATTTAGCCAAATCCCGTGCCAAGGCACGGATATACGTTCCGCCGCCGCAGGTAATTTCAAACGAGTATTCGTCCGTGCCCGTTTGTTCGAGCAAGCGAAAATCATCGACGCGCACTCTTTTGGGCGCAAGCTCAAACTCCGCGCCCGCACGCGCGAGTTCGTAGCCGCGCTTGCCGTTCACGCTTTTCGCACTGTATTTGGGAGGTATCTGTTCGATTTCGCCCGTCAACTCAGGCAGCGCCGCCGCAATCTCCTCCGCGTTCGGCACTCTGCCGCCGAACACCTGTTCCCCCTCCCTGTCGAGCGTGGGAGTGGTAACGCCGAAGCGAAAACGCGCCGTGTATCCTTTGGTTTTTCCCGAAAAATAATCGAAGAGGCGAGTCGCATTCCCCACGCCGACGGGAAGCACTCCCTCGGCAAGCGGGTCGAGCGTTCCCATGTGACCTGCAGGCGTGCGGCAAAGCCACTTCACCCGATTCGTCACGAACGCCGACGAAACTCCCTCTTCCTTGTAAATATTGATAAATCCCGTCATAAATTCCCGAGTTGCGAAACCGTAAACGTCAGTCGGTCGTAAATTTCTTCAATGCTTCCGAACAGCATACAGCCCGAAGCAAGAATGTGTCCGCCGCCGCCGAACGTCCGCGCAATTTCGTTCACGTTGACTTTCCCTTTGGAACGGAAAGATACTTTATACTGCTCCGCCTTCACTTCCATGAGGCAGACGCTGACTTCCACCGTATCGATAGTGAGCGCGAAATCGACGATACCCTCCGTTGCGTCCTGTTTGAGCCCGTATTTTTCGAGCGCTTCCTTTTCAACGAGCGAAATCGCAAGTTTATCGTCCGCATAAAAACGCAGTTTTGAAAGCACCTGGAGATAGAGCGACGCGCGCGCCTTGCTCTGTTTTTTAAAAATTTCGTAAGTGATACGGTTGACGTCCGCGCCTGCGTCCGCGCAATACGCCGCAGCGCGGAACGTATCGCCGTTTACGTCCGAGTGAGAAAACCCGCCCGAATCGGTTACCATACCCGTCAAGAGATATTCCGCAACCGTTTTATCGGGCGCCACGCCGAGCGCCGTAATCAGTTCCGCGATATTTTCGCAGTTGCTCGCGCGTTCGCGCACAAAATTGTACTTGCAAAAACGGGTGTTGGAAACGTGGTGGTCGATATTCACCGTCAGTTTTCCCTTTCCTGCAGCACGTAGAAAAGTTTGCTGTAATTCCCCGAGCCGCGCCTCGTCGCTCGTATCTACACAGATATAGCAGTCCGCATTTTCCGAAGGCACGCGCCCGATTTTTCCTATCCCTTCGAGAAAGGAAAACTTATCGGGAATTTCGCCCTCGTTAACGACCTGCGCTTTTTTTCCCAGAAGTTCGAGCGCGCGGCAAAGCGCCATGCCGCTGCCGATAGTATCGCCGTCGGGGCGGACGTGCGTGAAAATCACCGCGTTTTTTACTTTTTTGAGTACCCCTGCAATTTCGGGAATGGTGTTCATTCGTTTCCGTCCTTGTGCAGTTTTGCGAAAATATCGTCCATCTTTGCGCCGTATTCCATGCTCTTATCCTCGAAAAAGGTGAGCGCAGGCACGGTGCGCGTGCGCATCACAGAGGAAAGTTCGCGGCGGATAAACCCTGCGTTCTCCCGAATGACAGCAAGCGTCTGCTGTTTTTCATCGGGAGTAACCGCATAGACGCTGACGTAAATTTTCGCCGTTTTTAAGTCGGGCGCGACGTCCGCTTCAGTTACGCTGACAAGCCCTTTCAAGTTGGGTTCCTTGTTTTTGAGCGCGCCCGAAAGAATGGCGGAAATTTCTTTTCTGTATTCGCTGTCCAGTCGTTCGGTGCGGTTCATGCCTGTTTCAACTCCTCAATGAGATAGCACTCGATGAAATCGCCGATTTTGATTTCGTTGAAGTTTTCAATCGCACAGCCGCATTCAAGACCTGCTGCAATTTCCTTTGCGTCGTCTTTATAGTGTTTGAGTTGTTTGACGTTGCCTTCGACAATCATCACGTCGTCGCGGTAAATGCGGAGTTTTCCGCCGCGCACAAGTTTGCCTTCGGTTACAAGACAGCCCGCAACCACGCCTACGCCCGTAATGTTGAAGGTTTGGCGCACTTCGGCTTTGCCCATATAAATTTCATGATATTTGGGCGCGAGCATTCCTTTGAGCGCGGCTTCCATATCGTCTAAAAGTTCGTAGATAATGCGGTAGGAGCGTACGTCCACTTTGCTGCGCTCGGCAAGCGTCTTTGCCTTCGCGTCGGGACGAACGTTGAAGCCGATGACGATGGCGTTTGCGGAATCGGCGAGCATAATATCGCTCTCGTTGATGGCGCCCGCGCCTGCGTGAATGACTTTCACGCGCACTTCCTCGTTGGAAATTTTCACGAGCGAACTTCTCACAGCTTCCACAGAACCCTGAACGTCGCCCTTGACGATAACGTTGAGGTCTTTGATATTTCCTTCGGCAACCTGTTTGAACACGTCGTCGAGCGTCACTTTCTGCGTTTCTTTAATCATGGATTCGCGCTCGTGCGTCTTGCGCTCTTCCTGTACCTTCTTCATGAGGTTCTGTTCTACGGCGAAAATAGCGTCGCCCGCGTTGGGCACGTCCTCCAAACCGAGCACGGAAACCGCCGTAGAGGGACCCGCCTCTTTCACGGTCTTGCCCTTGTCGTCAATCATGGCGCGCACTTTACCCGTCATCATACCCGAAATGAGGTAATCCCCCGTGCGGAGCGTTCCGTTCTGCACGAGCACGCTTGCAACGGGACCCTTGCCCTTATCGAGTTTCGCTTCGATGACGACGCCCTTCGCCTTGCGTTCGGGGTTGGCTTTGAGTTCCTGCATTTCCGCAACCAGCCAGATGTTTTCAAGCAGTTGCTCTACCCCCTCGCCCGTCTTTGCGGATACGGGCACGACGATGACGTCGCCGCCCCACTCTTCGGGCACGAGGTTGTGTTCCATGAGCCCCTGTTTCACTCTGTCGGGGTTGACGTGCGGTTTATCCATTTTATTCATGGCAACGATGACGGGCACGTTCGCCGCCTTCGCGTGGTCGATAGCTTCCACCGTCTGCGGCATAATGCCGTCGTCCGCGGCAACTACGAGCACTACGATATCGGTGACTTTCGCGCCGCGCGCACGCATTGCCGTGAACGCCGCGTGACCGGGCGTATCGATGAACGTAATCTCTTTGCCGTCCGAAAGCGAAACGGTATACGCGCCGATGCTCTGCGTAATGCCGCCCGCTTCGCCTGCCGTCACGTTGGTGCGACGGATATAGTCGAGCAAAGAAGTTTTGCCGTGGTCGACGTGCCCCATCACGGTAACGACGGGCGCGCGCGTGATGAGGTTTTCCGCCTCGTCGCCGCCGTGCTCCTCGAAAAGCGCTTCTTCCGCCGTCTTTTCGGGTTTATATTCGAGGTCGATACCCAGTTCGAGCGCGATAAACGCCGCGTTGTCGTAATCCACCGATTCGTTTACCGTTTTCATAATGCCTTCTTTGAACAAACGCTTGGTAATTTCCACCGCGGAAATACCGAGTTTTTCGGAAAGCACTTTAATGGGAATGTCCTGCGTCGTGACGACCGCGTGGTCGATTTTTATGGTCTGCGTTTCCTTTCTCGCGCCCTTCTTGCCGAAGCGCGCCTTGCGGTAACCGCTCTTTTCCTCGTCGAAATCGCCGATACTTGCGCCCTGCTGACGGATGAGCGCACGCTTATTAACGGGACGGCGTTCCACATACGTCTTTTCAAATTTCTTGGGCGTATCGCGCCGCTGTGCGGGAGGGGGCGGAGGCGGCGGAAGCGGGCGTTTCCCTGCGGCGGGTCTTGCGGTTGCAGGACGCGCTCCAAGCCCTTGCGGACGTGCGCCGAAAGGCGGTTTAGCGCCTTGCCCTACTCTTGCGCCTGCGCCCGTATAGGTAGGACGCGCGCCTTGTGAACCCTGTGCGCGGTCGGGACGGAACGTAGGACGGGAAGCAGCCCCTGCCGCAGGACGGTATTCGCCCTGCGCGGTTTTGGGAGGACGCGCAGACGCGGTCTGCGGTTTTGCAGACGGCGCTTTTTGGGATTCGGCGGCGGCTTGTTCTTTCGCCTTTTCCTGTTCCGCCTTCTCCTCCTGCGCTTTCTTTTCCGCTTTCTCGGCATCCGCGGCAGCTTTTATCGCCTCTTCTTTCAGACGCGCTTCTTCTCTTGCGCGTTCTTCCTCTTCCGCACGCGCCTGCGCGGCGGCGGCTTCAAACTCCGAAAGTTTTTTCATGAGTTCGCCGAGCCGTTTTTCGCTCGCCGCAACCGCTTTTTTCAACGCTGCGGTTTCGCCGTCCGTAAGAAGGGCGCTTAATTTTTCGATATTTTCGTAAGCCATATTTCCTCCGAAATTTAATCTCTCTGCACGGCGAGAATCGCTTCCGCCAGATTCTGCTCTTTCAAAGCGGCGAGTTTACAGCTCTCTTTGCCGACAAGAAATTCTAACTGTTCCGTCCAAATCAGCGGAGCCGAAAGTTTCCGCGATAATTTTTCGATTTCTTTTACGGTATTCTCCGAAGCGGAAGAATCTGCCACAAGCAAATAGACTCCGCCCCGCAGCGTACTTACGGCGTTTACGCCCAGCGTGAGTTTCCCCGCACGCCGCGCAAACCCGAGATACGTTTTTAGTTTATCCGCGTCCAAGGAATTCCTCCTCGATTGCCTTGTAAACCTCTTCGCTCACTTCCTGCGAAAAAGTTTTATGCAGAAGTTTGTATTTGCAAACGCGTTTCACGCACGATTCCGAATTGCAAACGTACGCGCCGCGCCCTGCCGTTTTCCCTGAAAAATCAAGGTGAATTTCCCCTGCCGCATTCTTTACGATGCGAAGCATCTCTTTCTTCGGCTTTTCCTCGCGGCAGCCGATACAGGTGCGCATGGGAATTTTTTTAGGCTGTTGCATTTATTCCTCCGAAGAGACTTCTCCCGCCTCTGTTTCGGCTGCGGTTTCCTCCGCGGCGTTCGCTTCGAGGTTCAACTTCTCCGCGGCGGATTCGCTCTTGACGTCGATTTTCCAACCCGTCAGTCTAGCCGCAAGGCGGGCGTTCTGTCCGTCTCTGCCGATGGCAAGCGAAAGTTTATCGTCGGGCACAACCGCTACGGCAGCCTTTTCGTCGATTTGCGTCACCGAAACGACCGTTGCGGGCGAAAGCGCCTTTGCGATAAATTCGAGCGGATTTTCGCTCCACGGAATAATGTCGATTTTTTCGCCGCCGAGTTCGGTAACGACCGCGTTGACTCTCGCGCCCTTATTGCCGACGCACGCGCCGATAGCGTCCACTCTCGCGTCTTCGGTAGCAATTGCGATTTTGGTTCTGTGTCCTGGTTCGCGCGCAACCGATTTGATAAGCACAACGCCCTGTTTGATTTCGGGCACTTCTTCCTCGAACAAACGCTTTACAAGCCCGGGCGCGGCGCGGGATACGAGCACCTGCGCGTTTCTGCCGCCGTTTCTCACGCGTTTGACGTAAACTTTAATCTTATCGCCTACTTCGTAGCGTTCGCCGGGAACCTGGTCCTGCGGGAGCATCAAACCTTCAATCGTACCCTTGCCGAGTTCAATGCTCACGTTTTTCATATCGACTTTACGCACCAGACCGCTCATCAGTTCTCCCTCTTTGTCGGAAAACTCGGTGAGTGTGTTGTCGCGCTCGGTTTCGTGTATTTTCTGTAAAATCACCTGTTTTGCGGTTTGTGCGGCAATCCGCGAAAAATCTTTCGGAACAAACTCTTCCGAAAGCACGTCTCCGGGCTTTGCGCTCTTCTTTTTCAGGCGCGCTTCTTCCAGCGTTATTTCGCCGTCCTGCGGTTCGTCGCCCTCTACCACCGTCTGCGTGAGATAGAAGCGAATGGTGCACTTTTCGGGATTGAGCCGAACTTCCACGTTGCCTGCGTCGCCGAAATACATTTTCTTGTACGCAGACGCAAGCGCGCCCGAAAGCGCCTCGATGAACGCCGCTTCGCTGATGCCTTTTTCGTGCTCCAAATCGGCAAGAGCCGCAAAGAAATCTTTGTTTACCATAATATACTCCTTTCAGTTTTCACAAACTTTATCTTACAAATTTTATATTTCGATACAAAGACAAATTTTCGAGGTCTTCTCTCTCGGAACTTTCATTTCGCCCTTTTCCGTCCGAACGGTTACCGTTTCTTCGTCGAAAGCGGTAAGCACACCCTCGTAAAGTTTCCTGCCCTCGTAAGGCGCATAGAAATGCAGTTCGATTTTGTTTCCGAGATTTTTTTCAAAATCGCGCGCCGTTCTGAACGGGCGGTCTAACCCTAACGACGAACAGTTGAGCGTATAACCTTCGCCGAACGTGGGGTCGAACCCGTCGAGCGGTTCGTCTATCCTGCGGTGAAATTTTTCGCAGAGATTGAGGTCTACTCCGCCCTCCACGTCGATATACAGCGTGAGAGATTTGGTACGCATATCCCACTGAGCGTCGACAAGTTCCACGCCGACTTCCTCCGCAAACGGACGGAGAAATTCAACCGTTTCCGCAATCGGTTTTGTTTTCATATTCCCCCCTGTGAAAGCCCTTATATAAAGAATTGAGAGCGGAAACCCGCTCTCAATCTCTTTTCATCGATTAAGCAACTGTATTGTAGCACACCCCGCAAAAAATTGCAAGCGTTTTCAAAAAATTTTTTATTCCAACTCGAACGCGCCCGTATACAGTCTGTAATACTGCCCTTTTTCGGCAATCAGCTGCTCGTGCGAACCGCGCTCGATAATGCGCCCGTGGTCGAGCACCATAATGACGTCGGAATTTTTCACGGTGGAAAGACGGTGCGCGATAACGAATACCGTTCTGCCTTTCATGAGGTTATCCATGCCGCGCTGCACAATCGCTTCGGTGCGGGTATCGATAGAACTCGTCGCCTCGTCCAGAATCATGACGGGCGGGTCTGCAACCGCGGCGCGCGCAATGGAGATTAACTGCCGCTGTCCCTGCGAAAGGTTCGCGCCGTTCTGATAGAGCATGGTCTGATACCCTTCGGGCAGCCGCGTAATGAAGTCGTCCGCGCCTGCAAGTTTTGCCGCCGCAATACACTCTTCGTCCGTCGCTTCCAAAAGTCCGTAACGGATATTATCCATCACCGTGCCCGTAAACAGGTTGGTATCCTGCAATACCATGCCGAGCGAGCGGCGCAAATCAGACTTTCTGATTTTATTGAGGTTAATTCCGTCGTAGCGGATTTTACCGTCCGCAATGTCGTAGAAACGCGTGAGCAGGTTGGTAATCGTCGTCTTGCCCGCGCCCGTCGCGCCGACGAACGCCACCTTCTGTCCGGGACGCGCATACAGGCTGATGTCGTGGAGCACGATTTTTTCTTCCGTGTAGCCGAAGTCGACTTCCTCCATCACGACGTCGCCTTCTAACTTGGTATAACTGACCGTGCCGTCCGCCTGGTGAGGGTGTTTCCACGCCCACATTCCCGTATGCTCCGCGCATTCCGTGAGTTCGCCGTCCACCTCTTTTGCATTAACGAGAGTGACGTAGCCGTCGTCCGCTTCGGGCTTTTCGTCGATGAGCGCAAAACATCTGCCTGCGCCCGCAAGACCCATGACAACCGAGTTAAGTTGGTTGGAAACCTGATTGATATTGTTGGAGAACTGCCGCGCCATTTGCAGGAAGGAGAAGACGAGCGCGCCGCTGAATACGGAGAGCGCGGCGTCGGAGAGCATTCCGATAGACACGTTGGAAACTTCGTTGATGAAGAACACGCCGCCGAGTACTGCAACGAGCACGTAGAGCAAATGCCCGAAGTTGCCTAAAATAGGCATGAGCATGTTTGCGTATCCGTTCGCGCGTACCGATTGCCCGTAAAGGCTTTCGTTCACTTTATCGAAATCGGCTTTCGCCTCTTCCTCGTGGCAGAACACTTTTACAACTTTCTGCCCGTTCATCATCTCTTCGATGAAGCCTTCCGTTCTTGCAACCTCTTTCTGCTGACCGACAAAGTATTTGCCCGCGCCGCCGCCAATCACTTTGGTAATGAGAACGATTACGACGATTGCCGCAAGCACCACGAGCGTAAGATAGACGCTGTACCAAAGCATGATGCAAAGCAGCGTAATGACCATGACGGAAGAAGTGAGAAGTTCGGGCAACGACTGCGAAATCATCTGACGGAGCGCGTCGATATCGTTGGTGTAATAACTCATGATATCGCCGTGGTTATGCGTATCGAAATATCGGATAGGCAAATCCTGCATTCCGTTGAACATGAGTTCGCGCATTTTTTTCAGATACCCCTGCGTAATAATCGCCATGAGCTGTTTGTTGACGGCGCCAAGAATAAGCGAGAAAACGTACAACCCGATGAGGATAAGCATATACTTCGTGATTTCTCCGCCGAAGACCGACCAGCCGTCGGGAGAAAGCAGTCCGCTCTTTTGCGCACCCTCGATAATCGCAAAAATTTTCTGCATGAAAACGGACGGAATGGAACTGATGACCGCATTCAGAATAATGCAGACGAGCGCAACCGTCATCATTTTGGGATAGAAATGAAAGACGGATTTAATCGCTCTTCCCAAAACGCCCTTTGTTTTCACTTTCTTTTGCGCAGCGATATTATTCTTCATCGTTATTCCCTCCCTTGGTCTGAGAATTGTAAACTTCCGAATAAATCGCACTGGATTTCAAGAGTTCTTTATGGGTGCCGAGGTCGCCGATTTTACCGCCGTCGAGCACGAGAATGCGGTCGGCGTCTTCCACGGAAGAAATGCGCTGCGCGATAATGATTTTCGTCGTCTGAGGGATGTACTCGCGGAGCGATTTGCGGATGAGCGCGTCCGTCTTGGTATCGACCGCCGAAGTCGAATCGTCGAGAATAAGAATCTTCGGCTTTTTCAAAAGCGCGCGCGCAATGCACAAACGCTGTTTTTGTCCGCCCGATACGTTAGAACCGCCCTGCTCGATATAAGTATCGTACTTTTTGGGAAACCCTTGAATGAAATCGTCCGCCTGTGCCAAGCGGCAAGCCTCTTCGATTTCTTCGTCCGTTGCGTTTTCATCGCCCCAGCGCAGATTTTCTTTAATGGTTCCCGAAAAAAGCACGTTCTTTTGCAGCACCACCGCAACCTGATTGCGGAGCGCTTCCAAATCATAATCTTTTACGTTTTTACCGCCCACCTTGACTTCGCCCTCGGTGACGTCGTAGAGGCGCGAAATCAAATTGACGAGCGAAGTTTTACTCGAACCCGTGCCGCCGATGATGCCGATTGTTTCGCCCGAACGGATATGAAGGTTGATTCCTTCCAAAACGTTGCGCTCGGCGTTTTCCGAATATTTGAACGAAACGTTTTCAAAATCAACGGAGCCGTCCGCCACTTCGTATTCAGGGTTTTCGGGGTTATGCAGCGTGCTTTCTTCCCTTAAAATTTCGCAGATACGATTCGCGCTTTCCACCGACATGGCGATAATCGCGAATACCATGGAGAACATAATGAGCGACATTAAAATCTGCATTCCGTAAACAATGAGTTGGGAAACTGCTACATAACTTGTTTCTCCGCTCGTACTGAATGCGAAATAGGAACCGACAAACAGCACCGACGAAAGTACGCCGTAGAAAAAGAGCTGCATAACGGGTTGGTTCCATGCGAGAATGCGCTCGGCAAGCGTGAAGTCTTTGCAGACGTCTTCAGCGGAACGGGAAAATTTTTCTTTTTCGTAATCTTCGCGCACATAGGACTTGACGACGCGAATTCCTTTGATATTCTCCTGTACGGACTCGTTGAGATTATCGTACTTTTTGAACACGCGGTGAAAAAGCGGCAACGCTTTTTTGATGATGAGAAACAGGATTAACACGAGGGGCGGAATGACCGCAACAAAAATCCAGGCAAGGCTGCCGCCCATGACGAACGCCATTACAAGCGAAAAAATCATCATCATCGGCGAACGCACGGCAACGCGGATAATCATCATAAACGACATCTGAACATTGTTCACGTCCGTCGTCATACGCGTCACCAGCGAAGGAGTGGAAAATTTATCGATATTCGCAAAGGAAAATTCCTGAATCTTGTAATATAAGTCTTTGCGCATATTTTTCGCATAGCCTGAAGAAGCTTTCGCGCAGAAGATACCCGAAAGCGCGCCGAACGCAAGGGATGCAAGTGCGATGACAATTAAAATACCGCCCCAAAGAAGCACGTTGTTGAGGTCTCCGTACAAAGGATTCGGGGCGCCGCCTGTCTGTTCTTCAAACGTTCTGCCGAGCAGAGCAATGATAAAAGGAATGGCGCATTCGCAAATAACTTCCAGCGAAACAAATACCGGAGAGAGAATTGCCGCCGTTTTATATTCGCGTATACATTTTGCAAGCGTCTTTATCAAACAAAACACCTCCCATAAATGAATAAAAAAGCGTAAGTTTCCTCACGCAATTTTCAGTAACGATAATCTTAACAGTTTTGGGAATAATTGTCAAACGGTTTGCCGTTCAATTTTCAAATGTGAAAAAATTTTCATTTTTGCGATATTAAAACGGACGGAAGTGTTCCGTCCGTTCCTTTACATAATACTCGCTTTGATTTGTTTTAGTGCCGTTTTTTCAAGACGCGAAACCTGCGCCTGCGAAATCCCGACTTCTGCGGAAATTTCCGTCTGCGTCTTTCCTTCGTAATAACGGAGAGTGAGAATTTTCCGCTCCCGCTCGGTGAGTCTGTGAATCGCCTCTTTGAGTGCGACGCGCTCCGTCCAGATTTCGTCCGACTGCGATTCGTCGCACAGTTGGTCGAGAAGTTGCAGCGTATCGCCCGATTTGTTGTATACGGGTTCGTACAGAGAAACGGGGTCGGAAATCGCGTCTAACGCATAGACGACTTCGCGCTCCTGCACCTGCATTTCGTTTGCGATTTTCTGAATAGTCGCCTCTTCGTCGCGTTCTTCGATTGCCTCGCGGACTTTTAAAATTTTATACGCGGTATCTCGGATGGAACGGGAAACGCGCAGGGAATTCCCGTCCCGCAAAAAGCGTTTGATTTCACCGAGTATCATGGGAATAACGCTTGTATGTTGAAAATTTATCCCGTTCAGTATATTTACTCTACCACAAAATCATAAAAAAATCAAGCATATAAATACGAAATACCCGCCGTCAGTGTCGGCGGATATTTCATGTTCGGGAATTGACAGGCGTTTATAAAACACTTCGCTTATATGCCTATCGACTCCCAGCGTGGTATGGTTTTATCAAGTTCCAAAATATTTAATATCTCATACGTCTTTTTGGCATATTTGTCGGCTTCGGCCCGGTTGCCGAGTTTTGCGTTTGCAGTAGAAAGCATCCTGTACGACTGCGCGGCGTCGCGCTGCGTTTCGCCCACCGAGCCCGCAAAAAGTTCAAGCGCGGAGTGTGCGTAGTTGATTGCTTCGGAATATTTTTTCATGCGTATACAGGCAAAAGCCATTGCGTTTATGCAACATGCCTTGGCAAAAGCGAACGAGCACTTTTCGCAAAATTCTATGCTTTTATTCAAGTAATCAAAACTTTCGTCAAATCTGTCGAGATGTGCAAGGTCAAGCCCGACGTTATAATGCGCCCATGCAAGTTCGGAATAGTTGTCGGGGAAGTGATTCGTGTCGATATCGACTTTTTTCATAAAATATCCGAGTGCTTTGTCGTATTCGGCATCCATCCAATAATACCAGCCGAACAGCGGCGAAAGCCAGGACGTGCGTTCCAACCTTTCCGATTCGGTAAAACCGTCTCCGCGTAAAATCCGCTCGGCTTCCGTCATATGTTTATACAGCCCTTCCCTATCCTCTTTGCACCTGTACGCAGTACAAATCTCGATATGCGCTCCGTAGCGCTGCTTCGGACTTATCGAACCGCTAGCAAGATACTCGCCGAACACCCCGATAACTCTGTCGTGCCGCGAAAAATGCTGAAATACTTTTGCGGTCTCGGGCAGCCATTCCGCATACAATGCGGAAGAACGCGGCATAAATTTCAGCAAGCGTTCGGTAACGTACAGCAACCATACGTTGCGGTCAAACGTTCCGAAACGCGACGACGGAAAATACATGGCCGCAAGCGAACGAACGAAATCCCCCGATACGTCGTCCTGAAAAGGCATTTTGGTCAAACATAAGTCTTGCACGATGGGGTGCAGCGATATGTAATCGGTAGCGTTGTTATGCAAAATCCAATTTTTACTGATGAGCGAGTCTATTTCGTCGTAGCTTTTCAGTTTGCACATATCGTAAAAATCCATTGCCTCCACCCCCGAAACGGGTACGAAAGCAAGGTTGTACAAAACGCGTTTTTCTTCTTCGCTCAGTCCGGCAAGATTAAACATATCGGTGATGACGTGCTTTGCTTTTTCTTGCCCGTCGTCTATGCTGTCGAGCACTTGTACCGTGCTTAGTTTCAAATGTTCGAGCATGTCGGCGGGGCGTATGCGCTTATCTTTCATCATAGTGGAAATAAGGCGGATAGAAAGCGTATGCCCCGAAAGCAGCCTAATCATTTCCATTACGGTTTTTTTGTTTTGCCCGTCCAATTCACGCGGATAGCCCTTTGTAAAGAGTTCAAACAGTTCGTCGTCGTTGTCGATACAGTCGATTGCGTAATTATTGACGCTCCGCGCGATTCTCGTTGTAAAAATAATACTCATCGGCAGGGCGACAATCTCTTCAAAATACGGGTCGTTTTGCACGTTGTAGTCGTCTACGATAAGCAAATCGTCCTCTACCGCATTCTCGCGCAAAAATTCGTACTTGCGCTTATAATAAACGTTAACGTCCTCGTTGACGCCCTTGGAAAACCCGCTGATTCGCACGTTTGCGTCCGACACAAGCAAATCTTTCAAATCCGAGCCGTAAGTCGCCCACGAGACCGACCTGAATTCGTTGCGGAAATTCACCGCAAATTTGCGCACCGTTTGACTTTTGCCGATACCGCCCATACCGCTTACGAATATTTTTTTGTTGGTTTTCAGAAAATCGAGCAGCTCTGCCTGCTCGCGTTTTCTGCCCACAAAATACGAAACGGGAGTGATTGCACTCGAAACAATGCGACGTTCGGCATCACTTGCCGTAAAATTGTTTAATACAAAATTAGATTTCGCATAAATTACGCGTTCGCACAAATCATCGATTTTCTCGCCGATAGGCGGTTCTTTGCCGTTAATGCGGTGAAAGCGCCCCAAAAAATATTGCACCGTGTCGTTTACGGGATAGTCATCCGTCTGAAAAATAATGAGTTCCATGCTCTTTTCCCTATAACGGTTAAACGCCGCATGAATTTCGTTTTTTACGTGCTCGGACTGCATGGACCCCTTATTGATTATCAACAAAAATATAGACGCTTTGTTTAACGCCACCATGATGGCTTCATCGAAATTTCCTTCGCAATCACGGGGCGCATACCAGCACGACACCCCTTTGCTTTCCAACTTTGTGCCGATTTCCGCCACAATTTCTTTCGCGGTGTTGGTATGGTACGAAATAAATACGTCTCTTTTGTCGTTCATCTTTTGCTCTCCTCTGTTGATAACAATGCTTTTATTTGCGTTCTTTTACCGTTGTGGAAAAACCTCATGCAGTTGAAATTCCAAAACTTTTTTATACGGCGAATCCTTTTCGTTTGCAAGCCATGCAAAAGCTGACGGAACGTTCAGACAAAATCCTTTTCCGAAGTATTCATACACTGCCCGATGCGACCCGCCGAACGGACGGGCGGTCACCTTTTTCACATTCTCCGACACGGATAAGTGATGATTGCGGGAAGAATTTCCGTTCAGAAGTGATTTGCCGTTATCGAAAATCGGAGCCGAACGATAATTCCCTTCCCCGTCCATAATAATGCCTAAATTATGAAAGTGCCTGTCTTCGTTGAGAATGATATAATCGAGCGTAAACACCTTTTTGAAATAATCGAACAAATCAAGCCCTGTAACTTCCTTTACAAAACGCAGAACAAACGCAACTCTGTTCTGAATATCCGAATATCCCTTGATTGCTTCATATAACGGAACGCCGGCAACGTTTGTATATAACCGTTCCAAAGTAATAAACGACTCGTCGGCGCCTAAAAAATTCTTACTCCGACAGCCCTTTCTGCCGTTAATTTTTCCCTGCTCGTAAATAACGTACTCGTTCGGGCGCAAATCGGAAAAATTCAGCAACTGCGAAACAAGATATTCCACTTCCCCTTCGCGCTCGACGTTATCTTCCTTATACCAATAGCCCTCGTGAAAATACTTTAACTGCGTTCCGTCGCTCGTACCTTGCGTATCGACAAGAAATTCTTCCCCGATTTTGATATCAAACATATCTGTTCCTCGTTGCTACGTCCGCCCAAAATAATTGTTCCCCGTCAAATTGAAACCAAAGAAAATCATTATAGGAAACCCCGTGCGTCTTTTTTACAATCGATAACGGGTCGTAATGGGCAATTCCGAGTTTTTGCAGAATCTGTGCCAATCCGTCGCGGTTTTCTTCCCAGCACCGCCGTTTCAAAATTTCGGAAAGCGCCACAATGTCCATTTTTTCTTGATTAAAAATCTGCTTTACAGGGTGCTGAACAAACCTCTTGACGCGCACGACCGAACCGCTCACATAAAACTCGGATACAGGCTCGTCTTTCCAATAACAAATAGCGTGTAACCCGTCCCAGCGTTTCAGATAGTCGGGGCGGACGTCGCTTTCTTTGATTGCAAATTCCAAGGACAATGCCTCTGCAAGTTTTTCAAGCGTCGCCAAGTTCGGATTCACCTGTCCGCTTTCGATTCTTCCGATTGTAGATTGCGGAATACCGCAAAGCCTTCCAAGTTCGGCTTGGGACATTCTCCGCTTTTTCCGTTCCCGAATCATTTGATTTAGTAAAATGCTTTTCGTTGCCATATTGCTTCACCATTATCATAATAGCACAAATGCTATTATTTGTCAAATGGTTTGCAAAAAATAATATCTTAAAAAGTTAATTTTGGTTCAATACAATTTGCTCGTATTGCGTCTTATTCAGAACAACTTTCATACGACCCGACGTAAGCACTACGCGCTCGACAAGTTCCCGAATAATATTTTGTTTTTCAACGTCCGTCATGTTCCGCCAAGTGTCGGGAAGCGTTCTGAGCATTCGTTCCTGCTCTTCGATTTTTCTCGCAATCGTCTGTTTTTCCTGTTCCTCCGCCATATCCCGCTCTATGCGTTTTCTGTCTTCGTTGAGAGTCCCCGCCTGGTCGAGCAATTTTTCATCGCCCAACTTTTTGTAAGCGTGAATTAGCCGATTGTATTCGATGTCTAATGCGTCGATTCTTTTTTGTAACCCTGCAATAATATCTTCTCCGTTCATAACGCGGTATTTTAACTCATCGCGGTATTTCACGGCAAATTCCATAATCGTGCCGATAACCGCCTGCTCCACTTCTTCCGCATCGTAAACGATATTCGGACAATTAGAATCTTTCACCAAATAATGCTTGGTGGAGGGATACCTGGAATAACACAAAATTTTCAACGTTTGTTTCTTGCCTCTCCCCCATTTCATGTAACGCATTTTTGCGCCGCAGTTACCGCAATAAACGAGTGAGGATAAAAGATAATGCGAATCTCCGCGTTTAGCCTTTCGTTTTTGTAAAATTTCCTGTGCTTCCTTAAAAGTTTCTTCATCGATAAGCGGCGCGTGTTTGCCCTGATACTGTTCTCCGCGGAAAGTGATTTCACCGAGATACGTGCGGTTTTTTAGGATACCGAAAACAACCACGTCGCTGGAAAGCCCCAACCGTTCTGCAATTTGCCTCGGAGAATATTCGTTTGTATTATACAGTTCAAAAATCTTTCTGACTATCGGCGCTTTTTCGGCGTCGGGAATCAGATTATTTTCAGCCTTTGAATAAATATACCCGAACGGAGCAATACCTCCCCCTTTCCAAAACCCGTCTAACGCACGCTGCCTTCTGCCGAGCGTCAGTTTTGATACGATTGCGTCGTGGTCAAACTCCGCGAAAATGGACAAAATCGAAATCAAAATTCCGTAAGTTTGTTTGCTTCGGGAATCGATACTGTTCTTCAATGCCAGATACTCGCAACCCGCGCTGACGCACTTTTCTTTCAAAAAACGCAGAATCAGCATTTGCGTTCTGCCGATACGGTCAAGGGTATAGGTAATAACCATCTTTATTTTACCCTTTTTCATGAGTTCCAACATTTTCTGATAAGCGGGTCTGTTTTCATTCATTCCCGTATAGCCGTCGTCGATAAATACCACGGGATTACTCATTTCATAAGCCGTGCAGTATTTTTCGAGCGCAGCGTATTGAACGTCTAAACCGTAACCGTCTTTGGCTTGCGAATCCGTGGAAACTCTCAAATACAAAGCCGTAATGTTATCTAATTCATCGCCGATTTCGTCATAAATCGGATATGAAAATTTGATTTGTTTACTTGTTTCTTTCATTTTTTCTCGGCTTCGTTTGCTTGTTTCTGTAATACACTCTGTTTACGATTTCGCTGACAAGCGGGCTCACGCAAATATACTTCTTCACGTCCTCCGAAGTAAGTTCTTCTTCCCCCATATATACCGTTATTTTTTCTACCATTTACTCCCCCCTCTTTCTTTCTTCTCTATTTTGATTAAAAATAAACATTCGGGAAAGCAATAAAAAAGCGGCTACGGTGAACCGTAGCCGCTTTTGATATTTTTTTAACCGACTTCTATTTGTCAAATTTTAAGATGTCGTCCATAACATACAAAAATTTTCCGTTCCCTAATGAATACTCTTCATATCTAAAAACGAAAATATCATATTTTTCACTTTCGATTTTCGCCTGACACTGTATCAAGTTTATTCCGGTATCGGGGGCGAGAGCGATTTGCTGTTTATAATTAATAGAAAAATCAGGATATGTTTCCGACACAAAACTGCTGTCTGTTTCAAAATCTTTATAGTCGTATTTTTGATTAACGACTATCATTAACTCTAAACTATAATAGACTTCTATATTCGCCACGTTTACGTTTAGCGAATAATATAAATCATCTCCGCTTACGGAATCGTAATATCTTTTAACCGTTGAAACGTTCTCTTCCGAAAGATTTAACATCAGATTTTTGAGCGCGCCCGACAATTCCGCAAAATCCGACTCGACCTGAACGAAATTGCTTTCGTCATAATAATTGTCATCCAAATTATTATTTGCAAACGGGACTAACTCAATCAGCAATACCGCAGCCACGGCGCAAGCCACCACTGCCGACGGAATCGCCCACACGAACTTGTTTCCGTTCCTCTTCGACCGGGAGCGGTTCTCTTCCTCAACAAAAAGTTCCAAACGCTGTAAAAGTTCGTTGTCTTTGTCGGTCTGAATGGATTGTAAGTCCTTTTCTGATTCTTTTTTTAAGAATTTCTTTGTATTCATAATCCTAATAAATATTTATTGCATATGCGTCGTCGATGTTTGTTTTGTAATCGATATCATAATATCCGTTGGATTTAAATGGATAACCCGATGCAACCGTTATGTATTGATAGAAAGCGCTTCCAGACGAACTTAATTCGTAACTGGTTTCTCTGTAACCGAACCCCACCATCACGTGATTGCCGGTAGATTCATAATAATAGATTGAATCAGTGTTTTCATCTGTATAAATATCAGCTACATTATATCCGCCGCAGAACAGAACGATAGGTTGGTTATATTCCATAAATGCTTTCGCCAAAGCATAATCGAATTTTTTATTTTTCATAACGGAAGTAAAACTGATGCTCTTACCCATTCTGTTGCAGTAAGCAATCATTCCGTTCGTAAATTCTCTGACTGTTGTTCCGTCGTCGTCCGTCCCCATATCATTGTATAACTGCCTGACCACTTCGGTAACGGCATCGCTTGCGCTGTTATAAATAAACTGACCTTGGAACACAAATCCCGAAGTATGGTTGGGAATTAAATTTTCATCGTATCTGTCGAAATAACCGATGATATTCGCGCCCGCCGTACAAGCGCAGTCGCCTAAGCCGACACTCTCGGTATAATTCGGATGTTTGAGTACCATTCTGTACTCGTTTTCGTCTTTATTTTCATAATTGACCCTAACGGTTGATGCCGCATAAGGGGACATTCCGTCGTCGCTGTAAGTACTTTCTTGCACGGCAATTCCGCCCATGAAGAAATTTGCACCGCCCATAATTGCCATTAAGGCAACAGCCAAAAATTGTTTCATACAATTCACCTCATTTGTTTGTTATATTTATAGACGGAAAAATGAGGCGAATTGTTACAAATATTTTTTCAAAGTTTTATACGCTCTGCTTACTTTTGTGCGAATGCTTATGTAACTTATGTTGAATTCGTTTGCCAATTCTTTCAGGCTGTAACCTTCCCAATAATGTAAATATAAAATCTCCTGCGTTAAGTCATCTAAATTCAATAGCGCTTTTTTCACATCGATATTTATGATTGTATTTTCTATATCGAATTTTGCAGCCACTATTTCATTCAATTCGATTTCTTCATGCTTTCCCCTCAAAATATCAATTGTATAATTATCTGCTAACTTATATAACCACGTCGTAGGATACTCAACATAATCCGGGGTTTTCATTTCTAATAATTTCAGGAATATATCATGCGCAATATCTTCAGGATTGATTAGTTTTCCAAAACGCCTTTGAATATGTGCCTTCAATTTCAAATAGTAGTCTTCGTAAATAGATTTTACTGCATATTTGTTATATTTAATTTTCCCGATTAAGTAATTAAACTTTTGTGCATCCATAATACTATTAAAAAATTCAGGTATTTAAGTAACTATCCACATGAATCATAACTGCTTCCTTTTGTCTCTTATTCAGTATCCGAAACTTATCTAAAAGCTGTTTTGTTTCCCCTGTTAAAACAGTGACTTCTTCTTCGTTACACAACAACTCCGCAACAGTTATATCAAATGCGTAGCATAATTTTTCAATCGCTTCAAGGCTGGGCGTGTAATTTCTCGCCGAATACCAGTTACGGATACACGCTTCGGTTAATTCCGCTTTTTGCGCCAAATCATAAATAGACATGCCTTTGGCTATCATGAGTTCTTTGATTTTTTGCTTCACTTTTATAATTAAAACACTATTATTTGTAGTCATCGTATTTTAATTATATCGCATATATTAAGAAAAAATAAGGAGTTATCGTTTTGTATTTTAATAATTATGCCTATGATATCATATCATATTTCAAAGCTACAATCAAGAGAAAACCAACTCGGTTATTTTAACGCGTTTATTTCCCGTATACTATCCATGAAGCAGATAAAAACAAAAAAGCCATACAACTAACGTAAGGCTTTCTTAACTTCACAACAAGTTTGATATTAAAATAACCTTCATAATTTATGCCCCATCCTGCCGTCGCCAACGCTACTTTCGCCTTTGCCTAAACAATTCTCTTCACTGCACCCTTCCGTGTGCGAATCACAGCCACAAGTTTCGTCGCAGTATTCATCGCAATCTTTTTCAGGCTCATTGTCGTCTGCACAGAAAATAATATGCATTTTAATACCTCCTTGGTTTTTTTGCTTTACAAATTAAATATTAAAAATAATCTCTTGCATATTCACTTTTTTCAGTATTAAAGACGAGACAAACAACGAAAATGTTACAAAAAAAGCAAAATTTTTTATCGATACAAATTTTACTGCTGGAGCATCGGTTTAGCGCCGAATGCAAAATAATTATCTGATTTCCACTTCAATTTCGGTAATAATCTTTTGCTTTGACTTTTTGTACGGAGTAAGTCCGCAAACGGAAAGCAACTTTTCCCAGCGGGAAATTCCGTTCCGCCGCATGATTGTCTGAATACAACAAATAAGTTTTCTATTCCTTCTTGCATTAAAGTCGGTTTTAGAAAACGGCTTCAAACGGTTATATTCCGCAATAAATTCTTCTAACGAAGCCCCTTTCGCGCATTTATGTATGCTTGTTCCTTGTGCATATTCCGTCGGATAAAACTGCTTCATCCAAGCGGTATAAGTCGTTTGGAAACGGTAGTCGAATATTTCAATATACGGAAGCCCGTTTTTCCCGAATTCCTTTGAGCTTGGCAGCCGACCGTTCTTTACAAGAAACTCGTCGATTGCCTTGTTAATTCGTTCTTCCGTCCATTTGCACCGCGGATGAACACGGATATCAGAATTTTGTTTTTTTGCCGATTTGGGTTCGTTTTCTGCATCTGATTGCCCGATTTTCGCCGATAATGCCTGTTTTCTAGCCATAAACCGCTCCTTTTGAAGGGTTTCAACATACAAGCATATTTGGCACGGCATAGGTTGAAAACTTTACGTTGAAATCGAGGTTAAAGTTGTCGATTGCCTTGATAAGCCCCACGCAGCCCGCCTGAAATACGTCGTCCGCGTTAGAATTCTTCGCCCAGAACCGTTTGACGAGCGAGAGCACCAACCGCATATTTCCGACGATAAACGCTTCGCGCGCTTTTTCGTCGCCCTTTTTCAGCCGCCTCATCAGTTCGTCGTTTTCCTTTGCCGAGAGCTTGGGAAGCCCCGACGTATCCACTCCGCAAATGACTACTTTCTGTAACATACACTCTTACCTCCTATGTACACGCCTTAGATTAAGAGTTTTTGCAAAGGACGGAAATTTATGCGGAACCACAGAGTACCATTCGGAGGCATAAAAAATTTGTATTATTTTGCCGAAACGCCTCTCTTTTGCGCGAAAAAACCAGCAAATAAAAACAACCGCCGCCGAAAGTTTCGGCGGCGGTTGTTTCTTTTATCCGATTAAGATTTTTTCAGTTCGTAAAGTTTGGAATATCTGTCGGTTAACATCAGTTTTTTGTCTACGGTTGCGGAGAAAGTTACGCCGAGTTCGTCGCCCGAAATTTTCTCGTCAAGAACAATCTTTCCCGAGGCAACGCTGTATGCGTAAACGGTTTCTGCGGGTTCCCCGTCCTTTACGGTATACACGATTGCAACCCTACCGCTCGTTGCGCCTTCGGATTCAGGCGTAAACGTCACCGAATACTGATTCTGCGCGTTATCCTTCACGGAATAAGTGCCGCTCAATAATCCCGCGAAATCAATCTCTTTTACGGTAAAGGTAATCGTCGTTGAAACGGTAGGCTTTACCGTAGAAGTCATTTTTACGCTGTATGTGCCTGCCGCCGATGCCGTGAACTTCCAATATTTCAATGTGGGGTCCGCCGCAATTTCGTCCGCCGCGGCGTCCGCGTCGGGCGGTGTGAGCGTGACGTTTGCCGTAACGCCCGAACTCAACTCGGCCGTATAAGCGCCGTTTGCGTACTGGTTGGGTTCACAGCTGAAATACACGGTTTCGCCGACGCCAATCGTCTTTTGCGCCGCAGTCGTTTCAAACTTGGTGAGCGGATTATACACGCGGGGCGTAAGCGAGGTAGGGTCTGAACCCGTGACGTCGAAATAAATTGTCTTCGTGGTCTTCGCCGTTGTAAAGACAAGTTTCATCGACCCGCCGCGCCGCGCTTCCACCAAACGGGTATTGCCGCCCATACCGAATACGTATAAATCATCGCCGTAGAACCAATTATGGCTGTTTTCTTTCTTTTTCGTGCCGTCGGTAACGAACAGCGGGTCGGTAGTAAAATCCGAACCCTCGGGCAAAATATTTTTGAACGTAAGCGTTATCTGATTGGTATGCCCGCTGCTGCCTTCGTTGCCGCGATTGAATTTGATGGTGTCGCCGTCGTTTATCTCTTTTCCGTTATAGAAAATCTGATAACTTTGCACCTCGCCCGTCTTTTCATCTTCGGTGATGAAGGGATTTTTTTCGGTACGCTTGCCCGCAACCTGCTGACAGGTAATTCTCCATTGGAAATCAGGCGATTCCTGGGTGGGAGACGTAACGCCCTCTGAATCGGTAACGAAATGGGAATACTTATTTTCCTCGAAATCGCTTGAGAACCATGCTTTCTGCAATACGGTAGCCGATTCTATGAAGTAGGAATTACCGAGCTTAAATTCTACGTCCACCGTGAAGTAATAGTGTCTGTTCGCGCCGCCCGGATACAGATAACCGAACGAGAAGAAGAACTGCTGTTGAGAAAGTTCCGCGCCCTCCCGATAATCCTTGTTGGGATTGGTTTTGCCGATATCGTACATATCCGTTACAAGTTTCTCGATACCGTAAGCCGCTTTGTCGGAATCGAAATACCAGGGTCTGTAAAAAACGCCCTCCATCATTTCCGTACTCTTACGCGGGGATTCGTATTGCGAACCGTCGTAAAAATAAACAACGTCGATTTTATCATCCTTCATACTCGTGTGAAATTCACTGATGTAGCCGACATCGTCCTCTTTCACATAGGTGTAATTATCTCCGAAGCGGTAAGTATAATTGATGTTCGTCCACCCTTTATTGATGTAAGACGACGCCGTAGAGGTTCCGCTCACCACATTGCTCTTGAAGAAATTGCCGAGAGAAAGCGCGTTTTGTACGGAGCTGAGATTCACCCCCGCAACCGTAACGGTGTAGGAAGCGCTGACCGCACCCTTTGAAACGGAAACGGTATAATTGCCCTCCGCCGTAAATACGTCGTCATACGCCGAACCGTATTCGGAAACCACTTCGAATCTGAGTGAGCGGAGCGAGGTAATTTCTTCATCAAATTCCTGCTTCTGCGCATTCTCGTACGTTCCCGTAACTTTGAGCCCTTCGTAAGAAATGCTTTCTCCGATTTGATAGTTGAGTTTCGCGTTTTCGGTATTTAACTTGAGCGCTTTCAACACGTTGTTGAAGTCGTTTACCATAATATAGTAAACTTCTTTCTTGCCCTGATAACTGACCGTTACCGCATAACTCCCGAGCGCGTTCATATCGAGCGAACTTTCGGGCTTCACGGTCGCCTCCGCCGTTACGTCCACCTTTTCGCCCTTACCGTTTTGCAGATAGACTTTGAAACTTTCACCCGTCGTGAACTCGTCGCCGATATAAAACGCCGTTTTCTGTCCTTCGATGATAAGGCGCTCGCCCGATTCGTCACCGCACGCCACAGGCAACACGCAGCCCAAACAAATAATGAAAGTAAGAGCAAAAGTCAATAATAATTTTTTAAGATTTTTCATAATACCTCCGTCAACAAACAGACGTTAATCGTAATAACCGCAAGCAAACAGCCAGAACGAATCCTGCGTTGCAAAATAACCTTGCCCTTCGGGCGTCGTATAGTCGAAAATTCCCGTATCGAACATATTATCCGACCAGAACCAACGCGCTTCGGCATACAGTTGCAGGAAGATTTTGAGTTCTTTGGTAACGTATACCCTGCCGTCGTTGTTCGCTTTTTCGTAATAATCGGTTCTGACAAATTCGGTGAAATCCCAATAGAGCGATTCTTCCGTGTATTTTTCAAAGATACGGTTGAGCGTCGAATTTTCATAATCTTCGTCGTATTTTTTCTCGTCGTAGGGAACGCCGACATACGACGCGTTGAGTTTCAGCCAATTCTGCGGCGATGCGGGCGGAGGAGGAACAATGTTGTTTGCATTGTACAGCGAAGTATAATTAAAACAAGGCGTTGTTTTGGTAATATCGCAATATAATCTGGGTCCGAACCCGTCGCCGTAAGCGGCATATTTGTTGTTGGGGTCGTTCACCTTATAAAGGTCGCGGTCGTAAACGTGATAGCACTGCGTCTTGAAGTTGTATTTGAAGCGGCTTGCATCGAACGTTTTTCCTCCCGAAACCGCGTCGGCATAATGGTAAGGAAGCGTAGAATTGACCGACTTCGTACGCGGCGCGTATGCCGCTCTGATTGTCTGATAGGTCAACGTATCCTTGACTTCGCCCTCGTATTTAATCGTAAAATCAATGGAAACGGGGTAAGTGCCGAACTTATGTTCCCCCTGCACCGTAAAGTAATAGGTGTTACCAACGTATTTGGGTTCCACGAATACATTGTAGACAAAATTTTTGGTGTAAGTTCCTTCTTCCCCGCCGCTTGTAATCACTTCGGACGGGGTAGGACTAACCCATCCCCCTTTGTTACCGATATAGGTCGATAAAACAGGACGCACTTCGTCAGTAAAGATATCTACCCAGGAACTGATGGAATACCAGCCCGATTCGGTGGGACTGAAGCAGTAATGCACTTCCTGCCCCGACGAGCGCATTTGCGCGCGGTATGTGCCGAGTACGCTGATTTGGTAACACTCCCCGTTGCGCCAGCCCGTGCCGCTGCCCGTGGAAGGCTTTAACGGATATTTCAGATTGATGAAAATTTTGCGTTCGCTCGGCGTCGCCACATAACCGTTCGGGTTATAGGAATACTGAACGGGTAAATTCAGAAGGTGCACGTAATATTCAGCCTCTTCGATTTCGCCCGCGTCGGCAAATCCTTTTTCGTTGAGCGAAGCAAGAAAACGTTTCTTGTTGTTCCGCTTGTTCACCCACTCCACCTGAATGGAGCTGTCTTCAAATATGTGGAGCGCACTGTCTACCAACACGTTTACCGTATAGTGTTTTTCCGTGTCGGGGTCATTGCCGCCGATATCGGGGTTATCAGGGTCAACGGGCTGTACGGGCGTACTCGGGTCGCCGCCCGGTTTTGAACCGCCGCCGTTCGGCTTGCCGTTACTGTCCGTATAAGAACCGAACTCACAGCCCACGCAAGTAAAAACAAGTAAAAGGCAGAGAAATACGGCAAGAAATTTGGTTTTGAAAAAATTTTTCAACTCTATTCCCTCCTCATACTTTCTTATCGCTGTTTACGTTTTTATTCTTGCGCTTGAAGAACGTTACGATATCTTTCCAGCGCAATTTTCTGATTGTTATATCCGCTACGACGAGCACGACGCTGAATATCATGAGCGGAATTGTGAAATCGAAGCGGAACGAAGTGTGTTCGAGATTATCAACACTCAAATCTACGACGCCGTCCTCCGAAATCTTGCCCGTCGTCACAAGCCGATACAGATTCCCGACAGAATACGAAGCAAAACCGTTGTATTCGGGATAGTACGAAATAGAGAACGACGAACTGTCTTCATAGCGGTGCAGGTAACGGCGGTTCGTTTCACTCTCTTCTTCGCGTTCGTTAAAGTCGGGATTGCGCCCGTATTCGTAACGGATAACGACGTCGTAAGTGCCGAGCTGCGGCGTTTCAAACAACGCCCGATAATCTTCGGTTGCAAACGTAAGCGTTTTCGTCGTCTGCGTACCGTCCGGCGCAGTTAACGTTACTTGAAGCAATGAATCGGAGTACACCGCCGCCGTCGTCACAGAAAGTTCGGCATTCATGCCCGAAATTTCCGTTTCGATGATGAGCGGCGTATCGATACTCTCTTCGGGCAACGTTGCCAACTTGATATTGTCGAGAATTTTACTGCCAGAAGTATCCGAACCCCAATTCGCCGTCCAATCCGAAGCAATATCGGTCAGAATGGAGACAACCTTTCCTTTTTCGTAATTCCAATAGGCGTAAATCGGCATTTCTTTGGTGGTAATGCCCGAATCGCGCGAATAGGAAGCGGAAAGCACGACGTTGACGCCGACGCCCTCTTTTTCTTTACTGCACCAGAACCCGCGCACGTCCTCAACGGAGGTAATTCCGTTGACGAGCGTTTCATTTTTACGCTTAATGTTAACGGCAAAATTTGCGCCTTCCATTTTCAGTTCCGCAGTATCTTCTGCAATGGAACGAATGGTGTAGTCGATTTCGGACTCGCTTTTAATACTTTTATAATACCCTTTTCCGTTTGCGTTGGGGTTTTCGACAAGCCCTCTCAAGAACGCGTCGTCCTTTGTTTCGGGATATAAGCCGATTGCGGAAATAATCACGTTTCCGCCCGGCCCCGACATTTCGGCGGCAAGCTGATTACAGTTGTTCGATTCCGAACCGTGCACAATGCCGTCGGAAATCATAATGAGTTCGCGGTTGTGGCAGTCCTCTTCCTGAATGGCTTTATACGCCTTTTGCATGGCGATGCTGAGGAGCGTGCCGTTACGCACCGTAATGTTGTTGATAGCTTCGATAATCTTCTTTCTGCTCTTCAATTTGGTCGGCTCGCAATAGGTAATGCGGTCGCCCGAAAAGCCGACAACCATCACTTTATCGTTTTCGCCGAACACGTTGAGAAGCGAAATTGCCGTTGCCTTTGCCGCGTCCAATTTACCCGCAAGCCCTTCGCTCGTAGAAATGTCGATGAGCAGGACGATAATTCTTTCGTCCTTTTCGCTCTTGCCCACGTCGACGGGAAGCATATTGCCGAACCTTGTGAGCGCCTCGTTCGGCGCTTCTTCGCTGAGCGTGTTCTGGATAAACGTATTTCCGTATGTCGTGAGCGTCTTGCCGAATTTGGATACCGCCGATTCCAGACAGTCGAGGAAAGTAAGGCTTGCGCCCCAACTGCTCAAATCGAAATTGGAAAGCACGATTTCGTCATAAGCGCACAAATCTTCCACCGTGAGAGGAATCTCATAAGGGTTGGTGATAAACGTCACATTCTCCGTGCCGTATATGCGCCTGCCTGCCATCAGGTCAAACTGCGTACCGCCGATGAAAAGCACGTTTACGTCCTGAGAAACTTTCTGCGTAAAATAGTACGCATTGTTTTCTTCGGTCGTATCGTACTCACCTTGCCCGTCGTCTCCGAGTTCCAGCCGCACGGTATATTCAAAATTTCCCGCTTCACCGGTATCGAGGCGCATTGTCACCACGTTCAGACCTTTATCGAAGGACGCGGCGGTGCGTTCCACCCTTTCGCCGTTACGCAGGAGTACGACCCACCCGGGCGTATGCTGCGCGTTGTTGCTGCGTACCAGCACGTTAACTTCTTCAAACTTATCGAGATAAGTGGATTCCGTCACTTCCACGCCGTCAATCTGTATTTCGTTGACGCTTTCGGGCAGATTGTCGTTGAGATACACCGCGTCGATAATCACGCCGTCGTTTCTGAGCGCGTTCACGACTTTAACGGTATCGTTTGTGGAAACCGTTTCCACGCCGTCCGTAATTACCACGATGCGTTTAATTACGCCGTCGTCGAAGCGGTTGCCCGCATAGCGCATGGCGGCGGCTATATCGGTGGCGCTCTGGTCGATGACGGGGTTATCGCCCTCGAACAGCGTTTTCACGCTCTTTCGGCTTTCGCCGAGGTCGGAAAGCAACGTATAGTTTCTGCCGAACGCAACGACTGCCATGCGAGAATTGCCCGGCATACTCTTTTCTACTTTTTCAATGTATTCGTCCACTTTATCGAGATTATGATTGGTGGAATAGGAAACGTCCGCCACAACATACACATTGGTTTCCGTAATGACTTTTTGGTACGAAACACCCGAAATTGCAAAGACGATACTCGTACAAATAACGAGGTGCAATACACAGGAAAGAATATTGTGCCAGTTCATATTCCGCTTGCGGACCGTGATAATAAACGGAATGAGTATAAGCGCAAAAAGCGGAATTAAAAGGAATAATAACCAGGGATTATCGAAGTTGATATTGCTCATAACAATAAACCCCCCAGTCCAGAATAAAAATAACGGCAAGTATAATGAGGTACGGCAGAATATCGTCGTAGAAACCGTCCGCATACTCCGAAGTAGGCGTGCCGACTACGGATACGGAACCCGTCGCTACCGAATGGCTCTCCGACTCGGAAACCCCTGCGTACAACGAATAAACGCGTTCCTTATCGTTCACCGTTGCGGTCAACTCATAGACTCCCGACTCGGTAAGCTGCGTTTCCGAAACCGAAGACGCGGTCGGAAGCGAAATGCGCGCACCAGAAGGCGCACGGAGCACGAGCGCGGTGCAACCGTGAAGCACGTTAACGGAAAGCGTATCTCCCGTTTCAAACATCGTTTCGTCCAACACGGAGGGCGAAGAATAACGGTAGAGGTTTCTCATTAAAATCAGACAGTTAATCTGACCCGTAAAGTTGGTATCCGAAAGATTGAAGGAAACGACAACCTGTTTATCGCCGTTTTCGTTCATTCCTGCAAAGATAAGCGGATTACTGTTGAGTTCGAGAATGCTTGTGAATCCGCTACCTACGGCATACTTGGCATATTTATGAACGGTTACCTTTTGCTGTTTGAGGAGATTTTGCATGAACACTTTTTCCTCGGTAGAATTTTGCGGGTATTCCGTATAACTTGCCTCATAATAGTAGATTCCATCCTCGGACACGTCCATATTCTTATCCTCGTCGGCGTCAACGACTTTCTGAAAACTGAAACCGGACTTCGGCACGCTCGCCGTTGGATTGATAAGCCAAACCGTTGCGCCTTTCGGAAGTTCCTTAGGCGTGTAGCAGTCGAATATATACAAACCGTACAAATCCGCCTCGCCTCTCTTGTAAGACGCGTAATAGTCTTCATAGTCCTGCGTGCTCATAACGTCGAGCTGGGTATTACCGATTGCGGTAAGCGCGTAACGCAGATAGGACGGAGAATCGCCGACCAGCAACGTAGGAAGCTCATCCCCTGCCGCCGTTTCGTAAAAGAATACCGAATTGTCCCGCATAAAAGAATCGGTATTTTTAATGCGGAGCTCAAACGAACGGTATTCCGACACGGTGCACATGAAACTGAACGCGGTTTTCATATTTTTCTTTACCGGAACGTCAAGCGAATCGGTAGGCACGTCTTCTCCGTTCACATAGAGTTCAACGGTGAGCGTAGCGTCGCTTTGATAAGAAATAAGCGAACCCTCCAAAAGATAACCCGCTTTCTCCGTTTCCTTATCAAACTGTTTTCTCACGGAATAATTGACAATCGCGTAATTTTCCTCGTTTTTGGAAACGTCGATAACTTCGATATTTTCGCTCTCCTCATACGCCTTATCGGTGACGAAATAAATTTTCGTCGAGGAGTTTTTTTCAAAACACTTCTGCGCTTCGGCAACGGCTTCCGCACAATCCGTATTGCTCCAAGTGCATTTCAAATCGTCGATTAAAATTTCCGCCGATTTCTTATCGTTGATATTTTCAAAAACGGAATAGGTCGTATCGCCGATAAACACGAGCGCGTAATTACTGCCGCTGCGCGAACTTTTAATGAGCGATTTGATTTCGTCTTTGGCGCGGTCGAACCGCGTTTCGTTATCCGTTTCGGCGTGCATACTGCCCGTTCCGTCGAGAATAAAGCAATACTCTCTTGCCGAGTTAGGCAGAACAAAACTCGGCTGAGCGATTGTTATAGAAATCGCAAGCACGATGATAATTTGCAGAATCAAACTGATAATGCCCGTTACTTTGGAAACGGGTCTCTTGCGTTTCAAAAACTTTTCGCTCAGTTCCCAAAGATAGGTCGACGGAATGACCTGCTCCGTATATTTACTTTTAATAATATAAATGAGGATAAGCGCGGGAATGCCGAGCAACCCCAAAAGTCCCAAAGGATATGCAAAACTCATTTCAACACCCCCGATTGGGCAAGGTTTTCAAAGAAAATCTGTTCCAGTTGCTGTGCGTCCGATACAAGAAGATAGCCCGCCTCACGCGCGTTGCAGTAGTTTCGGATTCTGTTCTGTACGAACTCGACCGCCTCTTTGTAAGCGTTCAGAATATCGCGGTTGATGTTGCGCCGATAGTAGCGCTCAGGGTGTTCGGAATCGAAGAAGTGGTTTTTTCCGCGCGCCGAAGGGTTGAGTTCCTCTTCGGAAAGCACCTGCACGCAAAGCAAATCGCGTTTCTTTTCGGCAAGATAGTCGATTGCCCGTTCGTAATCGTTATCCGTTAAAAAGTCGGAAATGATAACGGAAAGCCCGTCGCCGTAGCCGACCTTTGCAGGCAGCATTCCTTCCGAGATGAAGCAGTCTCCGTTGAATTGAATCTGGTTGAGTTTTCCGATTTCGTTGTAAAACCGTTCTCTTCCCACCATACCGTCAATGAGAGTCGTCACCTCGCTCTCCTGAATGGTATAAACGGACACCCTGTCGAGTTCGCATACGGAAAGATAGGCGAACGTTGCCGCCATTTCCAAGGCGCGCGCCCCCTTCTTACTCTTGCCGAAATCCATCGAACGGCTGGCATCGATATAGATACGCGTATGCAGCTGCCGCTCGTCGAGATACAGTTTCAGATACAGCGTTTCAAAGCGCGCGTAAGCATTCCAGTCAATCTTCGTAATATCGTCGCCCGGAATATAATTGCGGTAGTCTGCAAATTCGCACGACGAACCGAACGTCTTACTCTGGTGGTTGCCGCCGAACAGACCTGCTATGTTGTTTTTCAGAAGCGTCTGCAACCGCTCCACGCGTTGCAGAAACGCCTCGTTTATCACGTATTCAGCCATGATTATTTGCGATATTTTCTATCCTCTTTGATGAGCAGTCCGACGACGTCGTCAATGGTAAGACCGTCGTTCACCGCATTGTAATTGATTTTAATTCTGTGCCGCATGACGGGGTACAGGAGTTCTTCGATGTCCTCGTAAGCAACGTTGTAATTTCCGTTCACGAGCGCGCGCACCTTCGCACAGGTAATAATTGCCTGTCCTGCACGCGGCGAACAGCCGTATTTAATATACTTCTTCGCAGTTTCGCTCGTATCGGAAAGTTCGGGGTGCGTATGCGCCACAAGCGTCATAGCGTATTCGAGCACGTTGTCGAGCACGGGCACGTTTTTTGCCGTTTCGCGCATATTCAGAATGGTTTCACCGTCTACAACCGTCTGCGCCGTTTCCTCCATCGTAACCTGCGTCATGTTGACAATCCCTTTGAGTTCCGTTACCGTAGGGAACTGCATGAGAAGTTTGAACATGAAACGGTCCATTTGTGCTTCGGGCAGAGGGTAAGTACCGTCCTGCTCGATGGGGTTCTGGGTTGCGAGCACGAAGAAAGGCTCGTTGATTTTATAAGACTGGTTTGCAACGGTAACTTTATGCTCCTGCATGACTTCAAGCATTGCCGACTGCGTTTTGGGCGTTGCACGGTTGATTTCGTCCGCAAGCACGAGGTTTGCAAAAATGGGTCCGCGCTGGAACACCGTTTTCATTCTGCCCGCTTCGTCCTTTTCGATAACGTTGGTACCCGTAACGTCCGAAGGCATTAAATCGGGCGTGAACTGAATCCGCGAGAACGGCAATTTCAATACCTTGCTGAGGCTTCGTACAAGACGCGTTTTCCCGACGCCGGGCACGCCTTCGAGAAGCACGTTACCGCCTGCGATAATCGCAATGATGATGTTATTTACAACTTCGTCCTGACCGACAAGGTCTTTGCGGAGTTCCTGCTTGATTTTAGCAATCGCTTCGCTGAATTGGGCGACTTTCGAGTTCTTCGGCGCCTGTTTCGTCTGAGACTGTTCAGCGGGCTTCTCCGCTTCCGTCTCCGCAACGGGTTCCGCAACGGGCTGTTCCGTTTCAATCTCTGTTACGGGCTCCGCGACGGATTGTTCTGCTTCGGCATTTTTAGATTTGTTTTTTCTTAACATTATGATTTCTCCTACGGAAATTTTTTACTGATGATTAGCGTACGCCTTCTAATATCTGGAAGTAGAGCATGACGATATCGAACCATTCGTCCGAATCGACAACGCCTTCATCCATTGCCGCGTCGATGATATCGTGATACTTTTTGGAAATTACGTCAAATGTGACGTAGCCGAGTTCGGGGTCGAAAAACAGTTCGCGCGAACCGTCGTTTCCGCCCTCAATCGGCGGGTCTTTCACGTCGGGGTCGGTGGGGTCGTTCGGATTTGTACCCGGTTTATCCCCGCCCTCTATCGGCGGAGGCGCGATATCGAAAATTTTGTAAAGTTCCTGCACCACATATTCGCCGACTTCACTGTTGATTCGTTTTTGCGCCCGGTCCGCTTCCTTTTCGTTTTCTCCCGAAGTATAGTTGCCGTTTGCCGCCGTATAAACGGAACGCACGTTGGTAACTGCTTCCTGAACAAACCCTGCAAGCGACGAGCCCGTAACCCCCATTTCTTCGAGGTTTACAAGTTTCATCAATTCCGCCGTAATACCCTCTTTCGTGTCCTCGTCCGCCTGTGAATTTTTTACGTAAAGAATGAGCGAGGCAAGCCTGCTCTGCTGCCAGTCGGTAATCTCGTAAGGGTCGTCCGCCGCATCGGGTTCTTTGTTTGTCGTAATCAGACAGCCGCACAGAAACACCGCAAGCGTTAAGACGGGTAATAGAATAAACAGCCAGAGCCGCGTGAATTTCGGTTTGACGGGCGCAAGTTTTTCGCAGGCGTCCGCACGCTGTAACTCGTAAATATCACCTTCGCTTTCCTGATAGGCAAGCGCCGTCTGCACGCGTTCGCGCCCGACGGTTTTATCGAGTTCGCGTGCAATTTTCCCGTCGGTAACGCGGAAAAAGCAGAAGGATACGCCTGCGCACGCGAGAAAACACCCGACACCGATGAGCGCGTACCAAAGCGCATACAGATTGTATTTTGCGAGATGGCAAGCAAGCAGCACAACGCCCGTAACAAAAAGCGCGGCGGCTGCGCCCACAAGAAGGCTTTTTATAATCGCAAATATCTGTGCCTGTTTTTTCAGTTTTTGATAAGATTTACTTATAATATAGTTTTATATTTATAATATTATATTGCAAAATACTAAATTTTGCTTAACGCAAAAAATTTAAGATTTTCCATTTTTATGAAAATATACTAAAATTATGCAATAAATATTCATTTTTTCAGATTTTATGCAACAAAAAAGATAATTTTTTTGGGTTTTTTCACAACAAAAACGGCTGACTTCACTTAAAAAGTCAGCCGTTTATAATTTATGATTGTGCGCTTTACTTTTGTGCCTGCCGCATGGTGAGGGAAATACGGTTTTTCTTCTCGTCCACTTCCTTCACCCAGACGGTAACGACGTCGCCTACCGCGAGCACTTCGGAGGGGTGACGGATAAATTTATCGCAAATCTGCGAGATATGAACGAGTCCGTCCTGATGCACGCCGATATCGACGAACGCGCCGAAATCGATAACGTTACGCACCGTACCTTTGAGTTCCATGCCCGGTTTCAGGTCTTTGATTTCGAGAACGTCGGTACGGAGTACGGGCGGCGGCAGTTCGTCGCGCGGGTCGCGCCCCGGTTTTCTGAGTTCGTCGGCAATATCGAACAGCGTAGGAAGTCCGATACCGCATTCCTTCGCCGCTTTTTCTTCGCCGTACGCGTGGAGATTGCGCATCATGTTCATAAGCCGCCCCGCCTTCACGTCCTCCATCGTATAACCGCAGAAGGAGAGCACTTTTTCCGCCGCCTCGTAAGACTCGGGGTGGACGGACGTGTTATCGAGTACCTGTTTGCTTTCGGGCACGCGCAAAAAGCCCGCACACTGCTCGAATGCCTTTGCGCCGAGTTTGGGCACTTTCAGCACTTCCTGACGGGAAGCGAACGCGCCCTTTTCTTCGCGGTATTTGACGATGTTCTGCGCGACGGCGGTATTCAGCCCCGAAACGCGCGCGAGGAGCGGCACGGAAGCCGTGTTCAAATCAACGCCCACCGCGTTCACGCAATCTTCCACCACGCCGTCCAGCGTTTCGGAAAGCCGTTTTTCGGGCATATCGTGCTGATACTGCCCCACACCGATAGACTTCGGGTCAATTTTCACGAGTTCGGCAAGAGGGTCCTGCAAGCGGCGCGCAATGGAAACCGCCGAACGCAGGTTGACGTCGTATTCGGGAAATTCCTGCGCGGCAAGTTTGGACGCCGAATAGACGGACGCGCCGGCTTCGTTGACGATGGCATACGAAACGCCCGAACCCGCGCCGAGCGAGCCGATTAACTCCACGGTCATCTGTTCGGTTTCGCGGCTTGCCGTGCCGTTGCCGATTGCAATGTGCTGCACTTTGTGTTTTTTGATGAGCACGGAAAGTTTATCGATGCACTCTTTTTTCTGCCGCTCGCCGTAAGTGGGATAGACGACCGTCGTATCGAGCACCTTGCCCGTACCGTCCACCACCGCCACTTTACAACCCATGCGGTAGCCGGGGTCGAGCCCCATGGTAACAAAGCCTTTTACGGGCGGCTGCATGAGCAGCGGACGCAGATTGAGCGCAAACTGCCCGATAGCACCCTCGTTGGCGCTGTCGGTGAGCGCCGTTCTGATTTCGCGCTCCACGGAGGGGAAAATCAAACGGTCGTATGCGTCCTGTGCACACGTGCGCACAAATTCCGTCGAGGCGCACGGCTCTTTCAGCGTATAGCGGTAAATGAGGTCGAGCGCGACGTCGCGGTTCATATCGATGGAAACTTTGAGAATTTCCTCCCGTTCGCCACGGTTCATGGCAAGTACCTGATGCCCCTGCACCTTGCTCACCGCCGATACAAACGCGTAATAGTTACGGTAAACGGTGTCTTCCGGCTCTTTCTTCGCGCTCGTCGAGAGAATGTCCGCACGGCTCATAAACAGTTCGCGCAACGCCTTTCTGATTTCCGCGTCGTTGGAAATGACTTCCGCAATAATATCCCCCGCGCCCGCAAGCGCTTCCTCGGCGGTATTCACTCCCTTTTCTTCGTCGACGTATTTTGCGGCTTCTTCGAGCGGCACGGGGCAATCCTTTTCCTGCGCGTAGAGAATTTCCGCAAGCGGCTCCAACCCCTTTTCGCGCGCAACCGTTGCACGCGTGCGGCGCTTTTGCTTGTAAGGGCGGTATAAGTCCTCCACTTCGGCAAGCGTTGCCGCCTCGTCTATTTTGAGGGCAAGTTCTTCCGTGAGTTTGCCCTGGTTTTCAATCGATTTTTTCACTTCCTGTTTGCGTTCTTCGAGTCCGCGCAGGTAGGCAAGACGGTCGGCGATTTCGCGGATGGTCTGGTCGTCCGTCGTGCCGTGCATCTCCTTGCGGTAACGCGCGATGAAGGGAACGGTGTTGCCCTCGTCGAGAAGGGTGACGATATTCTGCACGTGCTCCTCGTTCTTGTTGAATTCCTGCGATAATGTTTGTACAATCGTTTGCATAGTTGCTCCTGATACAATTAAAATGCAAAAAATATATTATCATATTTTAGGAGAATTGACAAGAATTTTACGGAAAATTTTTCCGTATCAATCTCCCGTGAACGCGTCCACCGCCATGAGCAGCCCGAAACGGAAGCCCGATTGATAGTGGCATTCTTCGAGTTCTGCCTGCACTTCTAAATATGCATTGTGTACTTCTTCGTATAACGCCAACAGCGCGGGATACGCATTCAGTTCACTGTACAGTTTCTCTTCTAATTCAGAATAAACTTGATTCAGCGCGTGGTATTCTTTACTGAGCGGAATCTGCTGACCCTGTCCCCTGTTGCCGTGATACATTTTTTCGATTGCCGAAATTTTCATAAAACCTCCATATTCACTATTGTGAATACATTATACATTCACAATTGGTAGTAGTCAAGCATTTTGTTCACAATTGTGATATAATTTGTTTATGGAAAAATTCATGGAACGATTAAAAACATTACGCATAGAAAAGGGGCTTTCGCAAAAACAACTTGCAAAAGAAACAGGATTTGGTTCAAGCGCAGTTTGTTATTGGGAAACTGGCAAAAGAATCCCGAGTGCGTTGGTAATTATAACGCTTGCAGATTATTTCGGAGTTACGACCGATTATTTATTAGGAAGAAGCAATTAAAAGAGCGGCTGAAAAGCCGCTTTTATCTTTTTGCTTGTATTTGCAATAACATTGACATTTCTGCGCGTTTTTGCTACAATATAAGCACAAATGAGCAAAGGGAAATTTTATGGCATACAACGACAGAAGCAACAAAATCGTCAAATATCTGAAAGAAAACCATAAAGCCACGGTAGAGGAACTTGCCGCATATTTTTACGTAAGCGAAGCAACCATCCGCCGCGATTTAACGGAACTCAACAAATTAGGGCAAGTGAAACGAACGCACGGCGGCGCGGTATTCACAGACGATACGGACGAAATTTCCATTTTTGTCCGTAAAACCAAAAACGCGAAGGAAAAGGAACAGACCGCCTTTATTGCTTTGAAGCATCTTACCGCCCTCGACTTTCATACGGTATTTTTTGACAACTCTTCGACAAGTTTAGCGCTTGCCGAACGCATGGACCTTGCGCACAAGACGGTAGTAACGAACGGCTTGCAGATTGCCATGAGCGTATTCAAGCAGGACAGCGTAAACCCGATTATCCCCGGCGGCGAACTTTTGTACAATACTTCCGCCGTTTTGGGCAGCCTGACGACTTCTATGATTAACAGTTTCAATTTCGACCTTTCGATTACTTCCTGTTCCGCGATTGACGCAGGCGGCACATACGAGTTATCGCTCGAATCCATGCAGATTAAAAAGACCGCATTTGCGCGCAGCAAAAAACGCGTTCTGCTTGCGGACAGCACCAAACTTAGCACGAATGCCGCCTTCAAATCGGCGGAACTCAAAGATTACGATTTGATTATCACCGACGCGTCCGACGAGGACTTGAAAAAACTGTGCCTCGGCGGCGAACTGCCTGCCAATATATTTAATAAATAGTTCCACGAACGCGAAAAGGCGGCGGCGCAAAATTGCGCCGCCGCCTTTTTTTCAATACCTTTTAGTTGACTTTTATCGCAACGTAAACCGTGCCGTTGCTCCACAAGTCGTAGCCGAATATCGTGTACGTTTTTCCGCCGAGTTCCACCGAATAGTCTTGCGATACCAAATTAAGAACGTCGTGCTGCGTGCCGGATACGATAAAGTGCGAAATATAATTGATATTCTCCGAAATGCCCGTAACGTTTGCCGCCACCTCGAACGTGCCGTCCTCGTTCAGCGTAACTATCACGTCGTCAATTTTCTTCGTGTCCCAGAACTGCGTATGCGTTTCCTGAATATCGACTGCGAAATCTTCTGCGGTGTACCCCGCGAACGTACCCGTTAGCACGTAGTAAACTTTATCGCCGCGCACGTCGAGCGTTGCGCCCGTCACTTGATAGGAAGCGTCTAACTCGCAGTTGATGACGACGTATTGCGTTCCGTTCGCAAACACGTCCTCTTTCCCGATACGGAGCGTTCTCGCGCCCGAAACAATTTCATTCTCGGTAACGGCGGAAAGGTTTGCAAGGTCTCTCGCGCTCTCCTCGTTTGCGATTTTGAGGTGCGAAATAAATCTGCCCGCGCCGATACTGCTGATATCGCCCTTCAAGCGGAAGGTACCGCTTTCGAGCGTTGCGGTCGTTGTAAGCGTCGTCGTTCCCCAGGAACCCGAAGTCACCTGCACGTCGAGCGTGAAATCGTTTGCCGTATAATTGCCCTCGTAAGTGCCGCTGACGACGTAATAAACTTTATCGCCCTCTTTTTCGATTGCCGCCGAAGTAATTTCCAGCGATTTGGGCGAATCCACGTTGATTGTATATTCGCAGGTTTTGCCCTTATATTCAACGCGCACCGTCTTGTTGCCGATAGCCGTCATATCTTCGGGCGCCGTTACCGTATAATCACCGACGGCAATCACGCTGTCGGGAACGCCGTCATAGTAGTGCGCGGTGACAATCAATCCCGTGTACTCGAACTCTTCGTCGGGCAAAAACTGCGTTTTCGCGCCTGAAACGTTCACGCCGATTGACTCGATTTCGCGCACGGTAATTTGGTATTCCGCCGTCTTTTCCGCGTAAGCCACGGTCACCGTTTTTACGCCCCTTTGCGCCATATCGGGCGCAGACAATGTGCAATCTGCGGCAAAGACGGGCGTTTCGCTGCCGTCCGTGTGAATTGCTTTTACAAGCAACCCGTTTGCGGTAAACTCGTCGCCGACGTCGAACACAAGGTCTGCGTTCGTCGTATCGAGCACAACCGAAGCCACCTCTTTTTCGGGCGGTTTTTCGTCACCGTTGCCGCCGCAGCCGCAAAGCAGTGCACAGAGCGAGAGCAGCACCGTGCAAACGAGCGCAAAAAGCGTGTATTTCTTCTTTTTTATTTTCATAACCATTTCCCCTTCATCAGTTATTTATTTCGTTTTCAAACCTTTCCAAAAACCGCGTATTAGTGGTTGCGTCAACCGTGCCGCCCGCGCCGTTGACAATGTTATTGATTGCGCCCTTCTTGGAAAGCGCGACGGCGCAGATATGTTCGACGGTAATTCCCGCAGAGGAAGGCACTTTCATGGCGCTTTCCAGAACAATGCCGTCGTTATGGAAGTTGGAATAAATGCCCAAACCGCGCGCGGTGAACGTTTCAACGCCGTCGCCGACCTGAAAAGAGGCATAACCCTTTCTCTCGCCGTCCATCCAGCGCGCCTGCGAAGGAACGTCGTAAGCGATTTCACTCTGATAAAACGTAACGTTACCGCCGTTCCCCAGCCAGAGTACGTTGTTCTTTTTGAAATGTTCGGAAAACAGACCGTACGCGCTCACGTTGTCCGCATATACGCACATACCCGTTTGACCGTCGTTCGTATCCCAGCCGACGCCGCTGCCGTGGTCGGCACGCCAAAGCCAGATATTATCCAAAACGGTTTCGTCCGCATAAACTCTCAAACAAGTTTCCGCGGCAGTCCCCTTCTTGTTTGCGCCGCCTACGCGGAAAAAGCAATCGAAGAGATACGCGCCCTCCGCGTTGCCCTCCGCCGTGCCGACGTCGAAAAGGCTTTCGCTCTTTTTTTCGCCTGCATCGAAAAGCAGCCCCGCTACCGTAACGTCCTTTCCGCCTTCGATGCGAAGGCATACGTTTCCTTCCGTAGGCGTGAGGGTCGCAAGACCCGAACCGAGCAAAACCGTACCGTCGTGTTTCGCAACGAGCGGTTCGTTTAACTGATAGATGCCGGGCGTAAAGAAAATGCTTTTTCCCGCATTCAGTGCGGCGTTTACGGTTTGCGCGGTATCGCTTTCCGCCTTTGCAAAATAGATATTCGCGCCGTCGATATAAGTGATTTCACCGTTCCGCGAACACCCCGCAGCGTTTTCCCGTTCGGCGGGTACGGCAATCCGATACCCGTTTTCGGTAAACACAAGGCGCGGTTTTTCGCGCATTTGAGGTACGCTTTCTAAAACGGTATATTTATCGGTCGGGTAAACGCCCTGCGGCGCGCCGTCCACGCCCGCAAAACACATATTCCAGACCTGACCGCTCCAACTCTTCCACGAGCAGTTGCGTGAAAACCATTGCTGCTGCGAACCCGAATTCACCGTGCCCGTAATGCGGCTGTCCGCAAGGAAACCGCCGCTCGCATATTTTCCGCCGTCATGAAGAGAAAGCGAACCGTTAATATTGACGCCGCGCAGATACGCCCCCTGCGAAACCGCCCAGGTAACGCTTCCGTTCACGGTCAGATTTTCCGTGCCGCGCCAGAAGTTGATAAGCGCGTTCCCGTTCGCGCCGTTGAGTGCGTTCAGCGAGCGGACCGTAACGTCATCGGGGGAAACCCCCAGCCCCGCAAACGTTGTATAATAGGAAAGTTTGAGCGCGATTTTTTCGTTGTATACGCCGGGCTTGAAATAAAACGCATAGCGCGAAGAGGTAAACTCCGAACTGAATTGCTTTGTGTAAACTTCATTGAGAATTTTATTGACCGAAGTATAGGAATCGCTCGGCGAAAACACGTAAACGTTTTCTCCGAAGAGGTCGGCTTCTTCGCCGAATTCCCCGAACGTGCGCAGCGTTTTATCTTGCGAATCTTTGGCAATTACTCTGTAATAACAGTACCGCTCGCCGTCCGAAAATTTGCCGTTTGTGATACCCTCTTCCACGAGTTTATACTCTGCGTAGCGCGAAGGCGCGCGGTAGACGGAAAAGGACACGCCTTTTACGGGCTTCCAGGAAAGAACCGTGCCGTTTTCGTCTGCGGTTCGGGTAATTTCTACGGAAGCAACCGCATCTTCTGCGGATTCCCCTCCGCACGCAGTAAACACGGCAGCCGCAAGAGCGCATAACAATAAAACGACAAAGAAATAAGATAATCGGAATTTTTTCATATCAATAGGTGCTGAACTGATTGATGTAATCAAATAAATCTGTATAGAAAACGTTGTCTTTCAGCGACTTATCGCTTTTATTGACAACCGCCATACGCGAACAGACGTAATGGTCATACTGATAATTTTCAACCGACGGCACGACGCTGTAATCCGTAACCATATCGGGCTGGGCGTGCATCGACCAGCCGTAAATATCCTGCCTTGCAATGTGCGACGCATACACCGTCTGCGTGCCGCCCGTTGGGTTGCCGAGAAGCACGTTGTACTTACCCGCGCCCGCCTCCCGAAAATCGAACGTGCCCGTAATGCTCACCGCAAACCGCGCAAACGTCGCGCCCCAATCGCCTGGGTTGGTGAGCGTAATCGTATAATCGTATTTATAGGTATAGTCGCGGTTAAGTTTCAAACGCTGGTCCATATTGTAGGCAATATTCGTATTTTCACAACCGAAGTTGAGCGGATAGACGGTGCTGTAAATATACGAGCGGTCGGTAATTACTTTATCCGCGTCGTTCGTAAGGCGTAAACGGCTATCGCCGAGTCCAAGCGTTTCCTGATAGGTAAACGTGCCGTAAAGTTGGCTTTTTGTTTCGGCTTCGTCTATTTTATCGCCGCAGGCAGTGAGCGCGAAGACGGAAGTAACCGCCGCAACGACGGCAAACCCTACTCCTAATTTTTTCGTTAATCTCATTCTCTTACCCCCCCCGTCAGAAATCCCAATTCAAAATGGCTTTATGCCAGGCAAGTTTTTCCGCAAAGAAGCTTATGCCCTGATATTCCGCATTGTAGCCTTCGTTGCTTGCGTTATAAGAATCGCTCAATCCCTCGCCGAACGAAGCGGAAACGAAATGGCTTGCGGTGTTTCCGTCTAAATAATATTTGAACTGCAACACGGTTTGCGCGCCGCTTGCATCCGTAAACACATAATAGCCGTAGGCGCCGTTTTCTCCGTCGCCGCCCTGCGCTTCGATTTGCTTCACGTACAGCGTGAGCGTTTCCGAAGTGCCGTTCGTATTCGTAAAAGAGAGCACTCTGTCGGGTGAATTCATCGTCATCATCTTTCCGCCGTCATTGACGCAGTAGTAATCTAAACGGGTGGAGCCGAACGAAATTGCCACCGAGTAGGAGTTTTTGTTTTCTTCGTTTTGCGAAACGGACACGTCATACAATTCGGACGGCAACGCGATGACCGAATCGAACGTGCCCACCGTAACAAATTCGGTAGGCGCGGCATTGAGTTCCGCCCAGATTTCCAGCCCGCGCACCTGCCAATTTTCCTCTTCGTCGAGATAAAATTCTTCGGGTTCGGAATGCAAATCGTAATGGCGGACGGAGAACACCGTCACCGCAAAATAGCCCTGATAGGAAACATTCTCTTTTTCGTAGGTAACGTTCACTTTCTTCATGCCCGCGCTCGAAGTGTCGCCCGTAATCTTCACGTCCGTCACTTCTTTTTTGCCTACTTTCAGCGCAATACCTTCGGCTGCGATTTTTTCGCCGACAAGGTATTCGCGCCGCACGCCGTCTGCAAGGAGCACTTCCGCTTCTTCCACTTTGGTTTCCGCCGAAACAGGGTCGGAAGCGCCCCAAACGAGCATCGCCACTGCAAAAATCAAAGTCGCCGCAAACAGACAAATGTAAACGAAGTGCGTTACTCCGATTTTCTTGATAAAATTCATGCGTCGCCCTCCTCCTTTTTGGAAATACGGAAGAATGCGGAAACAATGAGGCATACCACCGATACCACAAAGAACACGCAGCATGCGATACAGCGCGGCACGCCGACGGCGTAGGATTCCATATCGCCCATGGTTACGGTGTAATAAATGCCGATGGGCGAAAGGCAGGGAACTAAGAATTTCAATGCAGCAACCGTAAGCGTAAACGCCGCAATCACATAGAAAATATCCACATAGAACGGCTTATTGCCCGTAACGAGCGCGCTTACCGTGAGGAACACCAGACTCCACAGTCCGATGAACGTGAGCGCCGTCACCCACCTGTCCGTAAAATGCAGGGCGTCGTAAGTCAAGAAGTACAGAACGCACGCCACAATCGCAAACACGAGAGACGCGAGCGAGAGGTAAAACCCGACCGAGGGTTTTTTAATTTTCTTAACGACTTTCAGAACGAACTGCCCGAATTTGGAATTTTTAATTTTGCACACAAAGGCAGAATTTTTGAATTTCGACCAAGATGAAGGTTTCTTTGTTTGTGACGTCTGATTTTTACCTTTCATTATTCTTCCCCTCCTTGTTCGGTATTTTCCTGCGCCTCGCTTTCAAGCCGCACTTCGCCGCCTTGCAGTTCTTCCTGCGGCGTATCTGCGGGCGGCGCGTCATCGGGAGGAGGTTGCTGTGCCGCGCCATCTCCTGCCGAAGCGCCCTCCGCCGCCGTCTGTTTGTTGCGGAACTTCGGCACAAGTTGCAAGGCAACAGCAACGCCGCCGAGCGCAAGCGCCGCAACGAGGAGCACCCAATAGACAACCTTGATGGCGATTTCCCAACCGTAGACGGTAATACTCACGACCGTATCCGCATTGTAGCCGTTGAGCGCGTTGCTGTTGGCAATCGAATACATATAGTAGTGCATATTTTCATAGAGCGCCGTCATCAACACGGGGTCGGATTTCACTTTATCTTTATTTTTATAATCGGGCCAGAAGTTATTCAAAAGGCTTATGGGGTTGTTGGTCGCCATAAAGGTAACGTTGTTGAAGATACTGTCCTGCGGATTGAAGAAGTCGCCGGTAACGACCATATCCGTCGAACTTAAACCCTTGAATCCCCACTCCTGACGCAGAATTTCCTTCATGAGCCCCGTATGCGCGTTCACGCCGCACACGCCGATACGCGAGAACGAAGTCATAAGCCCGAGCGCGCCGATATTGTTGCCGAGCGAGTTGACGTACACGACGTCTTCGCCCAAGCCCTGGAATGCCCTGAGTTCGAGTTCCCTTGCAGACTGTTCTTCCATGAATTGGCACAAGCCTTCGCGGTAAGATTCCTGCGTGTTGAACGCAAAGTGTTTTGCGGCAAGAATGGCGCCCTTTTCAAGCCCGCCCTCTACAAACACATTGCCGAGCACGTTGGTAAGGTAAGCGTCCTCACTGTAATATTCGTGGTTTCTCGAATTGAACGGCGTGCGGTGCAGGTTCATGCCGGGCGCCCAGATGATAGTGTTGCCGCTCCAAAGCATTTCTTCGCCGTAGCACTTGCCCTGTTCTTTCAGAAGTTCTTTGTTGAAAGTCGCCGCCGTCATGGGTTCGCAACACATATCCGCCGAGATATAACCGTAGTTCGCATCGTTCTTTTTCATTGCGTGCGGCCCCGAACCGGGGTTTCTGCCGCCGAATCCGCCTGAGGTAGATGCGGTGATATTTCCGTTCGGTCCGTCAATCTGCCACACGACGGGCGCGTTCACGGAAATGAACGGTTCGCAACTCGTTCCGCCGTAGGGAGAGAATTGCCAAGCCTCGTCGAACGTGATTTCCGAAACGAGGTAATCCCAACGCTCATCGTCGTAGGAGGCGAGTTTCATATCCGCAACGGAGAGATTTTTGAGGGGCACGCCCTCTTCGTCTTCTTCCTCCGAATGGTCGACCCCGAACTCCACGTCCGAAGAACCGGAAGTGAATTTATGTACTTTGCTGTCGAGAAAGTCGTACATTCCGCTCGTCACCTGCAAGCCCGCATAGGGAACGGGGAAAGTGCCCTGCCAATCGTTGCGCGAAAGGTAGGTGACGGTATCGGGCACAAAATAGTTGTAATCTGCGTCCTGCAATCTGTTCTTCACGGCAACGCCCGTACCTGTTACGGAAAGAAGCGTCGCGTTCACGCCGTCTGCATTGAATTCTAATTCGGGCGTCCACTCCGCGCAGCCTTTTGCGTTCAGCGAACTGCCGTTCTCCAAGTAAAGCGCGCTCTCCTCATAGCCGCGGCGTGCAAGCACGTTGTTGAGCGCCTCGTGTGCGCCGTTGCCGATTGCAAAGTAGTATGGCGCGTTCTCTAAGATATAGCCGCCCGTCACGTTATCGTGCGAAACCGATTTATCGTAACTTGCAAAATACTTCATTTCGCAGACAAGCGTCACCGTCTTTTCTTCCTGCGGTTCTAACGACACTTTATCAAATGCAATCAACTGAATAGCGGATTTTTCCACGCTGTGGGTGCGGTCGTACTGCGTATAGGGAGATTGCACATACAGTTCAACAACTTCCTTTGCCGCCTTCGTTCCGATATTTTTTACTTTCACGTCGAGCGAAACCGTCTTATTTTCGTAGTCCGCTTTCAGCGAACCGTCTACAATCTCCTGTTCAAACGTTTCGTAACCCAAACCGTATCCGAAAGAATACGCCACTTCCTTATCGTAATTCCAGGTAGAAGAGCCGCTTTCTCCGTAGCCCACGCCTGCCGAAGAAGAAGCGGTGCCGTTTCCCTCCACGCAGTCTGCATAGCGCGTTTCGTAGTAATAATAGCCCGTGTACAAATCTTCCGCAAGAACGACGTAGTGCGAATTGCTCGCGCGATTATAAGTATTTCCGCCGTTCGACCAGGTAAACGCTCCGCTGCCGTTCTGCGCGCTCACACCGAAGTTCTGCGCCGCAGGGGAAGCGGAAGCGTCCGTTGCATAAGTATCGGAAAGCCGCCCCGAAGGCGAAGCCTTGCCGCTGATAACGCGCGCAACGCCGTTCATGCCGTAACTTCCGGGAAGCCCTATCCACAAAATAGCGTCTACTTTGTCGTTGTCTTTGAGCTCGTCGATTTCCATTGCCACCGCGCTGTTCAAAAGTACGATGACGTTTTCGGAAATCTGATTTGCAACTTCAATTAAATTCCGCTCGTCGTTGCTCAGTCCGAGCGCGCTTTTGGAGCCATCGCTCTTATCCTCTATCCCGTTCGCTCCGGGTAAATATTCGCGTCCCTCGCCGCTCGACCGCCCGATGACGACGAAGCAAGCGTCGTTATAATTTGCATAATCCTTGCAGTCGTTTAAGGTGACGGGCGTTTCGCCGATTGAAAAAGGTGCGCCCGAACTCCCGTTGGCTTCGCTACCGGGAACGGGGTTGGGAAAGGGTTTTTCCGAATAGAAATCGACCATATTCGGATTGATTTCGATATTGCAATTTGCAAACGATTTTTCGAGCGTAACGGGAAGTTGAATTTCTTCTTCTTTTCCGTCTTTTTCTATCGTAACTTTCTGTTCTTTAATGGGGCTACCCACGATGCCCGCATAGAACATGAGCGAAGAATCGCGCAAACCGCCGCCTTTCTTATAGGTATAGGCGCGTGAGCCGAGCACGGTCACTTTGTGCGCCGCTTCGCCGTCTCCGAGCGGAAGGGCGCCGTTTTCGTTTTTCAATAATACGCAGCCCTCTTCGCCGATTTGTTCGGCGACTTCCTTGCGTTTCGCCAAAAGTTCCTTGGTATTTTTGAATTCGGAAGTAAACGCATAGTCTTCCGCATTCCCTCCGAAAGACGATTTCACGCCGAGTACGCCGTTAATCATCGCTTTATAATCAGGAACGGCGGCAATCATGCTCAGCCCGATAAAGAGCGCGCACAAAAACGCACACAGCACGCACAGCCCCCTGAACAGTTTGTAATGTTTTAACTTCAAAACTTTTCCTCCCGTTTTCTTACATAAAAATGTTCGTTTCTACCATTTTTTTATAGTTTATCACGAAAAGATTATTTCTGTCCATATTTACAAAATTTATGATTGAAAAAAGAAAATTGAGCAAATATTTCCGCAGAAATGAACATAAACGAACAATTTATGACGGAATAAAAAGAAAAACTTTGCGTTCAACATAACGTCATTGCGCCCCGCCGCACGTTTTCGTTGTCTAAGGCGGCGAGAAGCGCGTAGGCGCGAAGTAGGGAGCGAAGCGATTGCGCCCATAGGAGCCTTTTTGTCATTCAGAAGGAGCCTTTTTTGTCATTCAGAGCGCAGTGAAGAATCTTAGATCCCTCGCTATACTCGGGATGACATGGGGCAAGCCGCCAAAGGCGGGGCGCTCGGACGCTTAAAAACAGAATAAAAAAAAGCGGCTTTTCAGCCGCTCTTTTCCTTTTTGAAAAAACCGAATTAAACAATTCCGTGCGCCATCATTGCTTCGGCAACTTTTTTGAATCCTGCGATATTTGCGCCTGCCACATAGTCGCCTTCCACGCCGTATTCCTTTGCCGCCTCGTCCATATTGTGGTAGATATTCACCATAATGTTTTTAAGTTTCGCGTCCACTTCCTCGAACGACCAGAACAGCCGTCCGCTCGACTGCGCCATTTCGAGCGCGCTCGTAGCAACGCCGCCCGCGTTCGCCGCCTTTGCAGGAAGGAACACCACGCCCGCCTTTTGGAACACGGAAATCGCTTCCAGCGTAGAAGGCATATTCGCGCCCTCGCCCACATACTTCACGCCGTTCTTCACGAGAATTTCCGCCGACGCTTTATCGATTTCGTTCTGCGTCGCGCAGGGCAGGGCAATGTCGCAGGGAATTGTCCAGATGCCTTTGCACCCTTCGTGATACTCCGCGCCCTTCACACGGTTTGCATATTCCTTAATGCGTCCGCGCTCCACTTCTTTAATCTGCTTCACGACGTCGAGTTGAATACCGTTTTTATCGTAGATATAACCGTTGCTATCGTACATGGCAACGACTTTCGCACCCAAAGACTGCGCCTTGTGGCACGCATAAATCGCTACGTTGCCCGAACCCGAAATAATCACGGTCTTACCCTTGAAACTGTCCTTTCTGCATTTCAGCGCTTCTTCGGTGATATACACCAAACCGTAGCCCGTGGCTTCCTTGCGCGCAAGGCTTCCGCCGTAGGAAAGTCCTCTGCCCGTGAGTACGCCAACGTGCTCGTCGCGGATACGTTTATACTGCCCGAACAGATACCCGATTTCTCTGCCGCCCACGCCGATGTCGCCCGCGGGAACGTCGGTATCCTGCCCGATATGACGGCAAAGTTCGGTCATGAAACTCTGGCAGAATTTCATAATTTCGTTGTCGCTCTTGCCCTTGGGGTCGAAATCGCTGCCGCCCTTGCCGCCGCCGATGGGCAGCCCCGTAAGGCTGTTTTTCAGGATTTGTTCGAGCCCCAAAAATTTGATAATGGAGAGGTTGACGGACGGGTGGAACCGCAAGCCGCCCTTATACGGTCCGATTGCGCTGTTGAACTGCACGCGGTAACCCTTGTTTACGTGAACGGCGCCGTTGTCGTCCACCCAGGGCACGCGGAACAGAATAACGCGTTCGGGTTCGACAAACCGTTCCAACAGCGCGGCTTTTTCGTATTCGGGATGTTTTTCGATGACGGGTTTCAAGCCGTTGAGAATTTCCGTTGCCGCCTGATGAAATTCGGGTTCGTTAGGGTTTTTAGTTTTGAGTTCTTCCAAGACTCTTTCTACATACTGCATACAATCACTCCTTTTGCCGCGTGCGCGGTTTTTTGTTTCCATTGGTATTATAACAAAACCGCTGCTATTTGCCAAACTGATACCGCTACCGAATATTTATAGCATGTATAACCTGAGGTTATAGTTTTGCCGCAAAACGTTGTATTTCGGACAACGGACAGTGCATATGCGGAAAAAAAACGGAATTTTTTCACAAATCAAGCGGATATAGTTGGAGAATATCCCCCAGGTGTATTATAATGATAGGGATAAATCGGGGTGAATAATGCGCAAGAAAAATTTATGGATTGTGATTGTCAACTCAATCATCGGTATACTGCTCATTCTCGCACTCGCATTATGCCTGAACCGTATGGAATGGTATTTGCAAGTTGCGGGCTACGGTTGCGTCGTTGCGTTTACCCTCGGCGATATTATCGCTTTCTGTCTGAATAAAGAGTCGTTTGTAAAAAGTCTGTTTTTGTTTCAGATTGTCGCGCTCATTCTTATCGGCAGTCTTGCGGTGTTGAATCTTTGCGGCGTCTTCGACGACCTTTCCGATTTGGAACGGATAAAAGAACTGATACTGAAAAGCGGAAATTGGGGCTACGTGATTTATGCGCTGCTCACCGTTCTCAACGTCGTCATTCTGCCCATTCCCGCCGCCGTGCTCATGCTTGCAGGAGTCGCCGTGTTCGGCGCCTTAAAAACGTTTATCGTATCCTATATCAGCGTGATGGTCGGCTCGTTGATTGCGTTTGCAATCGGACGGTTTGCAGGGAAACGGTTAGTCGTCTGGTGCGTGGGCGAAGAAACAACCGAAAAATATTCCAAAATGCTCGGAAAAAAGGGGAACGTCCTCTTTGTTATCATGCAGCTTCTGCCCTTCTTCCCCGACGATATTTTATGTATGATTGCAGGGCTCACCGCCATGAGTTTCCCCTTCTTCCTCGGTTCCATGCTGATTGTCAAACCCATTTACATTGCTACGGTTTGCTTTATGGGCACGGGCTCCGTCATTCCGTTTTCGGGTTGGGGCATTCCCGTTTGGATTGCGATATTCGTCGTAATGGCAGTTCTGTTTATTCTGTATTGTAAATATCAGACGAAGATAGAAACTTGGCTCGGCAAGTTCCGCAAGAAAGACAAAAACGAGCCCACCGACGGCAACAACAAGGAATAATCCGAATATTTATAAAGCCGCAGAAATGCGGCTTTTTTCATGATGAGAAAAACACTGCCCGCCGTACGGCGGGCAGTGCTATATTCTGAAAATACTCCGAGGCGAACCGATAAGCCGGGTTCTGTCGTGCGCAGCCATTTATCTACGCCTACCGTCGCCGATAGGCTCTAGCGTTATTCACGGCGATACTCGGGCGGGCAACCCTTGTGAATATCGCCCAAACTTGCATCGGACGGGGTTTACATGGCACGGGGCGTTACCGTCCCGTCGGTGAGCTCTTACCTCGCCTTTCCATCCTTACCTCGTAAGCCCTTTTCGGGTACGAGGCGGTCTATTTCTGTTGCACTTTCCTTAAAGTCGCCTTCACCTGACGTTATCAGGCGTCCTGCCCTGCGATGCCCGGACTTTCCTCATCGCGCTTTCGGCGCGCCGCGGCTGCGTAGTCCGCTCGGAGCAACACGATTATACCACAAACATCGTAAAAAGGCTTGTATTTTTCAAATGAAATATGCTAAAATAGCTCTCGAAATTTCATTTTACAGGAGTCATTCATGAAAAAGACGAAAATTGTGTGCACGCTCGGACCTGCCACCGAACGCGAAGAAATTATTTCCGCTATGGCGGATGCGGGCATGAACGTTGCACGCATCAACTTTTCCCACGGCACGCACGAGGAACACGCAAAAAAAATCGCCATGGTCAAGAAGATACGCGAACAGAAAAATATCGCGCTGCCCGTCATGCTCGACACAAAAGGTCCCGAATTCCGCATTAAAACCTTTGCGGATGGCAAAATTCTTTTGAAAAAAGACGACACTTTCACTTTTACGACCGAAGATATCGTGGGCGACCAATCGCGCGTGGCGGTTTCCTATCAGGGCATTTGCGAGGACATGAAAGCAGGCGATAAAATACTGCTCAACAACGGGCTTATGGCGTTTGAAGTAAAGGAAGTAAAACGCCCGAACATCGTCTGCAAAGTGCTCGTCGGCGGAGAACTGAGCAACCGCAAGAGTATGTTCTTCCCCGATAAGGAACTGCACCTCACCTATCTTTCCGAACAGGACAAAGCCGACCTGCTTTTCGGCATCGAACAGAGCGTTGATTTCGTTGCCTGCTCCTTCGTTTCCAAAGCGCAGGATATTATCGACGTAAGAAACTTTCTCAAAGAGCACGGCTCGACGGACATCGACCTCATCGCAAAAATCGAAAACCGCATCGGCGTGAACAATTTGCAGGAAATTTTAGACGTTTCGGACGGCATTATGATTGGGCGCGGCGATATGGGCGTAGAAATTCCCTACGAAGAACTGCCCGACATTCAGAAAACGATTATCAACGCCTGCCGTATCGCGGGCAAACGCTGTATTACCGCAACGGAGATGTTAGAGTCGATGATTCACAATCCGCGCCCCACGCGTGCGGAAATTTCCGACGTTGCCAACGCCGTGTACGACGGTTCGAGTGCGGTGATGCTCTCGGGCGAAACGGCGGCGGGCGCGTACCCCGTGGAATCGGTAAAGGCAATGGCGAAAATCGCCATGCAGGCGGAAAGCAAACAAAATTTCATTCAGGCGGTAGACGACAGCGAATATCTCATCCGCGGTCTTTCGGATGCACTCTCCCATTCCGCCTGCCTGTTGGCGCGCGACGTGAAGGCGAAGGCAATCGTCGTTTGCACGCGCACGGGCGGCACCGCCAAAATGGTATCGCGCTTCCGTCCTATGATTGACGTCATCGGTATGACGACGGATGCGAGAAGTTACCAGAAACTCGCGCTTTCCTGGGGCGTTATTCCCATGTTAAGCGAAGAGTACCATTCGGTAGACGTGCTGTTCCACTTCGCAAAACAGGCGGCGAAAGATTCGGGCATTGTGAAAACGAATGACGTCATCGTCATTACGGGCGGAACACCAAACGGCAAGAGCGGAAACTCCAACCTCATCAATATCGAAACCGTATAAAATGTAAAAATAAAGTGCGCCGCCCGAAGTTCGGACGGCGCGTTTTGTTATATGAAATTCAGCCGCTTAAATCGTGCTTGAACTGCGACATGATTCGGCTTTCGATTCTGGAAATCTGCACCTGCGAAACGCCGATAGCCTTTGCCACTTCGCTCTGCGTCATATCGCGGAAGTAGCGCAGAAACACGATTTTCTTTTCGCGCTCGGGCAAATTTTCAATCGCCTGACGAAGCACCAGATTTTCTATCAAATCGTCGGTATTATCTTTGGCGGGGAGGCGGTCGGCAATCGTCTGCGATTTCTCATCCTTATAATCGGACTGTTCGTAAATAGAAAGCGGCATTCGGGAAGAACCGAGTGTGAACACCACTTCGCCCTCCTCCATTTGAAATTCTGCCGCAAGTTCCTTCACGGTAGGCTGTCTGCCGTGCTCAGAAACGTACGCCTCGATAAACTTATTCATCTCGCGCGAAGTCTTTTTCATGATACGCGAAACTTTAATACTGCCGTCGTCGCGCAGGAAGCGTTTGATTTCGCCCGCTATCATGGGCACGGCGTAGGTAGAAAAGCGCACACCGAAACTTTCGTCGAATCCTGCAATCGCTTTCAGAAACCCCATGCAGGCAAGTTGATACAAATCATCGTATTCCACGCCCTTTCCGAGGTAGCGTTTGAGAATACTTTTCAGGAGCGAGGTGTTATTACAAAGAAGAGTTTCCTTTGCCTCCGCGTCTCCCGTTTTCGCGCGCCGTAAAAGTTCGAGCGTTTCTTCTTCACCCAGCATCCGCTTCCGCCTTTGCGCCGAAGTCCTTACTCATTTTCACCGTTGTCCCCTCTCCCGATTTCGATTCTACGGAAAAGGTAGACATAAAGGTCTGCATAATCGTAAAGCCCATTCCCGAACGCTCCTCACTCGGAAGCGACGTATAAAAGGGCGTGAGCGCCTGCTCCAAATCGTTGATACCCCTGCCGCTATCCGAAATTTCGATATGTAGACAGTTCCCCTCCGTTTTGCAGGTGAGCGTAATCCAGCCCTCTTCTCCGCGGTAGCCGTGCACGATACAGTTAGTGACCGCCTCGGAAACGGCAGTTTTAATATCGGAGAGGTCGGCAAGCGAGGGATTCAGAGAGAGTGAGAACGCCGCTACGACGTTGCGCGCAAACTCCTCGTTTTCCGAACGCGCCAAGAATTTTAATTGCATTTCGTTCATAAACGCTCCTTCAAAGTTTGGGCATAATGGAATAGATTCCGCTGAGTTCGAGAATCTTATCCGCACCCGTGTTAGGATTTTCGAGGTACATTTCCATACCGTATTTTTGCAATTTTTTATACCGCCCTATCAGGAATCCGATACCCGTAGAGTCCATAAACTTTACGCCTGCGAGATTAAAAACCGCGCGCGAAAGCCCTGCATTTTCGTCGATAAGGCGGTCGGCGCGTTCTCTGATGCAAGCAACGGAATGTTCGTCGATTTCTCCGGAGAGATAAATATAGAGATTTTCGCCCTTACGGCATTCTTTCATATCCATGAAAATTCTCCTTCTGTGCAATTTATCGGATAGGGGTATTGTAACAAAAGGACGGCGGCGGAAACTGAAATATTTACGGAAATTGCGTCAAAAAATGCCGAAAAAAAGTTGGGGTCAAATTTTTGAAATAATAGAAAAAATACTTGACTTTTGAAAATAATTATAATATGATGTTAAAGCATTGCGGTTACGGAATCCCGAAGCGGGCCTTTAGCTCAGTTGGTTAGAGCAGTCGGCTCATAACCGATCGGTCCGCGGTTCAAGTCCGTGAAGGCCCACCAG
>CAMUBY010000008.1 GCA_947087265.1 uncultured Clostridia bacterium
TAAAAATTGCAAACATTTTAATAGAACTCGACAACCTTATCACCCTTCATCAGCGTGTTCAGCCCTACTGGCGGAACGGAAAAAGTTGCAAGCATTATTGCTAATGCACTCGGTGAGGAAATCGAAATGATTGACTTATCGTTGCAAAACTTTTCAGGTTGTGATTTAACTAATGACAGCATAGCCGTTATGGCAATGCCATCTTTCGGTGGCAGAGCACCTAAAACCGCAATTGACCATTTGAAAATGGTTAAGGCAAACGGCGCAAAAGCAGTCATTGTTGCCGTTTACGGAAATCGTGAACAGGAAGATACCCTAATCGAAATGGCAGATACCGCAAAAGAATGCGGCTTTAAAGTTGTTGCGGGCATCTCGGCAGTTGCGGAACACTCAATTGCGCATCAGTACGCTACGGGCAGACCCGATGATATCGACGTTCAACAACTTAACGAATTTGCAAAGTTGATAACCGGAAAAATATATTCTTCGACAGATATTGAGCCAAATATTCCAGGTAATCGTCCTTATAAAAAATCTGGACCGGGGCTTGTTCCAAAAGCGACTTCTGCTTGTACCGCTTGCGGAATATGTGTAAAAAAGTGTCCTGTTGGGGCAATAGATGAAAGTAATCCGAAAAAGACGGATAAAAAAGCTTGCATAAACTGTATGCGCTGTATGGTTGTATGTCCGCAAAATGCACGTAAAGTCAACGGTACAATGGTAAAACTTGTTGGTGTTGCACTCAAAAAGTCTTGTGGTAGCAGAAAAGACAATAATTTATTCCTTTAATGGCAAAAATAATTTAAATATTTTTAATTGGTACTTAAATTAACTTGGAGATAACACTGCAATGAAAAAAATAAAAGCTATATTTGTAGACTATTCGGGTACACTTACGCAAGAAATGTGTAAAGCGACAATTGAATTTACTAAAATGGTCTGTACACATAGCAACCTTACTGACCCGAATGAAGCAATCAAGTATTGGTGGACTTCTATAACCAATCTTGAAAATAAAAGTAATTTTGGCGAATATCTTTCGCAAGATGATATAACCGATATCGTACTTGAAAAAATGACACAAGAAGTAGGCTTGAAAGCAGATTTGAATGAATTGCACGAGCTATGTCGAGAGTATTGGTCGAAAGCACCGTTATTCGATGATGTCAAACCATTTTTTACGACTTGCCCTTATCCCATTTATATAATTACGAATAATGGCATGCAATATGTCGATATCGCTATGAAAGATAACGGTTTAACTCCTGCCGGCATTGTATGCGGTGATATGGTGCAAGCCTATAAGCCGCATAAGGAAATATTTTTGAAAGCATTGGAAATTAGCAAATGTAATCCGAGTGAAGTTGTGTATATTGGTGATTCCGAAAAAACCGATGTTTGCGGTGCATTGTCGGTTGGCATAACGCCTATTTTACTTAATCGAAAAAACAAAGCGGTAAAATCCGATGTTATAGTTATCAATAGATTGTCGGAAGTTTTGCCACTCTTGAAAAACTTTAATTAAAATACTACCTAATATATTGGATTAAAATGGAAGAATAAAAAGCAATAAAAGCCCCTATATATCTTTTTTCAAAGTTTTTGTTGACGTTTGAAATCTAGGTTAAATTGATTTGTAAAATAATTTGTGCAAAATAAGATACTTTTCACGCGAGACACCTACTGAAATGACACTATTTACGCAACACACGCAAAAAAAAGAGATACCAGTTCGGTATCTCTTTTTTTTATATTAGTTGGTTATACTACAATACCGTAATTGTACCGATGCGGTTGGCTTGTAGCGCGGAATCGTATATTTCATGATTTGCAAATTGCAATGCGTATAGCGGCCTGCCGTTTATTTCTTCCGAATAAAGTTGCAGATAAACGGTGTATGTTCCGCTTTGCAGGTTGAGTGCAACCGAATAATGCAGTTCACTTTCGCCGTTGAAAACGTCTACCGACTTTTCGGCTATGGTATTCCCTGCGCTGTCTACGAATAACAGTTTCGCAAGTTTTTGCTTGCATAAATTCCCGAACCCTACGTTTTCAAGCGTTAAATTGATTTTTAACTTGTCCGCTTTTTTCGGATAGGTAAACGTAGCGTTTTTCAGTACAAAGCGATAGCCCATGTGGTTTTCGATGTAAGTAAACGCGCTCTTGCCTTTATAATTTTCCGTCGCCGCATTGCACTGCGCAGTCACAACAGAATTTTTCCATTTGTCTATCACTTCGTAGTTCCATTCCACGTTCAGATAACTCAAATGAATCTGATACATTTCGGGCAGGCACGTTTCGATATTGTGCAGGGGAGAGTCGGGAATAACGACTTCTCCGCCGTACGGCAGGTGTTCCGATTGTCCGCTCACAAACGCAACGTCGCGTTCGCGGTCGGAATATGTGCCTAAATCGCTTGATGAACCGAGGTAGCCGTCGTTATAAATTCCCAGCCGATATGCTTCGGAAGGAATTTCGGCGCTCAAAGCGTCGTTTGCGGAAATGCCCAGATAATCGTAAATCATTTTCGGCGTTCGCACCAACACTGGCGTATCTTCCGTATTTGTTAAGAGTGTTTCGATGAGTGCCGATTTATTTTCCGAAGTTGCAATCGCGCTGGTGTGCATTTCGCCCCACGGACCGAACATTCCCGCTTCCAATGCGGTAACGGTAGCTGGAAAACCGTTCAGGACGGTGCAGAACTGCTTTGCATGGGCAAGCAGTAATTCCATTTGCGGTTCGGCGTCTGCCTTGCCCGAATATCCTGCGTCGTAGGCAAAGCGGACAATCGCGTTTTTATTGCGTTCTCTCAGAAACGAAAGCGTTTCCGCAAATCCCTGTAACGCGTTTTGCGTGAGCGGTTCGTCTACTCCGCCGCCGTTTGCGGAAAACGCGCTGATGTCGACGCGGAGGTGATAAAGCCGCGTATTGTCGGTAACGATATTTTTGTTGTAAGAAACGCCGTCCTCTTTCATTCGCACGTAAATCGGGCGATAAAAGCCCTGGTCAGGATTATCGGTTTTCTCCGTGCTTTCGGTGTAGTCGAGTTGTTGAAGGCAAGAGGTTTCCCCGTCTGTTCCGCACGCACTGCAAAGCGCCGCTACGGCAAGAACGACCGCTGCGGCGAACACGGAAAAAAATCGGAATTTTGTTTTCGGTATGTTTCGCATGGTTTATAGCTCGGGAAGATAGTTTTCAAAGATGATATTATCCGCGTATTTGCGCGCCGTTTTTTCTTCGGAAGGGGAGCGCACCGTCCAGGCGAGTTTGACGCCCTCAAACCGTTCCGTCGCTTTTTGCGGATAATCCGAAAAACGGTAACTGATAAAATCGGGTTTTATTTTTTTATTAAAACTCATATTTTTTATAACGTGCGCTTTGATTCTCCAAAGCAGAGAGCCGCCGAAATCTTCTTTTTCGGAAACGGCGGTGCCGAGTATTCCGCAGGGAATTTCGGGACGCAAACGTTTATACTCTTTTACGTAAAAGGGTACGAAACTCTGCACGGCATATTCACCGCCGTAGCCTTTGAGCGCTTCGGAAATTTTAGCAATAAATTCTTTCGTGTCTGCCGAGGGCACGTTTTTAATTTCAAGCAGCAGCGGAACTTTTCCGTTCAGTTCTTCGAGAAATTCAGAAAACAGGGGAATATTTTCGCGCGAGCCTGCAAGCCGAAGCATGGATAAATCGCTTGCGGAAAGGTCTTCCACGCGCGCGGAAACGCCCGTCATGCGGAAAAGCGAATCGTCGTGAAAGACCACAAGTTTTCCGTCGCTCGAAAGGCGCACGTCTGTTTCAATCGCGTAGCCGTGCTGAATCGCCGCGTGGAACGCGGCAACGGAATTTTCGGGTTTGGACTCGTCGTGCAGACCGCGGTGTGCAACGGGCGTCCGTGTTAAAAATGAATTCGTCATGGAAATATTTTACCAAAACAAAAAGAGAATTGCAATAGCGGTTGCAAATTTTCGGAATTTTTATTATAATTGATTTTGTTAAGGAAAATCATTTTATGGCGAATCCCAATCCGAAATTAAGAAACTTCTGCATTATCGCGCATATCGACCACGGTAAGAGCACCATTGCCGACCGCATTATGGAACTCACGGGGCAGGTGAGTAAGCGCGATATGGAAGAACAACTGCTCGACAGCATGGATATCGAGCGCGAACGCGGCATTACCATTAAACTCACGCCCGTGAGAATGTACTATACCGCGCTCGACGGCAACGAATACGAATTCAACCTCATCGATACGCCGGGACACGTCGACTTCACTTACGAAGTCAGCCGTTCGCTTGCGGCGTGCGAGGGCGCGATTTTAGTCGTGGACGCCACGCAGGGCGTAGAAGCGCAAACGCTTGCGAACGTTTATCTTGCGCTCGAAAACAATCTCGAAATTGTGCCCGTTATCAATAAAATCGATTTACAGTCCGCGCGGATTGACGAAACAAAAGCGGAGATAGAGGAAGTCATCGGACTGGACGCCAAAGAGGCGCCCTGCGTTTCCGCCAAAGACGGCACGAATATCCGCGATATTTTAGAGGCGGTCGTAAAACTCGTGCCGCCGCCCGAGGGGGATACGGAAGCGCCGCTCAAAGCGCTCATCTTTGACAGTTATTACGATAACTATAAAGGCGTTATCCTGTTCGTGCGCGTGAAGGACGGCACGGTTAGGGTAGGAGATAAAATCAAGACTTTCCTCTCCGAACGCACTTACGACGTTACGGAAGTCGGCGCGTTCGCGCCTCATTTACAGCCCAAAGAAGCGCTTTCTGCCGGCGAGGTCGGCTATATCGCGGCGAGCATTAAATCCATTCAGGACGTCGCGGTGGGCGATACGGTCACGAACGCAGTTGCGCCCGCAAACGAGCCTCTTCCCGGCTATAAGGCGGTACAGCCCGTTGTGTTCTGCGGCATTTATCCGCTTGACGGCAGTAAGTTTTTAGACCTCAAAGAGGCAATCTTAAAACTCAAACTCAACGACGCTTCGCTCATCTTCGAGCCCGATAATTCGGTGGCGCTCGGCTTCGGGTTCCGCTGCGGCTTTTTGGGACTTTTACACATGGAGATTGTGCAGGAGCGCATCGAGCGCGAATTCAACCTCGATATTATAACGACCGCGCCTTCCGTTTCTTATCTCGTGCATAAGACGGACGGGAGCGAACTCTACGTCGATAACCCCTCGCACCTGCCGCCGCCCTCGGACATCGAGAGCATGGAAGAGCCTATCGTTAAGGCGGAAATTTATACGCCGCCCGACTATCTGGGGCAGATTATGGACTTGTGTCAGGACAAGCGCGGCGTGTTCAAGGATATGACTTATCTCGACGCACGGCGCGTAAAACTCGAATACCGCCTGCCGCTCAATGAAATCGTGTACGACTTTTTCGACGAACTGAAATCGAGAACGAAGGGATACGCGAGTTTCGATTACGAAGTTGCAGGCTACGAAAAGAGCAAACTCGTAAAACTCGACATTCTCCTCAACGGCGATATCTGCGACGCGCTTTCTACCATCGTGCATGAAGAGCGCGCCTATTCGCGCGGCAGAACGCTGTGCGAAAACTTAAAAGAGGCAATTCCGCGCCAACTCTTTGAAATTCCCGTGCAGGCGGCAATCGGCGGTAAGATTATCGCGCGCGAAACGGTAAAGGCGGTGCGGAAAGACGTGCTTGCAAAGTGCTACGGCGGCGATATTACAAGAAAGAAGAAATTGCTTGAAAAACAGAAAGAGGGCAAGAAGCGGATGCGGCAGGTCGGTACGGTGGAAGTGCCGAGCGAAGTTTTTATGGAAATTCTCAAAACCAATAAGGACAAATAATATGGAAACGGATTTATTTGACGGCGAAATTGTAAGGGTTGACGGCTTACGCAAGACGTTTACCCTTTCGCGCAAACAACAGAGAACGGAAAAGACGGGTTTGAAACGCAAAATTGCGGTAGACGGACTTTCGTTTACCGCGCGCAAAGGCGAAATTTACGGTTTGCTCGGTCCTAACGGCGCAGGAAAAACTACTACGCTTAGAATGCTCTCCACGCTTATTAAACCCGACGCGGGCGACGCGTTTATCTGCGGCGAATCGATTGTCAGAAATCCGCAGAAAGTGCGCGATAAAATCGGGTTTATGACGAGCGAGCTAAAACTCGACGGGTTTTTCACGCCCGATTACTTATTCAACTTTTTCGGAGAAATGCACGGCTGCGGCAAGGAAGAATTGAAACAACGCAAAGAAGAACTGTTTGCGCGGTTCGGTATCGACCGTTTTGCAAACGTGCGCGTCAAAGATTTATCGACGGGTATGAAACAGAAAATTTCGCTCGTCGTTTCGATTGTGCACGAACCCGAAGTGATTATTTTCGACGAGCCGACTAACGGGCTCGACGTAGTGACCGCAAAAGTGGTAACCGACTTTTTGCTCGAGCTCAAAAATATGGGCAAGAGCATTATTCTCTCCACACATATTTTTTCGCTTGTGGAAAAATTGTGCGACCGCGTCGGAATTATCATCGACGGCAAGGCGGTTGCGGACGGCACCTTGCAGGAAGTTTGCGGCGGCGTTACGCTCGAAGAGAAATTCTTTGAAATTTACCGTAGTGTCAAGGGGGTGGAAGAATGAAACTGCTCGCGCTCATGAAAAAAGAATTTTACCGTTTCTTTCACGACCCGCGCCTGATTGTTACCATGCTGCTTCCCGGTATCATCATATATTTTATTTATAGCGTGCTCGGCAGCGTGATTTGGGACGACGAAGAGAAAAATTATACCTACGACGTATACGTAAGCGGAGAATCGCAAATCACGGCGGTATTCGACGGTTTGGTGGAGAAAGGCACTGTTAAGTTCATCCAAACGGAGGACGTTGAATCCGCAAAGGAAGCGGTGAAACAGGAAAAGGCGGCGGCGCTCATTGTGTTTCCCGAAAATTTCGACGAACTGGTTGCGGATTACGAAGCGGGTTCCAGCCCCGTCGATTCCGCGCCCGAAGTACAGATTTATTACCGTTCGGCAGATGAGTCGAGTTACAGTTTTTATTTGCTTGCAAGCGGTGCGTTCGGAAAATATCAGAACCGTTTTGTCATTAACAACGGCGCGGCTTATGATTTGTCCGATGCCAACGAAATTTCGATGTCGGTCATGGGCGGAATTTTGCCGTTCCTGGTAGTCATCTTTATCTTCTCCGCCGGTATGAGTGTCACGCTCGAATCGGTGGCGGGCGAAAAGGAGCGCGGTACGCTCGCAACCATTCTGGTGACAAGCGTAAAACGTTCGCACATCGCGCTCGGAAAAATTATTCCGCTCAGTTGCATTTCGGCAATCGGCGCGGCGTCGAGTTTCCTCGGCGTTTCGCTCTCTATGCCAAAACTGATGGGCGCATCCGTCGGCAGCGTCATGAGCAGTTTCGGTTTTTTGAGTTATCTCTTTATCTTCCTGCTCATTCTAAGCGTTGTGCCGCTCATTACGGCGCTCATTTCCGTGGTGTCCGCTTATTCCAAATCCGTGAAAGAGGCGTCCGCCTATACGGGTATGCTCATGATTTTGGTTATGGTGTTATCCCTCGTTTCCGTGTTCGTTTCGGACATCGGCGGTTGGATTGTTGCCGTTCCCATTCTGAACGCCGTCGTCTGTATGCAGAATATACTTGCCATGCAGTTTTCGGTATGGCAGTCGCTCGTTTCCTTCGGATTGAATTTTGTGTACACCGCGCTTCTCGTGTTTGCAATTTCCAAAATGCTTTCGAGTGAAAAAATTATGAACGGTTCTTAACGGTATGGAACAAAATTTTTATCAAAAAGTTTACGGGTTTTTAACGGCTGTACCGAAGGGGAAAGTTGTTACCTACGGCTTAATTGCGGCGGCAATCGGGCATCCGCGCGCCGCTCGGCAGGTGGGGAATGCGCTCCACCACAATCCGAAACCGGGAATCATACCTTGCCACAGGGTGGTGAACCGCGAGGGCAGGCTTGCGCCCGCGTTTGCATTCGGCGGCGAGGAAAGACAGGCGGAACTTCTCCGCAATGAGGGCGTGGAAGTCATAGACGGATTTGTTCCGTTGCAAAAATATCTCTGGGAGGGCGACTGAATTGGCAGGCATTTATTTACACATTCCGTTTTGTAAACATAAATGCACGTATTGCGATTTTACGTCCTTTCCCAATCGCTTAAATTTTGCGGAAGCGTACATGGCGTGCCTTTATAAAGAAATCGAAATGCGCGGCAAGGAGTTGAAAGACAAAACATTCGATACCGTTTATTTCGGCGGCGGCACGCCCTCCGTGATTGACCCCGACTATATTTACGGCGCGATGAAAAAAATCAAGCAGTGCCTGAACCTTTCTAAGCGCCCCGAAATTACCATCGAGATGAACCCCGGCACAGTGAGCGCGGAAAAGATTGCTATTTATAAGCGCGCGGGAGTCAACCGTTTTTCCATCGGGTTACAGACGGCAATCGACGAACAACTCGAAAATCTGGGCAGAATCCATAACGTGCGCGATTATCTGTTTTGTACTTCGCTTTTGAAAGGCGAAAACTTTTCCACGGATATTATGCTCGGCTTAAAGGGGCAGAGCAAAGAGGACGTGCGCAAAACGGTTGAGATTGCGGCAGGCAGCAGCGCGAAACATATCTCCATGTACGCGCTCACGCCCGAGGACGGAACGCCTATTTATACCGATTACTTGAACGGGGAACTTCCCGAAGCGGACGAAGTTGCCGAACTTTACGACTACGGGCGCGCGCTTCTATCGGAAAAAGGATACGAGCGCTACGAAGTTTCCAACTTTGCGAAAAAGGGCTTTGAAAGTAAACATAACCTGAACTACTGGCGGCGCGGCGAATATATCGGCTTCGGTATTTCGGCAAGTTCGTTCATGAACGGCAGACGGTTTACGAATACCCTTAATTTAGACGAATATATCAAGTGCATTCTGTCGGGTTTTCTGCCCGTCATCGATAACGCGCCCGTTGAGGGCGACGATGCAAAATTTGAATTTTTAATGCTTGCTCTGCGTACGTGCGAGGGCGTTTCGGCAGAGAAATACCGCACAGCATTCGGCAGTGATTGGAAAGAGGACTTTGAGGGCGCTTACCGCAAGACCAAAGAGTTTTTGGAAGAGGATGGCGATACAACGCGCCTGAAAGACGAATACCTCTATGTACAGAACGGCATATTAACCGAATACATGAATTAAAATAAATATCCACCCGAATAGCGGGTGGATATTTATTTTACCCTTCGCGGCGGGCAAGCAGTTCGCCCGTTTCGCTGTCTAATAAAAGTGAAATCGTTTTACCGTCCGTGTTGATTATCCCCACATAGTAATAGTTGGAATTTCTGCGCAGTAAGCGGATATAAAACTCGCCGAGAAACTGTCCGTCCCGCGTCATGTTTTTTACGGTTTCTTTTTCAAGGTTGAGGGCGCAGTTTAACACTTCTTCTATGTTAAGCGTCTTTTCGTTCTTTACGGAAGTTGCCGTCAGTTCGCGCGTTTGTTCTGCCCATTTTATCTGAATGGTTACGCTCCCTTCGGGGAATTTTTCAACGCTTTCGCTGTAAAAGAAATCGCCCGCATAGGAGCGGAAACTTGTTTCGCCGCCCCAAGTGCTCTCGCCGACCACATACACTTCATAGTCGCAGATTTCTGCCCGAACAGGTACGAGCGAAATTTCCATAACGTTGCTTTGCGGACAAGCAATTCCGTCTGCAACGTAAGGATATTCGCGCGTCACGCAGGAGAGCGTTACGGTGAATTCTTCCGTTTCGGCGCAAAATAAGTCGCTCTTCGCCTCGGAAACGTGTTTGCTGTAATCGTAGCCGCCGCACGCGGTGAGCGCGGGGAGCATGGCAAGAATAATGAGAAAAGAAAATACGGATTTTTTCATGTATTATCTTTATGTAAGCAAACAGGAATCCATGACTTTTTTTGTTGAATTTGTTGCATTTTTTCTTTGATTATGATAAAATATATAAAATTATCCATAAGTCGTCGTTTTTACGGAAACCAATGAAAAAATTGATTCTGAAAACTGCATTTATTACGCTCGGCGCAACCATTGTTGCGCTCGTTGCCGTATTCGGTTTAATGTCGCTTTGGGCGCCTGCCGCCATGATGAAGTTAACGGCATCGCTCGGGCTCGACAGTATCAGCGGTGATTACGCCTATCAGGAATACCAGCGCTCTGGAAAAATTTCCTACCTCGCGCGTTCGTTTATTATTTCGGTAAACGCCAAAGACGATAAGAAAGCGGAAAAACGGTTTGAACTGCTTTATCATGACGAAGAGTTTGATACGTTTTGTGCGGAGCAGGATGAAATCGCTTTGCTGGAAGGAATCAGCACGGGTTACAGAAGTTACGTCTGCGCCGAGGCGGCGCGCATGAAGTACCGCATGGCGGAAAAAAGCGATTGGGGAACGGTTTGTCAATTTGCTTCTGACGAAACGGATAAAAATTTCCCCTTAGGCAATCCGCTCGTAGCGCTTGCGACGGAAGCAATTTCCAGGGAAGATAAAGAGTTCTGTAACTTTTTAATTCCGTATATCTCGGATTTTGAATTTGCCGAGGATTCCGATTATAATTACATTATAAAATTTGTGAAAGATTTAGCAGGAGGTGCACAATGAGTAAAATTATCAAAGAAGGATTGACGTTTGACGACGTGCTTCTCATTCCGCAGGCTTCTTCGGTATTGCCTTCGGACGTGGATTTGAGCACCACGCTCACGAAGGGAATTTCTCTCAACGTTCCCATAATTTCTGCTGCGATGGATACCGTTACGGAGAGCCGTCTTGCAATCGCCATGGCGCGCGAGGGCGGCATGGGTATCATTCACAAGAACATGAGTGTCGAAGAACAGGCGAAGGAAGTGGACAAGGTAAAGCGCAGCGAACACGGCGTGATTACCGACCCCTTCTATTTAGAGCCGCAAAATCTCGTGAGAGACGCCATTTCACTGATGGAGCGTTACCGTATCAGCGGCGTGCCTATTACGAAAGACGGCAAACTGGTCGGCATTCTTACTAACCGCGATTTGCGTTTTGAAACGGACTTCGACCAACTGATTGAGGACGTCATGACGAAAGATAAACTCGTCACCGCGCCCGTAGGCACTTCGCTTGCCGACGCGCAGAAAATTCTCGGCAAGCACCGTATCGAGAAACTTCCTATCGTCGATAAAGAGGGCTACCTCAAAGGTCTTATCACGATTAAAGATATTGAAAAGAGCATTCAATACCCCAACTCGGCGCGCGACAAGAACGGCAGACTTTTGGCGGGCGCGGCAGTCGGCACGGCACCCAATACCATGGAACGCGTTGCTGCGCTTGTGGAATCGAAAGTGGATATCATTGCAATCGACACGGCGCACGGACATTCCGCAATGGTGCTCAAAAAGGTTTCGGAAATCAAAGCGAAATACCCCAAAATTCCGCTTATCGCAGGCAACGTTGCAACGGCGGCGGCGACGAAGGCGCTCATCGAAGCGGGCGCGGACGTCGTAAAAGTCGGCATCGGACCCGGTTCTATCTGTACGACGCGCGTGGTCGCAGGTATCGGCGTGCCCCAACTCACCGCAGTCATGGACTGCGCGGAGGCGGCGGACAAACTCGGCAAACGCATTATCGCAGACGGCGGCATTAAATATTCGGGCGATATCGTAAAAGCGCTCGCGGCAGGAGGCAGCGCGGTTATGATTGGTTCCATGCTCGCAGGTACCGCAGAAAGCCCCGGTGAAATTGAACTCTATCAGGGCAGAAGTTTCAAAGTTTACAGAGGTATGGGCTCGCTTTCCGCTATGGCTGCAGGTTCGAAGGACAGATACTTCCAGGAGAACTCCAAGAAGTTCGTTCCCGAAGGCGTGGAGGGCAGAGTTCCGTTCCGCGGCAGCGTTTCGGACATCATCTATCAGATGAAAGGCGGTTTGCGTTCGGGCATGGGTTATTGCGGTAAGGCGAATATCGAAGAACTCCGCAAAAATTCCGAATTTATCCGCATTACCAACGCGGGACTTTTGGAAAGCCACCCCCACGATATTTCCATCAGCAAAGAAGCGCCCAATTACAGCGCTAGAAATTAAAAAACCCAAAACGCCCCCACGGGCGTTTTTGAACTAAAAGGAGCAACTTATGCAACACGAAAGAGTGCTTGTCCTCGATTTCGGCGGACAGTACAATCAACTGATTGCGCGCCGCGTCCGCGATTTGAAAGTTTATTGCGACTTGAAACCCTGTGATATGACGGTGGAGGAAATTAAAGCGTACAATCCCATCGGCATTATCTTTACGGGTGGACCGAACAGCGTTTACGATGAAAACTCGCCGCACATTCCGAAAGAGATTTTAGCGCTCGGTATTCCCGTTTTGGGTATTTGCTACGGCTGTCAGCTCATTGCTTATACGCTGGGCGGCAAGGTAGAGCATGCCACTACAAGCGAATACGGCAAGCGCGAATTTTCATTCGTGAAGGATAGCCCTATTTCCGTGAATATTCCGAAGTCGAGCGTGTGCTGGATGAGTCATACCGACCACGTGACGGAAGTTCCCGAAGGCTTCCAAGTGCTTGCGACCACCGAAAGTTGCCCCGTTACCGTTTACGGCAGCGAGCAACAAAAAATTTACGGCGTTCAGTTTCACCCCGAAGTGGTACATTCGGAGTACGGCAACAAACTTCTTGAAAACTTCCTCTACGGCGTTTGCAAAGCGAAGGGCGACTGGACGATGGCGAACTTCGTTTCCGAACAGGTAGATGCGTTAAAGAAAAAAATCGGCAAGAAAAAGGTGCTTTGCGCCATGTCGGGCGGCGTTGACTCCGCCGTGGCGGCAACGCTCATTCATAAGGCGGTGGGCAGTCAACTTACCTGTGTGTTTGTCGACCACGGCTTGCTCCGCAAATATGAAGCGGAAGAGGTCATGGAGGTTTTCAAAGAAAAACTCGGCATGAACCTCATCAAGGCAGATGCGGGCGAACGCTTTTTAACCAAGTTGGAAGGCGTTTCCGACCCCGAAACCAAACGTAAAATTATCGGTGCGGAATTTATTAAAGTATTTGAAATAGAAGCGAAGAAAATCGGCGCGGTGGACTTCTTGGTACAGGGAACCATTTATCCCGACGTTATCGAAAGCGGAAAAGGCAAGAGCGCGGTGATTAAATCGCACCACAATGTAGGCGGACTTCCCTCAGTGGTTGATTTCAAAGAGATTATCGAGCCTTTGCGCGATTTGTTCAAAGACGAAGTGCGCAGGGTGGGCACGGAGTTGGGACTTCCCGAAAACGTCGTACAGCGTCAGCCGTTCCCCGGTCCCGGGCTTGCAATCCGCATTATGGGCGAAGTCACGCGCGAGAAGTTGAATACGCTGCGCGACGCAGACTTTATCTTCCGCGACGAAATTGCAAAAGCGGGACTGAACCGCGAAATCTGGCAATACTTTGCAGTCATTACAAACAGCCGTACGGTAGGCGTGCAGGGCGATTTCAGAACGTATGAGAATGTAATTGCACTTCGTGCAGTAACCAGCGTGGACGCAATGACGGCGGATTGGGCGCGTATTCCGTTTGACGTATTGGAAAAAATTTCCAGCCGTATTACCAACGAAGTGAAACACGCCAACAGAATCGTATACGATATCACGAGCAAACCGCCTGCTACCATAGAATGGGAATAACACGCGGGTTCGGGCTGTAAAAATATACGGAGGTTAATATGAAAAAAATTTGGAAAGGTTTTATTTTATTGATTGCTTTGTTATGCCTGTCTTTGGTATTTGTGGCGTGCGATATCGACGCAATTCAAGTGCCGACTGCGGATACTGAACAGGGCGGCGATAACAACCAGGGTGGTGACGACAATCAGGGTGGTGACGACAATCAGGGCGGTGATGACAACCAGGGTGGCGATGATTTGCCGGGTAATTTAAGTTATACGCTGAAACATGAAGGCGGTTACCCGATGGCAATCAGTCAACATACGTTAAACATAATAAAAAATGCAGACGTATCGAATACCGCAGATTACAACGCTGTTAAGACCGCAATGGAAAAAGACAAAGTGGATACGATTCTGCTTTACAACAACGGTTGTGCGGAAATTGATGGCGTTAATTTGACCTATACGCTCGATACCTCGGAAAACGTTTTGCAACTTTACCGTGCAGACGGCAAAGTTGCCGCTGTTGTAAGCGTAGATTTGGTTACAGATACATTTGGAGAATATAAGCCTGCTAAATATGATGAATTTCTAAAATATGCTTGGATGTGGGGAGGCATTGCGCATGGGGTATCGGTTTGCGAAAACGGTTATGCGTTTATGACAAGAACTGCTGAAGGGGTTGTATTTGATTTTGCTTGCGGTGGATATGAAGAAAATGACGATAAACTGACTTTATATTTCTACAACAGCGAATATACATTTAGCATATCAAAGGCAGAGCAGCCTTTTCAATTAACTTTGATTGAAAATAGTCAAGACGGAAATCATGAGGAAGAATCTCCTAAGGAATTGACCCCTGGAAATTTGCTTTATACTTTAGATTAAAAGTATCCTTCTGATGGGCTTTGCTTATCAATTAGTAAAAAAACGATTAATACAATTAAAACTGCCCCGTTAACTGAGGCGGGGAGAAATTCCGTAGTAGAGGCTATTCGTGCGGATGAAGTAGACAAAATTATTTTATACGATAATGACTGTGCTGAAATTAACGGTATTTATTTATCGTATACGTTAGACGAACAAGACAGTGTACTGAATCTGATTCGTGCCGACGGTAAAAAAGCGGCAAAACTAAGTGTGGATTTGAGCGCAAATATTTTTGAAAAGTATGATTTCCATGATAGTACGCAATATTATTGGAACTGTGATGGAGGTATACAGCATTATTTTTGGGTAGCAGATGGAAATTATATTCAAATGGTAAGAAATTCTCAAAAGTTTCAATTAGTAGTAGGCGGAGCATACGGTTCCTTTGAAATAAAAGACGATGTGTTGACAGTTTATTTTTACAACGGTCAATTAAATTTCAATATGGAACAAATGGGTAATACAATTAACTTGACATTGATTAATTAGATTATATCAGACCTTTTTCTACAAAAAATTGACGGTTATATATGACAGCGGAGTGGTTCGGAAAGAGCCGCTCCGTTTTTTTATGATAAAAAACCGCTTTTTTTCTGTCGCCGAGCGCATAATAACAGCAAACAAGTTCCAGATAAGGTACCAACGTGCGGGAGTTCGGTTCCTCAAAATCTCCTTCGGCGGCGTGGTCGCGGCAGGAGAGGGCGGCTTCATACCAGAAAATCGCTTCGTGGATGCGGTTTTTGCGTTGAAACAGCGCGGCGATTTCGCAGAGTACCGAGGCGCGCGGTTCGCCGTAACTGAAACTTCTGAAAAGTGCGAGGTGTGCTTTCTCGACTTTCCCCTGCGCCGCATAGCAGTAAGATAAAATTTTGCAGGCTTCGATTTTGTTTACGTACCAGCCTTCGCCGTCGAGCATATCTTCGAGTATGGCGATTGCCTCCGTATAGAGGCGGTGATAATACAATTCGCGTCCGTAGTAGAATTTATCTCTGCCGCCGAGCGGCTCTTCGCTCGCCCATTTCTGATAAATGTGCAAGTTTCGCATTCCGCGGACTTTTTTACTGCCGAGGTGAAATACACGGAATTCCGAATGCAATATTTTCCCGTGCGGCGCAATACATTCGTGGATTCTGCCTTGCCATAAAAATCCCGAACTGCGCCGAACGAGCCTTTCGCGGTAGAAAGTGGAAAGCGGTGTTTCCCCGTCGAATGCGGTGTCGTACGGACACATGACCATATCAGGCAACTCTTTCGAGAGCGTCTGTCTGAGTGCGAGAAAGCGTTTTGCGTTTTCGGGTGAAATCACGTCGTCGGCGTCCAGCCAAAGCAGATAATCGCCTGTCGCTTTTGAAAAAACAAAATTGCGCGCTTTGGCAAAATCGTCTTCCCATGCAATTTCATAAATCAATTCGGTATAGGCGCTCGCGATATTGCGTGTTTTGTCCGTTGAACCCGTGTCTGCAATTACGATTTCGTCAACAAGCTCCTTCACGCTTTCCAAACAGCGCGCAAGTACTTCTTCTTCGTCTTTTACAATCATGCACAGCGAAATTTTTACCATAGCATTACCTCGTTCTCTTTTGTATTGATATGAAAAACCTGCGCGTTTTGTTCCCGCTCCGACCTAATCGGAAGATGATTGTACAAAAACGTAATTATGCATAAAATTATGAATTTATACAATAAACCATGCTTATACAGTGTATAAAAAATGGAAATCTCAAAAAATGACGAATTAAGCGGGTAAAAAAGTTGCAATAAAAATATAACTATGATAAGATATTAAAGTGTGTGTATCTATATAAATTAGGAAAAAAGCACATTCTAACTTTGTTTCAGAGGATTTATCATGAAAGAGCAAACGAGAAAAAATTTCATTCGCGGCTGTTCCGTTTTAATGGTAGGAATGTTGTTCGCAGGCGTGGCGGTATTCGGTCAGGGCAGCGGTTCAGCCATGACGTCGATTGCGGCGGGCGCTGCTTCCGCAGGACTGGAAGACGTTACCGGGCAGTACGATATGTCCGGGTTGCATTCGCAGTACTTCAATCAGAATAATATTTCGTTGAACGCTTCCGTGAAAAACGAAAAGCGTTGGTTTATTGTGGACCTCGGCGGGGAAAGTCTGATTGACGCATATAACGCAAAACAGACGACTCAGACATTCGCGGAATATCTCAATTCGGCGGAAGCTGTTTCTAAGAAAGCCGAACTCGAATCCAAGCACCGCAATTTTCTCATGCGCCTCAATGCAAGCGGTATCGAGTATACTTATAAATATTCCTACACGGAACTTACCGACGGGATTGCTATCCGTCTCAAAAATAAAGACGCTGCCGAAGTAAAGGAAATTTCAGGCGTAAAGGAAATCTATGTTTCCGAATCGTACGACGTTCCGCAGGTGGCGGTTTCCAATAATGCAAACGTATACGCTACGGGTATTTACGATACCAGCGAAGTCGACTATACGGGCGAGGGTATGGTGGTGGCCGTGCTCGATACGGGGCTCGATTATACTCACAAAGCATTTGAAACGATGCCCGAAGGGCAACTCGGACTTGATAAAGGAGAGGTAGACGGCGTTTTTTCCAAACTCGAAGCGGTAAAAATGAACAAATCGCTCAAACTTTCCGACGTTTATTATAACGATAAAATTCCTTTCGCATACGACTATGCGGATAACGACGACGACGTATATCCTTCCTATTCCAACCACGGAACGCACGTTGCGGGTATCGTGGCGGGTAGAGACGAATCTCAGCACGTTAATGCAGACGACCCCGACGAAACGTTTGTCGGCGTTGCGCCCGATGCGCAACTCGTCATCTGCAAAGTATTTTCCGACGACCTGGACAGCAAATCGCTCGGCAGTGCGAACGCGGTGGATATTCTTGCGGCGATTTCAGACTGCGTTTCCCTCGGCGTAGACGTCATCAATATGAGCCTCGGAACTTCGGCAGGGTTCTCGGACGAAGGCGCGGCGCAATCAGGAGATTATATTACGAGCGAAGTTTACAGTAAGGTAGAGGAAGCCGGCATCAGCCTCGTCGTTGCGGCAAGTAACGATTTCAGTTCGGGTTTCGGCGGTGCAAACGGTACGAACCTCACCACCAACCCCGACAGCGGAACGGTCGGTTCGCCTTCCACGTATCCTTATGCGCTGTCCGTCGCTTCCATTAACGGTCAGCCTGCACAGTATCTCGTCGCAAACGAAAAGGCGGGGGTTTCGCACGAAGAACAGGACGTTGCGTTCTTTACCGAATCTTCCAATGCGAACGGCGAGGCTTACAAATTCCTCGATATGCTCTATGCGTCTCAGGGGATTACCGATAAGACGCAAACGCTTACCATGGACTATATTATCATCGGCGGTGTGGGAAGAACGGCAAACTTTACGCAAGCTATCCGTAATGCGATGAAGTTAAAGCCGACGATTGCGCTCATCAAACGCGGTGAAATCAACTTCTCGGAAAAAGTGCGTAATGCGAAAGCGGCGGGCGCGGCGGCTTGTATCATTTATAACAATCTTTCGGGCAATATCAGAATGACGCTCGGTGAAGAAAGCAACCCGATTCCTACCGTTTCTATCGGCATGGACGCAGGCAAGTTACTCGAAAAGGGGGCAAAGAACGGTAAGGGGAAAGTGACCTTCTCTTATGCGTACGAGGCGGGTCCTTTTATGTCCGACTTTTCAAGTTGGGGACCTACGCCCGATTTGAAACTCAAACCGGAGATTACGGCGCACGGCGGCGAAATCACGAGTTCCGTTCCCGGCGGCTACGCAACGCTTTCGGGTACGAGCATGGCGGCGCCCAATATGTCGGGTGCCATCGCGCTGTTGCGTCAGCACGTCAATCAAGAGACCGGACTTACGGGCGTAGCGCTCAACAACCGCGTGTATCAGCTTCTCATGAGTACCGCCACTATGGCCCGCAACGAACAGAACAACCCCTATTCACCGCGGAAACAGGGCGCGGGGCTTGCAGGAATTACCGACGCGGTCAACACCGAAGGGTATCTTACGGTAGAGGGCTGCGATAAACCCAAACTCGAGCTCGGCGACGACCCGAAAAAGACGGGCGTTTACGAAATGGAGTTTACCGTTCATAATATTTCGGATAAGAGTATGACATATACGCCGAACGTTTACGTCATGACGGAATCGCTCTCGTCCGACGATAAGACGGTTGCCGAAAAGGCGTATATGTTCGAGAACTGCGGAATTACGGTAAACGGCACGGAGATAAAAGATAAGCCTGCGCTTACCGTATCGGCAGGCGGCGAACTTAAAGTGAAAGTTGTGGTAACGCTCGACGATACCGCAAAGGAATATCTCAACAGTAAGTATTTCAAAAACGGAATGTATGTGGAAGGCTTCGTGCGGCTTGTGCCGCAGAACGGAAACGGCGTGGAACTCGGCATTCCTTACCTTGCATTCTACGGCGATTGGATGCAGGCGCCCTTATTCGATTACGATATGTACGAAGTTGCGGCAAGCGAGGCAGACCGTTCGGTAGAGGAGGAAGATAAACTCAAACCGAGCGCGGCCGCTACCCGCCCGATGGGGCTTTACGACGACGGTAAGTATGTACTTGCGCTCGGTTCCTATCTGTACGACATGGAAGCGAACTACGCCGAAATATTGCCGACGCGTGACCATGCGGCAATTTCCTGCTATGACGGCGACCCCGTTGCGGGCAGAAAAACCGTTTATGAATTCTACGTTATCTACGCAGGACTTCTGCGCGGTGCGAAAAAGATGCACGTTGAAATTACAGACGTTTTGACGGGTGAAGTGATTTACCAAAAGACGGAAACCAACGCGCGGAAATCGTATTCGGCGGGCGGCTCGAACATCGGTTCTATGGTCAACTTAAACATCAATCCCGCAGAATGGGGGTTGGCGAATAACCGTGAGTATAAAGTCGTTCTCCGTGGCGAACTCGACTATCAGCCTGAGGACGGGCGGGATACGACGCCGCAAAACGATACGTTTGAATGCAGATTTACGGTTGATACCGAATCGCCCGAAATCATGGATTACCGTATCCGTTACGACGAATACAAAGAAAATAACGAAACAAAGTACCGTCTGTATATGGACGTTGACGTATACGACAACCATTACGCAATGGCGTTGATGCCCTGTTATGCGAAACCGAATGAAAACGGTGTCAACGAACTCACGCTGCTGACGCATTACCCCATTCCCGTGTACTCTACGAAGGGCGGCGTTACTACGGTAAGTTTTGAAATTACAGATATGTACGAGGAGTATGTAAAAACGGGAAAATTGATTCTTGCCGTAGAAGACTACGCAATGAATTTGCGGCAGTATCGCGTAAACTACGTTTCCGCTACGGAATATCCCGAAAGCGTAAAACTGAAAACGGACGATAAACTCAAATACGACAAATCGAGCGGCGTTTATAATCTTACGCTTAACACGCACGAAAATTATAAAGTGCTGATGAACGCTCTGCCGAATACGACAACGGGCGCTGCACTCAACTTCCAATTCAACGGCTCTGTGGTCGTTTGCGAATCGAACGAAATTTTCGCAAAATCGGCAGGCAACGCTACGGTAACCGTCCGCAACGGAGACCAGAAAGTACTCGCAACCATTCATGTAACCGTAACCGCAAACCAGGCGGCGGCTCCTACCGTCGATAAGATTTCTCTCAGCCCCGTCATAGGCGGCGCAGGATATCTTGTTTCGCCGAACAGCGGCTCGGTGGAACTTAACCCCAATACGCAAACCAAATTTACGGCAAAGCCTGTTCCCTGGTATGCCGCATACACCCAAAACATTCAGTACGAATGGAGTATCCGTAATACCTCGGTTGCTACCGTAGACCAAAACGGCGTTGTGACCGCGCTCAGAACGGGTACCACTTATCTCACCGTGAAAGTAAAAGGGAACGACGCTCTCTCCACGGTCATTCAAATTGTTGTCGGCGAAGAACTCGATATTAAAAACAATATTCTTTACAATTACTACGGCGGCGCAACGTACGTCATTCCCGATGAAAAGAATATTTTGAGTATCGATGAAAAGGCGTTCCAATACAACACGACGATAGAAGATTTAACGCTTCCCGTTTCGCTTACTTCCATTCCCGAAAACGCATTCCTCGGCTGTACCAATTTGAAGAGAATCGTCATTCCTGCAAAGTGCACGGTCATTCATGCCAATGCGTTTAACGGCTGTAAATCGCTCGAAGAAATCGTATTGCTTCCGGATGAAGATAAAATTACGGGCAAAGAAATGGCAGGTACTTTGACCGTCGGCAAAAGCGCGTTTGCAAATTGCACTTCGTTGAAAACGATTACCAATCAACTTCGTCTGACTACGGTGCTCGATTCGGCGTTTGCAAACTGTACTTCGCTTCAATCAATCGATATCAGCGGACTCCGCATCGGCGGTGACCACATTTTTGAAGGCTGTCTTGCGCTTAACAGCGTGAAGATGAGCGACCTCACCCACGTCGGAAAATATATGTTCAGCGGCTGCGCGAATCTGCAAAGCGTTGAGTATTATGCAACCGAAGTACCCGACTATGCGTTTAACGGCTGTTCCCGCCTTTCGGACATCTCGTTTGTAAAGACGGTTTCTTACATCGGCAAATATGCGTTTAACGGCACGGCGTTTACTTCGTTCGCATTGCCCGGCGGAAACGTTACCGTAGGAGAATATGCGTTCGGCAATATTTCTCCCTTGGAGACCGTTGTGCTTGCGGAAGACACGGAACTCGTTTTCGAGGGCGCGGAACCGTTCAAAGGCGACGCTGCGTTTACGGCGTTCACGGTGCCGGTCAGCAACCCTTACCACAAGGCTGTTGACAGCGTACTCTATTCGCACGATATGAAAGTGTTGCAATGTATGCCTGCCAATAAGACGTCGTTTACCGCATACAAAATTCCCGACGAAACGGAAGAAATCGGCGCGGGCGCGCTTGCAGGTTCTCAGTACACGGAAATTGATTTTAACAATGTAAAGAAAATCGGCGCGTATGCGTTTGCCGGCAGTATGCTCGGCTCGGGGTTGAACAAGGAATACAGAGTCGACCTTTCGGGCGTCGAAGTGATTGCGGAAGGTGCGTTCTATAACTGCAAAGAATTGTACGCAACGGCTTCTAAACCGTTGATTGTTACAACGAACGGCAGCGCAAGCGCACTTCGCGAAATCGGTGCGTATGCGTTTGCGGAATGCAGCAATTTAAGACAGTATCTGGATATTCCCAACGTGACTGTTATCGGCGCACACGCATTTGAAAATTCAAGTTTGCTGGGCGTTCGCAACGCAGATAAGGTAACAGAAATCGGCGAATACGCATTCAGCGGCGCCGCAGTCAACACCACAACAGAACAGCTTTCCTTCCCTGCACTGAAAACGCTCGGAAGTTATGCGTTCTCGAAAATCAACGGCAGGGGTTCCCTTACCGAAATCGTGCTCGGTCCCGTCGAAAAAATGGGCGAGGCGGTATTTGCAAACAGTACGGCATTTTTGAAATCGGTTACGTTCCTGAACGGCGCTACCGTCGTCGGTGAAACGATGTTTGTTTCGCTTGACGTGCACGGAAATATCGAGTTATACGACGTGGAAGGCAAGCCGATACTCAATACCGTTCTGACGAAAGTAGTGATTCCGAATTCCGTAAAGAAAATCGGCGCATACGCGTTCTTCGGTGCGAAGAATTTGAAATCGGACGATATCGACCTTTCGGGTACCACGGATATCGGATTGTATGCATTCTATTACTGCGAATCGCTCACTTCGCTTGACCTCACGAATCTTAAAACAATCGAACCGTTTGCGTTCAGCCATACGGGGCTTACTTCCGCAAATCTTGCTAACGCGACGATAATCGGCGATTCTGCTTTCGAGGGAACGCCGCTCACCGAATTAAAATTGCCCAAAGCGGAACGGATTTATTCTTTCGCATTTTCGCAAACGGAACTGACGTCCGTGCAGATTCCTGCAACCATGAATTCGCTGACGTTTGTAGACGATTGGGAAATTACCACGTTAATGGGTGAAACCGAACGCAGAACGGGAAGAATGGTTTACCGCTTCGGCAGAGGCGCATTTGCTTCGGCGGGCGCGCTCGAAAACTTCACCGTAGAAGGGGATAATCAAACTTACTTTGTAAAAGACGGCGTACTCTACGGTAAAATCGACGAAGAAAAATATGTTCTTTTGCAATATCCCGCAAACAAAGCAGGCGAAACGTACGAAGTCCTTATGGGCACCGTTCGTATTGCCGACGGCGCTTTCTACGGAACCAAGAACCTGAAATCTGTTGTATTCCCTTATACCTTAAAATCGGTCGGCAGTTTTGCGTTCCGTACGAGTTCCGTGAAAGATTACTATTTCAACAGCGTAGACGCGCCCGTTCTGGAAGCGCTCTACGACGAAGGCGTCGTAAACATTTATACTACGGATAGTGCGGGAAATATGGTGAACAACGCCTATGCAGACGGTTTGTTCTATTCCAACTTCAATTATTATGCGGCGCAGTCAATCTATGTCGGCACCGATTACGGTCTGACGCTTCACCGCCCTGCAAACGGTGCAGGTTACGGCAACCGTATCTGGACGGCTTTCTTCAAGACGGTCGACCTTACGGAAAACGCGCCCAACGATACGACGCGCCAACTCCGTGCCGAACTTCAGGCGCTTCCCGCGGCGGAAGAACTCCGCGCGCAGTTGAGCGGCGATAAAGATAAGTTGAAAGAGTACAGCGAAGGAACTATTCAGCCGCTGCGTAAGCGTTATAACGCAATCGGCTTGGCAGACCAGTATTCCGTCATCGCAAAAGAGTATGAAAACTTCCTGGCAATCGAAGCGATGCTGCGCGAGGAACGCAACAAACTCGGCGAAAATATCGTTATCGAAGAAGTCGTGATTGCTACCCGTCCGAATACGAGTTACTATATCGGAGAAACGTTCGATACGACGGGTATGGTCGTTAAGGCGATTTATACCGATACTTCGGAAGTCGTCATCGGCGAAGACGAATACACTGTAAGCAACCTGAATCCGCTTACCGCCGCAGATACTCAGATTATAATCACTTACGGCGATTTTGAATGCAAACTGAACATTCTTGTTACCGAAAAGCCCATCGAACCCGACCCCGACGATAATCCCGACCCTGACGACGGCGAAGAAGACCCTCCTGCCGACGACGGCGATAAGAGCAACCTCGGTTTGATTATCGGGCTCAGTGTTGCAGGCGCGGTAGTTGTAGCGGGCGCGGCGATTGCGGCGGTGCTGATTGTGCGGAAACGCAAAAACGGCGCAAAGACGGAGCAAGAGGACGAAAAAAACGGGTCGGCAGAGCAAACCGACGCTGAATCGCAGGAAACAAAGCAAGACGGAAGCGATACCGACGAATAACGGTGAAATCATTTGACAAAAATCCCTGAAAAATTTATAATAGGGAAGAGTAACGAATTTGAGCGAGGCACGAATGTGAAACACAAATTCTTAAAAATTGCATTGGCGGGTTTGGCGGCGGTAACTTTCGGACTGGCGCTTACGGGCTGTTCCGGCAGCAACGCGCACAAGTACGATTATCTTGTTACGTTCGACTATAACGTCCAAGGGATTGCTTCGCTTAACGAGTCGGTAAAATACCTCGGTGTCAATGAGAATTCGCTGATTGTCATGCAGCCGGGCAGTTCCAATTTTACGGCAATTACGGTTCCCGGTTATTTCAACGAAGGGTGGTATCTGCCGCAGACGGATAGCAACAACCAACCGTTGAAAGATGAAAACGGGCGCGTGCTTCTCGATTTGAACAAACCTTGGGACTTTGCTACCGACCGCGTAACTTCGGATATCACGCTTTACGCCAACCTCTTGAAACGCACAACGCTCACTATTTCGGGCGGCGACGAGGATTTGGTGTTTGAAGATACGCCCGGCGCGGTAAAAGATTACAGCGACAGTAAACCCACAAAAAACGGTTACACGTTTGTCGGTCTCTATTACGATACCGAGTTTGAACAGCCGTTCAGTTGGCCGTATACGTTCCAAACGGAAGGGGAAACGGTATATGCGAAATTCCTTGAAGGGAATTGGGCGGTTGTATCCGACGCAAGTTCGTTTATGTCGGCAGTGGTTTCCAACCAGAATATCTATTTACAAACCGATATCGATTTCACGGATACGAAATGGACGCACAACCGTACTTACAACAATGAGATTATGGGTAACAACCGTAAGATTACGGGCATTTCCTGTAATTGGGAAGGTACGGGCGCGTCACAGTTCGGTTTGTTCGGTCTGATTAACGAAAAGGCTTATATCCACGATATTACGTTTGAACAAGTTAAAATCGATTTCACTGCAATCCGAAATCCCAGCAGTGCGGACGGATACCTTATCAATGCGTTCGCCTGGGAAATTAAGGAGGGCGCGAGAATCGAAAACGTAACTGTAACGGGAACGGTAACCGCGAAACGGGGTGCGCAGGCAACGATGTCTGAAATCAAACTCAATGCGATTTGCCCCGAAAACAAACTCGGCGCTAACACCGTGAAAAACGATTGTGATTTCAGCGGAATACAGTTGATGGAAGAATAATTAACCAAAACAGAAAGGAGAGTATCAAAGATGAAAAAGAAGAACCTGTTTAGAATTATGCTCTGTTCGGGACTTGCGGCAATGATGGCGTTTACAGCCGTAGCGTGCGGCGGGAATCCCGACGACGATGACGATGAAGATATCGACCCCAACGCAATTACGGAAAAGCGTCAGTTAACTTTGAGCACCACCGACCCCGACGGCGTTTTCAATCCGTTCTTTTCTTCCTCGTTGGTAGATTCCAACATGGTGTCTATGACGCAGATTTCTATGCTCAATTCCGATAAAAACGGTAACCTCGTCTACGGCGATAACGAGCCTACCGTTGCACAGGATTATTCTATCCGCACGGCAAAAGAGAACGGTCAGGATTATACCACCTACCAGTTTGTAATCAAGAAAGACATTAAATTCTCGGACGGCTCGCCGCTCACCATTAAAGACGTTTTGTTCAACCTCTACGTCTATCTCGACCCTGCCTATACGGGTTCTTCCACCATCTATTCTACTGACATCGTCGGATTGGACGCTTACCGTACGCAGAACCCGAACGCGAATGCGGATTCCATTGAGAGCTTCAACAATGCCCGCCGCGGCGAGGCGCAATCGCGCATAACCGACCTCAAAAACTACGTCTATTACAACAGCGATTTTACTGACCCCGCAGATAAGAACGGTAAATATGATATCGGTTATCTGTCCGAAGCGGAACTTGAACGCGCCGCTAAAGACTTCCTGACGGTTACAACGGAGTTCAGAAAAGAATTGGAATCCGACTGGAATAACGTTTCGTCAAGCTTTGAATCTTACGCGAAAAACAACGGCTTTACGGCAATCTGGCAGCCCTTCCTTGTGAGTGCAGGCAACGAAGATTTGTATCTGCACGAAAAGAATCAGGGCGGCGAAGACCTTCCTACCTTTGTCAAAGACAAAGACGGTAACCGCCAGTTCGACCCGAACAGCGAAAATACGAAAACTTGCGTTGCGCTGATGAACCTTTACCTGGAAGAGAAAGGGGTGGAAGAAGGCGACGATAATTACGCCGAAACCGTGAAAAACTGGGCAATCGATTACGTGTTCCAGAATAATATCGGCGTAACCGATGACGGAAAAACCGATATTACGCAGACAAGCGGCGATAATTTCGCTTTTATCTTGAACTATTGGGAAACGGGCAATACCATTCTTACGAATTTTACGGCAGAAGCAACCACCGAATACTTCAACAAACTCGGTAAAAACCTTCCTGTGCCCAACATTTCGGGCATTACGGCGAGCGACGGCCGTTCCTTTGTCCCCAGCAGTGAAAGCAGCGCGTCAAACGCGAAATATTCCAAAGACTACGATTTATTGCAGATTAAAATCAAGGGCGTAGACCCTAAAGCGATTTTCAACTTCTCGTTCATTGTTGCGCCCATGCACTATTACGCGCAGGGAAATTATAAGAGTTCGAGAACGGGCGAAACGCTCGATTACAGCAAATCGTTCGATATCAGCAAAAACAATTTCGGCGTGGCTTACGGCGAAACCGACTTCATGAACGATATTCTGAAAAAGAACGTCGGCGTGCCTTTGGGTGCAGGCGCTTATATGGCTTCCAACAGAAACGGCGGCGACGGAAGCGACGTTTCCGCGAACGGCAATAACGGGTTCTGGAACAGAAGCACGAACACTGTTTACTTCAAGCGTAACCCTTATTTCAAAACGGTGGGCGAGAACTTAAAGAACGCAAAAATCAAGTACGTACAATATAAAGTTATCAGTTCGGATATGCTCGTTGAATCGCTGAGAAGCGGCGAAATCGACTTCGGCGAACCGAGCGCTACGCAGGATAATATTGGTGCGCTTGACAGCGCAGGCGTTGCTCACGTAGAAGTGCAGACGAACGGTTACGGTTATGTGGGTATCAACTCGCGTTTCGTGCCTAACATTAAGGTACGCCGTGCCATTATTAAGGCAATGAACATACAGCAACCCGTCGACGAATATTACCGCGGCGGACTTGCAGAAACCATTTACCGCCCCATGTCGAAAGCAAGCTGGGCATATCCGTTGGACGCAACCACTTATGTTTCTAAGGACGACCAGACTTCCTATGCTTACGACGATACGGGCAAAGAAATTCAGGCGTTGCTTGACAGAACGCTTACGGAAGACGGCTATCAAATCGGTTCGGACGGAATTTATGTTTCCGCGGACGGCAGCGACAGACTTGATTACGAGTTCACGATTGCGGGCGGCAGCACCGACCACCCTTCCTATAAGATGTTCCTTGACGCCGCACAGCTGCTTAATACGAAAGTAAAGGGTATCCGCGTAAACGTCGTGACTTCGCAGCAGGCGCTCAGTGATTTGACGATGGGCAAACTGAAAGTTTGGGCGGCTGCCTGGACGTCTACCATCGACCCCGATATGTATCAGACCTACCACAAAGATTCGCTCGCTTCAAGCCCGCTCAACTGGGGTTACGATTATATTAAGGGTAACACCGAGAAGTATGCTTACGAGTGGAGTTTGGTACAGCAAATCAGTGAAAAAATTGACTTGGGGCGCACGACGAACAACCGCGACTCCCGTAAGCAGACCTACGCACAGACGCTCGATTTGGTAATGGAACTTGCGGTAGAGTTGCCCGTTTACCAGAGAAAGGATATGTTCGCCTATAACGCGAAAGTCCTCGACGTAAACACCATGCAGCACAACGAACCCGACGTTGCCGAAGGTCAGGAAACGCTTACTCCCTTCAACGGACCGCTTTCGCGTATCTGGGAAGTGAACTACGTGGCAGGATTAAAGTAACAAACAAAGATAGAAAACGGAAAGGCGGGCTTGCTCGTCTTTTCCGCGTAAAGGCGGTACTTTATGGATACGTTAAAATATATCATCAAACGCTTGCTCATGGCGCTTTTCATTCTGCTGGGCGTTTCGGTTATTATTTTTGCGCTCTCGCGCATGATGCCGAACGACTTTATCGACCAGAAATATGCATCCCAGGTGAATAGCGGCACCATGAAGCAGAGCGATATCGACCGTATCAAGAAAATTTACGGGTTGTATATGCCCGACGCTTTTCTTTCGGTGCAGATGCAGGGAGAAAGCGAATTCAGCGGTAAAAAATTCACGAAAGATACGAAGACCGATACATACGAGCGTGTGCAGGACAACGTCATTTCGCTTGCACAGTGGTATGACGGCACTTACGATTATAAGTCATACCGCATTGTTCTCGAAACGGAAAAGACGCAGGTGGACAACCTCGACGTGTATACGCCTACGGCTTATACGCTGTATAAGGTTACGGCGCGCGGCGATTTGAATTTCGAAGATAACGAAGACGGCGGAACGGAAAATAATGAAAATTCCGTTGTTACGATTGAGGACAAATTGGAAAAACTGGAAGGCGGTACTTGGGAAATTTCCGAGTCGGGTGCCGTTACGCTGATTACTTCCGAGGGGGCTTCAACGCCGGTGAGAATGATATACCGCGCGGCAAATTTCGGAGATAAAGCGGGTGCGGTTCTTTCGAGTTATTTCGGATGGCTCGGCAATCTTCTGAAAGGCGATTTGGGAATGTCGTTTCAATTCCAGAAACCCGTTGGGGATGTTATCGTCGAGAATATGGGTATCTCCTTCGGGATTTCGTTTGTGGCAACCATTCTGCAATTTTTAATTGCCATACCGCTCGGCGTTAAGGCGGCGACCAAACAGTACGGCGTTATCGACTATACCGTAACCATCTTTACGATGATTGGTATCAGTTTGCCCACATTCTTCTTGGGGTATCTGTTTATTTACCTGTTCTCGGTGCAACTGGGTTGGTTCCCCATAAACGGTATTTCGTCTTCACTGCCAATCGGCACGCCGGATATCGTGGTGTTCGGCGATATGCTTTGGCACCTTGTGTTGCCTATGCTGGTACTCGTCATTCTTTCTATCGGTTCCCTCATGCGTTATACGCGTACAAACACGCTCGAAGTGCTCAATGCCGATTATATCCGCACGGCGCGCGCAAAGGGATTGAGCGAACGTTCTGTTATTTACAAACACGCATTCCGAAATACGATGATTCCGATTGTAACGCTTATGGCAGGCATTCTTCCCTCGCTGTTCGGCGGCGCAATGATTACGGAAACGGTATTCGCCATTCCCGGTATCGGACAATGCGCTTACAAAGCGATGTTGGCAGCCGACGTTCCGTTTATTATGGGTTACAATATGTTTATGGCGATTATGACGGTATTAGGTACGCTGCTCAGCGATTTGATGTATGCAATCGTAGACCCGCGCGTTAAAATCGGGAAGTAGGAGGGAAGTATGAGCGAAGAAAAGAAGAACGATATTATCGAAGAAACGCAATCTGTTTCCGCAGCCGTAGACACTCCGCCCGATAACGGAGACCCTTCGGAAATCGAGGCTGCTACCATGCGGACGCTGAGCCCTGCGCGTATTGTTATGAAACGGTTTTTCCGTTCCAAACTTTCCGTAACGGGATTAGTCATACTGATTGCCTTGTTTGTATTTTCCTTTTTTGGTCCGTTATTCAATTTTCTGCCCTTTATTTGGGGAGAAAAAGAACCCGACCTTTCTCCCGTTGTGGAAGAATATACGACCGAGTACACCGTAACGGGTGCGGACGGTGAAGAATATACCGTTTATACCGTTATTTATAATGAAGTAACTACTAAACTTCCTCCGTCTTCCGACCACTGGTTGGGAACGGACGGTCTCGGATACGACGTATTCAGCCGTCTCATGTACGGCGGACGGATATCACTCACTATCGGGTTTGTCGTTATCATTCTGGAAACGGTGTTAGGAGTGCTACTAGGCGGACTCGCGGGATATTTCGGCAAATGGGTAGACCAACTAATCATGCGTATTGTAGACGTATTCTCGTGCGTGCCGACGATACCGATGCTTATGATAGTGGGCGTTTCGCTGGACGAAATCGGGCTCACGGGCATTCCGAAGCTATACGTACTCATGGCAATGCTAACGCTATTCGGCTGGGCGAGTATTGCGCGGCTGGTGCGCGGTCAGATTCTGTCGCTACGCGAACAGGACTTTATGCTCTCCGCCGAGGCGAGCGGTTTGCCCGTTTGGCGAAAGATATTCAAACATTTGATTCCGAATGTATTGCCGCAGCTGATTGTTACCATGACGCTGGGGCTCGGCAGTATTATTCTTACCGAAGCGACGCTCGGTTTCCTCGGAATCGGGCTTCCTACGGAGTTTGCAACCTGGGGTAACATGATTACCGCTTCGGCAAACATCAACGATTTGCGGCTACGTCCGAATCTTTGGATTGCGCCCGGTATCTGCATTGTGCTTGCCGTGCTTGCGTTTAACTTTGTGGGCGACGGTCTGCGCGACGCATTTGACCCTAAATCGAGGAGATAATCGATGGAAGAAGAGAAGAAAACCGAATCGCAGGCGCAGGAATTGAAATCCGATGAATTGAAATCGGAAGAAATAAAGCCCGAAGAAAATCCGCAGGAAGCGAACGCGGAAGAAGGGCAAGTTCAGGCACCTGAAACGGAAAAGAACAACCCCGTTAAGGAATGGTTCGCGGGAAAAGCGAAGTGGTTGAAAAATAAATTTCACCCCGATGAGGCGACCAAGGCGGAGCGCAAAAAACATTATATTTCGGGAAAGGAATCGCGCAACATTGCAAAGCAAAACCGCAAAGCAGTAAACGACTTGCAAAAGAAGCGCGCAGGGTTTAAGCGCGAAGATTACGTAACCGAAATGAAAGACGAGAAAAACATCGTCGAATTTGAAGATTTGCACACTTATTTCTTTACCGATAACGGTACGGTGAAAGCGGTAAACGGCGTTTCGTTTGAGATTCCGCAGGGTTCTACCGTGGGCGTTGTCGGCGAATCCGGCTGCGGAAAATCGGTTACAAGTTTGTCATTGATGCAACTTGTACAGGGTCCGAGCGGGCAGATTGTAAGCGGAAGTATCCGTTTCCGTTCGACCGTCCGCACGCACGCTACCGCGCCTAAACTCAAATCCAAAAAGAATGATGACGGCACGCCCGTGCTTGACGAAAACGGACAGCCCGTTCTGGAACCCGTACTCGATAAGAACGGAAATCCGAAAACGGTAAAATTATATGAGCCCGTCGTCCGCCAGAAGACGGATGCAGACCGCGCGGTATTCGATGAAAACGGCGCGCCCGTTATGGAACCTGTATTGAATAAGCACGGCAAGCCGAAAAAAGTTTTCGGGTTTTCTCCGCTTCTGCAAAATAAAACGGACGAAAACGGAAATCCCGTCATAGACGAAAACGGCGAGCCCGTGCGCGAACCCGTGCTGAATGAAAAAGGCGAACCGAAAAAAGTGTTCGGACTCATTCCGAAAATGCGGCAAAAGACAGAGAAAGGGCAGCCGATGTTTGATGAAAACGGAAAGCCTGTCATGGAGCCTGTTTTAAACCGTTTCGGCAAGCCCAGAATGATGAAAGTGTATGAGGAACGCGAGGAAGTACTTGATATTGCAAAAATGCCCGTATCGGACATGATGTCTATCCGCGGCAGAGAAATCGCTATGATTTTCCAGGAACCGATGACTTCGCTCAATCCTGTTTTTACAATCGGTTATCAGCTCGACGAAGTTTCCCTGCTCCACATTAACGGCGCAACCAAGGAAACGGCAAAGGCAAGAAGTCTGGAAATGCTCAACCTTGTCGGGATTGCAATGCCCGAACACGTTTATAAATCCTATCCTCACCAGCTTTCGGGTGGTATGCGTCAGCGTGTGATGATTGCCATGGCGCTGTGCTGTAACCCCAAACTGATTATTGCGGACGAGCCTACTACCGCGCTCGACGTTACCATTCAGGCGCAGATACTCGACTTACTGCGTGAAATCAAAAAGAAAATCAGCGGCAGTATCATGCTCATCACGCACGATTTGGGCGTTATTGCCGAAATGGCGGACTACATTGTGGTTATGTACGCAGGTCGCATTGTGGAAATGGGAACCGTGCAGGAAATTTTCAAAAATCCCATGCACCCTTACACCATCGGTTTGCAGAAGAGTAAACCCGTCGTGCGCCGCAAGGTAGACAGACTTTACAGTATTCCCGGCAACGTTCCCAATCCTATCAATATGCCGTCCACTTGTTATTTCTCAGACCGTTGCGATAAACGCTGCGAGAAGTGCAAGGGGGATTATCCGGATATGGTACAGGTATCGCCCACTCACAAAGTGGCTTGCCACCTTTATGCGGAAAAGGAGGAAGCATGACGAAGAAAAAAAATCTTCCGTCCGAAACGGAAGTTTCCGAAGCGGAAATTTCTCAACCCGCGCCGAGCGCAGCGGAAAAGACGCCCGTTCCGGAAGAAACCGTCAAGCAAGAAGCACACACGGAAGTTCCCGCAACGGAAAACGTGCCGTTATTGCAGGTAAATCACCTCAAAAAATATTTCACTCTTAAAAAGGCGCTGAAAAAAGAAAACAACGTCTATCTCAAAGCAGTAGACGACGTTTCTTTTCGGGTTGATTACGGAAAGACGGTCGGAATCGTAGGAGAATCAGGTTGCGGTAAAACGACGATGGGACGCACGGTGCTCCGTTTGTATGACGTAACGGACGGTGAAATTCTGTTTGAAGGCAAGGATATTGCGCATCTGAAAGGGGAGGCTCTCAGAAAGGTGCGCCCCAATTTCCAAATGATTTTCCAGGACCCTTATGCTTCGCTTTCGCCCCGTCTTACGGTCGGTGAGCTTATCGGAGAAGCGGTGCGCGTACACAATATTGTGCCCAAATCGGAATATAAAGCGTACATTCTCGACGTCATGAAGAAGTGCGGTTTGCAGACGCATTATTTTGAGCGTTATCCCCATGAATTTTCGGGCGGACAGCGTCAGCGTATCTGTATTGCCAAAGCCTTAGCGCTCAAACCCAAACTTGTTATCTGCGACGAGCCTGTTTCCGCGCTTGACGTATCCATTCAGGCGCAGGTTATCAACCTCTTCAAAGATTTGCAGGAACGCGACAATCTCGCATACATTTTTATTTCGCACGACTTGTCGGTCGTGGAACACATTTCTCACGAAGTGGGCGTTATGTATTTGGGCAGCATGGTGGAATATGCGAAAAAGGAAGATTTGTTCGACAACCCGATGCACCCTTACACGCAGGCGTTGTTCTCGGCTGTTCCCGTACCCGACCCCGATTATAAAATGAACCGCGTGATTTTGCAGGGTGATATTCCTTCGCCTGCCAATCCGCCCAAAGGCTGTAAGTTCCACACGCGCTGTAATCATTGCATGGACGTGTGTAAGGAAGTTGCGCCTGTTTATAAAGATTACGGCAACGGACATTTTGTGGCGTGCCATCTCTATCCGCAGGACTGAAATGCGCAAGAAAAAAGAAAAGTGGGTGGACGACGGGCGTACCATTGTGCCGATGAACGGAGATGAAATTCCGTCGCAGTGGCGCGGCGTCTATACGGGGCGTGAGCGGAAAAAGAATCTGAAGAACAAGGGCAAGAGCGACGTTACGGGCAAAGAACGGCGTGCGATGATACGCGGTATGTTTGCCGTGATGTTGCCGAGACTTCTCATTATTCTTGCAGGGTTTGCGATTGTGTTCCTGTTAATGTATTTATGGCTTTCATAATATAAAACCCTTCCGCATGGAAGGGTTTTATGTAAATTTATGCCCTTTACGGCGCACGACGGAATTGTCTGCAAACAGGCAGACGGTAAATTTTCTCTTATCCAAGCGCTTGACGGATAAGGGCAAGCTGTGGTATAATTTTTCTAATCAAATTCTGGCAAAGGAGGCGTCTATGACGGAACAGACAAAACGCAGCGTGCGGTTTTGGTACGGCATCTTTTTAAGCGCGTTTACGCTCGTCATGGGCGTTTTATTCCTTGCGCAGGTCGCCGATATTTATTTCAATGCGGAGGGAACTCCCGTTTATACGAGAGCAATCGTTTGGGAGCATTTCTTCCCGATTTTAATTCCCTTCTGTTTCTGGATTGCCGCAGTCATTGCCGGGTTTGTGCTGTCGGTCGTGTTCCCCTATGAACCGAAAACGAAGTTTAAGCCGAGCGCGGAAGTGACGCTTGCGAAACTGAAAAAGCGTATTCCGCAGGGCGAAGGGGAAGAATACTTTAGAAATTATGCGCAGTTAAAAAAATACGAGCGCATTCGATTGATTGTCTGGTGTTGTGTGGCGGCAGTGTGCGTTGCAGGCACCGTTTACAGTTTGGTTTATCTGTTTACGCCTTCGCACTTTGCAACAACGGCTTATAACGACGCCATGCTTGAAATGGCAAAAAATGTGCTTCCTTGGGTGTTTGTAGGGTTTGCGTGCTGTGTTGCGGCGGCGATAACGGAATGGCAACTTGCGAAGCGTTCTCTTCCGATTGTGAAGAATTTAATCAAGGCGGGCGGCGCGCCTATGCCGCAAAAGAGTAACAAATTTCTCGGCGCGGTATCTAAGGTGCAAGCGCAGGAGAAATGGATTGTACTCGGCGCAAGAATTGCGGTTGCTGTGCTCGGCATTATATTTGTGATTTTAGGAATTTTGAACGGCGGCGCACAAATAGACGTATTTACGAAAGCAATCTATATTTGTCTGGAATGCATCGGCGTCGGTTAAAATAGCGTATGAAAAGATTTTTTCAAAAAATGAAAAGCTGGTTTAAGCGGCATAAACCCACCAAGCGAAGGCTGATTCAGGTCTACGCCGCTTTGCTATACAATGCAAACATCAAGGGCTTTATAACGGGAAATATTTATAAAGGCGGTTCCAAATATGCCTGCGTTCCAGGGTTTAACTGTTATTCCTGCCCAGGTGCCGTAGGCGCGTGTCCGCTCGGCTCGTTGCAGAACGCTTTGGCGGCCTCGGGTACGCGCGCTCCCTTTTATATCCTCGGCATTATCTTGCTCGTCGGTTTAATTCTCGGGCGAACGGTGTGCGGCTTCCTTTGTCCCGTGGGACTCGGTCAGGAACTCTTGTATAAGATTAAAACGCCCAAACTCAAAAAAAGCAAGTACACGCGCATCTTTTCTTATCTGAAATATATTATTCTGATAGCGCTCGTCGTAATTATTCCGATGATGTTCGGCGCGTTCGGTAAAGTGCCTGCCTTCTGTAAATACATTTGTCCTGTGGGTACGCTCGAAGGCGGAATCGGACTGATGCTGAATCCGACGAACAATGACTTTTTAGAATCAATCGGTAGCTTGTTCACCTGGAAATTTGCAGTTTTGGTTGTTATCTGCGTGGCGTGCGTGTTCATTTACCGCTTCTTCTGTCGGTTCTTCTGTCCGCTCGGTGCGCTTTACGGGTTCTTCTCCAAGATTGCGCTGCTCGGCGTGAAACTCGATAAGAACAAATGTACCGATTGCGGACTGTGCGTTCAAGCCTGCAAAATGGATATTAAGCGCGTGGGCGACCATGAGTGCATTCAATGCGGCGAATGTATCGCTGTGTGCCCCGCCAAAGCAATCAGTTGGAAAGGTTCCCAGTTTTTTGTACACGATAACGCAGTGGACCTCACTCCTTCCGAAGAAGAAAAACCGCTCGGCGCATTGCTGAATAGGACGGCGGTAGAACCCGAAGTGGCGGAACAGGACAGCACTATCAGCGCTCCTGTTGTGAAAGAGGAGGGCGCGCGTGCAGAGGCGCTTGCCGTAGAAGCAAAGGAACAAGCGGTAGAAGTTGCCGAAGCGCAACAGGCGGTTGAAGTTTCCGAAACGCCGTTTGAGGTAAGGCGCAGGAAAGAACAGAAACGGAACTTCTGGCTACAATTTGCGGCATGGGCGGCAGCGATTGCACTGCTTCTAGGCGCGCTGGTGTACTATAACTTCTTTGCCAAAGAGGAAGTGCACGAGGGAAACGAAGTGGGCGATATCTGTTCAGACTTCACGGTAAAAACCTACGGCGAACAGGACGGAACATTCAAACTGACGGACAACGAATTTAAGTTGTCGGATACGCGCGGAAAGGTGGTGGTAATCAACTTCTGGGCAACCTGGTGCGGACCGTGCGTGGCGGAAATCCCTTATTTTGAACAGTTGCAAAAGGCATACCCCGATACGGTAACGGTAGTTGCCGTTCAGGGCGCGGCAGATACCGACGTGCCGACGTTCATAACAGACCCTATGCGGCAGTGGAACAAATACGCGATGACGTTTGCGCAGGATATTGTTTCGGGCACGACGTGCCAAACGTACGTCAAGCTCGGAGGCAAGGGCGCATGGCCCATGACGCTGGTGCTTGATAAAGAGGGTGTTATACGATACAATTCACCTGCCTCGCTGAATTTTGAAAAACTGCAAAGCATTGTAACGCCGTTGTTGGCAGAATAAAAAAGTAAAACTCCGAACAAGTTTCGGAGTTTTTTTATGCCTGTTTTTTAATTGCTGGCTGGCAATAAAATAACCCCCGATTTTCATCGGGGGTTATTTTGCAGTTCGACTTTACGCTTCCGTGAAGGTAATTTCAAATGTTCCGCCTTTTTCTGATTTAACAAGCAAGTAGGAACTATACCATTCGCTGAAAGTGTTTTCAAATCCACTTACAATTTCCTGCGGTTCGTTATCGAGTGCGCCGCGAAGGTTATATACCTTCATGTCGGCAGAACTGAATGTTACGGTGTATACGTCGCTTTTTGCGATTTCAAAGTAATATTCGCCGTTCGCTTCCAGCGTAATCGTTTTTGTGCCCGCAGTAACCTTCGTAGGCAAATCTATCGAGCCTTCTGCAGGAGGTTCTGCCCAAGTAACTGTAAATTCAACGTCAATCGGAAGGAAACTTACCGCAGATTCATCAATTGCCAAAGCAAAGCAAAGTTCTTCATTTGCTTTTAAGAGGAATGAGTAGGAAACCGTCATGGTACCCCAATCGACTTCGCCTAAAAGTTCGTCGTCCCAATTCAAAATGTTGGCGTCAGCGGTGTTAAGCGTGATGGTGTAATAGCCGTCTTTTTGAGCGGTGAACACATAGTAGAATTTTTCGGATTCATAGATAGGAGTGCCGTCAGGTCTTGTATCTACTTCAATTTTGTCTATAAAGGATGCATTCCCCGTATATGAATCTTGCGAATTTTCAATTTGAATATTGAACGGATGGTTTTTATCGTTTACTTCTTTTTGCAAAATTTCAAAGTACACAGTGTCCGCTTTTCCATTATAGGAGGAAATGAGGAATTCCACAGGGGTATTTTCCACCGTCAGAGTGATTGCAAAGCCTGCGCCTTCACCTGTTAAAACGTCGTTTGCATAAATTGTTGCATTCTTATCGGTAGTTTTAATCGTGTAAGTGCCGGGAGCGGAAAGTACATAGTGTACGGATTCAGTACCGTTATATTCCGCCGCATAGAGTCCCATTTCGCCGACGGTAAACGGCGTTTCCGTAGAGCCCGTGCCTCCCGTAGGATTCTTGGTTGAAATAGCGCTCTTTACAATGTTTACCGTAACGTTTTCGGCGCCGGCGTAGTCCCCTGAAACCAAAAGGAATACAACCGTTTCTCCGTTTTTGATAATGACGTTTTCGGTGGTGAAAGCACGTTCCAGATATTCGTCCTCATATGCGGAAACGGGAACATCGGAGGTAAACGTAAACGAATAGATTGCGTTTTCGTTAGCAGTAAATCCTGCCCAAATACGCGTATAATAATCGATTTCCACATCAAATACATAGCCGTCGGAAATGATATAAGGATTATCGATTGAGGTGCCGATGGGGGCGGTAAGCGAGAGCTTTACGGTACAAGCCGAACTTGCGGTAAGCGTAAACATTCCCATGGAGGAAACGATATCCTGAGAAGGGGTAACGCCCGACCCGTTTACGGAAATTTCCGCTTGAGCATTGAAACTGTTGGTCAAGAATTGCAGATATTTCGTTCCTGCGGCATCAAACGTAATCGAGTATGTGCCGTACTCTACACGGTAGGGCGAATCTTGCGTTCCGTCGCCTATGCCGGGCACAGGGTCAGGAAGGTCACCGTTGTCGTAATAGAATGCGGAGAAGAGCCACAGGCTGTCGAGCGTAGAGTTCATACTGCTCAGATATCCGACGTTTGCATTCGCATAGAGCTGCAAGAATTCTTTCAGTTCGTCGTTTAACGGATACACGCCGTCGGCATTTACATATTTAATGTAATACTCGCCTTCGGGGGTTCCGGGAATCAGATTGCCCGCAGTGTCCGTTTCCATTTTTGCAAATCCGCGCAGCATTTTTGCATAGTTGTTTAAGATATAAGGTTTGGTCGGGTCGTTTTTGTCTTGCTCGGGTGTAACGTCAAACATATACGGAGTGCCGCCGTCGCCGTCTAACGCTTCAAAAGCAACGTCGAAATATTCTTCTATGACGCCTTTCAATTGAATCACAATAATCGGTCCGTTTGCGGCATTCAAGTGATAGTTGCCGTCCGAGCCTTTGATGACGCGTGCATTTGTGCCGTTCACACCCACAGGGGTAAGTTTGCCTTGCTGCGCGCCGTATTGCGAAAGGGTACTTTGTACTTCCACAATATTAATTACTGTTTTCTTAGTTTCCGTGGGGTCACCCAAACGCTCAAATTTTACGGTGATTTCAACAGGATAGGTTTGCGTTTCCGTGTTCACGGTGAAATTCCAACGCGAATTGGTCGGCTCAGTCGTAAGATTTCCGTTGCCGTCTTTATTGAAGAGGTTTTCGTTATAAATTTCGAAAACAATCTCTTTCTCCGTGGTATTGACGTTTGCGAAATTCACGGTGAAGTTGCCTTCCGTCAAAATCGAGAACTTATATTGACCTTCCGTTGCGGGACGGAACGAAACAAACGCAGGGAGTTCTTCTTTGATTTGAACTTTGTGGCTGCCCGTTTCCGAAATGAGATAGTTATTGGTTTCAGGCGGGGCGACAATTACAAACTGAACGGTTTCAGCTGCTTCCGCTTTTGCAGAGATGACAAAGTCTTGCATGGCGGTACAGCTCATTCCCGAACCCATTGTTTTGCTGGGGCTCATTACGTTTTGAACCGTGCTCTGGTTGTATGAGTTGCCGTGTAACTTGACTTCGCAAGAGGAAGTTTTGTCTGCATAGAGCGTGTATTCTCCCGTTTGCGGAGCACGGAACACAAAATACTGAGTTTCGCCTGCAGCAAGCGTTGCGGTAACGGTATATGCGTCTCTGCCTTTATCAATGGCTGCTTCCTTAAACGTCGAGGAGCGGTTAATTGCTTTATAGAACGCATTCTTCGCATCGTTGTCCATGGTGGTTTCGGTGGGAATGCGCGTGTTCGTTAACAAATGAAACGACACGTTACCGCCGGAATTGGAAACAGTATAAGAAGTGTTATCGCTGTAATCCATATTGTAAGCAAAGCCGTTGGGAGGTGTGATGAATACGTAGCCTTTCATTGCGCTGACGCTAATGGAAAGTTCGCCGTCCGCATTCGTTTGCCCCAACAATGACTGGTTGCCCGTAACGGTAGCGGAATACAATACCGGAATGTTATTGAGAGGCGCACCCGCAGGGCCGGTTACTTTGAATGAGTATTTTACGAGCGACGATAAAGGTACGAGTTTTACCGTTTGGGGCTGACCTCTGAAATTGATAGTATACAAATCGTTGCTCATCGCATAGCCGTTCGGCAAAGTGCTTTCCACAACCGAGATGCGGTAATTGTCTTCGGGGAGTTCCGCCGTGATTTTACCGGTACTGTCGGTGGTGTATTCTTTTGAAAAATCACTGCCGCCGTCCGCTTTGGTGAAAGTGAATTTAACACCTGCCGCGGGGTCGTTATTCGGTAAAAGCACAGTGAAAGTATAAGTTGTTTTCTCGCTTTCATCTTCGTCGTCATTGCCGCCGCAAGCGGTGAATACGCCGATGGAAAGCGTAACGAGGAAAACGAAACTTAATACAATCAGTAATCTTTTCCATGCTTGTTTCATATTTATTTCTCCTTCTTAAATTTAGTCGGCGGCTACCAGTTTGATGGTGAACGAATGTCCTACGTCATCGGTGAACCAGCCGTCGTTCGTTTCCGCCTTGTAGCCGTTAGGCAGACCGTTTACGAAATCTGCGGGCGTGCCGGGCATTCCGCTCACGATTGCTACGTGATAGTTTGCCGATTTGTCCATCAGTTCGGGATTGGGCGTTGCAACGCCTTTTTCATCGGTTTGGGCATTAACGCAAGTCTTTTCGTTTCCGTTCTCGTCAAGGATACAGAATTTTACCCAAACGCCCGCAACAGGCGTTCCGTCGGGGAGAGTTACCTTAGCGCTGAAATCGTCATTGCCACCGCAAGCTGCAAAAATTCCGCAGGTAAGTGCAAGGGTAAGCACGGCAAACAGTACCGTAAACTTCTTCCACAGTTTGTTCATATAGTTACCTCCTGAAAATGTTAATCATAGTATGTGCCGAACTGCCGTTCGGTATCTCTATCTATAATAATTTTATCACAAAGCGCAAAATAAAGCAAACGGATTATTACAACTTGTATGATTAGTTTGTATAATTTTATGCAATCGTAGAATATTTACTCGTAAAAAATCGAATATATACAATAATATTTATAAATTAGGACGGAAAGGTTTTTCGGATAAAAAAAACCTCTCCTTACGGAGAGGGAAAAAATATTTTTTATCAATCGAGGTCTGCGATGGAGTAAACCTGATAGTAGTAGCACATCATGAGCCATTCGCGTTCAATGTATTTGCCCTGCGTCTGGCGCATACCGCTGATTCTGTGAGCAAACTGTTCGAGAATATTTGCAAGCCTGGTGTCTACTTGCATCATGCCTTTCAATTCGCCTTCGTTTGCTTCCGCCTGTGCAAGATATGCCTTCATGGTATTGGTGTAGTCGGAAGTCTTCGAGAAGTCAAAGTTGTACGCTTTAAGATATTCTTCAAACGTATCGTATCCCTCGGGAAGTTTGGAAGGGTCGCTGTAATCGCTTGCATATTTTTCCGTACCGTTTTTGCTGAAATCAAAAGTCAGCGTATCGTACAGGCAGTGTTTTTTAACGTCTACAGCAACTTCGTCTTTACTGTCTTCGGGTTTGTAATCGGGCTTGAAAATGGGGTTACCGTAGTCGTCATTCAGCGTATAAATATACGTAACCGGTTTGTTCGAGGAATCGAGCGGAGGATTGAGGATATTCTTGATGGAAGTTTCCGTCAGGTTGGTTCCGTGCGTCATATCCAAATAAATATTACTCATTTCCGTGCCGTTTTTATTCATTACAACCCATTCGTTTTCATCGTTGATTTTAATCAGGTCGGAATCGGGAATGGTATTGATAATGTTGTAATAGTAACCCAACGTTTCGGCAATTTTAAGGTCATAGGTATAACCGCCTAAGGTAACGGGGGTGAGAATGCTGACGGATTCGCCTACGTTTTCAATACCGAGTTGGTAAGAGCCCATATCGGCAGGGTAGGAGAAGCAGCAGCGTACATAATATTTCACGCCCGCCTTCATGGGGATATAGAATACGAAGTCGCCCTCATAATCTACCGGCGTACCGCCCACTTCATTTCCGTCGGTGTCTTCAATCCAGCACATCGGGTCGGATTGAGCTTTTGTCGGTGTGCCGTTGGGCAGAGGAACGCCCTGTGCATTTTTCGAAGTAAATTTGTAAACCGCCGTCGTCGTAGGAGTGAACGAATAATAAATTCCGCGCAACGGGCTGAAAAGTTCGATGGTATTTAAGCCGCTGTCAGGAGTCGTAGCAGTGGTTTCGTGTAATTCGTCTGCTGCAAACGGAGCAATTCCCCGAATCGGGTTTTTGTCTGCGATTCCCGCGCCCGTGCCGTAGTGCAGATAATACGAGCACATTTCCAGCCATTCGTTTTCGGTATTTGCACCGAGATTTTGCGCCATGAGTACGAGTACGTCGTGCAGTTCCTTTGTTACCGGAACATAGCCCCTGATATTTGAATAGGAAGCATATGACGAATACTCAATAATTTTGTCGTTATAATCTACTCCGTCGAATACGCACAAACCGTTATAGGCGTAAGAATAGAGCGATTGGTTGCTCCAATGCGAGGTGGTGAACATCATGTTTGCAAGAACATAGGGTCCGTTAGGTTGGTTCTTGTCATCCAACAAGTGGTAGTAACCGTCACCGCCGTTTGCAGGGTCGGAATAGCCGACAGCAACATAATTAGCCCAGGACAACACATCGTTGTTGTTTTGCAGCTGCGAGGCGCAGGGGTAGAGGATATCGCGCGAAACGTCTGCGGCAGCTATCTCGTCTACCGTAGCGAAACGCACGTTGCGGATACGTACTTCATCCGTGTAAACGGAATTATCGGGATTCCTTTCGTCCGTATTGTAGAGCAGTACGACAGAATAATCGCCTTCTTCCGCGGCAACAAACGCATAATAAGTCTTCCAGCCGTCGGTAATACCCGTAAAGGTATCGAGCGGGGTTAAGCCGTCGTTATCGACCATAATATAGAGATAGTCATAGTCCGTTTCTACCGAAGTGTAATAATCAAATGCGAGGACCTGACCTTTTTGGGCATGGAAATCGATAAAGAGGGTTGCAAAGGAATAGGCTTGTTTCCCTCTGTTGGAGTTGTAAGCGTAGGGTAAGCCGTCAGCGTCTGTTTCAACCAGGAAGGGCCAGGAATATTCCGCCGTCGAAGATTCGGTATCCGCGCGGTAGGTTCCGTTAAAACCGTTCGCATTCAGCGCCGCTTCCAGAACGGAAGATTCGGGGTTGGGTACGTCGGGTTTCGGTTTCTCGATTTCTTCGCCCGGGTTTGAGGGGTCCTTGTTGTAGTTGTCCTGCGTATAGTCGTCGCTGATATATTTGTCGAAAGTCTGCGTAAATTCCGCAACGGAAATAATCGCACCCGATTCGATGCTGCAAATTACACCGTAACGGTCGATGATAATGGAGGTGGGAACGGGACCCGACGATGTTACGTTGAAGTTGGATTTCAGATTGATAGAATCTGATGCTACTTCAAAAGTGAGTCCGTTTTGATTTTTGTAATCGGTTGCCGCCGATAAACTGTCGGAAACGGAAATTGCGAGAATTTCCATTTGGTCTTTGTAAAGTTTATCGGGTTTTTCGGTCGTCGCCGAAGTGTACGCCGCGGACATATAAGGGAATTCCGAAGTGCAGGGACCGCACCAGGTTGCCCAGAAGTTGATGAGCACCATTCTTTTCTGCTGCTTTTCAATCACTTCGGAAAGTTTGAATTCGCCGCCGCTTGTATTAACGGTAAAATCATACATAACGTCGCCCAGGTGATAGAGGTAGCCTGTGGGCGCCTGGCTTTGAATGACGTGCGAAACGAGTTCGATTTTTAATTCTTTTTCGTCTTTCTTGGTCTTCACCGTATTTTCAGGCTGTTCGTAACCTGCGGGGAGTCCGGAAAGACGTACTTCGTATTCGCCCATACTTGCTTCGAGCTTTACGTTCCCTGTATTGTCGGTTTTTCCTTTTGCAACGGAACTGCCGTTATACAGTTCAACGGTTACGTCTTTTAACGGCGCGCCGCCAACCGATTGCACGGTTATCGTGTAACTGTCTTTTTCGCCGCCGCACGCAACCAGACCGCACGTGAACAGTACCGCGCAGAGAACGGAAAAAGCGATGATAGCAATTTTCTTCATGTTCTGCCTCCTGAATGTTTCCGTAATGTCGGTTTCGGCAATATTGCCGAACACGTTTACGGTATACATTATAATATAGTATACATTATAGAGTTTAACATAGGAGACAAAAAAATGCAATTAAATTCAAGCAAAAAAATAAATTATCCAAAAATTTCGTATAAACCGAGCATTTTATTTGTATATATACATATTTATGAGTAAAAATCAGACGGAAATTCATTTCAGAAGAAATTTTCGGTTTCATTCGGTTTTTCGGATTTGTTTTGTATTCATGTAAGGCAAAATTTTCGCGTCGGCAGTCACCACTTTTTATCGTTAAGCGATATGATAAAATAGGGCGGTTTATTTCCGCTCTGCGTACGCAGGAGAATTCTGCGTTCGTTTTTAATTCAGGAGGAATATTTATGGATTATCAATGTCGTTGCTCTGTATGCGGTTGCAATCCTTGCAGGTGCAACGTAACGAAAGTGGTGCATTACTCCAATACCTGCTGCGGTACGGGAATTACCGGACCTACGGGACCCGCGGGCGCAACAGGCGCAACGGGACCTACGGGGCCGCAGGGCGTTCAGGGAATTCAGGGCGTGCCAGGGGCTGCAGGCGTAACAGGCGCAACGGGTCCTACGGGGCCGCAGGGTGTGCAAGGAATGCAAGGCGTTCAAGGGGAGGCAGGACCTACCGGCGCAACAGGCGCAACAGGTGTAACGGGTCCGACTGGTTCAACAGGTGCAACAGGCGTAGCAGGACCTACCGGCGCAACAGGCGCAACAGGTCCGACTGGACCGACGGGACCGACTGGTCCAACAGGTGCAACCGGTGAGGACGGTCCTACGGGTGCGTCCGGTGCTACGGGCGTAACGGGCCCCACCGGTCCGACTGGTCCCAAGGGCGAGACGGGCGCAACCGGCATGTCGGGTCCTACGGGTGCGTCCGGTGCTACGGGCGTAACAGGTCCCACCGGTCCTACGGGTCCTACGGGTGCGTCCGGTGCTACGGGCGTAACAGGTCCCACCGGTCCTACGGGTCCTAAGGGCGCAACGGGTGCAACCGGTCCCAGAGGACTTGACGCTACGATTACGACTGCCGCGGCAGTAGCCGACGCAACAAGCGAAACCGACGTAGTGACTCAATTCAATCGGTTGTTGGCAAATTTAAGAGCGATTGGCTTGTTGGCGGAATAAGTTCTAATTTTTGTCGAATCGTCTGCCGCGCGGCGTGCGGCGGAAAATTTCAAATCCGAAACAAACGCGACCCCGCAGATTTCTGCGGGGTCTTAATCGGACGCATTTAGACGTAAAAAACAATTGCAATTTTTCACTGTCTGTTATATGATAGGAATACTGCAAAAATCGGAAAAATTGCAAATATTTCGCTTTGCTTTTTAATTACAGTATGTAGAGGTTAATAACGGTGGGTTTCGCATGGAAGGAACTGTTTTACGAAAAGAAAAAATATATATTGATTGAACTTGTCATAATTCTGCTGATGTTTATGGTATTGTTTTTATCGGGCTTGGTAGAAGGACTGGACCGCTCGATTATTTCGGGTGTTGCGGATATGGACGCGGAATATTTTCTGCTCAGCGATTCGGCGGGAAAGGTATTGACGAATTCCAAAATCGATACAAAAACTTACGAACAACTGCAAACGCAAACAACGGCAGAATATACGCCGTTCAACGTTCAGCGGTTGTTTCTCTCGCAAAAGGGTAGCGAAGAAAAACTTGACGTTACATATTTTGCAATCGAATCGGGCAGTTTTTTAGAACCGAAAGTTTATAAAGGAGCGCAGTTTTCAGAATCGGAAATACAGCACCCAATAATTTTAGACGACGATTTTGCGTTGCATGATATTGAAGTAGGAGATACCGTTCTTGACGCTTCGTCGGCTTTGGAATTTACGGTCGTCGGGTTTGCCAAAGACAAAATGTACGGTCACATTTCTATCGGTTATATTACCTTAAACTCTTTTATTGAGATGGGCAGGCTGCAAAATTCCGCCTATGAAACTACATATCATGCCGTTGCAATCAAGGGAACAGATATAAACCGAATCAATTTGGAAAAGACGGAATTACTCAAAAAATCGGAAGTCGTTGCCAACATCCCGTCCTACGAAATTATCCATTTAACGATTACGGCAATCGAATGGGTGCTGGTGGCAATCACCGCCGCAATTATCGGCGTATTCTATTATATAATTACCATACAGAAACGCAAACAGTTCGGAGTGATGAAAGCAATCGGAATCGGCATGGGGCGGTTAACGGGAATGGTGGCAGGGCAGGTCGGTATCGTTTCCGCGGTCGGCGTTATTCTTGCAAATATTCTTACCGTGACCATGTCGGCAGTGCTTCCCGCAACCATGCCGTTTTTCTTGAATATCGCAAATTTCTGTATTGTGTCCGTTGCGTTTGTGTTCATTTGTATTGCGAGCAGCCTCGTTTCGGTGTTAACAATTTCGAGAGTCGACCCGATGAAAGCAATAGGAGGGGAAGCATGAGCGAATACAGATTGCAATTGGAAGAAATTCGGAAAACGTTCCGCGACGGTTCGGAAACGCACACCGTGCTGGACGGCGTTTCTCTCGGCGTACAAAAAGGAGAGTTTGCCGCTATTGTCGGTCCGTCCGGTTCGGGCAAGAGCACGCTTCTTACCATTGCGGGAATGCTGCTTTCGCCCGATTCGGGTACGGTGAGTATTGCGGGTGAAAACGTCACGCAAGCAACAAAAAAGGAGTGGACGAAAATCCGCCGCGAACATCTGGGCTTCATCTTTCAGAATCACCAACTGTTGCCGTATCTGAAAGCGAGAGAGCAACTCACCATGTTTCAATTGAAGGAATACCGAGATAAGGTAAATATCGATGAAATGCTTTCCGAACTGGATATTGAAGCGTGCAGAAATCAGTATCCTTCAGAAATGTCGGGAGGGCAGAAACAACGGGTAGCCATTGCAAGGGCATTTGTAAACGACCCTGATTTGATTCTTGCCGACGAGCCGACTGCCAGCCTCGACGGCGAGCACGGGCGGCAGGTAGTGGAGATGATACGTATGGAAGTAAAGAAATACGGGAAAGCCGCCGTCATGGTAACGCATGACGAACGGGTGTTGGATTTGGTCGATTGCGTGTATCGTTTGGAGAAAGGAAAACTGATATAAATAAAATCCCGCGAACCCTACTGCGGGATTTTAATATTTTGTTTACTTACGGAAAAACGGTTGCTTTTTTGCCGAAAAAAATATATGATAGATACAAGTTTCCGTAGTTAAATGGATATAACAAACCCCTCCTAAGGGTTAGTTGTGAG
>CAMUBY010000009.1 GCA_947087265.1 uncultured Clostridia bacterium
ACCATTACCGCGATATGCAGGACATGGAATTCACCGTCGAGAACGAAAAACTCTATATGTTACAGACGCGTAACGGAAAACGTACCGCGGCGGCGGCAATCAAGATTGCGTGCGACCTCATCGACGAGGGCATGATTACCGAACAGGAAGCGCTCATGCAGATTGATGCGAAATCGCTCGATATGCTCCTTCACCCGCAGTTCGACCCGAAGGCTTTGAAAGAAGCGGATAAGAAAAACGTCGTCGGCAAAGGCATTGCGGCGTCCCCCGGTGCGGCGGCAGGTTCCATCGTATTCACGGCGGAAGACGCGGTAATCGAAGGCAAGAAGGGCAAGAAGGTCGTACTTGTCCGTCTGGAAACTTCTCCCGAAGACATCGAGGGCATGAAGTACGCGCAAGGTATTCTCACCGTGCGCGGCGGTCAGACCTCGCACGCGGCGGTTGTTGCGCGCGGCATGGGTACCTGCTGCGTTTCCGGTTGCGGCGACATTAAAATGGACGAGGAGAACAAACAGTTCACGCTCGCAGGAAAAGTATATCACGAGGGCGACGGCATTTCGCTCGACGGTTCGACGGGTAACATTTACGATTGCCTCATTCCTACCGTTCCCGCAGACCCCAACAGCGGCTATTTCGGACGCATCATGGAACTTGCGGATAAATACAAGGCACTCGGCGTAAGAACGAATGCGGATACGCCCAAGGACGCAAAACAGGCGGCGGCGTTCGGCGCGCAGGGTATCGGTCTTTGCCGTACCGAGCACATGTTCTTCGGCGAGGGCAGAATCGATAAATTCCGCGAAATGATTTGCGCGGAAACCGTAGAAGAGAGAGAAGCTGCGCTTGCGAAAATCGAGCCCATGCAGCAGGCGGATTTCGAGGGCTTGTTCGAAGCGCTCGGCGGCTACCCCGTTACCATCCGTTTCCTTGACCCGCCTCTTCACGAGTTCGTTCCCACGACGGAAGAAGACATTGCGGCGCTCGCAAAATCGCAGGGTAAAACGGTTGCACAGATTAAACAGATTATTTCCGATTTGCACGAGTTCAATCCGATGATGGGTCACCGCGGCTGCCGTCTGACGGTCACCTATCCCGAAATTGCAGTGATGCAGACGAAGGCGGTCATCAAGGCTGCTATTGCAGTGCAGAAGAAGCACAAGGGCTGGAAAGTCGTTCCCGAAATCATGATTCCTTTGACGGGCGAAGTAAAGGAATTGAAGTATGTGAAGGACGTTGTTGTGGCAACGGCAGACGAAGTTATCAAGAAAGCGAAAGCAGACTTGAAGTACGAAGTCGGCACCATGATTGAGATTCCGCGTGCGGCGCTCACGGCTGACGAGATTGCAAAAGAAGCGGAATTCTTCTGTTTCGGTACGAACGACTTGACGCAGATGACGTTCGGCTTCTCGCGCGACGACGCAGGTAAGTTCCTTCCTTCGTACTATGCAAATAAGATTTACGAGAGCGACCCGTTCGCACGTTTGGACACGGTCGGTGTCGGTAAACTCATGGATATGGCGGTGACGCTCGGCAAGAAGACGCGCCCTGAAATTCACTGCGGCATCTGCGGCGAACACGGCGGCGACCCTTCGTCGATTGAGTTCTGCCATAAGATTGGTCTTTCTTATGTTTCCTGCTCGCCTTACCGCGTGCCCATCGCACGTCTTGCGGCAGCTCAGGCAAATATCAAAAATCCCAGAAAGTAAGAAAATGAAAAACGGTGTACGGGGTTTATTTCCGTACACCGTTTTTTTATAAAACACGAGAGGAGAAATATGATTAAAAAAGAAGTCAGAATATTTTTAACGGTAGTTCTTGCGGTGGCGTTTGTGTCGCTTGTTACACAAATTATTTCGGGGCTTGCTTCTGCGATCATGCAGTTCACGGACATAAAAGAGATTAAAGATCCTGATTATATCAAATATTATGATATGACTACGGGCTTTACGCTGGGTCTTACCCTTCTTTCGATTGTATTTGTTTTGGGAATTATTTTATCCTTTGTGCTGAAAATGAAAAAACGCGCAAAAGTAATCATGTGTTCGGTGCTTTATGGAACCTTAATCCTTGCGTTTATCGCATTTGCAGTGTCTTTGAGGGTAACAATTCCTTTCTCCACTTCTTATTTCGGAAACAAACACATTTCCACTACCGCATACGAATATTTCCAGCAGTTTCTGATGGTGGGGCTTGCAGATGCGATTGCGAGCATTCTTGTATATGTATCCTGGCTGATGCTTACGGTGACGCGCCCGAAGGAGCAATCGGCGGAAGAAAACAAATCAATTTCTGATTAAAAAACAATAAAAAATGGGTTGCAAATGCAACCCGTTTTTTCATTATAATATACATATTAAGTCATTGCCGCGCCGTCTACTTTGAGCACCGTTCCCGTAACGTATGAAGCCTTGTCGCTTGCAAGATATACAAATGCTTCGGCAACGTCTTCGGGTTCGCCCACGCGCCCCAAAGGAATGCCTGCGGAAATTCTTGCCACCGTGTCCGCAGGAAGCGCCGCTACCATGTCCGTGCGCGTTACGCCGGGCGCAACCGCGTTCATGCGGATATTGTCTTTCGCAAGTTCGCGCGCCAGCGATTTCGTCAACCCGTTCACCGCAAATTTTGTAGCGGGGTAACCGCACCCCGAGGGCTGTCCGTATTCCGATACCATGGAACTTGTATTGAGAATGACGCCGCCTCCCTGCTCGCGCATGATTCTTGCCGCGGCTTGCGAACAAACGAACACCGCCTTCACGTTCACGTCTAACAGTTTGGTAAACTCTTCGAGCGAGTAATCGTAGAGTTTCGTCGCGGAGGAAATGCCCGCGTTGTTGACGAGAATATCCAGACTTCCGAACTTTTCTTTAACGGACGCAAACGCCGCCGCAACTTCTTCGGGGTTACAAAGGTCGGGGCAGATACCCGTTACGCGCTCGCCGTATTCTTTGAGCGATAAAAGCGCCTTATCCACCGTCTCCTGCCTGGACCCTGCCACCGCGACGCAAGCGCCTTGTTCCAAGTATTTTTTCGCAATAGCAAGCCCGATTCCTCTCGTGCCGCCCGTAATTATTGCTGTTTTATTTTTTAACATAGTATTCTCCTTTTGTTTATTATAACCGAATTTGCGCCGTTCGTCAATCGCAGAATCGGCTGAAATCTTTTTTGTTTCGTTGACAAAGCAATTGGAAAAGTTTATAATGATACTGCTTTGAAATCTTATAAGTCTTTTTAGGACGGGTATGACCATACGTGAAATGCAGGAAGAAATCCTGCGTCTGAAAGCACAAAAAAATATCGTAATTCTCGCGCATTCCTATCAGCGGCGCGAAATTGTGGAGATTGCCGACTATACGGGCGATTCTTATGCCTTGGCGCGCTTTGTACAGAACGCAAAGGCGCAAACCGTGATTATGTGCGGCGTGCGCTTCATGGCGGAAACGGTGAAGATTCTTTCCCCCGAAAAGAGAGTATATCTTTCCAATGGGGAAGCGGGCTGTCCGATGGCGGAACAACTCGACCCCGAATTACTGCGCGCACTCAAAGAACAGTATCCGAACGCAATCGTTGCGGCGTATATCAACACCACGGCGGAACTGAAAACGCTGTGCGACGTGTGTGTGACGTCCTCGTCCGCCGAGCGTATTCTTTCTAAACTTCCGCAGAACGAAATTTTGTTCATTCCCGATATCAACCTCGGGCGGTATGTGGAAAGCAAACTGCCGCAAAAGAAGTTTTACTTTGTACAGGGCGGCTGTCCCACCCATGTCCGTGCAACGGCGCAGGACGTAGCACGCGCCCGCGCAATGCACCCCGAAGCGCAATTGCTGGTTCATCCAGAATGCCGCTTTGAAGTAGTGAAAGAAGCGGATTACGTGGGCTCTACGAGCGGCATTATGGACTTTGCAAAACAGTCTTCGGCGAAAGAATTTATCATCGGCACGGATAACTCGATTGCGGAACACTTGCAGTACGATTGCCCTGACAAAAAGTTCTATCCACTTTCCAAAGACCTCGTGTGCCACAACATGAAACTGACGTCGCTTGCCGACGTTTTGAATTGTTGCAGGGGAGAGGGGGAGGAAATTACGCTTTCCGAAGAAACGCGCCTGCAGGCAAAACGCTGTATCGACCGCATGATTGAGTTGGGCGGTTGAACGAAAATAAACAGAAACGCCGCGCTTTTGCGCGGCGTTTTGTTATGAAAGTTTTTTTGTTTTTTCGGAAGGGTTCATTAAATCGCATAGTCGTATGAGCATATCGGAAACCGGGAACGCCGCCAAGACAATGCAGATAATATAGAGAATTTGTGCAAAAGTGAAATTGACTTCGCTCCAACCGTCGCATATCAAATTGCCGAGCACGGGCACGCAGAAGACGACGATACATACGGCGGCCGAGAACGTGTAGGCAAGCGCCCGCAAAAGGTTGAACGGCTGCATGACGCGGAACAGCATTACAAGACCTGTCAGCGTCAGGGTAAGTACCAACAGCGCGTCGAAGTTTGTTACAAAACCTTCGCCTTCGGGAAGGAACAGTTTTGCAAGGTATACGGTTACGATACTTAAAAACAGTGTAATTGCGCCCGGGATACTTCGGGATAAGACGAACGGAATAAATTTTCCTTTGACGCGTGCGTTGTTGGGTTGCAGCGTAATCACGGCGGAAGGAAGTGCCGCAATCAGCATTTCAAACAGCAGCATATTGTTCGTTTTGAAAAAGTACGAACTGTTCACGGCGAAACAGAAAATCGCAAGTATGGTAATGAACAGCGTCTTCATAATATAGAGCGAGGCGCTCGATTTTATGTTGTTAATCACGCGCCGCCCTTCGTACACAACGGAAGGCAGATTGAGGAAATTGTTGTCCGTTAACACGAGGTGTGAAACGTTGCGCGCCGCCTCGCTTCCCGAAGCGACGGAAACGGCGCAGTCGGCTTCTTTGAGTGCGAGAATATCGTTCACGCCGTCGCCCGTCATCGCCACGGTATTGCCTTGTTTTTTAATGGCTTTTACGAGTATCGCTTTCTGTTCGGGGGTGACTCTGCCGAATACGGTGTATTGGCTCGCTACGTTTTCGACTTCCATATCGGTCAACCCGTCAAGCGAAATGTATTTGCTCGCGTGTTTTACGCCCACGCGCCGCGCCACTTCCGAAACGGTAACGGGGTTATCGCCCGATATAATTTTAATGTTTACGTCGTTATCGCGGAACCACTTAATGGTTTCAATCGCGTCGCTGCGGATATTGTCCGCAAGCGTAATGATTGCCGCGGGGCGGAAGAGCGAGGGGAGTCTGTCGCCCGCAATGGCGTTGGGGGAGTGCGCTATCATCAGTACGCGCAGCCCTGCCTGAGCATACTGTTTTACAATTTTTTCAATTTTCGGCGGCATGGGGCGAAGCACAAATTCGGGCGCGCCCATCGCATAAGTGCCGAGTTCCCCGAACGTTACGGCGGAAAGTTTGCGCTTGCTCGAAAAAGGAATGGTCGCCGTGGGTTGCAGCGCGTTGGAATGCCCGAATCTCGTCGTCAAAGCAATCGAAGTCTGGTTATTGTCGTCCAGTGCGGCAAGCATACTGCCCATTACCTCGTCGAGCGAATGCTGTGAAAAACTTCCGAGTATCATGCAGTCGTTCACCGTCATTCTGCCGTCGGTAATCGTACCGGTTTTATCGAGGCAAAGCACGTTGACGCGTGCGAGCATTTCGAGGGAATACAAGTCTTGAACCAGCGTATGCTTTTTGGCAAGTCTGCGCACGCCGAGCGCCATTGCAAACGAGGTAAGAAGCAGAAGTCCCGAAGGAATCATGCCGATAATTACCGCGCCCGTCAACTGAATGGATTCGGACATATCGTGCCCCGTAACCGTCCAGTTGCGCCAGAACATAAGCCCCGCAATTACGGGAATAAGGCAGGCAATCACGCGGATGAAAAGGCGAATGGAGTTCATAATCTCCGAACGCGGCTTTTTGTATTTCTTTGCTTTTGAAGTAAGACTGTTGAGGTAAGTTGCTTTTCCTACTTTTTCCACGCGCACGCGGCACGCGCCGCTGGAAATGAAAGAGCCCGCATAGAGGAGTTCGCCTTCCGCTTTTTTCACGGGGACAGATTCGCCCGTGAGGAGCGATTCGTTTACTTCCACGTTGCCGTCCGCAAGGCGGCAATCGGCGGGCACCTGTTGCCCTGCTTCAAGGAGCACTACGTCGTCTACCACGATTTCCCGTACGGGAATTTCAAGTTTAATACCGCCGCGCATGACTTTTGTCGTGGCGGAAATCAGGACGGAAAGTTTGTCGATTTGTTTCTTTGCTAGAATTTCCTGTAAAATTCCGATAAAGAGGTTTGCGCCGAAAATGGCAACAAATAAAAATTGCGATACGCTTGCCTGTGCATAAAGCAGGGCGGCGGCAACCAGCACGCAGAGCAAGTTGAAGAACGTGCAGATATTGCCGAAGAAAATGCTTGCATAAGACTTGCTGTATTTTTTATTGACGTCGTTAAAAAGGAACTGATTGAACCGCGTTTCTACCTGTTCGTTCGTAAGCCCCTCGTCGAGGGCAGGCGTAAAACGCTCCACTTCTGATTCGGAGGGGATTTTTTTCGCCTTCTTAAACCGCTTCATCAGGTTTTTGCGCGATTGTTTTTCCTTTTGCGCCGCCGCGCCTTCCAGAACGCGCGAAGAAAAGCTCCGCTTGTTTTTCCGCGGTTCGCTCTCTTCCGGTTCGGGCTCTTCGTCGGGCAATACGGCTGCTTCCGCTTCCGCAGCCGCCGCTTCTTCTTCGAGCGCCTTCTCCTGTTCGGTTTTTTTGGATTTTACTCTCATCGTTATCCGCCTTTGCGTTCGGTCTTATTCCTTATCATTATTATTATGCCCATTATACACGCTCCCTTCGTAAAAGTCAAATTTTTTCTTTACGAAACCGCTTTCCGCCAAACAAAGCGTTGCAATTTCAGGGAAAAAGCGGTATAATTGAGAAAAATTGCTTGACGAGGTTTTGTATGATTGATATCGCGTTTCTTCGGAATCATCCCGACGAAGTACGGGAAAATATTCGCAAAAAATTTCAGGACAAAAAACTTCCTTTGGTTGACGAGGCAATCGCGCTCGACGAAAAGCGTCGCGCTTTGCAGACGGAGGGGGATTCGCTTCGCGCTGCGCGTAATGCGATTTCCAAACAAATCGGGCAGCTCATGAAGGAAAAGAAGTTAGAAGAGGCGGAGGCGGCAAAGGCGCAGGTCAATGCCGACGCGGTACGGCTTTCGGAACTCGAAAAAGAAACGGAAGAAGCGCAAAGCCGTTTAACGCAGGTGATGATGCGCATTCCGAATATCATTTCTCCCGAAACGCCTATCGGCAAAGACGATTCCGAAAACGTGGAAGGCAAGCGGTTTCTGGAACCGAAGACGCCCGATTTTGAAGTACCCTATCATTTGGATATTTTGGAAAAGTTAGACGGTATCGATATCGACAGCGCGCGCCGCACGAGCGGACAGGGCTTTTATTACCTCACGGGCGATATAGCACGCCTGCATTCCGCGGTGCTCACCTATGCGCGCGATTTTATGATTAACAAGGGTTTCACCTATTGCATTCCGCCCTATATGATTCGCTCGTCCGTTGTTTCGGGCGTCATGAGTTTCGAGGAAATGGAGGGCATGATGTACAAAATCGAGGGCGAAGATTTGTACCTCATCGGCACGAGCGAGCACTCCATGATTGGCAGATTCATGGGTCAGACGTTGGACGAAAAGCAGCTACCGCTCACGCTCACGAGTTATTCGCCCTGTTTCCGCAAAGAGAAAGGCGCGCACGGCATCGAGGAACGCGGTATTTACCGCATTCACCAGTTTGAAAAGCAGGAGATGATTGTCATCTGTAAGCCCGAAGACAGCGTAGCATGGTACGAGAAAATGTGGAATTACACGGTGGAACTGTTTGTTTCGCTCGGCATACCCGTACGTACGTTAGAGTGCTGTTCAGGCGACCTTGCCGACCTTAAATACCGTAGTGTAGACGTCGAGGCGTGGAGTCCGCGCCAGCAAAAATATTTTGAAGTGGGCTCCTGTTCCAACCTCACGGACGCGCAGGCAAGACGGCTGGGTATCCGCTATAAAACGGAGAAAGGCAGCGCGTTCGCGCACACGCTCAACAATACGGTGGTGGCGCCGCCGAGAATGCTCATTGCGTTTGTGGAAAACCATCTCCGCGCAGACGGCAGCGTTGAAATTCCCGAAGCGCTCCGTCCGTACATGGGCGGCAAAACGGAGATTTCCGTCAAAAAGGCATGAAGTACGTTTTTTTCGACATCGAGTGTGCGTGCGTGTATAAGAATGTTGCGAAAATTTGCGCGTTCGGGTACGTCGTCACCGATGAAAAATTTAACGTGATTGTCCGCGAAGATATTTTGCTCAATCCCAAGGGGAAGTTTCATTTGACCGACCGCAAAGGGAATGAGGGCTTGGTGCTTCCTTACGAGTATGAAGATTTCAAGCAGTATCCCGTGTTTTCCGCCGAGTATCCGCGCATTAAAGCGTTGCTGGAAGATAAGGATGCCGTTGTGCTGGGACACGCGACGATGAACGACGTTAACTATCTGAATTTGGAAACGCGAAGATATAAGCTTCAACCGCTGAAATTCGCGTTTTACGATACGCAGTTCTTTTATATGAACGTAACGGGCAACTACGCGCGGCAGTACGGTTTGGAGGCGATGGTGGAAGAACTCGGCGTAGATTTTACGCCTCACCGCGCGGTAGACGACGCTTATGCAACCATGTGTGCGTGTAAAGCGATTTGCGCGCGTGAAAAGACGGACGTACACGGACTTGTTTCGCGCTACGGAATCCGTGCGGGCCGCGCAGGCGGCGGCAACAGTAAGCCGCTCACGTCCGCAGGGCAGAAAAAGTATTTTGCTCTGCGCGAAAAGGAAAAAGAGATTCGCGCCAAAGCACACGAGCAGTTTTACCGCTTCGTCAACAAATATAACCACAAAAAGAAAAGCGGCAGACTTTCGGGGAAAATATTCTGTTTCGCCAAAGAGATTGAAGAGGACGTTGAAACGTCGCTGAATTTGCTTTCCGCCATTTTTGAAAGCGGCGGCACGTATACCTCCCACCCCGCGGAATGTAACGTGTATATCACGCGCGAAGAGGACGGCGTACGCTATCAGAACGCGGTCGCAAGCGGTGCGGCGGTCATTCCTTTCAGTACGATTGCGGAGGCGTTGAAATGAATCTGCCCGAAGATTTTTTATCGAGAATGAAAGAAAGGCTGGGAGATGAATTCCCTGCCTTTTTGCAATCTTACGAAAATCCGCCGCAAAGGGCGCTTCGCGTGAATCCCTTAAAAATCGACGCGGATGAATTTGTAAAACGTGCGCCTTATCCGCTCGGGGAGAGAGTAAAGTGGGCGGAAAGCGGTTTTTATATCGCGGAGCAAAAAGCAGGGAGCGATGTTTATCACTATGCGGGTCTTTACTATTTGCAAGAGCCTTCCGCCATGTGCGTTGGGGAACTTACCGTAAACGCGAAAAAAGAACGCGTGCTTGATTTATGCGCCGCGCCCGGGGGCAAGACGACGCTTGTCGCCGCGCAGATGCAGGGCGAGGGAATCTTAATTGCCAACGAAATCGATTTCGGCAGAGCGAAAATTCTTTCGCAGAATATCGAGCGACTGGGCGTGAAGAACTGCGCGGTTACGAGCGCGGAACCCAAACAAATAGCGGAACGCTTCTCCGAATATTTTGACCTTGTACTGGTAGACGCGCCCTGTTCGGGGGAGGGAATGTTCAAAAAAGAACCCGAAGCGGTGCCGCATTGGAGCGTGCAGAACGTAAAAATGTGCGCCGCGCGTCAACGCGATATTTTGGAACAAGCTGCCTCGACGGTTTGCGGCGGCGGCGAACTCATGTACTCCACCTGTACGTTTGCGGAGGAAGAGGACGAACGGCAAATCCGCAGTTTTTTAGAACGGCACCCCGAATTTCAACTCGTTGAGGAACATAAACTCTACCCGCATACCGCAAAAGGAGAGGGGCATTACTGCGCGCGGCTCCGAAAAACGGACGGAGAAAGGAGAGAGCCGAAACGTTTTCCCGTTACAAGAAACGCGCAGGCAAACCGCGCGTTCAAAGAATTTGCGGAGGATTTTTTCGTTGCAATGCCGCAGGGGGAAATTACCGCGCGTTCGGACGGCAGAATGTATTTGCTGCCGAACGGCTTGCCTGCGCTCGGCGTCCGAACACTTCGCACGGGGGTGGAACTCGGCGAATGGGACGGCAGAATTTTCAAACCAGCGCACGCGCTTGCAATGAGCATGAAGCGTGAAGAATGTAAACGGTTTGTGTCGCTTTCGCGCGAGGAGAGCGTAAACTATCTGCGCGGAGAACCGTTGGAAAGAAAACTTGAAAACGGCTGGTGCGTCGTCGGCGTGGAGGAATATCCCTTGGGGCTTGGCAAATGCGTGAACGGCGTTATAAAAAACCACTTTCCGAAGGGACTCAGAAAGCGGTAAAATTGACGGCGGGCGCGTGAGTAAGGGTTAAAAATCACAGAGGCGGAAATTTATTCCGCCTCTTCTTTTTGTGTTTCGTTTTTCTGATTGTTTTGCTGTTTTTTCTGCATTCGCAGCCAGTTGACAAAGCCGTAAAAATCGTTTGCAAGGAATGCCACAAAGCACACAATCATGGCAACCGCTTCGAGATTTTGGCGCGCTTCGAGCGACCAAAGCACGATAAGCACAATGTCGTTGGCGGAATAAGCAATTCCGTAATACGAGCTTCTGCGCAGCAATAAATAAACGGCGTAAAAACTTGTGAATACGGAAACTGCGCTCCAAATAAGGTTCGCGGTTTTCAGTGCGCCGAGAATAAAATAGAACGCCACTGCCACCGCCACGCTGAGCAGAAAAGACAGCCCGTATTCGGTTAAGGAAAGACGGTTGATTTTTACTTGTTTGCGGTCGCCCGAAAAGGGATTTCTCAGCCAGACGACGGCGGTTGCAATTGCAATGGGCGTATTCATGCCGAGCGTCGTGAACATTTCTCCGTAATAGTGAGAAGCATATGCGACGATTCCGTAAAATACCGAGAATAAGATGGAGAGGAACTGACCGATTACATTTCCCTTTGCAATGAACAGTAATCCCGTTACGCCGATTAAGGACGCCGCAAGGCTGTAATAGTTTGTGTTTTTGCACAGAATAAATGCGAGAATCATTCCGACGACGGAAATTCCCCAAAGGCAGTATTCAAATACAGTAATGCTTTTGAAAAAGTCTTTGATTCGTTTCATAATTTAGCCGTAGTAAACAAAAGGCACTCCGACAGCGCATCTGCTAAGACCTATCGATGCGCTACGGAATGCCGAAACATTCTCTGTACCCGGTGGCACTTTTCTGTATTATAGTCTATTTTCAAAAAAATTACAAGTCTTTTGTAAAAAAAACCTCGGCATTTGCCGAGGCTTTTTTTATTACGTTTCGTTAGTCGTTGTAAGGACTGTTTTCGTCTTCGGGCTGCTCTTCGGGTGTTTCTTCCGATTTCACAACTTTCAGTTTCGGCTCTTTTTGTTCTTTCTTTTGTTTTTGCGGTTTGCTTGCGGAGCGCTTGCTTCTGTTTTTCAGCATTTTTCTTACGAATACCGCTACAATCGCGAAGAGGAGTACGAACGAAAGGAGACTTGCGGAAACAATCAACCATACGTTGGTGTCGCTTCCTTCGGTCGTTTCTTCCTCATCGGTACTTGTGTTGTCGTCTTTCTGGTTAAGCTTGGAAACCGTCTTATCGTTTGCGCTGAAATCGAGGAACTGAACGTATTCCTGCGAACCTGTGACCTCGTTTGTCGCGTATTCAAACCAAATGATTTTTTCTTCCTGTTTGGACTGGTCGTAATCGTAACCGAGCCAGTCTTCGTGAACGGTTTTATCGTATCTCTCGTAGTCGGGCGAATCGTAGAGCGTGTAGGTGTAATAGAAAGCATGAGACGCGGGAAGTTTATCGTCTGCGTCCAATTCTTCTTTTGCAAATTCCACGTACTCGGAAAGGAGAGAATCGTAATCGCCTGCGCTGGCATTGCTGTAATCGTCGAAGAAGACGTAACCGCCCTGAGGGATATTCGTTTTCCCGTCGCGCGAGCCCGCCCAGATTTCAAGGCGGTAATCTTTCGCCTTGCTTCCTGCACGGACGTAGAAGGAAACGTCTACCCAATCGGAAGTGGAAGATACCGCAATGCACGTACCTTTTTCTGTCAATTCCGCAGGAACGGTGTAGCGGACGAAATTACCTTCGGTGGGAAGGGGAGCAACCTTCTGCGTATATTCTTTGGTCGACTTATCGTAGTAAGCATAGAAGTCGTCGCCGTTTTTGTAGAATACAATCTTGCCGTCAGTCGTAACGAGGTTGCCGTCGTCGTCGGTTTCAAAGTTTCTGAGGTTGGCGTAATAGGTGCCGTTGGTCTCGCCCTTTTTCAGATAGAGTCCGTTTTCTTCGAGCGTGTAAATAATTTCCGCTTTCTTCTTATCGGTCGGGTCTTCCGTAATATTGCCGTCGTCATCGTACCAGTAGGTGGTTTTCGGCATTGTGGGAGCAAGCGTATTGTTGAAACCCTTGTCTACGTCGGAAACGTCGATGAGGTACAGGTATGCGGTTGCGCCTCCGCCGACTTTCACGCGCATGCTGATTTTCTGGGAACCGTTTGCGGATACGGAAGCCGTTTTCGCAAAATAGCCGTAAGCAGGCAGTTCGCCCGAAGCAGTATTCAGAATAACGAGCGGTTGATTTGCAACAAATCCGTTTCTGTTGGAATCGCCGAAGATAGATTTCCACCAGTTCATTGCGCTCGAATTGTCCGTTGCAATATTTCTCAGCGCGTTGTTCCAGGGAGCGGTTCCGACCATATATTTTTCTACGTTTTCCGCTTCTGCGTTAAGAAGCCCCGAATACAATCCCGTTTTCTGCAACTCGTCGGGGGTAAGCGCTTCGTTTGAGCCGTCTACTTCAATGGTGCCGCTCTGTTTGCCGGAAAAGTTAAGGGGCATGCCCAACTCGCCGTTCTTGAAAGGAGTGGTCGCCTGGTTATCGTCGAACTTGGAATCGGAAGTAACTCTGCCCGTAAGCGAAACGGATTGCGAACGGTCGCTAGAAGTGGAAGCATAACCGTACTGCGATTTGCTCATTTCCATCGTTTCAAAGTTTGCGAACGCCGCATAGCCGTCGTCGAATGAGTTTGCGTTTGCGCCCGCAATCGTGGTGGGACCGTAGGAAAGTTCCAGCGAGAAAGTGTGCGGTTCTTTCGTTTCGTTCTTTACGAAGAAGAAACACTGTGCCCAGCCGTCGTAAATATCTTTTGTTTCTTCGTTGATATCTACGGTTGCAATCGTTGTGGAATCGAATGCGGAAATGGTCGTTTTATTTTTGCCGTCAATCAGCGTCGCGCTAGCGCCCGTTTTGCCGTTACGGATTCTGCTCGTTTTTACAAAGAAGGAAACAAGCATATAACTGTCGGGTGCAAGGGTGAACTTGGGGCTTTCCACTTTTGCGGTGTAAGCCGCGCCGTTGGTGGAAAGCAACATAATGATATTGTCGTTGCTCGCAAACGGGAAGTTTTTGAAATCGTTTTCAAATATGTTTTTAAGATAGCCGTTGCTGGCAGAAAGCGTTTGCAGATTGCTTAATTTGTAGAGGTCTGCAAGACTCTTTTCGTTTTCGGGTACGTTTGCGTCGGTGCGGTTGTCGGGAACGATATCCGCACTGTCGTATTCCTTCGCGCCCGAAAGTTCTTTGGTCGTGTCAACGGTAACGTTGTCGAGGTCCAGCGTTTCGAATTCCGCATGCAAATCGAGCGCATATTGGTACTTGCCGAGCTTGGTTGCGTCGAAAATCTTTTCTTCTTTCTTGGAATTGAGTTCGCACGTTTCGCCGAACGTAACGTTTTTGACGTAGTCGGCGTCGGAAATGATTTCGCATTCCAAATCGTCGAAGAACGCGTAACCGTTCACCTGTTCAAAGCGGAAGTCGTTATTGCCCATGCCGAGTCCGAGTACGATTTTGAACGTGCTCGTCGCAAAGGTGTTTGCGCGTACGTAGAGCGTGTACTGTGCCCAGCCGTTATTATCCGAAACGTCTTTGGTGTTGATGTTTTTAATCTGCATCTGGTCGAGCGTGTTGCCGCCGACCGTATGCGTTACGCCGATATAAGCGCCTGCGTCTTTCGTGACTTCTACTTCTTTGTCCTTGTCGCCCTTATAATAGTGCTTTAAGTTGGAAGTTTTCACCCAGACCGAAACTTTTGCGGCGGTGCCTGCGGCAAGTGATATGGTTGTGCTCGAAGTGTAGTACTGCGCGGTGCCCAAAACGTCGTACTGCTCGGAGTTGTTGTGAATCATGAGGAGGTTGTTGCCTGCGTCCTCGTCCGTTTCCGAATAGCGCGTCAAAAGCGTTTCGCCGAGTTCCTCGCGCAAATTTTTCACGTCGTCGTAATCGATGGTGTACTTGTATTCCGCGAAGAGTTTTGCCTCGTCCGAATTTGCGTCGAGGTCTTTGATTTCCGTTTTGTATTTTTCATAAAATCTCAGGCGGTCGTAAGCGGTAACGCTCTCGTCCTTCCAATGCGCGGCTACTTCCTTAATCACGGCGGCGGTATCCGTTTCGCTGTCTTTATCGGGGAAGCCTTTTCCGTTGTTGTAGCCCGGTTTGGTAAGATAGTCCCATTCTTCGGTATTCACAATTCCCGAAGCGGCGCTCGAAGTGGGCGAGCCGGAACTGAACGACCAGCTGGTAGGCGTATAAATGAGCGCGCGTTTTTCATCGAGCTCGGTGTTCTTTTCAGAATAAAATTCAAAGTTCCCGTTTTTCAGAAGCTGGTTGTCCACTTCTGTGACGGCGGTGTCGTCATCGTCGTCATCGTCGCTCGGGTCGGTGTTGCCGCAAGCAGTTAAAATGCCTGCCGAAAGCGTGAGCGACAAAGCAATGGAAAGAGCGGTTACCGAACGTTTTTTCCATTTTTCGTTGAGAAAAAATTTAGCCATAAAATTTCCTTCATTTCAGACGGCAAACGAATACGATACCGTCCGTTATTTTTAGCGATATACCCTATTTTAATATAAATCGGGAAGATAGGCAAGCAATTCCGCATGAAATCGCAGAAAAAAAGAAAATTTTTTTAGAAGGAGCGCAAACTTTGTAATAGTAGGGAGGAAAAACTTTGTGAGGGGAAAAACAGGAAAATTGATTCTTGGCGGCGCGGCTACGGGCGCGGCGAACGGGTTGTTCGGGGGCGGCGGCGGAATGATTGTCGTTCCCGTATTGGAACGGGTGGGAAAACTGAGCGCGCTTTCCGCCCACGCTACGGCGATTGCGGTCATTCTGCCCGCGTCGCTCGTGAGCGCAATCGTCTATTTGTGGTACGGGCTCATTCCGCTGCAAACTTTTGTGCCCGTGGCGCTCGGCGTGCTCCTCGGCGGGGTGTTGGGCGCAAAACTGTTATCGAGAATTTCCGCGCGCGCCGTCACCTTTATTTTTGCCGCGTTTATGCTGATTGCCGGCATCAAGATGGTGATATAGTATGTCGTTTCTTATTTTTTTTCTTTCGGGAATCGCAGGCGGAATATTGGGCGGAATGGGCATGGGCGGCGGAACCGCGCTCATTCCTTTGCTCACCATTTTCTGCGGCGTCGAACAGGGGGCGGCGCAGGGCATTAACCTGCTTTCCTTTCTGCCCATGGCAATCTTCGCACTCTCCATTCATGCCAAGAGCGGGCTTTTACAGAAACAGGGTATTCTGCCCATCATTTTAACGGCGCTTGTTTTTTCGGTGCTGGGTGCGTTGCTCGCCGCGTACCTTCCTTCCGCCGCGCTCAGAAAAGGATTCGGCGTGTTTCTCGTGATTCTCTCTTTCTTCCAGTTCAAAGCCGCATTTCCTGCAAAAAAGCCCCGAAACGGAACAATTTAACGGCGTAAAAAATTATAAAATTTTTTCAAAAAGGGTATAGACAAATCGGGTATCCTATGGTAAAATACTATCAACAATTATTATGGAAGAATAGACGAATTTCGCAAAAAACAGGTGGATAACCGCGAGTTTGTCGTTCAAATATGCCACGGTGGGTTTTTCGTTATGGAAAAAATAGGAATCATCGATTTGGGCTCTAATTCCGCGCGGCTCGTCATTGTAAAAATGTTCGGTGACGGGCATTATATGGTGGAAGACGAATTGAAAGAGAGCGTGCGGCTCGGACAGGACATGGACCGTGACGGTTTTCTGAAGCCGCAACGGGTTGCGGAAACGATTAAAACGCTCAAAATGTTCCGCAGGCTGTGCGAGGCAAACGGCGTAGAACGCATGATTGCGGTTGCTACGGCGGCGGTTCGCCGCGCCAAAAACCAGCGTTCTTTCCTCGATGAAATACAGGCGAGCTGCGGTCTGAAAGTTACGGTGCTTTCCGAAGAAGAGGAGGCAACGCTCGTTTACCGCGGCGTCATCAACTCGATGGACATGCCCAAGGGCATTATTCTCGAAATCGGCGGCGGCAGCACGAAAATTATTTACTATAACCGCCGTTCCATCCTCAATTACGTAACGCTCGCGTTCGGCGCGGTGACGCTCACCGACCTCTTTAAGAACGACGGCGTATCCCCCAAAGAACAGACGGAAAAAATTGAAGAATTTTTCCTCGAACAGTTCAAAAAAATCGAATGGCTTTCGGAAGTGGACCCCGATACCCCTTTAATCGGCGTGGGCGGTTCTTTCCGCAATCTCTATAAAATGAACCGCATCGTGCGCAAATATCCACTCAACGTAGTACACAACTACACGTTCGCGACGGAGGACTTCCGCTCCATTTACGAAATGGTGCGCGAGCTGGACGTGGAAAAACGCAAACGCATCCGCGGCTTATCTCCTGCCCGTGCCGACATTATGCCTGCCGCGCTTGCGATTATCAAATCGTTTACCGACTATATGCATATCGAGTCGTTCACCATCGGCGGCTGCGGACTGCGCGAGGGCATTATGATAAATCAGGCGGTTCCGCTCACGGTGGAACGCCCTATTTCCGACGTGCTCGGCTATTCGCTCAATACGCTCGTAAAATATTACGGTTGCAACGAGGCGCACGTCGAACACGTGGTGCATCTGAGCATTCAGCTCTTCAAACAACTGCGCGTGTTGCACAAATTCCCGCGCGCTTATCTCAAAGTGCTCAAAATTGCGGCGAGCCTGCATGATTGCGGTTACCGCATCCGCTATTACAATAATCAACAGCACAGTCGTTATATCATTCTCAATTCGGCGATTTACGGCGCAACGCACCGCGAAGTCGTACTTGCGGCGTTCGTGGCGGGGTGTCACAGAAAAGAGGACGTGCCTGCTAACGAATGGGCAAGGTATAAGGATATCGTCACCGACGAAGATTTAGACGTCGTGAAAAAACTCGGCGTGCTGCTGCGTATCGGCGAATGCCTGGACAGGAGCGGACAGGGCGTCGTCAAGGGCATCAACTGCGACGTGCTCGGAGATTCCGTTATCATGAAAACGGAAGTTGCGAGCGACGCAACGCTGGAAATCAGCCAGGCGCTCGACGCAGGGTTAGAGTTCAAACGCGCCTTTAAGAAAAATCTGGAAATTCTTTAATGAGAGAGTTAATTCTTGCAAGTGCGTCGCCGCGGCGGCGCGAACTTTTGCATGGAATTTGCAATTTCCGCGTAGAGCCTTCGTTTTTCGAGGAACGTGCGGAAGGGCTTACGGCGCGGGAAACGGCGGAGTATTTTGCAGAGGGTAAGGCGAAGGAAGTGTTGTCGCGTTTTCCCGACTGTCTGGTGCTCGGTGCGGATACCGTGGTTGCGTTTCGGGATAAAATTCTCGGCAAGCCGCGGAATAAGGCGGAGGCAATCGCAACGCTGCGCGAACTGAGCGGAAATACGCATAGCGTGTACACGGGGGTGTGCGTTGCGGGGCAGGGCTTTTGCAAAACGTTTTCAACGGAAACGCGCGTCACCTTTTTTCCGCTGAGCGAAGAACTGATAAGAGAGTATGCGGAAAGCGGACTACCGCTCGACAAGGCGGGGTCTTACGGCATTCAGGACGGTTATCCGCTGGTTAAAAATTACGAAGGCAGTTATACGGGCGTGGTGGGGCTTCCGGTTGAGGAAGTCCGCGCTGTTTTAGAGGAGGCTGAAAAATACAAATGCTGAAACTTGCAATCGATTTCGGAACGTCGCTAACGAAAATTTACCAAATCGGCAGCGGTATCGTACTTGCCGAAGCAACGTGCGTAACCGTGCAGAAAGACACGGGCGAAATGCGTGCGTTCGGCAACGAAGCCAAGCGTTTGCTCGGAAAGACGGCGGAATACACCGACGTCAGTTTCCCCGTGTTCGAGGGGGAAATCGTGAACGAACGCCAGGCGGGCGCGTTGCTCGAATATTTTCTGCGAAAGGTAGTGCGCCGTCCCTCGGTAGAGGCAATCTTCTGCGTGCCCTGCGGCGTGACCGCGGCTTCGCGCGAGAAGTATTACCGCGTTGCGAAAACGGCGGGCATTTCAAGAATCGGGTTCGTTGAAACGCCGTATCTTGCCGCGCTCGGGCAGGACGTTCCGCTCTCCGAATCCAACCCCGTGTTCGCGCTCGATATCGGCGCAGGAAAAACGTCCATGGCGGCGTTTTCGCTCGACGGAATTATCGCAGGGCTTACCATGAACGTGGGCGGCAATAATATGGATATTCATATCATCGACCATATTGCGGAAACGTTTAATTTGAAAATCGGTTCGCTCACGAGCGAAAAATTAAAGAACACGGTCGGCAGTCTGATTGCAGGCGATAATCAAAGCATGATAGTCAACGGCAGAGATATTGAAAGCGGCAAGCCGCGCTCCGTGTCCGTCAATTCCGAAGACATTTTATTCCCCGTGCGTATTTATATCGATAAAATCATCGAATATGCGGAACTTGTTTTGCAAAAACTTCCCGCCGAAGTTTCCGCCGCGATGTGCAAGAACGGCGTTTATCTTTCGGGCGGTATTTGCCTGCTTGCAGGGTTTGAGGATTATATCGCGGAAAAATTGCAAATGGAAACGCATTTGCCCGAAAATCCGCAGATGTCCGTAATTTTGGGCGGCGGCAGAGCGGTAGGCAATACCGCACTGTTGCACAGAATAAAAATGAATTAAACCGTAATGAAAAAGCGGCGCATAACAATGCGCCGCTTTTTTAATGTTTGATTTCTAAAACGTCGTCAGCCGAAATATCCAAAAAACTGCAAAGTTTGGAAAAAGTTGCAAGCGTCGGTTTCGCTCTTCCAGAACAATATTGCGAAACAGTTGACTGTCTTACACCAATCGCCTTAGCGATACTTGTAATCGTTTTACCGCTATTCTTAATTTCAAAACATAAATTTTCTGTAATTTTTTCGTCCAAATTCATTTCCACAAAATAATTTATAGTCAATGGCTATAAAAATTGCTTGACATATTCGCAGTGCCTATGATATTATCATAAAAAGAGGAGGGAAAAATATGGAAAAGAAAGAATTTTTGTCGCTTTTAGCCGATTTATTAAAAGACGAAGTGGTAGGAAGCGTCGAAGAAAAAGACGGCGAAATTACCGTCACTTTTTTGAGCGGTGAAACCAGAACGATTATTGTAAAATAAACAATTTATCAAGCTCCTTTTGTGAAAGCGCCGACGCGGCGGAGATAAGCGCGCATTAGTCATTATTATCAAATTAAATATATTTATAAAAATATGTTTACAATTTGAAGCAAATCGTTACACTTTTCTTTTCATGAGTGCGAATTGAAACCGCGTCGTCGCCCAAATAAAAATAAACCGCCGTTCCGCAAATGCGGAACGGCGGCTCTTTCTATAAAACTTATCTCAATTCTGCGCCGAGGTTGTGTTCGAGATTTCCGAGAATTTTACGGAAGAATCCGTCTACCGCTTCGGGCGTGAGCGGTTTTTCCGCTTTCTCGTCGGGCGTGAAAGTCAGGCGGAACGCCATACTTTTTTTGCCTGCGCCGAGCGTAACGCTGCGGTATACGTCAAAGAGTTCCGCGCGCGTTACCGCTTTGCAGGCGCGCAGAATGCATGCGGTCAATTCGGCGCAAGTTACGTCCTCGCCGACGACCACCGCAAGGTCGCGCCGTACGGCGGGGAACTTCGGCAGATTTTTGTAGGTGATATCTTTTGCAAACTTTTTAGAAATTGCGGCGTAGTCCAGCTCGCACAGATACGCAGGCTTTTCGAGCGCAAGTTCGTTTGCAATGGCGGGGTGCAGTTCGCCGAGATACCCGACCGTCTTTTCTCCGAGTTTCACGGCAGCCGTCTTGCCCGAATGCAGGTAAGACCTTTCCGCGCGCTCGAAGATAAAATTCAGTTCAAACGCTTCGGCAACCGCTTCCACCGCGCCTTTCATATCGAAGAAATCGCCCTCGCCCCACAGCCCCATGACGCACTTTTTGCGCTCTTCGGGGAGCGTTTTAAGGGGGAGCGTGTCCGCAAGATACACGTTTGCGACCTCAAACAGTCTGCCGCTGTCGTTGCCGCGCCGCACGTTCCGCACGATATTCTGCAACATTGTTGCGGCAAGCGTCGTACGCATCACCGACAAATCTTCCCCGATGGGGTTGCGGATTTCAACGGCATTGCGTTCGGGCGAGTACTCGGGCAGGCGCAGAAGGTCGAAATCTTTGGGCGAGCCGAACGAGTAGTTGCACGCTTCCATAAAGCCCTCCGCTTTGAGCGTATTTTTGAATTTGAGTTCGAGTTTCTGCGCGTGGGTAAGTCCGCCGTGCGTTACCGTCGCTTTGGAAAGGAAAGCGGGCACAATGTGTTCGTAACCGTAGGAGCGGATGACTTCTTCGGCAATGTCGGGGTAGCCGTCCACGTCCTCGCGCCAGAGCGGAACGGTGACGGTAAGGGTATCTTTGTTTTCTTTCACGGCAAAGCCGAGCCTTGTCAAAATGGCGTTCACTTCCGCTTCGGGCACTTCGATGCCGAGCAGGGCGTTAATTTTAGCGTAAGTCGTTACAATCTGTTTAGGGGTCATGTCCGCGCTGTTTACGTCGGTGCGGTAGGAGGTGGGCACGCCGCAGCCGAGTTCTTCCACAAGGTGCAGGGCGCGGTCCATGGCAAGTTCGGGTGTGTACGCGTCTACGCCTTTTTCAAAACGCGCCGAAGAATCGCTGCGCTGTCCGAGCGAACGGGAAGTTTTCCGCACGCTGTCGCGCGCGAACTTTGCCGCCTCGAAGAACACTTCTTTCGTATCGGGCTTGATTTCGCTGTTGAGTCCGCCCATCACGCCTGCCAGGGCAACACCGCCCTGTTTATCGCATATCAAGAGGTTGGAAGGGTTGAGCTTAAATTCCTTTTTGTCGAGCGTGACAATCTTTTCGCCCTCTTTCGCTCGCCGCACGATGACCTCGCCGCCGCGCAGGAAGTTGCGGTCAAACGCGTGCATGGGTTGCCCCATTTCGAGCAACACGAAATTGGTAATATCCACAATATCCGAAACGGAGCGCAGTCCGCACAGGGCAAGACGGCGGCGCATCCATTGCGGCGCTACGCCGATTTTCACGTCCTTCACGTAGTGCCCGATATAGCGCGGGCAGAGCGCGGGCTCTTTCACGGTGACGGGAATTTTTACGTCCGTCTTTGCGGCGTGATATTCGAGCGCAGGCATTTTCAAAGGCTTGTGCAAAACGGCGGCTACCTCGCGCGCCATACCGAGAATGCTCTGGCAGTCGGGGCGGTTGGCTGTGACGGCAATGTCGAAAATATAGTCGTCGATTCCTACGATTTTTCGGATATCGTCGCCCACCTTCGCCTCGCTGCCGAGGATGAGAATGCCGTACACTTCCGTGCCGTCGTAGAAGTCGTTGTTAATGCCGAGTTCTTCGCCCGAACAGAACATTCCCTCGGAGAGCACGCCGCGGAGTTTCCCCGTTTTAATTTTCTGAACGCCGCCTTCATGCAGTACGGTTGCGCCGTCCAAGGCGCAGGGCACGAGCGCGCCTTCAAACACGTTGGTGGCAGCCGTGCAAATCTGTTTCACGCCGTGCGCGCCGCAGTCCACGGTGCAGACGGTGAGCCTGTCCGCGTCGGGGTGTTTTTCGCACTTCGTAATTTTTCCGACGACGACGCCGTTTACGTCCTTGCCGAGGTAGGTAAGTTCTTCTACTTCAAAACCGCAGGAGAAGAGTTTTTCCTGTAATTCCTCTGCGGAAATATCGATGTCTACATAATCTTTCAGCCAACTGAGCGGTGCTAACATATTCTCCTCCTTAATCCTTGAACTGCTCTAAAAAGCGCACGTCGTTTTCGGTGAGCAGTTTGATGTTGTTGATGCCGTATTTGAGCATGGCGATGCGCTCGATGCCCATGCCGAATGCAAAGCCCGTATATTCGTCGGGGTCGACGCCGCAGTTTTCGAGCACGTGTCTGTTCACCATGCCCGCGCCGAGCACTTCAATCCAGCCCGTGCCCTTGCAGAGCGAACAGCCCTTTCCGCCGCAGGAGGCGCAGGATACGTCCACCTCCACCGAGGGTTCGGTAAAGGGAAAGTAGGAGGGGCGCAGGCGCGTCTTGCTGGAATCGGAAAACACGGAACGCGCGAATTCGTCGAGCATTCCCTGTAAATCGCAGAGGGTAATGCCTTTGTCTACGACGAGCCCTTCCATCTGGTGGAACATGGGGGAGTGGGTTGCGTCGTCGTCCGAGCGGAACACGCGCCCGGGCGATAAAATTTTAATGGGCGGTTTTTTCTTTTCCATCACGCGGATTTGCGCCGCGCTCGTCTGCGTGCGGAGTAAAAATTCGTCCGTCACGTAAAAGGTGTCCTGCATATCGCGCGCAGGGTGGTCGGCAGGGGTGTTGAGCGCGGTGAAGTTGTAGTATTCGCTCTCGATTTCGGGACCTTCGTAAATCTCGAAGCCCATGCCTGCGAACACGTCGATGAGTTCGTTTTTCACGCGCGTGACGGGGTGCAATACGCCTTCGCGTTTGCGCTTCCCGGGCATGGTAACGTCAATGCGTTCGCTTTCAAGTTTGTGTTCGAGTTCTTTTTGGCGGATGATTTCTTCGAGTACGGCAAAGCGCGCTTCCAAAAGCATTCGCAAATCGTTCACTTTCTTGCCGAACGCGGGGCGGTCCTCCTGCGCAAGTTCTTTCATTTTTTTGAGCAGCGCGGTAATTCTGCCCGTTCTGCCGAGGTATTTCATTTTTACCTCGTAGAGCGCGCGGCTGTTCTCCGCCTGTTCGGCGTCTTTCTGCGCCTCGTCTAATACGTTATCGTTTTCGTCCATTCTCTGTTCCTCCCGATATAAATAAAAAACGCCCTATGAAAAAACATAGGGCGAAAATTTCCGCGGTACCACCTATCTTCGCGCATTTAATCAATGCGCCTCTTGCCTTCTTAACGCGAAGGGCACGGCACCGCTTAAAGTTCGATTCGGCGGGCGGCTCGCGGGGGAATACCGCGCCTTTTCCGAAAAAACCCTTTCAGCCGCGGGGTTTTTCTCTGAATTCGGGGCGTTTTGGCGCGTCTCTTCCGCATCATTGCCTTTTGAAAATATTATAGAAAGTTTTATTTTTCTTGTCAATCAATTTTGAACGGAAAAAGAAAATCCTATATTTTGTGCTCAATTTATTATAGCAACGCAATATTTAGTATTATTTTCCTGAAAATTCCGTTATTTTTCACTTGACAAACGCGCGTTGGCATGGTATCATAGCATTACAAATCAAAAACCTTACGGCGACTGACGAGAAGCGGAGCACCGCGTGAAACCGTATAGGGGTAGAGCCGTTTCGTCTGGGCAGTTTCTTTTTGACAAGAAATCTGCTCTTTTGTTTTCTAATTCGGAATTTTGCACACAATAGGAGAGGGAAATGCGCATTCATTCAACGGAATCGTTCGGCACGGTAGACGGACCCGGTATCCGTTTCGTGGTGTTCGCGCAGGGTTGCCCCATGCGGTGCAAATACTGCCACAATCCCGATACCTGGGGAATCGGCGGCGGCAAGGAGCGTTCCGTCCAAGAAATCGCAGACGAGGCGCTCCGGTATAAAAGTTATTTCGGGGCGAAGGGCGGCGTCACCGTCTCGGGCGGCGAACCGCTGTTGCAGCTCGATGAACTCATCAAACTGTTTTCTCTGTTGAAAGAAAAACGTATTCACACCTGTCTGGATACTTCGGGCATTTGTTTTCGGGAAGAAGACAAACGGTATGAAGATTTGCTTGCCGTCACCGATTTGGTGCTCCTCGATATCAAGCACATTGACGGGGCGGCGCACAAATCTCTTACGGGGCATTCAAATGCCGCACCGCTCGCATTCGCAGAATATTTAAGCAAACACAAAAAACCGACGTGGATTCGTCACGTGCTTGTGCCCGGCATTACGGACGGAGAAGAAAACCTTAAAAAACTTCGCGCGTTTACAGATAGGCTTGAAACGGTCGAAAAAGTGGAAGTGCTTCCCTATCACACCATGGGGAAAGTGAAGTATGAAAATTTAGGAATGGCGTATCCGCTCGAAGGGGTGGAGCCGCCTTCCAAAGAAAGCGTGGAACGCGCAAAAAAAATATTAAGCAAATAACACTACATAGGAAGGAGAGAATTATGAAAGAAGCATGGCGCGGTTTTGAACAGGGCAAGTGGTGCGAAGAAATCGACGTGCGCGATTTTATTCAGCGCAACTATACGCCCTACGAGGGCGACGGCGCATTCCTTGCGCCCGCTACAAAAGCAACCGAAAAACTCTGGCAGCAGGTGCTCGAACTTTCCAAAGAGGAACGCGAGCGCGGCGGCGTGTACGACGCGGACACGGATACCGTGTCGCGCGTGAACAGCCACAAAGCAGGTTACTTCGATAAGAAACTCGAAAAAATCGTAGGTCTTCAAACGGACGAGCCGTTCAAGCGTGCGCTCATGCCGTTCGGCGGAATCCGCATGGCGGAGGAGTCGCTGAATATGTACGGCTATCAAGTCAGTCCGCGCGTAAAGGATATTTTCTCGCACTACCGCAAGACGCATAACGACGGCGTGTATGACGCATACACCCCCGAAATGCGGCGCGCGAGAACGGCGCACATTTTAACGGGCTTGCCCGATACCTACGGCAGAGGCAGAATCGTGGGCGACTACCGCCGCGTTGCACTCTACGGGGTAGATTTTTTAATCGCGCAGAAAGAGAAGGATAAACTCTTAAAAGACGGCGATATGTCGCCCGATAAAATCCGCGACAGAGAGGAACTTTCCGAGCAGGTGAAAGCGCTCAAAGCGTTAAAGGAAATGGCGGCGGAATACGGCTTCGATATTTCTAAACCCGCAACCAACGCGCAGGAGGCAATTCAGTGGCTGTACTTCGGCTACCTTGCCGCGGTGAAGGACCAGAACGGCGCGGCAATGAGTATCGGTAGAAATACGACTTTCCTCGATATTTACATTCAGCGCGATTTGGAAGAGGGTACGATTACCGAAAGCGAGGCGCAGGAATTTATCGACCATTTCGTGATGAAGCTGCGCGTCGTGAAATTCATGCGTATCCGCGAATACAACGAACTGTTCAGCGGCGACCCCACCTGGGTGACCGAATCCATCGGCGGCATGGGTATCGACGGCAGACCGCTCGTCACCAAAACGAGTTTCCGTATTCTGCACACGCTCGTCAATTTAGGGCCTGCGCCCGAACCCAACCTCACCGTGCTTTGGTCGAAACTTCTGCCCGAAAATTTCAAGCGTTTCTGCGCGGAAACTTCCATCAAGACTTCCGCCATTCAGTACGAGAGCGACGATTTAATGCGCCCCGAAATGGGCGACGACTACTGTATCGCGTGCTGCGTTTCGAGTATGCGCGTGGGCAAAGATATGCAGTTCTTCGGCGCGCGCGCCAACCTTGCAAAATGTCTGCTGTACGCGATTAACGGCGGTAAGGACGAACTTGTTAAAGATAAAAAGACGGGGCTTCCCTTGCAGGTTTCTCCCGAGTTCGCGCCCGTGCTCGGCGACGGTCCGCTCGATTTCAACGAGGTGCTCAAAAAGTACGACAACATGATGACCTGGCTCGCAGGACTGTATGTGAACACGCTCAACGTCATTCACTACATGCACGATAAATATTGCTACGAGGCGCTGGAAATGGCGCTGCACGATACCGAGGTGCGTAGATTTTTTGCAACGGGCGTGGCGGGGCTTTCCTGCGCGGCGGACAGTTTGTCGGCAATCAAATACGCAAAAGTTTATCCCGTGCGTAACGAGTACGGAATCGTCACCGATTACAGAATCGAGGGCGATTATCCCAATTACGGCAACAACGACGACAGAGCGGACGAACTTGCGGTTTGGCTCGTAAAAACGTTTATGGATAAAATCAAAAGCCACACGACTTACCGCGAATCGGTGCCCACCATGTCGATACTGACGATTACGTCCAACGTTGTATACGGCAAGAACACGGGCAACACGCCCGACGGCAGAAGGGCGGGCGAGCCGCTCGCGCCGGGGGCGAACCCCATGCACGGGCGCGATACGCACGGTGCGCTTGCCTCGCTCGAATCGGTTGCGAAAATTCCTTACGAGTTCGCACGCGACGGCATTTCCAACACGTTCAGCATTACGCCGCAGTCGCTCGGCAAAGACGACTGACGGGGCGGCTTTCAAATAACAAACAAGGAGAATTGATTATGTCGAAACAACAGACGGAAAATTTAGTAAATATGCTTGACGCTTACGTCGGGAACGGCGGCTATCATTTGAACGTAAACGTGTTCAACCGCGATACGCTGTTGGACGCGCAGGCGCATCCCGAAAAATATCCGCAACTCACCGTCCGCGTGAGCGGCTACGCCGTGAACTTTATTAAACTCACCAAGGAACAGCAGGACGACGTCATCTCCCGTACCATTCACGAGAGTATGTAACGCTTGCAATTTTGCAAGGGGTTGTGTTATAATAGGGTTATGAGCAAAAAGACAGCCGAAGAAAAACAGGAAGAGCGCAAGCGCAAACGGCAGGCGCGGTTGCAAAAGCATATCGTTACCTGTCCGCATTGCGGGGAGGACGCGCTCGACCACATGACGAAGTGCCCGCATTGCGGCGGCGAACTTACGCCGAGCGGCTACAAGCCGATGGACGAGGAGAAACGCAAAAAAATTCAACGCATTTCTCTGATTGTCGGCGCGGCGGCTGCGGTCGTGATTGCCGTTCTCATATTCGTACTCAAATAATCCAAAACCGTTTCTTTTGAGAAACGGTTTTTCTTTTTATTTCTGTGATGCGCGCCTTCGGCGCGTTTATTCTTCTTCCGAATCCGTAACGAAAAGCGCCTGAACCGCCAGCCATAAGCCGAAGTTCAGCCCTGCCTGAAAATTCGAGTAGCCCCATTCCGATTGCATTTCTCCTTCCAGCACCCAGATTTCGTCCATCCACTTTTGCGGTTCTTCGCCTAACAGATTGCAAATTTTCTTTTCATATTCATCTTTCACTTTTTCTATCCGCTGATATTCCTTGTTGCCGCGCCGTAACATTCCTAAAAACCGTTCATTCCCGTAAAATAATTCTCTTAACAGTTTGTCGTTCATAGTTTCTCCTTTTGTAAATGTTTCATAAAGAAATTTTAATTTTTATAGACGGCGTTATAATTCGTTAATTTCCTCGTGTTCCAAATCTTTATCGCAAAACGCTTCGGAGGAAAGCCGTAACCCGAAATTTACGCCTGCCTGAAAATTTAAGAATCCCCATTCTAATTCTATTTCACGTTCATTCGTCCAAACATTGTTCAACCATTCTGTTTGTTCTTTGTCTAAAATTTGAAACAGTTTATCGTAAAATTTTTCTGCTTGTTTTTGATAATAGAGATATTTCTCGCTTCGCTTAATTCGTTTTTGAATTTCGTCTTCCCCCCAATAGGGGATTGATAATAAAGATTTCGCCATAGTTTCTCCTTTTTACGTGTATTACACGTAAGTAAATAATATCACGGGTAACACCCGTAAGTCAAGCATTTTACGGGTAATACCTGTAAAATTTTTATGAGGTGTATTTATGATAACAATCGAACAAATCAGAGAAAGATTAATCGAAGCAATCAAGCAGAGCGGGAAAAGTCAAACCACATTAGCAAAGGCAATCGGAATAGGACAACAAACGATATCGGAATATCTACACGGAAAAAGCCTGCCTGCGCTCGATACGCTCGCTAATTTGTGTAACTTGATAGGCGTGCCGCCGAATGAAATTCTTTGCTATCAGGAATAAAATTTTCGGATTTTCATTGTGTTTTTGCCGCCCGTATCCGCCCGCTGTCATTGCGAGCGTAAGCGTGGCAATCTTAAAGCGATTATGGCGGAACGTTTTTTTCAATCGCCTGCACCACTGACCCACAGATTGCCGCGGTCGCGTTGCTCCCTCGCAATGACAAAAAGGAAACGCAATTTGCTTCTGCCTGTCATTGCGAGCGTAAGCGTGGCAATCCTAAAACAAATATATTATACTCTATTTAATAATCAATTGCAGATAAATTACCTATTGGGTATATATTTTTTTCAAATGTATTTTTAGCAATAAATTAAAAGACGATAGGCGTACCGCCGAACGAAATACTTTGTTATCACGAGTAAAAAATTTTACATAACAAAAAACCGTTTCTCAAAAGAAACGGTTTTTTGTTTGCGCAGAAAAGTTATTCCGCTTTTTTCACGGGCTTTACGGAAACGCTGCCGCACAGCACTTCCGCATAAGAATAAGAGGTCTTTCCCAAAAAGTTTTTGTCGTTGGGGCGCACGGTAAAGAGCGCGGGGTACACCCCCGAAAGTTCGCCGCAGTAGCGCAGAATTTTATTCCGCCCCAAATTGACGGTCACGTCCACCTGCCGCTGAAAATATTCCGATATGGTCCGTTTCACTTCCGTAAGATTTCCGATAGTCTTAATCATACTTTCTATGATTGCCTAAATTCCCAAAAAAGATACCTCGATTCGACAAGATAAATTTTTCATAATCGCTAAAAAAACCGCATACAATGAAGGGAAACCAAAATCGGGGAGAGGTAAAATTATGTCAATCAATATGCAATCGGAAACCTTCCGCGGCTACGGCAAGCGCGGTACGGTCAACGCGCAGACGGCGGTGGAATGCCGCTTCACGCAGGAAGCGGAAACGGTGCTTTCGGTTCATGCGGACGCCGTGCTCACGGGCGCGGAAACGGGCAACGGCGAAGTGCGCTATTTCGGGAAAGCGCATTTTTCGCTCGTCTACGAAGACGCGGAAAAACACGTCTGCCGCGCGGAAAAGGGTGTGGAGTTTTCGGCAGTCGCCAAAGACGAACTCATCTGTCCTGCCTTCACGGCGCGGGCAAAGCTCACGGTAGAAAACGTAGCGGTGCGGCGCGAGGGCGCGAGCGTCTATCTTTCGGCGCTGCTCGGCGCGGACATCGCACTCTACGGCGACCAGACGTTCGAGTATCTTGCGGGCGGCGATTTGGTGTTAAAGCGCGAACCTTCCAACGTGCTTACGGCGCACCTGTGCGGCGGCGCGGCGGAAACGGAAGACGAATTTGAAACGGAATTTATCGGCGATATTTTGCAACACGCGGAAACGGTAAACATTACCGATACGGTTGTCAGCGCGGGCACGCTGGCGGTCGAAGGCGAAATCAACCTCGGCGTTTTGGCGCTCAAAGGTTCGGACGCGCTTGTTTCGTTCGAGCGGCTCGTTCCCTTCCGTATCGAAATTCCCTGCGACGACGCGCAGTACGGTTGCAGCGCGGAAGCGCGGGTATCTATTCTGAACGTATCCATTCATGCCGATGCGGACGAGGAACGCGGCAAGTGCAAAGTCCGTGCGGACTTCACGCTCCAAGCAGACGCCTGCGTGTACGAAGAGATTACCGTAGACACGGTGTCGGACGCGTTCTCTCAAACCAACAACGTGACGTTACAGTTTGCCGAAACGGAGTGCGGCGGTTCGGGCGAAATGCAGCGCGTGACCGAGCGCATTTCGGGTAGATGCGCGCTCTCTGCGCCCGTCGATTTTTCGGACGTATTCCAGGCAGTTACCCTGCAACGCGCGGAAGCCAATCTTGTTAAGACGGAAGACGGCGCGCGCGTCGAGGGCGTTGCCATGGCAACCCTGCTCGTGCTCGGCGCGGACGGCACCCACCGCGGCATTGAAATGAGTCTGCCTTTCTCCATTCCCGTACAGGCGGAGAATTGCGCCGTGAACGTTTTGGTGTGCGGCATGTCCGCGCGTCAGCGCCAGGAGGGCGAAATCGACGCGGAAGCAACGCTCAAAATCACGCTCTGCGAAAAGCGCGTATTAAAAGCGAAGTTTGTTTCGGGCGCTGAGGAAGGCGAGTTGCTTCCCGTCAACGACAGTGCAGTCAGCGTATATATTCCGCGCGCGGGCGACGGGCTTTGGGAACTTGCCAAGAGCCTTAAAAAATCGCCGGAGGAAGTTTCGGCAAGCAACCCCGATATCGAGTTCCCCGTTCAGGAGGGACAGCGCGTCATCGTCTTCCGCAGGAAAACGCTGAACGCTTAACAGGGCAAAAAAACCGCCGCGGAAAAGCGGCGGTTTTTTATTCCAACTCTTGCATTCGGGGGCAATCTGTGTTACAATAATTTTAATGAACACGGTAAGAGTGAACGCATACGCAAAACTCAATCTTACGCTCGATATCGTCGGCGCGGAAGGGGGGTATCACCTTCTCGATTCGCTTGTGACGACGGTTGACTTATCCGACCGCATTGTGGCTAAAAAACGCAAAGACAATCTTATCAGCGTGACCATGCGCGGCATGAAGAGCGAGAGCATTCTCCCCGAAGAGAACAACGCGGTAAAGGCAGGCGAAGCGTTTGCGGCGCGGTTCGGAACAACGGGCGCGAATATCACGGTTTATAAAAATATCCCCGTGGGAGCAGGCTTAGGCGGTTCGTCCGCGGACGCCGCGGGCGTGCTCAACGCCATGGCGGCGCTGTACGAAATTGCGGACGCGGAAGCCCTCAAAGAACTTGCCGACGGGTTAGGCAGCGACACGGGGTACCTCTTAACGGGCGGCTTTGCGCGGATAACGGGCAGGGGCGAACACGTAACACGTTTTGTGCAGCAACCCGAGCTCTGGTTTTTATTGCTCTGTCCCAAGGAGGGCGTATCCACGGCGGAATGCTATGCGGCTTACGACGAACTCGAAACGCGCTATTCCCCGCGTACGGAACGCGTCCTCAAAGACTTGCAAAGCGGGAACACGGAATGGGCGGCAAAAGTGTTCGGGAACGATTTATACGATGCCGCCGTATCGCTCAACCCTGCCGTAAAGGAGGCCCTGTTTGACTTGCAGTGTCTTTCTCCTTACGGGGCGGGCATGACGGGTTCGGGGAGTGCGTGCTACGCGCTGTTTGCAACGCGCGAACTGTGCGAGTGGGCGCGGAGCAGGTACAAGGGCAAGTGCCGCGCATTGGTAACGCGGAGCGTAGACCCTTTGCAAAAAAAGACGTTGCGGAATCTCTATTCCGTGGAAGACGAGGTGGAATGATGGAAGAAAGAATGATTGACAATGAACGCGAAATCAAAATCAAGCGCAAGCGCGGCGGTATCGACGCGCAGGACGCGCTTGCCGAGGATACGGACGAAGCGGACGAAGCGGAAGAATTTGTTTTGGATTTGCCCGACGGCGAGTACGACGAAGACCTCGTGGGGTTAACTCCCGCGCAGTTGCAGGAGAAGCTTGCGCGTCGCGAAAAGGAAAAACAAATCGCCAAAGAGGCGCAGGAAAATCTGATGCGCGAGGGCGCGGAAAAACTTGCGGCGAAGGAATATGCGGAGGCGGAAATTTTCTATTCGCAGGCGCTTGTTTACGGAGAGAACAGCGAGGCGGCGCGTTGTCTTTGGCGCGCGCGCACCAAAGATTTTACCGAAACGGACGCTTTCTATGTAAGCGAAAACGCTTCGGAATTTGCCGCGGCTTCTCAGGAAGTGCGCGCGTATGTGTTGGAGCAATCGGGCGAACAATTGAAACGCGAACGCGAAGAGTACAGAAAGGAGGCGGAACCCCTCGGAGTACAGGTAAAGGCGGCAATCGAAGAACGGCGCGGACCTTTTCTTGCGAACAAGGCGTACTATTCTCTGCGGTTCCGTATCTGCCTGGGCGCGTTTGTTTTAAGCCTTATCTGGATAATTGCAAGCGTAAGTACCGTTTATTCCACGGAAGGAATGCTATCCGTTTATCTGGCAATCGCAGGCGGCGTTTTAGCGCTTGTCTGTTTGGGACTTACCGTAATATTTTCAAGAAAACTTTTTATGGCGAAACGGCTGTGCGAAGAAAATGAAAAACTTTCGTCTACGGAAGAGGGGGCGCGGCTCGAATTTCTCAACGGACGGCTGGAATGTTTGAAAATGATATTCGGCGAATAAATTTACAAAAGACAGCGGCAAATTTTTGCCGCTGTTTTCATTTCCGAACCCCAAAAAACACATGAAAAAAATTTTCAAAAAAAGTATTTACTTATCAGTTTTTATGCGGTATAATAGAGGCGGAAAATAATTGCAGGATAATTCCCTGCGTATTAGGAGGAAACTTTATATGCAACTGATTCACAAAAATTCGGAGAAAGAGTTTTACCGCGACGGCGACAAGTTCATTAAACTGTTCGGCGCGGCTTACTCCAAGGCGGACATTCTCAACGAGGCGCTCAATCAGGCGCGCGTCGAGGAAACACACCTGAATGTTCCCAAACTGCAAGGCGTCAGCTATGTAGACGGGAAATGGGCGCTTATCTATGATTACATCGAGGGCGAAACGCTGGAAGCGCTTATCAATAAACACCCCGATAAAGCACAGCAGTATCTCGAATTCTTCGTCGATTTACAAATTCAGATGAGCAAAGAGAAATCGCCTTTGCTCGGGCACCTGCGCGATAAAATGCACGCGAAAATTTCCGCGAGCGCATATCCTGCAACCGTGCGCTACGATTTGCACGTCCGCTTAGACGGTCTGCCCCGCCACATGAAACTGTGCCACGGCGACTATCAGCCGAGCAACGTCATTATCACGAAAGACGGCACGCCGTACATTATCGACTGGGCGCACGCAACGCAAGGCAACGGCTCTGCCGACGCGGCGCGTACCTATCTCCTGTTCAAGTTACAGGGCAAAGACGATTTGGCGGAAAAATACTTATCTCTTTTCTGCAAAAAGACGGACACGGCAGTGCAGTATGTCCAGAAAATTCTGCCCATTGTCGCGGCGTCGCAATCGATTAAGAAAAAGCCCGAAGAAACGGAATTCTTAAATAAGTGGGTGAACGTCTGCGATTGGCAGTAACAACGAGGCAAGATAGAAACGGGCTTATGCCCGTTTTTATTTTGACATTTTCGGCATAGAGAATTATAATGAAGTTATGAACGTGTATCTCGATTACGCGGCGACTACGCCGCTCGACAAGGAAGTGCTTGAAAAGATGCTTCCGTACCTGACGGAGGAATTCGGCAACCCCGAATCCCTTCACGCATACGGCAGGCGCGCCGCGTACGCCGTGGGCGAAGCGCGCGACAGAACGGCGCATATTCTCGGCGTAAAACCTTCCGAAGTCTATTTCACTTCGGGCGGAACGGAAGCGGATAACTGGGCGGTGCGCTGTCTCGGCAAGGGCGGCGTCTGCGTTTCTAAAATAGAGCACAGCGCGGTACTGTCTGCGGCGGCGCTGCGAAGCGGCACGTCGTATGCCGAAGCGAACGCAGAGGGGATTGTTACGGCGGAAAGCGTAGCAAGCGCGCTGAACGCGGACACGGCTACCGTTGCGGTGATGGCGGTAAACAACGAAACGGGTTGTATTCAGCCGCTCCGCGATATTTCCGCACTCTGTAAGGCGCGCGGCATTCTGCTTTTTTCCGACTGCGTACAGGCGGCGGCAACGCAAGATTTGAAAACCGTTTGCGCCCTTGCGGACGGCATTTCGCTTTCGGGGCACAAGATTTACGGACCCAAAGGAACGGGCGCGCTCGTCGTCAAAAAGGGCGCAAAACTTTCCGCGCTCATTGCAGGCGGAGAGCAGGAACGGGGGCTTCGCGGCGGCACGCTGAACGTGGCGGGCGTTGTCGGATTTTCTTACGCGCTGGAAAAGGTACAGCGTGAACGCGAGGCGTTTTGCCGAAAAGCGGAAACGCTCCGCGCGTTGTTTGAAGAAACGTTGAAAACCGCGCTCGGCAATCGCATTCAAATAGACGGCGCAAACCGTGCGCCCAATCTTTCGCACGTCACGTTCGCAGGCGGCGGGGCGCTGTTGAACAGATTAGATTTACACGGGCTTGCCGTTTCGGGCGGAGCCGCGTGTTCGGCGCACAGTTCGCTTCCCTCGCACGTGATGCTTGCGATGGGCAGAACGGAAGGCGAAGCAAAGAACGGCATTCGCTTTTCGTTCGGGAAAGACACTTCGGAAGAAGAAGTCCGCTTTGCCGCCAAAACGGTAGCGGAGTGTTACTCGTCATTGAGTTGAAACAGATAGTCGAACTCGAACGCAAACGCGCGGTGTAGTTTCAAAAGCATACGCACGGTCGGAACGTCTCCGTAGCGGAAATACCGCTTTAAGGAACTCACGGGAACGCCGCTTTTTTCCGAAACTTCCTCCATAGAAAGTCCGCTCTTTTCAAAACATTCTTTTAGCCTGTCTAATAAAATTTGATTGTCCATATTTTATTCCTATTATCCCGAAATTCGGTATATTTATTATATCCCGAATTTCGGGATATGTCAACAAAAATATAATGCAAAATGTTATAATAATTTTATGTTAAAAAAGGAAATCGGACAACGCTTAAAAGAGAGCAGAATTGCCGCAGGTTACACGCAAAAGCAGGTTGCGGAAAAAATGAATGTAAAGCAATCTTATTATGCACGCTATGAAGCGGGAGAACATCAATTAGATTATGAAAAATTAGTTTTCCTCTGTAAACTGTTTCATGCTTCTGCCGATTTTATTCTCGGGTTAGAAGAATAAAGTCCTTCCACACGGAGGGACTTTTTTTTACAGACAACATAATATCAATTTTTTCACACTTCGCGGTTCTTCGACAAGGCTTTTTTCTTCTAAAACGGAAAAAATCGGCATACATTATGGTAGCCGTCCAACGAAAGGCGGTAAAATGACTGATTCAAGAGGTGTTATTATGAACGAAGAACTCAATTACGCCGAGATGCTTGAAATCCCCGTGGAAACAGTTACGGTAAACCGCAAGGAAAGAAAGCACCCCAAAGAAGCCGAAACGGACGAAACGCTCCGTGAACAGCTTGTCGAGCAGGTGAACGACCGCGTGAGCGAAGAGGAAAACGACCCTGCCTATGCGGAAAGTACGCCCATCGAGCGCGAAGAAAAGCCCGTCAAGAACAAGGCGCGTTTTACAAAGCGTTTAATTCTCGGCGAATTTATTGCCGTGTGCGCGCTGTGCGCCACCATTTTTCTTACCAACATTTTCATGACGAACAGTGCAATCAACACGTTTGTGCGCGGCTTGTTCAACGGAAACGCTTCCACGGCGGATGCGCGTACCTATTCCGACTTTACGCTCACGCCTGTTGTGAACGAATATACGGACGCTGAAATCACCGTATCCAACACCGGCGTCATGTCTTTCACGGCAAAGTGCTCGGTTTATCCTCCCTGCGACGGCACGGTTACCGCAATCAACGGAAACGAAGAAACGGGTTATACGATTTCTTTGAAGCATTCGGATTCTTTCACTTCCATCATCAGCGGAATCAATACGGTTTTCTGCGCAGAGGGCGATAAGGTGAAAAACAACATTCCCGTAGCGTACACGAACGGCGAAAGTTCCGTTCACGTCATGTTCTATTCGGGTGATTCGCTGCTCAACTGCTATACCGTAGGCGAAGGCGGAATTGCTTGGAACTGAAACGGTTTCGTTTCCGTATTCATCCGCTCTTCCTGTTTGTAGGAGTGCTCTCGGCGCTGTTCGGGCAGTTTCTCCTGTTTCTCACCGCAACGGTTGCCGCCGTCATGCACGAGTGCTCGCACGCTTTCGCGGCACGCAGGTACGGCTTCTCCCTCGATACCGTCGTCCTTATGCCATACGGGGCGGTGGTATCGGGGGATATTTCGGGAATCGGGAAAAAGCAGGAAGTTGGCGTCCTATTAGCAGGTCCGATTGCAAACGGACTGTGCGCGTTGTTCTTTATTTCGCTCTGGTGGCTCTTTCCCGAAACGTACGCCTATACCGACGTTGCGGCGTGGATATCGTTGTCGCTCTTCTTTGTCAACCTGTTGCCCGCGTATCCGCTTGACGGCGGCAGAATATTGAAACTTCTGTTGTTGCCGCTCGGAGAAAAAAAAGCGCGCATAATCTGTCGTATCGTCACGTTTACGGTTGCAGCTGGCGTGCTCGGATATTTTGTTTATACCTGTTTTTCAACGCCGCAATTCACCGCGCTTGCCTTTGCGGTCATGCTGGCGGCGGGCGCGTTCGGCGGGGGCAGGTACGCGAGAATTTCTTTTTCGCGCGAAAAAAGTTTCCGCCGCGGAGTGGAAGAACGGCGCGTAGTAATCGCTTCGGATTGCCCGTTGAAAGCCGCGTTGCGCTATCTTTCCGAGGAAAAGTACCTTGTATTGGTTCTCTATGAAAACGGTGAATTTTTAGGTGAACTCACCGAAGAGGAATATCTTGCCGCGCTGGAAAGAGAAAACTATTCGTACCCGCTCGGTAAGTGTCTGCCCACGTTTTGAACATTATATTTGAACGCCGCCTGCGCTTTGCGCAGGCGGCGTTCCTGTTAACTGATTTTAAGCGATTAAGTTTTTCCAATTCTTTTCAAACTGTTCTTCCGAATGAAGCAATTCTTCTGCGAGTTGTTCGATTTCGTTATCGGACATTTGTTCGCTCATATCGGAAAGGGAATTTTTCAACGCGGTAATTCCCATCACGGTGCCCTGCGTCATCATCTCGGCAATATGTGCGCGGGAGTTGTCTTTAATGGCGTTCATTTTAATCGAGCTCCAAAGCATTGCCTTTTTTATGGGGCTGGGGTCTTTGAGTTCGATATTTTTGTCTTTTGCAAGAATAGACGCTTTGCCGCAGATTTTTTCATACTCTTCATGTTGGCGCAGCAGTTCTTCTTTTACGTCGGTATCGTCAACTTCGGGAAGAATGTTGGATATCGATTGAATGGCAATCATACAGTTGCGGTGAACTTCCGCAAGTACTTCTTCGCTTTTTTTGAGTTCCATATTGTAATCTCCTTGCTGACAGTATGCGAAAGATATTAAAAAATATTTATTTTCAATACAAAAACAGTTGACAAATAAACTTACTTCCGTTAAAATGAATAGGCTATTCGGTGAAACGGATACCAATATCGCGGGGTGGAGCAGCCAGGTAGCTCGTCGGGCTCATAACCCGAAGGTCGCACGTTCGAATCCTGCCCCCGCAACCAAATGGCGATGTAGCTTAGTTGGTTAGAGCGATCGGTTCATACCCGATAGGTCAGCGGTTCGACTCCACTCATCGCTACCAAAAAATTCGGCGCTTTGCCGTGATTCATATACGGCCCGTTGGTCAAGAGGTTAAGACATCACCCTTTCACGGTGGTATCGTGGGTTCGATTCCCGCACGGGTCACCATACAGATAGGGACACGGTTTTTAACCGTGTCTCTATTGCAAAACAAACAAGCCGCTGTGGTGGAATAGGCAGACGCAAGGGACTTAAAATCCCTCGGTAGAAATACCGTGCCGGTTCAAGTCCGGCCAGCGGCACCAAGTCTTAATAGCTTGAACTTCTTTTTCGTAAAAAAGACGTTCGGGCTATTTTGAGTAATGAAAGAATTTGAGGACTTCCGAGCATAGAAAAAGGTAGATAGAGTTTTGGCTCTACCTGCCTTTGCCGTTATTTGTAGTTTTGTCGAAAGGCAATTTATTTTTAATCCTAAAAATAAATTGTTGTATTTCCTTCCAAGCAGTCTTGCTTTCTTTCAAAAAGGGCGTTAAATATGAAAAGTCGTGCCACATACCTCCATATTCCGAAAGTTTAACTTTGACCCCTGCCGATTTTGCTTTAAGATATAACGTTTCGCTATCACTTGCGGAAGTTTCAAATTCTCCGCACTGTATAAGCATATCGGGAAAATTATGATATTCAGCATATATCGGCGATAGTTTACTATCAAACGGTGAAGTAATTCCGCAGTAAGGTGTTTTACGCCGTATAAATTGCCCGTAATCTTCAAATTTTTGATTTTTGGGAAGAGAATATAATGGGTCGCGATAGCAATTCCTTTTATACGAATCCCCGATTGCCGCCAAATCAATATATGGGGATATTGCAATCAACGCTTTGGGTAACAGAATGCCGTCATTTCTTAGCCGTAAACAAGTCGACAACATCAAATTTGCGCCGAAGCTGTCGCCTATTGCAATTATTATTTTTCCTTTTAACTGACTTTCTATAAGTCCGATATAGGATGAATAACACTCGTCGTGTACGGAAGGAAAAACAAGCCCGTTACCGATTTTATAATCTATGGAATAAACCGGATATTCGGTTAATTTACAAAGTCGTTCGGCAACTTTTCTGTACATTCCGTTCATTGCCTGCGTATGCCCGCCACCGTGAAATTGGACTATACACACTGCACTATTTAAATTGCTTGGCTTTAATACTTCAATCGCAGTACCATTGGCGTTTATAATTTCATAGCGATAATTTTTGGGCGGATGATACTGCTTTTGCTTAAACTTGACGGTACGGGATAAAGACTTATGCTTTTTTCGGTACGGATAAGTATATATGCGAAGCAGCAAAGCCGTAATTTTTGCTCCTAACGAAATCATAATTCGGAAAGCCTTTTTTGCATATTCTTTACAAGCGGATTCATTATAATATTTACAAGCACGCCTGATTTGATATAACAATAGATTTCATTCCATAATCCGTAGAAAGCGCATTTTATATCGCAATATCTGCTTGCACCATATTTACGGATATAGGTTTCACGCAAATAAAATCTTTTCCCCGTCAAATTGTCGAACTGAAATAAGTCGTATTCTCTATCCGCATACATAGAATTAAGCGGGTCGATAAAGCCGCTGACTTCATACTTTTTGCCTACCATTATGTTTACTTTGAATAAGCAAATTTTTAAATTTATTGTTGGAAGATTGCTCTTGCAGTAATTTTAAAATTGCAAATTCCGCTGTTTCCGTAACGTTTACAAATAATACTTTTGATTGATATGCGCAATCCTCTATGATTTTGCCACCCGTTGAGTCAAATATATTAATCGGTATTACAAACTTCAATATAATGTCGGAGCGATTGCATTTTTCTATTTTATGAACGCAACTCGGTAAAATCAATATACATTTACCTGCGGTTAATAAAAGTTCGGTACCGTCCTTAAAATGTTGTATGCATTTACCGCGATGAACGTAAATAAGTTCATAAAACGTATGTGAATGAAAATACGGTATTTGGCTTACGGTATGTTTTTTTATATAAAATATATCGCTTTGTCTGATAGGTAAGATAGGAAATTCTTTTATACGACCCGATAAAAAATCCCCAACGGACAAATTCAATTGTTTAACTGCCTCAAAAATTTCTTTACTATTCGCAAACTCGTTTTTTATTGCCGCCAAAAATAGTTTTTCCGTATCAACTTGTCTTTTATCGTCGGACTCGTGCTTGTTAAGAATTGTTAAAAAAGTATCGTTCATATTTAAAATTATACCCAAAACCCGAATTTTTTGCAAGTAATGAAATATTGCGCAAAACGCCTTAACTTCTAATTTTTTTGATTAAATTTTAATCAAAATCAGTTAATTATTCCGCGCTATTGACATTGTACCTTTCTTAATCTATAATATTGACTGGTAAAATTTAAACTTGGGAGTTAATCATGGCTACAAGCAAAAAGCTCGAATTCTTCATAAGCAGTTGTTCAAAATTTAGTAGAATGCGTTTAGTCAGGTAAAGATAAATATTACGAGTGATAAAATGGAAGATAAAATGAAAAAATTTGAATTTGAAAACGAAGTATATTATATAAACGGCGACTCTATTTATGATTCGCATTTTATAGGCGTTAGTGCCGATGTCGCAGGAAAAGTAATAGAAGCGTATTTCGAAACAGTAGATTATAAAAATATGTCAGAGGACGAACTTGTGGAGTTCGTTCGTCGCTTACATAAACTGAAAGCATATTTTTTATGTGGTAAGGCTTTTAAGTATGGTTTTGAAAAGTTTGGCAAATATGACTTCGCACGTAGGTTGGCGTCGACGATGACTAGCGTATATAGAAATCTTGGTCAACCTAAAAAAGCAATTGAATTTGCAAATGATTATTTGGGCGAGGATGACTTTTATTCTATACCGTTGTTGACATCTTTGGCGGCTGCATATTGTGATATCAATGAGCCGTTAACTGCGAGAAAATACTGTGATGAAGCTTATAACTTACAGGGCGGTGGATTGGGCTACACAAATGAATTATCGCTTGTATATAAAAGAATAGAAGCTATGCTGAAATAATAAGAATATTTTCGGCTTCATGAATGAATGCTTACGTCGCTTGCAATACATTCCATATTATGGTATAATGATTCCCATGAAAAAGCAAAAGAACGTCACCGCTATCGAGTGTGAAGCGGAACAAACAACACAGCAGAAGACAGAAGTTTCGGGAACGCAGGGGCAGCAACAATCGAAATCCGACGTGCCTATGACGGAGCAACAAACAGAGCGCTGGGCGAAATCATCTGAAAAAGTACAAAACCCCAAACTAAAACAGTTTATTCAGATTCTCATTTTCACGGGTTTTTCAATTTCGGCGGGCGTCATTCAAATAGTATCGTTCGGCATTCTATACGACTGGACGAAGTGGCTTCCCTGGTGGCCGGCGTATCTTATCAGTTTGGTTTTGTCTGTTGTATGGAATTTTACATTTAACCGTAAATTCACGTTCCGAGCGGCAAACAACGTGCCGCTTGCCATGGGTCTGGTCGTTGTTTATTATTGTATGTTTACCCCGATTTCCGTTTTCGGCGGCGATGAAATTGCGGCGATGCTGTCTGAAAACCTCGGAATGCTGGTTACCTTTATCATGATGCTCATCAACTTTGTAACCGAATTTATTTGGGATAAGTTTATTGTGTTTAACGAAAAAGTAACGGGGCGGATAGAAGCGTTGTTCCATGGCGGGAAAAAGAGTGTTTACGTCGTCGGCGCGGGAATCAGCGGACTTACGGCGGCGCGTGTGCTTGCGGAAGCGGGATACCGCGTTACCGTAACGGAAAAACGCGACACGGTAGGGGGCAACGTTTACGACTATACTGACGAAAACGGTATTATCGTTCAGAAATACGGACCGCATATTTTCCACACGAATGACAAAGAAGTCTACGAGTTTCTTTCCCGTTTTACCGAATGGAATTTGTACGAACACCGCGTGCTCGGCTATATCGGCGGCAAGTATGTTCCCGTTCCCTTCAATCTCACTTCACTGTTTGAACTCTATCCCAAAGACAAAGCCGAAAAGCTAAAGGCGATTCTCATACAAGAAATCGGGTTAGATAAAAAAGTTCCTATTCTGCAATTAAAAGAACACCCCGAAAAAATTGTGCGCGAATTTGCACAGTTTGTCTACGAAAACGTTTTCTACACTTACACGATGAAACAGTGGGGATTCCCGCCCGAAGAACTCGGCGCAACGGTCATGAACCGCGTGCCCGTCTATATCTCTTATGAGGACAGATATTTCACGGACGAATATCAGTTCCAGCCCAAAGAGGGATATACAAAACTTGCAGAGAATTTGTTGTCGCATCGAAATATTAAGTTGGTGACGGGCAAGGACGCGTTGGAATCGCTTAAAATCGAAAACGGCGGGATTTTGCTTGACGGAAAAAAATTCCGCGGCAAAGTGATATTCACGGGTGCAATCGACGACTTATTCGCACGCAAATACGGCGCACTTTCCTACCGCAGTTTGGACTTTGTGTTTGAAACGCACGATACCGCTTCCTATCAGCCTGCGGCGGTCGTAAATTATACGACGTCCGAAAAGTTTACGCGTATTTCGGAATTTACAAAATTCTGCTGTCCGCCGCAGGAGAAAACGGTCATCGTAAAAGAGTACAGCAAGGCGTGCGGTGAGGAGGATATTCCTTACTATCCAATTCCTAAACAGGAATGCCTTGCCGATTACGAGAAGTATTTGCTCGACGCGCAGCAGGTGAAAAATCTGTACCTGCTCGGCAGACTTGCCTGCTACCGCTATATGAATATGGACGTTGCCGTAAAGAGTGCAATGGAACTTGCAGAACAGATTAAAAATTCAAAATAATTATTCGCTTTCATAAAAACGCGCCCGATTGATTACAATCGGGCGCGTCGTTTCGTTCAAAAAATGATTCGGTTTCCGTGAAAAAAAAGTTTTTATTTGCGGTTTTTGCGTGAATTTTTATCCGCCTGTTTCAGTGCTTTTTCTGCTTTTTTTCTGACGGTATTCAGTTCGATGTTTTGTGCTGTGAGTTCGCTATAATCTGCGTTCGGCTGCGCTAAAATAAACCGAGCAAGTTCTTCAATTGCGTTTTTGCGCAGACTCTGCATCCGCGCCGACATCTTTTCGAGTTCGTCGGGATTTTCAGACAGATAGCTTATTTTTTGTTTCAGTTGTTTGCCGTTTCGGAAAGACAGCGCAACACCTTTCTTTTTCATATAAATAAGATTGTGCTTTTCCTGTGCGGCAAGTTTTTCGGTAACGAGCATGGGCAGGCTTTTGTTGAGCATTTCCGTGACGCTCGTTCCGCCGAATTTATTTAAGATGATGTCGGCGGCTGAGAGGTAGAGGGGAACGTCGTTCGTAAAGCCGACATTGAGCACGCTCAAACCGTTTTTGAATTTCATTTTTGAAATTTTCCGGTAACTTTTCTCGTTTTTGCCGTTTATCATAATAATTTGTGCGCGGCGTCCTGCAAGCGCATTAACGAGCCACTTGAAAATGCGGAAACCGCCGTTCCAATAGCCTCCGCCGAACATCACCATAACGGTGAAAACATCCGGTTCTAGCCCTAATTTTTCGCGCGCTTCCGCTTTGTTCACAACTTGCAGAGTACGCTCGTCCACAGGAAGCCCGATGGGCAGGAGTTGTTCGCGTTTGTAACCTTCGGAAATGCATTCTTCGATAAAGTCCTCGTTGGGAATGCTGAAGTAGTCGATTCCGACGCCCGCCTCCCAAAACGGAGAGTTGACGTAATCGAGATTGGAAACAATACATTTGCACGGGATATCGTAAATAAGCCGCAAATCCGTGATAGCGATTGCGCCGTAAAAATGCGTACAGTAAATGACGTCGGGCCGGAATTCCAGAATTTCGCCCATAAGTCCGTTGAGCGTTGAAAGAGCAACGTTTTGCGCGGAGCAGGAGTAGCGCTTTTCGGAGTCCGCATTTTTGTAGTGTTCGTAAAATGCGTTGTAGAGAGGAAGCAGTTTATCAACGGCGAGCGCGTAACCCTGGTCGACCGTCCAGACGTTGAGTTTCGTAGAATAACTTTTCAAAAGGTCTACGATTTTTACTTCTGCGTTGCCGATGCTTTCCAGTTTGTTTTTCATTCCTCTGGCGCAGGCGTTATGCCCACCGCCGGCAGTAACGGTTAAAATAAGAATTTTTTTCATGCCGTTTTATTATAATAAAATTTTGGATATTTCGTCAAGTGATTTTAATTCGGAATTCGTAACGCCCGAATTACACGAAAGAGGAAACGCAAAAATCGGCATCCAATGATGCCGATTTTTGCTACATTCATGTTTTTGGAGGCGCCACCCGGATTTGAACCGGGGAGTCAGGGTTTTGCAGACCC
>CAMUBY010000010.1 GCA_947087265.1 uncultured Clostridia bacterium
TAAAAAATTTTCAAAAAAAATAAAAAAATCTCTGAAAAATGCTTGACAAACATCACTTGATTTTTGCTTCCGAATGACATACAATAGAGATGGTAATCGCAAAATACCAAGGAGAGAAATATATGAAAAAAGTATCATTTGCAGTTGCAAGCGTTTTGCTTGCAGGCTCGCTGGTAGCATTCACCGCTTGCGGCGAGGGCGGCAGCGTCGGTAAGGTAAACGGCAACTTCAAAAATGTAGCAACCGCGCAAGAAGTTCAAACCGCACTTTCTTCCATTGATTTTGAAAAAGCGTTCGGTACGGGCGAAACAATCGGTCTTCAACTGGTTGCGGAAATGGATGTATCCGCTAAAATGGCTGCAGGTTCTAACAAAGTAGCGTTCTCGTTCGATTATGCGTTGCAGGGTCCGAAATCGGCACTTGGGTCTATCGTTACGGCTCCGCAGGCTTCGGAAGAAGAGAACCAACCGGAAATTGCCTGGAAAGATTATGCCTCCGTTATTTTTGAAAATTTTGTAAGTGCGGGCAAGTTTGATTTAACTACGAAACAAACCGAGGGCAATAGCTCGATGGAAACGACAATCGGCGCGAGCATCTATCAAGACGCAAACGCAATTTATCTCGACAGCAATCTCGGCGGTCAGCCCCTCAAAGCAAAAGTCAGCGTTGCGGAACTTCTTGAAGTGTTCGACGAGATGTTGCAACCCGGCGATGATATTCCTGATATCGGAAACGATTCTTCTCTTGAAACGTTTGCCGTAATCGATTCAGAAACGACTCCCGGCGACGAGCCGACCGACGGCGACGGAACGGATGTTATAAACCCCGGCGACATTTTAGGCGGACTTCAAGAAAAGGGACTCAATGTTTACATCGATGATTCCAACGGTTTGAAGTTGAAATTCTCGGCAAGTTCCGAACTTATTTTAAGCGCGTTCCAAGATGCGGGCTTGGCGATTGACGCTTCTGCGCTTCGCGCTTCGACGATTGATTTTTACCTCGTATTCGATGGGAACGGTCAGTTTACGCAGGTAAGCTTTGACGTCAATGTTAAAGTTAAAATGGAAGGGTTGGATTTTTCGATGCAAGGCGGTTTGGCGTTAAAGTCTTACAGCGGCACGGTTACGCTTCCCGCAGGAATTGCAAACGATGCAACATATGTGCTCATTCCTTTAAGGGATATGATTGAAGGCGGTTTTCCGAGTATTTAATTGAATTAGATTAGAGAAAAAGACGGGTGAGAACCCGTCTTTTTGTTTGCTCAATAAATGGTATTGCCGCGGCTGTCGATTGCTACCACAAGCGGGAAGTCTTTCACTTCGAAGCGGTAAACGGCTTCGCTCAACAAGTGGGGAAATGCAACGCATTCGCTCTTTTTCACGGCGTTTCCGTAGAGTGCGCCTGCGCCGCCGATAGCCGCAAAATAAACGCGTTTGTTCCTTGCTATCGCTTGCCGCGTCTCTTCGCTCATGCCGCCTTTGCCTATCATGCCGCCTAAACCCAAATCCAGAAGTCGCGGCGCAAAGGAATTCATGCGTGCGGAAGTCGTGGGACCGCAACTGCCCGACGCCTTGCCTTCGGGCGCAGGGCAGGGACCTGCGTAATAAATGAACGCGTCTTTGAGGGGGAAGGGAAGCGGCTCGCCCTTGTCCAAAAGTTCAAAAATCAGTTTGTGCGCACAGTCGCGCGCGGTGTAAATGGTACCCGAAAGAAGTACGGAATCGCCTGCGCGAAGATTATCTGCTTGCTGTTGGGAAAGGGGAAGGGTGAGTTTCATTTCAGCACCTCCTTTTCACAGCGCACGCAGTGGCACTGAATGTTGACCGCAACGGGAAGCCCCGCAATGTGCGTGGGGGCAATTTCGCAGGATACGCCGAGTGCGGTTATTTTTCCGCCGAACCCCTGCGCGCCGATTCCGAGCGAATTGATGCGCTCTAACGCTTCACGCTCGATTGCGGCAACGTCGCTCCGCGCGTTTACGCTCCCCACGTCGCGCAGGAGCGCTTTTTTGGCAAGCATGGCGCACGAGTCGAACGCGCCGCCGATTCCTACACCCACGTATACGGGCGGACAGGGGCGCGAGCCCGCTTCCTTGACCGTGCTCACAATGGCATTCAGAATGCCGTTTTTTCCCTCGGCAGGGGTGAGCATATAAAGTCTGCTCATATTTTCGCTGCCGAAACCTTTGGGCAGAAATGTGACTTTTATTTGATTCCCTTCCACAATTTCGGTATGTATATGTGCGGGCGTGTTGTCGCCCGTATTTACGCGCGTGAGGGGGTCGCAAATGCTCTTGCGGAAATTACCGTCCGCATAGGCGCGGCGGACGCCGTCGTTTACGGCAGTTTGTAACGGTTTGCCCGTAAGCGTAACGTCTTGTCCGAGTTCGAGAAATACGACGCTCATGCCCGTATCCTGACAGACGGGCATTTGTTCGCGTTTGGCGCAGATTTCGTTTTCGAGCACCGTGGAGAGTGCAAATTCCGCCGCGCCCGTTTCCTGTAGTTTCGCGGCTTGCAACGCATTTCTGCACGCGTCCGTGAGCGTAAGCCCTGCTTTCCGCGCAAGGCGGTAGACGCAGTTTTCAATTTCCTTTGTAGATACCGTTCTTATCATAATTTTATTATAGAACAAAATCGGAAAAAAGCAAAGTTTTTCATTGAACTTTTTTTGCAATTCCGTTATAATAGCGGTATGAAACGGACAACGCCTGCAAGTGAAGAAGATTTGAAACGTATCGCCCTGCGCGATTCGGGAATTGTATATTCCGCAACCGCAGTGCTGCCTTTGCTCGTTTCTGCATTGTTGCTGATTGTGATTACGCTCGCAGGCATTAAAGATTATGAAAATGCCGATTGGTATAAATATTTTGCCTATCTTATCCCGCAGGCATGCTTTGCAGGAATTGCCGTTTTCTTTTTCCGTAAAAACAACGTGCCCGTCCGCACGGTGTATTGCGGCTGTAAATGGTATTATTTCGTGATTGCGCTTGTGTTGCAGTTCGGGCTTTTGTTTTCGCTTTCCGAATTGAACGGCTATTTCGTAAAACTTTTAACGCTTATCGGCTACAAGCCGTCGCAGTCTACCTTGCCTTCGCTGGACGGCTGGAACCTGCTTCCTGCGATACTTGTCATTGCCGTTTTACCCGCGCTGTTCGAGGAAACGATTTTCCGCGGCATTCTCTCGAAGCAGACGTTTGCAAGCGGTTGGGGACTTGTGCCTACTGTATTGATTTCGGGCGCAATGTTCTCGCTCTTTCACCACAATCCCGAACAGACGCTCTATCAGTTCGCTTGCGGAATGTGCTTTACGCTCATTGCAATCCGTTCGGGTTCGGTGTTGCCCACCGTCTGCGCGCATTTCGTTAATAACGCGCTGATTCTCGTGCTCGAAGCAACGGGCAACGGTTCGTTCTCTTCGCTTCCGCTCGGCGGTTATCTTGCACTCGTCATTACTTCCGCGCTGTGCCTCGTCGGTACGCTCGTCTTTCTTATCTTCTTCGATAAACGCAACAACCGCAAGGGGGGCGTAAAAGACGGCAAAATATTTCTGCTCGGCGCAGGCGCGGGCATTATCGTGTGCGCCGTTGTATGGCTTGCAACCTTTATCGGGGGCTGTCTGTGATTAAACTCAATCTTATATGCGTGGGAAAACTCAAAGAAAGTTATTGGCGCGAGGCGCAGGGCGAGTACTTAAAAAGGCTTTCGCGCTTCTGTAAAGTCGAAGTCCGCGAACTCCCCGAACGGGAAACGCTTAAAGAGGAAGCGGAAGACGTTCTGAAAGCCTGCCGCGGCTATTGCATGGCGCTTGCCGTAGAGGGGAAACAGGTTTCTTCGGAAAAATTTGCGGATAAAATCGGCGTGCTCTGCGACCGCGGCGAAGAGATGACGTTTATCATCGGCTCCTCCTGCGGCTTGCACGAGAGCGTGAAGTCGGCGGCAAAGGAACTTGTTTCCTTTTCGGAAATGACCTTTCCGCACCAGATGATGCGCGTCGTGCTGCTCGAACAGATTTACCGCGCGTTCATGATTCTGAGCGGTTCGGAATATCACAAGTGATGGTGTGCATATCCTATAAGATATGAACGTGTATGAAGAGATTGCTTGTGTTTACCAAAGATACCGCGGTGAAAAATGCAGCATCGGTAAGAGCGCGCTTGGGCGCGAACTGTTCGCGTTTTTCGTGGGCGAAAAGGGCGGCACGGTCGGTATCTGCCAGTATGCCATTCATGCGCGCGAGTGGGTTACCGCTTATCTTGCACTCGAACATATCCGCCGCGGCGTAAAGGGCGGCGGCGTATGGTTTCTGCCGCTGATGAATCCCGACGGCGTGTTGCTTGCTACGGAAGGAATCGGAAGCGTGAACAATCCTATACAAGCGGAATTTTTGACGGGATGCAACGGCGGCGCAGATTTTTCGCTTTGGAAAGCGAGTGGAGAAGCAATCGATTTGAACGTAAATTTTCCTGCACGGTGGGGTACGGGCAGCAGCAATGTGAGAAGAGCCGCGCCTGCGAATTACATCGGCGCGTATCCGTTGTGTGCGCCCGAAACGCGTGCCCTGGCGGAATTTACCTTGCGGCAAAATCCCGATTTTACAATCAGTTGGCATTCAAAAGGTGAAGAAATTTATTGGCGGTTTCACGAGCCGCCCTTTCGCGCATTGCGGGATAAACGGTTTGCCAAACGGCTCTCCCGTCTGACGGGTTATCCGTTGAAAGAGACGCCGACCTCTGCGGGCGGTTATAAAGACTGGTGTATTGAAACGTTGAAAATTCCCGCGTTTACGGTAGAAGTGGGGAGCGACAGTCTGACTCACCCGTTGGGGAAAGAGTCGCTGAAAGAAATTGTAATAAAGTGCGGCGGCGCAGTCCGCGCATTTACGGAAAGTTTTTAATAAGGTTTTTGATATGGACGAAAAGTTTATGCGCGAAGCGATAGATTTGGCGCAAAAAGCGAAAAAAAAGGGAGAAGTTCCCATCGGCGCGGTGGTGGTGTACCGCGGAAAAATTATCGGGCGCGGTTATAATTTACGGACGCGGTTACAGATGGCTACGGCGCACGCGGAAGTGCGCGCCATTGAAAAAGCGTGTAAAAAACTCAAATCCTGGCGGTTGCCCGAATCGGAAATTTACGTCACGTTAGAACCGTGCCCGATGTGCATGGGCGCTATTCTGAATGCGAGAATCGGTAAAGTGTACTTCGGCGCATATGAGCAGAAGGGCAGAAGTTTAACCAAAGAACTTGCCGGCGCGAATTTACTCAACCATACGGTGGAAGTCACGGGCGGCGTGCTCGAACAGGAATGCGCGGAAGTGCTCACGTCGTTTTTTACGGAAATGCGCGAGCGTGAAAAGAAACGCAAATAAATAAAAAATGACCGCAGAACGGATAACGTTCTGCGGTTTTTTAATCAATCAGAGTTTCGTATTCGGCATACAGTGCGTCGCATTCGGTTTGCAGTTCGTTCAACCGCGCCGTTATTTCCTGTACTTTTTTGTAATCGGCGGCAACCCTTATCAGCTCGTCGTTCAGCGTTTCCGTTTCTGCGTCAATTTGCGTAATGCGGGTTTCTATTTCTTTTGTGCGCGTTTTGCGCTGTGCGTCTTTAGCCCGTTGTTCTTTGGAACGGTAACTGCCGTCGTCGGGCTTTTGTTTTTTCTCCCGTTCGGGCGGCGGGGTAGATACATTTTTATATGCGAGATATTGCGTATAATTCCCGACGAAATTGTTGAGCGTACCGTTTTCCAAAACCACGATGCGCGTTGCAATCTGCTCCACAAAACGGCGGTCGTGCGAAACGAAAAGGAGGGTTCCGTCGAACGCCTTTAACGCTTCCTCCAACGCTTCGCGCGCCGCAAGGTCGAGGTGATTGGTCGGCTCGTCGAGTAGCAGCAGGTTGGCGTGGCGCGCCTGTAAAAGAGCGAGTTCCAGCTTCGCTTTGAGTCCGCCCGAAAGTTCCTTAACTTTTTTGGAAACGTCCTCGGCGGAAAGTCCCGATTGCGCAAGAAGTTTCCGCGCGTCCGTCTGCGAAAGGAAGGCGTGCTTGCCCCAAAAGGCTTCCAAAACGCGTTCTTCGGGGTCTAAATCGGCGTTTTCCTGGTCGAAATAGGCGATTCTCGTAAATCTGCCGAACTGCACTTTCGCCGTTGCGGATAGCAGATATTTGAGAAGCGTACTTTTTCCGGTGCCGTTGTCGCCCAGTAAGGCGCACTTTTCGCCGCGCATTAAGGTAAACTCAACGTTCGTGAGCAACGTTTTCTCTTCCGCTTTCAAATCGAACTTTTCGGCATGAATTACGCGCTCGTAGGGGCGTTCGTCGTAAGAAAAAGTAAAGCGCGGTTTTTGCGGCGGCGGCAGCGGTTTTTCAAGTACTTCCATTCTGTCGAGTTGTTTTACGCGGCTTTGCGCGCTTTTTGCCGTCGTTGCGCGGACGATGTTTTTATCGACGTATTCTCTGAGCCGCGCAATCTCCTCCTGTTGTTTTCGGTATTCCTTTTCGAGCCGCGCCGTCCGTTCTTCTTTGAGGAGTTTGTATTTGGAATAATTTCCGTTGTAAGCCGTCACGCGGCGGTTTTCCAAATCGAGCGTGCGCGAAGTGATTTTATCGAGAAAATATCTGTCATGCGAAACGACGAACAGCGCGCCGCGATAGGAGGCGAGGTAATCTTCCAGCCAGAACAGCGTTTTCATGTCGAGGTGGTTGGTGGGCTCGTCTAAAACGAGCAGGTCGGGCGCTTCCAGGAGCAGTCTGCAAAGTTTGAGCCGTGTCTTTTCTCCGCCGCTCATAGTGTTGACAATCTGGTTGTACACCGCGCCGAAGCCCATGCCGTTCAGCACCGTTTTCAAACGCACTTCATAGTTATAACTGTCGCGAGCGGCAATGCGTTTCTGGTAATTTTCGCACCGCGCCGCAAGAACGCGCAATTCGTCCGCGTCTGCGTGCGCCATCTGTTGCTGCGATTCGCGGAGTTTTTCAATTAACTTTTTGTCCTCTTCAAACACTTCTTCGAGAGCGCGGTAAACGGTAAAGTCGCTTTCTAAACCACCGTTCTGTTCCAGATACCCGATTTTAATGCCGTTTTTGCGCGTCACTCCGCCGCTGTCGGGCGTGAGCAAACCGAGGCACAATTTCAACAAAGTTGTTTTGCCTTCGCCGTTTCCGCCTACAAGCCCGAAGCGTTCGTTTTCGTTCACGGCAAAAGAAACGCCTTCCACAATCGGGAAGCCGTTGTAACTGAACGTTACGTTGTCAAGACTGAAAAGCATAAATTTTTCACCTCGGTACAAATTGAGGGTATGAGCAAACAGTTAAAAACCATACGCCTTTTAGAAGAACGTTTGAAAGACGCTTCCCCCGAAGAGAGCGAGCGCCTCACGCGGAAGCTCGTTAAACTCAAAGAGGATTGGCTCAGCCGTTAAAAATCCCAGTCGGGAATAAAATCTTTTTCCGCGCTGTCCTTGTCCTGCGTAAAGAGGGGGTCAAAGCCGAGTGCAAGCGCATAACCGAGCACGCGGTTATATTCGCGCGCCGTCAGTTTACGTCGGAGCTCGGGATAGTTTTCGGTATCGCCCATCGGCGTATACTGCCGCATGAGGGAGAGGGGCACGCCGCTCGGAAGCGCGGTTTTGAGAAAGTCGAGAATTTTCAGCGAATCGCTCGTACAAGCGGGGAGAATCAAATGCCGCACGATACAGCCCGAAAGCAGTTTTCCGTCCTGCCATACGAGCGGTTTTTGGGCCATAAATTTGACCGCTTCGCTTGCGTATTCAAAGTAATCGTCCTTGCCCGTATATCGCGCGGAGAACGCAGGGGAGCAGAATTTCAAATCGGGCAGCCAAATATCCACGTAGGGCGCAATCGCGCGGAGCGCGGAAAGTTTTGCGTAGCCGCTCGAATTGTAAACGACGGGAATATGCGGTTTGTAAAGGGAAAGCGCTTCCGCAATCAAATGGGAAACGTGGTCGGGCGTGACGAGGTTAATATTCTCCGCGCCTATCTCTTCCAACTCTTTGAAAATTTGTGCAAGTTCTTTCGGGGTAACCGCCTTTCCGCGTGCGGCGCGTGAAACCTCGTAATTCTGGCAGAACACGCAGGACAGCGCACAACCGCCGAAAAAAACCGTTCCGCTGCCGTTTTTATAGGAAATGGGCGGTTCTTCGTAGGGGTGCAGATAGTATTTTGCGACGGTAAGTCCTTTTACGCCGCACCGCCCCGTTTGAAAATTTCTGTCCGCTCCGCAGGCTGCGGGGCAAAGTTTGCATTGCATACGCCGATTATAACATTTTCGGGCGGAAAACGCAACTCGAAACCCCGTTTCGGTTGACAAATCTCTCCGCGCGGTTTATAATCGTTCTGTTCAAAAGAGGAAAAGAAATATGAGCAGATTTTTTACCAGCGAAAGCGTTACCGAAGGACATCCCGACAAAGTTTGCGATAAAATTGCAGACAGCATTTTAGACGAATTACTGCGTGCGGACGAAAATGCGCGTTCTGCGGTGGAATGCTGTGCCGCATACAATACACTGTTTCTCACGGGCGAGGTTTCGTCGTACACGGACGTCGACTATGAAAAAACCGCCCGTGAAGTTATTCGGAATATCGGATATGATTTCGGCGGATTTGCTCACGATAAATGCCGCGTCATCGAGCTCATTCACGGACAGTCCGCAGATATCGCGCTCGGCGTAAACGCTTCCAAGGAGCGGAAAGAGGGCGGCGGCGAAAACGATACGCTCGGCGCAGGCGACCAAGGTTTAATGTTCGGCTATGCCTGCCGCGAAACGCAAGAACTGATGCCGCTTCCCGTTATGCTTGCGCACCGCCTTGCCGAAAAATTGACCGAGGTGAGAAAAAACGGCACGCTTCCTTATTTGCGCCCCGACGGAAAGACGCAGGTCACCGTCGAATATGAGGGGAAAAAGCCCGTCCGCATCGACGCAATTGTAATTTCCACGCAGCATAAAGAGGAAATTCCGCAGAAGCAGATTGCGGAGGATATGAAAAAGTACGTCATCGGCGCAGTTGTGCCGCAGAATTTGCTCGACAAAAATACCAAATATTTTATTAACCCGACGGGTAAGTTCGTCATCGGCGGACCGGAAGGCGATTCGGGCTTAACGGGCAGAAAAATCGTCGTCGACACCTACGGCGGCAGATGCGCGCACGGCGGCGGCTCGTTTTCGGGGAAAGACCCCACGAAAGTGGACCGCAGTGCAACCTATATGGCGCGGTATATCTGTAAAAACGTTGTGGCGGCAGGGCTTGCAGACGAAATGGAATTGCAACTTGCTTATGCCATCGGCGTTGCGAATCCCGTATCGGTGTTTGTAGATACGTTCGGCACGGGTAAACTTCCCGATGAAAAAATTGCGGAGATTGTGCAAAAGGAATTTGACCTTCGTCCCTACGCAATTATTAAAACGTTACGTTTGCGCCGTCCGATTTATGCGGCAACGGCGGCATACGGTCATTTCGGGCGCGATGGCTTCCCGTGGGAGGAAACCGACCGCGTTTCCGATTTGGCGAAATATCTCTGAGAGGTTTCATAGTGAAAGCGAAGCAGGGGGAAAAGCATAACGAGCCTGCGCGTACAGGAAACGCGGGAAACGCAGGAAAGCGGCGCGGTGTGAGCGCGGCAAAGGAAATCGCATATATCGCGGTGAGCGTTGCTCTGATTGCCGTTTGTGCCTGGATTTCCGTTCCCGTATTGCAAGTGCCCTATACCTTCCAGACGTTTGCCGTGCCGCTGGTTGGCGGCTTGCTGGGCTGGAAGCGCGGCGGCATTGCGGTTGCCGTATATATTTTGATGGGGCTTGCTGGTATTCCCGTGTTTTCGGGTTTTAACGCGGGTCCCGCCGCACTGTTCGGCGTAACGGGCGGCTACATCATAGGCTTTTTGTTTGCAGTCGTCATTTCAGGGCTCTTCAAACTGATTCCCTTAAAGAATAAGTGGGGGAGATGCGCTTTGTTTTACGGTGCGAACGTTTTGGGTATGGCGGTGTGTTACATATTCGGCACGGCTTGGTTTGCGGCAATGTATCATTGCAGTGCGGCTTATGCGCTCGCTGTTTGCGTGGTGCCGTATCTGATTGCCGACGCCGTGAAATTAGCCGCGGCGGCAATTCTGACGGTCCGCATGGAACGTTTTATAAAATAACTATCAATCAGTAAGCCGCCCGACGCAAAAACGCGTCGGGCGGCTTTTTTTATGCGGCGTCGCTGTGCGACGCCGCACTTTCCTTAATGTTACAAAATAATGAAATGGTCGTTTTTTGGCGTTTCGACCATATAATGGTAATAAGGAATAAATTAGACAATTTAATATCATGAAATACCCCAAAAACATTCAATATATTGAAATCGCATGATAAATGGTTGCGAAAAAGGGCTGAAAATAATTTCATAATCTTTACATACGAAGTAAATATGCGATATAATCATTATGACAAATAATCTAGAAAAGTGTATCATTCTGCCCAAAATTGCGTGAGGGCTTTTTCCGCTCCCGATTTTTCGGGAAAATTCGCGGAAAAAGGCACGAATAGATTAGCGGTATTAACAATAAAGTAAGCATATTTGTTTTTGCATGTGGGAGGCAACATCTGTATGAAAAATGAAAAATTGATAAGGGACAAGGAAACTTTGGCAAACGCAACGGTGAATAAAACAGTTGCGTCAGGCAGAGTGCACGCGCGTAAAAAAATTACGGGCGTTTTCGTGCTGCTGCTCGGCTTGCTGATGGCGGTTTCGGCGACCTTTGTTACATTATTATATAATAACGGAAATAAAACGGAGTTCGGAAGCGCGTCTGCCGAAGAAAATACACAAAACGGCACGGCTTCTTCTCTTGCTACCGAGGCGGAGATTTCCGCAGATTACGCAACCCGTTGGTCGGCAGCAATCATGAAGAGTGTTGCGGACGGCACAACGGAAACGTTCGTGCTCGACCAGGGCGACTGGGTCGCACAATCCTATTCAGGTCTTGCAAGCGGTGTCAAGTCCTTCACTGCTCCTATGCCAACCATGGCTGAGCAATACTTCTGCGACCGCGGTTTCGTTTATCACAGTTCGAGCACCTACGGTGCGATTTATCTGCCTGAAAATGCAAAAATTATTCTCGATTTAAACGGCAACTCCATCAACCGTAACATGGAAGCGGGTGTAGTTTGGGGTAGTGTTATTTTTGTTGGATGGAATGCTGAACTTACCGTAAGAGATAGCAAGGCTCCCGCAGGCGGCACTGCGCCCCTTTTCGATGCAGACGGCAAACGCCTTGTGGACAACAATGGAAAAACTATTCTCAACGGCACGGGCAAGATTATGGGCGGTTGGTCTACTAACGGTTACGCCGGCGGCATCACAGTTTTGCAAAACGGTACGCTGAATTTTGAAAGCGGCGCAGTCCAGTCGAATAAGTCTCAAAGCAATATGAGTACTCATGCGGGAGGGATTCTGCTGAACGGTTGGCAGGAAGATAGAGCAACCCTCAACATGACGGGCGGCGTCATTGCCGATAATGTCGATAGTGTGAACGGCAATTTAGCCGGTGGTGGCGGTATTTATGGGGAATATGAAAACGTAAACATTACGGGCGGTTATGTTGTAGGGAACTCTATTCTTGGTTCTATAAACGGTTACAGCGCAGGCGGTATCGGTCTTGCGCGTGCCTATACCGCAAATATCGAAAACGTTTTGGTTGCAGAAAATACCGGAGTTGTAGGCGGTCTAAATGTTTATGATGAATACAACATTCTCAAACCCGGAGAAGTTGTTACGGTTAAAAACGTAACGATTAAAAATAACACAAACGATGCTTGTCCTCATGCGGGCGGTCTTAATTTGTGGGGAGACAGCTCACAAACTGCGCCTTTCCTGGTTGAAAACTGCACAATTACAGGCAACGAAATTTCATTAAAAAGCGGTTACGCGTCTGCAACGTATTATTCTGAGTGTGCGGGGGCTTATTTTACTTGGGGTACTTTCACCATTAAAAACTGTTTGATTACCGACAATAAAACAGCTTACGGTGTTGCCGGTATGCAGTTTTTGCAAGCAAAAGGCACGGTAGATAACGTAATTATTTCACAGAATCAGTCGACAAGCAGTTATAATGGTGCCTACCAATACTATCCTTCCGCAGGGCTCACAATGTATGAGACCGAAGTTACGGCGACGAATATGCACGTCGGCGAAGTTTCGGCTACGGACAATACTCTTAACGGCGTAGCATACACGGGTAACAAAGTATTTGGGGATTCAAGTGGAAAGTCAACCGTTGCAGGCGTTTCCATAATGAACAACTCTACGTTCAATTTAGAAAACGGTTCTATTTCGGGCAACTGTGGCGATGGGGCTTATGTCTACGGCGCAATATTGTGTTACCACAGCATTGGTGCTCCCAACACTGTAAACTTGAAGAATGTCGACATCAAGAATAATACGTTGACGCACGTTGACTCTTACTCGATATTGCTTTTTAACGGCGCAGCGAACCAAGTTACATTTGAAAACGTTGCAATAGAAAATAATATATCCGCTTCTAAGTTGAATGTGGACGTCGGTTTTATGGTAGTCGCTCAGAACACATCGCTTATCTGGCATGGCGGTTCGTTTTCGAATAACTCTTCGGTGGCGCCCGCTTTCTTTCTGATTAACATTGGCTATAAAACGCTCACCTCAGGGGGGAGTGCGGAGTTTTATGACGTAGATATTACAAATAATACTTCATCTTCAGGTACCATATATGTAAGTGCTATTTCTCAGTTAATAATGGAAAGATGCAATCTTTCCGATAATACGAACAGTGGTTTGTTTTGTTCGGCGCTTAATATTGACGGTGCTAGTGCCTCACAACACGGCGTAGCGCGATTAACCGATACCAAAATCGAGCGAAACAAAGGCGTTGGCTTTGGCGGTATTTTTACTTATTATTACACCGAATTCTCTATGGTGGGCGGCACGGTTTCTGATAACGAATCGTCGACTACCTCAGCGGCTACCACGGCTGGAATTTGCGTGTCCGACCACGCAACCGCTTCGTTTGAAAACGTGGTGGTAAAGGGCAATAAAACGAAAGAGAATAATAGTTTCCTCAACGTTGGTGGCATTTTTGCGAGCGATTATGTTTCGCTTTCGCTCAACCGCGTGACTATCGGTGCCGCGCACGATGCGAACGCCGCAACCGAAGCCAACGTGGGCGACTACGGCGGCTTATACATGAATTCTACCGCCACGCTCAGCATTCGAGACACGATTATTATTAAAAATAACGTCGGCAGAATTGTAGGAGCCGACGGTTGCGATAACTTCTATTACGGCTCTTCAACGGATAAAATTAAGGTTGAAGGTCCTTTAACCAACTCTTACTTTAAAATTGCAACGCCGTATATCGGCGTATTTACCGACGGGTTTGGCGCAAACAACTCCGGCGGGCTTTTACCTACGGATATTTTTGTAAGCGACAGAGATTTCGGCGACGCTGACCATACGCCTTGTTACGATATTAGCAACAAGGGTTCGGGAGCTACACTCGAAGGCGTAATCCGCGGTAACGACAACGCTTCGCGTTGGACTTATGCCGTGCAAACTTCGCTTGAAAACGGCGGCTCGCAAGAAACTTTTAAGTTGATAGGCGACTGGAACGCAGTAAACGGCGCATTCAACGGTAAAGTTGCGGATACCCCTCAAAACGGCTATCACTACGGTTCTCCTTATGTTCCTTATATCGACTACGACGGCGACGGCGTAAACGAGTCGGCGAATATTATTCTTGACCTCAACGGCTATAAAATTGACCGCGGCGGCGCCAATTATGCGCACGTTTACGGAACAGTCATTGTTGTAAACGGTGGTTTGACCATTATCGACAGTTCCATGGAATACGAATACGATGGAAAGGGCAATATTGTCCACGATGAAGACGGTAACCCTGTTTACCGTGCGCCTTATATCGATGAAAGCGGCAACGTCGTTCCCAACGGCACGGGCACGATTACCGGCGGCTATTCAACCGATACCTATTGGGGCGGTGCTATTGCTGTTGGCTCAAACTATGAACTTTGTACGCTCGATATCCGCGGCGGTAACTTTGTAAATAATGCGGCTGTCGGTAAATATGCGGGTACGGCGATTTCAATTTTTGCTTCTTCCAACGTCAGCATTAAAAACGCAACATTCTCGAATAATACGGGTAACTACAGTTACGACAACGGCGTCATTGCGGCGTATCCTGTAAATCAGACATTAGGCGGGGAAACACTGGAAATTGACCGCTGCGTTTTCACAGACAATAATTCAAGTAGCGTAATTTTAGCATTTGAAACCGATTTTAGTATAACGAATACTGAAATGGTCGGTAATAATTCTTATAATATACAATTCACCACGTCTGCTGAAGACGAAGCCATGTACATGGAAAACGTGCATATTGACGGTGGTTATAGCGGTATCTATATTTATTGCGGTGAAGCAGTATTAAAAAACGTAATCATTGAAAATCAAAATAATGTGTGGGACGGTGCTACAATCGGGCTTTATGCCGCTAATGCAAGTGGCTTTGCAGGCGACAATGCAACCGTTCACGCTTCCGGTTTGCAGATTTTAGACGGTATCGGCAATTATAACACTTCTGCAGGTATTTCTTATGCTGCGCTTACGGTTTCCCACAATGCTTCGCTCACTCTGGATACCTACGTCAATCCCGAAACGGGCGAGGAAATCCGCTCTAAAATCAGCGGCAATTCAAATCCAGGCGGTACAGTTGCAGTATTTGTCGGCAACGGTGCAACCTGCAACATGACTGACGTTGAAATGTCCAACAACACCGGCGGCAATGTTTTCTACATGCCTGAGAGTGCAATTTGTAATTGGACGAACGTGGATATCTTCAACAATACTTCTACGGCGGGTTATTTGATTTATGCGCACAGTTATAGTGAACTCACGTTCAAAAACGTGAATATAAGAGATAATGATGTCGCATACGATGCCCTTCTTTGGATTCACTTGGGTGGTACTCTGGATATGACTCTCGGTTGTATCTCGGACAACAGGATACACGGTACTAATGAGGGTTACGGTCTTCTTTCAGTTGGTTATAGTTATCCTACGCATACGAATACCCATGTGGAACTCCACGGCGTTACCATCAGCGGAAATGGCGGCGGCCAGAATACCGTGCATGTTGCTGCATTTTCTAATTCCCTTGTGATGGACGATTATGTTAATCCTGATACTAATGAGGTAACGCATACGTCTGTGGTTGACAATGAACCGGGTTTCTATAATATTTATGTTGAGAATGGTTCGGCATCGGTTTACAGCTCGCTGAGCATGACCAATGTAATTATTGAGGGCAACAAAGCGTCGGTTGATACGGTATATGTAGGAAACTATGCTCATTTCTATATGAGCGGCGGTTCTATTTCCAACAATACCGCCGGAGTTATTGCGGGCTTGCAAGTTGCCTACTATATCAATCATGACGTACCGAGTCCCGGCGGCAGCGGTTATCTTGAAGAAGTTGTACTTACGGGCGTGAAAATTCACGGCAATAAGGTATCTAACGTTACAAATAACGGGTATGAAAATGCGGGCGGTGTTTATGCCAATACGCCTCTTACGTTAGAAAACTGCGAAATCACCGAAAATTCGGGCGGATATTACGCAGGTGTTTGTGTAGTAGAGGGCAATAGGCTGAGTGTGAGCAATACGCTTATTTCAAACAACGTAGGCGTTAAATCCGGCGCAATTTATGCCACAGGCGGAACGTATTTGCACAACGCCACGATTTCCGATAACACAGCAACCGGTTCGTTGAGACCGGGCGATAAGGGCGCGGCAGGCGGCGTGTTCTTCGACCCCGTAAGCGGCGGATCGATGGTGGCAGACCCTGATACCGTTATTTCAGGCAACAAGTCTACGCATCCCGACAGTGCGGGCGGCGTTTACACGAAAGGGTATTTCTTAATCGATGGCTCTACCATTATGGGTAACGTTGCAGAGGGCAGTGCGTCCGCAGGCGGCGTGTACATTTTCGGTTCCGCTGATGCAAAATTTGAAATTTGTGCCGCAATACAAGCTACGATTACGTTGAACACGGCAAGAGCGGCAGACCCTGCAAACGGCATTATGATGGGTGCAGGCGGCGTTTATGTGGCGGGTTCCGAGCCTACGGCAGGCACGCTCATATTGCGCGATATGGTTATCATTGATAACAACACCTTAACCGACGCTTCGGGCGCAAACGTCGGAAAGAGCAACGTTTATATTCTTGACGCCGAAAATAACATGATTGAGGTCGGGAATCTTAGGGCAGGCGCTTCCGTCGGTATTTACCGCCGTCCTATCGGCGTGTTCACTACGGGCTTCGGCGCGAACAACTCCACGTTGCTTGCAGAAAGCATCTTCCATTCGGATAACATACTTTCCGAAGTGGTATCTTATGACACTGATGCGGAAGAAATTGTAACCACGCCCGGTTTTCACGTGGAAGGTTACACGCGCAGCTACGACAACGAAATCAACTGGGCTTACCTTGTTAAGAAGAGCCTTGCTACAGGTACGCAGCAAACGTTCGTACTCTACGGCGATTGGAATGCAAAGGAATTGATTTCGAGCACGACTTCGTTCGGTTCAGACCCTCAGGCATACATTAACGGTGCGCTTTACGTCCCTGTCGGCGCGAACATGGTTATCGAGCTCAACGGTTCTAAACTCAACCGTAACCTTACGGCAAACTCGGGTGCATCGCGCGATTCGGGTTACGTTATCTATGTGGCGGGCGAACTCACCGTTCAGGATAACCACAGAACTGACCTTTCGTTAATCCGTCCGGGAATTAACGAACTTCAACCGGGCGTAACCGTTTACGACGGTGAAATCACGGGCGGTAGTAACTCCACAACGCTCCGCGCGGGCGGCGTTTACGTGGCGCAGAACTCGCAGTTTACCTTGCTCGACGGTAAAATTACCGGCAACAGAGGTATGGGCGGCACGATTATAGCCGGCGGCGTTTACGTAGAGGGTACGTTCGATATGTTCGGCGGCGCGATTACGGACAACGAGGGCGGCAGTGCAGGCGGCGTTTATGTTGCAAACGGCGGCGCTTTCACGCTCAGCGGCGGCGAAATTACGAACAACCGTTCTACGTCTTCCACTAATGCTGCGGGCATCGGCGGCGTGCGCGTTGCGGTAGGCGGTAACTTCTACTTCGGCGACGGCACCAAGGCAAATCTCGATAAAATTACGATTACGGACAACACGCTTTCTACGGGCGTTAACAGCAACGTAAAAACGGACGACGAAAACTATCAGATTGAAGTAAACGGCAAGTTTGCGGACGGTACGAGTGTCGGCATTACGCGTGGTACGACAACCATGTTTACGAGTGGTTACGGTCAACACCACTTGAATTTTGACGGTACGGCAATCAATCCTACGACTTACTTCTTCTCCGACGACGAGGACCATTTCGTAACCAAGCAGGGCACGGGTGCGAACACCGAAGCGATTATGCTCGGCTTCAACAACCGCGACAACTGGACTTACGCGGTGGAAACCAGCCTTGATAACAGTGGTGTAACGCAGACATTCACCATGTTCAGTGACTGGACTGCGGAAAAACCTACTACCACGAATTATACAACGGAATTCGGTTCCAACTCCAATGCTTACTATCACGGCGCGCTTTACGTTCCGTTCGGCGCGAGCATTATCCTCGACCTCAAAGGTCATACGTTGAACCGTAATTTGTCGCAGAGTGAAATCCGTACTGACGGCTTCGTCATCTACGTTTTGGGTGAATTGATTATCCGCGATAACCCCGAAGCGGACGATGCAACGGCGGGCGTCGGAACCATTACGGGCGGCGCTTCCAGAAATAATGCTGGCGCTATCCAAATCGGCGCAGGCGGTAAGGTTTACTTCGAAGGCGGCGAAATTAAAGAAAATATTGCGAACTTCTCGGCAGGTTCTGCAGGCGCTGTCTATGTATACGGCAGTGAAGATACGCACTTCACGATGACAGGCGGCGTAATCAAAGATAACCGCGGTTACGATGCAGGCGCTGTTTATGTTGACAACGGTTTGGGTGGCGATAAAAACGGTACGTTCACCATGACGGGCGGTTCTATCACGAACAACACGGCGGTCAGCGCTAATACGGGCGGTGTTCGCATTAACACGACGGGCGTTATCGAGCTCGGAGGCGACGCTGTCATTAAAGATAACTCCAACGGTCAGGTAACGAATAACAGTAACCTGTACCTCATGTATGCGAACAACAGCGGCTCGCTTGCAACCGTACCTCCGAACATTCAGGTGGTTTCCGGTTTCACGAACAATGCGGAAATTCACATTACGAGAGAATCTATCGGTCAGTTTACCGATAACTTCGAGTTGAGCGGCACTACGCGCGCTCCTCAGGATGTGTTCATTTCCGATAATTCCGACTACTTTGTAGACCAGATTGAAGTGGAAATTACCGACGAGGAGGGGAATACTTCGACAACGCACGAAGCGTTCATGAAGTCTTACCTTGCGAACGTGAACTGGTCTTATACCGTTCAGATGAGCCTTACGACAGGCACGACGCAGACCTATTCGCTTGATTACGGCAGCTGGACTGCTACCACGAATGCGTCGAACGGCACGTCGTTCGGTAACGGCGTCGGCTACGAACAGGGCAGACTTTGGGTGCCCGTCGGCGCAAGCATTATTCTCGACTTGAAGGGCAACACGATTGACCGTGCGCTTGCGGGCTTGAACGCAGTGAACAACGGCGAAGTATTCTTCATTCAAGGCGAATTGAAGATTATCGACAGTTCTGCGGCGCAAACCGGTAAGATTACGGGCGGTAACAGCACCGGCACGGGCGGTATCTATAACAGCGGTAAACTCACCATTGAAGGCGGTACAATTACCGGCAATACTTCCACGGCTATTGTAAACGGCGGCGGTATCTATAACAGCGGCACGCTTACGATGACGGGCGGTAAAGTTACGGGTAACAGCGGCTATCGTGCAGGTATTTATGTAGATACTACGGGTGTCGTTAACCTCGGCGGCACGGCAAATATCACCGGCAACTTCTACGATACGACTGACGAATTCAAAAATCCTATTCAGAAGCCGAGCAACCTGTACTTCAAAAATACGTCGGCTATCATTAACGTTGTAAAACCTTTCACGGGCGATGCGCAGATTTCGGTTGTCAGAGAGGGATTGGGCGTTCTCACGAACGGCTACGGCGTATTCAACACGGTGAACCCCGAAACATACTTCATCTCCGAAAGCGAAAATAACCTTTATGTCATTTCGCATATCAATTCGGGTACGCATCTCGAAGCGGCGATGATAAGTTACGATAATGCGACGAACTGGACGCACGCCGTGAAAACGAGCCTTGCAAACAACGGCGCAGTTCAGGATTATACGCTTTACAGCGATTGGACTCCCGATGACAACCATTCGTTTGGGAACGACGTCGGCTATCTCTACGGCGGTTTGCACGTTCCTGTCGGCGCAAGCATTCGTTTGAACCTTAACGGTTATAATATTAACCGTGAGTTGTATGAAGCAGGTACCGCAGTCAGCAACGGTTTTGTATTTGATATTGCAGGTGCACTTACCTTTGAAGGTATTGGTCGTATCGAGGGTGGTTACAGTACAAATACCGCAGGCGGCATTCATATCGAAGGCAACGGTCAAGTCGATATGCAGAGCGGTTATATCGGAGGCAATTATACGACGTCTAACACGGACGGCGGTGCAATTACCGTTGGCGGCAAGTTCACCATGACAGGCGGAATTATGAATGATAACGGCGGTCCTACTTGCGGCGGTATTTACGTTACCACGGACGGCACGTTTGAGCTCGGCGGTAACGGAACAAAAATCGAGCACAACTTTAAGGGTGGCATGATGGCCGCCGAATTTGCGAACATCTATCTTGAAAACCCCACGGGCAAGATTACGATTGTTTCGCCTCTTGACTCTTACGCATACTACACACTTTCCAGAGACTCTATCGGACCTTTCACGGTCGGTTACAGTGCATTTGCGAACGGGGCAACGTTTGAATCGGAAGACCCGACCTATATCGTGGAGCCCACCTCTAACGGTATGGAATTGCAGTTCATCACGCACGACAATGCGCGCAACTGGGAATATGCGGTACAAACGAGTCTCGATAACGGCGGCGCCACGCAGGAATTCACCCTTTGGGAAGATTGGAATGCGGAGAACGGCGTATTCGGCACGGAAAATCCTTATTATATCAACGGCGCGTTGTACGTTCCCGTTGGCGCAAGCATTCTGTTCAACCAGAACGGTTATGCACTCAACCGTGGACTTGAATCGGTGCGTGCAAACGGTTATGTGATGTATGTTGCAGGCGATTTAACGCTTGACGACCGTTCGTCGCAACAGACGGGTGTATTCACGGGCGGTAACAACTCGTCGAGCAATTCCGCAGGCGGCGTGTTTGTGGACCGTGACGCAACCTTCACGATGGAGGGCGGTAAGATTTCCGGCAACAACGTTTACGGCGCAGGTGGTGGCGGCGTCTACAATAACGGTACGTTCGTAATGAACGGCGGTAAAATCGGTGCGTTCGAAAAAGACGAAGTAAGTTATGTAGGAAACCGCGGTCTTGCAGGCGGCGTGTTCAACGGCGCTTACGGTACGTTCGTGATGAACGGCGGTGGAATTGAAGGCAACGAAAGTACGAACAACGCCGGCGGCGTATATATTTATAACGGCGCAGATTCCAGTTTCACCATGAACGGCGGCGAAATTATCAATAACACTGCTGAGAATGCAGGCGGTATTTATGCTGCAGGTAAGTTCACCATGACGGGCGGTGAAATTTCCGGAAATACTGCTACGACGAACGATGTCATTGCAGGCGGCGGTAGCGGCGTGTACGTTTCTGCAACCGGTGTCTTCACCATGACGGGCGGCGTTATACACGATAACAATGGTTTGAACGGCGTCCGCGTTTATTCGTCGGGTGTGCTCAATCTCGGCGGTAAAGCGCAGATTTATAACAATAAGAATACTGCGATTTACGATGCGACCGACCCTCATGAATACAGAAACGTTTACCTCACAATCAGTACGCAGCGCGTGAACATTGTGAGCGAGTTTGAAGAAGGCGCTTATATCGGCGTTACGAGAGATGCTTCCGGTATCTTCACTGCTAACTATGGCACGTATAATCCCACCGCATCTCCTGCAAACTTCTTCACCTCCGACGTCACGAAATATGCGGTTTCATCTGCTAACTGCGACGTCACGAATACGATTGAAGCGGTTATCGGTACGCCTGTGCCGAAACCTACGAAGTTGGAAAGCCCGACTTATGACGGCAATTCTCACGACATTATTTCCGGGTATGATTCGAAATATATGTCATACGGAGAGCTTCCTGCAGGCGTAACCTACGACAAAAATAATAACGTATTCACGGCAATCAATGCGGGCGAATATACGCTTACGTTTGAAGTGAAAGACGGGTTCTGCTGGCCGGACGGAAAGAGCGGTACGATTACCGTCATTGCAAAGATTTATCCTCGCATTGCTGTTCTCGAATGGCAGCATTTAACCGACCTTGTCTATAACACGAGAGAGCAGGTACCTACGGCAACTGTCGTGAACCTGGTACCCGGCGACGTCTGCGACGTTATCGTAACGGGTGGTCAGATTCATGCGGGTTCGTATACCGCAACAGCGTCCTTCCTTTCCAACCCCAATTATACGTTGGAAAATGCGGAACAGACGAACATCGAGAAGGGCTTTACAATTAGCAAAGCGCCCATCTCGGTGGAAATTCTCAACGAAACGGCGGCATATAAGACCCCCGAGGATTTGAAACTTCAAGCAAATGTATCTTCGGACGGTATTACGTTTATCACTATCCCGAATTCGTCGGTAACTTACTCTGTAAATCCTGCAGATGCAAGTTTGATTGACCCTAGCGACCTTGCAAATGGCATTCTTACGGCGTTGAGCTCCACCGGTACGGTTCGCATTACGGCTTATGTTGCGGAAACGAGCGATACGTTGGCGGCTACCTCGCCCGAAAAAGAGATTGTTCTTGAAAAGGCAACGCCGAAACTTGGTTTGGAAGAAACGTCGGTAGAGTACGGCACTGATTTAGAGCTTGTGGTTATCGGTAACGATGAGGCGACTGCAACCGTTACGCTTCAAAACGATACGGGCGCAGCTGTTCTCAACGGTACAACGCTTACGCCTTCCAAAGCGGGTAAGGTGAAGATTACCATTTCCACCCCTGAAACAACGAATTATTTCGCACATCAGGTTACGGTAACCGTAACAATCGACCCGAAAGTGTTGACCATTGAATGGGACGGTCCTTTTGAGTTCGACTACGACGGTTATGTTCACGGACCCAAAGCGCACGCAACGAATCTTGTCGATTCCGACGAATGCGATATTATTGTCAGCGGTCAGCAGAAGAACGCGGGTGAATATCTCGATGAAAACGGCGCGTATGCAGCACTTACGAGCAATCCCAACTACACACTTGAAGGTGCTGAAAACCGTTACCACGATTTCGAGATTCACAAAGTGTCGCTCCCTGTAGACGACAAAATCAGTTTGGTTGACAATACGGTTGATTACGGCGATACGCTTAAGCTTGCCATTACGGGCAACAAAGAAAAGGCGGAAGTGACGTACGAAATTGCACAGCCGGAGGTCATCAATCCCAGCTGGCAGTACGGCGATGCAATCATCTATTACGGCGTTGATGCTGACGGTAACAAGCTTTCTGTGGAAGACCGTCTTGACCCCTTCACGGCAACTTTCGAGCCGACCGGAGACATTGGTTATGTTCTCGTGAAAGTAACAATCGGAGAATCCGAAAACTATACGGGTTGCGTATATTATGAGTATGTATTGATTCAAAAAGCCGCGCTTGAACCGACATTCTATACGGATGCAAGTACTGAATCGCGAGAAGTAATGTACGGCGATGATAACTGCATCCTGGAAGTTGTCGGAAATGCAGAAAACGGAGTAGTGGACTTTACCGTTTTGGGCGGTACCGGTAAAGTGCACATTGTTGGTAATGTTTTGAAAGCGCTTCAAGTCGGTGAAGTGAATATCATGATGCACATTGCCGCAACGGAACACTACGACGAAATTTATGTATCGGAAAAAGTTACCATTATACCTCGTCCGGTGATTCTTACTTGGAGCGTCGGCACATACATTTACGACGGAACGGAACAGAAACCTACGGCAATTATTTCTAACGCGGTATTCGGTGACCTACTTACCGTAGTCGTGGAGGGTGCGATTGACGCAGGTAACCATACGGCAAAGGCTGTCGGCATCACCGGGCCTCAAAGCGCGAACTATACGCTGGATGAAGAAGAGGGTGCTCTTTTAATAACAACGCCGTTTACGATTCAGAAGCGCAAGATTGAAGCAATTACCTGGGGTAACCCTGAACTCCTTTTCAACGGCGAGTATCAGGCTCCTTCGTATTCGTTTATCGGTTTAGTTTCGGGCGATACTTGCGAACTTGTCATTGAAAACATGGGCTTGCACGTCGGAACTTATACCGCAACGGCTACCGGCGTTACAAACGATAATTACTATATCGATAATACGACGATTAACCGTTCGGTAACGTATAGAATTATTAAAGCTCCGATTACGCTTACAATTAACAATGAAGTCGCTTACTATTACAACGATACTATCATTGATTTGATAGGCAATATCGGTAACGGTGCGGTAACTTATACGATTACGACAAGCCCAGCGGGCATTGCAACGGTTACGCCGGACGGCATCATCTTTGCAACCGATTATGGCTATATCACTATTACGGTGAACGTAGCGGCTACGAGCGATACCTATTCAGGAACAGTAACCAAAACAATTCCCGTTGTGAAAGGCGAGGCTTCGCTTGACCTTGTTGAGACGGAAGTCATTTACGGCGATACGCTGAATATTGAGTTGAAGTCGAAATGGCATCCTGACCAGGTGTATTTCACATTAGTGAACGGCACGGACGAAGAGCATACAGGTTTGGCTGATTTCGATTCTCTTAACCGCATCTTGACGGCTACCGGTGCAGGTGAAGTAACGATTATTATCTACACGCAGGAAACCGAGAAATATCTCGAAACCAAAAAGGAAATCACCATCACCATCCATAAACGGATTCTCACGGTTGATTGGAATGATACATTCACTTACGACGGTACGGCAAAATTGCCCATTGCTGAAAACATCGGCAATCTTGCATTCGATGACGATGCACCCGAATTGACGCTTGACGGTGCGCAAACCGACGTGGGCAGTTACACGGCAACGGTTACGGGTATTTCTAACAAAAATTATGCATTGTTTGTAGATGAAGGAAGCTCGATTAACGGCTATGATGTTCCGTTTGTCATTGAAAAGGCAGATATGGAAATCACCGTGGCACCCGAACAGATTTATATCAACGAAACGGATGTTCCGATTATTCTTTCGGGCAATGAAAGCGGTAACAAACCCGAATATCAGTTGGTGAACAACACGGGTACAGCTGTTCTCAATACGGACGGAAATGGCAACTTCACCATTACACCGAGCGCAGTCGGCGAAGTCGTTTTGATTGTTAAGATTCCCGCCTCGGATAATTACAACGCATTCGACGGCAAATTCACGATTGAAATTTTGAGACTGGAAGGCGATATCAGCCTGGAAACGACAGAATTCTATTACGGCGATACGCTTAACTTGAATGTCATCGGTGAAGGCTCTGAAGACAGAACGGTTACCTATACGATGGTTGACGGCACAGGTTCGGCACAGTTCGTAACTCCCGATTCGATTTTGGGTACGGGAGCCGGTACGGTAATTGTAACCGTAACTCTCGCTGCAACGGATACGTTTGCAGAAAAGACGTTTGACGTAACGGTATCGGTATTGCCTCGTCCCGTGGTACTTGAATGGACGATTGGCACTTACGAATACGACGGAACCGAACAGAAGCCTTCGGCAACCGTAACCAATCTTGTCGGTTCGGACGTTGTCAACGTCACCGTAAGCGGACATATCAACGCCGGTGTCGGTTTGATTGCTACTGCAACTGAGGTCGATAACCCGAATTACACGGTCGTGAACGGCACCAATATTACGGTAGCTTACAACATTGACCGCAAACTTGTAACGGTAGATTGGGATGCAACAACTTCGTTTGTGTACGACGGTGAACTTCATGCACCTACCGCAACGGTGACGGCAGGAAATTTGATTGGCACCGATACTTGCGACGTAATTGTTAGCGGTGCACAGACCGACGCATACGACGCGTGGGTTGCAACGGTTGCGGGATTGAGCAACTCTAACTACAGAGTTGACCCGACTGCTGCAAACAGCAGTATCACGTTTGAAATTCTCACGGCAACTCCTACGGTCGAACTGGAACCCGTCACAATCCGTTATCATGAAGTCAGCGAGGTACTTTCGGTTATTTGTACTCCTACGGGAGGAGATGTAACCTATACCATTATCAGCGGCGACGGCACGATTGCAGAACTCGTAGACGGTAACAAGATTCGCGGTTTGGAACTTGGTACATTCACGCTTCAAATTCACGTGGATTCGACGATGGGTATTGCAGGCGTTCTCAACACGAATGAAGTCACCATTACGGTAGAACTTACCGTTGAAAAGGGTTGGCAGCCGTTTGAGTTGGCAGAAGATACGGTCGTTTACGGTTCGACGCTCACGCTTGACCTCACCGGATTTGATGAAACGGCAAGTTACACTTTTGTTCAAATTATCAATATTGCCGGTGATGACGGCGACGCAACTCTGAGCGGAAACGTTCTCACGCCGGTACACGTAGGTACGGTAAAAGTAAAAGTTGTTTACGATGAAACCGCGCACTACGAACAGACGACAAGAGAACTTTTGGTTACCATTACTCCTTATGTCTTAGAATTCGTTTGGGATAATGACCCTGCGGACGACAAACTCGTATTCATCTATGACGGAACGGAACAGGCTCCTGTTGCGCTTCCTGCCGTAGACCTCTTCGGAGATGACGAATGCGAAATCTTGGTACACGGTGCAACCAACGCAGGCAGCCATACCGCAACAGCTTACGGTACTTCGAATCCTAACTATACGATTGTCGGCAGCAAGTCTATGACCAACCATCCTACGCAGGATTTCGTAATTAAACAGCGCGTCGTTGTAATTGAGTGGAACGAAACAACGCTCGAATTTAACGGCGAACCGCAAACGCCTACGGCAACTATTGTCAACCAGGTAGGAGGCGACGACGTATCGTTCACCTATTCGGGACATCAAACGGATTTGGGCTTCTACACAGATGACGAAAGGGCTAAGATTACCGGACTTACGGGTGCGGACAGCGCTAACTATACCTTGGACGGGGTCGACGATACTCTTCTTGAAACGGATTTCGAAATTGTAAAAGGACATCCGAACTTAGTTCTATCCGTTTCCAGTACGTCTATCACTTATTTGCAAACGGTAGATGTGTATCTTGCAGGCAACGTTGGTGAAGGTGAAGTAACCTACGAAGTTGTATACGGTTCTGGTACGTTCAACTTTGGCGAGGATGGCTCGGTTACGTTTACACCCGGTGGCGCAGGTACGGTTCAAATCCGCGCTCACGTTGCCGAGACAGACCGCACATATGAGGCGGATTCTAATATCGTCACAATATCCGTTGCCAAAGCACATTGGTCGATAGGATTGTCTTATGACTCGTCTTATTTCGCTACAGGAACGTCGTTGCATTGGGCTCCGGGTGTAGTACCTTATTCGTATCAGATTATGAATGAACCGTATAACGACAGGGGTGGCTCTTGGATGAATTACAATACCTTTGTCGGAAACGGTGTTGGAACTTATCGAATTTGGATAAACTGGAATGGAAATGCGAACTTTGTGGGAGGCGATGCTTATGTATACGTCTACGTTGGTAGAAGACCGCTCACAATTGATTGGGATACGTTAGAGTTTACCTATAACGGTCAAGTTCAAGCACCCGAGGTTACGACTCATACGCAAGCTCTTGGCGATAAATTCTCTGTCAGATTCGAGGGCGCAGGTGTCGATGCCGGCTCTTACGTAGCAAGTGCAGTCGGTTTGAACGGAGGAATCTATCGTTATGGCAAGTATTACTCGGCTGATACCTATTATGTATTGACGGGTGACAACCTTTCGTCGAGCTATTCTATCGGACGTGCAGAAATTAATCCGGTTATCACAACGACGGACGCTGAATACCATATTCCTCTCCAACTTTTGCTAGACGGTAATTTGGGTAACGGCGCTGTCAGATACGAGTTGTTGGAAGGCGGTACCGGTTCGGCGACGATTGACGGAGATATCCTCAATCCTACGGGTCTTGGAACAGTTGTAGTGAAAGCGTATATCGAGCAAACGAAAAATTATCATGCTGCCGAATGTACGGCTATCATAACCATCGGCAAGAGAATTCCTCAACTTGTTCTTGATTCCGATACAGTAATTTACGGCGACACGTTACAACTTGTCGTCAACGGCAATGAGGAAAACGGACAGATTATGTTCTCCGTTGAAGACGGTACGGGTTCTGCAACCATTACGCCGAACAGCGGTATTCTGACGCCTGTCAGTGTTGGTACGGTAAAGGTAACTATTTCGGTTACGGAAACGGAAAACTTCCGTGCATTCACAGTAGAAAGAGAAGTAACGATTCTTCCTCGTCCGATTACGATTGAATGGGATGAAGATACGCTCGAATTTGAGTATGACGGCACGTTAAAGACGCCTGTCGCTCACGTCGTAACCGGCGTGGTGAACGGCGATACGGTCGAAATTGACGTCATCGGTTCTCAGATTAACGCAGGCGTTTACACTGCAACTGCGTCGAGCGCGAACCCTAACTACGTTATCGACCCTGATTCCTTGAACATTACAACCGAATTTATGATTACTCCGAAAGTGGTTGAAATCAGTATCGACCAGGATGAGGCGTATTTGGGCGTTGCCCTTCCTCTTACGGTAACCAGTAACGTTCCTATTAACAGTTCTCAATTGGTGTTCACGGTAAGTGCGGCAGGCGGCGATGCAACCTTGCAAGGCAACGTTATTACCGGTACGCAAAGCGGTAAAGTGGTAGTAAGCGTAATGCTTCCTGCAACCGGCAACTATCAGGGCGCTACAGACATGAAGATATTCGAAATCAAGAAGTACGTACCGAATATCGGATTGGAAACGAATGAAGTTGTTTACGGTTCGTCCATTAGCCTTGAAGAAACGGGCAACCTTGGCGAAGGAGCAGTAAGTTTCGCTCTTGCGCACGCACTCGGTGATACGGGTTCGGCTCTGTTGACAGGTAACACGCTGAAAGGCACTAAAGTCGGAACCGTAACCATTCGCATCACGGTTGCTCCGACTATGAACTACGACGGCGGCGACTTCGATGTAGTAGTAACCGTACTTCCCAGACCTGTAATTCTTGTATGGGGCGGCGATGATTCCGTCTTCGAGTTCGAGTACAACGGCGAAGAACAATATCCTGAAGTTCGTGTTTTGAACGTTCTTTCCGGCGACGTGTGCAACGTTACGCAAGTACAGGGCGCAACCGATGCAGGCAGTCATTTTGCGGCGGCGCTTGAGCTCGATAACGAAAACTACACGCTTGTAAACGGTCAGAATGTGGAAGATATTCCTTTCACAATTACGCAGAAAGTTGTAGAACTTGATTGGGAAGATGAAGAATTCGTTTATAACAACGAAATGCAGGCTCCGAATGCTACGATTAACAATCTTCTTCCTGCCGACATAGGCAAGTCGATTCAAGTAATTGTTACGGGCGAAACCCATGCAACGAAGACGTGGCTCGGCGAAGTTGCAACCGCAACGGCAACGCTTGTAAGCGATAGCAACTACACCTTAATCGGTTGCCCGAACTTAACGTACAATTACGTTATCGAACAGCTTGAAGCGGAACTTGAATGGGATGACCCTTGCGAAGTTATCTACAACGGTCCGAATACGGAACTTCCTGGCGCGGTTGTAAGCAACAAGTATGCGGATGACGAATGCGACGTTTTGGTAAGAGAATTCGCGGGCACGGCTGCAGCGGCACACGGAATCAGCACATTTGCCGGTTCGGCGAGTGCAACGTCCGTTATGCACATTGCAGAAGCATACGGCTTTGAAGGCGCGAACGAAGACGACTACAAACTTCCTGCAGACCGCACGAATCCGTACACGGAAATTGCGCAGGAAATCACCATCAATTGGGGAGATTTGGAACTTGTATATACAGGTGAAGCTCAATACCCGACCTACACTCTTCAAGGTTTAATGGCAGGGGATGACGTATCGCTTCAGTTCAATTGCAGTGAAGAACCTGTGAACGTGAAGTACGCTTCTAACAATGTAACGATTGTTTCCTATACGGCAACGGTAACATTGACGGGCGCGGATGCATCGCACTACGCTATCAGCGTTCTCCAACAGAGCCCTGACAGCGGTACGGGCGAAATGCGTGCCACAGTCGACTTCAAGATTGTACCTCGTCCTGTAACGGTGTACGCAACTTCAAAAGACGTACAGTTGCTCCTTGAATTAGACACTGAGGGTCATATGATTCTTGATAAGTTCCAGACAATGACCTGGACGGATTGGTTCTCCCTTACCTGTAACCAACTCGTTGGGCAAGACGTCGGCGCAAATATCGAAGACATCTTCGATGTTGACAATCTGTTCCTTTCTCCTGCCTTCTACCGCATTACGAGGAACGGCGATGGAGATATCATAAGTATTTCCGATGAGCGCGTAATCCCCGGATTGGAAGGACCCGACATCGGCTTGGGCGAGTACAAGATTGGCATAATCATTGAAAATCTTACGAGCCTCGGTTGCTTAACGGGCAACTACGTTGCAGAAGTTCAGCTTAACGAAGAGGAATACGGCATTCTCACAATTATCCGTGACGACGCAGTCCTCAAACTCACCGACACAAGCGGCTACCAGTTCCTGTATTTGGAAAAGACGGAAGATGAAGAATTCTATCGTAGAGCTTATGCGGAACTCGGCTGGAAGCACGGCGAAGACGACGCGAACAGCGAACGTGTTGTGCTCGGTCAGATTCTTCCCGAAACGCTGGTGAACGACTTCCTTGCTAATATCGACGCTTCGCAAATCAATAACATTAAGATTACCGCCGCAGACGGCACAGTGCTCTACGATTGCGGTAGCTTGTTAGACGAATTTGCATACGTCGGTACGGGCGCGAAAGTGGAATTGATGCTCGGCGGTGAAGCAATCGATACGCTTTACCTCTCCATTCTCGGCGACGTAAACGGCGACGGCGAAGTTACGACGGTGGATGCTTCGGACATGAACACATTTGTTGCTTCTTCTCAGTTCCCGAATTTTGATTTGGATGAGTATTTATTAGCAGCACTTATTGCAAACAACGGCTCCGTTTCCGCGCTCGATGCGGCAAATGTAAATGCTGTCATTGCTGGCAACCTTTTGATAGATATGTTCTTCTATCAAATCACGTAAAGTTTCATCAACCCGAACGGGGGAGGAAACTCCCCCTAAAAGGTTGAGTAATAACAAAAAAAGGAGAAAAAAATGAAAAGTACGAAAAGGAAAGTAATTCTTTCAACCTGCCTTGCGGCATTCTTTGGCTGCATTGCACTGGTCAGCGGTATATTGCTTGCGCTCAACCTCAACAAGAACGCAAACAGCAACGCTTCTAACCTTGCTTCTACTGACCCGGACACGCTTACCACGCCTGCAAAGTTAAAATTAACTTCAGACGTGACAAGTGTAACGCCTGGTGGCACTTTTAAGGTAACGGCAACCTTCTCTGCGCCTTCGGCTGTAATTTGGTACGCAATGCAAACGACAATAGCACCTTTAACGACAGACGGTACTGCAGTCGACTTTACCGTTGCACAATACCTCTCGCTTGAATCTTTCAAGACGCCTGTGCAACTTGCGGCGGAACAGGGCGATTGGTCAATGCCTTTTAGTACTTATTCACCTACTGTTATAGACAGACTTTCCTCTTATGACAGTACGAGCAAGCAAAAAGAGACGGGTATCTTTTTCATGTTGTCAAAGGGTGTAACCGGTGTTATGAGTACGAATACAGATTGCTCGTTTGAACTGACGTTCAAATTATCTGAAAGCACGCCTATTGATACGTTGGAAAACCTTACATTCGGTTTGAGCCCTGCGTATACAAATAACTTTATAACGGTTATTCCGTCTGAATCTCAGGCTTCGAACCAAACCGATTACAGAAGTCAGGAAAGTAAGTACGCTTCCAACCTGTTAGAATTCTCAACGAGAGAAGCAAACACAGAGGCGGAAATCGATTCGATTCAAATTGACGTGGATATCAAAGATACAGAAGGCAATCCTGACGTGCAGACTTTTACGATTCAATCTGCCGATTTTGTGAGTGGTCTCTATGAACTCACACTTCCTGATACCGACGATTTGGATTTGAAGGTTTATTATCCCACCATGAAAGCCGGTAGCGAGGGCGCAACCGTAAAAGCGGGTGCAACTACCTCGCAGACCATTGCTCCCGGAGTACCTACTGTGCTTACTGAAGACGGGGTTGATATTACCGTATCGGGCACGAACAGATATCTTTACATACAGGCAATTCCCGAAGACGGCAACACAGCAAACGTAAAAATCTATACCGTAAAACTTACATTTACATATGCAAGACTTAGCGACTTAAAAGCAGATTCCACGGGTTTCTCGGATTCCAGCATTACAAAGTGTCATTTGAACCTTGGCGATTCGGGTGTATTTGACCCCGATACGTTCGCTTACACCGCTTACGTTCCCGAAGGAACCACTTCTACGGAAGTTTCCCCGACACTTGCAACCGATTATGGCATTTCTACCGTGCTCACTGCGGTAAAGGACGGCAACTACACGATGCTCGGCGGCCCGAATGTAAGCAATCAAGGTACGCTTTATTTGCAGAACATTTCGAACGGCGAGAAACTTAGTTTCAGACTCACCGCACAAGACGGCACTACGCAGAAAACTTACGAGATTACCTTTGAGATTGTGACGACCAATACAAACATTGAGGAAATCTTAGTCGTTGGCAAGACTTCGGGTGAAGAGATTCCCAACAACGAAGACAAAGCGAGCGAAGAGAATAAAGATTATTATTACTACGTCGGTGATGACCCTGCACAGGCTAAAATTACTATCACCACGACTGATGAAAATGCAAAAATAGAAATCGCTCCGGTTACGGGCGGTACGACGGGTGAATTCGCAGAATATGACCCCGATACGGTTTACGAACTTGGCGAATATGTCATTAAAGTTACCGCTTCGGCAGGCAATACCAAAGAATACACATTGGTGTTGGATAAATTCGACGGTTTCAAGTTGGATGAAAACTCTGAATTTGCGTTAGTTGCTTTGAAAGAAGAAACCGATGATTACGGCGAAACAGTCTTTTACCGTAGAACGTATGAAGAACTTGGTTGGACGCACGGAGTAGACGACAGACATTTAGACCGCTATGTTTTGGGCGAAATCAATGCAGAAGAGGAACTTACGCTGAACGATTTGGTCAACAACTTTTCGCTTTCTCAGGTGGCCAAAATTTGTGTGTACGATAAAGAAGGTACGTTAATGTACGACGGTGCAAACGGCGGTATCGTTTCCGGTTATGCGGATGAACTTATTTGCACAAGTTGGAAAATCGTTTACGGCAGTGGCGCTTCGGCAGATGTCATTTATGTTTCCGTACTTTGCGATGTAAACGGCGACGGCGAAATTACGTCTTTGGACACTGCAGACATCAACGCTTACATCGTCGGAAATCAGGGCATTACGTTTGATGAGACCGAAGTTCGGCTTGCGGCGTATGTGGCAAATAACGGAGATATTTCTACAATCGATGCTGCAAACGTCAATTCTATTATTGCAGGAAATGCAGGTTTGTCAGTAGAAAACTTCCTTCGCAAGAATGCAATATCTTAATTTAAGTATTAAATGAACCAAAAAAAAACGAATTACCTTCAACAAGGAACTCAGTTATGAAAAGCAATAACAAGACCATCAGCAAAAGAGGAAAAATCATTGCAATTCTTGTTGCAATCCTTTTGGCGTGCTGTATTACTGTCAGCGGCATTATGCTCTTCCGTCCGCATAAGTCGTCACCTGCAACTTCCGAGGCGGCAGGTAGTACTCCCACTGTTATGACAATCACGGCGGATAAAACAAGCTTAAGCGCAGGCGACACCGTTACTCTGTCAATTACATTATCCAACGCAAATGGCGCGGACCACTGGTGGTACGCAATGCAGACCACTTTGGTACCCTTAAAGACAGACGGTACTACCGACACCGACCTCTGCGCGGCGCTATCTATGCAGTCTAACAAATTGCCTTCGCAAATTGCGGCGGAGAGCGGTGATTTTTCCATGCCGTTTGGTTCATACGGACCTCCTACAATTATCGATAGGTTCCAGATGACAACCAAAAAGCGGGGCTTGTTCTTTATGTTCTCGAAGGGTGTTACGGGCGAAATGACCACCGATGTAGACTGTAAATTTGAAGTCGTGTTAAAGGTTAGCGAATCTTATACGGGCTCGTCTACTTTTACATTCGGGCTTTCTCCCCAAGAGAAGAGTTCCGTTACAACAGTTCCCGTGGGGAATGCTGCCGATCAGACAAACGATACTTCGCAGAACGGCAATTATTCCGTTGTTTCTCCTACTTTTATGCTCGGCGATGGTGGTGGCGAAGACCCCGGTCCTACCGACCCGGTAGAGCCTACGCTTACGTCTTTGGAACTCTCCTACACAAGCGCAACTTCGGGTTATTCTACGGTTGCGGCTGGCGGTAGCGTTAACTGGAAACTGAGCGAGCATGCGGTAAACAGTAATGTCTACTTCCGTGCTACCGTTCCTACGGGCGCAACGGCTAGTGCTGGCACCGGACTTGCGGCAGGCTCCGCGGCAAATGTATTTGTAGGTAAACTTGCTTACGGCGAAAATACCTTCACGGTTAAAGTGCAAGGTACTTCGTCAAGCAAGTCGTATACGTATACCATCAACCTGAAAGAACAGTTGAACGGTATTACGAACATTACGGCTTCGCCTGCTCTTACGGGTTTTACGTTCGATAAGGCAACGTCTACTTATAATGTAAATGTAGCAAATACGGTTTCTAACGTAACGCTCACCGTCACCTTAGAAGGCACCCACGAAACGTTGACGACTTCCGGCAAAACGCCTACGAGCAACACGCATACGGGTAAAGTCTACACGTTGCAATATTCTTTGTTGGAAGGCTTGAATACGCTTACTGTGCGCGGCGTGAGCGACACAAACGCAAACGGTACGGCTTACACGCTGAAAGTGACGCGTGCAAGTTCGGGCGGCACTACGCCTACGCCCGGCAGCGACAGCACTTTGGGCGGTATGACGATTACGTCCGGCGGTAATCCCGCTCCGCTCAGCCCGTCGTTCAATCCCAATACGCCGGACTATACGGCAAAAGTGGACGATATTAACGATATTCAGGTAAATCCGATTCCCAGTGACGAGAACGCAACGACGGATGTCAATATTACTGATAACGGCGACGGCACCAAAACGGTTACGGTTACCGTTACTGCGGAAGACGGTTCCCAAACTGAGTATACCGTAATAGTCAGCGAGAATTCTACGAATCCTCCTATCGGAGTGGGCGATGCGTATCTTGATAAAATCTATATCAAGACCGAAGACGACGGTAGCAGCAGTTACGGCACGTTAATCGATGATTTTGACCCGTATACTTTGACTTACAAAGTTTACGTACCCAGTACGTCCGACCACCCCAGATTAACGGCGATTTCGGCAGACCCCAACGCTAACATTAAAATTAAATTGAACGGCGTCGATAGAGATACACACAACGTCGGTATTGCCATGGATAATATTTATTTGGCAAATATCGGGGAAGAAGTATTGGTAACGATTATTGTTGAAACCGCAACCGATACGAAGACGTACAATTTGCAGGTTATTCGTTCTTCCGAAGAGGCTTATCTGAGCTACCTCACTGTCGGCAATTATCAGCTTTACGATGAGGCAGGTAAGGCGGTTAACGGCAAAAACGAGAATTCTGTTCGCGGTGTAAAAGATTTTTACGTTACGATTGAGAATGCGGATACGCTTGTAAATATCGAAGCGCGCGCGAATTCCGACCAGTCTTCGGTTCGTATCGAATCGATTGAAGACCAATATACGGTGATTGGTCAGTTTACCGTAGCAGAGTTGTTCGGGAACACCGCGCATGCGGAAGTACAGATTTCGATAATTCCGAAATACGGCAAGATTGTTTCTTACACCTTGCATCTTACTCGTAAGCCCGCGCTTTCCGATAACACGAATGCAGGCATCAGAATTCTTGAAATCACTACGCAATACAACCCTGTAAGTTTCAACAGCGAATACGAGCAGTACAGCGATTCCAAACTTGTTTACGGCAGCCCTTATCATGTGCCTTACAACGTCTCAACGCTGACGGTGGAAATTATTCTGGAAGACCAAGGAGAATTGGTTGCGCCTGCTACATATCAGATTTTCTACGGTGACGTATTAAAGAACGATAACGGCAAAGAAAACGAGAATTTACACCTCGCTTATGGCATTAACGTGGTAATCATCACCATTCTTGCAAGCGATCAGGCAACGAGTAAAACCATTGCGGTCATTGTTTACCGTGACGAGCCTTCGCTGTCTCCCAGTCCTGTAATTAAGGAAATTCCTGAATTTACCAATGAATACAAAGCTGAAGTTACGAATTATTCGTATAAAGTCGGAAACGACGTTACCAAACTTACCGTTCAATATTTGAACTGGGATAAGAGTTTGTACACCTGCGTTGTTGAGGGCGCAGATGAGTTGAAGGTCGGCATGAACACCGTTACAATCTGCTTATTTGAGAAAGTGCAGGGTCAGGGCGTCAATAAAACGGCAGCGTCGGTTGATAATCCGGATGCTGTAAGAACAATTACGCTTAGCGTCTATCGCGAGAGCAACGGGCCCAGCACTATTTGGCTGATACTGTTCATTATCTTCCTGTTGCTTGCAATCATCGAATTTATTATTCTTTTACTTCTCCTTTTAAGAAATAGAAAAGATGATACAACGACAACGCAGCGAATTGTGGTATCTCAGCCTGCACCTGTTCCCACACCTGTCGTCAGACCTCAGGTTGCACCTGTGCAGTATGTAGCAATGCCTCAACCGCAACCTCAGGTTCAATATGTGGCAGTGCCTCAACCCCAGCCTGTTGAGATTGAGAAGCCTCAGCAACCTGTAAACGTAGAGGTCAAAATTACCGGTTGCGGCGATAGCGACGGTTACTACAAGACGAAAAAATAATTCGTTGATATGAAAAGAATACGGACGGTTTTCCGCCCGTATTCTTTTATGTATTAAAACTGGCAGAGTGAGAACTGCGCTTTTTCGAGAAGTTTAAACCATCAAAAATGCCTAAAATCAATCACAAGTTGTCCCAAAACAGCGCTTCGGAAGATAATAAATAATCAATTTTCAAAATATTGTAAAGCGATTATACTTTTAGTGATTATTTTGCAAATTGAACATTGTTATTTGAAGAATTTTAACGAAAATTGAAAAAAATTTCAAAAATATTATTGACATTATAAATTTTTGTAATACAATAAAGAGTGGAGAAAAAATATTTCAGGTTGCTTTTTCGTATACAGACCAGTACAATTGCAAACATTTATTTCATTGGAGAAGGTAAAAGAATGACCGTACAAAATCAAAACAAAACATTTTTGAACAGAATGGTAAAAGCGGCTTGCGTCATGATGGCTGCGGTTATTATGGTGTTGGCAAGCGGATGCGATTTATCGGATATTTTCGGCTCTTCAAAAGAGGACGAAGTAACAATCAGTCAGGCAACTGCAGAATTAAAAGTGGGGGAGAGCGTAACGCTTACGGCTACTTCTTCGGAAGGTCGCGCCATCAGTTGGTATTCGGATAATGATAACATTGCCTGGGTGGAAGCAGGCGAGGTAACGGCAGTTGCCGAAGGTACAACCAAAATTACGGCAACCGACGGCAAGAAATCGGCCACCTGCGAAGTTACGGTAAAGAAAGCCGATTCGCAGAACCCCGACCCCGGTCCCGATAACCCCGACGACCCCGATAAGCCCACAAATCCTGCAACGATTACGGTAACGCCGAGTGCGGTAACGCTGAAAAAAGGCGGAAAAACGGCACTCACGGCAAAAGTGTCGGATAATTCGTCCGTCACCTGGGCTTCGGGCGATGAAAAGATTGCAACGGTTTCCGCGCAGGGTACGGTAACGGGCGTGGGCTTCGGCTCCACCACAATCACGGCAACCAGCCAAACGGCAGGCACTGCCTCCTGTACTGTTACGGTAAAGCCTTCTATTAAGATTGATTTTGAGAGCAAGACCATTAAGGAAAAAGAATCGTTCACGCTCACGGCAACGACCGACGACCAGTCTAAAATCACCTGGTCCTCGAGTGACGCGAACATTGCTTCGGTTACGCAAAACGGCGTAGTCAAAGGCATTAACAGCGGTAATGCTATCATTACGGCAACCAGTGAAACGGCAGGCTCTGTTACATGCTCGGTAACGGTCAATCCCGATATAGAAACGGGCGACGGTTACGAACTTGTATGGAGTGACGAGTTTAACGGCACCTCCCTCGATATGTCGAAGTGGGGCTACCAGACGGGCGTTCAGGATAACTATTACGGTAATTTAGGTCCCGAGTTCTGGGGCAACAACGAAATGCAGTATTATACGGACGGCGCGAACGTCAGAGTTTCTGACGGCGCATTGCAGATTATCGCAAAACGCGAGAATATGGATAGGGGTAGAACTTTCTCTTCCGCACGTATTACCACGCGCGATAAATACTCGGTAACGTTCGGCAGAATCGAAGCGCGCATGAAGACGCCTGCCATCGAAGGAATGTGGCCTGCGTTCTGGATGCTTCCTCAGCCGCCCGACCATTCTTCTACCAATAACGAATACGGCGGGTGGCCTGCAAACGGCGAACTCGATATTATGGAAGCTAAGGGCAGGCTGAAAAACGTAATCGATACCACTCTCCACTTCGGGGGACCTGATTGGAACATTCACGATATGGCAGGAAGCGGTTTGAATAATAAGAACAGCCATAACGATGAAGATATCATAGCGCAGTACGGCACATTGCCTTCAACGGTTACGGTGTCGGGCACAACGGAAGATTGGCACACCTACGGGGTAGAGTGGACGAAAGATTATATTGCCTGGATTATCGACGGAAAGGTGGTCTGCATCGTTAAGAGCGCGCTTTGGTGGACTTCTGCGGCAGCGAACAACGGTTCTACCATGTCTGCGCCTTTCGATAAGCCTTACTATATTCTGTTAAATCTCGCTGTGGGCGGTATGTACGACGGTTATAAAGAACCCCCCGCAAGTTTCCAACAGGCAATCATGTATGTAGATTACGTTCGCGTATTTGAAAAGAAGTAAAAAACTGAAAGGGTGCGGAAAATTCGGAACATTCGGGCAAAGCCCGTTGTTTATAAAAATTTTTTGGAGGAAAAAAGATGAGAAAGAGAGTTTTCTTACTGTTGTCTTTCGTTCTCGCGCTTGCAATGTCAATCGGCGTATTGACGGCTTGCGGCGGCGGAAAATCGACGGTAGAAATCAGACAGGGCACGGCATTAACGCTTGCTGTCGGGCAGAGCCAGAGCCTTTCGGCAACTGCGTCGAACGGTTCGGATATCGAATGGTCTTCTGACGCAGAAACCGTCGTAACTGTAAACGAAAACGGCAGAGTAACTGCAGTTGCTGCCGGCACGGCAAACATTACGGCTAGCGCAAAGAAAGGGGGAGGGTCGGCTTCCATTTCCATTACGGCTGTCGGCGTAACGTTTAAGCAAGACGGTACGGCTGTTACCGAAGCTTCGGTAGATATGTTGCAAAACATTACGCTCACCGTTGAAACGAGCGATAACAGCTCTGTAACCTGGTCTTCGGAAGACGAAGAGATTGCTACCGTATCGGGCGGCGTGGTTACGGGCGTTCTTCCCGGCGAAACGAACATTCAAGTTACCACCTCTTCGGGCGTAAAAGCAAGCATTCCTCTCACGGTAAATGCGGCAGGCGACTATCAGGAAATTACACCCGAATCCCGCGGTGCAGGTCAGTGGTGGTATTATACCAATGAGGCTGACAATCGGTCAACCATCGTCACCGAGCACTACTACCTCAACAATGAAGTGCATTACGCTTTTAACGGCAACGGCAACTGGTATATCGACGATATCCAACTTGGTCACGTTGCTCCCAACGGAACCACGGCAGGCTGGAAAAAAGTGACGGGTAAAATTACTCTTGAAGACGTTCAAAGAACAGATGAAGAAAAATTGCCTGCCAATACTCCAATTCAAATTACCATTTTTGATACCGCGGTAACAGTTGAAGAGGGCGAAAATGACTTCGTCGTTTACTATCAGCAAATGAGCGGCAGCAACGATATGTTCATTAGGTTCGCAGGCGGTGCAACGTTAATCAGCGGTGCAAACGTTACCCTTTCCGATTTAGTTTGGGAAGACCACACCACGGCGGCTCTTGAAACGCCTACATTCCAACTCGGAACTGAGGGCGAAATCAGTATTACCGACGAAGCTAATACGGTAGCAGGCAGTGTTCGCGCTTACCAAATCGGTTTGTTTGCAAGTCAAACGGCTACGGTTCCCACTTATTCGCAGAATTTCTCGAAGAGCGGCGGCAAACTCGATACTTCTGCAGTTGAGCCCAACGGTACCTACTTTGTGAAAGTGAGAGCGCTTGCAAACGCAGGCTATACCGATTCCGAATGGTCTGCACTGAATACGGAAATTACCTATGAAGTGAATAATACAAATGTAGCTTATGAATTGGCTCACGCTAGTGAGTCCGGCGCTACCGGCGGCAGATGGGTATATTTCTGCGTAGACGGCGGCAGCGTTTCCGAAACGCCTACCTATGACACGGGCGTTGTCACATTAAAGAGTAAAAACCTCGGCAGGGCATTCTGGAGTACACAGATGTTCCGTAAGTATGACGCATATGCAACGGGCGCTGATTTGAAGATTACCATGAATATCAACGCAAGCCACGCTGGTCATATCACCATCACGGGCACGAAAGTGAAATTAGAAAAGGGCGATAACGAAATCGAACTTTTCATTAAGAACCCCGCAGGCGCAACCATCAGCATTCAGTTCGGTGTGAACGGAGCAAATCCTCCCGTTGATTTCGTACTCGATAGCGACAATGAAAACGACGAGTTCGTATTTGTGTTCTCGAACGTAGTAGTTGAAGAATTCGTTCCCGAAGCATTGAAGACGCCTTCGGCTTCCTATGCGAAAGAGGGCGATAATGACCCCGTCGTTACGGTGACAGATAACGAAAACGACGAAGCAAACGTGAGCGGCTATGAAGTCGGTTTCTTCGACGCAGATGATAAACTCATCGGTACGGCTGCAATCGACGCACAGGGCAACTTCAACGATAAAACCATTAAAGACGGTACCTATTCGTTGAAAGTCCGCGCAGTTCCTTCTAAAGCGGCTTATACGCATTCGGAATGGACGGCGGCAATCACGACGGGCTATGAAATTTCTTACGGTTTCACAACCACGGAAATTGCAAACGGTTCGGAAACGGGTCAGTGGGGAGATGCAAGCAACTCAATTGATATCCCCGATACTTGGCTGCTTTGGTCGGACGGTCCTACGTTTACTGCAAGAACCTTGACAGTTACCACGGGTACAAACGAAGAAACGCTTGCTATTTCCTATACGAATAATACGAAACTTTGGTACGGCGCTCAGTTGTTCTACAAGAACTCTGAATTGAAAGAAGGTCAACTCTATAAACTCACGGCAAAAATCAATTCTTCCGTAGCGTGCAAAGTTACCTTAAAGGGTACCGTGCTCGACCTTGTGGCTGGTGATAACAATATCACGGTTTACTACACCGAGGCGAATAACGCGGCTTCTTTCGCATTGCAGTTCGGTGTTGACCCGAACGCTGTGGAAGCAGGCTCCTTCACAATTTCGAACGTCGCTTGGGCAGAATACACGAATGTTGCGCTTACCGCTCCCACGATTGCAATCGCGGAAGACGGTACGGTTACCATTAACGATACCAACGAAGCAGGCGTAGCAAGTTATGTCGCAGGGTTCTTCAAGGAGGATAAAGTCGTTGCTTCCGTACCCGTCGCAAACGGTGAAAAACTTGATGTATCTGTTGTAGAAAGCGGGGAATATCAAGTGAAACTCATGGCGAAAGCAATCGCAGGTTATGCAGATTCTGCTTGGTCTGAGGCAGTATCGTATACGGTTGTCAACGAAGGCGGCGTATCTTACGATTTGGGTTTAACGGCAGATGATAGCCACCAAGACCAATACACTGATAAATTCGGTTTGTGGGCAGTTCAACAATCATGGAATCTGGGCGGCAATGTTGATGTAAGTTCGGCAAAATATGAAAACAACACTGTAACGATTACCTTCACGGCGACGGGCAACTGCGCGTTCGGTTTGCAGATTAAGTACAAGAATACTAGCGGCGCAAGTAGTGTTTCGTTTGATATTGAAGCGTCTTCCGAAATGAATGCAAAAGTTGGATTTGCTGAAGAAGTTACGAGCAACGTTACGCTTGCGGCAGGCGTTCAACAATCCTTGACGCTGAACGACAGTTACTTCTATGTTGAAATCGATACTTCCAAAACAACAGGCGGTACGATTACGATTTCCAACGTACAGTGGAACTGATTTCCTCTGAAAGAATGCTAAAAAAATAGCATAGAAAAAGGGCAGTGCGGTTGCATTCAACCGCACTGTTTTTTTATCATTAAAATTATATAAAAGAAAAAACCTCTTGCGGAAACGCAAGAGGGGCAGAAACGATATTTTAGTTTTTGGGGAAAATTGGGGAAAATACTTTTTTTGGCGGGTTTTCGTGAAATTCGTAAAATGTATAAGATAAGCAAATATACGCAAAAAACGAACAAAACAAAAGAAAAACGGGGTAAAAATATGCATTCTTACCTCGTTTTTTTGGTGCACCTTCAGAGACTCGAACTCTGGGCCCAATGATTAAGAGTCATTTGCTCTACCAACTGAGCTAAAGGTGCAAATTTGCCGCGTAAAACGCGGCTTGGTGGTCCATCCGAGATTCGAACTCGGGACACCTTGATTAAAAGTCAAGTGCTC
>CAMUBY010000011.1 GCA_947087265.1 uncultured Clostridia bacterium
CAAGTTTCCGTAGTTAAATGGATATAACAAACCCCTCCTAAGGGTTAGTTGTGAGTTCGATTCTCGCCGGGAACACCAAAGAACGCCGTATTTTGTGTTTTCTAAAAAATACGGCGTTTTACTTTATAAAAGAAATGAGAGCTATTGTCAGTTGTTATTTGCGGCATTGTGTGTCGGCTAAAGAAATGATGATTCTGTATAAAAATGCACAATTTTAATGTTTGTTATAATTCTAAAAGGCTATGTTTTTGTCCAATTGCAATAGTTACATAATAGCCGAAATAAAACGAAGAATCCATAAATAGATTTTCTATTTTATCCAACATGCTCATAATGTCGTTGTATTCTTTCAAACTCAATTCAATTTCTTGTTTGCTTTTTGTTTTTTCCAATTTTTTCTTGAAGTAATTTTTTCTCCAAACAAAAGCAGAATAGAACAATGCATACCTTTCGTCTATATCTTTATAACTTGTATCAATCAAAAATGATTTGATACAAATATTTTTATATTTTGCCCGATAAAGCATAGAATATATTCTTCTCCCGGATATGCTAATTTTAATGCGTCGTCGCAAGTGCGTATGTAGATATAGCCGCCGTCTGAAAGGAATTTCCACAAATTTTTTACAACGCTTGCACTATTAGACATATGATGAAGCGACAAAGAACAGTAAATAAGATCAAACTTAATTATTTGATGCTGATTCATAATTTTGCGAAGTCGTTCTTCCCAATCAATGTCTTCAAAATTTAATATCTCTGCACTCATATTTTCGGGAGTGAAACGATTAAAGTCTTCTACGCAAGTTTCGAATTTATCGACGCCGAGAACAAAAACTCGTTTACCAAATCCCTTAAAAACTTTGTTTGTAACGGATACGGTTGAACAGCCTACATCAAGTATTCGAAAAGATTTTGTTTCATCGTTTAAGAGGTTATTGATATAATCAAAGTCTTTTTTACTCTCAACCTTTCCTTGAATTGCGAGTCTCTTTTTTTCATCGCCCAGTTCATATACTGCGTCATAATTATAGGTTGAACCTTTAAATTCGTATGATTTATCTCATTTTCTGCTTATTTAATAAAAATTTCAAATTTCATTTTTATTATAGCAAATAATAATAAATTTTGTAAGGATAATTTATCGATTATCCTTTTGGATAAGGTAATCAATATTGTTGTTATGAATATGCAAGCCGAAATAAAGCTTGCGGTATTTTGGTTGATTGTTAGTTGCAAGTATGCTCACGCGTCCATTCAACCGCCTAACGTAACGTCTTGTTTGCGGTACCATTTCAGCGCGTTTTCAAACTGCTCTTCCCGAAAGTCGGGCCATAAATCGTTTACAATATAAATATCGGAATAAACAGACTGTATGGGCAAAAAACCCGAAAGACGGTTCATTCCGCCCCAACGGATAATGAGTTCCATTCTCGGGATATCGTGCGACGCCCAGCCGTTTTTCATATCCCATTCCCAGCCGTAGTTTACAAGCAGATTCACGCGCATTTTGTTGCCCTCGGTGCGCCTGTATGTGTAGGGGAGAAGGGATTTCGGAAAACAGGGCGATTGGATATTCCCCACGACGTTCAACGCCGCGCCTTCCCGTTTGATGATGTCGGCGGCTTGTTCGCACGCTTCGGAGAACGCTTCCACCTGCTCTTTGGGGCGTTTGCAGTTGTCCGCCGTAAACCCGTAATAGGTCAATTCCTTTACGCCGTGATTTCGGGCGGCACGCAACAAGCGCAAAGCGGGTTCCAATCCGTGCTTATAGCCGTCCTTCTTTTGATATCCGTGACTGACCGCCCATCTCCTGTTTCCGTCCGGAATAATTCCGATATGCGTCGGGATTCCATTCATCATGCACCTTCCTTTTCAACTGTTTTCTACTATTATCTGCAATTCAAAAAAAATTAAAAAAATTGCAAAAAATGCTTGACAATTTATACTATGCAATGTATAGTATTATGCAAAGAGGGGTATCGCATGGATATACAGATTAAAAAAGGTTTGCTGGACGTATGCGTTTTGGCTCTCCTGAAAAGGGGAGATTCTTACGGATACCAGATAGTTGCCGACCTTTCCGAAGTGGTTGAAATTTCGGAATCCACGCTGTACCCCATTCTGAAACGGCTGGAAGTCGGCGGAATGCTCGTAACCTATACGCGCGAACACGGCGGAAGATTGCGAAGATACTACCGCATTACAAGGCTCGGCATGAAACGTTTGGAAGAATTTTCGCGTGAATGGCGCGAACTTCAAAAAATCAATTCGTTTATTCAAGGAGACGACGAATGACAAAGAAAAAGTATATCCGCAGACTTCGGAAGGCGCTAAAAGGCATTCCCGAACGGGAAAAAGACAAACTCATCGATTATTATTCGGAAATGATAGACGAATCGTTCGAGCGCGGAAAAACGCAGAAAGAAGTGTTTGACGGTTTAGAGCCGCCCGAACAGGTGGCAAGAGAATATTTTAACGCAAACGAGGGGATAGTTGGCGGAATTTACGAAGACTCTTACGAAGATTATGCGCCGCGTCGACCGAAACGGAAACGCGTCCGTTTGGAAGAAACAGACGATTACGAAGACGCACGCAGCGAAAAACCGTATCGGGAAAAGAAAGGCAGAAGTCCGCTCGTCACGATATTGTTAATTCCCTTTTATATCGTGCTGTTTGTGCTCGGTCTTGCGGCGCTCATCGTAGGGGTTTCGTTGGTGATTGCAACCGTTATATTAGTGGTAGCATTCTTTGCGTCGGGCATTTTTTGCATTGCAATGTCCTTCGGGCTCATTGCCTCGCACGGCGCAATCGCTGCAACTCAAATCGGCGCAGGAATTGTTCTGCTCGGGTTATCGCTTCTGTGCGGATTGCTGGTTGCTCCCGTCGGGCGCGGTTTTTGCAGGTTTTCGGGTTGGCTGTTGCGCGGCGGACGCGCTTCGCAAAACGTCCGCGCGGAGCGAGGGCATAAACGCGCGATTATTACGGCGTGCGTCGGGATAGCGCTTGTCATCGCAGGCGGCGCGTCGGGCGCCTTCGGATTCGGAAAACTCGGTTGGAATTGGAAAAATCTCGCGGTTGTGGGTGACTTTGCCGAAAAGACGCAGACGGTTTCTCTGGAAGAATTGAGCACGCTTCAAATCGAATCGGATAATCTTTCTTTGAATATTATGCCTACGCAGGAAACGGAAGCAACGCTTACTTACTACGATTGCGAGGAACTCCCCAAAACGTATGCGTTTGAAAACGGCGTGCTTACGCTCGACTCGGGGGAGTGGAATCACAGCGCGAAATCTTATCTGCGCGAGGTCTGGAAACGCGGTGTGTTTTTCTCCACGGTAATGAGCGACGTGAACAAAGCGGTGCTGTATCTGCCGCAATCATATATGGGCGCGCTCTCCGTATCCGTGAAAAACGGTGCGCTGAAAATGCAGGATATAACGCTCGGAGACGTTACGCTCACCACAAATAACGGCTTGCTTTCCGTGCAGAATTGTACCTTAAATACTTTGTCGGCAAATACCGATAACGGCGCCGTGAAATTCAGCGAAGTGACGGCGCACTCGCTCAGCGCCAATACGGATAACGGCGAAATTGCGTTCACGAGAATTTCGGCGCACGATATTTCGCTGAAAGTGAGCAACGGCGCGATTAACGGCAGTATCGTCGGCGTGCAGTCCGAATACCGCATTCAGGCAAAAACACAGTTGGGTTCCTGCAATCTTTCCGATACGCAGGAGGGCGATAAAACCCTTACCGCAAACGCCGCTTGCGGCTCCATAAAAATAAAGTTCGTTGATTAAGAGAATAAAATTTAATAATGGAAGAAAAAAGTTCGCAATTGCGAACTTTTTTTGTAAAATTTGCATCAAAACAGTTGACAGCCACTTTTTCAAGTGATAAAATATCACCGTAGTTCGCCAAGGCGAACATATTTTTTGAAAGCAAGTTCGCAACTGCGAACTTGCGGAGGATAAAGGGTATGCCGCTGGTTCTTGCGCCTGAGGGGCGGGAAATGAAAATTATAAAAATCGTTGCGGACGAGAAAACGAAAAAGCACCTTGCGAATCTGGGTGTTATCGTCGGCTCTAAAATCACCGTACTTTCGTCGGGCGGCGGAAGCAGCGTGTGCATTGTAAAAGAAGGGCGGTTGGCATTTGACAGGCAAATTGCGGCGCATATTTACGTCGCTTAAATATTTGGAACGAAAACGGAGGGTTGAAATAACGGTATGGAAAAAATGTTAAGCGAATTCTCGGTCGGTGAAAAGGGGATTGTAAAAACCGTTTCGGGCGAAGGAAAAATCAGACGCAGACTGTTCGATATGGGCGTAACGCCCGGAGCGGAAATTTTGCTTCGGAAGAAAGCGCCGCTCGGCGACCCGATTGAAATTACTATCAGAGGATATGAACTTACGCTCCGCAAAACGGAAGCGGCGTGCGTGGTCATGGAGGCTCGCGCATGAAAAAGTTTGCTTTGGCGGGCAACCCCAACTGCGGAAAAACAACGCTTTTTAACCATTTGACTGGCTCTACGGCGTACGTCGGCAACTGGCCCGGCGTTACGGTAGAAAAGCGCGAGGGGACTTATAAGCGCGGCGACGAACCCGTAAAAATCGTAGACCTTCCCGGTATTTATTCGCTCTCTCCCTATACGCCCGAAGAAGTGGTTTCGCGCAACTTTATTCTCGACGAAAAACCCGATTGCGTGATTAACATCGTAGACGCAACCAACCTGGAGCGTAATCTGTATCTGACGACGCAGATTATGGAAATAGACGTTCCCGTCGTCGTTGCGCTTAACATGATGGACGCGGTAGAGCGGAACGGCGATAAAATTGACGCAAAGGCGCTGGAAGAGAAAATCGGGCTGCCCGTTGTGGAAATTTCTGCGCTCAAAGGCAGCGGCATAAAAGAGTTGATGGACAGAGCGCTCAAAACCGCCAAAGAGAAACGGGAGGGTGAAACCGTCCTGAAAGATTCCTCGATTGCTCATCTCGTACGCGACGTTTCCATTGCCCTGAAAGGGCAGAAGGTGGATAACCCCATTTTCCATGCGGTAAAACTGACCGAAATGGACGAACTTGAAGCGGAAGCTCACGCCGAACTCATTCCCATGGTAGACGCGTTCAAAGCGACCTTTGCGGACGATACGTTCGGCGCGGACTTGGAAGCGGTGGTTGCGGACGCGCGTTATAAATACATCTCTGCGAATTATTCTTCCGTGTTTACCAGGCACAAAACGGAAGGGGACATTCTTTCAAAATCGGATAAAGCGGATAAAATTTTAACGCATAAAGTTTGGGGAATTCCTATTTTCATTGTAATATTATTTGCGATTTTCCACGTCACGTTTGCGGAAGATTTCCTCTATATCGGCGCCTGGGCTTCGCTCGGCAACGGACTTCCCACGCTCGAAGAACTCGGCATGGATACGGAAAACGTCGGCGTGCAACTGCTTGCGTGTTTTTATGACGGCACGGTGTTTTCCCCGGGCGTCATATTGCAGAATATCATGGGCTGGCTGACGGGGCTCGTCGGCATGGGGTTGGATGCGGCTTGTGCAAACGCGCCTGAATGGGTGGGCGGCTTTATCGTAGGCGGCGTGTGGGAAGGGCTTGCCGCCGTACTCAGTTTCGTTCCCCAGATTCTTATGCTCTTCCTGTTCTTCTCCATTCTGGAAGATTCGGGCTATATGGCGCGCGTGGCGTTCATTCTCGACCGCATTTTCCGCAAGTTCGGGCTTTCCGGCAGGGCGTTTATGCCCATGGTCATGGGCTTCGGCTGCTCGGTGCCTGCGTTCGTGAACACGCGCACGCTTGCAGACGACGAGGAACGCACGGCGACTATCCGCGTGATTCCGTTCTTCTCCTGCGGTGCGAAATTGCCTATTTTAACGGCGATTTCGGGCGGCATTCTCGGTGCCGCGGACGCTCCTTACGTCGACCTCATTGTGCTTGCCATGTATGTGCTCGGCATTGCCGTTGCAATTTCGACCGTTCTTCTCATGCGTTCAACGACCATGCGCGGCGGCGTTCCTCCCTTTATTATGGAACTTCCGCCCTATCATAAGCCGCTTTTCAAAGGGCTCATGATTCACCTTTGGGATAAACTCAAACACTTCCTCAAAAAAGCGTTTACGGTTATCCTTGCCTCGACCATCGTCATCTGGTTCCTTTCGCATTTCAGTTGGAGTTGGGGATATCTTTCCGACGAGGAAATGAGCCAAAGTATTCTTGCAAGTCTGGGAATGTTTATTCAGCCTGTTCTCACGCCTATCGGGTGCGGTTCGCAACTCAGCAAATTCGGCTGGGTATTTGCGGTGGCGGCAATCACGGGATTGATTGCAAAAGAGAACGTCATTGCAACGTTATCTGTGCTCTGCGCAACGATTGCTTCGGCAGGCGGCGCGGGCGGCGAATTTGTAGCAACCGAAGAGGGCGTTGCGGAAATTGTATTCCTGATTCAGGAAACAGGCATTACCGTTCCTGCGCTCATTGCATTCATCGCGTTCAATATGCTCACGATTCCCTGCTTCGCGGCGTGCGCGACGGCGAAAGCGGAACTTCCCAAAGGGAAATTTAAGTGGACGCTTCTTTTCTGGGTGGCAACCTCATATCTTGCATCGACGATGATTTACCTCGTCGGCAGTTGGTGGTGGACGGTATTCATTTTTGCGGCGCTGATTGCGGCGGCAGTGACGGGCATTTTATTCTGGAATAAGAAACACCCGTTGAAAGCCGTACAGGAGGCGGGCGGACAGAAAACCGATACCGTTGAAACGGCGGAAGAAGAAGCAGCCGTTTCGGACGACAGTAAGGAGTAATCTGTATGCAGTGGTATGAAATTCTTTTAATTGTCTGCGCGGCGGCGTTTGTGATAGGCGTTGTCATCTGGCAAATTATCCGCAAGAAACAGGGCAAGGGCGGATGCGATTGCGGCTGTTCGTCTTGTACGGGAAATTGCAGTAAGTGCAAGCCGAAACCCAAGGAAGAGAAGAAATAATTTTACCTACAAAACCTCCATAAATTGATGAAAAGGGAGAGCATAGTGCTCTCCTTTTTCGTTTGAAAATTTTTCCTTGACATTTCGGTGCGACCGTGCTAAAATATAAAAAGTAAGAAAAGTATAACTTTTCATACAAAAAGGAGATAAAACATGAACGAGCAATTTCCCGAAGGAAAGTTTATGACGACGGTGAAAATCGGCGCAAAAGGGCAGATTGTCATTCCGAAGGAAGCGCGCGACTTATTCGGATTAAGCGCAGGCGACAGCCTAATTCTCATGGCGGATAAAGGGCAGGGAATTGCCTTGCAACCGTTTGCCTATGCGGAAGCGTTCTGGAACGCCGTCAGCGGCGTGAAGGAGAAAAAATGACGGCGCTCGATGTGAAAAATCTCACCAAACGCTATCCTTCATTTACGCTCGATGATGTGAGTTTTACGCTCGAAACGGGGAAAATCTGCGGACTCGTCGGCGCAAACGGCGCGGGCAAGAGCACTACGCTCAAAGGCATTATGGGGCTGATTCCCACCGAGGGCGAGGTGGAAATTTTCGGCATTCCCGCAAGTTCGCCCGAAGCCAAACCGCTCGTCGGCTATGCGGGCGGCGGGTTTCGGTTTTATGCACAAAAGAAAGTTAAAACGCTCGGCAGGGTCGTTTCGACTTTTTATCCGAAGTGGAGCGACGAAATTTTTTACGGGAAATTAAAGTTGTTCGGCATCGACGCCGAAAAGAAAATTTCCACGCTTTCGGAGGGAATGAAAGTAAAACTTTCGCTTGCCTTGGCGCTCAGTCACGGCGCGCGGCTTTTGATACTCGACGAGCCGACGAGCGACTTGGACCCCGTTTCGCGCGAGGAGTTGTGCGATACGCTTTCCGACCTTGTACAAACGGATGGCGTTTCCGTGCTGTTTTCCACGCACATTACTTCCGATTTATCGCGCCTTGCGGACGGCGTGGTGTTGCTCGCGAACGGAAAAGTGGTGGTGAGGGAGCGGCTGGAAACGCTGTTGCAAACGTATTCGCTTGCGGAGTTCCCTTCGCGCGAAACGGCGCAGGGGCTGGGCGTGAAACGCGTCGGTAACGTGTTTCGCTCGCTTGTGTCGCGCGGCTTTGTCCGTCAGGGCGTGCAGGTAAGGGAGCCGTCGCTTGATGAAATTATAGTGCACTTAGAATACGAAAGGAGGGCGGAAAAATGACGGCGAAATTATTGAAAAAAGAATTTGCGCTGTGTCTGCACCCGACGTGCATTCTGTTTTTGCTGTTTTCCGCGTTCGTGTTTATTCCCAATTACCCTTACGAAGTCATGTTCTTCTTTTCGGGGCTTTCGGTGTTCTTCGTCTGCCTCACGGGACGAGAAAACGGCGATTTAACCTTTTCTTGTACGCTACCCGTGCGGAAACAGGACGTCGCGGTTGCGCGTGTGTTGTTTTGTAATATTTTGCAGGTCGCGCTGCTTGTACTTGCAGGCTTGATGACGGCAATCAAAGAATGCTGTCTGCCCGAGGCGGCGCAGGTGAATATGGCGGGCACGACGGCGAACCTTGCGTTTTTGGGCTACGGCGCGATTCTGCTCGGCGCATTCAATCTTATCTTTTTTCCGATGTACTTCAAAAACTCCGCGCGCGTAGGCATACCGTTCGTTGTCGCGGCTGCCGTGCAGTTCGTAATCATTGCGCTTCTCGTCGTTCTGCGCTTTGCGTCGCCTGCGTATGCTGAAATTTTTTGCGCGCCCGATAATTACTTTGCGGTAGAAAAGGCGGCGGTGTTTATTGTCGGAATCGTGTTTTATGCAGGTGCAACCATATTTTCGGCATATCTTTCTGCAAGAATTTTCAAGAAAACCGATTTGTAAGGCAGGGCGCCTTTGCTTGACAAGTTTCGGGCGGTTTGGTAATATAATACAATCACAGTCCACGGAGGGCAGCAATGGCAAAGCGCGACGTTCGCTTTAACGAAAAATCGAATTTACTCGAAGACAGAGTTTACGACTACGAATTGCAGGACGTAAAGGAACCGCACCTGTTCCGCGAACTGTTCGATTACGAGTCTATCCCCAAAATCGCGTTTAACAACCGCCAGGTTCCTATCAATATGCCCGAAGAAATCTGGATGACGGACACGACTTTCCGCGACGGTCAACAGTCGACTTCGCCGTTTACGGTAAAGCAGATAGCGCAACTGTTCAAATTGATGTCGCGCCTCGGTGGGAAAAAGGGGCTCGTCCGTCAGTCGGAATTTTTCCTGTATTCCCAAAAGGATAAGGACGCCGTGCGCGCCTGTCAGGACTTAGGACTCAAATTCCCCGAAATTACAACCTGGATTCGCGCCAACGAAAAAGATTTTGAACTTGTGAAGAGTGCGGGCGTCAAAGAAACGGGTATCCTCGTAAGTTGTTCGGACTACCACATTTTCAAAAAAATGAACCTCACGCGCCGTCAGGCGCTCGATAAATATCTCGGTATCGTCAAGAGTGCGCTCTCCCACGATATTATTCCGAGATGTCATTTTGAAGACATTACGCGTGCGGATTTCTACGGCTTCGTCGTGCCCTTTGCCATCGAACTCATGAAACTCGCGGAGGAAAGCGGCATTCCCGTGAAAATCAGAATGTGCGATACGATGGGGTTCGGCGTTTCTTTCCCGGGCGTAACGCTTCCGCGCAGCGTCCAGGGCATTGTATACGGTCTCAACCATTACGCGAACGTGCCGCACGCTTGGCTCGAATGGCACGGTCACAACGATTTTTATAAAGTGGTGAGCAACGCTTCTACGGCATGGCTGTACGGCGCTTCCGCCGTTAACTGCTCCTTGCTCGGCATCGGCGAGCGCACGGGTAACTGTCCGTTGGAGGCAATGGCTGTGGAATATGCGTCGCTTCGCGGCAGTATGGACGGCATGGACTTTACGGCGATTACCGACATTGCGGAATACTTTGAAAAAGAAATCAATTATATCGTTCCGCCGAAAACGCCGTTTGTGGGGCGTGCGTTCAATTCCACGCGGGCAGGCATTCACGCAGACGGGATGCTGAAAAACGAAGAAATTTATAATATCTTCGATACGGCGAGAATTTTGGGACGCCCCGCGCGCGTTGCAGTCGATAAGACGAGCGGCAACGCAGGAATTGCGTTCTGGATTAACGAATACTATAAATTACCCGATGAATTCAAAGTAGAGAAAAACGACCCGTTGGTACTCAAAATGAAAGAAATGGTGGATGCGGAGTATGAGACGGGGCGTAGCAGTTCGTTCGGCGATGACGAGCTCGTCAATCTTATTTACGTAATCGATTCCAAACGGATTCGGAAATTGACTTCGTACAGTATGCAATAAGTTGTAAAATCCCTTGCTTTTTCCGTTGCGATATGTTAAAATTCAGTTCGGCAAAAAAGGTAGAACAAAAGGGAAAGCGGAAATGAAAGAAAAAACAAAGAATGTATGGAAAAAAATCGGCGGACTTCTCTGGTCTGCCGTTTTGCCTGTTCTGTTATCGGGCATTATCAATACTATCGCGGTTTATATGTTCGTACAGCCCAACCATTTCGCGCCCGGCGGCACGAACGGTATTGCCGTACTGTTGGAATACGGCACGGGGCTGAACTCCGGTATCTTTTTGATGGCACTCAACTTACCGCTCTTTTTCGTTGCGTTCTTTTTGCTCAGTAAGCGCGGCGCGATTATGTCTACCTCGTCGATGGCGCTCAGTTCGGGGCTTTTGATTGCGTGCGATTATATCCCGGGCATCGAAACGATACAGTATCAACCCGAATTCAGTTTTCTGGCGGCGGTTGCGAGCGGTATTCTGCTCGGCACTTCGCTTGCCATTATGCTCCGCTGCTGCGGCACTTCGGGCGGCACTTCGGTGCTTGCGAGTATCGTCAATAAAAAGTACCGCCATTTGAGCGTGGGAATGCTCACCGCCGTGTTCGACGCCTGCGTCGTCGTTGCGTCGTTCTTCGTATATTACAGCCAGGGCAACAATTTTACCGAACGGCTCGACCCCGTTTTGCTGGCGCTTGTTTCGCTCTACGTTACGGGTAAAGTGAGCGACATTATTGTACAGGGCTTCAAAACGGCGTATAAATTTGAAATTATCACCGTCCACCCCGATGAAATTGCGGAAGAAATCATGACGAAGCTTCACCACGGCGTAACGCGGCTTTCGGGCGAAGGGATGTATTCGCACGAGGGAAAGAGCGTACTCATTTGTATTATCAGGAAACGGCAGGTAGCCATGTTGCAGAAAATTCTGCGCCCGTATCCCGATACGTTTGCGTATTTCTCGCCTGTTTCCGAAGTGTACGGTCAGTTCATGAAATAAAAGAATCGGGAAAAAATCCTCTCTCATAATTCGGCATATTCCGACGGAATATGCCTTTTTTCGTGCTCTGAAAGAATATATAATTGCTTTCACGGAGCAGGGTTATGGTCGTCTATGTAGAGTATGCGATAGCGGAAAATTTTTTGCTCGACGGGCTGATTGTATACCTCGCCTTAAAAATTGCGCGCAGCCGCGTAAAAGTGTGGCGGCTAATGTTGGCGGCGGCGGTGGGGGCGGCGGAAGCCGTCTGTTTTCCGCTTTTAAGCGTTCCCGTATGGTGCGCCTATCTTCTGAAAGCGCTCGGCGGTATTCTTATCTGCGTTATCGCCGTTTCCAAGGGTCGACTCAAAACCTACGCTATTACAACGGCGGCGTTTTTTCTCATTACGTTTGCGCTTGGCGGGGCGCTGACCGCAATTTATTCCTTCTTTAACGTGGAATACGAAGAGGGAAACGGTTTTCTTGTGGAGCGTGCGCCCGTTTCGCTCGTGCTTGCAACGGTCGGTATTTTCGCCGTACTCCTTGTAAAATTTGCAAAATATTTTTACCGACACGGCAAATTGCAACGCAATCTTTTTTCCTGCGTGTTGCAAAGCGGCGGCCGCACGGTGCAGTGGAAAGGGCTTGCGGACAGCGGAAACCTGCTTTCCTTCCGCGGCAATCCCGTGTGCGTATTTTCGGCGACGGCGGCGTTTGCGCTCTTCGGAAAAGGCTTAAAAGAAGAGGGGCGTTTAGAACTCAAAACGGTAAACGGCACGCGCGAAACGCCCGTGTTTGCTTGTGAAAAAATGCTGGTGGGAAAGCGCGAATTTCAAAACGTGTACCTTGCGGTCGGGGATGTGGACGGCAAGGATTATCAAATGATATTACATACCGCATATACGGAGGGTTGCAATGAAACTGATTCAGATGCTGCGCGTTTGGTTAAACAAAATAGGGATAGGGGCAGGCGAAAACGTCGTTCACTATCTCTGCGGAAGTGAAGCGCTTCCGCTTCCGCTTTCGGGGGAAGAGGAGGCGGAAACGCTCCGCAAACTCACGGACGGAGAGGACGCGGAGGCGATGAAAGCCAAACTCATCGAACACAATCTGCGCCTTGTCGTATATATCACGCGGAAGTTTGAAAATACGGGCGTTGACACCGACGATTTGATTTCTATCGGCACCATCGGGCTGATTAAGGCAATCAATTCTTTCCGCACCGATAAAAATATCAAACTCGCTACGTACGCTTCGCGCTGTATCGAAAACGAAATTTTGATGCACTTGCGCCGCACGGTGAAGTTAAAGAGCGAAATCTCGTTTGACGAGCCGCTCAATACCGATTTCGAGGGCAACGAATTGCTTTTGTCCGACGTGCTCGGCACGGACAGCGAAACGGTTTACGGCGGCGTGGAAAGCGGGGTGGAAAAGGAACTCTTGAAAGAGGCGCTTAAAAAACTGCCTGCGCGCGAGCAGAAAATCATGTATCTCAGATTCGGGCTGGGCGGACAAGAGGAAATGACGCAAAAAGACGTTGCCGATAAATTAGGCATTTCGCAGAGTTATATTTCGCGCTTAGAAAAGAAAATAATAGAGCGTTTGAAAAAAGAAATTTCAAAATTAGTGTAAATTCTTGTCAATTAGCGTCGGAAATGATATACTGCAAAGCGGAGGAGCGTATGGCAGAAGAGAATAAACCGCAGGAGGAACCGCGGCAGGAAACAATGCCGACGGACGGTGCGCCGCAAGAGCCGTTGCCGCAGGAAGAAAAGGGCGAAAATACAATCACGGCTTTTCTGACTAACGTGGTACGCGGCGCGGCAATCGGAATCGCGTTTATTATCCCCGGTTTTTCGGGCGGTTCGGTGGCGGCGATTCTCGGCATTTACGAAAAACTCGTCGGCTCGGTGGCGGGCATCTTTAAGCAGTTCAAAAAGAGCATTCTGTTTTTGTTGCCGATTTTGCTCGGTATGATTCTCGGCGTCGCCGCGCTTATCTATCCCATTCAACTCGGTTTGGAGCACTATCCCATTCCCACCGTTTCGCTGTTCGTGGGTCTTGCAATCGGCGGACTTCCTTCGGTTACGGAGAAACTCAAAGGCGGCAAATTCCGCTGGGAATATCTGATTTCGCTCATCATTCCGCTTGCCGCCGCGGCGAGCCTGTGCTTTATTCCGTCGGCAAAGGAAGGAGTGGACTTATTCTCGCTTGACGCGGGCGGATACTTTCTCTTAATCGTCATCGGCATCGTCGGTTCGTGCGCGCTCGTCATTCCGGGGATTTCGGGGTCGATGCTTCTTCTCATTTTCGGCTATTATACGCCGATTGTCAGTTTAATTACCGAAAACTTCCTGCACGGAGACCAAATCGGAATCTGTTTTGCCGTGCTCGCGTGCTTGGGTGTGGGCTTAATCGCAGGGTTCTTTTCCATTTCCGTACTCATGAAATTTTTGCTGAAACGCTTTCCGCGCGGCACCTATTGTGCGATTATCGGCTTTATCGTGGGTTCTATCCCTGCCGTGTACGTGACGACAATCAACCGTTACAGTGAACTTTCGGGGCTGTATTCTTCGCCTTGGTATTGGGTGGTTACGGTATTGTTGTTCCTTGTCGGCATGGCGCTTTCGCTCGCGCTGGTGTTCTTTGCCAAAAAGAAACAAAAACAGCAGAAAGAAAAAGAATAATTAAAACGGCGGTCTGTTAGACCGCCGTTGCTTATTTTTCTTCGGGTTTTCGATTCGGGCAACAAGGAGTATTAGAATTTCTGAACGCACCTTGAAATTTCGGAATGGGACGCAAAAGGCATTGCCCGATACCCGAATCATAATAATCGTCGCCCAATTTAACATAGTATTTCATAAAATACTCGCATGATTCGCAAGTATGTTTTTTTGTGTATAAATAATCCATTACATTGATATTATATATGGCGAATTGCCATATGTCAAGAGAAAAAAGTCCATTTTGGCATATATTATTTATATGTATGGGACAAGAATCAGGGAATTGCGCGAAGAAGAATCGCTTTCACAAAAGAAACTCGGGAAAGCGTTGGGGGTTTCCCAAACGGCAATCGCAAAATATGAAAATGAAGAGCGAGAGCCGAATATCAATATGATTATTGCAATCTGTAAATATTTTGACGTGACTTCCGATTATCTTTTGGGTTTAGAGGACGAAACGGGCGCAAAAACAAAATAAGACGGCGGCGGCTTTGTTACCGCCGCTTTTTTATTTGCTTAACATGGAAAAATATGTTATAATGACATGGAAAATCAAACGGAGAAGATTATGTTACAAGTCAACAACGTCAGTCTGCAATACGGCAGTAAAAAACTGTTCGAGGAAGTCAACCTCAAATTTACGAAAGGGAACTGCTACGGCATTATCGGCGCGAACGGCGCAGGGAAGTCTACGTTCCTCAAAGTCCTTTCGGGGGAAATCGAACCCAACAAGGGCGACGTTTCGCTCGACAAAAACGAACGGATGTCCGTTCTGGCGCAGAACCAGAATAAATACGATTTCGAGCCCGTGCTCCGCACCGTCATGCTGGGGCATAAACGGCTCGTAGAAATTATGGATGAAAAGGACGCGCTTTACGCGCACGCCGATTTCACGGAGGAAGACGGTATCCGCGCTTCCGAATTGGAAAGCGAATTTGCAGAGCTCGGCGGCTGGGAGGCGGAGAGCGAAGCGGAAATGCTTCTCAACGCGCTCGATATTCCCAAATCGCTCCACAATCTGAAAATGGGGGACTTGGACGCCAAACAGAAAGTGCGCGTCTTGTTGGCGCAGGCGCTGTTCGGCAATCCCGACGTACTCCTTCTGGACGAGCCTACGAACAACCTCGACTTAAAGACGGTGCGCTGGCTCGAAAACTACTTGCTCGATTTCGAGAATACGATTATTATCGTATCGCACAACCGCCACTTCCTTAACAAAGTCTGTACGCACATCTGCGACGTAGATTTCGGCAAAATCAACCTCTATCTCGGCAACTACGATTTTTGGTATCAGACTTCCCAGCTGCTCGCGCGCCAACAGCGCGAGCAGGATAAGAAAGCCGAACAGCGCGCCGCCGAACTCAAAGAATTTATTGCGCGCTTTGCAGCAAACGCAAGTAAATCGCGGCAGGCGACTTCGCGCAAGAAAGAACTCGAAAAACTCACCATTTCCGACTTCAAACCGTCGCTGCGCAAATATCCGTTTATCGACTTCAAGTTCGAGCGCGATATCGGCAACGATATTCTTGCCGTCGAGGGGCTCACGAAAAAAGGATATTTCGAGGATATTTCCTTTACGGTGCAGAAAGGGGATAAAATCGGCGTCATTTCCGATAAGTCTACTTCCGTGACGATGCTGTACGACGTGCTTACGGGCAAGGAAGAGGCGGACTCGGGTACCGTGAAATGGGGAAAAACTATTTCTTCGTCCTATTTCCCGCAGAACAATAACGAATATTTCGAGGGTTGCGCGCTCAACCTCGTGCAGTGGCTCTCACAGTTTTCCAAAGACCATTATGAGGAATATCTCCGCGGCTGGCTGGGGCGGATGCTCTTTTCGGGCGAAGAAGCGCTAAAAGAGGCAAAAGTGCTTTCGGGCGGCGAAAAAGTGCGCTGTATGCTCTCCAAAATGATGCTCGAAGGCGGCAACTTCCTCATCTTCGACGAACCGACCAACCATCTCGATTTGGAATCGATTACTTCGCTCAACAACGGTCTGACCGCGTTTAAGGGCTGTATGCTTTTAACTTCGCACGACCAGGAACTCATGAACACCGTCTGCAACCGCATTATCGTTATCGACGGTAAAAAAGTGTTCGACAAAAACCTCACGTTCGACGAATACCTCGAAACCGTCAACGCATAATTTCAGAAAAAATCGCACCGTCCGCAAGGGCGGTGTTTTTTTTGGCAATATTTTATGTTTTTCTACAATCAAAATATGACAAATTTCCAAAAATTCGCGTGCAAAATTTGACGAAATCAGTCGAAACGACATTTTTGTAAAAAATTCGATGAATTTTGTAAAAAATTATTTGATTTATGTACAAAAATGACTTTACAAAATTAAAATTGAGTTTTATAATACGTTTTACCATTATTTGGAAATAACATAAGGAGTAAAAAACCATGAAAAGAATTTTGATTTTAGAAAGTAACGAAGCATTTGCAAACGAACTTGCGGCATACTTTAGAGAAAACGGTTTTGAGGTGTGCGGAGTTTCGGACGACGGACAGGAAGGACTGAAACTGATTGAAAAGTTCACGCCTTCGGTGGTAGTAATGAGTTTACTACTGAAAACGATTGACGGTTTCACCGTTATGGAAGAGGCGAGAAGCATGGGAAAGAAAGCGGATTTTATCGTGCTCGGAAATTTCTCCGACGATAAAATTATCAACCGCGTAATTTTGCTCGGTGCGAGATACTATCTTATGAAACCCGTTTCGGCGCAGATTGTAGGGGAGCGTGTTTCGGAAATCGCCGACCCCGAAGCGCCTCCCGCGCGCGAAAAATACGAGCGTAAACGTGCAGGCTCTTTGGACGAACGTATCAGCAATATCTTTATTTCCATCGGCATTCCGCCGCACATCAAAGGATATAATTATCTGCGCGAAGGAATTAAAATGGCGGTGAACGACCCGCAGGTTATCAATAACGTGACGAAAGGACTCTATCCCGTTATCGGTGAAAAGTTCCAAACGACGGCGAGTAAAGTAGAACGCGCAATCCGTCATGCAATCGAAGTTGCGTGGAACCGCGGCAGGGTAGACGCCGTGAACGCGATTTTCGGTGCGCGGGTGTATATCGGCTCCGAAAAACCTACGAACAGTGAATTTATTGCACTGGTTGCCGATAAACTCATTCTCGAAAGCATGGTTTAATTGTCCGTGCTGACCGTTCTATAAAAAACCTTATTTCCGTGCGCGGTTGCGTGCGGAATTTTTTTTCTGAAAAGGAAAATAATGGAAAATATATAAAAACAAAATTTTACAAAATTCTTTCCCAATATCGTTGAAATATCCGCGTAAAAATGGTATACTGTAACGTGAAATAATGGCGTTGTTTACTATTTAAGATTGTTTGGAGGATACGGCTGTGAACAGTTTAGGACGCGGAAACGGAAATAAAGAAAAAAGCAAGGCGTCGATTATCACGCGCGAAACCGTGGGCATGACGTTGTTGCTCTTCGGTATAATCGTATTTTTTATCGCGGTGACAAGCCCTTATATCTTCGGTGACCCGGGAGCGGCAATTACGGCGTTCTTTCTGGGCGTGTTCGGGCTGTTCTTTTATCCGCTTGATATTCTCCTCGTTTATCTTGGCATTACCCTGGTCATCGGGAAAAGACCGATTCCGGCGAAGTGGCTTTTGCGCGGTCTGTTTTTTGTGCTTTGCGTGTTTTTCATTGTACATATCGCAACTGCGGAAAAATATTTCGGCAGCGGTTACGGTTCATATCTCAGCGGTTGCTGGAAAGCGGCGGAAAACGGCGCGGGCAACGGCACGGGCGGGGGCGTGATTCTGGGAATCGTAGCGTTCCCCGTGCGCTATTTGCTTTCCGAACCCGGCGCATACGTTGTATTTTCGCTTCTTACCGCGCTGTCGGTATTCTTGATTTTAATGCTTACGCCTCTCAAAGAATATTTCAAGGGAATGCGCGGCAGAAAGCGCGAACGCACGGTTAAAACGGAAGGAACGCGCGAATATCCCGCTCCCGTCGGGTTTGAAGATTTATCGACGCCCGCGTACCGTACAATGGAAAAAGAAGCCGAACCCGTGCCTGCTCCCGCGCCCGTTGCAAGGACGCCCGAGCAACCGCTCCCTGCGCCCCGCTCGAAAAAAGAGGAGAGCAGAGATATTCTGTTCAGCAACGACCCTGCAAGCAGTTACCGCAACAATCTGATTTTTAATCACGATTCCCAGTTCAACACCAATCCGCGCCGCAGCAGCGTGGGGGTTCCGCCCGTTGGCGGCGAAAGCGCGCAGCCCGCTACCGCAAGTACGCGAATTTATACTTACGAACCGACAAAGCCCGATTACAGCGCGCCGAGCTATTCCGAGCGTTATTCTACGGGCGCACAAACGGCGCGTCCTGCAATGCCCAGAAAAATTACCCCTGCGGAAAAAGCATATTCTGGCGCGGAGGCAACTTACACGCAAACGCCATCATACCGCGCGCCGAGCGTGACGGATGAAAAACCGGAGCAAAAGTTTGACGAGAAGTATGAATCTGCGGACGATATCAATTTCGGACAAACGCCTTCGTATCATGCGCCGAGCGCGCCTGAAGAGGAGAAGCGCGACTATTATTCCCGAGACGTAGAATCTTCCTTTACCAAGCAGACGGAAACGGAGGAAGACCCCTTGCCGCCGTCCTCTGCCGAAGCGGCATTCCGTCCCGTAGAGGAAGAAACGGAGCGCGAACAGTCGCGCGATGAAATTTTCCGCAGTATTTTCTCCCGCCCTGTGGAACAGATGAGAACGGAAATTACCGAACCGCGCCGCAATCAGGCACGGAACGAAAGTTTCCGTACCGCGCCCGAACAGGAAGAAACGGATTCTTATTCCGAAGAAAGAAATGCGTTCCCCGAAGCGGAAACGCCGCGCTTCGGTTTCGGCGACAGAAGCGAACCTGCGGAGCCGCAGAACAGTTTTTCCGAAGAAACAAACCGCATGTTCGATTCGCCCGTACGCGCAAGCGGTGCGGCGGATTTATTCGATAACGACGAGCCCGAAATCGACAATGCGGACTACCGCGAAGAAACGCCTGAATTACCTTCGCGCGGCCGTTCGTTCGGAGAAGAGAGAACGCGTCCTTCTTTCCGCGAGAGCGGTTTGCGCGGCGTGCGCGACAGCCTTTCTGCGCCCGTCCCCGACGCTCCCGCGCCGCAGTTGAAAAAACATATTTACAGACCTTACCGCCGTCCGAGCAACGACTTGTTCTTTACCTACGACGATACGGTGACCGTATCACAGGAAGAAATCGAGCACAATTCTTCGGTGATTGTGGAAACGCTCGCAGGTTTCCGAGTGGATGCGGAAGTCGTGAAAGTGCGTTCTGGTTCTGCGGTTACGCGCTACGATATTGATATTCCTAAAAATATCGCCGTGCGCACCGTCATCAAGCGCGACGCGGAAATCGCCATGCGCCTTCACGCGCGCGACGGCGTGAATATTTATTCCAACTCCGAAGTGGGGGCAATCTCCATCGAAGTGCCCAATTCCAAGCGCGCCACGGTGGGGCTTCGCTCCGTCCTCATGGCGGACGAATACGTCAATGCAAAACCCAACTCGCTGATGTTCGCCATCGGGAAAGACATCGAAGGGCGCAACGTCTGCGGCAATATCGTAAAAATGAAGCACATTCTCGTAGCCGGTTCCACGGGTTCCGGTAAGAGCGTTTGCCTCAACGCCATGCTTATCAGTCTGATTTGCAGATACTCTCCCTCCGAATTGCGGTTGATTCTCATTGACCCCAAAAAGGTGGAGTTCGCGATTTACGACGGTCTGCCGCACCTCATGATTAACGAAGTAATCGCAGACGCGCAAAAGGCGGTATCCGCGCTCAACTGGGCAATTAAGGAAATGGAACGCCGTTATCTTCTTTTTGAACAGAAGACGCGCGGCGGCGTCAACGTTCATAACCTTGACGAGTATAACGCAAGCCTCACGGAAGACGAGGAGAAGCTCCCTAAAATCGTCATTGTGGTAGACGAACTTGCCGACCTTATGTCGGTTGCTAAGAAAGACATCGAAGACAGAATCCAGCGCCTTGCACAGAAAGCGCGCGCCGCAGGAATGCACCTTGTGATTGCAACCCAGCGTCCTTCGGTAGACGTCATCACGGGCGTTATTAAGGGAAACCTTCCCACACGCCTTGCGTTCCGCGTCATTCAGGAAGTCGATTCGCGTACCATTCTCGACGAGTCGGGTGCGGAAAAATTGCTCGGTAACGGCGATATGCTTTTCCGCACGGAGGGAATGTTCAATTGCCTGCGCGTACAGGGCGCGTTTTTGAGTTCGCAGGAAGTGCAGGCTGTTATTGAGGATATCAAGGCCAACAACGAAGCATATTTCGACGATTCGGTCGCAGACTATATCAACAGAGGGAATCAGTCGGAGGGCGGCGGCAGTTTTGACGGCGACATGGACGACGGCTCGGTAGACCCGCAGTACGTGAAAGCGCTCGGCATTGTCGTTAAACTCGGCTCGGCTTCCATTTCGCTCATTCAGCGCAAATGTTCGGTCGGTTATAACCACGCAGGTAAGATTATCGAGTGGATGGAACTCATGGGCTACATTTCGCCGTTCGACGGAAAAGCTAAGGCGAGAACGGTGCTTTTATCCAAAGAAGATTTTGAAAGCAAATACGGGAGTTTGGATTGATGCTGAAAAAAGTATTCGGCATGATTTCTCTCGGTTGCGATAAAAACCGTGTAGACGGCGAGCGCATTTTGGGCGAAGTCAAACGGCACGGCTGCGAAATTACCGACGATATTTCCCGCGCACAGGTACTCATTGTGAATACCTGCGCGTTTTTGAACGCCGCGCGCGAGGAATCGATTGGCGCGGTGTTAGAGGGAAACCGCTACCGTACGGGCGCACTCGAAAAAATTGTGGTCACGGGTTGTCTGCCCCAGAAATTTATCGGCGAACTCTTCCCCGCGCTCACGGAAGGAGACGTCTTCCTCGGCACGGACGACGTAAGTATGCTCTTCCCAGCGCTTGAAAAATCGTATGAGGAAGGGCGCGTAAACGCCGTCGGCAAAGGAAACGGCTGCGCGCTCACAGAGCGGGTTATTACCACTGCGCCGCACGTCAAATATCTCAAAATTGCGGACGGTTGTTTTAATCACTGCACCTACTGCTTGATTCCCAAAATCCGCGGCAAGTACCGCTCTTATCCGCAGGAAGAACTTTTGCGCGAGGCGGCTTCGCTTGGCGATACGGAAGAGCTCATTCTCGTCGCGCAGGATACGACGCGTTACGGCGAAGATTTCGGCGAAAATCAATTTGTAAATTTATTAAAAAATATTTCTAAACTTGACAACATTCGTCATATACGTTTGCTATACTGTTATCCGGAAGTGGTTACGGACGAACTTATAAAAGAACTCAAAACCAACCCCAAACTGATAAAATATCTGGATATTCCCCTGCAACATTGCGAGGACAGAATTTTGCGGTTAATGGGGCGGCGCGGCAGGAAAGAAGACTACCGTGCGCTGTTCAAAAAATTGCGTGCGGAAATTCCCGAAATCGCAATCCGTACCACGTTTATCGCTGGCTTTCCCTCCGAAACGGAGGAGGAACACCGTGCAATGTTGGAATTTCTGGAAGAAATCAAGTTTGAAAACTGCGGTTTCTTTGCCTATTCGCGCGAACCCGAAACGCCTGCCTACAAGCTAAAAGGGCAGATTCCGGCGCGGGAAAAGCAAAAGCGCGTGAAGGCGCTTTACCGCAAGCAGGAGGAAATTTCGTTGCGCCGTATGCAGAGCCACGTCGGAAAAACGCTGGAAGTTTTCTGCGACGGAATCGATTACGAACGTTCTTGCTTTGTGGGACGTGCCGCATTTCAGGCGCCTGAAATCGACGGCGTAGTGTACTTTACGGCGCAGTCGGCGGAAACAGGCAAAACGTATCAAGTAAAAATAGAACGCGTCGGCGCGTACGACTTATACGGCGGCGCTTTGGAGGAATTATGAATCTGCCCAATAAAATCACGCTCACGCGAATTTGCATGATACCGCTGTTTGTAGCGGTGTTCTACTGCGGGTTGCTGTCCGAATGGTGTTTTCTCGCTTCGGCAGGCGTGTTCCTGCTTGCGGCGCTCACCGATGCGTTAGACGGGCATATCGCGCGTTCACGGAATCTTGTTACCAATCTCGGCAAATTTTTAGACCCCATTGCCGATAAAGTGCTCGTTTCTACGGCGTTTATCGTCCTGCTCACGATTCCCACGGCGTTTACGGTGTATCCGTTCGGGGAATACGGTTTGGTTGCGGCAGGCGTATGCATTGCGCTTATTCTGGCGCGCGAACTTATCGTCAGCGGTTTCCGCATTATTGCGGCAGGTAGAAATCTGGTGCTGGCGGCGGATAAACTCGGCAAAGTGAAAACGACGTTGCAAGACGTAGCCGTTGCGCTGTTGCTTGCCTGTATGCCCTTTGTCGTGAAAACGGGCGGCATGAAAACGGCGGGCGAAATCATTGCCTATATCGGACTTGTTTGCTTCGCGCTCTGTACGGCGCTTACGGTCGTTTCGGGCGTCAATTATCTGATTAAAAATAAAGAGGTGCTCAAAGGTTGAAATACGCGGCAATCGTACTCAGAAATACGAAGAATGCGCTTTCTTCGGTGAAATACGAACCGGTACATGACGCGTTTCTCTCGGGCGGTGTGTTTTTGGAAGAACTTGTTTTTCTGGCTTACGACGCGCCTTCGGAAATATCGGCGGCGATTTCCCGACTTTCTCTCGAATGCGACGGCGTGTTTCTCATTTGCGACAGCGTGCTTGTGAATTCGGCAAAGAATATCGTATGCGGTGTGACGGGCGGCACGTTTGAAGGGGAATACTGTTCGGAAACTAAGCGCTGTCTGTATGCCGTGCTTCCCGACGGAGAAACGGGAGCGCGCGCTGTCACCGAAGAGATTTTACCGCGCGTGAACCGCCGCAGAAACAATTCCTATTCGCGCGTTGTGCTTTGCGCTGCGAGCGCGCCCGTCGAGAAACTTAACCGCGCGTTGCAGTTTGCAAGAGAGACGGCGAAAGATTTACTGTTTATTCATGCTAGAGAAAAATTCGGCATCGTGCGTATTGAAGTTATTTACGATACCAAAACGCCGAAAATGATAGCGGACGAAGTCGTGCGCATTCTGGCAAGCGAACTCGGCGATTACGTCTACGCACTCGAAGATATTTCCGTGGCGGAACGGTTGATTACCGCTTTGAAACTCCGTAAAATGCGCGTTTCTACGGCGGAGTCGTTTACGGCGGGCGGCGTAGGAGGCGCAATCGTAAGCGTGCCCGGTGCGAGCGAAGTGTTCTACGAGGGCATTAACGCATACGATTCTTCCGCCAAAAAGGAGCGGCTGGGCGTTTCCGAATATACGCTTATGAAGAAAGGCGCGGTATCCGAAGAGACCGCTTACGAAATGGCGGCTGGGCTTATCAAGCAGGGAAATTGCGACCTTGCGATTGCCACCACGGGCAATGCGGGACCTACCGCTTCGGGCGGTGCGCCCGTCGGGCTGTGTTTCATTGCAATCGGCACCAAAGAGCGCGTGCGTGTATTCCGTTTCCGCCTTTCGGGCACAAGGGAAACGGTGACGAAGACGGCTGTCACCCTCGCGCTGTTTCTTGCTTATCAGGAAATCAAATAAAAACATAGAGGCGTCAAATGAAAAAAAGGTTGTTTTTGGGGTTGCTTCTTGCGGTGCTTTGCGTAGCGGCATTGGTTGCCTGCGGCGAGAAAAAAACATACGGAATTAGCGCGGATATCGTTCAGAACGGAACAATCGTGCCGAGCAAGGCGGAAGCGGAAGAAGGCGAAACAATCACGGTTACTTTCGCACCCGAAGAAGGCTATATTTTCAAAGAGGGCTCGCTCTCGGTAAACGGTACGAAAGTTTCGGGCAATTCCTTCGTCATGCCGAAAGAGAACGTCTATCTTTCGGGCGAATTTGTCCTCGAAAATTATCAGGGCGTTTATGTTTATTCCGAATACGTAGAATCGCGGAACGCATACATTTTTGAATTTATCGAAGTTGGTGAAAATACGCTTAACGCGGGTGTTACGCTTGCAACTTATGACGATAATTTCAACTATATCATTTATGAGAACGTGCCTTATACGGAAACGAATTATGTCCTCAGCGCTACCGTCGGCGGCGAAGAATGGACGGCATACGTCGGTAACGGAACGCTCTTTCAGGGCGCGAACGATTATATGCGCGTAGACTTTGTTCCGCTCAGCGGCACTTACACCGAAATATGCGAGCAAAACACCTCGTTCGTAAAGCGCGACTACACTTTCAATAACGACGGAACGGTTGACGTGGAAACTTTCGACGGAAACAATACAACGGAAACGACTTGCGAATATCGCCAATACGGCAGTTTCCTCTATCTTGAAATGCCCGACGAAGGTACGTTTAAGAACCAAATCATGTACGGCATTTTAAGCGAAACGGACGGCAGTTTCACTTTCAAACATAATCAATTTTATATCTATACTTATCCCGAAGATACGAAACACGTCATAACGGACGTTATGTTGTTCTATCCTGCCCAAGCGGATATCGCGCTCAAAGAAAACGGCGCGTATATTTTGCAGGAGAGCGTAAATCCTTTTAATGGCGAAGATTGGGACGCACCCGAATGTTACGATTTTCTGAGCCTTGCAAACGGAGCGCTTGCATTCAGCCGTCATAACGGAAATATGCATTTCTTCACCGAACAGGCGGAATCTGTTAGATACGGCAACGTGCTGAAAGTTTCCTATCAATTCGACGAGAAACCCGTCAGTTGGACGTTCCATATTCTCGACGAAAATACGGTTGTTATCAGAGATACGATGAATTCCTTGCGGAAATACGTATTTACGAAAAACAGCACGTTTGAAAAGGGTTACGGCGCGGCGTACGGAAGTTCGGATTCGGCGACTTACGAAGTGAGTTATTACGAAGACGGCAGATTCGGCGTGAGGCATCTGGATAAACAAACGAATTTTGCGGTCAGCGATTCGGAATACGGTACCTATCAGGTTTACGGCGATATTCTCGTTGCGAAACTCAGCGGCGGAGAAGTGCATATCGGCAAAATAGAGCCGCAAACCGCTCACCCCGACAACGCAGATTTTCTGTTTAACTACAAACTTGTTTCGGGAATCGGTTTGTGCGAAGAGGGTACAAGCGAGCCGCTTTGGAAAGAAATAAAGGGCTGGCAGGAATAAAAAATAGTAAAAAATCAAAGGAGATAATACATACATGAACGAAGAAAAACTCAAAGCGCTGGACGCAGTTCTCGCGCAAATCGAAAAGTCTTACGGCAAGGGCGCAATCATGAAGCTCGGTCAGGCGGCGGGCAATCAGGATATTGAAGTGATTCCCACGGGCTGTCTTGCGCTCGACTTGGCGCTCGGCATCGGCGGACTTCCGCGCGGCAGAATTATGGAGATTTACGGACCCGAATCTTCGGGTAAAACTACTGTTGCGCTGCACGCCGTTGCACAGGCGCAGAAGATGGGCGGTATCGCGGCGTTCGTTGACGCGGAGCACGCGCTCGACCCCGTTTATGCCAAAAACCTCGGCGTGAATCTGGACGAGTTGTACGTTTCCCAACCCGATACGGGCGAACAGGCGCTCGATATCGTCGATTCGCTCGTGCGTTCCTCTGCGGTCGATATTATCGTCGTCGACTCGGTTGCGGCACTCACGCCGAAGGCGGAAATCGAAGGCGACATGGGCGACGCGCACGTCGGTCTGCAAGCGCGCCTCATGAGTCAGGCGCTCCGTAAACTGACGGGCATCGTCAATAAGAGCAAAACTTGCGTAGTGTTCATCAACCAACTGCGCGAAAAGGTGGGCGTCATGTTCGGCAACCCCGAGGTCACGCCCGGCGGCAAGGCGCTCAAATTCTACGCCTCGGTGAGAATCGACGTCCGCAAGACGGATATTCTGAAGGATGCAGACGGCGCGGCAGGTAACCGCACGCGCGCAAAGGTCGTAAAAAACAAACTTGCGCCTCCCTTCCGTCAGGCGGAGTTCGATATCATGTACGGTCAGGGCGTTTCGCAGGAAGGCTGTATTATGGACCTCGGCGTGCAGTACGACATCCTCAAAAAGAGCGGTGCCTGGTATAGTTATAACGACAACAAAATTGCGAACGGCAAGGAAAAAATGCGCGAGTTCCTCAAAGACAATCCCGAACTTGCCAAAGAAATCGAAGATAAAATCCGCAGTGCGGCAAAGGGCGCGTCGATAGACTCGGTTGCAGGCGCGGAGGAAACGCAGGAATAACGCATATATTTTTATCTTCGCGTTGAGAGAATGACAAAAAAACTCCGCACAGAAAGGGCGGAGAGGGTGAAATATGAAACATTCATTCGTTCGGGCGGCGGCGGTGAGTCCGCAGTTGAAAGTTGCAGACGTCACGTTTAACGCTGCGAATATCATTGCTGAAATCCAAACGCAGACAAAAGCAGGCGTGGAAATCCTTGTGTTTCCGGAACTTTCTCTCTGTGGCTGTACCTGCGGCGATTTGCTGTTGCAGAAAACTTTGACCGACGCGTGTATGACCGCACTGACGCAAATTGCAAAGGCAACGCAAAACACAAAAATGCTTGTGTTTTTGGGGTTGCCCGTAACCGCGCAAAATCGGCTTTATAACTGCGCCGCCGGTATTGCGAACGGGAAAGTTCTGGGATTTGTGCCGCAAACGCTGCCCGATAACGGCGAACTGAACGGGCGGCGGCACTTTGCAAAGTGGACGGGGGAGCGCATGCACATTTCTTTGCCGAACGGAGAAACGGCGCCGCTGTCCGCAGATTTGCTGTTTACGGAATGTAGCGGTGCGCTCAAAGTTGCCTGCGAAGTGGAGGACTTGCGCTCGTCGGACGGATTGACGGCAAAACACGTGCAAAGGGGAGCGGCAGTTGTAGTCAATCTCTTTGCGGAAAGCCAAACGGTCGGTAAACGCGAATACCGAAAAATGCTCATCGGGGCGCAGTCCGCTAAAAACGCGTGCGCCTATCTCTGCGCCGACGCAGGCACGGACGAGAGTACGTCCGACATGGTGTTTTCGGGAAATCATCTGATTTATGAAAACGGCACTCTGCTTGCGGAAGCGGAACCCTTTTCAGAGAACGCGGCGGTTGCGGAAATCGATGTTGCGTTTTTAGAGTTCGAGCGCAAAAAACTTCTTACGTTACGCAAACAAACAGAAGAAATTTATTCGGAAATTCCCTGTTCGTTTTTCGGCGAAGGAGAATTGAAAAGCCGTCATATTTCGCGCACGCCGTTCGTGCCCGAAGGAGGAGAGGCGGAGAGTCGGTGCGAACTGATTTTGAACATTCAGGCGCACGCGTTGAAAAAACGGCTCGAACATACGGGCGTGCAAACAGCGGTACTCGGCGTTTCGGGCGGACTTGACAGCGCGCTTGCATTGCTTGTAACGGCGCGCGCGTTCGACCTTATTCAAAAGCCGCGCAAAGAGATTATTGCCGTCACCATGCCAGGGTTCGGAACGACGGTTGGAACGAAGAACAATTCGGCTCTGCTTGCCGAGGCGGCGGGCGCAACGCTCAAAGAAATCGGTATCGCCAAGACGGTGCTCTCTCATTTCGGGGATATCGGGCACAATCCCGAAACGCTCGACGCAACCTACGAGAACGCGCAGGCGCGCTACCGTACCATGATTCTCATGGATTTGGCAAACCAAACAAACGGACTTGTTATCGGCACGGGCGATATGTCCGAACTTGCGCTCGGCTGGTGTACTTATAACGGCGACCACATGAGTATGTATTCCGTCAATTCTTCCGTTCCCAAAACGCTCGTGAAACACCTTGTAGCTTATGAGGCGAAGCGGCTGGGCGGAAAAACGGAACTTGCTTTGAACGGGATTTTAGATACCGAAATTTCGCCCGAACTTCTTCCTCCCGACAAGGCGGGCAACATTGCGCAAAAGACGGAAGATATCGTAGGTCCATACGAACTGCATGATTTTTATCTCTACCAATTTGTACGCAGGGGCAGTTCGGCGGAAAAGACGCTGTATTTGGCGGAAATTGCTTTCAAGGGCAAGTTCGATAAAAAGACGCTTAAAAAATGGCTTGTGAATTTTTACCGCCGATTCTTTTCACAACAGTACAAACGTAACTGTGCGCCCGACGGCGTGAAAGTGGGTTCGGTAAGTTTATCGCAGCGCGGCGACTGGCGTATGCCGTCCGACGCCTTAGCGGAACTCTGGCTCGCAGACGTGCAAAAATAACGCAAAAATTTATCCGATAAAAGCACCCCCGAGAGGGGGTGTTTTTTTAGATTAGTAGTTGACATTTGCCGCAAGATATTATATAATTATTTTAAGTACTTGGACTGTGCGCTTTTGCACGGTTCGGTCATATTAAAATTCAAGGAGGCTGGTATATGTCATCATTTAACAGCCTGCTCCTTGCGGATACCTGGATGGTCATCGTATTCCCCTTGATTGCCTTACTGTTGGGCGCGGGAATTGTAGCGGTTATCTGGGTGGTTCTCAATAAGAATTCCAAAAAGAAGTGTAACAACAAACTCGACGAAACGAATAAACGCGTCGAAGAAATGCTCGAAAGCGCAAGAGCAGAGAGCAGACAACTGAAAAAGGAAGCAATCTTAGAAGCAAAGGAACAGGAAATCAAACGCAGAAACGAGTTCGAACAGGAGATGAAAGAGAAGCGCGCCGAACAGCAGCGTGCGGAATCCAGAATCACGCGCCAGGAAGATTTGTTGGAACGCAGAGAAGACGAACTCAACAAGAAACACGAATCGCTCGAAAAGCAGAAAGCAACGCTCAACGAAAAACTCGAAGAGGTTGCTAAACAACAGGAACAGGTTTCCCGTCAGCACGAACTCATGGTTCAGGAACTCGAACGGGTTGCCCAACTCACCAAAGAAGAAGCAAAGCAGATTTTAACGGACGAGATTCTCGAAGAAACGCGGCGCGACTGCGCAATGCAGGTGAGAAATCTCGAACAGCAGGCGAAAGACGAATGCGAAATGAACGCGAAAAATATCATTTCGCTTGCCATTCAACGTTGCGCGTCGGACCATGCGTCGGAAAGTACCGTTTCCGTCGTGCCGCTGCCGAACGACGATATGAAAGCGCGTATCATTGGTCGCGAAGGGCGCAATATCCGTGCCATCGAAAACGCTACGGGAATCGAACTCGTCATCGACGATACGCCCGAAGTCGTCATTCTTTCGGGATTTGACCCCGTGAGAAGGGAAATCGCGCGCATTACTCTTGAACGGCTTATTCAGGACGGCAGAATTCACCCCGCACGCATTGAGGAAACCGTTGAGAAGGTCACCAAAGAACTCGACCAGCAGATTAAGGCGGCGGGCGAAAATGCGATGTTTGAAGTGGGCATTTTCGGACTTCACCCCGAACTCATTAAACTCATCGGTCGTTTGAAATACCGTACGAGTTACGGTCAGAACGTTTACCGCCACTCCATCGAAGTTTCGCAGCTTGCAGGACTTATGGCGCAGGAACTCGGGCTTGACGTCAACTTTGCAAAACGCGCGGGACTCCTCCACGACATCGGCAAAGCGGTTGACCACGAACAAGAGGGTACGCACATTCAACTCGGCGCGGACCTTGCAAAGAAGTTCAAAGAAAACGCGATGATTGTCAACGCCATTATGGCGCACCACGGCGACGTAGAGCCGAAAACAATCGAAGCGGTTTTGGTACAAGCTGCCGACGCGATTTCAGGCGCGCGCCCCGGTGCCAGAAGAGAAACGGGCACCAACTATGTAAAACGTTTGGAAAAGTTGGAAGCGATTGCCTCCGGATTCCACGGCGTAGAAAAGAGTTATGCGATTCAGGCAGGCAGAGAAGTGCGCGTTATCGTAAAACCCGACCAGGTAGACGACGCAAAGGCGTTGTTCCTTGCCAAAGACATCGCAAAGAAAATTGAAGCCGAACTCGAATATCCCGGTCAAATTAAAGTCAACGTCATCCGCGAATTCAGAAGCGTTGAATACGCAAAATAATTTTCTAAAACAAAAAAGCCTTTCCTTGCGGAAAGGTTTTTTTTATTGATATTCATTTTTATCTGCGGCTGAATTGTCGGGTGTTAATTCTGGAAACGCATCTTCCTCTTCTTCTTTTATTTCTATATTTCCGTGAAGAAAGGCGGCAACCAGATTATCCGACCAATATTTGCTGTCTACCATAATGAGCGAGTCATACTTTTCCGGACAGGCAAACGCAGGGAAAAGCCAGCCCGTCAAGCAACCTGCCGGCAAATATTTGCGATAAAATGCAAGCGTAGACATATAAACGACTCTTCCCCCCGTAAGGCTTTCTGGAACTATTTCGTTAAACATATATTTTAAGCCGTTTCTCAGGGAATTGTTTGGCTTATTCGCTTCCAACTCCTCGGCGATATCCAGAAGTTCACACGGATTTTCCTCGTAATATTCGTCAAGACTGAAAACCGCTACACCAGGCATGATTTCGTCCTCTTCCGTTCCGTTTTTGGCGCGTTTGAATAGTTTTGAGTTGGCTTCCACCAAAACGGCGTAAACCATTTTGCCTTCACCGATAACATCAAACTGATACAGTTTTTTAATCTGACCTACGGCCCAGCCTTTTGCTTTATTCTTATTTTCTTCTGTTGAAGACGCAAACTTTTCACGGGACTGTTGCAATTCTGCTTTATAGTCTTTAATGGAATTCCAAGGAAGAGCAAAATTCTTTTTTTGCCTTTCACGTTCCGCAGAGTCCGACAAGCGCAGAAGTAAAAATCCAGTCATGCAAACCATAAAACCGACAAATAATAGTACGCCGCTTACAGTATCGAGAGTACCTTTTATCCCTGCATAGATAATGCCTGCAATGAACGGAGCAAAACCTGCTATTCCAAGTATTCCACCTATATTTTTTTTACTCATAATTTACCCCTTTGTTTTAATTGGCTTTATTCTAACACATAACAAGACGTATTTCAATATAACTAACGGAAATAGCGGTAAAATTTTTTACATTGGGGTTCACTTCCCTGCGGAACGGCTTTTTTCACGCAGATTGCAAGAACGGCATAAGATAAAGTACGGTATTCTACCGTATTATTTCACTACAGAGGTTAAATTATGTGTCAATGTAATTCTTGCAATAACAATTCGCGCGAAAGATGCGGCTGCAACAACGGCAGAAACGGTTGCGGCTGCGGCTGTAATAACGGAAGAAGCGGCTGCGGTTGCGGCTGCAACAATGGCAGAAACGGTTGCGGCTGTTTTTCCTGTTTGTGCGATTCGATTTCCGACGCGCTCGGCAACTTGTTTGCAGACGGCTGCGGTTGTAATCGCGGTTGCGGCTGTGGTTGCTGTTGTAACAACTGCCGCAGAAACAACGGCTGCTGTCACAACGGAAGCAGTTTAAACTTATCTTCTGCAACGCAGTGCGGAAACGACGGCGACTGGTATTACGAAAGACAGTATGCGCTTTTTAACACGCAGAACGGCTGTCATTCCTGCGGCTGTCACCGGGAACATACTACCTGCGGCTGTAACTGAGTTCATCTCCCCAAATAACGAACGGCGCACTGTAAAGTGCGCCGTTCTCTTTCTTGTTGTCTTATTTATTCCGTGAGCCGCCGAATTGCTTTTTCATAGATATCCAACAGGAGCTGTACGCGTTCAATCGAAATATATTCGTCCGGTTGGTGAACGACGGGTTCGTCGCCCGGCATTTCAGGGCCGAACGCCACACCGCATTCGAGTGCGCGCGCATAAGTTCCGCCGCCGATGGAAACGGGCGCCGCACTTTCTCCCGTGCACTCTTCGTATACGGAAAGCAGGGTGGAGACGAGTTCGCTGTTTTTATTCACGCGGATAGGATTCTGACTGCTTACCGTTTCGTATTTTACACCGAAGGAATCAATCATATCGTAAACGCGCCTTTCTTCAAAGGAAGCGGGGTAGCGGATGTCGCACACGACTTGAATCTCACCCTTGCGGTACTTGACGGTATCGGGAGAAAGGGAGAGGCAATCTATGCTGTCATGTACTTCTTGCAAGCCGAACTTGTCTTCAAACAGACATTCGACGAGATAGCGGATTTGTTCGTTCTTTTTCTCGAAGTAGCGCAATATCGGCAGAATAGCGTTCTTACCGTGTTCGGGTGTGGAGGCGTGCGCGCTTTTGCCGTAGGAAACGAGTTTCTTGTTTTTTACCTCTAAGCCGCATTCTTTCGCACGGGAAAGCGTAAGCGTTACGGGTTTTGCTTCGCAATAATCGCAGACCATATTAACGCTGTTTCCCCCTTCCAAAAAGGTAAACGGCGCGTGTTCGACGGGAAAATGGAAACGTATCTGTAGAATACCTTTTTCGGAAAAGATGACGGGAAACTCCGCATCTGGTGAAAATCCGGTTTTCGGAAGAGCGGCAACTTTTTTGTAATGTTCGATGCAGCCCCAGCCGCATTCTTCGTTACAGCCGACAATGAGTTTTATTTTTTTGCGGGGCACAAAGCCTTTGTCTTTTAAGGCTTTCAGGCAATACAGGCAACAGATGGCAGGGCCTTTGTCGTCCATAGTGCCGCGTCCCCAGATTTTGCCGTCCTCTATTATGCCGCCGAACGGGTCTTTCGTCCAGCCGCCGCCCGCGGGTACGACGTCCAAATGCGCGAGAATCGCAAAGTCTTCTTCTCCGTCGCCGAAAACGACTTCGCCGACATAGCCGTCATAATTTTTTGTTTCAAATCCCATGCGTTCTGCAAGAGAGAGGAAGTGCGTCAAACAATCCAACGCGCCCTGACCGAACGGGGCGTTTGCGGTTTTTGTACCGAGCGAAGAATCGATGCGCACGCTCTCGCAAATACTTTCAACTGCTGCGTCTAAATAACTGTTCATCATAGTTTCTCCGAATAGGGAAATTGTAGCATACACGGGTAAAGATGTCAACAAAAGGTTTTGTGATAGCGTCATGAAAAAATTTGCAAAGGCTTGTTGAAACAAGTGCAAAAATTTGAAATCTGTGTTACAATAGAAAAAAGGAGCGCAGAATGCACGAAGGACACAGAAGAAGGATGATGAAACGGCTCGCAGGCGACGCAGACCTTTTGCAGGACCACGAGCTTTTTGAAATTTTGCTTTTTTCCGCCGTTCCGCGCAGAAATACCAATCCGATTGCACATAACCTGCTTTCGGCGTTCGGTTCGGTTGAAGGAGTGTTTCATGCCTCATACGAACAGTTGTTAACGGTGGACGGTGTGGGTCCCGAAACGGCGTCCTTTTTGAAATGCGTTGCAATTGTATACGAGCGTATGCGGTTCAGTAACAGTAAATTTCCCAAGTCATTCAATTACAGTGATTTTGCTCCTTTTTTAACCGAGCGTTACCGAAACGAACTGCGGGAAATATTAGAAATTTTCGTGGTTGATTCTTCCGAACACATTATTTCGAGCACACATTTCACTTCGGGGCAATTTGATAACGTGGCGGTGAACATCAATGATTTTACGCATTTTATTACAACGCACCGTCCGCACGGAATTATCGTGGCGCACAATCATCCGTCTTCGTCTTGTACAAATTCAGCCGACGATGACGAATTTACTGCGAAAACCGCGATTATCTGTTCCGTACATAACGTGAAATTTTTTGACCACATGATTGTCGGCAACGACGGTGTATACAGTTATTTCCTCAGCAAACATCTGGAAAGCATAAAAAATAAATGTAACGTAAATGAAATTTTGAAAGAGAAGTAATTACCTTGAAGCACGATAAAAAAGACATCAGAATCGAGAGCGCCTTATTCGTACGCAGTTGGAAAGTGATAATTTTTCTCCTGCTCGTTACGGCGGAAATTCTCATCGGGGTTATCAACCGCGATACGCCCTATTATAACGTCGTTGCCTGGCATGTGGAATTGCCCGTATTCATTGTTCTTACGGTGAGCAACGCCGTGAAAATGTGGGGGATGAAAAGTCAGAAGGCAAAAATTCCGTTTTATGTCATCGATACGCTTGCACTTATCGTTTTGACGCTGTTTACAAACGGCGAACTTGTTTCTACGCTGTATATCGTTATTCTTTCCGAGTTTTACCTCACCGAACGCAGAATGACTGCGAATATCGCAATGGGCGCTTCGAGCGTGGGGCTGTTTTTAATTGCGCGCGCCATTTCGGGCGCGCTCCGCGAAGGCGGCGTAGACGTTTTAGAACTCGTTTCCAGCGCGTTCAACGATTTAATTCTGATTGCGCTTCATTTCCTGATAGTAAACTTTACCTTGCAGATTTACCGCAAGAACCGTGAGATTACAAAGGCTTACGACGAACTGCACGCAAGTAACGAAAAACTGAGCACGGCATACCGCGAATTGCAGGAAGTAACCGCGCTCGAAGAACGGCAGCGCATTGCGAAAGACATTCACGATACCGCAGGGCACTCGATTACCACCGTCATCATGCAGACCGAGGCGGCAAAACTCATTCTCGACACCCAGCCGCAGGAAGCCAAACGGCGCATTGCGGCGGCGAATATCCAGGCAAAGCACGCGCTCGAAGAATTGCGCGAAAGCGTACATTTGCTTTCGGGCTATACGCAACAGATGACGCTCAAAGAGGAACTGGAAAGCATTATTCACGATTCCACGGACGGCACGGATTTGTCGTTTCGGTTCGATATTGACGAGATTGCGGTATGCGATGCCAAACGTCGGTTTTTGTGTAATTCGCTCAAAGAGGGCATTTCCAACGGATTGCGCCACGGCGACGCAACGGCGTTCTGGTTTGAACTGAAAGCGGAGGAGAAACGAATCAACTTTATGCTCTCGGATAACGGCAAGGGAAGCGAGCTTTCCGAAATGCGCGAGGGCTTCGGGCTTTCGGGAATGCACAGCCGCGCAGAATCGCTCGGCGGAGAAGTATGGTTCCACACGGAAAAAGACGAAGGGTTTGAAATTCACATTACGCTGCCGCAGGACGGCAATTAAGGAGTTAGTATGAAAATCAGAGTATTGCTTGCAGACGACCAATCCATTCTTGCCGACGGTATTAAGAGTGTGCTTTCGTCCTGTGAAGATATCGAAGTAGTAGGCATTGCACAGGACGGTTTTGAAACGCTTGAACTGGTCGAAAAAACGTTGCCCGACGTAGTGCTCATGGATATCCGTATGCCGAACATGAACGGAGTGATTGCGACGCAGGAAGTCAAACGCCGCCATCCCGAAGTGAAAGTCATCATTCTTACAACGTTCGACGACAGCGAATATATTCTCAATGCCATCAATAACGGCGCAAGCGGATATCTTTTGAAAGATACGTCGTCCGCCGCGCTCATTGACGCGATTAAGAACGCCTATGCGGGCGATACCATTCTGCCTGCCAAAATCGCAAAACGCATTGCCGACGCGGCGCGGCTGGTGAGCAACGACAGGGAAATTAAACTCAAGCGCACATTCGGTCTTTCCGACCGCGAAACGGAAATCGCACTCATGATTTACGAAGGATTTACCAATAAACAGGTGGCTTCCGCATTGAAATTGACGGACGGTACCGCGCGGAATTACATATCGTCAATCTATGTAAAGCTCGGTGCAGACAACCGAAGCGAAGCCGTTGAAAAAATGCGTAAAACCATTCAGGCATAAAAAACCCTCGGAGAGCAACGCTCTCCGAGGGTTTTTTTATATTCGCTTATTCCGTTGCTTTCAGAGATTCGTTCATATCCACTTTTACGATTTTTCTCCGCAAAAGGAGCGTGACGAACGCCGTAAAGAGGAGTACGACGGCAGGCACAATTAGCCAGACGAACCAGGACATTCCCGCAATCGAGCCGACCGACATGACGTCGAACACGATTTTCAGAATGCCGAGCGAGAGCGGAAGCCCCAACAGCACGCCGATGATAGTATCGATATACACTTCTCGGTAAATATAGCCGGATACTTCTTTGTCGAAATAACCGAGCACCATAAGCGTTGCGAGTTCGCGGTTGCGTTCGCTGATATTGATGTTCGTGAGCGTATACACGACGGTTGCCGTCAATAGTCCTGCGAAGAATACCACAACGAGTGAGATTGCCGTCAGAGAGGGGGAATTCATTCCCTGGAACAGGCATAAATCGAGCAGCGCCAGTCCTGCCGTTACAAGCGTTGTAGAAAACGCCACGGCAATGACCGTCATCAGAAATCGGCTCTTAAAACGCAGTACGTTGCGCGTTGTCGATTTGTATTTGAAGGGGAGCAGATTCCAAAGGAAAGGAATGCGTTCGATGAGCACTTTTTTTCCGCTTTTTGGCGCTTTGGGGCGTAACAGTTCGGCGGGTTTTTCGTTTGTCAACCGAATATCCGAAAGCGCGGTTGCAACAAGCGTGACCGCTACGATAATCGAAAAGACAATAATGAAGAAGAGCGGTGTGACGTGCGAACTCATGGGCGGCATGGCAAAAGAATAGTGGAATACAATGTACAAGAGCCGTGCAATTCCCAAGCCGACAAAGTATCCGCCTACGCCGCCGAGTCCTAACCCGATTGCCGCAAACAGCAGATATTTGAGAATTATTTTTGAAGCGGGGTAGCCGAGCGTTCGCAGGCAGGCGATTTGCGCGCGTTCTTCATCCAAAAGGCGCGTCATGGTAGAAAGGGCGACGAGCGCCGTTACAAGCAGGAACGCCACCATCAGCACCCAGCAAATGCCGTATACTTTTTCGCCGTAGCCGGCAAGGGCGCTGAAACTGTAATTGTCTTTGAGTGTAAGAATGCGAATATCCTTTCCGAGGATATTGCTGATTTCTATTTTTTCCGCTTCCAGAGAGGCGTTGTATTGCTTGCCGAACGGTTGAAATAAACTCCGCGCGGCAGGAACGGAAATATAAATATCGCTTACGGGCAGTTCGACGGGCAGGACGGTGAGCAAATCAAAGGGCAGATATAGGATGTTATCGAGTCCGACGAGTTGATTGACCGCTTCGATATTGTCGGGAATTTGCACGTCGCCGTTCAGATAGCTCGGTTCTTTATCCATGGCAAACGTAAGCGGAGAACGCTCTGTAGAAGTCACAGTTACCGTAACGGAAATGCCGTCTACGGGCAGGGAAAAAATCTCGGAAAAAGAGAGCGTAATTTCCGTGCCGAGGGGAATCCCTTTAATGAAATTATCCGATTCTTCTGCGGCTGCCGCAAATTGGACTTTGCCTTCCGAGGCAATTACGCGGCGTTTGTTCACCGTTTTACCGTTCAGAAAATACAGCCGCACGAGTTGTTCTTCTCCGTTTACGGAAATGTTCGTATCGAGCGAAATTCCCGTGTTGACGTTCTCTTCTCCGTACCGTGCCGCTATTTCGGTTAAGCCGTCGGTAAAACCGTTGCCTGTACTTTTTACAATAAAATCGCTTACGTTTTCACGGGCATAATAGTCGGTAAGGGAGTAATCGATTTTATCGACCGCCATGCCGATGCCCGAAACAAACCCCACGCTGACGAGCACGATGAAAAAAATAGAGAGCAGGCGCGTAACATGCTTTTTGAACATTCTGCCAAGCGTTTTGAGATATGTTTTCACCACTCAATCTCCTCAATGGGTTTGGGCTTTTCGTTCTCCACGATGCGCTCGATTTTGCCGCTTTTGATGTGCAGCACTTTATCCGCCATGGCGGCAAGCGCGGCGTTGTGTGTGACGATAATTACAGGCTTCTTCTGTTGCCGTGAAATATCGTGTAACAGTTTTAAGATGAGTTTTCCCGTCACATAATCGAGCGCGCCCGTCGGTTCGTCGCACAAGAGGAGTTTCGGGTTCTTTGCAACGGCGCGTGCAATGGAAACGCGCTGTTGTTCTCCGCCCGAGAGTTGGGAGGGGAAGTTGTTGAGGCGTTCGCCGAGCCCAACTTCTTCGAGTACTGTTTTGGGGTCTAACGCGTCTTTGCAGATTTCAACCGCGAGCTCCACGTTTTCGAGCGCTGTTAAATTGGGCATGAGGTTATAAAACTGAAAGACGAATCCCACGTCGCGCCGTCTGTATTCGGTCAGCCCGCGTCGGTTAAGGGAAGTAATATTTTTCCCGTCGAGGATAATTTCACCTTCGGTTGCGCTGTCCATGCCCCCGAGCAGATTGAGCAGGGTGGTTTTTCCTGCGCCCGAAGAGCCGAGCACAACGGCAAACTCTCCGTCGTTGAGTTCAAACGTTACGCCGCTTAAAGCGTTTACGGTAATTTCGCCCGATTGGTATTGTTTGCTTACGTTTGATAAACTCAAATAACTCATCATTTCACCGCCGTATTTGTTTAATAATATTGTAACAGATTTTGCGGTTACTTTCAAGAGGGCTTGAAAATTATTTATGAAAATAAAAAAATAAAATAAATTTTTGTCAATGTTGCTCTACAATGGACTTGTCAGATTAAGACAAGCCCATTTTTTTATCGCT
>CAMUBY010000012.1 GCA_947087265.1 uncultured Clostridia bacterium
ACGCTCGTCCTTTTTTTATGCCCTTAATAGTAGACAAAGGACAGGGCGAATTGCAAAGTATAAAGAGTAGACAAAGGACAGGGCGAATACTGCAGGTCAGGGAATGATTACGGGCATCACGGAAAGATAAGAGAGAAGATAAGGAGGGAAAAATGATGAAAGTAAAGGAAGTCATCAAACTTGCCGCGGAAAATCTCGGCAGGCAGGACTTATCCGACGAAATCGACGCGCTGGAAGACGAGCCGAAAGAGGAATTGAAATCGCTTGTACGGTGTTTCAATCTCGTGGAAAATGAGGTGGCGCTCGACTATTTTCCCCTCAAAAAGGAAGAGTCGTTTGTGCCCGTTTCGGGATATGTGTCTTACACGGATTTTACGTCTTCTCCGATAGACGTTCACAAAGTGACGGACGGAAACGGAAATCCCGTTGATTTTGATATTTGTCCCGCGAATCTCCGAGTACACGCACCGTGTAAAGAGGTTAAGGTTACTTACTCTTATGCGCCCGTGCAGAAGACGTTGGAGGACGAATCGGATTTTTCAGGCAGAATTTCGGCGCGGTTACTGTCGTTCGGCGTAGCGGGAGAGTTTTGCCTCACCGCGTCCCGTTTTGCGGAGGCGGCGGCATGGGAAAGACGGTTTCTCGACGCGCTCAAAGCGGCAAATCTTATCCGCAGGAAACTTTGTATGCGTTCGCGGAGGTGGCTATGATTGAAAAATCCGTCTCCGCGCCGTCTTGTACCCGAACGACGCTCAATTTTTCCGCTTCGTCTTTGAAACAAGGGGGAAAGGTCAAGCGGGTACGTCTTTCTCACATGAAGGAAGAAAGCGGTGTATTCGTCTGCGCCGAGGCGATTGTTCCCGCACAAATGGCTCCGTTCGATTTCGACCGTTTTTTTGTTTTGCCCGACGAATATATTTTTACCAAAAATGCCGTCCACAAAATTTTTCTGTTCCGAAAAAATCTGACGGTCGGCATTCCCGAGAACGTGCTGTGCGCCGCGCCTTACTATAATCAGCAGGGCGAAGAAGGGCTCTTGTTGCTTTGCCGCAACAATTTATACCGCTTGAACGGAAAATCTTTTGCGTATTGCAACAGCACGGGCGGAACCTGCTGCGCCATGCACAACGAACGTTTTTATATCGGGAAAGTAAGACGACTGTATTATTCCGCGGCAATGGATATGGATAATTGGATAAATTCAACCTACGGTAGCGGATATATCGATTTTCCCGAAGACGGCGGCGAAATCCTCGGGTTGGCGTCTCTCAAAGAGAAACTGTTTATCTTCCGAGAAACGGAAACCGCTATGCTTACTGCCCATGCGGACCCGCTTGAATTCCATTTGACCGCGCTTCCGTTCCGTTTCGGTGCAAATATCGCTAGTACTATGTCGACTTGCGGAGACGCCGTCTATTTCTTTACGGAGCAAGGTCTTTGCGTACTCGATTCGGCAGGAAATTGTAAGCGTGCGGAAAATGCGGACGACGAAGATATCGACCTGACGAAACCCGTTGCCGTTACTTCCTGTTCCGATAAATATTATGCGATAGTATTTTTGAAATCCGGCGAACGCATGATTTACTGTTACGATACCGTGTGCGGGCGGGGCTATTACATCAATCATAATTGCTTTGCAATCGGTTCCAATCAGTTGGTATACGTCACATCGGGAAGAACGTTTTATCAGTTGAAAGGGAAGTCGATGCCGACGAACGGCGAGTGCGCGTTCATGGCAGAGTTCTCTTTGGGCGGCAATTGGCAGAATACATATCTCGAATGGGTTTCGCTGGAAGGCACGGGCAAGTTTACGGTTTCGGTTGAAAACCAAAAGGGCAACAGCGTGACGCTCAAAGGCGATGTCGGGAAACGGATGATTCTGCCCGTTGCAATGAAAGGGGAAGAGTTCCGTATCAAGCTCGTGCCCGAAGACGAAGATTTTTGCATTCAGGCATTATCGCTCGGCGTAAGGAGGGATAGTTATGGAAATTGATATTATCGACCTCACCGACCCCGAATACGCCGATTTGAACGTAGTACAGTTTGCCATGGTGCGCGCCGCGCAAGCAAAAAAGGACGCGCTCATAGAAAAAGCGACTACGAAAAAGGAAGAACTTTTCCGTAAGATGGTGGCAAACGGCACGGTGCGCTCCTCAGCCTATCAGTGCGCCGTGCAGGACATCGATGCGAATGCGGCGCACGATACGGAAGTCATCAAACAAGACCTTTTATATCAACTTGCATACGAAAGCACGCGGTGGGAGGGGAATGAAAACGGGGTTTACCGCTATCCTGAAAACCCCAACTACAATCTTACGCCTTCGCAGAGATTTTTGGAAGTGCGGAATTATTATATGTCGGTTACGAGCGACCCCAACGCCCGTTTAAGCGCATACGCGGGCGATACGCTTGCGAAATCTTATCTCGGGGAGTTTTACGTTACTCTTTACGACCTCCTCGCCTCTTATTGTTAATCATTCGGGGACTGACCGCCGCTGTATCACAGCGGCGGTCTTTTTTGCGTTTCGGCGGATAAGGTATAAAATTTAAGAAAAATTCCCAAATTACGGATATGAAGAAAATCAAAGACAATCCGCTCGGCAAAACGCGCGAGGAGCGGGAAACCTGTTTTCCCGTTCCGCCGCAAAGAGAGGTGAGAAGTTGACGGGGCGTTCCAAAGAAAATTACAATAAGAACTATATCAATTACGTTGATTCGTTCGACCCGCCCACGCAGCACGTAAAAACTTGTCTGCGCGCTTTTCTCGTCGGCGGCTTTATTTGTTCCATCGGGCAGTTTTTCCGCTTTATGCTGGAATTTGCGGGGCTGAAAGGGGATATTCTTGCCGGCACGGTTTCCGCCGTACTTATTTTTTTGGGCTGTCTGTTAACGGGGTTCGGCGTGTACGACCGTATCGGGAAACACGCGGGCGCAGGTTCCATCGTGCCCATAACGGGGTTTGCGAACTCCGTATGTTCTCCCGCCGTGGAATTTAAAACCGAAGGGTTTGTTTACGGTATGGCGGCAAAGATGTTCATTGTGGCGGGACCGATTATCGTGTTCGGCGTTTCGGCAGGCGCGGCAGTGGGGCTTATTTATTGGTTGCTCGGTTTGTAAAATATTTGCGCGCAAACAGTTGAAATCAAATAGAAATCGTGGTAGAATATAAAAAAACGAAAGGAGAAAACAGAATGGCGAAAATAACGGCGGATACTTTGATTGCGGATTGCCTGAAAATCAACCCTAACGCTGCGGAAGTTTTGTTGGAGGCAGGAATGCACTGTTTCGGATGTGCGCTCGCACACGGAGAAACGGTTGCACAGGCGGTTGCCGTTCACGGAGAAGATTTGGACGCGCTTCTTAAAAAACTGAACGAAGGCATCGAATAAAACAAAGAAGAAAAGACGCGCTTACGGCGCGTTTTTTTATTGTTCTACCGAAGAACGCGGAAATTCTACTTTTATTCGACTCAATTCTATTGTAAAACGCCTGTTCGGGTGGTAAAATGAGTATAAAAACAGACAAGGAGCGGCAGATGGCGAAGTTTTCCGAATTTTTATATGAGTTGAGAAAAGAGAAACAACTCACGCAGACGGAACTTGCCGAAAAACTCGGCATTACGAATAAGGCGGTTTCCAAATGGGAAACGGGCGAGGCAATGCCCGATACGGCGCAGCTGTTGCCGCTTTCTGAAATTTTAGGCGTGAGCGTGGACGAACTTCTGCGCGGAGAACGCAACGGACAGCAACCGCAGAACGAAGAATCGCGCGAATCCGCTACCGCACCCAAAGACAGAATTATTCTGTCGAGCGGAACGGACAGGGTGGAAATCGAATCGGACGGTTCGGTGCTCATAGGTGGCAGCAGAGCCGAACACAGAAAAAAGACGGTAATGGAAAAGATTTCGTGCTGTGTGTGCGCTTCGTTGGTGGCTTTGGGCGCGATTGCTTATGTGATTGCAGGGCTTTTAACGGGCTTGTGGCATCCGCTCTGGTGCATCGCCGCCTCCTCAGCAATAGGGTGCGGAATCGTAGGCGGTATCTTCGATTTGTGCGACCGCGAAAAGAAAGCGGAAAAGCGCAGGAAAGGCGAAAATCCATATACGGGCAGTATCTGCGGCATTGTCATGTGCGTTTCGCTGATTGTATTTTTATGCGTTGCGTCCGTTTGCAATCTGTGGAACGTCATGTGGGCGGCGCCTGCGGCAGGGGTTTGCGTGTGCATTGTAACGGGTACGCTCGGCGGAATTTTCAGCGGAAAAGACGGCGGGAAACCCGAATAAAAAACATCAACAAAAAAGACGGCTCGAAAGCCGTCTTTTTTTGTTTGTCTGAAATTACTCTTTGCCTGCCATTTTCTTGTAGCCTGCAAGGCGCTGTTTGGAACTTTCCTCCGTCTTCTGGAAGAGTTCGTCCGCGAGTGCGGGTTGCGTCTTTTTCAGCGAGGCATAGCGCGTTTCGCCCAAAATGAACGTCTGATAATCGCCCGTCGGGTCCTTGCTGTCGAGCGTGAAGGGATTTTCTCCCTTTTCCGCAAGCGTAGGATTGTAACGGTACAACTGCCAGTAACCGCAATCGACAGCCGCTTTCATTTCGGATTGCGATTTCATCATGTTAATGCCGTGGTTGATGCAGGGCGCATAGCAGATGATGAGCGAAGGTCCGTGGTAAGCTTCCGCCTCTTTGAGCGCTTTGACGAGTTGGTTCTTGTCTGCGCCCATGGAGCACTGCGCCACATAAACGTAACCGTAGGAAGCCGCAATCATGCCCAAGTCCTTCTTCTTTACGCGCTTACCGCTGGAAGCGAACTTCGCCACCGCACCGATAGGCGTAGACTTACTTGCCTGACCGCCCGTGTTGGAGTAAACTTCGGTATCGAGCACCAAAACGTTTACGTCTTCGCCCGAAGCCAGAACGTGGTCGAGTCCGCCGTAACCGATGTCGTATGCCCAGCCGTCGCCGCCGATAATCCAGAACGACTTTTTGACGAGGCAGTCTTTATCCGCCAGAATTTCTTTTACGGTCGCACCGCAGGTAGGGCAGGAGGAATGTTTATTCAGCGCTTCCACAAGTGCGGCGGAAGCCTTCTTGCTCGCTTCGGCGTCGTCCATGCCGTCAATCCATGCTTGGCAGGTTGCCTGGTCTTCGGGGTATCCTTCCCAAAGTCCGATGAGTTTTTCCACCTTTTCTTTGAGCGTGCCGCGGCGCGCTTTGTAAGCGAGGTTCATGCCGTAGCCGAATTCCGCGTTGTCCTCGAAGAGGGAGTTTGCCCAGGCAGGTCCGTGACCCTGTTTGTTGGTGGTGTAAGGGCAGGTGGGGGAGGAGCCGCCGTAAATGGAGGAGCAACCCGTTGCGTTCGCAACAATCATTCTGTCGCCGAAGAGCTGCGTAATGACTTTAACGTAAGGCGTTTCGCCGCAGCCTGCGCACGCACCCGAGAACTCGAACAGCGAGGGGGTGAACTGCGATTTCTTCACGTCCGCCATCTTCACTTCCGAAAGGTCGACTTCGGGAAGTTCCACCGCGTATTCCCAGTTCTTCGCTTCCACGGGTTCTACTTCTGCAAACGGCGTCATAACGAGCGCGTTGTTGCCCTTCATGCCGGGGCAGACGTCGGCGCACACGCCGCAGCCCATACAGTCGAGCGGGGAAACCTGCATACGGTATTCGTAGCCGGGGATTCCCGTTGCGGGTTTGGTATCGAAGTGTTCGGGTTTCTCCGCACCTACGGGAACAAGTGCGGGACGAATGCAGGCGTGCGGGCATACGAACGCGCACTGGTTGCACTGAATGCAGTTTTCCTGAATCCACTTGGGAACAAGCACGGCAACGCCGCGTTTTTCGTACTTCGTCGTGCCCGTGGGAACGGTGCCGTCCGCCGCGAATGCGGAAGAGGGGAGTTTGTCGCCCTCCAACGCGAGAATGGGCGCAACCACGCTGCGGAAGTAGTCGTTATCCGCAAGTTTAATCATTTCCGCGCCTTCCGTCGTCGTAGCCCAGGAAGCGGGGATTTCGATTTGAATGAGGTTTTCTTTTGCCGAATCAATCGCGTTGTAGTTCATCTGAACAATTGCGTCGCCCTTTCTTGCAAACGACTTGTAAGCCATTTTCTTCATGAGTTCCACGGCTTTGTCGTAGGGCATAATCTGGCTGTTGATGAGGAAGAACGCCGATTGCAGAATGGTGTTCGTTCTGCCGCGGAGTCCGAGTTTTGCCGCAATGGAGATTGCGTCGATAACGTAGAGTTTCGCGTGCTTTTGCGCGAGCGCGTTCTTCACCTTTGCAGGAAGGTTCTTTTCAAGTTCCTCAACGCTCGTCCAGGGCGCGTTCAAAAGGAATGCGCCGCCGTCCTTTAAGTCGCTCGTCATATCGTAACGGATGACGTAAGAGGGGTTGTGGCAAGCAATGAAATCCGCCGAGTCGATGAGGTATTCGCTCTGAATGGGCTTCTTGCCGAAGCGGAGGTGCGAAACGGTAATACCGCCCGATTTCTTACTGTCGTAGAAGAAGTAAGCCTGCGCGTACATCTTCGTGTTATCGCCGATAATTTTAATGGAGTTTTTGTTTGCGCCAACCGTACCGTCCGAACCGAGTCCGTAGAATTTGCACGAAGTGGAGCCTTCGGGCGCCGCGTCGAATTTCTTGGAGAAGTCGAGCGAGGTGTTGGTGACGTCCTCGTGAATGCCGATGGTGAAGTGATTTTTCGGTTTCTTTGCTTCGAGATTTTTATAGACCGCAAGCACCATGGAGGGGTTGAATTCTTTGGAACCCAAACCGTATCTGCCGCCGACGACTGTAATGTCTTTCAAGCCTTTTTCAAGCAGCGCCGTGCATACGTCGAGGTAGAGGGGTTCGCCAAGCGAGCCGGGTTCTTTTGTTCTGTCGAGTACCGCAATCTTCTTGCAGGTTTTGGGAATCGCTTTTACGAACGCGTCGGTCACGAACGGGCGGTAGAGGCGGACTTTAATAAGACCGTATTTCTTGCCCTGTTTGTTGAGTTTGTTGATGCTTTCTTCTACCGTTTCCGCACCCGAACCCATAATCACGATAACGTGTTCCGCGTCCTTTGCGCCGACGTAATCGAAGAGGTGATACTTTCTGCCCGTAAGCGCGGAAACTTCGTTCATCATCTCCTGTACGATAGCGGGGGTTGCGTTGTAGTAGCTGTTCGCCGTTTCGCGGTTCTGGAAGTAGGTGTCGCCGTTCTGCGCCGTGCCGCGCTGAACGGGGTGTTCGGGGTTGAGTGCACGCGCCTTGAATTCGGCGACGTCTTTATCGAGCCCTTTCTTATCGAAAATAGCTTTCATTTCGCTGTATTCGATTGCGTCGATTTTGCTTACCTCGTGCGAAGTGCGGAACCCGTCGAAGAAGTTGATGAAGGGTACGCGCGAACGCAGCGTGGAGAGGTGCGCGACGAGCGCCAAATCCATAACTTCCTGTACGGAACAGCCTGCAATCATCGCAAAACCCGTCTGGCGGCAAGCCATAACGTCCGCATGGTCGCCGAAGATGTTGAGCGAGTGCGCCGCGAGCGCGCGCGCCGATACGTGCATGACCATGGGCAGAAGTTCGCCCGAAATCTTGTACATATTGGGAATCATGAGGAGCAGTCCCTGCGAAGCGGTGTAGGTGGTGGTCAGTGCGCCTGCGGTCAGCGAGCCGTGAACCGCGCCTGCCGCGCCGCCTTCGGATTGCATTTCCGCAATGCGGAGTTTCTGCCCCCACATATTCACTCTGCCCTGCGTTGCCCATTCGTCAGCGGATTCCGCCATAGGGGACGAAGGGGTAATGGGGTAGATGGCAGCCACTTCCGAGAACGCATAAGCAACGTGGCTTGCGGCGGTATTGCCGTCAATCGTCATCTTAGTCATTGAACAAAAAACCTCCAAAAAAATTATAAATTTTTCATTTTTGTGCGCGGAAAAAATACGCCTTTCGCGCGCCTGTACTATTATATAAGTTTTTTCATACGAAGTCAATAGCAGACGAAAAAAAACTTGTCCCGAAAAATAAAAAATTCCCCATGTCTTTTCGCCCCGCCGCACGCATTCGTTGACTAAGGCGGCACGAGCCGCAGGCGAAGTAACGTAGTGAGAAATCTTTAAGATTGCCACAGCAACGCTTTGCGTTGCTTCGCAATGACAGTGGGGCGTTTTGTTGTAAAAAATATTTTTGATATTTCACCCCGATTTCATTGTAAAAAGGGCGGTTATTTGCTATAATATGGTAAAAAATAATCATCGGGGCAGTATGCAGGCACTCGAATTCAAAGACGTTTTCTTCTGTTACAGCGAAGACGCCGCCTTCAAAATTGAACATTTGAATTTCTCGGTAGAAGAAGGGGAATTTGTTGCCGTACTCGGGCATAACGGAAGCGGCAAGAGTACGCTCGCGCGGCTTTCCAACGGCCTTTTGGAGGCGGATGCGGGCGAAATTTCCGTGTTCGGCACGCTGCTCGGCGGCAAAAAACTCTACGAAATCCGCAAACAGGTGGGCGTGGTATTCCAGAACCCCGACAACCAGACGGTTGCTTCCATGGTGGAGGACGACGTGGCATTCGGCGCGGAAAATGTGGGGCTTCCGAGAAAGGAAATCGGCGAGCGCATTGATTTTGCGTTGAAAGCCGTGGGTATGGAAGAATACCGAAACGCCACCGTTTCGCGGCTTTCGGGCGGACAGAAACAGCGCGTTGCGATTGCGGGCGTGCTTGCCTTAAAACCCAAAATCATGATTCTGGACGAATCGACCGCCATGCTCGACCCGCGCGGCAGAAAGGAAATTATCGACGTCGTTCAGCGGCTCAACCGCGAGGAAAAAATTACGGTGCTCCTTATTACGCACTTCCCCGAAGAGGCGCTTCTTGCCGACCGCGCCGTCGTCATGAGTCAGGGAAAAATCGTGATGGAGGGCAAGCCCTCGGAAATTTTCGAGCGCCACGAAGAACTTTTAACTTATCAACTCGATTTGCCGCGCATCGGTAAAATCTGCAAAAAATTGCAGGCGGGCGGCATGAACGTTTCCGATACGCTCGACGAAGAACGGTTAACGGAGGAGATTGCGCAGTGCGTATTACGGCAGAGCATTTGAGTTATACTTATAACGCAGGCTCGCCCTTTGCCTGCGCCGCTTTGAAAGACGTTTCTCTCACCATTGAGGAGGGGGAATTTTTCGGCATGATCGGGCACACGGGCAGCGGAAAATCGACGTTCGTACAGCACCTGAACGGACTTCTCCGCGTGCCTTCGTCGCTCAAAAAATACAAAAAGAAGAAACTTAAAAAGGGGCAGACTCCGCCCCCCGAAACGGTGCTTACCGTGGGCGAGTTCGACCTCACGAATAAAAAGACGGATTTCCGCGCTCTGCGCAAGCACGTTGGAATGGTGTTCCAATACCCCGAATACCAACTCTTTGCCGATACGGTGGAGGCGGACGTTGCGTTCGGCTTAAAAAATTTTTCCGAGAAAAAGCCGACGGACGAAGAAAAGAAAGCGGCGGTAAAAGCCGCGCTCGAAATCGTGGGGCTTTCTTACGAGGAGCTCAAAGACAAATCTCCGTTTGAACTTTCGGGCGGACAGAAACGGCGCGTTGCAATAGCGGGCGTTATCGTCACCCGACCCGAAGTTTTAGTGTTAGACGAACCTGCCGCAGGGCTCGACCCTCTGGGCAAAAAAGAAGTCATGGAACTTCTGCACAAACTCCACAGGGAGTGGTGCAAGACGGTCGTTATCGTTTCGCACGATATGGACGAGATTTCCGAAAACTGCACGCGTGCGGCGGTGTTCAGCGAAGGGAACGTGAAGTATGTGCTTCCGCCCAAAGAACTCTTTTCCCACAGCGAAGAACTGCTCGCGTTGGGGCTCGATATTCCGCTCACGGCGCGTCTTTCCGCCGCACTTAAAAAACGCGGCGTGGAACTTGACTGCGATTTTACGGTGGACAGTTTCGTGGAGAGCGTACTCCGCCTGAACGGGGGCGCGTCTGCGGAGAATGAGGTCGCGCCCGAACAAACCGAAACCGCACCCGAATGGAAAGGGGGCGCGGAATGAAGGACGTAGCATTCGGTCAGTACTATCCCGTTGAGTCTTTCGTGCACCGTTTGGACCCTCGGTTAAAACTGGTATTTCTCATTGCGTATATCGTTGCCATTTTCCTTGCAGACAGTTTTTGCGGACTTGCCGTCTGTGCGGGCGCGCTGATTCTGATTATCGCGTTTGCGCGCGTACCGCTCCGTAAAATTCTGCGCTCGGTGCGCGGTATTCTGTTCCTTGTCGTCTTTACGGCGGTGCTCAACGTTTTGTTTTATACGGGCGATACCGTATGGGCGGACTGGTGGATTTTCACCATTACCAAAGAGGGCGTTATCTTTTCGGCGCGCCTTATCCTGCGGTTGATTCTGCTTGTCATGTGTTCGTGTATGCTCACTTATACGACCACGCCCGTCGCTTTGACGGACGGCATCGAGAGCCTTTTAACGCCGCTCAAATGGATTCGTTTCCCCGTGCACGAACTTGCACTGATTATGAGTATTGCGCTGCGGTTTATTCCCATTCTCATGGACGAAACGGAGCGCATCAAGAACGCGCAGAAAGCGCGCGGCGCCGATTTTGAATCGGGTGGGCTCGTCAAGAAAGTGCGCGCGATTATTCCCATTCTCATTCCGTTGCTGCTTTCGGCGTTCCGCCGTGCGGACGAACTCGGCGACGCGATGGACGCGCGTTGTTATACGGGCGGCAAGCACCGCACCAAATACAAAAAACTGCGTTTCAGTTGGCGCGACTTGATTGCGTTTTTCCTGATTGCGGCGGTGATGACGGGCGTGGTACTGCTCCGCGTTTACGGATGGGCGCCGCTATGAGATTTGTTTTGTCGGTGAGTTACGACGGTACGCATTTTTCGGGTTTTCAGAAACAGAAATCGGAGCGTACCGTGCAGGGAGAATTGGAATGCGCGGCAAGGCAGATTTTCGGCGCGGAAACCAAAATTGCGGGCAGCGGCAGAACGGACGCAGGCGTTCACGCGGAAGGGCAGGTGTGCCATTTCGACGCGGAAACGAACATTCCGCCGAAAAAACTTAGCGCGTGTTTCAACCGCATTCTGCCGCCCGACGTGCGCGTTTTGAAAAGTGCGGCCGCGCCCGAGGGATTCGACTGCACAAGAAACGCCAAGCGCAAGACCTATTCTTATTCCTTCTATTATGCGCCGAGCGAACTGCCGCTTTTGGAGCGCTATGCGGTGCGTATCAAGGAAAAACCCGATTTACAGAAAATGCGGCAGGCGGCGGCGTTGCTGGTCGGTGAACACGATTTCAAAGCATTCTGTGCTTCCGGCTCGTCCGCGAAAACAAGCGTGAGGGAAATTTACAGCGTGGTTGTGGAAGAACGTATGAGCGCGCAGGCGGCGGAATATACTGTTACCGTATGCGGCAACGGGTTTCTGTATAATATGGTGCGTATTCTTGCAGGCGAGTTGGTTGCCGTGGGTTGCGGAAAGCAGGAGGGAATTACGGCGGCGTTTCAAACGAAGGAACGCAGCGCTCTTGCAAAAACGATGCCCGCAAAGGGCTTGAAATTGGTTTCGGCAGATTACGGCATTCCGCTGTTCGGGAATGCTGCGGAGGAATAAATGGAATATTTCGATTGGTTGTCAGTGCCGCAAATCGTCGTGAATTATCTGAATCTGACGGTGGACTCGGCAGAGCAGGCGGCGGCGGTTTTTCAGAGAATTTTAATGATAAGCGCCATCGTTGCGGCGGCGCTCTATCTCGCGGGGCTCTTGTGCGGCGGTTTCGGGCTCATGAAAATGGCAAAGAGAGAGGGCATCAAATATTGGTGGCTCGGATTTTTGCCTTTCGGCAATACCTATTTAACGGGCAAACTTGCCGGCGAAACACGGCTGTTCGGACAGAAATGTAAGCGTATCGGGCTGTACGTCATGATAGTGGAAATTGTGTACGTTCTAATTCAGACGGCGTTGCTTGTCATTTCGTTTGTACTCAATCACGGCGATTTCTACGAATTGAAGGGCGAGGGCGAATATTTATATTACGATTTCAGCGCCGAACTGTTCAAAATGTATTACCCTGAATACGGCTGGCTCGTTACTATGCAATCGGTACTGAACTATATTGCGTATGCCTGGTGGCTGGTATTGCTGCTTTTTATGTGCAATCTGTTTACGGCGTTTTTCCGCAAATACTATGCGCGCAGTCCTTTCTTAATGACTTTCCTCTGTGCGCTGTTGCCTGTAAGAGGTTTCGTTCTGCTTGCGGTGAGAAACAACCGCCCCGTAGATTATGCGGACTATCAGAGAAGACAGTATGAGGAAATGCGCCGCCAACAGCAGCAACAGTACGGCGGCTATGAGCAGGGCAACCGTCCGTTTTCCGACTTCGGCGGCGGTTCGGGGAACAACTCGGGAAACGCTTCGGGGAATGACGACCCCTTTTCCGATTTTAACGGCAGCGGCTCGGATGGTAGCGGTTCTGGCGGCGGCAGTCCGTCGGGCGGGTCTTCTAACGATAGTCCGTTCAGCGATTTTTAACAACATTGAAAAGCGGAGAAATCTCCGCTTTTTTCATGCTTGCGGGATATTGTAAGCCGAATTGCTTTACAAACGGTGTGCAAAATACTATAATCATATAAACGGTAATTATAGGTTGCGCTAAAATTTGCCTGATAAAAAAATTTGTACTTATGGAACGGTTATGGAAGAATTGATTTCCGCAATTTCAACGGCATCGGGGCGGGGCGGCGTTGCCATTATCCGCGTAAGCGGCGAGGGTGCGCTTGCGCTCGCAAAAAAGATGTTTTCTTACAAGGGCGAGTTTACGCCCAATCTGCTCTATCCGGGCGAAATCGACTGCGGAACGTTCAAAGACTTCGGAATGTGCGTATACTTCCGCGCGCCCAAATCGTTTACAGGCGAGGACACGGTGGAATTTCACTGCCACGGCGGACAGGAAATTGCGCGCGGCGTGCTCAAACAAACGCTCGCGCTGGGCGCACGCGCGGCGGAGCGCGGTGAATTTACGAAACGCGCGTTTCTGAACGGTAAACTTTCGCTTTCGGCGGCGGAGGGCATGGCGGAGATGATTAACGCCGAATCGCTTTCTCAAATCCGCGCGGGCTATTCTCTGTATACAGAAGAACTCACCCAAGAGGGCAAGCGGTTGCAGGCGCTGATTACTTCCTGCCTTGCAAGTATCGACGCGGACGTAGATTACCCCGAAGAGGACTTAAACGCGGATTCGCGCAAAGAAATTTCGGAAAAACTGCGCGAAGCGGAAAATGCGCTCCGTACGCTTGCGGGCAGTTACCGCGCAGGGAAAAAAATTAAATCGGGCGTGAACGTTGCGCTTTGCGGCAAGCCCAACGCGGGCAAGAGTTCGCTGCTCAACGCGCTGCTCGGGTTCGAGAAAGCAATCGTATCCGACGAAGCGGGAACGACGCGCGATATTATCGAGGGCAACCTCGAATGGAACGGCGTGCTGTTTCGGCTCACCGATACGGCAGGACTTCGGGAAAGCGACAACCCGATTGAGCGCGAGGGAATCCGCCGCGCGGAACAGGCAATCGCTTCGGCGGACGTCATCGTGTATCTGAAAGAAGAGGAAACGCCGCCCCCGTTCCCCGAAGAAACGCCCGTGATTCTCGTGGGCGCAAAGTGCGATATTGTGCAAAGAGAGGGCTGCGACGTTTTGCTCTCCTCCAAAACGGGAGAGGGGATAGAGGAATTCAAGCAACTGCTTTACGAGCGCGGATACGGAAGGGAGAGCGACGTGTTATTATTGGAAGAAAGGCACTATCGCGCCGTAGAGGACGCGTGCGCGGCGGTCGGGTGCGCGCTCCGTGCGGTGGAGGGCGGACTCCCTGCCGAACTGTATGCGGAGGACGTAAAGCGCGCCTATCTCGCACTCGGCACTATCAGCGGCGAAACCGCAAGCGAAACAGTTATTACGGAAATTTTTGAAAAATTCTGCGTCGGAAAATAGTATGGTAAATTTAGAATTATACAAAGTTTTTTATTCGGTGGCAAAGCACGGGAGTCTGACGAAAGCCGCGGAAGAACTCTATATTTCGCAACCTGCCGTATCGCAGGCAATCAAGCAGTTGGAAACGCAGCTCGGCACGCCGCTCTTTCACCGCAAGCACAGGGGCATGGAACTGACGGCGCAGGGCGGCGAGCTCATCTTCGGGAATGTGGAAAAGGCGCTCGGGCTTTTGGAAAGCGCGGAAAATACGCTGACCGAACTCAACGAAAGCGCGACGGGAACGCTCAGAATCGGCGCGTCCGAAACGATTTTTCAGTATGCGTTATCGGAAAAAATCGTGCGGTTCCAAAAACTCTATCCGCGCGTCAAAATCGATTTGATTTCGGATATTTCCCCGAAAATAATCGAAGCGATTAAAGACGACCGCTGCGACGTCGGCTTTCTCAATCTTCCCATTCCGCCCGACGACGGAATTCTGCTTAACGGTTCGATTATGTATCTCAACGATATTTTTATCGCGGGGCAGCAGTTTTCCGAATTACAGGGCAAGAGTTTAACGCTTTCCGATTTGAAACACTTACCGCTTCTGCTATTAGAGGAGCGCACCGTTGCGCGCGAGGCATTCAACCACTATGCCGCGAGCCATAACGTCACCTTGCAGCCGTCTGTGGAAATTGACAGCTGGGGATTTATGAAACGGCTTGTGGCGGCGGGCATGGGTATCGGCTGTATTCCGCGCGAATACACCTTACAGGAACTTTCGGACGGCTCGTTGTTTGAACTCGATTTAACGCCGTCCATGCCCGTCCGTTCGGTAGGTGTGGCGTTCCGCAAAAATGCGAAAATGCCTTACTCTTTAAGAATGTTTATGAAACTCTTTGAAACTTAAATATCTTTGAACGGCACACCCGAAAGGGTGTTTTTTTTACAAAAAAAAGTTGTTGATTGTTCAACAATTTGTTTGACAAGAGAAAACCGCACGAGTATAATCGACTTGTTGATAAAACAACATTTAAGGAGGCGGGCATGGAAAACGTATTTGAAAATTTCGTCATCTCCGTGTTGAAACTTTACAGAAGCGTGCAGAAAATCAAGAATTTTGAAATGCGCGAATTCGGCTTAAAGAGCGTGCACGTCATGTGCGTGTACTACCTCAACGAAAGCGAAAAGGGGCTTACTTCTGCGGAGCTCATGCGCCTGACGCTCGAAGACAAGGCGGCAATTTCGCGCGCCGTGGGGCAACTCAAAGAAAAGGGGTTTGTAAAATACGAAGGAACGTATAACTCCGAAATCGTACTGACCGAAGAGGGCAGAGAAATTGCGCGCAGTATTTTGGAAAAAGCAAAACGTGCGGTGGCGGCGGGCAGTGCGCATTTTACGGAGGAAGAACGTCTGCGCTTCTATTCTTCGATGAAAGAAATTGCGGATAATCTGAAAGTCTATTATGAAAATCTGAAATATCAGGAGGACAATCTTTCATGAAAAAAGCCGTTTATTGTTTTAATTTGCTTATGTTTGCGGCAATGGTCGCGCTGGACGTATTGCTTATTTCAGACGCAAGCCTTATCTACAAAAGTACGGCAAGCGCCTGCTTTGCGGCGGCGGCAATCATGAATTTCGTTTATGCCTTAAAATCGGGCGCAAACAGGAAATTCCCCGTGCTGATTCTGCTCGGCTGTGTGTTTGCAATGGCGGGGGACATCGTCATCTATCAGCCGTCGGACGTCTGCTTTATGGCGGGCGCGGCGTTGTTCGCGGTGGCGCATCTGTTCTATATTTCGGCGTATTTCGTACTGTACGGGTTCCATCCCGTCGACTTGTTGTTATCGCTTGGCGTATTCGTGCCGAGCGTGCTGGTTATTACGCTCGTGCCTGTGTTTGAGTTCGGCGGCGTTCTCATGGAAGTCGTCTGCGCCGTGTATGCGCTCATCCTCTCCTGCATGGTAGGCAAAGCGCTTGCCAACCTCAGAAAGAAGACGGCGCTCTCGGTGCTGATTGCCCTCGGAAGTCTTTTGTATTTTGTTTCCGACCTCATGCTTCTGCTCAATACGTTCAGCACCGTCCGCGGCTGGACGCACGTCGTATGTCTTGCAACGTACTATCCTGCACAGTTTCTGCTTGCCTTTTCGCTGATTCTGATTGCGGAGCGCGGCGAAGTCAACGTATTCAAACGCGTTTACTGCCGTATTTTCCAAACGGTGCTCAAAATTGCGCTTCCGTTGTTGCCTTATAAAGACCCGAAAATTATAGAGAAGGTTGCGGATATTCCTGCGGTGCTCAAAGAAAACGGCAAGCGCCGCCCCTTGATTGTCACCGATAAAACGCTCCGCGGTTTGGGTATTGTCAAACCTTTGGAGGAGGCACTCTCGGCGGCAGGGATTGCATTTTCGGTTTATGACGGAGCGGTTGCTAACCCCACCACGCAGAATGCGGAAGAGGCGCGGAATCTTTATCTCGAAGAGGGGTGCGATTGCCTCGTCGGGTTCGGCGGCGGCTCGCCCGTCGACTGTGCGAAATGCGTGGGCGCACTTCTCGCGCGTCCCAAAAAGACTTTGCAAAAGTTGGGCGGTATTCTGAAAATCCGCAAAAAGATTCCTCTTTTAATTGCCGTTCCCACAACGGCGGGCACGGGCAGCGAAACGACGCTTGCGGCGGTCGTCGTGGACAGCGCAACCAGGCACAAATACGCGATTAACGATTTTCCGCTCATTCCTTCCTACGCGGTGCTGGACGAAGCGGTGTGCGCAACGCTGCCCAAACAGATTATTTCCACTACGGGTATGGACGCGCTCACGCACGCCGTAGAGGCGTATCTCGGCAGGGGCGGAAATTCCTCCACACGCAAAGACGCGCAGGAAGCCGCAAAACTTGTGTTCGGGAATTTAGAACTTTCCTATAACGGCGACAGCGCAGCTTGCAAACAAATGCTGCTCGCGGCGCACAAGGCGGGCAGGGCGTTTTCCAAGGCGTACGTCGGCTATGTTCACGCACTCGCGCATGCGCTGGGCGGTAAATACAACGTTCCGCACGGACTTGCCAACGCCGTCATTCTGCCCGTAGTTTTGCGCGAATACGGCAAAGCCGTTCATAAAAAACTTTGGAAGTTGGCGGTTTTCTGCGGACTTGCGGAAAGTTCTGTTACCTATGCGGAGGGCGCGGAGGCGTTCATCACTAAAATCGAAGCTATGAACGAAACGTTCGGCATCGGCAAAACGTTCGCGCAAATCCGCCGCGGCGATATCGAAGAAATGGCGGCGTATGCGGAAAAGGAGGCTAATCCGCTCTATCCCGTGCCCGTACTGTGGGGAAGAGAGAAGCTCAAAACCATGTATGAAAAACTGCGCGGCGAAAACGTAGAAGAAACAGATATTTCCAAAATCGTCAAGCGTCAGCGCGAATATTTTGCGCGCGGCGAAACGCTGAACGTTGCACACCGCCGCCGTCGGTTACAGGCGCTGTATGAGGCAATCCGAGCGAATTTACCTGCGCTCCACGAAGGACTGCAAAAAGATTTGGGCAAGAGCGAAACGGAAAGTTATATGTGCGAAACGGGGCTTGCGATGAGCGAACTTTCGTATATGCTCAAACACCTTAAAAAGTTCGCAAAGCCCAAGAGAGTGCCCACGCCGCTCGCGCAGTATATTTCCAAGAGTTACCGTTTGCCGTCGCCTTACGGCACGGTACTTATTATGAACCCCTGGAATTATCCCGTATTGCTTTCGATTGACCCGCTTGTAGACGCGGTCGCGGCAGGCAATACGGTGGTGTTGAAACTCAGCGCGTATTCGCCGAATACCAATAAGGCAATCAAAGAGATTATCGACAGCGTCTTTCCGCCCGAATATGTTACGGTGCTGTTCGGCGGCTCGCAAGTGAATAACGAGCTCATGGAAACGCAGTTCGACTATATCTTCTTTACGGGCAGTAAACGCGTGGGCAAACTCGTTTACGAGAGGGCGGCGGAGCGGCTCACGCCCGTCACGCTCGAACTCGGCGGAAAGAGCCCCTGTATTGTGGACGAAACGGCAAATCTCAAACTTGCGGCAAAGCGGATTGTGTGGGGGAAGTTCTTGAACCTCGGTCAGACCTGCGTTGCGCCCGACTATATCTATTGTTCCGAAAAAATTCACGACAGGTTGATTGCGGAACTCAAAAAACAGATTGCAGCGCAGTTCGGCGCTTCGCCGCTCGAAAATCCTGCCTACGGCAAGATGATTAACGAAAAGCATTTTTCGCGCGTCTGCGGTCTGATTGACGAAACGAAAGTCGTTCACGGCGGCAAGCGGAAAGAAAGCTCGCTCAAAATTGAGCCTACAATTTTGGACGGCGTTACCTTTGACGACGCCGTGATGCAGGAAGAAATTTTCGGTCCCGTTCTTCCCGTACTTACTTACAAAGAAATCGGGGAAGCGGTTGCTTATATCAAAGAAAACGACTGTCCGCTTGCGCTCTATGTGTTCTCCTCGGATAAAAAGCGCATTCGGAAACTGACGGGCGAAATCGGGTTCGGCGGCGGCTGCGTTAACGACGTGGTCATTCACCTTGCAACGCCCTATATGCCGTTCGGCGGCTTCGGCGCAAGCGGAATGGGCTGCTACCACGGCAAAGCGGGTTTTGAAACGTTCAGCCACTATAAGAGCATTGTCGATAAGTCGACGCTCATCGATTTGCCTATGCGCTACCAACCCTATAAGAAACTGAATGAAATGCTCATTCGTAAATTTCTGCGTTAACGTTTTATGAGATGAAAAAGGGCGCGGCTCCCAAGGAGCCGCGCCCGCATTTTATTTCCGTTATTTTGCAAAATCGCATTCGGGTTCGTGGTCGTCGATAACGCCCACGGCTTGCAGGTAAGAATAAATAATCGTAGAGCCTACAAACCGCATTCCGCGTTTTTGTAAATCTTTTGAAATTTCGTCGGAAAGGGGAGAGGTGGCGCGCAAAACGCCGTCGCGGTTGACAGTCTGTTTTCCGCCCGTAAACTTTTTGATATAGTTTGCAAAAGTGCCGTATTCGCGTTGAATCTCCATGAAAATCGCCGCGTTGTTCACCGCCGCTTTTATTTTCAGGCGGTTGCGGATGATGCCTTTGTCTTGTGCAAGTTCGGCTTGCTTTTCGGGTGAGTAATTTGCAATCTTTGTGTAATCGAACCCGTCGAACGCCTTGCGGAACGCTTCGCGCTTGTTCAGCACGCATTCCCAGGAAAGTCCTGCCTGAAAACTTTCCAGTAAAAGCATTTCAAACAGGTAGTTTTCGTCGTCGTTCGGCTTTCCCCATTCTTCGTCGTGATAGCGCACATACAGCGGATTTTTAAGGTTTACCCAGCAGCAACGTTTTATTTCAGCCATTTCCCGCAACTCCCGTTAAAATTTTTTTCGGTTTGCGGATATTATAACAAGATATAAAATTTTGTCAAATTTTTTTTACAAAAAGTATTGACAAAACATATAAAGTGTGTTAGAATGTGAAAAAATAAAAAAGATTGAAAATAAATAACAGTTATCCTTTTCAGTAACGTGTCCGAAGAAAATGCGTAACGCAAAGGGTATTTTATTTTCAAATCTTATTAAACGGTTAACTAAACTCGGTGTTAATGAAAAATTGAGGAAATCAATTCTTTCAAATCACATAAAAAATCTTTATAAGAGAGGAAAAGGTATGAAGAAGACAAAAATCCTGATGACGACGCTTGCTGTCGCCACGCTTGCTGTCGGCTGCGGCGTGCTTGCCGCGTGCGGCGGGAACGAAGATACTGCCTACGATATTACGTTCGACGCGAACGGCGGAACGTATGCGGAAAGCGCGACGACGGTCGTTGTAAAAACGGATAAAGACGGTAGAATTGCGCAAAGCCCTGCTGACCCTACAAGAGAGGGGGGGGTATCTTCACGTTCAACGGCTATAATACGGTCAAAGAAGGAACGGGCGACGCGGTTACGTTCGGCGCGGAAGGTTATCAGTTCAAGAGTTCCGCAACCGTTTATGCGCAGTGGAAACAGGAATATCAGTTAACGCTCAACGCGGGCGAGCACGGGTTATTCGGCACAGAGAGCACCGCTAACGTAGTTACCGTAGACGGAAAGCTTCCCGCAATTACGACGCTTACGCCTGCTTCCGGCTGGAAACTGACGGGTTGGGTAGACGAAGAAGAAAACGAAGTTACCGCAGAAACCGTATTTACGGCAAACGCAACCCTTACCGCGCAGTGGAGCATGATTAACGGCATATATTCCAAAGACGGTAACCTTCTTGCGGAATTGGAAGAAACCGACCACGCAGGATACCTGAGACAGCTGGCAGGCGTTGTTTCGCTGAAAGCGGGCGACGAAGTTGTTTTGAAAATCGACGGCAGTATGTTGACGCATACCCCGACGACTGCCGAACTGTGGACTGACTCTTGCTACGGCATCGAATTCAGTCAGGAGAAAGCAACGTTCACCGCGAAAGAGAGCATTTTAGGTGTCGCTGGTGCAAGACCGTTTAACGTTTATGCAAAGTTCTGGACGGATAACAATGTGAAATTCGGCTGGACGATTACGATGGATGACGGCGAAAGAGACCCCATCGTAGAGGGCGGCGCATACCTCGTCGGTGCAAATCTTACGGTTGGCGAACACACCGAGGCGGATGCGTGGAAGTTGATTAAAGATTTCTATATCAATCCCGAAGGCGGTCTGAAAGTAACGCTTACAGAAAATTCGGAGTTCAAGGTTGCGAAATGTGTGGGCGGAAAAATCAATTGGGATTCTAACCCTCAATATAAGATGGCGGACGGTTACAAAGCAGAAAACTATCTGAATCTCCCTGGCTCAGACAACGGTAAGGCATGGGCGCCCGGTGAATACACGATTACCGTAGACGTAGATACCTGGACGTTCACCTTCACGCCCGGCGAGGACGTGGAACCCGATGAAGTTCAATACGAACTTCGTTACTTTATCAAGGGAAAGTTGGTTACGGAGAATTGGCAGAATAAGACGGAGGATAAATACGAATTAAAGCAGAGCAGCACGGACGAAAACATTTATGAATTGACGATTGACCTCGCAGAAAACGACGAGTTTATGTTCAATGGTATGAACGTAGACGTAGCCGGCAAACGTCCTGCTACGGGGGCGAATCAATTCATCAAGGGAGACAGTTTGGAAGAGGGAATCACTTGCGTTACGGGCACGGGCAACATGACGGCCGTCGCAGCAGGTACCTACACGTTCACCTACAACGCTACTACGCAGAAACTGTCCGTTACGTTCGAGGCGGAAAGCGCGGGCGGCGACGAAGCGGTAGAAGGCAACGAATAAAATTTCAGAATAAGCAGCAGAGTATTTTTCGGGCTGAAATATGCCCGAAAAATACTCCTGTTCTATTAAACGGTTAACGAAGCCAACGGGAACGTGAAAGGAGAAATTATGAAAAAGAAGAGTTTATTCAGCATTTTGCTCGCCTTCTTAATGATGTTCGGCTGTCTGGTAACGGCGGTTGCCTGCGGAGATTCCGATAAAGAAGATTACGTCGTCGACGACAAAGTGGCGCAGGAGTACGAAAAGAATCTGAATTGGGGGCAGGCAAACCACCTGTACATTCACTATCTCCGCGGCGCGCATTCGACCTCGGAGCAGGGCACGGTCAATTCTGCCGCAAAGCCCGATTATTCAACGCAAATCAAGTCTTCCGTTTACGGAGACTGGGGGCTTTGGGTTTGGGAATATTTCCCCACCAACAGCGAAGGCAGAGCGTTCTATCCCATGAAGATAGACGAATCCGGCGCCGTTTACGATATCGATTTGAATGCGTCTTATTCTGATGCGGGCTGGAACGAAAACACGCTCAACAATAAAGGGCTTACCATCAGTTACGGCGAGGCGCTGCGTCTGGGCATTCAGGTCTTTTCGCAGGATAGCCGTATGAACGGTACGGGTTTCTGGGTAAACGACGGCGGCGACGTTTACGTTGTGCTCGAAGACGCCAAGCGCGATAAGGGCGACTATCACTGGTTCGTCCGTCAGGGCTCGGTGCAGGAGGGTTCGCCGAAGTTTGCGTCTACCGCGGTAGACGACCCTTATGCTGAAATTCCCGAAGGTTCGGCTACGACGAAATACGACGTTATCTCCAACCGCGGAAACAATAACGTTTACAAGCAGCAGCCCGTTGCAGAGGGCTGGGAAAACAACAGCGTAGGTTATCAGGTATTTATTGCCTCGTTTGCCGACAGCGACGGCGACGGCATGGGCGATTTACGCGGCGTTATTTCCAAACTCGATTATCTTAAAGATTTGGGTATCGATACGCTTTGGCTGACGCCTTTCCAGCACTCCAATTCTTACCACGGTTACGATATTATGGACTACTTCACGGTCGACCCGCGTTTCGGTACGCTCGACGACTACCGTGAACTGCTTTATCAGGCGCACAAACGCGGCATGAAAGTTCTTATGGACTTCGTGCTCAATCATACGTCGCCTTCCAACCCGTGGTTTACAAAATCGCAAAATCTCGTGAAAGAGACGGTTCGGCTGCCCGACGGCAGTACGAAAGAAATCGACTACCGTAATTTCTATACCTGGCAGAACGAAGCGTACGTCAGCGGATTAACCGAAAGCCAAAAGAAACAATGGTTTAAGGATTCCAACGGCTATTATTTCTATTCGAGTTTCGGCTCCTCCATGCCCGAACTGAATTTCGACTACCAGGCAACGCGCGACGCAATTTTAGAAGTTGCGCTTTACTGGATGAGTTTCGGGTTAGACGGTTTCCGTCTTGACGCGGTGAAACATATCTACATGGCAAACGAGAATCCCGAATGTTCCGACCAGGTCATTACGGATATCTCCGCCGACGGCGATTATTCGTTCGACATGAAGAAGGACGCTCATTTCTTTATGGAATTCAACGCAAAACTCAAAGCGAGCTATCCCAACGCTTTGCTTGTCGGCGAAAACTTCAACGGCGACCCCATGAAACTTGCGGGACTTTATGGGGGCATGGATTCGCAGTTCAATTTCAACTGGTATTACGATACCACCGATTCTCTCACGAGAATTGCAGGCGGTTCGATTACGGACGGCATGAACGCGGCGAAGAAAGCAATCAACCAATACGACGCGGCGCAATTTGACTTCTCGCTCTACCGCAAAGATTATATCGACGGCGTATTCACGTCCAATCACGACGTACAGCGCGCACGCGATAAATTATCCGGTTCCGCTACGGGCGTGAACCGCAGCGCCGTGCTCGGCGACGCCGTTTGGACTTCGTCCGAAAGCCTGACGAAACTCTGGGCGGGAATGTGCCTTACAATTCCAGGCATGACTTGGATTTACAACGGCGACGAACTCGGGATGTTCGGTTCCAAAACGCCGAACGCCGCAGGCGAGGGCACGGGGCACGAAGACCGATGGTACCGTCAGCCCATGAAGTGGACGACGACTCTCGGCGGCAGCAGTTATAACTGCTCGTATCCCATCGGCTTTAATAATTACGTCATGACGTGGGACGCTCTCAATAAGCAGCTTCCGGGCGTGGAAGAACAGAAAGCGGACGCGAATTCCATGTACAATACGTATAAAAAACTCATTGAAATTCGGAAAGCGAACCCCGTGTTGGCAAGGGGAACAGTAGTTTCCCACTATACGGCAGGGCGGGTCATCTGCTATTCCGTCACCGACGGAACAAGCGAAATTCTCGTTTACGTCAATGCGGGAAAATCGGCAATGTCGTCCTATGCGCTTCCCGAAGGCTCAAAGCTTTTATACGGCAGCGGAATGGACGCTTCTAAACAGGTTCCCGCAATGTCCATGTTAATCTATCAGGTGAAATAAGGAGAGAATGAGCATGAAAAAGTTTTTAGCGGTTACTTTTGCGGCGGTCATGACGCTCGGCGGTGCGGCGGCTTTCACGGCGTGCGGAAATTCCGACCAGTCTCCCGTACTCTATCTTGTTCCCGGAACGTATCTTGCGGAAGGTACGCAGGTAGAGAATACTTTGAGCGCCGAGGGTTTAAAGAAACTCACGCAAGCCGATTGTGAAAAAATTCATACCGAAAACGTTTATCAGTGTTCGCTTGCGGCGGGGGAAACACTCCCCGTGCCTTCGAGCAGCAGAACGGATAAAGATGGTACGCCTTATACCTTTAACGGCTGGTGGACGATTGTCGACGCGACGGTCACTTATTTTGACAAAGTACCCGAACTCACCGAAACAACGTATCTTTATGCCGATTGGCGCGCCGATTTATCCCAGCGCAAAGACCCCGTGGTTCCCGACTCTTCGACCGCAGTGACAACCGCACATTATCTGTCGGTTGTGCGTGCGGCGGCGGAAGGGGAGGATGCGGAAAATACGGAAATTAAAATTCCGCTTTATATTTCCGGAACAGACGTTTCGGGAGCCTTTGATTTCGGCTACGGAAAACCCGTTCAGCTTTACAACGACTGGTTTGAACTTTGCCCCGGCGACGAAATTACCGTTTACACAACGGGACTTAACGCTTCCGAAGAACCGCAGATTTCTCCGATTGCAGACGGCGATAAAAAGCCTGGCATTACCTTGGAAAGCAGTTCTTCCGAAAACAACGACACGAACGATTATCTGGCGGTTGTAATCGGAACGGTTCAGTTGACCTATACGGCAGCTTCGGCAAAACATTTCAGAATTTATATTAAATTTTATAACGACGGCTCGACCATGACGGTGTATATGCAGCCGAAAGATTAAAAATTTCAGACGCGTCTGCAAAGCTTCTTTGCATGAAAGAAGCTTTGCGGTAATAATCAAAACAGTTATGGAAAAAATCACGATAAAAGATATTGCAAGACTTGCAGGCGTGTCCGTCGCAACCGTTTCGTATATCATCAACGGCAAGCACGAAGACAGATATACACCGGATACCAAACGGAAAGTTCTGCAAATCGTCAACCTTTATAACTTCCGTCCTTCGCGGCTTGCGCAGTCGTTTGCGTTAAGTAAAAGCAGAAACGTAATTGTTCTCACGGGCAAACACGATTCCGTTTTGCAGAAAGCGGAAAGTTACGATTTCTTGCGGCTCTTCTGCAAGACCTTTGAAAAACTCGGTTACAATCTCATTCTGCGGACGCATTTGGAGAATACGAGAATCGATATGGCGGACGCAATTATCTGCGTGGGCATGGAAGAAAACAAATTCCGTCGGCTCGCACAGGAAAATTACGTTCCGCTCCTTTCGGTAGACGGAAAGATAAACGACGAACTGTTCTTCCAAATCTACCAAGATTTTGCATTTGTTTTGCAGGAGGGAGAAAAGAAGTACGGCAAAAACAATTTTACCCTTGCGCTTGTCGATATGTATAATGAAACGCTGAAAGAGCAAATCGGCGCACTTTCGGAAAACATTGTGTTTGTCAACGACAACAACGTCCGTGAGTTGCCGAAGGGGAATCTTGTCGTGGTACATTCTTCCTTGAAAAATGTTTGCGGTTTTGGAAATTCCGAAATGCTGTTCGTTCCTGCCAACACGCAGGCGAGAGTGGATGCGATTCTGGATTGCTTTAATCAGGCAACGGAACGCGTTCAGGGCATTTCGCACACGGTCACGGTGAAATAAACGCTACGGAGTCGGTTATTATGAACGTATACGCGATATTCCATAAACCTGAAAGCAACTATGCGTATGCCTCGTCAAACGATACGCTTACGGTAATACTTAGGGTTGCTGCGAACGATAACCCGAACAAAGTAGAAATTCTTTACAATAATAAATACGACTTTACCAAAAAACGTTACGCAAGCGATATGCGGCGTATCTCTTCGGACGGTGTTTTCGCTTATTATCGGGCTGACATCACGCTTGCTGACGCGCGGTTCGCTTACATTTTCAGAATCACGGAAAAGGAAAAAACCTATTATTTTTCCGAAGAGGGGCTCTCCGAAGAATACGATTTTGATTTGGCATATTATACGTTCTTCCAGTTTCCGTTCATCAATGGGGCGGACGTCATGCCGCTTGTCGCATGGACGAAAGAAGCGGTATTCTATCAGATTTTTGTCGACAGATTTGCCCGCGGCGATTTTGAAAAAGACGACCGCTATATCAATACCGCTTGGGACGGAAATATTGACAGATATTCCTTTACGGGCGGCGATTTGGACGGAATCTCCGTAAAGCTTTCTTATTTGAGGGATATGGGAATTACGGCACTGTATTTAACGCCGATTTTCTCATCCGATTCCAACCACAAATATAACGTAAAAAATTATTTGCAGGTAGACGCGCAGTTCGGCGACGTAGAAAAATTGAAACGACTTTTGGCGGCGGCGCACAAAGAAAATATCAGGGTGATTGTCGATTGCGTTTTCAACCATTGCGACAGACAACACGAATTTTTCAAGGACGCCGAAGCGAAGGGACGTAATTCCAAGTATTACGACTGGTTTTTTATCGACGGAGATTCTCCCGACGTCAAGCGCGGCAATTATTCGCATTTTGCGGATTGCAAATATATGCCGAAGTGGAATACGAATTCTGATGAAGTACGGAATTATCTGACGGGAATCGCACTCGAATATCTTCGGCTGGGGTTCGACGGGTTACGCCTTGACGTTGCCGACGAAGTGTCGCACGAAATGTGGAGGCAACTCCGCCGCGCGGTAAAAAAAGAATTTCCCGAAGCGCTTATTATCGGCGAAATCTGGCATGAAAACGAACATTGGCTCAGGGGCGACCAATTGGACGGCGTCATGAACTATAAATTGCAGAAAATCCTTGCGGATTATTTCGGTAGCCGCCCCGAACAAGCAGAAAATGCAGCAAACAGAATGAACAGACTGTTGCTTGCCAATACCGAACGGGCGAACGCAATGGCGTTAAACTTTTTAGACAATCACGATACGCCGCGGTTTCTGCGTTTGACGGGCGGAAATCAGGATAAACTTTTATGCGCGCTTTGCGCGGCGGTGATGTTTCCAGGAATGCCGTGCGTGTTCTACGGCACGGAATTGCCGATTGACGGCGCGGGCGACCCCGATTGCCGCAAACCGTTCGACTGGACGTTCCGAACGCAAAACGAAGATTACAGGGAAAATTTCAAAAAAATTCTCGGCTTAAAAAAGCAGATAGCGCTCTGCGGAGTGGGTGCGGAAATTTCCGCCGAAAACGGGGTTCTCAGAATTGCGAGAAGCACGGAAACGGAAAGCGTCACGGCATATTTCAATACGAGCGGAAGCGTAAAATCCGTACCGCTCTGCGGCGAAGTGCTGTTTGCGCTTCATTATCAAAACAATCGGATTTTGAACGACGGCGCAGTCGTTGTAAAAAATAAAAAACAATAAAAATTCAGGAGGAAAAATCTGATGAAAAAACGCATTGTATCTTTTTTGGCTTGCAGCGCGCTGGCGGCAGGCGCGGTTGCGGGGTTTGCCGCCTGCGGTGACGGTAACGCTGTGAAACTTACTCTTTGGGGACCCGAAGCGCAGCAGAGCACGCTTGCGGAAATGGTGGAAGAATTTAAGGCAGCCAACCCCGACACCAAATACGAAATCAAACTCGGTGTCTGCGGCGAGGATATGGCATACTCTAAAATCGGTACGGACCCTTCCGCAGGACCGGACGTGTTCGCTTATTCCAACGACCAGCTTGTTCCTCTCTTGCGCAGCGGCGCTCTCGCGCAAATCGGCGGAAACAACCTCACGAAAATTCAGTCGGAAAACTCTGCGGAGTCGGTTGCTTCGGGAACGTTCAACGAAAAGGTTTACGGCTATCCGTATGCTGCTGATAACGGCTACTTTATGTTTTATGATAAGTCCGTTGTTTCCGATGATAAAATCGGAACGCTGGAAACGATTATCGAAGCGTGCGAAAGCGCGGGCAAGAAAATCGCATGGGCGATTGACGAGCCTTGGTATACGGCAGGCTGGTTCTTTGCGTTCGGTTGCAGTTACAACGTGGAATATAACAATGCCGCGAACGAATTTGTAGAATCGAGCATCGATATCGATTTCAACAGCGAAGGCGGAATCAACGCTTCGAGAGCGATTGCAAAACTCACTTCCAACAAAAACGTCTTTGCGGGCAAGCAAACCAATAACAGCACCATTGTCAGCGGATTTGAACAGCGCAAGACGGCGGTTGCAGTTACGGGTACTTGGAACGCAAAAGCAATTCAGCAGGCGCTCGGCGCCAATTACGGCGTGTGCAAACTTCCTACCGTAACCGTGAACAGTGAAACGAAACAACTGTATTCTTTCACGGGCTACAAACTTTACGGCGTGAACAAGCACAGCAAAACGCCTGCGGAAGCGCACAAACTGGCTGCATTCCTTTCCGGCGAAGCCATGCAGCAAAAACGTTTTGAAACACATCTCGTAGGTCCTTCCAACAAAGTCGTCGCGGCGTCTGACGCGGCGAAAAACGACGTCACTCTTGCAGCGTTAAACGCTCAGAACGCCTATTCCGTTGAGCAGACGTCCGTTCCTTCCAACTTCTGGAATCCCTTAAAAGCTTACGGCGGTTATTTGATTGACGGGCTTGTAGACGAAACGAGTTATCAAACCCAACTCGATACCATGGTAACGCAAATTAAATCGTCCATTAATTCGTCGAACTAATCACTCACGGGGAACATTATGGTTAATCTCGAATATCTGAAAATGTCGCCGATACAGAAGGTTTGGTTTCGTTTGAAGAGTTTTTTCAAACGTTTGCCGTCGGCATTTGCGGCATTTTTTAAATCGATTCCTAAAAAACTTTATAAGCTTTGGCTTGCCTTTGCCGGGATATTCGTAAATATCGGCAAGGCGGCAAAGGACGGCGACTGGAAAACACGCACGTCGTTTGCGGTGATGGGTTTCGGATTGATTGCCCGTAAACAGTATCTGCGCGGATTTTTATACCTCTTTTTTGAAGCGCTGTTTATTTTGTACATGGTATTCTTCGGTTGGAAATACCTTGCGAAAATGGGGAGCCTCGGCGAAGTTGCGTGTGTGGAAGAGTGGGACGAAGAACTCGGCGTGTTCGCTTATAAATTCTATGATAACAGCCTTCTGATTCTTCTTTATTCGCTCTTGACCGTTTTTATCATGGCGGCATTCGTCTATATGTGGTATCAGAACGTAAAGGGGTCGTATTTGTCGCAGCAGTTTACGGAAGCGCGTCTGAACCTGCCTACGACGAAAGACGATATCCGTGCCTGTGCGGACAAAAATTACCACAAAACGTTGCTCTCCATTCCCATGCTCGGGCTTGTGATATTCACCGTTCTGCCCATCTTTTTCATGATATTTATCGCGTTCACGAACTACGATAAAGCGCATATGCCGCCGCAGGAATTGTTCCAATGGGTGGGTGCGGATAACTTTTCAAACGTACTGGGCGGCGGCGTATCGGCAAACAGCACGCAGTTCGCATTTACGTTTGCGGAAGTACTGTTGTGGACGGTGATTTGGGCGTTCTTTGCCACGTTTACAAACTACATATTCGGTATGATTGTTGCCATTCTCATAAACAAGAAAGGCGTTAAGTTCAAAAAATTCTGGCGTACCGTATTGGTTATGACAATCGCCGTTCCGCAGTTCGTATCGCTCATGTTTATGTCGCAGTTGCTTGCCGACCAAGGTCTGTTGAACAATCTGCTCATGAAATGGGGTTGGATTCACAGCCCGATACCGTTTTTAACGGACGGTACCCTCGCAAAAGTCATGATTATCGTCATCAATATGTGGATTGGCATTCCGTACACGATGCTCATTTGTTCGGGAATTCTCATGAATATCCCCGCAGATTTGTACGAGTCGGCAAGAATGGACGGCGCAGGTCCTTTCCGCGCATATATGAAGATTACGCTTCCTTATATGCTGCACGTTACGACGCCCTATCTTATCACGCAGTTTATCGGCAATCTCAATAACTTCAACGTGATTTTCCTTTTGACGGGCGGGGAACCGTTATCGCTCGATTTGCAGTTTGCCGGCAAGACCGACCTTTTGATTACATGGCTTTATAAACTTACCGTAAACGAAAGCCAGTACGCAATCGCCTCGGTCATCGGTATCTTTACGTTCATCGTGGTGGCGGTACTTTCGCTGATACTCTATAACCGGTCGAAATCGGTGAAAAACGAGGAGGATTTCATGTGATGGGCGTAAAGAAGAAATACAGGAGCAAGAAGGGCGCGGAACGGGCTTGCCTTGCATTGATTTACATTGTACTCGGCGTTATCTCGCTCATTTGGCTGATTCCGTTTTTGCTTTTGATTGTTCAATCTTTCCGCGGGGAAAGTTCGGGTATGTCCATGAACTATGTATTTCCCGAACAGTGGACGTTTGACAATTATATCAGACTGTTTACGGAAACGAAATTTTTAAGATGGTACGGAAATACGCTGCTTGTTTCGGTGGTTGTAACCATCATTCAAACGGTCATCGTACTCATGACGAGTTACGCGCTTTCAAGGCTTCGGTTCAAGTTGAGAAAACCGCTCATGAACCTGATGCTTATTCTCGGGATGTTCCCGGGATTCCTGTCGATGACGGCGGTCTACTTTATTCTCAAAGAAATCAATCTGACGCAAAATCTTGTCGGTTTAATGCTGGTCTATTCGGCGAGTTCTGCAATGCAGTATTATATTTGTAAAGGCTTTTTCGATACGATACCGAAATCGCTGGACGAAGCGGCGCGGATTGACGGGGCGAGCAGGCATACGGTTTTCGTAAAAATTATTCTTCCGCTTGCCAAGCCGATTATTATTTACACGGTATTATCGGCGTTTATCGCGCCCTGGGGCGAGTATATGTTTTCGTCGTTTATCATGCTCGGCGATTCGGACCATTTCACCGTAGCGGTGGGCATGAAGATGTGGCTGGAAAAAGAGAGCGTCAACGAATATTTCACGGTATTCTGTGCCGCCGCGGTTGTCGTATCCATTCCGATTACAGCCTTGTTTATCTGGTTGCAGCGGTATTATGTGGAAGGCATTACAGGCGGTTCGGTAAAAGGTTAACGAGGTAATTAAAATGGCAGACGTGAGTTTGAAACATGTATACAAAGTTTATCCGAACGGAACGAAAGCGGTAAACGATTTCAATATGGAAATCCGCGATAAAGAATTCATCGTATTCGTAGGGCCGTCGGGTTGCGGAAAATCGACAACGCTCCGCATGATTGCGGGGCTGGAAGATATTTCGGCAGGAGAATTGAAAATCGGCGAACTTATCGTGAACGATATGGAGCCGAAAGACAGGGATATCGCCATGGTGTTCCAGAACTATGCACTTTATCCGCACATGACGGTTTACGAGAATATCGCATTCGGGTTGCGGCTCCGCAAACTTCCCAAAGACGATATTCACAAAAAAGTCGTTGAGGCGGCGGAGATACTCGGCATTACCGACTATCTCGACAAAAAGCCGAAGGAGATGTCGGGCGGGCAAAGACAGCGCGTGGCGCTCGGCAGAGCGATTGTCCGCGAACCGAAAGTCATGCTTCTCGACGAACCGCTTTCCAACCTTGACGCGAAACTCAGAACGCAGATGCGCGCGGAAATCAGTAAATTGCATACCAAGCTGCAAACGACGTTTATTTACGTAACGCACGACCAGGTGGAAGCAATGACGATGGGTACCCGTATCGTAGTCATGAAAGACGGTTTCGTTCAGCAAATCGATACGCCGAAAAACTTATACAGTTATCCTGCCAATAAATTTGTCGCAGGCTTTATCGGAACGCCGCAGATGAACTTTTTTGAGGGCACGCTCTTAAAAACGGGCGACAGCGTGGCGATTAAATTCGATAATTCGGACGCGGAGATTACCGTCCCTTATTCGTTGCTGTATAAGGCAAAACCTGCTTATCTCGACGGAAAGAAGAAAGTGATTATTGGACTGCGCGCAGAGGATATTTCTCTTGCAAAAGAAAATATAAAAAACAGTAAGGCAGTTATCAAGGTAAAGATTTCCCATAAGGAAGAACTCGGCAGCGAAACGATTATTTACGGCGACATCAATATGGAAGGCGACGGTTACGGGGAAAGTCCGACGCGCGTCATTATCAAAGACGGCGGCGAGCGCGATTTCAGTGCGGGTGAAACGGTAGAAGCCGCACTCAATATCGAACACATTCATCTGTTCGACAAGGACACGGAACAATCCGTGTTGCCGCGCGTGCCCGAATTTAACGACGTTGAATGCGAGGTGAAAGACGGAAAACTCAGTTTCTGCGGCGTAGAACTCGAATTGCCGCAAGCCGTTAAATGCGAGGATTTGAAAGGGGAACTTCTTATCCCTACGGACGCTATTTTATTCGACGGGAAATGGAAAGCGGACGTTGTTTCGTGCGAGAACGCGGGCGGCGTAAATCTGTCTGCATTGCGCTTGAACGGCAACAGGTTGTATGCGGTATCTACCGAAGCGGTTGAAAGCAAATCGGTCAAAATCGGAATCGATTTCAAAAAAATTACTGTCGTCTCGGAAGGAGAAGAAAAAATATCCCCGATGCCGCAAACGAACGGTTTTCCCTGTAAATTTGTGAAGAAAAAAACGCGCGAACTTGCGGAAGTAAACGGCAAAATGAAGAAGAAAAAAATTGTCCGTTTCGGTTTTGAAATCGGAGACGCATTCTTTGAAACAACCGACGAAACCTCGCAAAAAATATTTGCGGCGCTGGGGATTAAAAAATCGTTTACCGCGGCATTGAGAATGGAATGCGGGGCGGATAACCTTTCCGTTTCCGAAGTCGGAATCGCTGCGGAAGCGGTGAGAACGCTCGATTACGGTACGGAAAAATATTTAGCGTGTGCCGTCGGGGATAACACCGTTTACGTAAAGACGGACAAAGAATATAGCGGCAGTATCTGTTTATTGCCCGATTTGGCGCAAGTCGGGATTGTGGAAACCGAAAGGGAGATTAAAATTATTTAACGGAATATGGACAGAACGGAGTTTATCAATCAATTAAAGAAACTGAATACGAATGAAAAGACCACAGTGGAACTGTATCACGAAATTTCTTCGCTGGCGATGAATTACGGTTTGAGCGGACTTAAAAAGCCTGCCGCACGGAATGCGTATTATTTATCGATTGAGTTTCTAATAGGGCGCAGTTTTTTCAATAACCTGTTAGAGCTCGGCGTTTTAGAAGAAACGCGGCAAATTCTCAGTGACAAAGGAATCGACATCAACGTATTTGAAGAAATAGAAGACGCCGCCCTCGGTAACGGAGGGCTTGGCAGACTTGCCGCCTGTTTCCTTGATTCAGCGGCAGGGCTCGGTCTTCCGTTGCAAGGTTACGGTATCAGATACAAATACGGTCTTTTCAAACAGGCGGTCAGAAACGGGTTTCAGGTGGAGTTGCCCGACGACTGGCAACGGTTCGGCGACCCGTGGTCGCAGAGAAAAGAAGGGGAAAAGCGTACCGTAAAATTTGCCGACATGACGGTAACCGCGGTACCTTACGATATGCCCGTATTCGGAAAGCGCGTTAATACGTTGCGGTTATGGCAGGCGGAAGGAAGCGCCGAAGCGGAAAAAATAAGCGAATACCTCTATCCTGCGGACGATACCGAAGAAGGGAAGATTTTAAGGCTTCGGCAAGAATATTTCTTCTCAGCTGCGTCCGTCGGGGAACTTGTGGAGAAACATCTTAAAAAATACGGGAAATCTTTCGGTAACTTTTCCGAGGAGAATGCGATTCAACTCAACGATACGCATCCTGTGCTTGCTATCGTAGAACTGATAAGAATTCTGACGGCGGAATACAGAGTCGGTTTTGCCGACGCGTGCGAAATTGCCCAAAAGACGTTTTCCTACACAAACCATACCGTTTTGCCAGAAGCGTTGGAATGCTGGAACGCGGAATTGCTTGAAAAAATTCTGCCTGAGATTTACGCGATTTTGCTCAAACTGCATTTGAAACAAAAGGACGAATTGACGAAATTACACTGTACACAGGAAGAAATTTCTGAAATGGCAATCTATGCTTCGGGAAATTTTTCCATGGCGAATCTTGCGGTGTATATTGTGCATACGGTCAACGGCGTTGCAAAACTCCATACCGATATTTTGAAAAACAGCCTTTTCAGAACGGCATATAAGTATTATCCGAAAAAGTTTCAGAATAAAACCAACGGCATTACGCAGCGCAGATGGTTGATGCTCTGTAACCGTGAACTTTCCGAACTCATTGACCGAACAATCGGTAAAAACTGGCGTACGGATATTTCCGCATTGAGCGGTTTGAACCCTCATATCGAAAGCATTGCGGATGAATTTATCCGCATCAAAACGGAAAAGAAAAGACAGTTGTTTGAATATATCGCACAACACGAAGGGACGGTTATTCCGAACGGCTTTATCGTCTATTCCCAGGTAAAAAGACTGCACGAGTATAAGCGGCAACTGATGACGGCGTTTGCGATTCTTGAAATCTACAAAGGATTAAAAGATGGAACGGTTCGGAATTTTCAGCCCTCTGTATTTTTATTCGGGGCAAAGAGCGCGCCGAGTTACAAACGCGCGAAAGCCGTTATTAAATTTATTAACGAAATTGCGGATAAAATCAATTCGGATGAACAGACGAACGGATTACTGCGTGTAATTTTCGTACAGAATTATAATGTGTCTTATGCGGAAAAAATTGTTGCGGGTACGGACGTTTCTTTGCAGGTATCTACTGCGGGACTTGAAGCGAGCGGAACGGGCAATATGAAGTTTATGATGAACGGCGCGGTTACCTGCGGAACTATGGACGGCGCAAACATAGAAATCGTAGAACTTTCCGGCAGAGAAAATAATTACATATTCGGTGCGGAGGTTGACGAAATCGAAAGGCTCAAAGAGGAAGGGTACAATCCTTTGGAATTACTTAAAACAAACGAATTGCACCGCTATGCTGTTTCCGCTTTGATAGACGGCACTTTCACAGACGGCGGTACGGGATGTTTCAAAGAACTGTATGAAGCGTTAACCGTCGGGGCAACCTGGCATAAGCCCGACCATTATTTTGTGTTGCACGATTTACAGAGTTATGTGGCGGCGCTTCTCAAAATCAACGCAGACTATACGCAGCGGAAGGCTTTTGCGGTAAAGCAATTAAAGAATACGGCGAATTCCGCATATTTTTCTTCCGACAGAACAATCAAAGAATATTCGGATTGCATTTGGAAGATTATGGAATAAAGCGAACCAATCGAATAAAAAAGCGGTTACCGTGAATCGGCAACCGTTTTTTTATAGGGTGTTCTACGCGTGTAGTACGACGAAAACTGTTTGACTTACAGTCAATTATACAAAAACTTATTGATGTTCTTTCCATGCGCATTCGGTTACTTGCATTTCACTGAATACCGCCCGAAAGGAGGAGTTTTCAGGACTGCAAGCATAAACGCCGAATTTAATTTCTTTGTTGCCTTGCCATAAATGGCAAATCCGCATTTGATTGAAATTGACGCCGTCAAAACTGTTTTCGATACAGTAATCGGAATTTCTGCGGCTCAAACGGTACCAGACTGTTTTAATTTTCGCAGGGATATCGGTAGTCGCCCAATCGGAATAACCGTGATTGGTCACTACGCTTCCGAGCCGCCCATAATCGCAGTTTTCATATTCCACGGAGGCTTTCAGCCAGTTGTCGCTGTCGAGATACATGATAACGCCGCACTGGTCAAAACGCCGCTTACTTTCAAATTGCGTTTTTACAACAAATGAAAAAAACTTTTGGTTCGTTCGCATTTGCAAAAGGGGTGCGTTATCATTCCGGAAACCGTAATAAGTCCTTTGCCATAAGTCCGTATGCGGTTCGGTTATGATTTCGATTCTGTCTTTTTGAATCGTCGCGTTTTTCGGTTGTCTTATCCATTCGCACTGATTGATATCGAATTGCATTGTTTCCCTCGCTGAATATTTGGCTGTCTTACAGATATTATAATAAAAAGCCGAATAAAGCGCAACAAAATATTTGGTCGGGGAATCGGCAGGCAAGTAAAAAGCGACGGTTTCTTGACCGCCGCTTTTCAAAAAGTTTAAGTTTATTTCTTATTAAGTTGCAATACCGATAATCGCATAGCCGATTCCGCAGCATATTCCGAACGTTACGCCCGTAACGGCAACGGTAATTAGTATTTTTAACCAAACAGGTCTCACGCATTTGATGAAAAATACGTTCAGCACCGACAGCATAGCGCTTACCGCGCCGCCTATCGCCCCGCCTACCACGGGTACGATTTCGCAAAGGGCAACCACATTGCCCCAAACCATAATTAGCAAAAACGGAAGAAGCGAAAGTACAATTTCATACCACTTAATCGGCGGAGTTACCGTAATTGTTTCTTGTCCGATAAAAAGTTTTGAGCCGTAAAGGAAATTTCCTTTCACAGTCGCTTGTTCGCCGTCGGGAAGTTGGAAAGTGGTTTTGTTGATTTTGTTAAGCGGCTGATTATTTATGTTTACGTTCTTTTTTCCCGTCCAGAAACTTTCTTCGTAAACGATTTCGCCGTATTTTTCACTTTGAACGACTGATTTCATAGTTTTATTACCTCTTTGTAATTTAATTTATTTTAACACCGTACGCACAATTTGTCAACAGTAAAAAATTAAATTTATCGCGCTTACATGAAATGTAAACTTTTAGCAAAATACTATTGTATGAAGATGCTGAATTGTTATAAGAAACCCGATATCAATGACGGCATTACGGCATTCAGGAAAGAGAAAGGCGCTGTTCTGATAGACGTTCGTACAGCCGACGAATATCATGCAAAACATATTGAAGGGAGCATCAATATACCCGTTCAATCGATTGCAGATGTCTATAATTTGGTGCAAGGATTTTCAACGCCGTTGTATGTTTACTGTCAGAGCGGAGTGAGAAGTGCAAGAGCTGTACAATTATTGTGGGGCATGGGGTATTCCAACGTTACGGATATCGGCGGTTTTAAGGATTATAACGACGGTTAAGAAAAAGGAGAGAAACAATGAAATATATTTGTGAAGTTTGCGGATGGGAATATGACGAGGAACAGGGCTATCCTGAGGGCGGAATTGCGCCAGGCACAAAATGGGAAAACGTACCGGAAAATTTTGAATGTCCGCTGTGTTTTGTCGGCAAAGACCAATTTTCCAAATCTTTATAATGCTGCTTAGCGCAAATTGTTTTTGATTTCATCAATTACGAAACACACACTTTATTTTCAACGTCGGTGGGCACCTGTCGCGGTATTTCAGCATATTCTTTTGCATACCCGAGCATTATCATGGTAGGCAATAAATCCGACTGTTATTAAATTTTACACAGGACACGTATCTTAAATGTTCTCTAATGTCAATGCGGCGGCAACTTCGCAAAAAGCGAAAAAGCCGACGGCAGTGAAATCCAAGACGGCAAAAAAATCTGCGGCAGTTAGCACAAAGAAGAATACGGCAGAGAAAAGCACTGCCAAGAAAGTTACCACCCGTTCGGCAACGAAAACGAATACAAAGAAGAAGTAAATAAAAGGCGCCGCGCATGATATTGCGCGGCGCTTTTCTTTTATGATAATACAAAACTATGCCTATATAATTACACGGGTAATTTAACCGTAAATTTAGTTCCTTTTCTGATTTCGCTATTTACGTAAATTTCACCGTTTTCAAGTTCCAATACCTTTTTAACCATTGCCATTCCAAGTCCGTTCCCTTCGGTGGAATGGGAAGTATCACCCTGATAGAATTTATCGTATAATCTTTTAACCGTTTGCTCGCTCATACCGCAACCGCTGTCTTTTACGGTAACAAAACAAACCCGTCTTGTTCTTTCGACGTTAATGATATTGTACCGCCTTTTTCGGTAAACTTTATCGCATTTGACAAAAGATTATTCCATACAAGTTCCAAAAGCGTAGCGTCGTGTAATGGTAAGATAGGTTCGTAACATGATTACGACCTATTTTTTTACGGTTCGTAACAACAGTTACGAGCCGATTTTTTATTTTTGGAGGAAG
>CAMUBY010000013.1 GCA_947087265.1 uncultured Clostridia bacterium
TTACGCCCAAAGTACTTGGCCTAACGGCCCGGGAGGATAGGTAGTTGCCACCTTTTTATTGCCCCTTAGCTCAGTCGGTAGAGCATGCGGCTGTTAACCGCAGTGTCGACAGTTCGAGTCTGCCAGGGGCAGCCAAAGAAAAGCACTCTTTTATAGGGTGCTTTTCTTTATGTCAAATAAAAACAATTTAATTAAAAACTAAAAACTCGACAAAATCACTATTATAACACCGATATCATAGTAGTGATTTTTGTTACCATAGAAATATGGTACTGAATGAATTTATATCAGCAAAGTTAGAAAAATACAGAAAAGAAAAGCACATGGGCGTATATACTCTATGTAATAAAGCGGCTATTTCCTACGAAACTTACAGAAGTATACGGAAAAACAAAAACAAAGATATTTATATTCGTACATTGCTTTTACTGTTGCGTGCGTTGAGCGTTTCTCCTGCGGAATTTTTTGGCGATGAAATGTTTAACAATGATGAATTGGATATCGATTTCAAATAATAATGAAAGCCAAAGAAGCGCTACAAAAATTTATCCACAGAATTAGCGATTTTATTAACGGATACGATGATACGCATAACTTTACTTGCGACGTGTTCGGGAGAGAAGTGTTCGACAACGAGCGCGTTTGCGATAAGTGCAAGAAAGAGTTACCCTATCTCGGCAATACGTTTTGTACGTTTTGCGGTCGGAAAGTAAAGGAGCGCGGAACGTGTTTAGAATGCAAACAAAAGCCGTTACAGGTGGACAGGGTGCGTTCTGTTTTCACGCACGAGAAAGAGGCGGCAAGACTTGTTGTGCGTTTTAAGAAAGGAAGCAAATACTTGTTTCGTACGCTGGCGGAACTTGCGCTTCCTTTGCTGAAGAAAGAATTTTTGGACTGCGACATGGTTACTTCCGTGCCCATGACAAAGAAAGCACAGAAAAAGCGCGGATATAATCAATCGAAACTGTTGGCGGCAGAGCTCGCAAAACGTTGCGGAAAGCCTTATCTGGATACGGCAATCAAGCGGCACGAAACGGAATCGCAGAAGAGTTTGGGCAGAGCGGAACGAGAGAAAAATTTAGAGGGCTGCTTTGAAATCATTGACCGCGATAGCGTGAAAGGGCATACCGTGCTCGTGATAGACGATACGCTTACTACGGGTTCGACTGTTTCGGAACTTGCGAAAGTGTTGAAAAAGGCGGGCGCAAGCGCGGTTTATGCCCTCACCGTGACGAGCGTAGAAAACAAGGAGCCGTTCGGCAAACCGCCGCAGGGAAAGAAAAAACGGAAACAGTTTAGAAAGAAAATATTAAAGTGAAAAATTTACCAATGAAACCCCACCGATATTTCGGTGGGCTATTATTGGTGCACCCGGCGAGGCATTCTTCGGCTACGCCTCGAAAGCATCGGGCTTCGCCCTCGCGTGCCCGTTCTCGCCTCGCCTAATTGTTGAATAAATCAAAACAGACAGAACGCCATTTGGCGTTCTGTCTGTTTTGGTGCACCCGGCGAGGCTCGAACTCACAACAATGGCGTCGGAGGCCATGATTTTATCCAGTTAGACTACGGATGCATTTTTCTGACCAAAAGCATTATAACATAAATTAAAAGAAAATGCTTTATATTTTTCGACGATTATGGTAAAATAAAGAAAAAAAGTAAGGAGGAGAAAACTGTATGCAGAAAACGGTAGTCGTCGGCATGAGCGGCGGCGTTGACAGTTCGGTTGCCGCACTTCTCCTCAAACAGCAGGGGTACCGCGTCATCGGGCTCTTTATGCAGAACTGGGAAGAAGCGGACGAGAACGGCGCGTGTAGTGCAGAGGACGATTTCGCTGACGTGCGGCGCGTCTGCGGTCTTCTCGATATTCCTTACTACACCGTCAACTTCGCCAAGGAATACGCTGAGCGCGTGTTTTCCTACTTTCTTGCCGAATATAAAGCTGGTAGAACGCCCAACCCCGACGTGCTTTGCAACCGAGAAATTAAGTTCGGTCCTTTCAAAGATTATGCCAAACAACTCGGCGCGGACTATATTGCAACGGGTCACTATTGCGGAATTTCCCACAGTGACGGCGTGTATCGGCTATTGAAGGCGAAGGACGCGAACAAGGACCAAACGTATTTTCTCAACCAACTTTCGCAGGCGCAGTTGGACCGTGTGCTGTTCCCGCTTGCTCAGCTCGATAAAGCCGAAGTGCGCGCCCTTGCCGAACAGTATTCGCTCGCAACGGCAAACAAGAAAGATTCCACGGGTATTTGTTTTATCGGAGAACGTAATTTCAGAAAATTTTTGCAAGGCTATCTTCCCGCGCAGCACGGAAAAATTTTTTCGCTCGAAGGAGAAGAAGTCGGTGAACATATCGGCTTAATGTATTATACGCTCGGTCAGCGCAGAGGGCTGAACCTCGGCGGAAAACGTGGGGAAGAAGGCAGATGGTTTGTCGTAAAAAAAGATTTGGAACACAATATTTTATACGTTTCGCACGGCGATGAAGCGCCGTTATATTCCAATTCCTGTACGGTCGAAAACTTTAATTTTATTCCCGCAACGCCTGAAAAAGACGAATTTACTTGCCGTGCAAAGTTCCGCTACCGACAGGGCGAACAAGGCGTCAGAGTGAAAAGGACGGGGGCATGTACGCTTGAAATCTTCTTCGACGAGCCACAGCGTGCCGTAACCGAGGGGCAGTTTGCGGTTTTGTACGACGAAACGCAGTGCCTCGGCGGAGGCGTCATTACGGGCACAAGCAATAAATAACACAGAAAAAACATTAACGTTTCACGGAGGAAAAGAGATGAATCGGGCTTGTGAATTTTTAAGAGAATGCGGGGCGTTCATGCTCCTTACTGTGAACGACGGAAAACCCGAGGGGCGTCCGTTCGGCGCAGTGACTGAAATCGACGGCGATTTCTATATCAGTTCGGGCGCGGGGAAACCCGTTTTTGAACAACTCAAAAAGAACGGCAGCGTGCAACTCGTTGCGCTCAAACACGGAACGCGCGATTGGGTGCGTGTGAGCGGCATTGCCGAGGAATGCGATTCTTTACAGAAAAAAGAGCAGATGCTGAAAGACTGTCCCAATCTGCTCAAATACCACGCAAGCGCAGACGATGCCGCCTTTCATATTTTCCGTATCACGGTGACGCGTGCGGAACTTCACACAATAGACGGCGTTATTTCGGTATAAAAAAATTCCGCCAAACGGAATGGCGGAATAACGTCACGGAATAAGATATAATCAGGCGATTTACAACAGATTTTCCAGAACGAGTTTATCGAAATTCGGCGGTTCCATAAAATCGGACGGGCGGAATATGACGTGGTTGAATTTCGCATAGTTAAAGATGTGCGGTTTCAGCAGTACGGGCGTCGGAATATCCAACTCGCCGCAAACGTCGGTCAGGTAATCGAAAAACTTTGCGTAAGTAAACGATTCTTCACGCAAATAAACGGTTTGTTTTACGATATGGTCTTCCTGAAAGACTTTTGCCCAAATACGGAACATACCGTTATTATACAAAATTCAGAGAGGAAAAGCAAACGTATTTGCTGGCGCATTTTACGTAACATAAACATTTCATCATACGGAGGCAACCATGGATAAATTAGAACGCGAAATTCTCGGCATTTTAAGCGAAGATTGCCGTGTGGGCGCAGAGAAAATTGCCGCCATGCTCGGCAAGGAAACGTCGGCGGTAGAAGCGGCAATCTGCAATTTAGAAAAGCGCGGCGCGATTGTCAAGTATACGGCGATATCCAACCTCGACGAAGAAGAGGACGAATGCGTGGAAGCGCTCATCGAAGTAAAAGTGACGCCCCAGAGCGGTTCGGGCTTTGACGGCATTGCGGAAGAAATTGCGCAGCACAGCGAAGTGAAAAATTTATATCTCATGAGCGGCGCATATGATTTTGCCGTGATTGTCGAAAGCAATTCGGTAAAAGCGGTGTCCCGTTTTATTTCCGAGTGCATTTCCACATTCGATTGCGTGCTTTCTACGGCAACGCATTTCATTCTCAAAAAATACAAAATAGAGGGAGCTTCGACCGTCAAGAAAAAGGGCGGCAGGCTCAGTATACAGGCATGAGAGATTTTCTCGCAAAACACGCCAAAGAGTTGAAACCGAGCGGAATCAGAAAATATTTCGACATGGTGGAATCACTTCCAGACGCCATCTCGCTGGGGGTCGGCGAACCCGATTTTTCCACCCCGTGGGACGTAAGAAGCGCGGCGATTCGCTCTCTGCAAAAGGGGTACACCCAGTACACCGCCAACCGCGGTTTGAAAGAACTGCGCGAGCTGATTGTGCGCTATCTTGCCGAGCGGTTCGGGGTGGAAAGCCGTGCGGAGCAGATGATAATTACCGTCGGCGCGAGCGAAGGAATCGACCTGGCGCTCCGTTCCGTCTGTGAACCGGGCGATGAAATTTTAATTCCCGACCCTGCGTACGTTTCTTATTCCCCGATAGTCAATCTGTGCGGAGGGGTACCCGTGTCCGTGGCATGCCACGCAGAAAACGGTTTTATCCTCACGCCCGAAGCCATCGAACGCGCGGTAACAACGCGCACGAAAGCAATTATCGTCGCCTATCCCAACAACCCTACGGGCGCTATTATGACGCGCGAACAGTTAGAAAAAATCGCGCCCGTCATTGAAAAACACGACTTGCTTGTTATTTCCGACGAAATCTATGCAGAACTCACTTACTGCGGAAAGCACTCGTCTTTTGCCGCAATCAAAGGCATGCGCGAGCGCACCGTACTGCTCGGCGGTTTCTCCAAATCGTTTGCCATGACGGGCTGGCGAATCGGCTTTGCGAGCGCGCCCGAAGCACTTGACGCGGCAATGCTCAAAATCCATCAGTACACGGCGCTGTGCGCGCCCAGAGTTTCCCAGCACGCGGCGGTTGCCGCGCTTTCGGGCGGATTCAAAGACGGGTTCGCTTCCGTGGAAAATATGCGGCAGGAGTATGACAGGCGTCGCCGTTTTCTCGTAAAAGAGTTCAACGATATGGGGCTCGCTTGTTTTGAACCTCGCGGCGCGTTTTACGCGTTCCCTTCGGTGGAAAAAACGGGACTCACGGGCGAAGGGTTTGCAAGCGCGCTTTTGCAGGAGGAGCAGGTTGCCGTCGTGCCGGGAAACGCGTTCGGAAGCTGCGGAAACTTTCACGTGCGCTGTTCGTATGCGACGGGGATGGCGGAACTCACCGAAGCGGTCAAGCGGATTGCAAGATTCGTCAAAAATCGCACGAAAAGTTAACGCGAGCCCTAAAACAGGGTTGACAATCTGTTACAAATCGGTTATAATAAAGATAATGAAACGCCGTGATTTCCCGAAAACCGATGGGAAGTCACGGTCGTCTTTATAAAACGCGCGGAACGCGCAGACAAAGAGGACATTATTATGGAAAAATTTTTCATGACGAAGAAAGGCTATGACGAGGCAGTCAAACAACTCGAATACCTTCAGAAAGTCAAACGTGCGGAAATCGTGGAGCGCATTCAGGAAGCGCGCAGCCACGGCGACCTTTCCGAAAATGCAGAATACGACGCTGCGCGTAACGAACAGGCGGCGAACGAGGGCGAAATTATCGAACTCGATTATAAAGTGAAAAACGCAGTCATCATCGAAGAAACGGACGATAATTCGATTGTTCATATCGGCTCGGAAGTCACCGTGTACGACGACGATTTGGAAGAAGAAACCGTCTATACGATTATGGGCACCACCGAAGCGGACGCAATGAAGAACGTCGTTTCCAACGAATCTCCTTTGGGCGCGGCTCTGCTCGGTCACAAAAAGGGTGAAACGGTTAAAGTGAAAGCGCCCGACTGTACTTATGAACTCAAAATTTTGAAAATCAACTAATCGGGAAAAGACTATGGAAGAGAATTTGAACGCGCAGGAAGAGCTTGCCGAACAGGCGAGAATCCGCCGCGAAAAACTTGCTAAAATTACAGCGGAAGGGAACAACCCTTACCTCAAAACCAAGTACGCCGTTACCGCGCATTCTGCGGAAGTGAAAGACAATTTCGAGGCGTTTGAAGGAAAAGAAATTTCCGTTGCGGGCAGACTGATGTCGCGCCGCATTATGGGCAAAGCGTCCTTTTCGCACATTGCCGATAAAGACGGCGGATTGCAGATTTACATCACGCGTCAGGACGTCGGAGAGGATACCTACACGGCATACAAGAAAGATTACGACATCGGCGATATCGTAGGCGTGAAGGGTACGGTGTTCAAAACACAGACGGGCGAAGTTACCGTTCATGCAACGCACCTCGAAATGCTCACCAAATCGCTTTTGCCCCTGCCCGAAAAACATAACGGACTTGTGAACGTCGATATGAAATACCGTTTGCGCCACATCGATTTGATTATGAACAGCGACGTGCGCGAAACGTTCAACCGCCGCGCGAAAATCATCGGCGAAATCCGCGCCTATCTCAACGAGAAAGGCTTTCTGGAAGCGGATACGCCCATCCTGCTCCCCATCGAAATCGGTGCGGACGCGCGTCCTTTCAAAACGCATCACAACGCGCTCGATTTGGACATGTACCTGCGTATTGAGACCGAATTGTATTTGAAACGCCTCATTGTCGGCGGTTTTGAAAAGGTTTACGAACTGGGCAGAATTTTCCGCAACGAGGGTATGGACTCCTCGCATAACCCCGAATTTTCCACGGTGGAAGTGTATCAGGCTTACGTCGATTACTTTGAAGTCATGGACTTCGTAGAGGAACTTTATAAGCGCGTTGCGCTCAAAACGTGCGGCAGTCTGAAAGTGCCTTTCCGCGGCACGGAAATCGATTTGTCGAAATGGGAACGCCTCACCATGACGGAAGCGGTCAAGAAATATTCGGGGGTCGATTTCACCAAAGTCAAGACGGACGAAGAAGCGCAGAAACTCGCCGCCGAAAAGGGCGTCGCGCTCGAAAAAGGCAAGGACAGCAAGGGGCATATCCTCGCGGCGTTCTTCGATGAGTTCGTTGAGGACAAGCTTATTCAGCCTACGTTTATTTACGATTATCCCGTAGAGATTTCTCCGCTTGCAAAGCGCAAGCCCGAGGATCCGACGATGACCGAACGGTTTGAGTATTTCATCAGCGGCATGGAGATGGGCAATGCGTTCTCCGAACTCAACGACCCCATCGACCAGCGCGAGAGAATGACGAAGCAGGCGGAAAAGAAACGTGCGCTCGGCATGAACGCGGAAGTGGACGAAGACTTCTTGAATGCGCTCGAATACGGTATGCCGCCCACGGGCGGACTCGGGTTCGGGGTAGACCGTCTTGTCATGCTCCTCACGAACAGCGACAGCATTCGTGACGTTCTCTTGTTCCCCACCATGAAACCCAAGAAATAAACCAGCGGCACGGAATTTTCCGTGCCCTTATCAACAAACGCGGAAACAGGAGATGCTTATGAAACAGGAAACGGTTTGCCATATCCAGACTATGCTGAACGCACAGAAGAAACATATTTCGTTTCATATGCCCGGGCATAAACGCGGCGGTGCGGATATTACCGAACTTTCTTATTCCGATAACCTTTATTCTCCGCATGGGGTCATCGCAAAAGCAGAGCGCGACGTTTCCCGCATTCTCGGTGCGAACCGCAGTTTTCTTTTGACGGACGGCAGCACGTCGGGCGTGTTTTCGATGCTTTACGCCGTGAAGCGCGAGGGGGCGGCGGTGGTAGCGGCGCCCGCGTTTTCCCACGTTTGCGTCAAGCACGCGTGCGAAGCGTTGGGGTTAGAACTCATCGAAATTCCGCAAACGGTACGGTCGGGCATTCCGCAACAGCCATCTCTTTCCGATATCGAAACGGCGCTTTCGTTTGCGGACGCGCTTCTTCTGATTTCGCCCGATTATTACGGAAATATTGCCCCGCTCCAAGAGGCGAAAGCCTTGTGCGAAAAAATGGGGAAGCCGTTTTTGGTAGACGGTGCACACGGCAGTCATTTGCATTTTACGGAAAAGCACGCGGGAAAGTATGCGGATATGTGGGTGGACGGCGTGCATAAATCGCTGCCTGCGCTTACCCAGGGCGCCGTCGTTTCTGCGAAAAATTCCTTCTGGGCGGACAGGCTTTCGGAGAGCGTGAGAATGTTCCGTACTACGTCGCCGTCTTATCCGATTCTTGCAAGCGTGGAATGCGCGGTCAAGTATCCGCGAAACGAAGAACTCGAACATACGGCAACAGTGCTTCAATGTGCGCTGGGCGCATACCCGAACGGCGACTGGACGAAACTTGTCATTCCGTTTGGGAAGTATGCGGACACGGCACAGACATATTTAGAAAAACGCGGCGTTTATCCCGAATTCAACGACGGAAATTATTTGATGTTTTATCTCTCTCCCTGCACGCGGATGAAGGAACTGAAAAAACTTTGCCGTTTGTTGCAGAAACTTCCGCGCGTGGACATTTTCATCGAAACGGTGAAAACGAAAGAGCGTGTAAAAAAGCAAAAAACCGTGACATGGGTGCCCTTAAAATCGGCAATCGGGTTAACATGTGCGGAGGACGCGGGCTTATTCCCGCCCTGTATGCCGCTCGTGAAAACAGGAGATATCATTACGGAGCGCATTGTTGCGCGGCTCACTCTTGCAGGAAGTACTTATGGTTTGCAGGACGGCAACATCGCCGTTTATGCGGAGGAATAAATGCAGAAACTGCTACGCGAAACAAACGCATACCAGAGAATCGGAAGCGATGCAAGGCGGGGCGTGATTGCGCACGCAACGCTCGTGCTTTTTCCCGACGAAGAATATCTGCGCGCGCTTCTCAAAGAATGTGCCAAGGCGTTTTTCGGGCAGGAAGAGGACGGCAGAATTTCGCGTTTGATTGACGGCGAGAGTTATGCCGACTGCGCTTTTTATCCGTCCGCGGAAGAGAAACTGACGGCGGACGCGGCAAATAAACTCATCGAAGAAAGTAACTTCCGCCCCGTAGAGGGAACGAAAAAACTGTTTGTGCTCGATAAGTTTCATACGGTAACGCCGCTTGTGCAGAATAAGCTTTTGAAGCTGCTCGAAGAACCCGCGGAGGGAATTTACTTTCTCATCGGCGCGTGCGCGGAACATTCGGTGTTGCCCACCGTGCTCTCGCGCGTCAACAAAATGATTGTGCCGCCCTTTTCGGAAGAACAGATTTTCGGCGCTCTTTCGCGCAACTATCCCGAAGAAACGGAACTTAAAAAACGACAGGCTGCGGCTGCAAGCGGCGGCGTATACTCGACGGCGGAAAAGCTTGCGGGCGACGCGGAAGTATTCCGACTTGCCGCGCAGTATCTGGCAGGCGAGGATATTCGCGCGATTCGGGAAATCGGCGAGCGAAAAGACAAGCAGGCGTTTCTCTCGGCGGTAAAACTTTTGTTGCGCGATATGCTGTTCTACCGCACGGGGCGTGAAAAGTATGCCGCCGTGAAGACGGCGGAAACGCAGCGGCTTGCTATGCTCTATCCCGAGGGCGCGATTTTGGAGAGCATACGGCTCACGGACGAAGCGGAAAAACAAATACAGTTCAATGCGAATTTCGGACAGGCGCTATTAACGCTTGCGGTTAAAATTCGGAAGGAGAAAGAAAAATGGCAAAAGTTGTCGTAATTAAATTTAAGGGCGGCAGTAAGCCTTATTATTTCAGTGCGGGCGGAACAAATCCCCAGCGCGGTCAGGGCGTTATCGTAGAAACGTCGCGCGGTATCGAATACGGCACGGTGGTATTGCCCGAACAGGAAGTGGACGATTCCAAACTTGTCGCGCCGCTCAAACCTATTCTGCGGATTGCAACGGAGGCAGACGAGGAAACCGTTCGCAAAAACACGGAGCGCAAATCCGAGGCGATGAAAATCGCCAAAGAGCGAATCCGCAAACACGGTTTGGAAATGAAACTTATCGACTGCGAATTTACGCTCGACGGCACGAAGGTTATTTTTACGTTCACGGCGGAAGGGCGGGTAGATTTCAGAGAGCTTGTTAAAGATTTGGCGTCGGTATTCCATATCCGCATCGAACTTAAACAGGTGGGTATCCGCGACGAAACGCGTATCCTCGGCGGCATTGCGCCTTGCGGCAGGGCGTGCTGCTGTGCGGGCTGTCTGCCGGAGTTTAAGAAGGTCAGCATTAAGATGGCAAAGAACCAAGGCTTATCGCTCAACCCGGGCAAAATCAGCGGACTGTGCGGACGGCTCATGTGTTGCCTTGCCTACGAAAACGATTATTATGCAACGGCGTACAAGAAGGTGCCCAAAGTCGGCGGCACGGTTGCCTCTCCCGAGGGCAAAGGCACGGTCATTGCCGTAAATATGTTGAAGATGACGGCTCGCATTAAAATTGAAAAAGACGGGGCATTCTTTTACCGCGATTTTCCCGTAGGAGATTTGGAATTCAAACGCACGGAAACGGAAGAGGAAAAGGAGAGTAACGAAGAATAAAATTTTTTCGCAAAAAACCTTTACGAACGCAAAAAGTTGTGTTATAATAAATTCAGATTTTATTTGGAGGTATTCCCATGGCTCATGTTATCAGTGACGCTTGCGTTTCTTGCGGCGCGTGTGCAGATACTTGCCCCGTAGGCGCAATCGCTCCCGGCGATGCAACGTATGTTGTTGACCCCGATACGTGCATCGATTGCGGTGCTTGCGAGGACGGTTGCCCCGTAGCAGCAATTACGGCGGAATAATTTTCGGAAGAGGAAAGCGCGGCAATCCGCGCTTTTTTCATATACCGTTTTTATTCGGGTACGGGAAACAGTATGGAAGTCATTGAAAATTTGCTGATAGGCGATTACCGAATTATACAGGACAGCGAACGTTACCGTTTTACGTCCGATTCCGTTTTGCTGTCGCGGTTTCTGAAGGCGAAGCGCGGCGAAACCGTTGCGGATTTCTGTTCGGGCAGCGGAATTGTCGGCTTGCATTTTTATGCCGAAAATCGGGGCGTAAATTCAGTTACGCTGTTCGAAATGCAACGGGAACTTGCCGACATGAGCCGCAGGACGGTTGCTCTCAACGGGCTGGAAAAAACGTTTACGGTAGAGAACGTGCGTTTGCAGGAAATCCCTGTCTGCTATACGGAAAAGTTTTCGCTGATTCTTTGCAATCCGCCCTATGAGCGCGGCGGTTTTGAAAACGCAACGCCTCAAAAGGCGGTGTGCAGAAAAGAAATCACGCTGTCGCTCGAAGAACTTTGCCTTGCCGCAAAACGCTGTCTGAAATTCGGCGGCAGGTTTGCGCTCATTCACCGCGCCGACCGTGTTTCTGAAGTATTGAATACGCTTCATGAAAACGCGCTCGAACCCAAACAGTTGCAATTCGTTTCAGGCAGGGAAGGAGCAAAGCCCTATGCCGTTTTGGTTGCCGCCGTAAAAGGGGGCAAGGCCGGGGTGAACGTGCTTCCCGCGCTTGTGAACAGGAAAGGATAATTATGATTTATTTTGTAGCAACCCCCATCGGGAACCTGAAAGATATTACGCTCCGCGCGCTTGAAACGTTGAAAAGCGCGGACGTTATTTTCTGTGAAGATACGCGGCACACGTTAAAACTGCTCAACGCGTACGAAATCAAAAAGCCGCTCAAATCCTGTCATAAATTCAACGAGCGTGCGGCGGCGGAACAAATCGTTACGTGCTCGCGCGAAGGGAAAACCGTTTGTATTGTGTCCGACGCAGGAATGCCCGTGGTGTCGGACCCCGGCAGAGAAGTGACGCGCGTACTGCGCGAGGCGGGCGAGCCGTATACCGTACTCCCCGGCGCGAATGCGTTTTTGTGCGCGCTGGTGCTATCCGCACTACCTTCCGACCGCTTTACCTTTCTCGGCTTTCTTCCCGATAAAGCAAGCGAGCGCGAGAAGCTTTTGAGCGGGTATAAGAACGTGCGCGAAACGTTGGTGTTCCATTGCGCGCCGCAGGACGTAGACGGTTATGCGGCTACCATGTACAAGGTATTCGGGCAGAGAAAGGCGGTGGCGGTGCGCGAAATTACCAAAATACACGAAGAAAGTATACCGTTTTTGCTTTCTGAAGGGCTTTCGGGAGAAAAGCGCGGCGAGTACGTTTTGGTGGTGGAAGGCGCGGAAGAACAGGAAAATCCGCTGTGCCGTTTGACGGCGCGCGAGCACGTTGCCGCGCTTATGGAATCGGGGCTCGATAAGAAAGAGGCGCTCAAAACTGCAGCAAAAGAGAGGGGCGTTTCCAAAAGCGAACTGTATAAAGAAACGCTCGATTTATAATAATTGATTATCGTAATTTTCTTGTGCTTATCCGTTGCAATTTTTTGCAGGAACGGATATAATGAAAACCATGTTTGTAGAAGCATTCCCGAAATTTGAATCTGCAAAAGTTATCCGCGTTCTCCGCGCCTACTTCGGCTCGGTCTGGAACGTGATAGTTGTTGCCGCGCTCATGACGGTTTCCTCCCTGTTCGGCTTGGAACTTCCCGTCCTATATTGCTATGTTGCGCTCACTCTTTTGGTGTGCTTTTTTTGCAGAGATACTTTGGGTATTTTGCCGATTGTCTGTTTTACGCCCCTGTCTCTTTCCGTGCAAAACAATCCCGCAACGCATCCCGAAACAATTTTTAACTCGTCTTCTGCACTTGTGCAAATCGGCTTTTGTGCCGTATTGCTTGTCGTTCTGCTTCTTGCAAGATTGATTTCCTGCCTGATTCAAAATCCCAAACGCGGCTTTCCGCGGCTCACCGTCGGCTTTGCCGTGCTTGCCGTCGCATATATCATCGGCGGAATCCAGAGCCCTTACTATTCCGGAAAAACTGCGTTGTTCGGGGTATTACAGAGCATTGCCCTTTGTATCTTTTATTTCTATTTTTACTTTACGGTGAACTGGAAATCTGTGGACAAGGGATATTTGGCTTCGGTGTTCGCCGTGCTCGGCTTTGCGCTCGTCATTCAGGTTCTCAATATGTATTTTCAGGACGGCGTGATTGTAGACGGCGTTATCGACCGCGGCAAACTTTTCCCCGGTTGGGGAACGTATAACGCCATCGGTTGTATTACTGCCATGTGCGTACCCGCTGCGTTTTACTTTGCGGCAACGCAGAAACAGGGTTGGATATTCACGCTGCTCGGCACCGTCATTTTTATGGGCGTTATTTTAACGCAGAGCCGCGGCTCCATTCTGTTCGGGGCAATTATTTACATCGTGAGCGTAATTGTTACAATCGCTGTTTCCAAGCGCCGCGAACGTATCGGGCACCTCGTCCTGCTTGCGCTGACGGTAATTGCGGTTGTCGTATGCGTAATTGTGTTCCGTGAAAAGCTGAAAAACATTTTCGATTCGTTGCTGAAAGTAGAAATGGACGATAACGGTCGCAAACCGCTTTTTGAAGAGGCATGGAAATATTTTCTGAACTATCCCGTTTTCGGCGTCGGTTGGGGCGGTGAGCGCTGGCTTATAAACGGCAATTCTTTCCTGCATTATTTTATGGCGCACAACACTTATTTGCAGATTCTCGGAAGTCTGGGCGTATTCGGCATGGCGGCATACCTCTTTCACCGCGTACAGACGCTGTTTGTTTTATTCCGCCGTTTTAACGTTGAAAAATGTTTCATTGCGCTCATTATCGGCGCGTTGCTTCTGACCTGTCTGACCGATTGTCATTTGTACAGTTTTTATCCCGCCATCTATTATTCCGTACTGCTTTTGTTTTTGGAAGGAATCAACAAGCGCGGGGACGACGGTAACATACCGCATTCCAAGAAGAGAAAGAAAAAAGAAAAAGGGTCCGCCAATCTGCACGAACTCCTCTGAATATGAAACGAAAAGTAAAACCCCCCGAAACACTGTTCCGAGGGGTTTTACTTTATGATAAGGGGGAAAATTATGAGCGTTTTTGATTGGCATTATTATATTATAACGTTCAGAGAAATGCAAAAAATTTTATCATAAATTTCAAAAAAATTTTTTCTGAAATGTTTATTTCAAGTTTTGATAAAAATTATCATTCTCACAAAAACCGACAGAGAAAGCACCCGAACACGACGGTTACGAAATTTGCGGTTAAAGCGATGAGGACGGGTTTGAACAGTTTTTTATATTTGACTTTTGCAAAGTAGACTGCGGAGATGTAGAACACCGTTTCGCTCGAACCGTAGGAGACGGCGGCGCAACGTGCTATGTAACTGTCTGCGCCGTAAGCGGAAAAGATTTCGGAAAGGAGCGCCGTCGAACCGCTGCCCGAAAAGGGTTTCATCATAACGAGTTTGGCAATTTCGGGCGGAATGCCGAGGAAGCGGAATCCGGGCGCAAGAAAGGAAGTGAGCGCTGCGGACAAGCCGCTTTGCTCGAACAGTTCCGAAAGCATGAGCACGGCGGCGAGATAGGGAAACAGCGCAACGACGAGGGGGACGGACTCTTTTACGCCCTCCGTAAAGCAGTCGTATATTTTCACCCGTTTCACGAGCGCGTAAACGAACAGCGCGAGAAAGAGCACGGGAATGACGAGCGCAACGTATTTCATGCGCGGCGCCTCCTGCGGCAAAACAAAAACACGAGCAACGCGCCAAGCAAAGTGGAAAGGAGCGTTGCAAGCAGGGTGGGCAAGAAAATATCGGACGGCGACGAAGAGCCCGCGGAGAGGCGTAACGCAATCACGGTGGTGGGTAAAAGCTGCAAACTCGTTGCGTTGAGTACGAAAAGCATATCTGCGGCGTAGTAATTTTGTGCGGCGCAAAACTTTTCCACCGCCTTAATGCCGAGAGGAGTGGGCGCCCCGGGCAACCCTAAAAAGTTTGCCGAAAGATTACAGCTTGCAAGAGAAATCGCGTCTTTGTCGTCGGAACGGAACAGCCGTTTGGCAAGCGGATACACCGCATTAGAAAGTTTTCCTGCAAGTCCGCTCCGTTCCAACACTTTGAAAAACCCGAGCCAAACGCAGTACACGGCAAGCAAAGACAGGGAAAGCGCCGCCGCTTTTTCTCCGCCCGAAAGGAGCGCGGGCAAAAAGCCGTCGGGGTTCCATATCAGAAACAGAATGCACGAAATAATGAATACAACCGAAAATATACCGTTCACGCTCTATTTTATGTACGTCTTGTCCGCGATATGAAAAACGCTCTCCCGAAACGGGAGAGCGTCATTTTTGTAATTTGAATCAGTTAAAAATTTGGTACCATTCGCAGCGGTTATAACTTGTTTCCTGTAATTTGGTTGCATTCTGTACGCTGTCCGTTACGTCAATCGGTTCCGCCTGATTATATGAAAATTGCGTGTGCCAATTTGCCGTATCTTCAAAGGAAATTTTTTCGAGCGAAGTATTGTCGAACGCGTGTGCGTGAATCGCGTAACGCTCCCCGTGTACCTTTGCAGGCAACGTTATTTCCTTTGCGTTGCCGAGGTAACCCATCAGAAAATAGTAACCGTTTTCGTCTTTCCAGAACAGGAAATCGCCGACTTTTTCTACCTCGCTTGCGTCTGCTTCGGTCAGAAGTTCAAACCGTTTGGATTGGCTGTCCGAAACTTGCGGATTGATGCCTTTCGCAATTTGTTGTTCCGTCAGGGAAGATTGGTTGACCATTCTCGTCATCATACGGTTGTTGACGAATGCGTTTTCGCCGAGCGTCTGTAAACTTGCGGGCAGGGTTACGTTTACCAGTCTGCACCATTCGAACGCCTGTTTGCCGATTTCCGTTAAGCCCTCGGGCAGGTTGACGGAATAGAGCGCGCAGGAAGAAAATGCGTTAAGTCCGATTTTTGTTAAGCTTTCGGGCAGGCGGGCGGTTTGAACGGAAGACGCGCAAAATGCGTATTCTCCGATTTCTTTCACGCCTTCGAAAACTTCCAGTTCGGTAATTGTTTTGCAGTCGGTAAAGGCGTAGTCGTTAATCTTTTCTACGCCCGCGGGAACGGTCAGTTTGCCCTCCACCGCGTTGCCGCCGATTTTAAGCTCCGCGCCCCTATTCAGCGGATTGGCGCGTCTGCTTTCAAACTCGATGCCGCACCAATCTGCGACTGTTCCCTCATAAGCAACCGTTTCCAAATTTCTGAAAGTAGAAAACGCGCCGTCTTCGCACGCTTTCAGCGTGGCGGGCAAGGTGATGGAAGTCACGGTAAAGCCGTAAGGGCTCACAGGCGTTTTGTTTGCAAACGTTTCCGTGCGCAGAAAGACGAGCTCCTGCGGCGGCGTTGTGTTAGAAGTAAAATCGGCTTTGTAAATTGTTTCTAAGGTGGCGGCGAATCTTATAAGGTTAGAATCGAAGAACGTATTGTATGCGAACGTAACGTCTTCGGCGGCAATCGTAAGGTCTTTCATCAGGGGACTGTTACTGAACGCCTGCGCGCCGAGCGAAAGACTCTCTTCTCCTAAAAATTCCACTTTTGTAAGCGCGGGGCAACGGTCGAATGCAAAACTGCCGAACACGGCGTTTCCAAGCACTTTCACGCTGGTCAGCGCTTCGTTTTGTTGAAACACCTGATTGCCGATTGTCGTCACCGAAGCGGGAAGAATGAGTGTTTCCAGACCGGTATTTTTAAACGCAAAGTTATCGATTTCGGTAACGCCCTTGCCGAAATCTACGGTTTTCAGGTTTTTACAGTCGTCGAACGCCTGCCCGCCGATTTTTTTCACGCTGTCGGATATTTTTACGCTTTTGATTGTAGAATCGCTGAACCCGTGCGATTCGATTTCGGTCACAGGTTTGCCCCGATAGGTAGCTGGAATTACAATGTCCGCATTCTCCCAATTCCCCTCGTCGGGCAGCGAAACGATATAGGATTGTTCATCGTTTGTAAGTTTGTACTCCAACCCCTTCGTTCCGTCAACCTTGTCGCCGCCGTCGCCTTCTTCGCCGCCGCAAGCGACGAACGCACCCATTGCGGCAAAGCCTAACGCCAGCGCAGAAACGGTATAAACTGCTTTTCTTTTCATAAATAGATTCCTCCAAAAATATGCAAAATTTTTTGCCGATTCTGTTCGGCAAACCAAGTAATATTATACAGCATGGGGGGGGGTATTATGCAAGTATATGATTACTGTTATTTCTAACTTTTTTGATTTTCTTTGTCGGTATTATTTTGCATGAAAATAAATTTACTTTTCGTTTGCAATCGGTTATAATAGTGGCAAGAGGTAAGGAATATGGAACGCAAAAAATTTTACATTACAACCCCCATTTATTATCCCAGCGGGAACTGGCATATCGGGCACTGCTATACGACGGTCATCTGCGACGCGCTCGCACGTTTTCATAAAATGCTCGGTGAGGAAGTGTTCTTTTTAACGGGCACGGACGAGCACGGTCAGAAAATCGAAAAAGAGGCAAAGAGCCGCGGCGTTACGCCCATGGAATTTATCAATCCGCTCGTAGCTCAGCTCAAAGACATGTGGCGGCTTCTCCATATTTCTTACGACCGTTTTATCCGCACGACGGACGAAGACCACGTGAAATGCGTGCAGAAAATTTACCAGAAACTCTACGAGAGCGGCGATATTTACAAAGCCGAATACAGCGGCTGGTACTGTACGCCCTGCGAAAGTATGTGGACGGAAGCGCAGCTCAAAGGCGGCAAATGCCCCGACTGCGGCAGAGAAGTTACCCTGCAAAAGGAGGAAAGCTATTTCTTCCGTCTTTCCAAATACGCGCCGCGCATTCTCAAACTGTACGAGGACAACCCCGAATTTTTACAGCCCAAATCGCGCATCAACGAAATGGTAAACAACTTTTTGAAACCTGGACTTCAAGACTTGTGCGTTTCGCGCACGACGGTCAAGTGGGGGGTGCAACTGCCCTTCGATAAAAACCATTACGCCTACGTCTGGATTGATGCGCTCTCCAATTACATTACGGCGCTCGGGTATCTGAGCGGGGACGATTCCCTCTACAAAAAATTCTGGGCGGCGGACTTGCACATGGTCGGCAAGGAGATTGTGCGCTTCCATGCCATTATCTGGCCGGCGATTTTAATGGCGCTCGGCGAGCCCGTTCCGAAGCGCGTGTACGGACACGGGTGGCTTCTCATCGGCGGAGACAAGCTCTCGAAGAGCAAGCAGGACAAAGCACGCGGCGAACTCACCGACCCCTACGAGCTTGTAAAACGCTACGGCGCGGACGCGGTGCGCTACTTCCTGTTGCGTGAAATTCCTTTCGGAAGCGACGGAGAATATACGAACGAAAAACTGCTCACCCGTATCAACGCAGACCTTGCCAACGACCTGGGTAATTTGGTATCGCGCACGGCGGCAATGATTGCCCAATCCTTCGGCGGAAAACTCCCTGCGCGCGGCAACGCAGAAGGTGCTGACAAAGAACTCATTGCGCTTGCCGAGGGCGCGTTTGAAAAAGTCAAAAGCGCAATGGAGCGGCTCAATGTTCCCGAAGCGCTGTCGGAAATATTTGCGGTGGTTTCGCGTGCGAACAAGTACATCGACGAAACAACCCCTTGGATTCTTGCCAAAGACGAGAGCAAGAAAGCACGGCTTGGCGCGGTGCTCTACAACTTGGCGGAAACCGAACGCATTTGCGCGATTTTGTTAAAGCCGTTCCTCACCGAAGCCCCCGCGCGCATTTTGGAAAGTCTCGGTTGCAATGCGGAAGCGGGTTTCGATAGCCTTGCGTTCGGCGGTTTGAAAGAGGGAACGCAGATTCAGAAACTTACGCCGATTTTTCCGAGAATCGATATTCAAAAAGAGTTGGCGGAAGTCGATGAAATCGTGCAGGCGAAAACCAAAGAAAAAGCAAAGAATACAAAGAAAAACGAGGAGAAAACCGTGAACGAAATTACGATTGACGACTTTGCAAAAATCGAACTCAAAGTAGGCGAAGTTACCGCGTGCGAACGCGTGGAAAATTCGGATAAACTGTTGCATGAAACGGTGAAAATCGGCGACGAAACGCGCTCTATCGTATCTGGTATTGCAAAGTATTACACGCCCGAAGAAATGGTCGGGAAAAGCGTGGTGGTTGTTACCAATCTCAAACCCGTAAAACTGCGCGGCGTGCTCTCCGAGGGTATGATTCTCTGCGCCGAAGATAAAGACGGAAATCTTGCATTGGTTGCGCCCGAAAAAGCAATGGCAAGCGGCGGCTCGGTCAGATGATAGATATTCACGCGCACTTCGCGGACGAAGGTTATACCTTCCCCGAAGAATGGGATAAAATCAAGGCGGCGGGCGTCAACAAAGTCGTGCTTGCTGGCGATACCGTCGAACACAGCAAAATGCACCGCGACTTTTGCAAACGCTACGCAGGTGCTTATTTCTGTGCAGGCGTGCATCCCGAAACGGCAAACGCGTTTTCGGATACCCATGTCAATGAATTGGCGGAACTGTGCAGCGATAAAAAGTGCGTTGCGGTGGGCGAAATCGGGCTGGACTATCATTATCCTGACTTTAATAATAGGGCGCAGCGCGAAGCGTTTGTTGCACAAATATTGCTTGCCGAACGTTGCGGTTTGCCTGTGCAGATTCATTCGCGCGACGCGTGTGCGGATACGCTCGCTATTTTGAAGGAGATGCAGGCGCATTTGAAAAACGGGTTTCTTCTGCACTGCTATTCGTACGGCGCGGAAGTGATGGAAGACTTTTTGCGGCTCGGCGCATACTTTTCGTTCGGCGGCGTGACCTGTTTCAAGAACGCGAAGCGCGTTGTCGAGAGCGTAGAAAAATGCCCGACGGACAGAATCCTAACCGAAACGGACAGCCCCTATCTTTCGCCTTTGCGCGGCGAAAAAAATACCCCTGCAAACATTCCCGTCATTGTCGAAAAAATCGCCGAAATCAAGGGCATGTCGTTTGCAGAGGTGTACGAAGCCGTTCGTGCGAACGCCGTTCGGCTCTTTCCTAAACTTGCATGATGAAAGATACTTATACTTACAAAATCGGAAACAGTTTATACGTCAATCTTACCAACCGCTGTACCAATCGCTGTACGTTCTGCGTGCGCGAGGGGAAAACGGAATACGAGGGCTATTCTCTCTGGCTGAAAGGGGAGGAACCGACTGCCGCGCAAATCACGGCGCAAATCGGCGATGCGCAGGCGTATGACGAAATCGTGTTCTGCGGTTTCGGCGAGCCGACCTATCGGCTGGAAGCAATGCTCGAAGTGTGCGGGTACGTTCATGCACGCGGCGGCAGAACGCGCGTCAATACCAACGGACACGGCAACTTTATCAACGGAAAAAATATCGCACCTCTTCTGAAAGACAATTTAGATACGGTGAATATTTCCCTCAACGCTCCGAGCGAGGAGGAATATAACGCGGTGTGCCGTCCGCAGATAACGGGCGCGTTCGGCGAAGTTTTGGCGTTTGCGCGCGCGTGCAAAGAAAGCGGCGTAAACGCGCTGTTTTCCGTGGTAGACTGCATCGGAAACGAAGCGGTTTCCAAGTGCCGAAAGATTGCCGAAGAAGTCGGTTTGCCCTTACGCGTACGGGAAATGATTGAATAAAAAATAAGAAAGCCGAAAGTAAATTTCGGCTCTCCTTTTCATTTGTGAGGAGGGGGATTCCCTCTATTTCATTATGTGCAAAGCGCCGCGGCGTATGTGAGGAAAGATATGGAAGATTTGCGCGAAATTTTACGGCAGAGCGGTTTCAGTTTCAAAAAGCAGTGGGGGCAGAATTTTCTCACCGATACCAACCTGCTCCGCGCAATTGTGTCGGACGCCGGTGTGGACGGGGAATCGACGGTGCTCGAAATCGGACCCGGCGCAGGCGCGCTCACGCGCGCGCTTTCGGAGCGTGCGAAAAAAGTGCTTGCGTACGAAATCGATAAATCGTTGGAGCCCGTTTTAAGCCGAACGCTTGCAGGAATCGAGAACGCGGAAATCGTGTTCTGCGACTTTGCAAAGGCGGACATGGTAGCCCTCGAAAAGGAGTTGGGCGAATATGTTGTGGTTGCAAATCTGCCTTATTATGTAACCACGCCCGTCGTTATGCGGTTTGTGGAGGAAGCGGAACGCTGCCGCGGCATTACCGTTATGGTGCAGGAAGAAGTTGCGGAACGTTTCTGCGCCAAAGAGGGAACGGCGGAGTACGGCGCGGTAACGGCGGCAATCGCGCGGAAGGGAAGTTGTAAAATTACCCGACGCGTGCCGAGGGAAATGTTTACGCCGCGCCCCAACGTCGATTCGGCTGTGGTCAAGATTGATTTTACTTCGGGCGGTTTTGCAGTGAAGAGTGAGCGTGCCTACCGCGAAGTTGTGCGTTGCGCCTTTTTGAACCGCCGAAAGACGCTCGAAAACAATCTGATGAGCGTATTCCGTCTGCCGCGCGAGCGCGCCAAAGAGTTGCTTGCGGCGGCGGAAATCGGAGAGGGCGTGCGCGGCGAAACGCTCTCGCCGCAAACGTTTGCAAGGCTTTCCGATTTGCTCGTTGAATATAAAATTCTGCGTTGAAAAACGCCCTGCGTAGTGCAGGGCGTTTTTGTTAGCAGTCTGTTTAGAACATTCTTTTCGCCGTGATAAAGTAACTCCAACGCGTAGAGGAAATCTGTTCGATTTTCGCGTAGTCCGAAGCGGTGTGCAGAATGTAGTTGTCGCCAAGGTAAAGCGCAACGTGTCCGATGCGTTCAACACCCGTGTTGTTTTTGCGCGATTCATTGGTGAAGAACATCAGGTCGCCGCGTTCGATTTCTTTTTTGGCAATTTCTTTGCCTTGCGAAACTTGCGTGCGCGTCGTAGTATTCAGAAGAATATTCGCGCCGTGGTAAAACATATATTGCATCAGCGAAGAACAGTCGAACTTTGTATCGGTAAAGTTTTTCAGGAAATTGCCTTTGCCGTCATGCAGGCGTACTGCGCCGTACACGTACGGCACGCCGAGCAGTTTCAGTCCTTCGTTAATAATGTTTTCTACCTCTTCTCCGCCCGCCGTGAGCGAAGTCAGCGCGGTGTAGCGCGTGTCCGCGCTTACGTACGCCGTGCGCCCTTTATAGCGCGTTTCGTACCAGTTTCCTGTCTTTCCGACGTATTGCAGCATCACGCCGTTTTCTACCGTGCCGAGCGAGGCGTAAACCGTGCCCGCGCCCGTGCGCACGTTTAATCCGTTTGTTTTTACCATTACGTATTCCGCCCGCGCGGGTTGCGGCGCTTCTTCGGGCGGCTCTGCCGTAGGCGGTTCTTCCGCAGGCGGCACGTCTATCGGGGGTTCCGAGGGGTCCGCCTGAGGCGGCTGTATTTCTGCGGGAGGGGGCGTTACCGGAGTTTCAATCTCCTCCACTTGTTCAAAATCTTCCTTGTTTGCGGTGTCGTCCGAACGGCTGCCGCACGCCGTCAGCGGCACGCAGGCGAGCGTCAAAGCAATCGCACAAACTGCCGTTTTTAACGGTTTCATAATTTTTCTCCTTTGTGTATTCCAAAGGGCTTTCCGCCGATTGGTGAGCATATCATATCAAAAAGCGGAATCAAAAATCAAGTATTTTATGCTGGTGCATTTATGGGAAGAGAGGGAAATAATGGCATGCAAACTGTCATAATATTCTGACAGAAACCGACAATTTTTGTAAAAAGGTTGACAAAATAAGATTTGCGGCGTACAATAAAAACAGAATCTATTTGAAAGGAGATATGAAATGGGTAGTAAAAGTAAATTCAACGTGCTCAGCATTATTGTGCTTGCAACGTTGGGCGTAGCGCTCTTAATGGGCATTGTCGGCTTGTGCCTCGATTGGCTCACGGTTTCGGTGGATACGGGGATTATGGGAACCATTTCCAATTCGGCGAAAATCGGCGATTTAACGGAAGGCTCGGAAGGTTTCCAGGCGGCGGAAGCGTTCGCTATCATCGCGGTACTTTCTGCGGCAGGCGCGTTGGTTTCCTATCTGGTAAGTAAATTCGTGAACGTAAAAGTGCTCAAATATGTAACGGTTGCTCTGTCGGTATTGTTGATTGTAAGCGCAATTATTACGTTGATTCTTACTTTCACTGCGGAATCTATGAAAGGCGCCAAGTTGATTCCTGCAGTCGGTTGCTGGCTGCTTTCCGTCTTCGGCATTCTCGGCGGTGCGGCAGGTATCGTCGGCGCGGTAAAAGTTTGAGTCCGATAAATCCACAAAAAAAGAGGGCGCGTTTTACGCCTTCTTTTTTTTCTATAAAAAAATGTTTGCTTAGGTTTGAAAATAAGTCTGATTGTGGTATAATCAATATGAAAAAATGAAAACGGAGAAAATTATGGAATTTCAGAGTTTCGACGGCAAGACGATTTACGTCCACGAATGGCAGGGCGCGCAGATGCCCAAGGGCGTGGTGCAGATTATCCACGGCATGACGGAGCACGCCGCGCGGTACGAAGAGTTTGCGAAAATGCTGAATATGTTCGGTTATTTTGTGGTGGCGGACGACCACCGCGGTCACGGAAAAACCGACCCCGATACGCTCGGCTATTGCAAAGGCAATATGTTTGCGGACACGGTGCGCGACGAATGCGCGATTACCGACTATTACAAAGCGAAGTTCCCGGGGCTTAAATATTTTGTGTTCGGGTTCTCTTACGGCTCTTTTATTACGCAGAGTTATATCGGCAAGTACGGCGATAAAATCGACGGCGCAGTCATCGGCGGCAGTAACATGAAAAAAGATTTCGAGGTCTATCTCGGTTCGTTCGTGGCGGCGTTCAACCCAAAAAAGAAGCCTGCAAAACTCATTGAGAACTTATCGTTCGGCGCATACGAAAAGAATTTTGAAGATAAGGAATGGCTGAGCGCAAACCCCGAAAACAACGCGCGGTATCATGCCGACCCGCTGTGCGGCTTTACCTGCTCCTACCGTTTTTATGCCGATTTCTTCAAGGGCTTGAAGAAACTGTATACGAAGAAATACGCGGCGGCGGTTCCCGCAGATTTGCCCATTCTGCTCGTTTCTGGCAAGGACGACCCCGTTGGCGATATGGGCGAGGGCGTAAAACGGTTGTATGATTTTTATAAATACAAAGCGGGCGTCAAGGATATCGAACTGAAACTGTTCGAGGGATGCCGCCACGAATTTCTCAATGAGAAATCGGGCGAAGAAAACGCCAAAGTATTGTTGGAATTTTTTGAAAAACACTGCTGAATCATTCAAAATGAAAACGAGCCGAATTACGGCTCGTTTTCATTTTGCAATAAAAGAACGATTTGTTCCAACTGTTTTTCCATTTTGCGAATCGAATCTTCGATTGCTTCTTTACGTTCGTTGTTTTGTTCGCGCGCTTCCCATTTTTCGCAGATATCGTTTGGCGAACAACGGCTTTTTCTGTTTTGCCTGAGCGATAAGTTAATGCAATACCCGAAGTTCACTGGAACAAATTCTAACATTCGTTTTCTGTAAAACGGAACAAAGTGGCGGCAGTCGATACAAGATTTTTCCATTTGTGTTTCTCCTTTTAATCTTTAACATTTTAATTATAATACTTTTTATTGGATAATACATGAGTTATGAATATTATTCATATAAAAATTTTCGTATTTATATTGTATCAAAAATTTTAGAAAAAACAGCAAATGTGACTAACAGTCACACAAAAACTTTGCGAGGGGAAATTTTTGTGCGTATTTATACTGCCCCTATGTCATTTCGACCAAGCGGAGCGCGTGGAGAAATCTTTAACATAAGGCGGGGCGAAATGACATACGAGGACGCAACGACAGTGAAGTAAACTGCAAAAACGATATGACAATAAAAAAACGGCGTTCGTAAAAATGAACGCCGTTTCTTGTGCAACATAATAATTGAAGTTTTAACGTAATCAGTTTACGACTTTCGGGTCTACGCTCAGCGTGTAACCGCCGGGCGCTCTGTCGTCGGGGAACAGGGTGGAGCCGGGTACGACGGGCAGCGTCAACGGATTGATGAGCGCGTCCGCCGTAAGATTGGTAACCGCCGCGCGCAGGTAGGGGAACATGGTTTCCGTTGCGTTGATGGCGAACGTGCGCTTGTCCTCGTCGGTGTTCATGTTTTCCACTTCAAACACGCCTACAAAACGCGCCGTCAAGTTGAATGGTTTGGGAGAATCATCCTTGTGTTCGATTTTGCATTCCAATACCACAATGTTGATTTTCGGGTTTTCGTTTGCCTGGCGAATCTGACGGGAGAAGAACGGTTTGATTTCAAACTTCATATCAGGCGTTGCCTTAATGGGGTTTACCTTAAACATCAATTCGTCCGCAGTAAGTGCTTTCAAAGAATAGTCAATCATAGTTTTACCTCTTTTTTTGGTTCTTTCTTGATTGTAGCACGCTTTCCTAAAAATGTCAATGCGCATTATCATTTTTCACGAGTTTTTCGTTTTTATTGCATTTATTTGCACAAACTTCTGGTATGGAAACGGTTGTAATTACGAATCGCGTGCAGACAAAATTATATCCGAAAACGCGCCGAGTGCTCGCCTGCGTACTGTTATTTTTTCTGTTTTCCTTCCTCGGCTGGGGAATGGAAAAAATTTATTTTCTTATTGTTTACGGAGTGAATGCCGACCGCGGTTTTTTATCGCTTCCTTTCTGCACCGTTTACGGAGTAGCCCTTGTGCTCATTCGCGCCGTGCTCGGGTTCCCGAAATTAGAGCGCAAATATCCGCGCAATTTATTCGGGTTTCTTGCGTATTGCACGCTCGCTTCGCTCATTGCCACTTTCCTCGAACTCAGTACGGGGTTGTTTTTCGAGCAGGTGTTCGGCGTATCGCTCTGGACTTATTACGGCTTTTCGCATACCTATCAGGACTATATCTGTCTGGGTGTGAGCGTTGCCTGGGGCGCGATGATTGGTGTGTTCATGGCAGGCGTGTGGGCGCCTTTGGAGCGTCGGCTCATGAACCTGCCCGTGCCCGTGCTCGTATGGGGGAGCTCGACTTTAACGCTGTCCGTCATACTCGATTTTTTTCTGACGGCATTTTTATAAGCGGTCTTGACAGAACTCTCCGCATCGGCTATAATGAAGCAACGGAGGCGGCTATGTTTGAAAACGAAACCAAAGTCGATTTAGAAACCAATTTGAGAGCGTCGCGGCATATTATCCGAAATAAACGGATTGCTCTGTGCGCGCTGAGCGTGTTTATCATTTTGCTCGGCATTGCCATGCTGCTGCTTGAAATCTTTGTTTGGAAAGACGGCGATTATTATGTGGGAATTATCTTCACCATTCTCGGAATTTTCCTGTTTTTCTTCAACTTGTTTTTCAATGCTGTTTTAAGAAATACAACGAAACGGGCGTTACAGGGGAAAGAGTCTGTGGTAAAATATTCTTTCCGCGAAGAGGATTACGAGGCGGTCACGCTGGTGAACGACGGCACGACAAGCAGTACGTCGGGCAATTATCTTTCGTTTCTGAAAATCTGCGAATACGAAGATATGTGGCTCATATATTTTAATAAGACAACGGTATTTGCCGTCGGCAAAGACGGCATGACGAAAGGCACGTCCGAAGAGCTTTCCGAATTTCTGAAAACGCGCGTCGGCGCAAAATACAAAGTTTGTTACCGTCGGAAATAAAATGTTTCCCGCACCGCGAAAGTTCGGTGCGGTTTTTATTTGATAAAATATTGTAAAAAATTTCCGTAAAAGTATTGAAATTTTTGCGTATTTCGTGTACAATAACAGTTGGCTGAATTTGATAATTTTTAGGAGGAACTTTTATATGGCAAAAAAGTATTGCTACCTTTTTACCGAAGGTAATGCAACGATGAGAGAAATTCTCGGCGGCAAGGGTGCGAACCTTGCGGAAATGACCAACATCGGTCTTCCCGTACCTCAGGGCTTCACCATTTCTACGGAGGCTTGCACGCAGTATTACGAAGACGGAAAACAAATCAACCCTTCAATCCAGGCGGAAATTATGGAGTACATCGACAAGATGGAAAAAATCACCGGCAAGAAGTTCGGCGATAAAGAAAATCCGCTTTTGGTTTCCGTCCGTTCGGGCGCCCGCGCTTCCATGCCGGGTATGATGGATACCATTCTCAACCTCGGCTTGAACGAAGAAGTGGTGGAAACCATCGCAAAGAAATCGGGCAACCCCCGCTGGGCTTACGACTGTTACAGAAGATTCATTCAGATGTTCTCCGACGTCGTTATGGAAGTCGGCAAGAAGTATTTTGAAAAACTCATCGACGAGATGAAAGAAAAGAAGGGCGTTACGCAGGACGTAGAACTTACGGCGGAAGATTTGAAAACGCTCGCAAACCAGTTCAAGGCAGAATACAAAAAGCAACTCGGCAAGGAATTCCCTTCCGACCCCAAGGTTCAGCTTTTCGAGGCGGTCAAAGCGGTGTTCCGTTCGTGGGACAACCCCCGTGCGAACATCTACCGTATGGACCACGACATTCCCTATTCGTGGGGTACCGCGGTTAACGTACAGATGATGGCGTTCGGCAACATGGGCGACAACTGCGGTACGGGCGTTGCGTTCACGCGTAACCCTGCTACGGGCGAGAAAGGGCTCATGGGTGAATTCCTCACCAACGCACAGGGCGAAGACGTTGTAGCAGGCGTCCGCACGCCGATGCCCATCGCAAAGATGGCGGAAGTGTTCCCCGAAGTTTACAAGCAATTCCAGGAAGTCTGCAAGACGCTTGAAAACCATTACCGCGATATGCAGGACATGGAATTCACCGTCGAGAACGAAAAACTCTA
>CAMUBY010000014.1 GCA_947087265.1 uncultured Clostridia bacterium
TTTTTTTGCCTTACAATTTTTTCTTGTTCTTGCTATGCAGTTGTCAATCTTCGGATTTCCTTCAAAAGAAGGGCTTTTTTGTGACAAAAAAGCAAGCCGTCTTGAAAGACAGCCTAATTATAATATCATGATAAAAAACGTTCGTCAAGCAATTTTTTCAAAATTTTTTATATTTTTTTTGGAAATTTGTAGAAATTTTTAGCTTTCCTATTGATATAGAAACAAAAAACGGCGGTTCAATCACCGCCGTTTTTTTAATTCTCAATGACAACCGCCGCAGGTTTTGCAGTTACCGCTGCAATTTTTCACAGGTTTGCCCGTTGCCGAATAGACGCTTCCCGACCATTCGCGCTCTGCTAGCGCGCCGCACGCAGGGCATACAACCCTTTCAGCGCAATTCTTCACAAGTTCGTCAAACTTCTTTCCGCACTGCGGACATTCGTATTGCAAAACGGGCATTTAATCTTTCCCCCGACGTTTGCGCCTCGCGCGCGTAGTTTTGATTTTATTCTTAATCTTAATGGAATTGGTAGAACGAATCACAAAAAATGCCAGCACGCCCGTGACGAGGACGCAGATTCCGATAATCACCCAGAATCCCCAGGAAAGACCGCCGAAGGGCACGGGCACGTTCATGCCCCACAAACTTGCAATGAGCGTAGGAATGGAGATTATCAAGGTGATGACCGCAAGCAGTTTCATGACGGTGTTCACGTTGTTGGAAATGACCGAAGCATATGCGTCCATCGTGCCCGACAAAATGTCGCGGTAAATGGTACACATTTCAACCGCCTGACGGGTTTCGACTACGACGTCGTCGTACAAATCCTGATAGTCTTCGTTCTGCGTAATAGCGCTCAACCGCCCCATTTTAGTATAGACGCCGATATTTGAACTCAACGAAGTCGAGAAATAGACGAGCGAATTTTCCAGTTCCAGAAGCTGGATGAGTTCCTTATTCTTCATGGAACGGTGCAGTTCCGCCTGCACGCGCAACGACTTTTTATCGATTTGACGAAGCCCCGACAAAAACCGCTTTGCATTGCCCATCATAAACGTGAGCATGAACAACACGGGCTGCGCGGTATCGATTGCAACGCGGTTAGTGACGAAATCGCCGAGCACGGGGTTTCCGCGCAGCGATACCGTTACAATGCAGTTCTTATTATAGATAAGCGCGACGGGGAGCGTACCGTAACTGTCGCCGTCGTCCGAATCCGTAATGGTGGGCGTATCGATAAGGCACATGAAAGCGCCGTCGTCGCGTTCGCAACGCGCCGTTTCCTCTTCGTCGAGCGCGGCTTTCAGCATCTGTTCGGGAATCCCCGTGAGCGCGCAGATGTCGTCCACTTCGTCGTCCGTCGGATTGATGAGGTCTACCCAGCAGCCCTTTTCGTATTCGGGAAGCCGCTGCGTTGCAGCGCCCCCTTCCGATTTGAAAAATTTAATCATAAGCATTTCCGCCTTTTTTCTTTTTTAAGGCAACAAAAAACGCACAGGAAAAATGCTGTGCGTTGGAAATGCCGGTCAGAAAACTACCTCAGCCGATTCTCTTTCGCACAGTCTGTTCCGTTGTACCAACACATCGGTTGTTTGGGGCAGCGTCCATGTTTTCTCCCTTCCGAAAAATTAGTTTTTACTTATTATAATACTTCGGCCGCATTTTGGCAAGTGTTTTTGAAAAATTTTTCAGATGACGCAAAGTCCCTTCGTAAACGATTCAAACACCGGCTCCGCATGGGAACCGAAACAAGCCGCCATATCTTCGTAACGCGCAATTTTTCCGTTGTATTTTTCAAAATAGCGGGACAGCGCGGAGAAGAATTTTCTTTCGCCGGTTGCGGTTTTTACGCAATCGAACAGAATCATCCCCTTGTCGTAAGCGAGATTGCGATATTCGTAATCGCCCTGATAGGAAGTTAACGGACGGTTCATGGAAGTATCCGCCTCAGGACTCAACTGCGAATAAATTGCAAAATAAGCGCGGTATGCGCCGATACTCGTATCGAGCATTCTGCGGTAGGAGCCGCCGTAACTCGGATAGGCGTCCAGAAAGAGCGCGGTCGAAAACTCCGCAAGTCCTTCGTCCTGCCAGGGTGTTTCAAACTGGTTGCTTCCCACCATGGAATACCACCACTGGTGCGCCGTTTCATGCGCTACCACGAGCGGAATTTCCGACGTGCGCAGAGAAGAACTGATGAGGGAAAGCCCTGAAAATTCCATGCCGCCGTAAGGGAAATCCGCCTCCACGACGACGTAGCGCGGATATGCGTATTTTCCGAACGTCTTGGAATAATACGTCAGACTGTCCGCCGCCGCCGACAACGCAAGTTCGGGGGAAACGTCGCCGTAGTAATAATACTCCACGTCGATTCCGCACGCCGTCGTTTTGACGCACTCGAAACTCTTTCCGAGAACAAACGCCGTATCGCGTACGTTTTCCGTTACTACATGATACGTTTTTGTTCCGTTTTCTGCGACTTCTTCTCCCTTGCCGCCGTACACCGCCGTATAGTCCTCGGGCACGGTAAGCGTGACGTCGAAATCGGCGCATTCGTTCACGAACGGGTCGCCGTAACAGGAATAGACGTATTCGCAAAATCCGTTTTCGCCGTAATAGCAGAGTACGGGATAGAATGCCGAAAGGTTGATTGTATTTTTTCCGACGCCGAGCCTGTGGTTGATTTCCGCAAGCGTGACGCGGTAATTGATTTTGATTTCCGCCGATTCGTCGGGATATACTTTGGAGGGAAGCGTAACGGTGAGAATGTTCTCGTCCTCCCCGCCGACGGTATACTCCTCCGCCCCGTCGACCGCAAGAATTTCCATGCCACCGTAACTTTTGCCGTTATAATAAGCGGACGGCGCATACAGTTCGGATACGGGCGAATAAGCCGCACCTTCGCGGAATGCGTTTGCCCATAACTCGAATTTGAGTTCTTCGAGCGCATTTTCCGTATCGTTGTAAAAAGAAAACGTCATTTCGGCGGAGAGCAACCTCTCTTCGGGGAAGTACTCCGCAACAATATTGTAACAGCTGTTTTCGGGTTCGGATTTGCAAGCGGTCAAACCTGCCGCGCCGAAAATAAGCACCGCGCCCATCCCTAAACTCAAAAGTTTCCGTTTCATAACAACCTCCGCGTATCGGCAAGTTTACCGACAGGTTATTTTATGAGTACGGTTGTCCGTTTATGCGAACGCCGTGCGGCGCGAAAAATATAACTGTCCGACTGCAATGCAGTCGGACAGTTTCCGCGATGTGCGCGAATGCTTTTTATTTCTCCTCTAAAAATGCTTCAAAGTATTTGGTGGGATTCACATTTTTGTTGTTTTCCTTTACTTCAAAATGCAGGTGCGTTCCGTCCTTCTTTTCCGAACCGTACGCAGCGCTCACCGCACCGATTTTTTCACCCTTTGCTACTTTCTGACCGATGCCCAGACCCGCTGCGGGTTCGATGAACTTGTAACAACTTACAATTCCGTTGCCGTGGTCTACGGTAACAAGGTTTCCGAGTTCCTTGCTGTAACTGACGTTCGTAACCGTACCTGCCGCCATGGAAAATACGTCCGCACCTTCATCTGCGGCAAAATCGATTGCGTAGTGACGGTAAATCCAACCCATTGTCTCATTCTTGTAAATATCGCCGTATTCCATGCTGTAAGAAGCAAGCGACACAGGCGCAACATAGGGATTGGGGTCTACGTTGTCGCCGCCCGTAGGTTCGTCGGGGTCTTTATCGTCGGGCTTCTCGGGTTCGGTGGTGTCGTCCGGATTTTCGAGCACTTCACCGCTGTTGCCCGTTACGAAATAGACGGTGAGCACGATTGCCGCCGCAAGCAGCAATACACTGATGGTAAGAATGCAATAGTATAAAATTCTTTTTTTGCTTTTGGTTTTTTCTTCTTTCATAAAATCCTCCGAAAAAATTTCTATGTAAATCATGGACAAGTCTTTTGTGTTTTATACCTACCGCTCGCAATTAAAATCCGCCGAATATGATAGGGGTTCCCGCCGCCGTCTGCTCGCTGCCCACCGCAATGTGCAGATTGACGGTTTTTCCGTACAGTTTCATGCCGCCCGAAATGCGCGGAGAATACAAATAATAATTCACGACGCCGCCCGCATTTTCCGTAAAGAGCAGTTCGGCTTGAAATTCGCGTTTGAGTTCTTCGTAACGGTCGCCTGTATAACGCACGCTTTCGCCCGCAACGGTATTGTTGATAAGTTTGTCAAACAGAGGAGAGTCTGTTCTTACCGTTTGCGCGGAGGACGACGCACCGTAAGAGAGTTCGTAACTTTCTCCCTCTTCAAACACGGGACTGCGGCTGACGCAGATAGCAAAAAACGCGCAGAGCAGCACAAGCGCAACGACGAAAACCGCCTTGCCTGTCTGCCAGATTTTACGCAACCCGTTTTTCCGCATAAAAAAATCCTCCCGAGCGTTCGGAAGGATTGTTGACGGAATTCTTAAGTTTTATACGGGCAATTAAAATATTTTATTCCCAGGGCAGCGTTTCGCCGCCGAGAATATGAATGTGCAGATGGTGCACGGTCTGCCCCGCGTTCTCGCCCTGATTGATAACGAGCCGATACCCCTCGGAAAGTCCGAGCGTATCTTTGAGCGTTCCTATCTTCTGAAAGATTCTCCCGAGCAGTGCCGCGCGCGTATCGTTCAATTCCGCCACGGTAGAAAAGTGTTCTTTGGGCACGCACAAAAGATGAATTTTCGCTTTGGGCTCGATGTCCTTGAAGATGAGCATTTCTTCGTCCTCGTACACTTTTGCGGAAGGAATTTCACCCGCGATAATGTTACAGAATATACAGTTTTCCATGTTTATATCTCCTCGATAATTTCGGCGCGGATAGCGTCGTTTTTTCTTTCTGAAAGTTTTACGCGGTACATGCTCCCCTCTTTTGCGCCCACGGCGCTCACGCGGAGATAGTTGGAAGTATAGCCGCCGTCCTCCTCGAACAGCGCAATCTGTTCGCTCCCCGTAAACTTTTCAATGTACCGCTCTTCGGCGCGGCGCGCCGCTTGCAGCATTCTTTCCATGCGCTCTTTTTTGACGGCGGACGGTAAGTCTTTGAGTTTTGCGGCGTTCGTGCCCTCGCGCGGAGAGAACGGAAACGCATGCACGCGCGCAAGCCCAGCCTCTTCTACAATGGAAAGCGATTGTAAAAAATCTTCTTCGGTTTCGGCGGGATAGCCCACGATGATATCCGTCGTGATTGCGGCGGAAGGAAAACAGCGGTAGATAAGCGCGCACTTATTAAGATACTCTTCGCGCGTGTAGCGGCGGTTCATGGCTTTGAGTACGGCGCCCGAACCGCTTTGGAGCGACAAATGGAAATGCTCGCAAACATTGCCCGCCGCCTGCATTTTCTGTAAAAATGCTTCGGTAATCACGCACGGTTCGAGCGAGCCGAGCCGAATGCGCGCGGGCACGTCTTTGAGCAGCAACAGCAAATCGCCGAGCTGAGTTTCGCCGTCCCGATAGGAAGAAATGTCGATGCCCGTGAGTACGATTTCTCTTGCGCCTGCGGCGCTGACGGCGCGCGCTTCCGCCAAAATACTTTCCGCTTTGCGCGAGCGCGTCCTGCCCCGCAAATAGGGAATGATGCAATAGGAACAGAATCTGTTACAGCCGTCCTGAATACGCAGGTAGGCACGCGTTTTACTACGCTTGGGGAGCGGCATTTCGCAGAACGTGCTCTCGGTTTCGTGCGCCCTGCCGCGTTCTCCGATATAGTCGAGCAGTTTATTTTTGCCCATCGCGCCCGATACGAAAGTGACTCCTTCGCGCGTTTCAAAAGCCGCCGAATCTTTTTCGGACGCACAGCCGCACACAATTACGGGCGCGAGCGGGTTAAACTTTCTCAGCCGCGCCACCGCCTGCCTGCTCTTGCGCTCCGCCTCCGCCGTCACCGCGCAGGTGTTCAGAACATACAGGTCGGCATATTCGGGGACGTCCGTCACCTCGAAGCCGCGCTCTTCGAGCCCCTGCATGAGCGACATACTCTCCACTTCGTTCATCTTACAGCCGAGGGTAAACACGCACGCTTTCATTTATTCCACCCGTAAACGAGCGCGTACCATTCACCCTTTTGGCGCAGTTGCAATTCCGTTAGCCCCTGCGCTTTGAACGCACCGCGTACCAACGCTAAACGGTCTTTGATGATACCGCTGAGAATGAGCGTTCCGCCCTCTTTCAAATGTTTGGGAATGGAAGGCGCAAGCATCGCAAGCACTTCCGCCGTAATGTTTGCAAGTACGACGTCGCCTTTGATTTCCGCCTCGTCCAAAAGATTGGAATGAGCCACGACGACCGTATCCGTCACGCCGTTGATAAAGCTGTTATGCTTGCTGCTCTCCACGGCAATCGGGTCGATATCCGTACAATAGGAAACGCTTGCGCCGAGTTTCGCCGCCGCGATTCCCAATATGCCGCTGCCGCAGCCGACGTCCACGCACACGTCCCCCTCTTTCAGATAATCCTGCAACAGTTCGAGACACATGGAAGTGGTTTCGTGTTCGCCCGTGCCGAACGCCATGTTGGAATCGAGCATGACGGTGACTTCGCCGTCCGCCTTTTCGTAGGCAATCCATTCAGGCACGATGACGACTTTCTTTCCGGCATGGATGGGACGGAAATGTTTTTTCCAGATATCAATCCAATCGTCGCCCTCGATTTCGCGCTTGGTTTCCTCTAACGTGCCGAAAGGAATTACTCCCTCCGCAAGCGTTTGTCGGTTACGTATTTCGCGCATAATACTTGCGCTCAACTCTTCCGCGCGGTCGGGCTCTAAAAAGCATTTGACGAGCACGTCCGACTTCGGAGCGGTCACGCTTTCGTCGATATAGTCCCAAAAGACGGTGGAGTCGCGTTGTAATGCAATGATATCCGCCGCATCGCTGACGGCAACGCCGTGCGGCGTGTATTCCCACATGACGTCGGCAATGAGTTCCGCCGCTTCGGTCGTGGTATGTACGGTAAGTTCAATGTATTTCATGGTTTCCTTCCTATTAACTCGTCTAACGTAATTCCGTAAAAATTTGCAAGTTTTACACAAAATTCAATACTCGGAATCACTTCGTTTTTTTCCCAACGACTGACATTTTGCTGCGAGGTGCCTATCGCTTTTGCCAATTGTGTAAGATTCAAATTTGCTTTCTCCCGATGATAACGTAATACTTCGCCGTAATTCATAATAATATCCTCACAATAAATTATACACATATTTGTATTTTTTGCTTGACAAGTACAAATATGTGTAATAAATTATTTACACAAATTTGTGTGTTGAGGTTTTTATATGGATTGGGATTTTACCCCTTTAACAAAAAGATTAAACGAAGCCGTAATAAATCGAGGATTTACCTTGGAGGAACTTTCAGAAAAAACGGGAATATCCGTGCGCACCTTAAAAGATTATCTTGCGGGAAAGCGATACCCGAGAAAGACGCCGTTCTTAAAATTACTCGATGCGCTCGGCGTAAGCTCTGATTACCTTCTTTTCCCAGAAAGAAAGCCGTAAAAAAGACCTGCCGTGCGGCAGGTCTTTTGTTATGCGTTTTTTTCGTAAGCATCCTTTCCGTACAGTTTGGAAATGTCGTCCGAATAGGTTTTGGATTGGCTGAACTGTTTTAATTCCAAATCTCCCGCCGTTTCCTGCAATTTCTTCTTCTGCTCTTTGGTGAGCTTGGTGGGCACTTCCACGAACACGCGCAAATACAGGTTTCCCGTGCCGTTGCGCGATTTAATGCCCTTGCCGCGCACCGTGAACGTGGTACCGTTCTGCGTGCCTTCGGGAATGGTATACGCGAAGGTATCGTCAAGCCCCGCGACCTGTACCGTACCGCCCAGCACCGCCGTCTGGAAAGGGATAGGCAAATCAATGTACAAATCCATATTTCTGCGCTTAAAAATTTTATGCGGTTCTACGCGGAACACGGCAATCAAATCGCCGGGCTCGCCGCCCTCTGCGCTCGCTTGCCCGAAGCCGCGCTTACGGATATAGGAATTGGTATCCGCCCCCGCGGGAACGTTAAGCGTAATCTTCGTATCGCGGCGCAAAAAGCCTCTGCCTTTGCAGTCGGGGCATTTATCGGTAATGGTCTTACCTCTGCCGCCGCAGTCGGGACATACCCCCACGCGCACCGTTCTGCCGAACATGGTATCCTGCGTAAAGCGGATTTGCCCTTTGCCGCCGCACTTCTGGCAGGTCTTATACGCCGTGCCGTTCTTCGCGCCCGTGCCCTTGCACGCAGAGCAAGGTTCGTTTCTTGCATAGGATATTTCTTTACTGCAACCCTTCGCCGCGTCCATGAACGAAAGCGGAACGTTAATCTGAATGTCCTCGCCCGTCGTGTCGCGCTGCATGGTTGCACCGCCGCCGAACCCCTGGAAGATGCTGTCGAAAATATCGCCGAAACCGCCGAATCCACCAAAGCCGCCGGCACCGCCCATGCCGCCCATGCCCGGGTGTTCCTGCTCGTAATCGTATGCGGCGCGCTTCTGCTTATCCGAAAGGACTTCGTTCGCCTCGTTGATTTCCTTGAATTTTTCCGCCGCAAGTTTATCGTTCGGGTGCAAATCGGGGTGATACTGTTTGACGAGCTTTTTATAAGCCGCCTTGATTTCCGCATCCGTTGCCGTCTTACTCACGCCGAGAATTTCGTAATAATTTTTCTTTTCTGGCATTTCTTGTTTTCTCCGTTTACGCCGAAAAGCCGCAAGCGCGGCTTTCGGTTATGTTACGTCTGAGTTTGCTTTGTTACTGGTGGAATTCTTCTCCGCCCTCGGTAGGGTTCCCGTTTCCTTCGCCGCGCGTCTGTTCGTACATCTTCACGAAGATGGGCTGAACCTTCTGGGAAAGTTCTTCCGCCGCCTTGTTGTACTTTTCTTCATCGTCCGCGTCGAGTTCTTTCTTCGCTTCGTCCACCGCCGTTTGCAGGGTGGCTTTATCTTCGTCCGAAAGTTTTTCCGCGCCCTCTTTCAGCGTCTGCTCTACCGAGAAAATGAGTCCGTCGAGTTTGTTGCGCGCGTCCACTTTCGACTTGCGTTTCTTATCCTCTTCCGCGTACTGTTCGGCGTCTTTCACCGCTTTGTTGATTTCGTCTTCCGAAAGATTGGTGGAGGAAGTAATCGTAATATCCGTGCTCTTGCCCGTGCCGAGGTCCTTCGCTTCGACGTGCACGATACCGTTCGCGTCTACGTCGAACGTGACTTCGATTTGCGGAATGCCGCGCGGCGCGGGCGCAATGCCCGTGAGCATGAATCTGCCCATCGTCTTGTTGTCGCGGCAGAATTCGCGCTCGCCCTGCAAGATGTGAATTTCCACGCTGGTCTGATTATCCGCCGCCGTGGAGAACACCTGGCTCTTCTTGACGGGAATGGTCGTGTTTCTGTCGATAAGACGCGTGAACACGTTACCCAGCGTTTCGATACCGAGCGAGAGGGGCATAACGTCGAGAAGCAACACGTCCTTGACTTCGCCCGTGAGCACGCCGCCCTGAATGGCTGCGCCCACCGCAACGCATTCGTCGGGGTTGATGCCCTTGAACGGTTCTTTGCCCGTTATGTCTTTGACCTTTGCGATAACCGCAGGCACACGCGTGGAACCGCCTACGAGAATCACTTTGTCGAGGTCTTTATAGGAGAGCCCTGCATCTTTCATGGCAAGTTTCATGGGCTCCGCCGTCTTTTCGATGAGGTCTGCAATGAGCGCCTCGAATTTCTGGCGCGTGATTTCGAGTTCGAGGTGCGCCGGACCTGCGTCCGTCATGGAAATGAAGGGCAGGGAAACAGAGGTGGAAGTCATGCCCGAAAGCTCGATTTTCGCCTTTTCCGCCGCTTCCTTCAAGCGCTGCATCGCCATTTTGTCTTTGGACAAATCGACGCCGTGGCTCTTCTTGAACTCCTCTACCATGTAGTCCATGATGCGTTTATCGAAGTCGTCGCCGCCGAGCATATTGTTGCCGTTGGTGGCAAGCACTTCAAACACGCCGTCGGAAATTTCGAGCACGGATACGTCGAACGTGCCGCCGCCCAAGTCGTAAATCATGACCTTGCTGTTTTCTTTTTCTTTATCGAGTCCGTAGGAAAGCGCCGCCGCAGTCGGCTCGTTGATGATACGCAGAACGTTCAGACCTGCAATTTTACCCGCGTCTTTGGTTGCCTGGCGCTGTGCGTCCGTGAAGTATGCGGGGCAGGTGATGACCGCGTCGGTAACCTTGCCGCCGAGGTACGCTTCCGCATCCGCTTTGAGTTTGGTAAGAATCATTGCGGAAAGTTCCTGCGGCGAATACGATTTATCGTCGATTTTTACTTTATAGTCCGAGCCCATTTTCCGCTTGATGGAAATGACCGTTTTATCGGGATTTGCAACCGCCTGGCGCTTTGCGACCTGCCCGACGATACGCGAGCCGTCTTTCTGGAACGCAACGACCGAAGGCGTCGTGCGCGCGCCCTCCGCGTTTGCGATGACGACGGGTTCGCCGCCTTCCATGACGGCAACGCAAGAGTTGGTTGTTCCTAAATCGATACCGATAACTTTTGACATATATTTTATCTCCTATCTCTTAAATTGATTTTTTATTTTGTGACCGAAACCTGCGCAAACCGCAGAATTTTTCCCTTTTGTTCGTACCCCTTGCGGAATACCTGTTTGACGATACCGCTTTCCTCGCCCTCGTCGGGGTCGACGGCAAGCACCGCTTCGCTCGTCTCGGCGTTGAACTCCTCGCCCAAAGGACAGATTTCCGTAATGTTTTCCTCGTCGAGCAGTTTATAAAAGGACTTCTGTATCATCTGAATGCCCTGCCGCGTCTTTTCTTCGGCGCAACTTTGAACGGCAAGTTCGAGCATATCCGCAATGGGGAAAAGTCCTTTCACTACGTCGGCACGCCCTTCGGCATACGCCTGCGAACGGGTCGAAGCCGTACGCTTGCGGTAGTTTTCGTACTCCGCGGTTACGAGGTACCACTTCCGCTTGCTGTCCTCCGCTTCCGCTTTGAGTTTTTCGTATTCCTCCGCGGAAACGCTCTCCGCCTCGGGCGCTTCTTCCGCATCCTGCACGAATTCCGTTTCAAGTTCTCTGTTTTCGTTTTCTAAATCCAAAATAATACCTTTGCCAAGAATTTTTACATTATAAATATAAAGTAAATTACGATTTGTTAAACAGATTTTACGAAAAAAAACATATTTTTTACAAAAATTTTTTCTTTCTCTCTTTACAATCCGACCGCCTTATATTACAATAAAAGAAAAGGACATTTTTATGGAAACAAGAGCCATTGAACTGAGGGCAAGACGAAACAGCTCCGTCGTCATCCGCGCCATTCCCGGGCACTTTGCAACGCAGCACTCGCACGTCACATACTGCATCGACATTACCAAAGTGAAATCCGACTTAAAACTTGCCAAAGCGGCGGCGCGGCTGTTTGCGGAAAAATTCTGCAACACTCCCGTCGATACCATCATTACGCTTGAACGCATGAAAATGGTGGGCGCGTTTCTTGCGAACGAACTCTCGCATTCCGGCATTAACTTAAACAACGACTTGGGCGTAATTTCGCCGGAAGTGACAAACGATAAACTCATTCTGCGCGACAACCTGTTGCCCTACGTAAAGAACAAGAGCGTGCTTGTTCTGAGCGCGACGGCAACGACGGGCCTTACCGCGAAAGGCGCGCTCGACGGCATCCGCTATTACGGCGGAGAACCCGTTGGGCTTGCAACGGTGTTCGGCGGTGAGTTCGAAATAGACAGCGTGCCCGTCGTGCGGCTCATGAGCGCGGATGATTTAAGCGGTTACGCCTCCTATCCGCAAGCCGAATGTCCGCTTTGCAAACGCGGAGAAAAAATCGACGCACTCGTCAATTCCTACGGATACAGCAAAATTTTACGCTGACAAATAACCCACCTGAGCGGTGGGTTTCTTTTATCGGTTTGCCGAAAAAATTTTATTTTGTGCGCTCAAATCGACACATTCCCGAATTTGTGTTGTTCCGTTTTTTATTTGCCTGTGCTAACATAGCATTGTCGTTCAGCACGGGAGGTTAAAAAAATGAACACAGACAAAATTTACGCGGAAGCAATTGCAAACGAGTATTCGGTAAAGAATACGTCAAAAGTCGTCCAATTGAAAAAGTTGGACAAGAAAGTAAAAACGCCGCCGCTCGCACTTGCTCTTACGCTCGGCATTGTGGCGACGCTAATACTCGGCGTCGGAATGTGCCTTGCGTTGGGCGCGCTGGGAAACGGCGGTACTTCACTTATCGTGGCGGGCAGTTTCATCGGTTCGCTCGGAATTGCGGGCGCCGTTGCAAACTACTTCATTTACGGTAAGTTTCTGCAAAAACGCAAACAAAAATATGCGGGCGATATTATTACGCTTGCGAACTCTATCAGCGAAGCGGAATAACAGTTTTGTTCACAGGAGGGCGGCATTATGAATAAATCGGAAAGTAAATATTTCAATACCGCCCGCCGTATGAACGAAGCGCTGTTGCAATTACTTGAAAAAAAAGAGTTCGACTATATCACCGTAAAAGAAATTTGCGTGAAGGCGGGAGTAAACCGTTCGACGTTCTACTTGCATTACGAAAACATGAACGATTTGCTGGAAGAAAGTCTTGCCTATATTTATTCGCGGTTTACAGACAAATACAAAACCTTTGCCGTCGACGGCGAAACAATAAAAACCTGCAAGACGGAAGAACTCTTGTTATTAACGCCGCAGTATATCTTTCCCTACCTTTCCCTTCTGAAAGAAAATCGGAAACTGTTTATGACGTCAATCTCAAAACCGCACATTTTCCGAATTTCCAATTCTTTCAATAAGACCTATCGGGAAATATTCGACCCTATCTTAGAGCGGTTTCAAGTTCCGCCGGAAGAGCGGAAATTCTTACTCGTATTCTATATCAGCGGAATGCACGCAGTCATCGTCGAATGGTTGAAAGGCGGTTGCAAAGAAGACACGGCATATATCGCCGACCTGCTAATTAAGTTTGCAATTCCCGTGAAATGATATGAAAATCAAAGACAGGTTCAAAAATTCAAATCTGTGGAGCGGTATCGTCACAGATTACGGCTATCGCACGGTCGTTTTTTTTATTTGCTCTTTCACCGTGAATCTTTTGATTGCAGGATTTCACGCGGCGACGGGTATCCTATACAAATCGATTTGGTACGGAGCATTGGCAATCTACTACATCGCCCTCGCATTGCAAAAAGGCGCGCTGCTTCTTTCGCTTTACGGTGTAAAAAAGAAGCATACCGACGACAACGAATCTTATCGCCGTGCAGTTGCCAAAATATATACGGTGAACGGCGTCATTCTTTTATTGCTTCAAGCCGCTTTGACCGTTGCAATCGTTCAAATGGTTTCAACCGAAAACCCTGCCGATACCGGAATGATTATCGCCATCGCGAGCGCCGCTTACGCGTTTTATAAAATCAGTATCGCTATCTTCAATTATGTAAAAACGACGAGAATGCAGAATCTTGTTTTGCAAACGCTGCGGAACGTGAATCTGGTAGACGCGTCCGTTTCCATTCTTGCTCTGACGTCTACGCTGATATGCACGTTCGGGGAGTTTGAAAATATGCGCACTACGCTTGTGTTCACGGCAATCGGCGTGAGTCTTGTCATTATCGGAATCGGCGTATCGATGATTGCAAAGGGTATTTTCAAACTGAAAGAAAAACCGTAGACGTTTTATGAATAGTGCTTCCCCGAATTGTAATTTAAGTCAACGCCGATAAATCGGATATTTCATAGCGGTTACAACCTTGCAAGCTTTGAATGATACAACAAACAACTTAAAAAAACAAAATAAAAAAGCGCACTTGCCTTTCCTCAAAAGGTATCGTGCGCTATCCTTATATTTGTAAAAAATTTCCCTATAAAAACCGCTGTAACGGGAATGGTTTTTATTTCATATTCAAGCGAACGCAACGCTGCGTTTCTTTGGTGACTTTCACGCGGTCGGAAATTTCCACGCCGAAAATTGCAAACACTTCGTTCCCTTTTGCAATCAGCGGCAGATTCCAACTGACGCGCGCGGGAATCTTTTTATCGGTGAGATACTCTTTCAACTGTTTCTCTCTGCCCTTGAACGGCGTAAAGCGGTCGCCCACGCGGCGCGTTCTGATAACACAGCCTTCCGGGAACGCGTCGATATCGGCAAACAGCCCCTCGCCGCCGCCCTCCCGAACGGTGACCGTATATTCTCCGACCGCGAATATGCCTTCCGAAAAAGGCGTGACCTCCGAAAACTGTGGCTTCGGTCGGTAAAAGTTGATGTCCGCACCTTCTCTGACCGCCTCTATCCCGCTCGGCAGGCAGACTTTTTTGCCGCTCTGCAAAGTCTTTAAGGTGGTAATTTCACGCACGTTCGCTTCCGTGTAATCTTGTTTCACGCCCATTTCGTTCAGCGCAAGAATGCACGCACGCGAAAAAATCGGAGGCGGAAGAGACGCGGAAATGCGGATTTCTTTCCCTTCCCGCACAAGAGTATTGCTTGCAAGAAGTTGCAGATATTCGTCGTCTTCGACGGCGCGGCGGGCAAACTCCACAAGGTGTTCCTTTGCGCCGTTTACGATATTTTCCAATTCGGGAAGCACCGATTTGCGGATGGCGTTTCTCGAATAGGTTTCGTCTTCGTTGGTTTCGTCGTTTACGTAAGGCAAACCGTAACGGTTGGCGTAAGCCTCGATTTGGGTTTTGGTAACGGAAAGCATGGGGCGCACGATACCTTCGCGCTCGCGCACGGCGGCAAGCCCTTTCAGAGACGTGCCCCTCGCCAAACGGAACACGACGGTTTCGGCAACGTCGTCTAAGTGATGCGCGGTGGCAACGGCGTCCGCCTCCGTTTGCAGAATCTGCGAAAAACAGCCGTAGCGGAACAGGCGCCCTTCCTCTTCCAATCCCCGACCGCTGCTTTGCGCGCGCTGCGGAATATCGGCGGAAAAAATATAGAGCGGAATATCCCAGGCGGCACAGACTTTGCGCACGAACTGCACGTCGGAAAGCGACGCTTCGCCGCGGATTCCGTGCTCGCAAGTGACGGCGGAAAGCGTAATCTGATACTGCTTTGCGCCCTTGCGGAACTCATGCAAAAGGCATACGGAATCGATTCCGCCCGATACGGCGCAGCAAATCCGTTTCCCGCGATATTTTTCCAATGAAAATAACATCATACTGTCATTATTATATCATACAAATTTCGGATTTGCAACAGAGAAGAGCGATTGCGGATAAAAAATGTCTGAAATAATATGTAAAAGCGTTTGAAAACCGCTTGACATTTTTTACTGTGAATGATAAATTAAATACCGAGCCGCTAAGGACGGGCTGACAAGTATTCGTTACAGCGAATCGCCTAAGCATCTTGCGAGACCGGGAAGAGGAGGTAAAAGCGAAATGTACGCAATCATCGAAAACGGCGGAAAGCAGTATAAAGTTTCCGAAGGCGACGTCGTAAAAGTGGAAAAACTTCCTGCGGAAGTAGGCGCAGAAGTTTCTTTCAACGTCGTTATGGTATCGGACGATACGGGCGTGAAAGTCGGGAAAGAGGTTGAGTCGGCGAAAGTGACTGCAAAAGTTGAAGCGCAGGATAAGTACAAGAAGATTATCGTCTTCAAGTATAAGCCCAAGAAGAACGAGCGCAAAAAGCAGGGTCACCGCCAGCCGTTCACCGCGGTAAAAATCGAGAAGATTTCCCTCTGAGCGCAGGGGCTATTTAGCCCGAACTACTAAATTTAAGGAGAATGAATTATGATTTTAATCGGTTTATTCGCTCATAAAAAAGGTACCGGTTCTTCCCATAACGGACGCGACAGCGAGGCAAAACGCCTCGGCGTAAAACGTCAGGACGGGCAAACCGTGCTTGCAGGGAGCATTATCGTGCGCCAGAGAGGCACGAAAATCTACCCCGGCAACAACGTAGGAATCGGCGGAGACGATACCCTCTTCGCTTTGAAAGACGGCGTTGTGAAATTCGAGCGCAAAGGCAGAGACAAAAAACAAGTCAGCGTTTATTAACAAAAAATAATTAAGACAGCCGCTCATTTACGAGCGGCTGTCTTTTTCGTATTTTACTATATCCTCTATCCTGCAATCGAGTATGGCGCACAAATCGTCGAGCGTTACCGTGCTCAACGGCTTATTGTGTTTCAACCTGTCCAACAGACTGCGGCTCACTCCGTATTGCTGTATGAGTTTATAAGTCGAAATCCCCTTCTCTTTCAGAGTTTCGTAAAACGGCGCATAAGTAATCATAAGAACATTTTTATTTTAATTTATACTCTATCACTTGACAATGCTCGATTTATAGAGTATATTGTAATAAAAAAGTGCGTTTGCACGAAAAACAGAGGAGGAAATATGTTTTATATTATTTGGCTGGGTGCCATGTGTGCGGTGCTCGTGGTAATAGGTGCGGGAATGCTCGTCTGGTGGCTTACTTGGAGAGGAAAGTGCAAAAAATTTTTAAGCCGTCGCGCGGTACTGAATACTTCCGTTAATACCGTCATTACTGAGCACGGACTGCATATCGATAAAACGTTTATTCTAAACGATTATCTGACCTTTAAGAAGCAAGACGTAAATTCGAAACCGCATTTTTTAATTGACAGTACCGCAAAGAAAATGGTATTTGTCGATTACGATAAACCGCTTACGGTGGTCGCGGATTTTAACGAGTTCCTCAATTACGAAATCTATGAAAACGGAAGTATGGCGTTCAGCGGCGGTGCAATCGGCGGCGCATTTGTGGGCGGCTTTTTCGGTAGCACGGAAGGGAAATGCAATAATTTACGTCTGATTGTCCGTTTGAAGCGGTATGAATGTTCGCAAATGACGTACGATATCATTGCCAAAACGCCGCTCAATTGGGGAGTAAACAAAACGTCGAAGGCTTACCAAACCTGTATGTCTTCCATGCAGGAATTGGTTTCTTTTTTCGAAGTCATAAAAAAAGAAACGGCGCAAGCCGAATAAAGTATCCCATCGCCCGTACCCTTTTTGTCATTACGCGCCGCACGGCTTTTCCGCGCGGCGCAATCTTTTTGCTGCCGTCTTCCGGGCGCACTATTACCCTCTTGTCACTGCGACCAAGCAACGCGCCAAAATGTCCTCTCGCCCCGCCGCACTTATTCGTTATTTAAGGCGGAGCGAAATGAAAAAAGGCGGTCATTTTTCCGAAGGCGAGCATATCATATAAAAAAAGAATAAAAAAATTTCGCAAAAAAATTGTTGAAATAAAAGAAAAACGCTTGCTTTCTTTGTGCGGATATGATATATTATTCAAGCAAGTTGGAAGCTTAGCTCAGCCGGGAGAGCATCTGCCTTACAAGCA
>CAMUBY010000015.1 GCA_947087265.1 uncultured Clostridia bacterium
CAGCGAAGGTTGCGGATTTGGTATCTCCCGAAGATATCGATTATGAGCAACTTGCCGTAAAGGTCGCGGAACTTGCAAAGCCCGACGATATCGATTACGACCAGCTTGCGGCGAAGGTTGCTGAACTTGCAAAGCCCGAAGAAATCGATTACGAAGAACTCGCGGCGAAGGTTGCTGAACTTGCAAAGCCCGAAGAAATCGACTACGAAGAACTTGCGGCGAAGGTTGCTGAGCTTGCGAAGCCCGATGATATCGATTACGACCAGCTCGCGGCGAAAGTTGCGGAACTTGCGAAACCCGAGGAACTCGATTATGAGCACCTTGCGGCGAAAGTTGCAGAACTTGCAAAGCCCGATGATATCGATTACGACCAACTTGCGGCAAAAGTTGCAGAAATTACGCAACCCGAGGAACTCGATTACGAGCATCTTGCGGCAAAAGTTGCAGAACTTGCAAAGCCCGAAGATATTGATTACGACCAACTTGCGGTTAAAGTGGCGGAACTAGCAAAACCCGAGGAACTCGACTACGAGCATCTTGCGGCGAAAGTTGCAGAAATTGCAAAACCCGAAGAACTCGATTACGAACATCTTGCGGCGAAAGTTGCGGAAATTGCAAAACCCGAAGAGCCCGATTACGAACAACTTGCCGTCCGCGTAGCAGAACTTGTGAAGTCGGACGAAGATGACGATGAGGAAGAGGACCTTCTTTCCGAACCGGAAACCGAGCCGACGCCTGCGGAAATCGATTATGAGCGGATTGCAAGCCGTGTTGCGGAACTGGTAAAAACGGGTCAGCCCGATTACGAGGACCTTGCGGCGCGCGTATCCGAACTTTCCGAATCGACGCCCGATTATGAAGCCCTCATGCAGCGGATTGCCGAACTTACGAAACTCGAAGATTCGGATATCGATAAGTTTGCGGAAAAGGTAGAAGAAATTCTCAAAGATTATGCGCCTGCGGTAACGCCTGCTCAGGAAGAGGAGCCGAAAGCGACGGAAGAATATGCCATTACTTCCACGGCGGTCAAACCCAAAGAAAAGGTTCGCAAGCCCGGGAAAAAAGTGGTAATTCCCGCGCCTCAGGAAGTGGAACTTACAACGCGGTTGAAACGCAGTTTCACGGCGAAACTGATTGAAAGCGAAGAAGATATCAAAGATTTTTACAGCGAATTGAAGAACACGCTTCTGAGCTATTCCAAGACGCATTCTCAGGTCAACTGGTCGAACGACCGCTTCACCTATAACCGCGAAACCATTGCGAAGATTGCAATCCGCGGGAAAACGCTGTGCCTGTATCTTGCGCTCAATCCCGACGAATTCCCTGAAACCGTATACCATCAGAAGTTTGCGGGCGATAATAAGATGTACGAAAAAACGCCTATGCTCGTAAAGGTAAAGAGCGTCGTTACGTTGAAGCGTGCGCTCCGCCTTGTGGAACTGTTGATGGAAGTACAGGGTGCGGTGAAGGAAGAGAAAGAAAAAATCGATTACGCAAAGATGTATGCGTTCCGCAGAGAAAACGAACTGATTGCGGAAGGGCTGATTAAAACGGCAGTCGTTCCCAAATCGGATATGAATTTTTAATTAGAATTGAAAAGTCCCATCGCAAAAGCGAAACAGAGAGCTGATTTATCAGCTCTCTCGCTTTGTTGTTGCAAAGCGGGACGCAAAGGAGTATTTTTTGGATAAAGGAAGGAAACAAGGTTACACGGAGGAGAAAACGAAGGACGCAATTGAACTTGCCATTTTGAACGGATTAGAGGCGTACGAGCGCAAGCAAAAAAAACCGTCGAACAAACCCGTCTCTCCGCGCGAGCCGAAAAATCTCGGTGAAACACGCTTTCCCGAGGCAATGGAAGAAGCGGGTTTAAAGCCTCACCGCAAAACGAGGGCAAAGGGGAAGGGTACTAAATTTGTACCGCCAGTAAACGGCTTGGTTGCCGCTCCCGTCAAACAGCAGGAAAAGCAGGGCAACCGCGAGCAATTCAGAAAGACGGAAAAGCCGAAAGGAAACCGCGAACAGCCGCGCGGAAAAAAGAAGAAGCCCGTAAAAGTGTTATTCTTCGGCGGCGTCGGGGAAATCGGCAAAAACATGACCGCCATCGAATACGGGAACGATATTATCATTATCGACGCCGGCATCATTTTCCCCACGGAGGAAATGCCCGGAATCGACCTCGTATTCCCCGATATTTCTTATCTCGTTCAAAACAAAAATAAAGTGCGCGGTATTTTTCTCACGCACGGGCATGAGGACCATATCGGCGGCGTACCGTACTTGCTCAAAGAATTAAACGCCCCTGTTTACGGCACCAAACTGACGCTTGCGCTTGTCGATAACAAGTTGCGCGAGCACCGCCTCAATAACGTCACCGAACGCACCGTAAAACCCAAAGACAAGGTAAAAGCGGGCGTGTTTACGGTGAATTTCGTCAATGTGAATCACTCTATCGCAGGCGCGTTGGCGCTCGCTATCGAAACGCCCTACGGCATCATTTTTCACAGCGGAGATTTCAAAATCGATTTGACGCCCGTTGCTGGCGCGCCCATCGACCTTGCCGAGATTGCCGAATACGGCAAAAAAGGTATTTTACTCTACCTAGGGGAATCGACGAATATCGAGCGCCCCGGATACACGATGAGCGAAAAGGTCGTGGGAACAACGCTTGAACATCTCTTTGCGGAAAATGCGGAACGGCGGCTGATTGTCGCTACGTTTGCTTCCAACGTACACCGTTTGCAGCAGATTATCGACATCGCGGTCAAATACAGAAGAAAAGTTGCGTTGTCTGGGCGGAGTATGTTCAACGTTGTTGAGGCTGCGGCGAAAATCGGTGAAATCACCGTGCCCGAAGGCGTGTTGATTGACGTTGAAAAAACGAAAAATTATTTTGATAGGGAAATTGTTATCGTTTCCACGGGTTCGCAGGGCGAGCCCATGAGCGCACTCACGCGTATGGCTGCAGGCGAGTTCAACAAAGTGACCATCGGCTCTAACGATACGATTATCATTTCCGCAAGTCCTATCCCTGGCAATGAGCACGCCATTTACCGCGTTATTAACAACCTCTATAAGAAGGGCGCAAGCGTTGTTTACGAAAGTCTGGAAAAAATCCACGTTTCGGGGCACGCTTGTCAGGAAGAACATAAGATTCTGCATTCCCTCTTAAAACCGAAATTCTTTATTCCCGTACACGGCGAATACCGCCATCTGAAACGGCACGTTCTGCTTGCACAGGAACTCGGCATGAAGCCCGCGCAGACGTTCATTCCCGATATCGGGGTCTGCGTGGAACTCACAGACGACAGTCTCAGACAGGGCGAAAGTTTCCCCGCAGGCGCAAGACTCATCGACGGCGCAGGATTCGAGGACTACGGCACGAGCGAAGTTCTGAAAGACAGACTCACCATGTCGGGCGAGGGCGTGTTTATCGTGAGCATTGCAATTTCCAACGGCGTCGTACTGAGCGAACCGATTATCGAAAGTCGCGGCTTTGTGTTTTCCGACGAGCGCGACTATATGCGCGATTTGCAGGAAGTCGTGGAAAAGGCAGTGGAAACAACGCAGGGCTCGGCAGTCGAAATCAGAAATGCCGTGCGCCGCGCTATGAAAACGTATCTCTTCAAAAAGACCAAACAGTCGCCCATGATTATCCCGATAATTCAGGAATTATAAACGGAAGAGCAGGCAACCGCTTGCTCTTTACAGATTACGGAACGGACAAATTTTTATGGCAACCGAAAAGAAATTTATCGAAATATTTTCAGAGGGGTTATTCGACGTGCGCGTGTATCCCATGATGGGCGATTATGTGCTTTACTGCCGTGAAAAGGCGGTAGGCTGTATTTGTGATAACCGCGTATTCATCAAGATTACGCCTGTTTCCAAGCAGTATTTAGACGGCGCGCCCGAAATTCCGCCCTATGCCGGCGCAAAGCCGCGTTATCTCGTAGAGAATCCCGATAAGGCGTTTTTGCAGGAACTTCTTTATGCGGTGGCGGACGGGCTCCCTGCGCCTAAACCGAGGAAGAAATGAATCTTTCGGAACTTGATTCGCGCCTTGTCGCTCTGCGGGAAAAAGCCAAAGAAGTGCGCGACCCGACTGCGGCGGACGAAACACTCGAATATATTTTGCGGTTGGTGGAAACGCGCAAGCCGCAGAAAATTCTGGAAATCGGCGCGGCGGAGGGGCTTACCTCCTGTGCCATGCTCTTATGTTCAGATGCGCAGTTGACGGCGATTGAATGTGACGCCGCACGGGCGGCACGGGCAAGGGAGCATTTCCGTTTGTTCGGTTTAGAACAACGAGCGGCTCTCTGCGAGGGGGACGCCGCTGAAATTCTGCCGATGCTCGAAGGCGGGTACGACCTGATATTTTTAGACGGACCCAAAGTACAGTACCGAAAATATCTGCCCGATTGCAAACGGCTGTTAAAACGCGGCGGCGTACTCCTTTCGGACGATATCCTTCTGTTCGGTTGGGTGCGCGGCGAACCGCCCAAGAAGCGCAGAATGCTGGTAGAACATATCCGCGAATATCTGCGGCTTCTGGAAAGCGACGCGGAATTACAAACGGAAATTTTAGAACTCGGCGAAGGGCTTGCCGTAAGTATCAGATTATGACGATGAAAAAACCCGAACTGTTGGCTCCCGCAGGGAGTATGCAAAAACTGAAAACCGCGTTTTATTTCGGCGCGGACGCGGTATATCTCGGCGGAAAGAATTTTTCGCTTCGCACGTTTGCCGATAACTTTACCGACGAAGAACTTGCGTCGGCGGTGAATTATGCGCACGAACGCGGCAAGAAGGTTTACGTCTGTGCGAATATCTTTGCGGCGAACGCAGATTTTTCTGCTTTGGAAGCGCATTTCCGCTATCTTGAAAAAATCGGTGCGGACGCAGTACTCGTTTCCGATTTAGGCGTGCTACGCCTGGTCAGGCGCGTTGCGCCCAAACTTACCGTCCATATTTCCACCCAGGCGAATACGCTGAACGGCGAGGCGGCGGCAATGTGGCGGGAACTCGGTGCGGAGCGCGTTGTTGTGGCGCGCGAACTCTCCATAGCGGAAATTTCCGAAATTCACGCCGCCGTGCCTGATTTGGAACTTGAAGCCTTTGTCCACGGCGCCATGTGTATTTCTTACAGCGGCAGGTGCTATCTTTCCGATTATTTAGACGGCAGACGCTCCAACCGCGGCGCGTGCGTGCAGGCGTGCCGTTGGAATTACCGCATTCAAAGCACAGAGGGCGAGCACGGCGAGTGGTACGATTTGCAATCGGACGGGCGCGGAACGTACGTCATGAACAGCAAAGATTTGAACATGAGTGCACATCTCAAAGAATTGAGCGAAGCGGGCGTGAGCTCCTTCAAAATCGAAGGGCGCATGAAGAGCGAGTATTATCTTGCCACCGTAGTGAACGCTTACCGCAGAATCATTGACGCCGGCTTTACGGAAACGCTTGCAAAAGAGCTGGAAGCCGCCGCGCACCGCGCCTATACAACGGCGTATGCGTTCGGAGAAAACCGCGATACGGTTTCACGCGACAATTCTCAAACGCGCGGTACGCATGAATATATTGCAAACGTCGTCAGTTACGAAAACGGCATTGTAAGAGCCGAAATGCGCAACCGCTTTTTTGAGGGCGATACGTTGCAAATTTTATCTCCCTCGGAACAGTTCGGTAAAGAGTTTCGCGTGGAAGATTTATGCGACGCGCAGGGCGCGCCTTGCTCTGACGCAAAATTAGTACAGAATATTTATTCGTTCTCTTGTCCGTATCCGCTTCACGCAGGGGATTTACTTCGCAGAAAAAATGAAAAGAAATAAAAGGAAAACCCCGATTGGTTCGGGGTTTTTTCTTTGAAAGAAGCGTTAGTTTTGTTTTGCTTTTTGCGACGTAAAGAAAACGTTTCTGATGTTGTTACAACTCTCAAATACCGAATGATTGAACGAATCTACGCCGTTGGGTACGCTTACGTCCGTCAAGGCGGCGCAGTCTTTGAACGCAAAACTTCTGATTTCTGTCACGCTTTGGGGAATGGTAATGCTCGTTAAACTGCTGCAATCTTTGAACGCGCAACTGCCGATAGCGGTCACGCTTTCGGGAATGGAAACGTCCGTTAAAGCGCTGCACCCCTCAAACACACAACTTTCAATTACAGTTAAGTTGTTTGGTAACGTTATATTCGTGAGATTTTTGCAGCCTTTGAAAGCACAGCTTTTAAGCACGGTTATATTTTCGGGCAGGGTTATATCCGTTAAACTGACGCACCTGCTGAACATACAGCTTTTCAGTTCCGTGACGCTGTTGGGAAGTGTTACGGCGGTAAGTCCCGAACAACCGTAAAATGCACAACTGCCAACGGTTACAAGGCTGTTCGGCAGAGTAACGTTTTTCAAACCGCCGCAACGTTTGAACGCATACCGTCCGATTTCGGTAAGCGTTTCGGGTAGAGCAATTTCGCTTAATCCGCTGCAACCCTTGAAAACGGAGTCTTCCATTTTGGTAACGCCGAAAGGGATTTCAACGTTTTCGAGGGCGCTGCAACCTTTGAACAGAGAATCTTCAAGGATTTTCACGCCCTGTGGGATTTTGATGTTTTTGAGCAAGATACAGTTGTCAAATGCGGAACAGCCGATTTTTTCCGTCTGTTCGGATAGGTGTATTTCCGTCAACGCCGTACAGTCTTTGAATGCGGATTCTCCGATGACGCTAATCGAGTTCGGGAGCGTCAGATTAGTCACGGAAGTAAAACCTGCAAAAGCGAAATCGCCGATGACGGCGATGCTTCCGTCAGACGGAATTCGGAAGTTTGTACACGCGGTTACCAAAGTTTTGCTTTTTGTATCCAGCAAACAATGATTCAGAAAACGGTATCTGGTATTTTCTTCGGGAACGGAAATACTTTTCAGCGAAGTGCAGTAGGAAAATGCTGCTTTTCCTATTTTCGCCAAGCGCTTTCCGATTTTGAAGTGCGATAGATGTTTGCAGCCCTTGAACGCGCTTTCGCCAATCGATACGACGCTGTCGGGAATACTTATACTTTTGATTTCTAAACCGTCTTTGAAAGCATACCGCCCGATTGAAGTAACGGGTAAACCGTTGACGGTATTTTTAATAATGATTTCCGTATTTGCGCTACCGTCTGCGGTTCCGACGACGGAATAGGAAGAGCAATCGTCGTTCAATCTGTAAAGGAGTTGCGAATCGGTGTAGAAGCCTTCTCCGTTTTCCGCGGATACGCCTGAGGGGCGTTCTTTTTTCGGTTTCAGAAAACAATATCCGCAGTTCGTGCAGAATTTTACGCTTTCGAAAAGGGAGACGCCGCAATTCGGGCAGGTCTTTTCCTCCGACCGGGCAGCGCCGCATTCGGGGCAGTAGTTACCTTGAAATTCTGTGTTGCAATGCAAGCAAACGTGCATCCTCGTACCTCGTTGTAAAATAAAAAAGTGTGCTTCCGAATTTCGGAAACACACCGCATGGTATCTCCAAGATTCGTTACCACACCAATCTTTTTACATAATTTCCCACAGAGAAATGAGAGATACACAATGCCAAGATTGTGCTCCCTGCCGAAAATTATGCATTTGGTGTGGTATTTGAAGTATACCATAACGGGGTTGATTTTGCAAGGGGTTGCCTGAATTTTTTTATTGTCCTGCTCCGCATTTCAGGCGGGGAGACTTTCATATAATGGAGTATGAATATTTTACGTTATTCCAAGAAACACTTTTTTTTAATTCTCGCTGTTTTTACGGCAATCGTGTGCGCGTTTGCAGGAATTCTTTGGTGGAGCGGACGCGCGTACGCAAGAGTGACGCTCAAACAGAAATATTGGTTTCTGGTACGCGACTGCGAAGATTCGACGGCGGCGGCAATTATCGGCAATACATATCTTTCAGGCGGTGCGGGTTTTTTAATCGAAACGGGCGGCAGGCAAAGCGTTGTCATTGCGTGCTATTATACGGAAGTGTCCGCAAAGTCCGTTCAGCGTTCAATGGAGGAAAAGGGAATCGAAACGCGTATTCTGAATTATGCGCCGAGCGATTTTACGCTGAAAGGGAACAGCTCCTCCTGCAAAGATAAAATTATTGCAAATGCGGATACGGCGGATACCTGTGCAAAAATTTTATACGACGCGGCAAATGCGTTGGAGCGCACGCAGATTTCACAGGAAGAGGCGCGCGCTGCCGTCCGCGGCGCAATCTCTTCGTTGCAAGGTTTGCGTGCAGGCAATTCCGAAAATTGTTTTTCGCAATGGAATACGGTGCTGGTAAATGCCGAGCGCCGCGGAAAAGAAATTGCAAGCGGTATCATTTTTGCAAAAGATTTAAGGTATTTACAGGTTCAACTTTGCTTTTTTGTGTCGAATATGGTTGATTACTTCTAAGAAACCCTTGTCTTTTCCCGCGAAATCAGTTATAATAGAGATATGGATTGTTTGTTTCTCTACAACCCTAACAGCGGGAAAGGAAAACTCAAAAAGAAAATTCCCTATATCCGCAGCAAGTTAGAAGAAAAATTCGAACGTGTAGATATCGTTGAAACGGAAAGCGCGAAAGATTTGGAAACGCGCGTCCGTGAAGGTACGGAAAAGTACGGCGTCATTCTTTTTTCGGGCGGCGACGGAACATTTAACAATGTTTTGGAAGGCGTCGGCGAACGGGATGTTTCGCTCGGTTACATTCCGAGCGGCACTACCAACGATATCGCGCATTCGCTCGGAATACCTTGTAATATTAAAGGCGCGCTCAAAGTGATACTCGAAGGTCACACGGAGGGCGTCGATTGTATGCGCGTAAACGGCGCGCATTATGTCATGTATATTGCGGCGGCAGGCGCGTTTACTGCCGTCACGTATAATACGCCGCAAAAATCCAAGCGCGCGCTCGGCTGGATTGCGTATGCGATTCACGGCTTAAAGAAAAATATGAAGTTAGACGTTTTCCCCGTTCGGTGTAAGTGCGGCGGAAAAGAAATCGAATCGCACGGCGTTTTGGTGTTCGTTATGAACGGAAAAATGGTGGCAGGTCTGCCCGTCAATAAAGAGGGCAGCATGAACGACGGCGCGCTGGAAGTGGCAATCGTAAAACAAGTAAAAAAGCCTAATTTCTTTCAGAGAATCGGAAAGTATTTTTCCATTGCCGCGGTCATGTTTTTCGGCGCCCGTATTAAGAAAAAGGACGTTGAATTTTTATCGGGCGACAGCGTTACGATTGAAACGGAAGACGGCGTTGTATGGGATTTCGACGGAGAAGAGGGAATCCGCGGAAACGTGCAAATCGAAGTTTTGAAGGGGCGGGTTAAGATGTTTGTTCCCGCAAATAAAAAAATATAAAATACAGCGCAAAAACGCTTGATTTTTGTTGCCGATTTTTTTATAATAACAATACAGTTGAGTTGCTTCTGTGGCTCAGTCGGTAGAGCGATTGATTCGTAATCAATAGGTCGCCGGTTCAAGTCCGGCCAGAAGCTCCATAGAAGTTGGTCTATAAGTCTTCTGACTTATAGACCACTTTTTTCGCAT
>CAMUBY010000016.1 GCA_947087265.1 uncultured Clostridia bacterium
GAGCGCAAGCGTCAACGCGCCGATTGCCAAAAACTTCTTCATAAATTCCTCCTATGCGTAATGTGCGCAGTCGGAAAAATTTTATGCGGAATTATTTTGCCGCAAAAAAAATGCCGCACCGTTTTCCGTAAAACAGTGCGGTTTATTTTATCCGAAAAATTTTTGTATGACTTCTGCGATTTTGCTTTTGTAAACAACGTTGCCGTTGCCGCCCGTGAAGCAAAGCGGCGGATAGACGACGCACCACCAGTTGTCGCCCGTGCCTGTGCCGAGTTCCAGAATCAGCGCGTCGTAAACGCCTGCTTCCAGCGTAACCTCCTCGTACACGCGCGTAGGGAAATTTTCCTTGCGAATACTTGCTTTCGCGCCGTAGGTATAGCCGTTTGCGCGGAGCACGCCGTCCGCCACCTTTTCCACTTCCGCAAGACGCGCCGTAATTTTTTCAATCGCCTGCTCTTTGGTTTCGCAATCCGCGACGGTGGGCGTTAAAAATTCCACTACTTTATCGCGCACTTGATACTTTACCGCCTGGTCGTCCGCCGAATTGGAATTTGCACGGATATGTACGCGCAAGTAAGATGCATTCTCACCATCCTCCGTACCGTTCCCCATAAACGCAATGCTCAGTCCTGCAATTGCCGCAATCAACAATATAATAATTCCGATTTTTTTCATAAAAAATAACCTCCGCAATTAACACGGAAGTTATTGACTTATGATGATATTTTTATACCGTTCACAAAAATTTTTTTGCTGAACGCGCGTTTATTCCGCCATGAGTTTACGGATAGAGGTTCTGCCCGTGCGGTAAGTAAACACTGCAACGGCAACCCCGAACAGCACAAGAAACGCCGCCAGCACGATGAAGAATACGGGAACGTCGAAACGGTAGGTTTTCATTTCTTCCACGCCGCGGAATACCAGCTCCGTCATCAGCCGCAAAAGTCCGTACTGATATACCGTGCCGACCCCGAAGCCGATTACCGCAGGGATACTGTAACTGCCTAATACCGCAGCGCCGCATTGAAAGAGCGTGTAGCCGTTTGCACGCATGACGGAAACGGCAGTTCGGTTGGAAGAGGAAATCGCAGTAAAGGCAAGGAGCAGACACATGACGGAAAGCACTATTCCGATGCCGAGCACGATTGCGCCCATGGTGACGCTTGCAAGGTCCATCATGGAAACGGACATTTGCAGCATAGCGGAAAAGCAGAAGCACGCAAACGCGACAAAAAAGGCAAGCGTTTTCCGCGCCCTCAACGTTTCAAAAAATACTTCGCGCAAAAACGGACGGTTCTTCTTCGGAATACGCGGCTTCCCTTTTGCAAGTTCGCTTTTTCCGCGTAGCAACTCCGAAGCAGGCAGGCGCAGTTTATAAAGCGCATACAGCACCGCAAGCGCAGCAAAAAGAACGGTGGGCACAAGCACGAAACAAATAAGCAGTTCCGCATGAAAGGTGATAGGAACTTCGGGCAATCCCTCGCCGCTCATTTGTTCGTAAATGACGGGCGTCAACGCATATCCTCCGCCGAACCCGACGACACAACCAAGAAACACGCTTAACCCGAACACCCAAAATCCGACGGCTATTTTTCCGCTGCCGTAACCGAGCGCTTTGAGAATGCCGATTTGTTTGGCGTGTCCGTCAAGATAAAGTTTAACGTAAAACAGCAACAACACCACCGACACGAGCAACAGACACAGCCCCGAAATCAGACACGTCAGTTTGGCGGAAAGCAGTTGCGATTCGTAAAGTTTCAGCGCGTTTTCGGCAACCTCGCCGTGCACGGAAAGCGCGTCCAGATAATAACTCATGAAAAAGGTGCAAACGAACACCGCGCACGCGCAGATAATCGAAATGCCGACTAATTTTAAGCCGTCTTTCCAACTTACCGTCATGGTTCACCACCCTATTTCGAATGCAGACTTCCGTACTTCGTTGCAATACGTTTCCGCAATGTTTCCGCTGTTCATTTTAATCACGCTGTCCGCCATGTCTGCGGCAAACGGATTATGCGTTACCATGACCGCAGTAAACCCCAATTCCGTTTGCAGTTTGGCGATATAGTCGAGTACGCTCCGCCCCGTGTTTTCGTCAAGCGCTCCCGTCGGCTCGTCGAGAAACAAAATTTCGGGTTTTTTGGCGAGGGCGCGCGCAATGCTCACACGCTGTTGCTCTCCGCCCGAAAGTTCCGCAGGCCTTGAATGTTTTTTATCACCCAAGCCCAACGCTTCGATAATTTCTGGATACTCCCTGTTATCCGCAAGAAAAGCGCCGAGTTTCACGTTCCCCTCCACGGAAAGGTGCGGCAACAGGAAATATTGCTGAAACACAAACCCGACTTTCCGTTTACGGAAATCGGTGAGTTGCTTTTCGTTCATGGCAGAAAGATTTTCGCCGCTCACTGTAATGTTTCCGCCGTCCGCGCGTTCCAACCCCGAAAGCACCGAAAGAAGCGTCGATTTTCCAGAACCCGACGCACCCAAAATTACGGCAAGTTCCCCCTTTTTGATACGGAGCGAAACCCCTTTCAAAACTGGCGTTATTGTCTTTCCGTTGGTGTATGATTTTGTTACGTTTTCCGCAAGTATCATTTATTTTCTCCCCGTAGCAGATGGATAAACGCCCTGCCCGCTTCCTGCAAAAAGCCGCTTACTTCTTCCTCCGAAAACCGACAGGAGTCCGTCGCGCATAGTGTGGCAATACCGTGTGAGTACGTCCACAAGTGGCGGTAAAACCGCTCCGCCTGCGATTGCGTCAACGCATACTCCTCTTTGACCGAAGACAGAATCACCGCATAGTTCTCGTCAATTTCAGGCAAAATGCCGTCAATTTTCGAGTTGTGCTCGCTCATGAATAATAAGCGAAATAAATTCGGTTCCTCGCTTGCAAAACGGATGTACGCCATGCCCACGCCCTTGAACGAATTCTCCTCTTTGAGATACGCGTTATAAACGTTCCGCGCAGAGCGGTCGGTTTCGGAAAGCACTTCCTCCATATTGTGAAACACCGTAAAGATAGGGCGCGCGGAACTGCCCAGCGCCTCGCCCAGACTGCGCGCAGTCACCGCTTCCTTTCCCTTTTCGCGCACGATATTCAGCGCGGCGTTGATAATTTCTTCTCTCGTAAATTTTGCTTTCGGCGGCATGGTTTCTCCTGATAAAACAAACGTTCTAAAACAAGTGTTTTAGATTATAGCAAAAAAACAACCGCCTGTCAAGCGGTTATTTTTTGGGTAATGTTACATTGCAGGACCGGTTGCGGAAGGCGTATAGACTCTCGCCGCAAGCTCCTGATTGAGCGCATAGAGTCCCTTTGCGTCGTGCCCGAACAGTTCCATTTTTTTAATCATATCCTCTGCGTTCTTTTCCTCTTCGCCCTGTTCTTTAATGAACCAGTCAAGGAACTGCATGGTCTTGAAATCTTTGATAGCGAACGCTTCGTTGTAAATGTTGTTAATCAAGGAAGTCACATACTGTTCGTGTTCAAAGCCCGCCTTTAAGGGCGCGGTTGTATCGGCATATTTTTTATCGGGTTTTGCGATTGCATCGAACGTAACGCGGATACCGTTATCGATAAGGTATCTGCGCATCATCATGGCGTGGTCGCGCTCTTCCTGCGCCTGAATTTCATACCAGTGCGCAAAGCCGTCCAACCCCTCGTCCGCATAGTAATTTGCGAAATCGAGATAGAGATAGGCGGAATACAGTTCTTTGTTTACCTGCTCGTTGACAAGTTTTGCAATTTTTTTATCAATCATATTTATCCTCCGAAAGATATATTTTTATTATACCCTTCCCGCAAAAAAATGAAAAGCAATTTTCCAAGTTTTTCCACTGTTTGCAAAAAATTTTTCCGATGGTTGCTCGACGAATCTGTCCGCGTTAAAAACAACCGCCTGTCGAGCGGTTGTTTTTAATACTTTATTTTGTTAAGCCGAACATTGTATCAATCATAAACTGATTCTGTTTTTCACTGCTGAACGTGCGGGAAGAAGTCCCCTCTTCTCCGTTGTTGTAACTTTGCAGGTTGTGCCCCCAATTCATGTAGACCATTTTGTAGTTGTTGTTCGCCCAGGCAATGGGGTAAGTTCCGCTCGTCCAGATTTCGCCGGGGCTGTCGCCCGCGGGATTTTCTTTCGTAGGGTTCAACGTCAGCAAGACGGTTATATCTTCGTTTTTAGAAACGTCGTATTCCCAGGCATACCATTCACATGGTGCGGCAACAAACGTATCGTTTTCGAGTTCAAGATTTTCCGTTGCACAGTAATTGTAAGTTTCCACCCTCATGGGTTCGGACGTAGGATTCCAGGTATTATGAGAATGATTTCCGCAACCCACAAAATCGTCCTGAAACCATTTCCAATATTGTTCAGGGTCTTCTTTATTGGTAGCCCAACAACCCGCACAAATATGAAATCCCATCCATGCTCCGCCGGTTTTCATATAATTTTCAAATGCAGCTTGATGTTCGAGTTTGCGAGGTCTTTCATTCAGAAACATAACCAAATCAACAAATTGAAGTTTTTCCTCATTCAGCAAACCGAAATCTTCCGAATATTCATAGGTATACCCCAATTCCTTGCCCGTTTTCGGAAACCACTCGTTTGCTTCTTTCACGAAATCGTTATGTGCAGGGTCGGAACTGTTAACGTCGCCCAACGCAAGAACATGAAATTCCGCACAATCTTCACAAACACGGTCTTCGTGCGTGCCGCGGTTTTTTTCTGCATCGCAGCCTTTTTGGGTACAGACCTGCCAATGCTCCGTTTCGCTGCGCTGCCATTCCCAATGATGCGTATGTCCGCAAGCCGTCATCGATAACGCAATTGCCGTTACCGATACAACGCCGACCGCCATTTGAAGTACCTTTTTTAATTGTTTCATTGCTTTCTCCCATAAAATTTCGTAATACAACACGCAAAAACCAGTGTGAAATTACACGATTACTTTAACATATCGGCACCGTCTTGTCAATGAACGGATATTAAAACAGTATACCGAACAGAAAAAAGCACTTGCGTAAGCAAGTGCCAATGTTTTAATGAAAATTATGTAAATCGTCATGACTCATATAATGGTGGGTACGCGCACGTTTTTGTTTAATAGTTCCGCAATTTTTGCAGGTAAACGTTTTGGCAGAGGTTTTTACATAACCTTCATGTTCTGCATCGTAGAGTCCGTAAACAGTTGCGGACTCTCCGTTACCGTATGAAACGCTTCCTATTTCTCGGCTGTATTGCCTCGTATAGATTTCCGAATCAAATGAAAGAGTTTCATAACTTATCTTGCTCATTAAGCAACCGCACTTCGGACATTTTTTAGTGAGAAACGCAAACAAAGCATTTAACAGTGCTAAAACTCCTACAATAATATAATAGCCAGACCAATCACCCGACCAATTTGAAGGTGTTTGCAAAATTTGTGTACCGATAGCTCCTAATATAATCGCCACTATCCCGAAAACTACCAACGGCAAAGCAAAAACCAGCATAAAAATACTTTTTTTATTTGGACCGTAAACCATTAGCGGATACGGAAATAACAAATAACCGATACCGCCTAACACTTTACCTATTATGCGAACAAACTTACTTCTTCTTTCCCGCTCCATGTCCGCAAGCCAATGACCGAGCCAACCGTAACAATAAAGTAGAACGATAATACTTAATAAAGTAAAAATTATCCAAGTAACAACACTTTCTGTTATTAAACCACCCATGTCGTATTCCCACGCCGCAAACATAAGCGCACAAGTAACTGCAAAAACAAGATACGCAATTAATATTCCTAAAACCGCACGCCACCAACAACCTTTTACTTTTGTCTTTTCTTTTGTTTCTTTTTTCATTATTTTCTCCTATGATTTATTTCTTACAAAAAATGTAAGATATATCTTATATTATTGTAGTGTAAAATATATCTTATGTCAAGTATTTTTTGTAAAAAATATCTTACAATATTTTTATGAAAAATATTTTTGCTCAACGATTAACCGAACTTTTATCCATAAATAATCTGTCAAAACGAACATTGGCGCAAAAAATAGGCGTATCCGCCATGAGCATATCCGATTGGTCCACGGGAAAAGTACAGCCTGTTGCCGAAAATATATATTTAATTGCGGAATTTTTTGCCGTTTCTTCGGATTATTTACTTGGATTAGAAGATGAATTTGGAGTAAAAATATTTGATAAAAATTAAAGCTTTAAATTGTATTTTTAATCGTTTGTCTTAAAGTGAATATATAAGAAAAAAGCACTTGCGTAAGCAAGTGCTTTTCAAATGAAAGGTGGCAACTACCTATCCTCCCGGGCCGTTAGGCCAAGTACTTTGGGCGTAA
>CAMUBY010000017.1 GCA_947087265.1 uncultured Clostridia bacterium
TGCGTGGTGGTGGCTGCGGTCGCCGAATTCCCATGCTAGCAACTTTTTCGGCTGCGTGTGGTCGTCGGGCGGTAACTCCAGTTACAACGCTAACAATTCTGCCGCGCTCGCGCCGGCTTTCGCAGTCTAATCTTACAATCGGTAAAATCGCGCCCACGCCAGTGGGCGCAAAAAGGAAGGTACGCAATGTCGGTACTGAAAACAAAACGGTCCGAAAGCAAAGCGGAATTCGTAAACACCGCAAACGAAATCTATACGCGGACAATCGCGTTTTTAACGCGGCTGTCCGCGCGGTACGCTCGGCTTTTAGCGACTGACGTGGCAAGGCTCGCGTCCGAGGTGGTAGACCACGCCGAAAAGGCGAACAGCATCTATCCATCAAGCGACGAGCGACGAAGACTGCGCGAGGCGCACATCTTGGAATCCAGAGCGTCGCTCATGGCATTAGACGTGCATCTCGCGCATTGTTACTCAATTATGGCGTTGAACCCGGCGGGGTGTTTTGAGACTTCTTCCGGAAAGCCTGTCAAGGCATCGGATGCATCGCAACGCCTCGATAAGATGTCCCAGACGCTCGGCGACCTCATCGACAAAGAGAACGCCCTGCTGACGGGACTGCTAAAATCAGATAAGAAGAGCGGCTGAGCCGTTCCCTTTGGGTGTGTTCCTGTAAATCTGCGAGTAGGCTGCGTGGTGGTGGCTGCGGTCGCCGAATTACAATAATAACAACAATTTCGGCTGCGTGTGGTCGTCGGGCAATAACAACAATAACAACGCTAACAATTCTGCCGCGCTCGCGCCGGATTTCGCACCTTCCCGAAAGGGAGGCGTGGTCATAAGTAGTAGCCTTGAGTGAATCAAAGACCGAAGCGAAAGGAGGGGCACTTCCCGGATGAAAATCCAAAACAGCTGCATTTTTGCAAGTGGAGAGAAATCTCCATTCTGCTGACGACCGGACACGGACGCTCCTTGCATGGCGGGAGAGAGTGCATCACCCCGTTTCATGTGTACGGTCAAAGCGGTTTAGACTGCACCCTACACCACAACCGTGCGGCAGGCGAATAATTATGACAAGTTACGAACGACACGAAGCAAGATACCAACGCAGAAAAGCGCAACGAGAACAGCGCAAAACCGAACGTGCGAGAGCGGTCGGCGGTTTAAGCCGCGTCTTTACGTTCAATGCGATGTTCAAAAACGGCAAGCGGTGCTGTAACGGAGTACGCTGGAAGAATAGCGTTCAGCGTTTCGAGTTACACCTTTTCTCCGAAACGGCAAAAAGGCGACGTGAGCTGTTCGCACACAAGTGGATGCCCGGAAAGTACGTCCACTTCCAAATTCATGAGCGGGGTAAAGTGCGGCCCATCAGCGCACCGAAGATACAGGACAGGCAAGTGCATAAGACGTTGACGCGCGGTGCGCTGATGCCCCTGTATCTTCCCGACATGATATACGAGAACGGAGCAAGCCTACCGGATAAAGGCTTTCATTTCGGAATGCGGATGCTTGCCGACGATTTGCGCGAGCATTATAGACGCTATGGACGCGAAGGCTGGGTCTTGCTTATGGATTACAAGCAATTCTTCCCTTCGGCATCCCACGCGGCTATTTTTGACCGCCACAAAAAGTTGTTACGGCATCCGAACATACGGGAAATAGCTGACAAGATAGTCCGAACCATTCCGGGTGAATACGGACTGCCACTCGGCGTAGAGGTTAGCCAAATGGAGATGGTAGGCTTACCGTCCCCAGTTGATAACTTCATCAAGTGTCAGCTTCACATTAAAGGCGCGAGCCATTATATGGACGATTATCCCATACTGATACCGCCGCACCGAGACCCGAAAGAAATACTGAACAAAATAGTCGAAAAGGCGGCAGAATACGGATTGACGGTAAATCTCGCCAAAACGCACATCTGCCCGCTTACAAAACCGTTCAAATACTGCAAAGCGAAATTCAGATTGACGGAGACAGGGAAAGTCGTTATAAACGGCAACCGCAAAAGCGTACCCCGCGCCCGTCATAAATTCAAAGCACTGAAGAGGATGTACGATAGCGGAGAAAGAACCTTCGAAGACGTGCGCACTTCGATACAGGGGTCGATTGCATATTTCGAGAATTACAACGACCACAATCGAGTGCTGAAATTGCGCCGGCTCGTTTATTCGCTTTTCGGGTTTAAGTTAGATAAACGCCATAACATCATCAAGGAGGACTACGACCAGTGCGATATGTACTTTTCAAACGCTTTCGAGGAATGGGCCTTTGCGGGAACGTAAATCTGCCATACGGGACGGTTTGCGAAGCCGAAGGCGAGATAATAACGAAAGACGGAAATGCGCTCGTACTTACAACAAGCGAGAACGCACATCAATATTTCGCCAGAGACGACGGATGCGGACTGGAACGCGGACGGCTTACGCAAGCGATACAGGCGAGTCTCCGTGCGCCGGCAAAACAAGAAAGCGCAGTCAATCGACAAAAACGGCAAGCTGCGTGGGAGCGGATATGGGGAGACCCGAAACTGCAACGGTACAAGATGCGCGAACACGCCGACTACTGGCTGTGGAATCACGCATTTTTCAACGCCGATATCGAAACGCTGAAATACATTTTACAGGTCATAGGAGGTGGAACGTGTACAAAGTAATCAAGAGCGACGGAACGGAGCTGGGCGTAACCGACTCCGTTTTATTTATCAAGGTCAGTCCCGAAGGAACGTATATCGAGGCGACCGAGAACGAGGCCGCAGGCGTGGCTTTTGAGGGAACGGCATACAATCTGCCGGGGCATTCCGAAATCGCCGATGCGGATACCGTCATACTTGCACCCATCACACTCGGAGAATACATCAAAGAGCAAAACGCAAAATGGGAGCGGATGCAGGCTGGCGTGGACTACCTCGCAATGATGTCCGGCGTGGATTTCGATACCGAGCAGAGCGAGCGAAAAGAGGAGGTGGCTGAGTAATGGCAAGCGCAAAATTCGAGAAAGTCCGCGAATATTTCGAGAAAGGGCTGTGGGCGAAAGCGTGGGTAAAAAACGCGGTCGTAAAAGGCTGGATAACGGCTGAAGAGTACGAGACGATAACGGGGGAGGCTTATGAGTAACGAAGAATTAACCATCGAGAACATCTGTGCAGCTTGCGGAAAAGGTCCGTGCGAAACGCCGTGCGATAAGTGGTACGCATTACTGAGCGGAGAAAAAATAACGCCGGAGGATTTAGAGTCATGACGGCAACATTGATAACCTGCATCATTTCATGGGCGGTGTCGTTCTTTTTAGGCGGCCTCGCCTCTTTTATTTTCGCCAAGTACAAAGGGATGCAGAAACGCGAAAAAGC